>NZ_JBNNSF010000006.1:0-5067 GCF_050277495.1 Chitinophaga sp. NPDC101104 | reverse complement strand
GTGAATACGAACTGGTTGACCTTCAGGATGACGGTATAAATACCGGATGCCAGCTTGTCAACGGAAGTGGGAATGACGACCTTACCCGGTGCGTAGTTGCGCACGTCCTGGTACATGACCTGTCCGGCCGTGTTCATGAGCAGGAAGGTGACGGTGGCATTGTTCAGGAGGCTGAACTGTACCTTGAAAGTGGTGAGGGCCGGGTTGGGGTAGAGGGAGAAATCCAGGATGGGATTGCTTCCCGGAGCCAGGGGCGGTACGATCTCCGGCTGCTGGAAACCCTGTGTGAGCAGGATGGGCCCCGCGGCCAGCGGAGTAATAACGGCTTCACCGATGGTGTAATCGAACTGTATACCGCCGATGATGCCGGACCCTCCCGAGGAGGCGGCCACCTGTCTGACCAGTACCAGCTGCGAACGGGCCGGCAGCCACGATATGGCCAGGAACATGGCCAATAAGAGGTGTTTAGTAGAACTTGTCTTCATAAAGAGAGGATATCAAAGGGTTATGAATACTGGGTTGTGCGATCTGAATGGATTGCATGGCTTCGCCGTTTCGAGGCTGGGACAGACATCAAATCACAGGGTCCAAAAAGTAATTGCGAAGACGGTTGAAATGGTTCCGGTGCTAACGGCAGCTTTCAGCGGTAATCGGATAAAATGGACAGGCCCCATCCGGGCATGCATGCTCACAATCAAAACAATGATTTCGTATAGGCGGGAAGGTAAATAGGCGCAGCCAGGGCTGCATTGCGTCCTTTCAACAAAGATGGTTAAGTGAGGGTGGAAGATCTGGGGGTATCGTATTCCGTAAGTATAGATAGCTCCAATCGAAACGTAAGATAAAAAATTAACAATGAATGACATTGGATGAATCATAAAAAAGGAAGAGAAAAAGAGGCTGCCCCAGAAGAGGCAGCCATACACAAAACCATACATATACCCTTGCTCTCGTCAAAAAAGTTTGCGTACGGTTTTTATTGATGATAAAACTATTTCACATTCACGAGCACCTTGATTTTTCCGGTGCCGGAAGTCAGCTCCTGCAGGGCTTTTCCGAGGATCTGGCCATGTTGCAGTTTCTTCGGGTCGGCCTTCATGGCATACCCGGCTTTGCTGGAAGTAACGAGCAGGTCGCCGCGGCGGATGGGGCCGCCTTCGTCGCAGACTTTGGTGGGGATAACGCCCACAACGCCCACGGGAACTTGTTCGGTCACATCTTCCACACCTTCCTGTTCTGTCAGCAAAACGCCCGGCTTGGTGGCGTAAACGCCGGCTACCAGGGTAGAATAGGCTTCGGATGATTTTTCCATTTTGCGGTCGCTGCTGGTGGAAATGACCATCACATCGCCCGGTTCATATGCGCTCATGGCGCCTTCCACGTCAAATGCCTCGGCAAGGTCGGCGCCACTGTTCTGCGTTCCGCCGTTGAAGAAACCGCGGCCGGCAGAGTTGATGCGCGCTACGTTCACTGTTCCTGGATTGCCGGATTTGAATAGCGCGATAGAGCCATTGCTATGCTGTTCAACCGTCAATACGGGATTAGTATTGGCGGTATTGAAGTTGACCATCCTGCCCGCACGTCCCTGACCGAAGTTGGGGACCCAGGCAAAAAGTGCACTGCCGGTACCATCGGCGGTAGTTTCCACGCCGTCACCGGTATTGGACGCGTTCGCAGTAATACCGTTACCGTTACCATCCGCGATCGCGATGAGCGCCGGGCCATTACCCGCGGGGTTGCTCGCATGGAAAAGTCCCGCAAAACCACCGGTTCCGGAAGAAATCCCGTAAATGCCCGCAGTGCCGAAGTTGGCGAACTGGGAATTCACTTCCCCTCTTACCGCTGGAGAAGTCCCGGTCACCTTGTCCACCATAAAGTTCCCGGCGATACCGTTACCTATGGTTTTTACCGTGATCACATCGTTGTTATTGGATTCGTTGAAAATCTGGAACCGTCCCGCGCGGCCGGTCGCAAAAGAAGGCACCCATGCATACAGGGCATTGCCGCCTCCATCGATGTTCGCTTCCACCGCATTGCCGTCTTTGCTGGCGTTAGCAGTGATCGCGTTGCCATTGCCATCCTGGATCGCTACCACGGCAGGGCCGTTACCGCTGACGTTGGACGAATGGAACAATCCCGCGAAACCGCCCGTCCCGGAAGATATCCCGAAGATGCCCGCTGCACCGAAGTTCCCGAAGATCGTTTTCACTTCGCCTCTCACGGCGGCGGCTACACTATTCGTATTGTTGACCAGGAAAGACGCGGCATTGCCCTGCGTATTGTCCGGGATATTGCCATTACCGTTGGTTTCCACTTCCAGCGTATTGCCGGTGGTATTGGTGGTGTTGAAGTTTTCGAATCGTCCTGCACGGCCGGTACTGTTGTTCAGGCCCACCTGTCCCAACACGCCTACAGCCGTTCCAGCAGTACTGGTTGAGATGAACCCGCGGACGCCATATCCACCGCCATCGTTTCTACCAACCACTGCACCGGCGATGTCGCTGGTGGTACGGCCAACAACCGCTTCACCGCCGCCGTTATTATCACCTACCACACCCGCACTGCTTACAGAACTGGTGATGCCATGTATGCCGAAACCCGCAACGGTAGAGGCTCTTACACCGGCGCCATTCCCTGTTGTCGTAACATTGACAACGGTACCGTTGCCCACCGTATTGGCGACAACCACATTGTTGTTGTTTGCATTGTTGTAGATGGAAAAATTAGCCGGGATCCCGTTATTACTGGTAGCATTGAGGCCCGTCCCGGTATTGCTGTTTGCATATACGCCGTACCCATTTGCGGATGCGTTGCCGTACACGCCCAAACCATTGGGCGTTACGCCGTAAACGCCCCAGCCGGAACCGTTCTGCGAACCGTACACCCCTACGCCAAGTCCGCCGGTACCATTATTGATCCCCCGCACGCCGGCAGAAAAGCCTCCGGGCGAAGCGGAGCTCACGATCCCGCGCATCGCCGTAATATTACTGGTCGCTGTATTATTAACACCTTCCACCGATGTGCCGTCTCCGTTATTGGTAATGGAAAACAGCGTAGCCGCATTGTTTTCAACCGCAGCGTAGGGGAGCGTAAGCCCGCCGCCACCGGCATTATCGGCCGCCGGCGTCCAGTTCACGCCATCGAATTTCAAAACCTGTCCTGCCGCCGGTGCCGCATTGGAAACCGGTACGGTCTGGATTTTGGCAACGTTGGGATTGGGATAGTTTCCCGCAAGATCGCCACCCGCAGCCCCGTTCGGAGGCAGGCTCGTAGGGATAACTCCTGCCGCGAGCTTGGGCAAAGTGATGGATCCATCCGCTACTTGGGTAGTGCCCACAGCATTGTTTGCGATGGTGGGATTGGGATAGGTGCCCGCCAGCGAACCGCCGGCCGCCACTCCGTTGATATCACCCGCAGGTCCGGCAGGCCCGACTGGCCCGGCGGGCCCGATGGGTCCGATAGGTCCGGCAGGGCCCATGGCACCAACCGGTCCGGCAGGTCCGACAGGCCCGGCGGGGCCTACTGCGCCCGCAGGTCCAACTGGCCCTACAGGTCCAACGGGTCCGGCTGCGCCTACTGGCCCCGCAGGCCCTTGCGGCCCAACAGCACCGTCAGCACCCGCAGGCCCAACCGGTCCAACGGGCCCTGCAGCGCCCACAGGCCCCTGAGGGCCAACAGCACCCGCAGGCCCAACCGGCCCTACAGGTCCAACTGGCCCGGCTGCGCCCACTGGCCCCGCAGGCCCTTGCGGCCCAACAGCACCATCAGCGCCCGCAGGCCCAACCGGTCCAACAGGCCCCGCAGCGCCCACAGGTCCCTGAGGGCCCACAGCACCGGCAGGTCCAACCGGACCAACCGGCCCAACCGGTCCGGCAGCGCCTACAGGTCCCGCAGGGCCTTGCGGACCGGCAGGGCCAGGGTTACCGTTCGCAGCAAACTGTGCAAACGGAACGCTCATTAACTGGTTGGTCCCCAGTGTCTGGAAACCGCCGCCGGTATTCACTTCCACTTGAAGGAACTGATTTGCGTTGCCCCAGGGAACGCCCGCAAAGGTGCCGCTGACCGGCGTTCCGCGCCCCACCTGCAAGGTGAACAGGCCGATGGCATTGGTAGCTGTATTATGCGTTTCCTGGTATTGCACGGCGCCGTTCGGCCCGCCGCCTCGCACGGTAAACCGTACGCTCACCGCCTGGTTGGCCAGCACGGAGCCATTGCTGTTGCGCGCAACGGCCTGGTAATTGATGCCCGAAAGCCCGCTTTGCGCGTAACTTCCGATGGCTGCCGACATTAAAATGATGAAGATGTATAGTGATTTTTTCATGGTACTCAGTTTTTAGGGTTGGGCGCTTTTGTTTTTTGGGGTTGCAGCGGACTGGCTTTGATTTCTGTTCCGGTTTTGGTTGGATTAGCTTCCTGGAGCTGCCGTTTGGCCTCCCTGGCATCGAAGTGCAGCGAAGGCTCTTCGCCCTGTGCCCCCAGGTTCGCCGGCGCCACTTTTTCGTTTTTCAAATCCTGGATTTTCTGTTTGGCTGCTGCGGCCGACAAATTGCTGGGCAACTCACCCTGGGATTTCGCACCAGCGGCATTCTCCTTTTTCGCTCCCGTCGTCACATTCCGCGGAACACCGTTTGAGCCTGGGAAAATATGTTGCTTTAGCGCCTGCGGCGATGAAATGGTCGCTTCACTGGGCTTTGCGGCAGCAGCCTGACTGGCCCTGATTTTCGCGATGGCCTGGTCGTAATCGCTGAACATGCGTTGACGGATGCTTGAACCATCTTCGGCCTTCCTTGCCGGCTGCTGCGCCATTGCGGTCGTAACCGCAGTGCCCAGCAGGAGAATGATGCATATGAGAGTTTTATTCATGACGAGTGCTTTATCGGTAATGAGGAAAGTTTATTATCTGTTATCCCTGAAAGGGGTGTACATAATGGTGAAGTTCATGCTCTTTCGCTGGCGGAGGCTTCCTCCGGTAGGCACGAGGTAGGCGAAGTCGAGCTGGAATCCCTGCACCCTCACGCCGAAGCCCGCCGAGAACTGCTGCCGGTTGCCTTTGGCGGGGTCTTCGTA
>NZ_JBNNSF010000005.1:289341-290825 GCF_050277495.1 Chitinophaga sp. NPDC101104 | reverse complement strand
TACGAAGACCCCGCCAAAGGCAACCGGCAGCAGTTCTCGGCGGGCTTCGGCGTGAGGGTGCAGGGATTCCAGCTCGACTTCGCCTACCTCGTGCCCACCGGAGGAAGCCTCCGCCAGCGAAAGAGCATGAACTTCACCATTATGTACACCCCTTTCAGGGATAACAAATAACCGAAACCTTTCTTTTCAATGATAAATCACCTATCCATGTACAGATTTTTCATACTCACTTCCCTCCTGCTCCTTACCGTATTTGCCGGAGCATACGCCCAAAAAGCGCCCGAAGATGGCCGCAGCATTAAAGAACGGCTATTCAAGGAAGGCATCCCGAAAACATTCAAAACCCAAACGGCCAAATCTCCGGAAGCACTCATTACCAGTAAACAGGCTTTGCGGCAACACATTTTCCCCGGCAGCCCATCGGGCCCGGCAACTACCTTCAAAAAGAGCCAGCCCCTGAACAAGAATACAGGCGCAACACAGCTTCCATCCAACGCATCAGGTGCGGACGCTGCGAAAAAAGAAAGCGATAAAGCTGCCGCTGTAAAGCCCGTTGACCTCAATGCGCAAGGCAAGGAACCTTCGCTCCATTATGAGAAAGCCAAAGTAAATACCCCTAAAAACTGAGCACGATGAAGAAAACGTTATTCACCATATTCATTTGCATGACGATCGCGCTGGGCAGTTACGCCCAGTCGGGCCTGTCGGGCATCAATTACCAGGCAGTTGCGCGAAACAGTAACGGCACAGTGCTGGCCAATCAGGCAGTGAGCGTACGGTTTTCCGTACGCGGTGGCGGCCCCAACGGCGCCATGCAATACCAGGAAACACATAATACGGCCACCAATGCCATCGGCCTGTTCACTTTGCAGGTGGGGCGCGGTACGCCTGTTACCGGTACTTTCGCCGGTGTTCCCTGGGGCAACGCCAACCAGTTCCTTCAAGTGGAAGTGAATACGGGCGGCGGTTTCCAGACATTGGGGACCAACCAGCTCATGAGCGTTCCCTTTGCACAATTTGCTGCGAACGGTAACCCTGGCCCTGCCGGTCCGCAAGGGCCTGCCGGACCTGTGGGACCTGTGGGTGCTATTGGCCCTGTGGGACCTGCCGGCGCTACCGGGCCTGCCGGAGCACAAGGGCCAGCTGGACCGGTTGGGCCGATCGGGCCTACGGGCGCTGATGGAGCCGTTGGACCACAAGGGCCTGCCGGACCTGTAGGAGCGGCCGGGCCGGTTGGACCTGTAGGGCCGATCGGGCCTGCTGGCGCTGTAGGGCCTGCCGGCCCCGCCGGGCCGGTTGGACCTGTTGGACCTGTTGGGCCTGCTGGAACTGATGGAGCTGTTGGGCCCCAAGGGCCTGTGGGACCTGCTGGCCCCGTGGGAGCGGCTGGCCCGCAAGGACCCGTTGGGCCTGCTGGCGCGGCTGGTGCTGATGGCGCTGTTGGGCCGCAGGGGCCTGTGGGGCCAGTTGGAGCCGCCGGGCCG
>NZ_JBNNSF010000005.1:0-289246 GCF_050277495.1 Chitinophaga sp. NPDC101104 | reverse complement strand
GGCCGCAAGGACCTGTAGGGCCTGCCGGTGCTGATGGCGCAGTAGGACCGCAAGGGCCTGCAGGGCCAGTTGGAGCCGCCGGGCCGCAAGGACCTGTAGGGCCTGCCGGTGCTGATGGCGCAGTAGGACCGCAAGGGCCTGCAGGGCCAGTTGGAGCTGCCGGGCCGCAAGGACCTGTGGGGCCTGCCGGTGCTGATGGCGCAGTGGGGCCACAAGGGCCAGTCGGGCCAGTTGGCGCTGCCGGGCCGCAAGGACCCGTTGGGCCTGCCGGTGCTGATGGTGCAGTGGGGCCGCAAGGGCCTGTTGGGCCTGCCGGAATTGCCGGGCCCGTTGGACCTGCCGGACCGATTGGGCCGATTGGGCCTGCCGGGCCAGTCGGGCCGCAAGGACCTGCCGGAGACATTAACGGTGTCGCCGCAGGTGGATCGCTCAGCGGAACCTATCCCAATCCTACCATCGCTAACGACGCAGTAGGTACCGCGCAAGTGGCAGATGGTTCCATCACCCTGCCCAAGCTCGCGGCAGGAGTTATCCCGACGAGCCTGCCTCCGAATGGCGCAGCTGGTGGCGATCTCGGTGGAAATTATCCCAACCCCATCGTCGCAAAAATCCAGGCCATACCCGTTTCCAATACGGCGCCGGTAGCCGGTCAGGTATTGAAATACGATGGCGTGAACTGGATACCCTCAGCGGATAATGCCGGTGGCGGCGGGCTTACGCTCCCCTACGCTGCGGTTGAAAACAATGCGGCTACGCTGTTTTCCATTACCAATAACGGAGACGGCACATCGGTGGAAGGTGTTAATAATACATCGACCAGTAATATTACGGCGATGCGCGGGATCGTGACCTCCGCTTCGCCCGGGGGCTTTTCTGCCGGCGTGCGGGGGATCAATAATGGCACCGGAGGCCTGGGGATTGGTGTGTATGGATCGCAGAACGGCTCCGGCTGGGGCGTGTACGGTGTTACCCCGAATGGTTTGGGCGTTTATGGAAACGCTTCCGCAAACGGTTATGGCGTATATGCCAATAGTAATACCGGGACAGGGCTCAATGCAACCAGCAACAACGGCATTCCAGCCAACTTTTCCATTTTTAATAATGCAAACAGCAACAATGTGGTTGTCGCCAATACGGTGGGCAACGGCACCGTTGTCAATGTTACGACAACAGGGAATGGCGCCGGCGTAAGAGCTTCTACCGTTGCGGGTTTCGGTATTCATGGCATCACCAGTGCACAGACCAGTGCGGGTGTGGTAGGCGATAACAACGGCGGCGGTGAAGCGGTTGTTGGCCGAACCACCAGCGATATCGCCGGTGCAGTGGTTGGTAGAAACGATGGCGGTGGATATGGCGTGCGTGGGTTCATCGCTACCAATACATCCAATACAGGTATAGGGGTGCTTGGACAGGTAGGCCTGAACAACAGTACCGGCCGTGCAGGACGATTCGAAAATTTCAATTCCGCCAATACGGATGCCAACATCCTGGAAGTGGTGTCCAACAGCCTGGGCAACATTCCCGACAATACCCTCGGCAACGCCTCCTCCTTCCTGTTGGACAATACCAACAGTGTAGGCGCTGCCGTTAGAGCGGAAGTAAATACCATCTTCGGCAACTTTGGCGCAGCCGGCGTATTCGGGATTTCTTCCGGGACCGGTGGCCGGGCGGGCCTGTTTTATGCATCCAACCCTGCCGGTAACGGCGCATCCCTGATCGCGCTCACCGACGGTAACGGCAACGCCATCACCGCCAACGCCGGTAAAGGCGGTAATGCGGTAGAAGCTAATATCGACGGAACCGGTACCGCCGTTTATGGATGGGTCCCCTCGTTTTCCGAAGGCCGCGCAGGACGGTTCGAGATCTTCAACGAAGACAACAATAATCCCGTAATCACGTCCAAAACCGTTGGGAACGGCAACGCGGGAGAATTCACAGTTGATAATACCCTGGGCACTTCCGCTGGTGTGGTAGGCGTCGTTAACTCCCAGTTCGCCAACTTCGGCACCGCCGGCATTTACGGCCGCGCAGACGGAACCGGCGGTACGGGTGGATTGTTTTATATTTCCAATGCCACCAACCCGCGCCCTGCCCTGATCGCACTGACGAATGGTACGGGCGAAGGCATTGTAGCGAATGCCAATGACGGCAACGCGGTAGAGGCCAATGCCGATGGCTCCGGCACCGCGATCTATGGCTGGACACCCAACTTCGGTACCGGACGGGCCGGGCGGTTCACCAACTTCAATACCGCCAATGGTCAGACAACGTTAGACGTCCGCAACGACGGCACCGGTAGTGCGCTGTTAGTAGACCACCGCGGTGCTTCCGGCAATATCGCTGTATTCAGAAACGTAGGAGCGAATGTGGCCCGCGTAAACAAAGCTGGCCGCGGATTCTTCAACGGTGGTACCCAAAACAGCGGGGCAGACATCGCCGAAGCATTCGATGTTCATGGCGACCTCAACACCTATGAAACCGGAGACGTGCTCGTGATTTCCAAAAGCAAAGACCGGATGGTCGAAAAATCCGCGCAGCCCTACTCTACCCTCGTTGCCGGCGTTTACGCCACCAAACCCGGCGTGTTGCTGACCGAACAGGAAGGTACGGACGAAGTGGAAGGACAGGTACCCATGGGCGTAGTGGGCGTTATCCCCACCAAAGTCTGCGACGAAGGCGGCCCCATCTCCCGCGGCGATCTCCTCGTAACTTCCAGCAGGCCCGGCTACGCCATGAAAGCCGATCCCGACAAAGTGAAAACCGGCCAGGTACTCGGTAAAGCCCTCCAGGAACTCGCTTCCGGAACAGGAAAAATAAAAGTGCTGGTGAATGTGAAGTAACACAAACTTCGTTTAGCCATGCTATGATGGCCGCTTCCTATGGAGGCGGCCATTTTTATTTCCTGTCATTTCGATCAACAGTTACGATTCGCTTCCATTATACCTGCGCCCGGCAGCAATCATGATCCGTACCTTTTCCCGGTTATCCCGTTAAGTTCTGCTGGTGTTCTTATCTGATAAAAGTCTTGTCCCTGCTGTTGTTGAGCCCCTAAAACGAGTAATTTTCGAGTTGTTTAACTGCATGCTGCAACAGCCACGGTTGCCATGATTTTGTTGGTATCTCCATTGTTGGAAATGTCTCGATCATCCGGTCGCGCATCTTCATCAGACCAATCACTGAAGGAAAGATTAACAACTGCTGCAACATACATGACCTGGTTGAGAGATTGAATTGGAGCTTCGTTTTTGATCTCACCATTCGGCCCCTGCTTTCAAAGCTGAACGAAAGGGCGTGAGGGGTTAATACAATGGGTTCACAGGGATATGTACCTACGTTTTTGATTTCCACCATTCGGCCCGCAGTTTTCAAAGCTGAACGAAAGGTCGTGAGGGGGTTAAAACAATGGGTTTACAAGGAAATGTACCTAAAGCCATGCATCTGCTTTTCTACCATTCAAGTTGAAAGGAGAAATTGAAAAGAGGAAACGAAATATTGAATTCATGACGAAAGGGAGCCATATTCAATTATACCTGGATCCGGCGGCTGTATAGACGTAGAAAATGGAGTTGGGATGTATGTACATGCAACTGCACTATAAATCCCGAATAGTGAAACAAGTGGGGAGCTTAGAACTTAACCGGGCCGGAAGGTACTCCTTCAGCATGATACGGGAATAGGCCATCAGGTTCAGCACTTCGGCATGCGGCCATGGAAGCAATGATGTCTCAATTGGCGCTGACAAATGGGATAGCATAAAACCAAGGCCAATCCGGAAAACAAGCTATCTCAAACAGCGGTAACAAATGGGAAAAGCCCAAAAACATAAGGCTGACCCGGAATACCGGATCAGCCTGTAATATGTTTACAAACCGTCTTAAAAAAACGGAATGGTTATACCTTGAAGTGGGAGAATGCCTTGTTGGCTTCAGCCATACGGTGCGTATCTTCTTTCTTTTTGAAAGCGGCACCTTCACCTTTGCTGGCGGCTACGATCTCGTTCGCCAGTTTCTCAGCCATGCTCTTACCATTTCTGTCACCTGCATAACGAACCAGCCATTTGATGCTCAGAGACACCTTACGGTCGGGACGAACTTCAGCGGGAATCTGGAAAGTAGCACCACCGATACGACGGCTACGTACTTCAACCGCAGGAGTTACATTGCTAAGCGCTTTTTTCCAAACATCGTAACCGTTTTCGTTGGTCATTTGGCTTACACGGTCAACCGCATCATAAAAAATACGGTAGGCAATGCTCTTTTTTCCTTGCTCCATGATGTTATTCACGAAACGGGTTACCAGTTTGTCCTGGAACCTGGGATCGGGAGCCAGGGGTAATTTTTTCGCAGCTTGCTTTCTCATTTATTTGAAAAATTTCGACTATTTATTACAAATTATTTTTTAGCCTTTTCCTTTTTGGTACCATACTTGGAACGGCTTTGCTTCCTGTCTTTCACACCGGCAGTATCGAGGCTACCGCGAACGATGTGGTAACGAACACCCGGAAGGTCTTTCACCCTGCCACCACGGATCAGTACGATAGAGTGCTCCTGCAGGTTATGGCCTTCACCCGGAATGTAAGCGATCACTTCCACTTTGTTGGTAAGCTTCACTTTCGCAACCTTACGCAGTGCGGAGTTCGGTTTCTTCGGAGTGGTAGTGTACACACGGGTACATACGCCACGACGCTGCGGGCAAGCATCCAACGCTCTGGACTTGGATTTGGCCCGGATAATTTCTCTTCCTTTTCTTACTAATTGTTGTATAGTAGGCATTCTTACCTATTTTATATTTTACTACGTTTTACAATGAAACCCGATGTTCCCGATAAAGGGAATTTGGGAGGGCAAAGGTATCACTTCCCTATTACATTACAAAATTACAAGGAAGTTTTTTCCGAAAAAGGCCAATTAACGGGTATTTTCCATCAATAAAGCCCCCGAAAGCTGGTCCCACTCCTCCTCTACAGTACCCCGGAACACAGGCTTCCCCGCCCGGGCATACCAATACGCCGCATTGCCCGCGTCCCCCTCCTTCCGGTGAAGGTACGCATGCACCCACGACCCCGCACCCGAATGGTCTTCCTGCGCGATATCGTGACTCCGGTCCCAATTACCTTTGCCGTCCCACCACATCGCCAGCAAAGCGGGCGTTAACCCCGCCGGCGGCACGTCGTGCTGCAAAGTCGTTTTGAATACCGAAAGCGTCATAAGGCCGCAAAGATACGACGATTCCATGTGCCCTGCAAGCACCCCGCCCACTCCTTTATATACATGATATCCCCAAAATAAAAAACCGGGCTGCGCTTACACAACCCGGCTTCCTATATGAACATCTACTGGTTATCAGTCGATTATGAAATTCCAGCCCCGCGTATCGGCCACTTTGCCCGTCCGCACCGCGTCCAAACGCTCGATAACCTCCGGCCCCACTTCATATTTAGTGGTATCCAGGCTGATCTTGTGATCTTTATAATCCAGCTGCTCCACATACGCCACGCTCGCCGCCGTGCCCGTCCCGAACACTTCGCGCAGGGTACCGTTCTGGTGGGCCGCCACCACTTCCTCGATGGAAACCGGGCGCTCTTCCACTTCCAGGCCCATATCGGCCAGCACGTCCATCACGCTGGTACGGGTCACGCCCGCCAGGATCGTCCCGTTCGTGAGATCAGGCGTAATGGCACGGTTGCCAATGATCACGAACACGTTCATGGTACCGCATTCCTGCAGCCACTTATGTTCCGCGCCGTCCACCCACAAGATCTGGTCGTAACCATCCTTGCGCGCCTGCATGGTCGGGTACATCGCCCCGCCGTAGTTGCCCGCTGCTTTCGCGTAGCCCACGCCTCCGGGGAATGCACGGATGTATTTGTCCTGCACCAGCAGGTGAATAGGCTTGTTGAAATAAGGGCCCGAGGGACTATTAATCACCGCAAACCGGTATGTGTCCGAAGGCCGAACGCCGATGAACTCGTCCATCGCGATCATAAACGGCCGCAGGTACAGGGAACAGCCTTCGTTGGAAGGCACCCAGCCGCGGTCGAGGTCGATCAGCATGGCCATGCCGCCAATAAACAGCCATTCCGGCACCTCGGGCATGCCCATCCGCTCGGCGCTTTTGTTGAAACGGGCATAGTTGTCGTACGGACGGAAGATCATGGGGTTGCCCTGTTGATCGTTATACGCCTTGATCCCTTCAAAAATCGCCTGCCCGTAATGCCAGGCGGCGTTGGAAGGGCTTACGGAGAAGGGCTGGAAGGGGACGATTTCCGCATTTTTCCATTCTTTTCCGTCGAAATCCGCCACCAGCATATGGTCTGCATATTTCTTCCCAAATACCAGGTGATCGAAATCTACCTCGGGGAGCCTGCTCTGCGAGGTTTTCGTCACCTTAATCCTCTGCTTCGCTTCTTCCATCACGGTAGATTTAGCGGTGGGATATTCTACTGCCATCATGGTTAATCAATTTTATCTCAATATTTTTACACGCTCATTTGCATGGTCCCGTTCCACCGAACGATCCGCAAATAAACGTTTTTTCCCACACATGGGATTATCACATTAAGTATTAATTCAATATTTATGAGCCTTGAGCGATTACAGCTGGACCCGTTTCTGTTGGCGCAAATGTACCACCAGCCTATCATTCCGGAGGAAATCATTGTTGTTCCAGCCGAGGCGAAAGTGTTGCCTGAAATCAAATATTTAGGCGAAAATCAAAAAAACATCCTGCTGCTGATACAAAACGAAAGCGAAGCGTATTTAAGCGAAGAAACGTTTAATCTCCTCGCCAATATATTAAATGCGTGCAAACTGGGCATGCAGGATGTTGCATTGGTCAATGCAGCAAATTATCCCGGCCTCCGGTTGCAGGATTACCTCCGGCAGATCCCCGCGCGCCAGGTCATCCATTTCGCCATCGACCCCGCCAACCTGGGCCTTCCGCCCGCCCAACCCTACCAGACCGGCTCCTTCACCGGCATCCCCGTCCTGTATTCGGACGATCTGCAACTCATTGCAACCGACAAGGCACTGAAAGGCCGCCTCTGGATGGGACTCAAACAATTATTCGGTATATAAACAATCATATGGAACTGGTTTTTGCGACGAACAACGACAATAAAGTAAAAGAGATCCGCTCCATGCTGGGCGATCAGTTCTCCATCGTCACCCT
This sequence comes from Chitinophaga sp. NPDC101104, assembly GCF_050277495.1. NCBI lineage: Bacteria > Pseudomonadati > Bacteroidota > Chitinophagia > Chitinophagales > Chitinophagaceae > Chitinophaga > Chitinophaga sp. NPDC101104. Next base: position 282,076 of record NZ_JBNNSF010000005.1, on the reverse strand, counting down.
CCGCGAAGCGGGGATCGACATCGATATCCCCGAGCCGCACCCGACTTTGGAAGAGAATGCCCGCGAGAAATCGCTCACTATTTATAATATGACCGGCAAGGATTCCTTTTCGGAAGACACCGGCCTGGAGATCGACGCCCTCAACGGCGAGCCCGGCGTACTTTCCGCCCGGTATGCCGGCGAAGCCAAGAGCGCAGACGATAATATCGAAAAAGTGCTCCGTCTCCTGGAAGGCAACAACAGCCGTACCGCCCGGTTCCGCACCGTTATCAGCGTGTTCCTCGATGGCGTGGAGCACCAGTTCGAAGGCGTGGCCGAAGGCGAAATCCTCACCGAAAGGTCGGGCGGAAAAGGGTTCGGGTACGATCCCATCTTCAAGCCGGCCGGCGGCGACCGCTCTTTCGCCGAAATGGAAATGAGCGAGAAAAACCAGTACAGTCACCGTGCGAAGGCCTTCAAAAAGCTCATCGCTTTTTTACAGGAACGCCATGGCAAGAGTTAAAATAGACATGCCGGAAAGCTACCGGTTCGTCACCCAGCTGCCTGTCCGCATCACGGACATCAATTATGGCGGGCATCTCGGCAACGATGCCATCGTGTCTATCCTCCAGGAAGCGCGCGTCCGCTATCTCGCTTCTTTCGGGGCAACGGAGCTGAAGGCGCTCGGCACCGCGCTCATCATGGCCGACCTGGCCGTCGTATATAAAGGTGAGGGATTTTACGGCGATCAACTGACAGTAGAAGTGACGGCCGGGGAGTTCAGCTCCGTGGGCTTCGACCTGTTTTACAGCCTCAGCACCTTCCGTGGCGGACAACTCACCCTCCTTGCCGAAGCCAAAACCGGGATGGTCTGCTTCGACTATACCGCCCGTAAAGTGGCGCGCCTTCCCGAAGAATTGAAAGCACAACTCAGTAAAACCAACGCATGACGAATAATATACAGGACATCATCCTTTACCGCCGTACGGTGAAACCGACGGCCATGAACGGAAAGAAGATCGACGACGAAACCATCCGCGAACTGCTGCAGCTGGCCGACTGGGCGCCCACCCACGGCCTCACCGAGCCCTGGTACTTTATGGTATACGGCGGTGAAAAGGTACAACAGTTCTGTACCGACCACGCGGAGCTGTACAAACAATTCACGCCTTCCGCACAATTCATCCCCGGGAATTACGAGAAACTGAAGACCCAGGGCGACCTGGCCTCGCACGTGATTGCCGTGGTGATGCGACGCGGCGCCAACCCGAAGATCCCCGAGATCGAGGAAGTGGCGGCAACGGCCTGCGCGGTGGAAAACCTCTGGCTCGCGGCCACTGCTAAGAACATTGCGGTGTACTGGGGCTCGGGCGGTATGACCTACTCCCCTGCCATGCAGGACTACCTGGGGCTGCGCGACGAAGACAAGGTGATGGGGTTCCTCTACCTCGGTTATACCGAAGAGGCTCCACGCACCGGGCGGCGCGTGAAGCCTCTTGAAGAAAAAGTTAAATGGATGTAATCCTTTTACATTAACTCAGCCGGTACGTTTTGGCCAGTTCCTGGAAATCGCGTACCTGCTGGGTTTCCCATTCCCCGTTTTTTCCGGTTTCCGCAGCCATGATCCTGGCTACTTCCGGCGCGATGCGCACGGCCTCTTCGGCGTCGAGGAAAAGGGCACGGGTACGGCGGGCGAGGATGTCTTCCACCGTCTGCGCCATTTCGGAACGGATGCCCCAAATAACCTGGTTACTGTTGATCCCCAGCGATTCGCTGAGCAATTTTCCGCCACCATTGAGGCTTTTCACGGTTTGCGCGTCTGCACCGTAGAAATATAAAGGATCGTTTTCGTCGAGTTTGATGGAAGCGCCGTGGACGGCGAGGCTCCGGGTCACGGATTCCGTGGCGGCCCATCCTTTCACCTTTTCCAGCCGGTCTACCACGTCTTCCCCCATTTTCCGGTAGGTCGTCCATTTACCGCCGAGGATCGTTACGAGCCCGGAAGGCGTAACCATGATTTTATGATTGCGGGAGATTTCTTTCGTTTTCTCGCTTTTTTCGGGTTTGGCCAGCGGCCGGAGGCCCGCCCATACGCTTTTTACGTCTGACCGTTGCGGCGTTTTATCGAGGTATTGACCCGCGGTTTCCAGGATGAACTGGATCTCCTTTTCCATGGCCACGGGGTCGAGGCTGATTTCGTTGACAGGGTTGTCGGTAGTGCCGACAACAATTTTATTATGCCAGGGAACGGCGAAAAGCACGCGCCCGTCGGAAGTTTTGGGGATCATGAGCGCATTGTCTCCCGGCAGGAACGAACGGTCGAGCACGAGGTGAACGCCCTGGCTGGCCACGATCTTGCGTTTGACGGCGGGGTCGTCCATCTCGAGGATATCGTCGACGAACACGCCGGTGCAATTAATGATGCCTTTGGTGCGGAAAGTGAACTGGCGCCCGGTTTCGGTGTCGGTTGCCCTGACGGCGTTCAACTGGCCGGCAGCATCTTTATCCAGCCCTGTGACTTTCACATAATTAAGTGCTACACCGCCTTTATCGTAGATCGTCTGCATGAGGTTTACGGCCAGGCGGGCATCGTCGAATTGTCCGTCGTGATACAGGATACCGGCGGTGAGGTGGTCTTCCTTGAGGCCGGGTAATAGATGGAGTGTTTTTTTCCGGGAGATATGTTTGGAGCTGCCCAGGCTGAGGCGCCCGGCCATCCAGTCGTACATTTTCAGGCCGATGGTGTAAAAAATGCCTTCCCACCAGCTGTAGGCGGGGATGACGAAAGACAGGTTCCGGGACAGGTGCTGGGCGTTTTTCAGGAGGAGCCCCCTTTCGATGCTGGCTTCGCGGACGAGGGCAACATCGCCCTGTGCGAGGTAGCGGACGCCGCCGTGAAGGAGTTTCGTTGCTTTGCTGGACGTGGATTTGGCAAAATCGGACTGTTCCAGGAGCAGGGTTTTGTAGCCGCGGGTCACGGATTCCACTGCGGCACCCAGGCCGGTGGCGCCCCCGCCGATCACGATTACATCCCATTCGCTGGTTTCCCCGAGTTGCTGCAGTTGTTCTAAACGGTTCATTTTCGCTGTTGGATTCAAGGCATTATTATACAATATACATCGTATTCCGATACTGGCAAAATTAATCGTTTTTACCTGCTATTTCCGGGAAATCTGGAATACTGCCGGTAAATTTTGTCTTGTCATTGCATGTCAGGGGTTTACAATATTAACGCGGACAGGGGGGATTTGTTCCCTTTGCCATATTACTGCTGCATTGTCCCTTCCGGACGGTTGGGGTAAAAAAGCATTCCCGGGGTTTTATGCCCCGGGAATGCCTGCTTTTCGAATGTCGTGAAATGAATATAAGTCGGGTGCCGGGCACCGGTTACCAGAAATCTAGAAGTCCCAGTTTTTGACGCGGGCTACAGCTTTCTGCCAGCGTTCGCGCAGGGCGGGGCCGGGCTGTTCTTCGGGGCCAAAAACCCGCTGGATCGTATATCGTTCGCGGATTTCCTGCAGGGTCCAGAAGCCGGTGGCCAGGCCTGCGAGGTATGCGGCGCCGGTGGCGCTGGCCGGCATAACGGCCGGGCGCATAACGGGGTATTGCAGGATATCGGTCTGCATCTGCATGAAGAAATCGTAAGTGGCGGAAGTACCGTCTACCCGCAGTTCACGGATAGCGCGACCGCTGTCTTTCTCCATCGCGTCGAGCGCATCGGCGATGCCGAGGGCTACGCCTTCCAGCGCAGCGCGGGCAATGTGGCCGGAGGATGTGCCGCGCGTGATACCGATGATCATGCCGCGGGCGTAGGGGTCCCAGTGCGGGGTACCCAATCCCGACAGGGCGGGAACGAACATTACCCCGCCATTGTCGGGCTCCGTTTGCGCCAGCGCTTCGATCTCCGCGGTGGATTCGATCAGCCCCAGTCCATCCCTGATCCAGCGGAAAACGGAGCTGCCGCCGAATACGCTGCCTTCGAGGGCGTAAGTCGTTTCGTCCCCGATTTTCCACGCGATGGTGGTGAGCAGGTGGTTATCGGAGGTGACGGGTTTCGGGCCGGTGTTCATCAGTGCGAAGCACCCGCTCCCGTAAGTATTTTTTACCATGCCGGGCTCCAGGCACATTTGCCCGAAAAGGGCGGCCTGCTGATCGCCCGCTACGCCGGCGATGGGGATCGCGGCGTCGAGGAGGCCGGGTTGGGTATAGCCGATGATCTCGCTGTTGGAGCAGATCGCGGGTAATAATTGATGGGGGATGTTGAACAGGCGCAACAGCTCTTCGTCCCATTCCAGGGAATGAATGTTGAAGAGCATCGTGCGCGACGCATTCGTCAGATCCGTGACGTGCGCCTTTCCGCCGGTCAGTTTCCAGATCAGCCAGGCGTCGATCGTCCCGAAGGCGAGTTTCCCCTGTTCGGCCCGGAGGCGCGCGTCGGGGATGTGATCGATGATCCAGGAAATTTTACTGGCGGAGAAATAAGCATCGAGGATCAATCCTGTCTTGCGCTGCACCAGCCCGGAAAAACCCTGGTAACGGAATTCGTCTACCAGTTTGGACGTGCGCCGGTCTTGCCAGGCGATGGCATTATACACGGGCTCCCCTTTCTCCCTATCCCAGATCACGGTGGTTTCACGCTGGTTGGCGATGCCGATCCCGGCGATCTCGTCTGCCCGGATGCCCGCCGAAGCGATCAGTTCTTCCATCACCGACAGCATCGTATACCAGATCTCGTTCGGGTCCACTTCGATCCAGCCCGGTTGCGGATAATATTTTTCGTATTCTTTCTGCAATTGCCTCACCACCTGTCCCTCGCGGGAAAAAAGCACGGCGCCCGCAGCACTGGAGCCGAGATCGAGAGAGAGGATATATTTCTTGTCGCCGTTCATCTGCCGGGAATTAATTTAAACATGCTTCAGGTCGGTAATGGCCTGCATCAGTTCGCCGAGATACTGATACATCGTTTCCAGGTATTCGTTGCCGAGGTCGGTCAGCTGGTAATATTTTCGCGGAACGCCTTCGTCCATCTCCACCCACCTCGATTCCACGAGTTTTTCTTTCTTGAGCCGGCTCAGCAGCGGATAGATGGTGCCTTCGGCAATATCCATGTCTGCCAGCTTTTTGATTTCGCTGATCAATTCATACCCGTACCGTTCCTTTTTCTGCAACAGCAGCATAATAATATATTCGAACAATCCCTTTTTGATCTGGGATTGCCATCGTGTAATAAAATATGCGTTTCCTTCTGGCTTTCGCTCCATAAACGGGGGGTCGGGTGCGTGAATAATTAAATGTAAGTAATTATTGCAGTAAATGCGGCCGTTCGTTGAATACTTTCCAGATGAACTCGCCGAAGATCGTGTTGGCCCATGCGAACCATGAACGGGTGAATTGTGCGGGATCGTCTTTATGGAAAGATTCGTGCATGAAACCTTTGCCGGCGTGGCAACTTTTGAGGATGCGCAGGCATTCGCGGATTTCCGGTTCGCTTTTGCTCGTTAGCCCCTGCATCACGAGGCTGATGGGCCAGATGCGGTCCATTCCCGTATGCGGGCTGCCGATCCCTTTCCCCGCTTTCCCTGAAAAATGGAATGGGTTTTCGGAAGAGAGGATCATTTTACGCGTGTTCGCATAAACAGGATCGTTCGGGCTCACCGCGCCGAGGTAGGGCAGCGACAGGAGGCTGGGCACGTTCGCATCGTCCATGAGGTTGAAGCTGCCGAAACCGTTCACCTCGAACGCATATACTTTTCCGAATTGCGGGTGCGTGGTTACGGCGTATTTCTTCAGTGCGTTTTCCACTTCGGTGGCCAATGCGCGGCATTCCGCGGCCAGGGAAGCGTCGAGCTTTTGCGCCGTGAGGATTTCCGCTGCCTGGCGAAGGCTCACTACGGCAAAGAAGTTGGAAGGAATGAGGAACGGGAAGATGGTGGCATCGTCGCTCGGGCGGAACGTGCTGCAGATGAGTCCTACGGGCTTCACCGGGTAGCCGTATCCGGCGAGGGGAACACCGTCCGTTGCCCAGGAGGTCGTCCGCTGGAAAGTGTAAGGACCGGGGCCGTTTTTCCGCTGTTGCTCGCGGAACGTTTTCACGGTGAGGGCGATGGATTCCTTCCAGGCGGTATCGAACGGCGAAGTGTCGCCGGTTTTCTTCCAGTAGAGGTAAGCGAGGCGGATGGGATAGCAGAGCGAATCGATTTCCCATTTGCGCTCGTGGATACCGGGCTTCATGTCGGTGATGTCTGACGCCCATTCGCCGCGTTTGTTCTCGTCTTTGTAGAACGCGTTGGCGTAGGGGTCTTTATGGATGCATTTCACCTGGTGATTGATCACCCCGGCGATGAGATGCTGGAGATCCTTGTCTTTGGCCACCAGCTGGAGGTACGGCGAAACCTGCGCCGTACTGTCTCTCAGCCACATGGCATCGATATCCCCGGTGATCACGTAAGTATCGGGCCTTCCGTTTTCGGAGGTGTATTCGACGGTGGTGTCGAGCGTATTGGGGAAGCAGTTATTGAACAGCCAGGCCATTTCGGGGTCTTTCACACCTTTCTGCACGGCGGCGATGGCATCTTCTACGGCTTTGCTGCGAAACTTACGCTGCGCTTCGGGCACGCGCACCACGGGAAACGGATCGGCCGAAGCCCAGGAGAGCGCCGGGCGCAGGAGCGCGGCGGAGGAAAGTATGGCGGTTTGACGGAGAAAATTTCTTCTGCTCATATCAATTGATTAAACCTGAAAAATAGAAAATCCGGACAAGAAAACTGCATTCCCGTCCATGAAAAAATCCCGGGTGAATATTTATGACCGGGTAAGTAAAGCGATGAGTTGGGCGTGTTGCGGGAATCTTGCGCCCAGTGTAGCGCGGGTGGCCAGTTCGAAGTCGGCGAAATCGAACCCCGGCGCCACGGTGCATCCGGCCAGGCAATATCCGCCCGATTCCTCGACGCTGGAAGCGAACCAGCTGCCTGCAGGGATCAATACCTGCAACTGTTCTCCCTTGCGGATGTTACGCCCCAGCAGGTGAACTTTCAGCGTACCATCGGGCCGGATTTCATAAATATGGAGCGGTGTGCCATCGTAAAAATGCCACATTTCGTCTGATGCGATGCGATGGAAAGCGGAGAAGTCGCCGTCTTCCAGCAGAAAATAGATAGCCGTGGAAACGTTCCTCGGTCCGGCGAACCCGTCTGGCTGGATGGCCATCGGTGCACGGTAAGTTTCACGGAAAGAGCCGCCTTCGATATGTTGTGTCAATTGGAGTGTTTCCCGCCAGTAGGCAGCAGATGTTTTCATTTGCTAAACTTACTGCTTTTATCGGCACCAGCGCGCAGGAATTTAAGATAATGCGGGTTGCGGCTGAACGGGCGCCTGCTTCAGCGGGACTTTCTTTGCCTTCTTCGCTTTCTTTTTCCGTCCGAGCCAAACGCAGAGCCCGGTGATGGGGAGGCTGGCGCAGATGAGGCTGGCGAAGAACATCAGCAGTTTGCCCGGCAGGCCCCAAACGGCGCCCACGTGCAGATCGTAGTTCATGCGGCGCAATTTGTCGCCCATGGCCGCTTCTGCATATTTGCCGGCGTAAGGGCCTGTGGCTTTGAGGGGTTGCAGCGTGTATTGGTCGAAGAGATAGTTGTCCGTTTTGTAATAAGTTCCGGGACGGTGGTTGATGGTTGCGCTGATGGCGGCTTTCGGATCTTTGTCTGCCCCGAAGTACATCGACATGCCCGATTCCGCGGGCTTCGATTTCCAAACCCTGGCCCAAACGATATCGGTGTTCTGCGCTACGGAATGGCCGGGTGTGAGGCGGGTAGTATCTGAAATGGGGATCACGGCCTGGGAGAGCGATTTGCCGCCGGTGGTCACGTAATACAGGCCGTTGCTCCACCACTTGAAGCCCCACACGAGGCCGGTGATCACGAGGATGAGGGCAATGCTCATTACATAAAAGCCTAGCACGTTATGCAGATCGTAGTTTTTGCGTTTCCACTTCGCGTCCCACTTCACGGAGAAGCGCTGCTTGCGGGCTGCTTTGTTGCGCGGCCACCAGAGCACGAGCCCCGACACCAGGAGCACGAAGAAAACGAGGGTGGCATAGGCGACGATGGGCTGGCCGATCTTTCGGGGAAGCCACAGGCTGAAGTGCCCTTCCAGCACCACGCGGAAAAAATCCGATCTGGCATCCCACACCTTCAACACCTTTCCATTGTAAGGGTTGACGAAAACCTGCTGATAATAAGCGTTTTCCCCCCGGCCGTAGAACTGCACCACGGAAGAATAATTTTTGCCGCCATAGATGATGCCCTGCGCCGTTTTGCCCAATTCTTTCTCAGCGATGGCGCGCAGGGCAGACGGGGGAAGCGGGGCTGCCTGCGCAGTTTTGGCGCCCGGCTCCAGGTGGAACCATTGTTTGCCGAACAGGCTGCGCAACTCCCACTCAAAAGCCAGCAGGCAGCCGGTGATGCTGATAATGAATACGATCAACCCAGACGCCAGACCCAGCCAAAGATGAACTTTCCCTACTAACTTTCTCATATGGAGCAAAAATGTTCTGCAAAAATGCAACAGTGCGGGCGCCCGGGGTGATCGTATCGGGAAATTGAGTTGCGCGATCGGGAAAAAGGTATTTTCATATCCCCAATTTTTTTACTATATTTAGGTTGCTTTGCGTTCCTTCCTGGCCATATGTCTTCTGGCGCTCACCAGCGTTCACTTCGGGACCCGGATCACCGGGTACATGCAGTGTATGGTGAAAGCCTACGTGATCGACCACCGCGCTTTCGCGGAGGATTGCGGTTGCGCGAAGATCATGGCCGCCGCTTTCGGGAACGCCTTGCCGGAAGAGCGGCAGATGCTTTCTGCCCCCGTTACGCTGAAGTTTGCAGACGTTGTGATGCAGACCGAAAGCCCCCGCCCCGCCGTCTCCGGCGCAGTGGCGAAACCCTTTACGGGATGGGTGGACGAACGCTATCCCTCTCCCGCCGCAGGCGCCATCTTCCGCCCGCCCTGCTGACCTTTCTTCACAAATTTTTAATTCCCATTCATTTTTTAATTCCTCACCAAGGCGGTTGGGTAAACGTGTACGTCTACCAGTTTCCAAGACCCTGACGAACGGCAACCGGGCCGCCGGAGGAACGAAGATATGCAGGCATGCGAACGTCCGCATGCGTACTCAACCTTTCCAGGCAAGCCGCCTGGCGCGCGAACCAGGCGGCCGAGCGGCCGGATGCCTCACCGGCGTCCGGCCCACATTCCGCACCCGGGCCGGCCGGACTGCAGCCGGCGATCTGGCTGCGGAATGTCTACCGAAAAAATATTGACGCGCTGCCCGACGGCCGAAAGCCGGAAGGATCGCCAAAGCATGGGGCCGCCTTTCCAGGGCGGCCCTTTTTTCATTCCGTACCATTGAAAATCAATCCACCCATCCCTCCCAACCCGCATTTCAACCCATCCAGCCAAAAAAATATTTTAAAAGTAAGCGAACGCTCACTTATCTTTGTGGCATCATGCGACCGAGGGATGAAAACAAAATATGCGAGATCCACAAGCAGGCGATCGAGATGATCGTCAGGGAAGGGCTGGACGGGTTTGGGGTGAACAAGCTCGCCCGTGCGGCCGGTGTATCGCCCGCTACGATCTACATTTATTTCAAGGACCGGGAAGACCTCATCCTGCAGGTCACTTACCGCGTAGCGGATACCATGCTGGCGGAAAGCCTCCAGGATTTCGATCCCGAGATGCATTTCGAAGAAGGGCTTCGCAAGCAGTGGCAGAACCGCGCCAACCACTTCATGAAGCACCAGCTGGATGTGGAATTCCTGGAAAAGATGCGGTATTCGCACCTGTACAACAAGGTTTCGGGCAAGATTTATGCGTCGTTCAAGGATGTGATGGGCAGGTTCGTGCACAATGCGATAAACCGGAAAGAGTTGATCGAGCTGCCTTTCGAAGTGTATTGGTCGATAGCGTTCGCGCCGCTGTACCAGCTGATCAAGTTCCATACGCAGGAGAAAACGTTCGGCCACAAACCGTTCGAGCTCACGCCGGAAGCCATGGAACAAACGCTCCAGTTAGTGCTCAAAGCCCTGAAACCCGCATGATTTGTAACCTATCCAATCACCATTAAACCTGACGCCATGAACCCAGCTTATGCAACGGCATCCGGAATGGAAGTGCTCGTATTCCGGACCAACCTTCGATTCAAAAAAGACCTCCGGCTGGTGGCCCCCGTCCTCGACGAGGCGCCCGGCCTTCACAAATGGACCGTTGACCGGGAAGACACCGACAAAGTGCTCCGCATCGAGACCCGCAACCCCGACCCCACGCCCATTATCCGGCTGGTGGAAGCCTGCGGCTATTTATGCGAGGAATTGCCCGATTAACTTTTTGCAACAACAGACACACACTACGATTCAAAACCTCCAATGACAACAAACGCTCCCAAAGAACGCGTGTTTACACGCTACCAGGTGCTCATGATCGTGCTATTATCGCTCATGCAGTTCACCGTGGTACTTGATTTCATGGTCATGAACCCCCTGGGCGAAATCCTCCTGCACGATTTCTCCGCCAAACAGTTCGGCATGGTTGTGGCCGCATATCCTTTCAGCGCCTGCATTTCCGCCATCGCAACGGCAGGCTTCGCCGATAAGTTCGACCGGAAGAAGATCCTCATGATATTTTACACCGGTTTTATCATCGGTACTTACTTTTGCGCCCTTGCCAACGATTATCCTTCGCTGCTCGTGGCGCGCATCGTGACGGGGCTTTTCGGCGGGGTGATCAGCTCTATCGGGATGGCCATCATCGTAGACCTTTTCCGCCCCGAAACGCGTGGCCGGGTGATGGGCTACACCCAGATGGCATTTGCCCTCAGCCAGATCCTCGGCATCCCCATCGGCTGGGAACTGGCCATCCGCTTCAACTGGCATTTCCCCTTCTGGATGATCGCCGTATTCGGCACCCTTCTCGGCCTGATGCTGGGTTATTTCATGAAACCGATCACCGGCCACCTTGGCAAAGGCACCGAAAAAAACGCATTCAAACACCTCGCCCATACGGTGCAGAACCCGCGCTACCGGCTCGCTTTCTTCACCACCGTGCTCATCGCCACCGGCGGGTACATGCTCATGCCCTTCGGCAACGCGTTCTCCCAACACAACATGGGCATTTCCAAACACGACATCACGCTGCTGTTCATGGCTTCCGGGCTGGCGAACCTGCTGGTATCGCCCATCATCGGGAAACTGTCCGACAAAGTGGGCCGTGCCAACATTTTCTACGCCGCCAGTTCGCTGACGCTCGTCATGGTGCTGATTTACACGAACCGCGGACTGACGCCGTTCTACCTCGCATTGATCATCAACGTGTTGATGATGGTCGCCGTTTTCGCGCGGATCATTCCCATGCAGGCGACCATGACATCGCTGCCCACGCTGCAGGACCGCGGCTCGTTCATGAGCGTGAACGCTGCCATACAGCAGCTTTCCGGCGGTATTGCCGCAGTGGCGGCCAGCCGCATCGTGCACTCCACGGAAACGGGGTACCTGGAACATTATCCCGTATTGGGGTACGTGATTTCAGTGGCGCTCCTGATCACGATGGTCATGATGTACTTCCTCAACCGCCAGGTAACCACCGAAGCCGCCATGAAACAGGCCGGTCCCGTTGCCGCGGCATCCTGACCCCTATCGCATTCCATAAAAATAGGGCGCCGTACAAGCGCCCTTTTTTTATGGTTTCACCTGGAACAACGGATTGTAAATCAACCCGATGATATTGCCCCAGGGATCGGTTACCGTGGCTACTTCGATGGGGCCGCCCACGTTCTGCGGTGCGGAATGCGAAGTGGCGCCGAGCGAAAGGAGGAAATCATACGCTTCGCGGACGTTTTCCACACCCCAATAGGTTTCCACGCCGCCCGTCCCGGGATGCGCTTCCCCGGGCTCCAGCGGATGAACGCCCAGTTCGTAGCCGCCGATCTCGAAGCCCACGTAAAAGGGCTCGTCGAAATAGGGATCGGTCTGAAATGCTTTCCGATACCATTCCTTGCCCGCCGCAACATCGGGCACGCGGTAAATGACGGTCCGCAGACCGGCGAATCTTTTTTGCATGTATTCCGGTTTGTCCCAATATTACAATTCTTTCCCGTTCCGGCCTTTTGGAAAAAATTAACAATTCACGTCAAACCCCCACCCCGCTTCATTTCCCACCTCATTCAGAAAATTTTTTCCACATGGTTTGACGGGCGTATCGATTGGTGCCGTAATTTTGCTTCATAACCCGTTCCTCCCCCTTCGATTCATTTTCTTAAACCGAAAAAGATTATGGAAAAACAATCCATTCGCGATGCGTACAAGCGTTACTGGCTTGAAAATGGCCAGGCGCCTGTTTCCGTGTTCGCACTCTGCAAAATCCTCGATGTGCCGGAGGCGGAATTCTACCAGTTTTACAGCAATTTCGAAGCCCTGGAGGCGGATATCTGGCTGGATTATTTCCAGCGCACGCTCGACCAGCTGAAGGGCGATGAAACCTACCAGCAGTATTCTTCCCGGGAAAAGCTCCTCGCCTTCTACTTCCTTTGGGTGCAACGCCTGAAGGACGACAGGAGCTACATTCTCCAGCAATACCGCCGTTCGCAGCTGCCGCTCAGCCAGCTGCGGCAGTTGTCGGAATTCAAAAAGGCGTTTTACGAATACGCTTCCGGCCTCGTGAAAGAAGGCTATCTCACCGCCGAGATCAAGGAAAGAAAGTACATTTCCGACCAGTACGTGCACGGATTCTGGGTGCAGGCCCTGTTCGTCCTCAAATACTGGATCGGCGACAGGAGCGAGCAGTTCGAACTGACGGACGCGGCCATCGAAAAGGCCGTGAACCTGAGCTTCGAGCTCATCCATAGCAATACGATCGACAGCCTGATCGATTTCGGTAAATTCATGTTCACCCGGAAATAGCGACCGCCATGAAAGAACAACAACACCTCCCCACCGGCAAAGTGGAGCGGGCCGGCCGCTTCGTGACCACCGGGCTGAAAGTGGGCACCAATTATATCAAACATTACACCCGCAAGCTCATGGACCCCACGGTTTCCAAAGAGCAGCTCCATCACGACAATGCGGAAGACATCTACGATACGCTCAGCCACCTGAAAGGCAGCGCACTGAAAGTGGCGCAGATGCTCAGTATGGACCGTGGCATGCTGCCGAAGGCTTATTCAGACAAGTTCGCCATGAGCCAATACAGCGCGCCGCCGCTGTCGGGGCCGCTCGTGGTAAATACGTTCATCAAAACCCTCGGCCAGCCGCCCTCCCAGCTTTTCGATAAATTCGACCTGAAAGCGTCCAACGCGGCGTCTATCGGGCAGGTCCACAAAGCGGAGAAAAACGGGAAGCCCCTCGCCGTGAAAATTCAATATCCCGGCGTAGCCAGCAGCGTGAAATCCGACCTCCGCATCGTGAAACCCTTCGCCGTAAGGATCGTGGGCATGAACGAAGTGGATATGGACAAGTATTTCGAAGAGATCGAATCCAAGCTCCTCGAAGAAACCGATTACCGGCTGGAACTCCGCCGCTCGCGGGAGCTCAGCGCCCGGTGCGCCCACATCCCCAACCTCGTGTTCCCGGAATATTACCCGGAATGGTCGTCTGACAGGATCATCACCATGGACTGGCTCCACGGTAAACACCTGAAAGAATTCCTCGCCACCGATCCCCCGCAGGAAGTCCGCAACAAAATCGGACAGGCGCTGTGGGACTTCTACCAGTTCCAGGTGCATCACCTCCGCACCGTTCACGCCGATCCCCACCCCGGCAACTTCCTCCTGCGCGAAGACGGCACCGTCGGCATTTTCGATTTCGGCTGCGTGAAGGAAATCCCCGAAGACTTTTACGTCAACTATTTCCACCTCACGGATAAAAACATCCTGGCCGACGAAACCCGCCGCCGCGAAATTTACACGCAGCTCGAAATGATCCATCCCAGCGATACGGAAAAAGACATCGTTTTCTTCTCCGGCCTGTTCCAGGAAATGATCCGCATGCTCACGCTTCCCTTTACCGTAGCACATTTCGACTTCGGAGACGAAGCCTATTTCAACGAAATCTACGCCTACATGGACTATCTCTACAACCTGAAGGAAGTCCGTGAATCGAAGGTAGCGCGTGGCAGCCGCCATTCGCTGTACATCAACCGTACCTACTTCGGTTTATATTCCCTCCTCAGCGATCTCAAAGCCCAGGTCAACACCAGCCGCGAAAGGATCGACGAGCTCGGGAAACAGGAATGGGATTCCGATCTCCGGTAACGATAACGCACTGTGAAACAAAAATCCCCCTCGCGCGAGGGGGATTTTTTTATGAACGTAACGCCTGCCTGACGAGGTGATGCTGCAATAGCAACACTTTGTTGTACACAGGACAGCGGTAGTAATAACTGATAAGATGGTACCCCGAAAACGCCTTCTTCCCGAAATCGGGCAGCAGCGAATTGAACCCCGCCACAAAAAACACGAAATCCCCGTCCGTATCCACTTCCGGGAGGTTGATCTCCGCCGGCCGCTCTCCCAGCCACAGGAGCGATGTGGACAGGATGACGCGGTCCATATCGTCTGCCGTAGCGGCGAGCTGCGCCTTTGCGTCGGCGGCGAGCTGCGCACGGTGCTGCGAAAGCTCCGGTATGGGATACCGCCCGATGAGCCGCGCAAAATGGTAGATCAGCACCGGGGAGCGCGCATAATGCGGCGAAATGTATGCCGGGTGGGTCATGTACTCACGGTTGCGGATGAACGAATCCAGGAGTTGAACGGTAGCGCTGTCGTACCGCGAGCCCGCCATCCCGTAATGATGCATGAAGTACAGCGTGTTCGCCAGTACACAGGCGTCAAAATCGATCGGCATGCTTTTACCGAACCAGGTGGAATAAGCCGGAATATGCCGGTATTTTTTGAAGGTATTGCGGATGCCGTAGCTGACCGTGTTGGCATGTTGCTCCATCAACGCCTTCGCGGCGCGGGCGGTGCCGGAATCCGCTTCCATGGCCATTAACAGGATCGATGTATCGTCGATATCGTCGGGCAGGGAATGCCATTTTTTGAACAGGTTCAGGAATCCGGAATTCGGGAAAACCATGCTGGGATTGGTCCGCCAGAAATTGTAAGTGCTGCGGCCCGATTTGTTCCGGAATTTCGGGAACGATGCGCAGGCCTTCGTCCTGATTTCGCGGCAGGTGGCGCTGTCGGGCCCGGTAAAATCGTCCTGCAATTCCCCCAGCGTCATGGCGATGAGGCCGGTAAAAAACACGTTGTTATCGTGCTTCATTTTACCGTCTGGCGCGCCATAATAGCGGTGGCTGGGGAACATGCCTGCATAGTAGAAACTGTCGCGGTCACATTGCGCCGCGGCGATCTCGTGCAGCATGCGGGTAGCGAAAGTATCCTGCTGCGCGCGGGCGCACAACGATGTGGTCAATATAAAAAGTAAAATGATGCGGAAATTCATGCGGGGATGGGTTTGGTGGATGAAAACAGGCGCTGGCCATCGCGGCACTGCCGGAAAGTGTAACGCATGCAATGCCAGATGTTGGCAGGTTTTTCCATATCCACGATCAATGCTTTGCGCGGGAGTGCCTTGAGGTCCGGCAATCGCGGCGCGGCGCCCTGGATGCGGCGAAGCCGCGCAACGGCCATGTCGCTGAAGGAACAGATCGCCATCATGTTGAGGAGGAACACGCGCTTGCGGGATTTCGGCACCGGCAGCGTGCCGATGATCTCCATCATTTCCCGCACCCGGGCCGACAGGAATGCGTGGAACGCGTGCGCGTCGGTCATTGTGTTGGGCAGGGTTTGTACGCCGGCCTGGATGTCTTTCCAGATGTCGAACAGATCGTTGGTGAGCTGGATGATGCCGCCGATGCGGTACCAGCAGCTGCGTTCGGCTTCGGAGGCGTCGTGGTCGAGGTAGAAGTGGCAGAGGAGCACGGCATATCCGCCTTTTTCCAGCGTGATGCGGAGCAGTTCTTCTGCGGACATGGGCTCGGGGCGCGACTGCTTCCCGGAATCCGCCTGGGCGCGGAAGAGGCCGCGGGCGGCCTGGTCGTAGGAGGCGCGGTCGCGGACGAAGTTGCGAAGTTCCAGGTGGCAATGCAGGAACATTTTTTCCTCGATGCGGCGCGGCTGGAAGTTTTCGGGGGCGAATGAAATGGTGTCGAGGTCTTCGGGAGAAAGCTCATTGCGGTCCACGAAATCGTCGAACGCGCCGCTGCAGATGAAATATTGGACCAGGCGTTCCTTTTCTTCCGGCGTGGCTTCGCGGCCGCGGAGGGCGGTGAACGCGTCGATGATCATGGGTTGGTAGATGCTGTAGCTGACGATCACCTTGCGTCGGGCCTCTTCGGGCATGCGGCCGCCGAATCGGGCTTCCAGCTTTTGCAGGAGCGTCTCGGCGCGGGGGGCTTCCTTCTTCCTTTCCGACATGATTTCCCACACCCTCGCCCCTACGCTTCCGCCAAACTGGAATATGTTCATAAGATCATAAACTGGATGAACAACATCGACAAAATGCCCGTCAGCATCACGAGCTTGATCCAGGTGCTGAGGCGGTGGTAATCCTGGACCGCCCGGGCGCCGAAAACCTTTAGCAAAATCCAGCCCAGCGGGAGGATGATGAGGCAGATGGAATAGAGCGACAGCATGGAAGTGTTGCTTCCCTGCGCCCAGAGAACGGGTTGCAGGGCGGCCAGCACGCCGATAAGGCTGAGCAGGGCGCCCGCCACGATCCAGTGGGCCGTGCGCGCTCCCAATACGATGGGCATCGTTCTGCCACCGTACCGGCGATCGCCCTCGGCGTCTTCCAGGTCTTTCACCAGCTCACGGGCAAAGGAAAGGATGAACGCGAAGCCCGTATAAAGGACCGTGTAGATCGTCATATAGCGAAGGGTTTCCGGGAAAATGCCGCCCGCATCGCCCTCCACGAGCGCGAGCACGGGAACGGCGGAAGCGGAAATCCCCGCCACGAGGATATTCCCGATGAGGAAACGTTTCTTGAAGAAAGCGGAATAAAAGTACAACAACACGATACAGGCGAAAATACAATACAGTGGCGCCCATCCGCCCAATTGCCAGCTCACCGCGCAACCAAGCCCCGCCGCTAACACGTTCATCAACACATAAGCCGCCAGCGCCCCGCCCCTGCTGATGCCGCGGGTAATGAAAACTTTATCTGGCTTGTTGACCGTATCTATCCCCAAATCGAAATAATCATTGATCACATACCCCGCCGCCGCTACCAGCATGTATGCCGCCGTGATCATAAAAAAAGCAGACGCCCCCACTCTGGGCTCCAGGCCAGCCGCATTCAACAGCGGCACGATCACACAATACTGGAACAACCACTGGGTAAGAAAGATAATTACGAGGTTCGGCCATCGTATCAACTTGAAAAACAATACACAACACTTCATGTTACAGGTGATAAGGTTATAGGTCCATTCTACTGAAGCTCACAGGATATGTGCTGTCCGGTTTTTGTTGCAGGCGATTACATTCACATCCGGCCCGAAAATTACTCAATCCCAATCATCTATACAACATCCCACCCGCCGGCCATGTTCCCCCAAGAAGAAAATATTTGGCCGTCTGGAATTTATTGCCGTTGTTTGTGTCAAAATAACGCAAACGAAAAATGTCCGACTTCCACACTTATCAAAACCCGGCGTTAACGACCGACCTCGTAGTTTTCGGCTACCAGGGCAAGACGTTGTCGGTTTTGTTGCTGAACCGGAAATCGGAACCGTTTAAAGACGGCTGGACGTTGCCCGGCGCTTTCGTAGGCCTGCAGGAAACCTTTTCCGCCGCCTGCCGCCGCATCCTGGCCAGCAAGCTCGGCCTGCCATCCATTTACCTCGAACAATTATATACGTTCGACGGGCCGGAACGCGATCCCCGGGGCCGTGTAGTGTCTGTCGCCTATTTCGCGCTCGTGAGCCAGGGCAAACTGAATGCCGTGGCCGGCCAGATGGCCAACGACGTGCGCTGGTTCCCCGTCACCGAAATCCCCGAACTGGGATTCGACCACCGCCTGATCTTCGACACCGCGCTGGAACGCCTCCGCGCCAAGATCCGCTATCAACCGGTAGGCTTCGAGCTGCTCGACGAAAAGTTTACCATGCCCGAACTGCAGGACCTCTACGAAAGCATCCTCGGCTTCCCCATCGACCGCCGCAACTTCCGCCGCAAGCTCCTGGACGCGGGTTTCGTGCAACTGACGGGCGATAAAACCGAAGGCCTGCAACATCGTCCGGCCGACTATTATACATTCAACAAACAGCTGCACCCACAGCATTTCCATTTAAATCTGTAATTATGAACATCGCTCCCATTCTCCTTAAAGACGGCTACAAAGTTGGCCACAAGTTCCAGTATCCCGAAGGCACCACCCTTGTTTACTCTAACCTCACGCCCCGCAAATCCCGCGATGCCGATATCCATGAAGTCGTTTTCTTCGGCATGCAATATTTTATGGAGGAATACCTCATCCGCCAGTTCAACGAACACTTCTTCCAGCTGCCGAAAGCGCAGGTATTGGAGATGTACGCGCGGCGGATGGACAATTATCTCGGCAAGGACAGTATTTCCTACCAACACATCGCCGACCTGCACGACCTCGGGTATCTGCCCTTGGAAATCAAGGCGTTGCCGGAAGGGACGCTCGTACCGATGCGCGTGCCTTTCTTTACCATCCGCAATACGAAACCGGAATTTTTCTGGCTCACCAATATGCTGGAGACCCTCCTGAGCGCCATCTTCTGGAAGCCTTCCACATCCGCCACCACGGCGTTCCGCTACCTGAAAACCTTCACCCGCTTCGCCCGGGAAACGGTGGGTGAAGACATGGGATTCGTTCCCTGGCAGGGCCACGATTTCTCCTTCCGCGGCATGAGCGGTGTGGAAGATGCCCTGCTCAGCGGCGCCGGCCACCTGTTGAGCTTCGCCGGAACGGATACCATACCCGCGATCGATTTCCTGGAGCAATACTACGGTGCCGATGCGACGAAAGAACTGGTGGGCGGCTCCGTTCCCGCTACGGAACACAGCGTGATGTGCATGGGAACGGAGGACGCGGAGATCGAAACCTTCGAAAGGCTCATCACGAAAGTATACCCGGCCGGCATCGTTTCCATCGTGAGCGATACCTGGGATTTCTGGCAGGTGATCACCGACTTCCTCCCCAGGCTGAAAGATAAAATCCTGGCGCGCGACGGCAAGGTGGTGATCCGCCCCGACAGCGGCGATCCGGTAAAAATCATTGCCGGTGACCCCGACGCTCCTGCCGGCACGCCCGAGCACAAAGGCGCGATCGAGTGTATGTGGGAGATTTTCGGCGGAACGATCACGCCGCAGGGCTACAAACTCCTCGATGGGCATATCGGCCTTATATACGGCGACAGCATTACCACCGAACGCCAGGAAGCCATCCTCGGCCAGTTGAAAGCCAAAGGCTTCGCCAGTTACAACGTGGTGCTCGGTATCGGCAGCTTCACTTACGAATACGTTACGCGGGACACGTTCGGCTTCGCGATGAAAGCCACTTACGGCGAAATCAACGGCGTTGGCCGCAGTATTTTCAAAGCCCCGAAAACCGACGACGGCACCAAAAATTCCGCGAAAGGCCTGCTGCAGGTGTTCACAGACCCCGCTACCGGGAAACTCGCCCTCAAAGACGAGTGCACCTGGGACGAGGAGGCGCAGGGTGAACTGCAGACGGTGTTCCGCGACGGAAAAATCACCCAAACCCATACCCTCGCCGACATCCGCGCCCGCATCCAGGCCAGCCTGGAAAAAGAACTGGCGGCCAGCGACGAGGCGGTGATGGCTTAACCCGACACAACATGCAACACGATCCTTACAAACATATCAGTAAATTTCTCAGTCTCGTTCTCCGTCACCAACCCGAAAAAATCGGCCTCCGGCTCGATGCGCAGGGTTGGGCGGAGATCGGGGAACTGATCGAAAAATCCGCCGCATCGGGCATGCGCTTCTCCCGGGAGGAGCTCCTGGAAGCCGTGCGCACCAACGACAAGCAGCGGTTTGCCCTCAACCCCGGCCAGACGGCCATCCGCGCTTCGCAAGGGCATTCGGTGGCGGTGGAGCTGGCGCTGCCCGCCATGACGCCGCCCGAAACGCTCTATCACGGCACCGTGGAGAAATTTCTCGAAAGCATCCGCAGTGGCGGATTGCAGAAGATGAAACGGCAACATGTGCACCTCAGCGCAAACGTCCAGACCGCCAGCCAGGTGGGAGCCCGCCGAGGGAAACCCGTGATCCTGGCGGTCCGCAGCGGCGATATGCACCGCCGGGGCCATATTTTCCACATCAGCGAAAACGGCGTCTGGCTCACGGATGCCGTTCCGCCCGAATTCCTCGAACCTTTTAACGACGCCACATGCTGACACTTCACCTCATCCATCCCGAAAAATCGGACATCCCGGTAGAAACGCTGCGCTTCCCCGATGGGCAGCCGCATTTGAAAATCGATACTTCCGCCATCGCCCTCATCGAGCGGCAAACGCCCGTCCGCATCCTGACGCGGCTCAACGACGGGAACGATCTGCTCATGCTCCTCTTCGCGCAGCAAGCCCTTTCCCATCTCGAGTTCCGCGACGTCCGCGCAGATATCACCTACCTTACCTCGGCACGGATGGACCGTGTCATGCGCCCGGGGGAACCGTTTTCCCTGAAGGTGATCGCCGCGGTACTGAATGCCGCGCAGTTCCGGAAGGTCCGTATTTTCGACCCGCATTCCGAAGTGACCACCGCGCTCATCGACCGGGCATATGCCGTGGAAAACCACCGGTTCATGCGCGATGTGCTGGAAGATTACAACATGCGCCGGCCGGGGGAACAAATCGTGCTGGTGTCGCCGGACGGCGGTGCGCTGAAGAAGATCTATTCGCTCGCTAAATTCACCGGCACTACCGATGTGGTGGAATGCATGAAAACCCGCGACGTGAAAACCGGTGCGCTGTCTGGCTTCAAAACCAGTGCAGAAGACCTTTCCGGCAAAACCTGCATCATCGCCGACGATATCTGCGACGGCGGCGGCACATTTGCCGGAACGGCGAAAGTGTTGAAAGATAAAGGCGCTTCGCGCGTGGTGCTGGCCGTGAGCCATGGCATTTTCAGCAAGGGAACTTCCATCGAATACGTGGACGAAATCTACACGACGGATTCTTTCCGTGAAGTGCCGGACGTTCATTGCTTTGCCGCGGAACGATATTTCCATTGACGTATCTTTACCGGATGCAAAACCCGATCAATCTGCACATGCTCGATAACCCGGCATGGCATGCGCTGAATGGCCCGCAGCTCCACCTGGCGAAGGTTTCCGGCGGCGGCGCGCGGTATTTCCCCGAAGTGGTGCCGTTTGCCGCGGTGGCCCGGCCGGATGAAAGTTGCGCGACGGAACTGAACGGGCTCCTGGTGCCGGGGGAAACCTTTTACCTCATCGGGGAACTTCCGCCCTTGCAGCCCGGCTGGCAGATCAAACATCAGCTGCCCTGCCTGCAAATGATCAGCGAACGCCCGTTGGAAGCCCCCAGTCCTTCCGCTCCTCTCTCCGACCTTTCGCCTGCGGAGGCGGCGGAACTGTACGACCTCGTGCAACGGGTGCAACCCGGCTACTTCATGCCCGAAACCTGGCGCATGGGCCGCTACACCGGCATCCGCGAAAACGGGCGACTGGTGGCCGTTGCCGGGGAGCGCATGCGGCTGGACGGGCTCACCGAGCTGAGCGCTATCTGCACCCACCCGGACTTTACCGGCCGGGGGTACGCCGGCCAGCTGATCGCCGGGCTGGTGGACCGCCAGCGGGCGGACGGCATTACCCCCTTCCTGCATGTGGCCAGCCACAACGAACGGGCGATACGCCTGTACGAAAAGCTCGGCTTCGCCACCCGGCGCGAAATCACCTTTCACCTCCTGTCGTGTTAATTGTTAAGAAATGATGAAGCTGTAACCTTTCCCCGACAACCGCCGTTTTAACCTCATCACGGTGCCGTTGCTTAGTGAGGATGCCTCTTCATCATTCTTTAACAAAACACGTTTTATGAAATTGCCAAAAGTACTGATCGGCGCCATCATCGCCGGCATCGCCATCCACACCCTGCCTTCCTGCTCCAAAGACAATGACGTAACGCCCAAAGACAAAAAGGAAGCGGAAAAGAAGAAACAGGAAAATAACAACTTCCCCTGTCCTGCCTGCGGCATGGGCTGATCCTGACCATCCAAACCGAATTACTTGCCCCGTTTACTATCTACCGTAGCCTGCAACCTGGACCCCCAATTGCTGGGAGCCTGCCTGCCGCTGTTCGAGTCCGGCGAAGCCGACGCCATCGAGTGGAGCTTCGACGCGTTGTACCGCCTCAACGAATTGCCCGAATGGTTTCATGGATTGATCGGCGCTTTCAGTGAGGGCGACCGCCTCATCGGCCATGGCATTTTCTTTTCGTTGTTTTCCGGGAAATGGCACCCGGAGCAGCAAGCCTGGCTGAAGGAGCTCGCTTCCATCTGCGACCGCTACCGTTTCGATCACATTACCGAGCATTTCGGGTTCATGACCGGCCAGGATTTCCATCACGGCGCGCCGCTCAATATTCCGTATACCGCGGCCACGCTGCGCATCGGTCAAGACCGGTTGCAACGGATCGCGGAGGCATGCGGGCGGCCGGTGGGGCTCGAAAATCTCGCGTTTTCGTATTCGGCCGAAGAAGTGCGCCGGCACGGGGATTTCCTCGACAAACTGCTGGCCCCCGTCAATGGATTTCTCATCCTCGACCTGCACAACGTGTATTGCCAGGTGGAAAATTTCGATATCGATTTCGATACCCTCGCGGCCATGTACCCTTTGCACCGCGTTCGGGAAATCCATATTTCCGGCGGCAGCTGGGAACCTTCGGCAGACGGCTCCCAAAACATCCGCCGCGATACCCACGACGACGCCGTTCCCGAAAAAGTGTTCCAGTACCTCGAACGTATCATCCCCCAATGCCCGCATCTCCGGTATGTGGTGATGGAACAACTCGGCGCCGGATTGCAGACGGAAGCCGCAAAATCCGCTTTCCGCGCAGATTTCAGGCGGATGGCAGACATCGCCGGGACGTGGAACAATCCTGCGTCCGACGAATCCATCCACCCCTTCACTCCGCCCGTTTCCCGCCTGCAAAGCGTTCCCGCCGAAGACCTCGCCCTTCACCGGCAGCAAACCGAACTATCTTCCATTCTCGAAAACGCCGCTTCGCTGGAAGATGCGCTCCGTTCGCTGGAAGCCTCGTCTCTCGCGCAAACCGACTGGCAGATAGAGCAATGGTCGCCGTACATGGTGGAAACCGCCATGCGCATCGCCCGCAAGTGGATGAAAAAAGATTAGACAATTTCCCGCTCCTTAACATTCGAACAGGAAAAAGCCTCCCGGCAGTGCGGGAGGCTTTTTCCTGTTCGGTCAGCCGAAACTAGTTGCGGAAGCGGAATTCAAAGAACCGGCCCCTGCCTGTCCAGCCATACACTTTCCCGTCGATCACCCCAACATGCTGGATGGTAGACGTGATGTTTTCCTGGAGCACCATGCGCCAGGGGCTTGCCACGGCAGGATCGTATTCCCACACCCGTTTATTGATGACGAAATAAGCTTTGCCGTTCAGCGAGAAGGAAGGTGTTTTGAATCCTGAAGACTGTCCCGCGTCGGGGATTACCGGCAATTCCGTCAACGTGCCGCCGGCGCCGTTCGCCGTGAATTTGTAGATGGATTCACGCTTAGTGCTGGTGAGGGTTTTCAGCGCCCTTCCGATGATGACGTCGTTGTTCAGCACCACGGCCGCACCGGCGTCGATCTGCGCGTAAGGCACATCCACGG
Source organism: Chitinophaga sp. NPDC101104 (assembly GCF_050277495.1). Taxonomy (NCBI): domain Bacteria; kingdom Pseudomonadati; phylum Bacteroidota; class Chitinophagia; order Chitinophagales; family Chitinophagaceae; genus Chitinophaga; species Chitinophaga sp. NPDC101104. The sequence goes on along the minus strand of NZ_JBNNSF010000005.1, from coordinate 258,200 downwards.
CTTTGGTCCAGGTGTTGGTGGCGGGGTCGTAATTGTAAATGTGTTTTTCGCCCAATCCGCCCGCGGCATAGCATTTATTGCCGACGGTAAATGCGAATCCCATCATTGCATTGTCTTTCGGATACGCCGCGATGGGCTGAATGGCGTCATTGGACGGGTCGAACGACCACCATTTCCCGTGTTCGCTATCCGGACTGCCGTTGCCCATGTATACCATATTTCCCAAAACGGCTACAGAAAGGAAACTAATAGGCGCAGGCAATTTGCCGGTAATCTCGCGCACCTGCCAGCCTTTGTCAGCAGCGGCCGGGTCATAGAAATAATAGTACACCCGTTTGTCGGTACCGGCGATATTGGTGAAGCCCCAATACAGTTTTTTGTTGTAGGTGAAAGACGCCCCGTTCGTGAAAATATTGGCGGGGGCGGTGTTGAGCGGCTCCGGCAGCAGGTGCCAATCCGCATATTTACCGGTTGCGATGACGGTGAAATCCTGGGCGGACGTAAAGGTTTTGCCGTCGCGTTCCACCACGATCTTGTGTTTGGTAAGCCCGGTATGGTACGGTATCTTGAACTTGATCTGGCTGGCGCTGGAAGAAATGACCATTCCCTCGATCCCGTTGATCGAGACGATCGGGGAAAGCGGGAAGTTGGCGCCATTGATGGTGACTTCCGTACCGAAAGGCCCTTCCAGCGGTGCAAACTCCGCGATGCCGTCGGGCAGCGGATCTACGGTAAAGCTATTGGCGGAAGTAGCGGATTTGTTGCCATTTTCCACCTTGATCTTCCCGGAAACCGCGAGGTAAGGCACTTTGAATTTGAGCGTTGTGGCCGTAGCCTGCGTTACCACCATCTGATCGGGACCGAGGAACAGTTTGTTGTCGGGGATGTTGGTGGAAAAATTCTTCCCGGTAATGGTCACTTCCGTGCCAGGAATCCCGTGGCCGGGTGTGAAGCCCGTGATCTCGGGCTGCTTGCTGTTGTTGAGGTCGATATCGACTTTGTCCTTCTTTTTGCAGGACATGATGGTGGTCAACAATACAGTAAACATCAAAAGCAGATGGTTTCGCTTCATCATTTGAGGTTGTTTTTGGGTTTGGGGCGCTCTTCAGTTTTGTCAGCATCCGAAAAAAAATAGCAGTCCCCGGACTCAGGAACTGCTATGCTGCTGTGCAAAATTACATCTTAAAACGGCATTCCGCAGAAAATATTACAACTGGTTATCTGAACTGACGAATGAACTTTCCCAAGCTGCATTACCGGTCCAATTCGACCATCGCCAATGTACCGACGGCGAGGTCTGTCGCGGCATCGGCCTCCAGGTTATCTTCGATGAACCACACGGCCGAAAGCGCCGCCCAGGCCACGATCCATTCCAGCAAACGCCGCCGTTCGATACCGGTTTCGCTGCAAACAGTCTGCAGCCGCCGCTGGAACGCCGCCGGCGCTGCAGCTATGGACAGGTCCGGGTTGCAGAAAATATTGGCGAAGTCGAAGGCTCGGTCGCCATAGAGTTTTTTTGGATCGATGGCGAGCCATCCTTTCCCTTCGAAATCCAGCACGTTTTCGTGATGCAGGTCCCCATGCAGGACGCATTTTTCGATTTCCTCCGTCACCAGGCGGCGCGCGAGCTCCAGGCCATGGGCAATACTGCCTCCATACTTATGCCCATGCGCAAACAAATCCGCGAACCAACGCTCCATCGTGATCATTCCATCCGGCGGCGGTTTGGGAACGGCGTGCAACTGAAGCGCCGTGGCACAGAGGATTTTGGTGGCGGCATCGTCGGCCCCGTTCATAGACATGGTTTTCAGGTTTCGCGGGCCGGTGGCGCGCTCCATCAGCAAAGCCTCCCCGTTATGCGCCAGTACTTTTGCCGCGCCCTGCCCGTTCCACCATACCATAATTTCGTTCCCGAGCTGCTCGTCCTTTTCCACCGCCACTTTCAACATGGCGGGCAGGCCTTCGTGCAACACCGGCAGCAACCGGCTGCTGTGCGTGATGACCGGCTGCCCGTCTTGCTGCAATTGCCATTGGTCCAGATAATATTGAAAATCCATATCGTGCTTCATTTATGTGTATAAAAACGTAATTTTCCCCTTTTTTGATGGAGTCGACACAATCTACGCACATGCCTCACGTTTCGATGCTGCTATATTATCACAGCGATGTTACCGGCGATGAAACCGCCGAGACCGTACTGGCGTTGCCGGTAGATGCCACGAAAGGATTTTACCGGATAGACGCGATCCCGTTCTACGCGCCTGGCCTCGCCTGTGGCGATGTGGTACAGGCCACGCCCGACAAACCCGGCGCCCCGCTGGTGTTCCGCCGGTTACTGTCGGCTTCTGGCCATTCCACCATCCAGGTGTTTGTGATGGACGATGTAAACGATGCGGCCATTCTCCGCGAACTGTTCCAGGACCTCGGCTGCGCAACGGCCAGCACCGGTTCGGGGTACTTCGTGATGGATGTGCCGGTGCATGTGGATTACGTGCCCGTTAAAAAGCAGCTCGACGACTACATGTTCGGCGGCATCCTGGACTACGCGGAGCCTTGCATTTCCAGCCGTCACCAGTACTGATCATTCCTAGCCTTCCTTCATCCAGTAGCGGATATTGCCGACCATCCCTGAGCCGGTGTTCCAGGTGAAAACCGTGGCCGACATTTCCTGGACAACCATCACTTCCCATTCCAACGCATTGATTTTCCTGGCATACTGATGCGTGGGGAAATAACTGTTCCGTACCACCACTTTCAACAGGCCCCTGTTCAATTCGAAAAAAGGGAATGCCGCCGCATCGATGGCAGATGCCCATTGCGCGGGGAATACGTTGATGGCGGCATTGACAACCGAATCGGCATATTGCAGGAGCGCATCGCCCGGCTTCGTTCGTTCGCGGAAGGCGGCAGGCATGGCGGGCGGGGCTTCCAGCCGGTCCAGCTGTTGCAGGATAGCGGCGCGGTAGCGTTGCGCGTTTGCCGTGCGGAAGTTCCGTAACATCGTTTGCTTCTTTTCCAGGTCTGCCCGGCTTTCGATAGAAGCGCCGGGGCGGTAACTGTTCCAGATTTCGGTAAACGCATCCGCCAGTATATGGTCCGCCTCTTCTCTGAAATGGACCGGCGTGGGCGCCCAGGTGATTTTTCCGTATGCGGGATCGCCGGGTCGCGTGCGCGCGATGGGCTGCACGATGCCGGTAGCGAGATCGAATTTGAAGGTAAAGGCCATCATCCGGTCGGCCGCCCAAACCTGCCATACCGCCGGGGTGATCCGTTTCGTGTAAATGCGCGTTCCATACCAGGCCCGTGCGGCGAGATGCGATTTCCTGGCGGAGGGATTTTCGTCGTAGGCAGACATCAACATGAACCCGGAAACGATTTGTGACAGCACATGCGGATCGAACACGCGGAAGAACGCGGGCGTGAGCAGATCGAAATTCCCATCCATCTCCGCGACATCTTTCCTGACACCGGCCGAATCCCACTTGATGCGCAGGAGCCCCTGCGGCGGGGGCGCGTACATGGCGAAGCGGACGCGCCGCAATTGCATGTATTCCCCGGCATGGTCTCCGAAAAATTTCCGCAACGCGATTACGAACGCATCGTTGCGATACTGTTGGAATCGGACGGAATCGGGCGCGTCAGCCACTTCTTCCAGCATGTTTTCGTATGCGTAGTAATTTTCCCGCTGTGATCCGATGAACCGGTCGATGGCAGCGATCACGGATTTTTCCTGGAAAGCGGGCGCGTTCTGCGCAAATGCTATGCAAGGCAGCAGAACTACCACCCAAAGCAATCTTTTCATGTAAGCATGGTTAACGGGTACAAAATAAGGGATTTGGCGGAAGGGAGGTTTGATTTCCGCGGTCGTTGTTGCGTGGATGAATGTGCTTATTATTTGGACAACAGTTCCTGCAGCACGACGGCCTGGTTGTGTTGCTCGTCGCGCGCGCCGTAGAGCAGGGTTACGGTTTTGTGTTTGCGGATTTCCGGGAGGAGGGATTCCACGGCGCCGGAAGCTTTCAGTTCTGCGCGGTAGCGTTGCTCGAATTCGGTCCAGTTACCGGCATCGTGATGGAACCATTTCCGCAGGTCGTTGGACGGGGCTACATCTTTCGCCCACAGATCGATCTGCGCGTTTTCCTTTTTGATGCCGCGGGGCCAGAGGCGGTCTACCAGGATGCGGAAGCCGTCGGTTGATGCCGGGGGCTCGTAGATGCGTTTGGTTTTGATCATATTTTGTAAACGTTGTGCGATGTCAAAAATTGGGTGATAGCGCTGGATGTGCGAAAGCGTCTTACCTTTGCCGCATGCAAGCGGGTCAATTCATCAGCAGTACGCCGGCGCTGGAAGGCACTGTTTTCGAAAATACGGTGATTTTCATTGCCGAATATAACGATAAGGGCGCACTCGGCTTCGTGACGAACCAGCCGTTTTCGCGGGGGCTCAACGAGCTGGAGGAGTTCAGGCATGGGAAAGCGTTCCCGTTGTACCTGGGCGGGCCGGTGGACCGGGAGCACCTGTATTTCGTGCATCGCCGGGCAGATCTCATTGCCGGGGGCGCGGAAGTGGATGGAAAGACCTTCTTTGGCGGGGATTTCAAAACGGCGGTGGCGCTCATCAACCAAAACCTCCTCACCGAGCGCGACGTCCGCATTTTCATCGGGTATTGCGGCTGGGATAAGGGGGAGCTGGATGCCGAGATTGCCGAGGGCAGCTGGAATCTGCTCGAAGCGGCCACGCTTTTCTAAACCCGGAATTCCCATTTTTTATCATTCCTGCCCGCCAGGCGGAATGCAGCGACGATGCCATTTTCCACACCGGTTACCGTCAACAGGAAAGTTTCCTCCCGCGCAAAATTATACGTGATTTCCAGGATTTCCTTTTCGCCCTGCGGTGCGCGTTTCCACGTTCCAACCTTCTCCCATCCTTCCCCAATCCAAACCATGCCGCTTCCACGCGATTCCGGCGAGAACCGGATGCGCTGGCCGGAAAGGGCGTCCTTGTATTCCGAAGTTGAAAATGGCAACATGATTAGGGTCATTTCGTAATGTATGATAAATTACAAAAATATTTGAATATCAATGCGTAAGGAGCTTTTCTTTTACGGAAACCGGACAATAGCGGTGGCCGGTCCGGCGTTAGATTTGCGACAGTAACCATATCTGCTCCACTTCAAAACCTCCATCATGCCGAGCAGCATTTCCATCCTCGTTTTATCTGCCATTGTGCTATGCAGTTGCAACGGCGGCATGCGGTCTGCCTTCCAGCGGAAAGAACGGGTGTACCAACCGCCCCGGCTTGGCGCGGAATACCGGTTCGAAGACGGGCTCCGGCGGCAGAAGCACCCGCAAAACCTCTGGAGCAAAAAGGAACGGAAGGAAATGGAAAAAATGGGCCGCTACACCCCTAAAACTACCGATGCGCCCAGCACCCGCATTTCGCCCATGCAGGCAGACAGCCTACTCACCGGGAAAACCCGCGATACCACGCAAAACACCACCACTGCGCCCGCCGATACTGTGCAACGGAAACAGGAGCCCTGATCCCTTTGCCAATCCCCTCTTTTATCGTATCATTGAATAAATCCCTATCCCCTGGCTTATGACGATTGTCTTCATCATCCTCGCGATCCTGGCTGTCATCGCCGGTTTGCTTGGTCTTGTTTACCTCAAACGCCTCCGGCAACGCCGGCAACTGGTCCGCAAAAAAATGCAACGCATCACGAAACTGGTGGAGCAGCTGGAAAGCGGCCGGGAGCTCGATTCCCACGATGTGCTGCCTTTCGCCGCGAATCCCGCCACGCGGGTGATGGCCTTTGCGCTGCTGCATCATTTCGACCTGAAATATCTCTTCCCGCAAAACCTCCATACACAGGTGAAAGCCGCCGAAAGCCACCTCGCCAACTGGCTGGAATTCCCTACGGAGCTCGACGCCTTCCCCGACGAGATGGAATACCTGCAAACCCCATCCATCGACGTCGACGGGACTGGGCAGCAGTACGTGCAATATGAAGTTTTCAGGTTCCGTGTGCGGCCGCCGCACTGGGCGGCAGATAGAGACTGGATGCTGGGCGTGGCGGGCCCGTACTTCCCCGGCGGGGAACCTTACGATCATCCGGCCGCTACTTTCAGCCGGCTTACGCAGCAGGATGACGGGATTTCTCCGGAAGAAGAAGCGCGCTGGGTGCATGAAAATATTTACGCGAGATCGCAGGTCAGGTAAGCTGCAGCCAGAGTTTCCCGTTTGATAACTGCAACGGGTAAACGGGAATACCCGTTGTGGCAGGCCCCGCCTTGACGGCGCCCGTGTCTACAAGAAACTGCGACCCGTGCCAGGGGCATTGGACCGTGCCGCAGATAAGGGTGCCGCCCGCGAGGGAGCCCCCGCGATGGGGGCAATGATCGTCGAACGCCGCGAACCCGCTTTCCGTCCGCGCCACCACGATGCGCCGCCCGTCTACATGCACGAGCATCATCTGGTCGGTTTTCAGCTGGCCGTAACCGGCGATTTCCACCCGGCCGTTTTCCGCGTTGAGATATACTTCCTTCCACTTTCCGGCATCCCATACCGGTGATCTACGCCCACCTGGTTGCGCGCCACGAGCGTGCCGCCCATCCATCCTGCTATGACCAGTAATACCACACCGGCGGTTTCCAGCAATAAAATGACGTTCATACTGGCGTCCGGGTTATTGCTGCGGTAGATGAGCGAGGCGATGAAGATAAGCAGTACGCATACGTTGGCGATGCCGTGTTTGGCCGCGCGCTTCTTGCCCGAGCTTTTCGGGGGCACGGTGTACAGGAAATCGATGATTCCCGGCACGGCGGCGAGGAGCGCCGAAATGATGCCCGCGATGATGAGCATTACGGCGATGTCGTTGTAGAATATTTTTCCCGTGAAATGCCCCAGTACGTCGAAAACGAGTGTGGCGGTGAAAAAGGCGATGGGGAAAGAAACCAGCATTGGATGCAATGAATGGCCCTTGATGCTTGCTTTGCTTCTCATGGCTGGAGGTTTTGATACAGTTGTTAACGATACGCTTCCAGTGTGATGCAGCAAAATGCAGGCCGTGCCGGTCAGTCCGCTTCGTCCAGCCGCTGCTTCGCCTTCCTCCGGGCCTGCAATATCCTGGCAACACGGATAGCCATTGCCAGCAATGTAATGCCGGAAATGACGGCCAATCCGCCCGTCCAAACGAAAACGAACAGCCCCACATCATAAAAACCGGGAAAGAGCCACTCCACGAGCGGCTCGGATAGCAGCGTGTAGCCGATGGAAACCAACAACCAGACGATAACGTAGATCAATATGCTTTTACGGAGGCTCAGGGATGCTGTCGCGTTCATAGGGTAAGGGTTAATGGGGAATCAATTTACGGATAATATCGTTCCGCATTATCCCCACTTCGTGTACTTATTCGAAAAATCCCGGTGGAAAAGCCAATTTGGAAATCTCCTGCCATTCATTAACTTTGTATTTCAAAGTGCTTTTTAAATATGAAATTCCGTTTTAACGCCGGTTATTTTTGGTTGACGCTGTTGCTTTTCGTGACGGAGGTGCTTATTGCGCTGTACGTTCACGACGATTTCGTAAGGCCGTACGTGGGCGATTTCCTCGTGGTGATGCTCATCTACTGCTTCGTCCGCAGTTTCGTGGAGGCGCCGGTGTTGCCCGTGGCGATGGGGGTGCTGGTATTTTCGTACATCGTAGAGGTGATGCAATACTTCCAGGTGGTGAAGCTCCTGGGCCTGGGTCATTCGCGGTTGGCGAACGTGGTGATCGGGAATCATTTCAGCTGGTCGGACATGGCGGCCTATACCCTCGGGATCGCCGGTGTGATATTACTGGAATGGGGATGGAAGCGCCCCGGTGCCGCGGAGCCCACGCGATAAACTGCGCGCGGCCCGGCAGCAAGACTCCCATCCCACCCCATTGTAAACTTCCCTACACCGCAGGCCTGATGGCGCGGTCCCTGGCCTGGACCACTTCCCGGCGCTGCATTTCCAACTGTTCTGCCAGTTGGTTGAGGTCGGTCCGTTTGCTCATGTCTATCGGGGAATTCTTCCTCACCCGTTTGTATGCATAAAAACCGTTCATGAACATCGACATAAGGAATGCGCCCCATCGCAAGGTCAACGCTCCGCGAACGATCCGCCTGCATGCGTACCACGGTGAAAACGACTTTTTCCACAGGGCGCGGTGCGCGTTCAGCAGTTGTGATTCCGACATCTTTTTCGGGACGAACGCTACGTTGTAGCCATTGTAGAAATTCCAGTTCCTGTTTTCCAGGATGCGGCCTTCCTGTTGCAACGCGGAGTAGATGGGCGTTCCGCGGAATGGGGTCATGATGCTGAGGAACGGCACGTCGATACCGATTTCCATGAGCTGGTCGGCCATTTGCACGATGCTTTTTTCATCGTCGTGATCGAAGCCTGCGATGAAACCCGCCATCACGGCTATTCCCCGCTTCCGGATAGCCTTTACTGCCACGCTGTACTGTTCGATCCGGTTTTGCCGTTTGTTCGCATCCGCCAGGCTTTCCACCCCGAATGATTCTATCCCCAAAAATACCCCGATACAGCCGGAGGCCTTCATGAGGTCGAGCAGCTCGGGATCTTTGGCGATGTCCATGCTGGCCTGTGTGAGCCACCATTTTTTCAGCGGTATCATTTCACGGAGCAGTTCGCGGATAAATGGCCGTCGGATGGTAAGATTATCATCCCAAAACCAGACGATTTTCCGCTGCCACCACCAGGGAAAACGGTCGTAAGACGCATCGCGTACCACATCTGCCACCGGCCTGAGCCGGAATCCGGGGTTCAGTGAGGGAACGGTGCAGAAGGAGCATGAAAAGGGGCAGCCCCTGGTGGCCTGGATGACTTTTTTGATGAAGAAGCGATTGGGCAGGAGATCGTACCGCGGCGTGGGCAGCGATTGCATGTCGCAAGGCGTGCCTTTGTAGATGGTTTTCAGTTCTCCTTTTTCCAGGTCTGCCAGCAGCGCGGGCCAGGCGCTTTCGGCTTCGCCGGTGACCACGGCGTCGAAATACCCGAGGGCTTCGTCGGCGCAATAGGTGACGTGCGGACCGCCGGCAACGACGGTCTTCCCTCTCTTCCGGAATTCCGTGGCGAGTTGATAGGCGGGGATGGCGAAGCCGCTGAAAAACGAGATGGCGATGAGGTCGGCATCCGAGTCTGGCGGGATGGGGTCTACCTGTTGGTGAAATACGCGCACCGTATGATGGGCGGGCGTGATGGCGGCGAGATGGATCCCTGTGATGGGCGGCACGAAATCGCGTTCGTGGCCGAATTCATAACGCTGGAGATAGGCGATGATGATGTCTATTTTCATAAACCACCGGCTTTGAGGTGAGGTAACTTGAACGGTACAAAGATAACTCACTTTGTAATTCAAAGTGCTTTTTATTTCGGAATTATTTTTGATTCTATCTACCGATGGATTTTGATTCTGGGATTCTGGGATTCTAGCTTTGTCGATACGCCATTATAAATTTTCATACCCCAATATTCCTATTTGTCAATATTTCACGAAATAGAAAGCCCGATAACCAAGTGTTGGGTTACCGGGCTGGTATAGTCGCAGCACATTCCGCCAGCTTACTTCACTATTACGATCGATTTGGACGTCCAGATTCTGCCGTTATAAATCTGTATCAAATAATTGCCGGACGCTAAACCGGACACATCAATCTGTACGGACCTACTTTCGGCGCCGTACCTAATGTGCTGCATGGTCTTGCCTTGAATATCGGTAATTTTGACTTCCAGAATTTGCTCGATATATGGCTCTTTTACCATGGATTGCCGCTGTTGCACAACGGCTGTTTGCCTTGCCGCCGTTGCTGCGGCTATCTTAATCAAGCGCTCATTGATCCGTACTTCTTCCTCGGAATCAACCTGTACCGACACGATACTTTTGGCCGGATTGGGCGATACAGTAAACGCGCCCAGACAGGATTGGGTGATGAGGTCCCTGCTGCTTGGCAGCGAAGTACCGCATATGTCAACGGCTTCCACCGACAATAATACCTCCGAGCCGCAAGGCACGCCAGACGGCATGGTGGTGCTGCCTGTAGTGGTTGATTTGACGAATGCCCCGTCGAGGTACCAATTGTAAGAGTTGACACCGGTCATAGGCGCCGTATTAGCGATTATTTTACCACTCCGGTCAACCGATACCGACGTAAATACCGGGCTTGGTGAGCCAACGACGATCGTTGCGGTTAGCTGTCTCGATATGCCGCAAGGATTGGTAATGGTTACGCGGATACTTGCGGTACCATGCGCGTTCGGTACCCGCCGCAATTCGATCTGGTTGCTTGACTGGCCAAAAACAAGTGTAATAAGCGATGGAGACAGGTTTTCCCATACGATTTGAACACCCTGGCTGGTAATGTCCACCCAATATATTGCTGAAGTACACAGCTTATTAGTACCGTGAATTTGTGTGGTATTGGCGCAGGTTTGTTCACAATCGGAATTTGCGAAAGCCCCGAGAATTTTTCGCACGATATAAACGCTCGCCTGATTGGATATGGGACCATTATGATACTGGTTCCAGTCGTTAAAACGCCAATCCGGATCCTGCGACGATAATGCTTCATCGTTATCACCCTGGCAAAAAATATTCGCATCGCCACAATCGGACGTATAAGTATGCACGAAGTCGAACGGAGAAAGGGCTGGGTTAGTTAACTGGTTCCCCGTAGTAGATTGCGCCGGCGTGATAAAGTTATCAATATTGAAAAACATATTACCGCTTTGCCACTGGTTGCTTGCGCTATAACCTTGGTTCGTGAGATCGAGAGCGCTCGCGGTGGGAATAAAATTATGCCCGTGATGTCCCATGTTCGTTGCCTCCCTGCCTAATCCACGACTGAGGTTGAATGACGCCATGAACTCCGTCTGGGAAGCTTCGTAGCTCCCCGGTGCATCGTCGTACGGATAGACGCCGTTCAGTTTGAAGTTTCTTACGCGAATATCGGGAAGGAGCGCTGGTACGAAAATTCCGAAGATCCTGCGGACGGAATGCCCCGAAAATCTGTAACGGGCTATATACTCTGTTGCGCCTTCGGGCACTGCATATGCTGCACATTGCAAATTCACCAGCACATACCCGATCTGCCCGTCGAAGAGTTTGTGACCAGGCCCGAAATTGCCGAACTGGACGCCGTTTCCGGCGTTGCGAGTGCCCGCAGTATTGTTGCCTCGTCCTTTCGATATACCATGACAGACAGCCTGCTGCGGATATCCTTTTGCAGCGAGCTGCGAGGCGAATTTGGCTCGAACCGGGTTAAGGGTGAACGGCAGTGCGTATGAGCAGTCATAATTGGCCATAGTGACAAGCATCTGCTGTGCGGCGGGGCTATCATATGATTCCAATAATGCTTTCAAGTCGCCGGCAATCGGCTCTCCGGAAGGCCAGTTCCATCGCAGAAAAGGAAAGTCGGTAATCATTTCACGCATAATATATTGTAGCCCCAATGGAATATTGGCGCCCTGATGCGGCGCGTCATAGCTGAAGTAATGCGCAATTTTATGATCGATGCCGCGATCTTCCATATCTTTGAGGCACCAACGGGCAATGAGCCCTCCCATGCTAAACCCGATTACAGATCCTCTGAAGGTCCCGGTTTTATTCTGGTTCACCCAGTTGATGACCCGCTCCAGCACTGCAGCGTTGTTTTCTATGAAGTCTCGCGGCCTCCGAAGGTTCACGAACACGATGTCGTGCCCTTGCGAGAACAACCTTGTCAGGAAGTTGAATTGATTATACATATTGAACTGGTCGCCCAATCCGACATTATCGATCACGTCAAACCCTTCCAGAATGATCACCGGACGGTCGAAGATTTTATCACAACTCAGCATTACCTGGATATCTGCGCCTGGCCTAATGTCTGAATCACCTTGGGTAAAAATGTCATCGCGCAGGCAGAGGGACGTTGTCCTTAATGCGGTGGAAGCTTTGGGATCCAGATATTGGTCTATACTGGTAAATACAGGATCAACGTCGAAACTTACACTTTGGTCTGCCTTGAAGAAGAAGGAAGGCCGGGTATAGTGGATCAGGGATTTGGCGGTGCGAGTACCGCTTGTGGTTTGGATGGTAGCCGTGATATATTTTGTGCCACTCGTGCTGTAATACACACCCACACTGTCGCCCTTGTTGATTGACCGGGCGCCGGCCCCATCACCAAAATCCACAGACACGGCCGTAATGCCCGGCATCAGCCAACATTCTGCCGGAAATGTAAATCCCAATGCCTCTGAAGAGGTGATAGACATTTCGAACGGAGCAAACAGGAATAGCTCTTTATTAAGATACGGACTTGCCGTTCGGTTGGGAACATCCATTAGCCGCTTTTCATCCGCGGATACTGCTAGTAAGTTCGCCGAAAGTGCGCCAGGGCTCACCCGCTGATATCCCTGTCGAAGGAAGACAAAAGGAATTGCTCCACTGCGTTTGCGCCGGTTGGCAATAAGGTAAAGGCTGTCTGTCGGGATCAGCGTGCCATTGGAATTGACTTTCGCCATCTCCAGGATATTGTATAGGTAGAGAAAGTCGCGATACGAACGGATCGTATCTCCGGGTGTTCCCACACCGTCATACTTTTCGCTGGGAAAATCTGCCAGACTGTAGTCGAGCAGATATCCTGACGGTATCTGGGAAGCAGTTAGGTTCAGCAAGCCGAATGACTGGTCCCGGAAGGCGGTCCGGCTGGAGTTAACGGTATCTTCTTCGATGATCTGCGCCTTCACTGTGGCGCAATAGAGCAGAATGCTCAAAATGGTGACAAATGATCGCATAAAAAGGGATATTAGGTATTGGTTAACGTTTTATGGTTTGTGTTTCGGGGCCTATAGGGCTTTCGGTTTCCTAAATATAGGAAAATCGTACTGAAAATTTTAGTCTCTGATTTTCGTACGATAAGAAAGTGAAGAATGCTTGGAAGATTACATGCGCGTAATCTACTGCGCGAACTATTCATAGCCGGCCTTAACAGTTGATCAGATTAATTACTTAATTACCTTTTTAAGATATGCTCCAATTACTTTCATCGAATTTTCCGAGATCTTAGAAAGTGGCCTTCCTGTATCAGCGTCTTCAAAAACGTAAAAAAGATTTTACAAAAAATAAATTGAAGAAGTTTGTGATAAAAAATTATTTGCGGTTTGTGTTAAGAGCGATAAAGTGAAAAAAGAACCACAGATAACCAAGTCCTGCATTATCGGATTTTCATGATTATCCCGCCGAAGCGAGATTGCATGTTGAAATATCATTTGAGCCTTAAGAAACTGTCGATAGGGAATCTAACGGAAATTGGTATCATCATTTCAAATAAAACTAAAAAGAAAAACCCGACAACAAATTGACTATCAATTGTTATCGGGCTGTGTAGCGAGAGAGGGAGTTGAACCCTCGACCTCAGGGTTATGAATCCTGCGCTCTAACCGCCTGAGCTATCTCGCCGGTTCGATCCTGATCCGTTACCGGTTGTTCAAAATCGGAGTGCAAAGATAACGGCTATCCTTTAAAAGTCAAAAAAAATCATGGAAAAGTTTTACGGTCCCTGAAAGACACGCCCCGCAAGGGTTTAATGCATCCGCCGCAGCATTGCGCCCCCCAGCACCAACATCCACATCCACCCCGAAAGCGCCACCGTCGTCAGGAATTGAATCCCCAACTCCCTCACCACCCAGTCCATCCAGATATCCACCAGCAACCGGCCCGTCACCGCGACAGACAACACCACACCGAACACCATCCCCGACCGGCCAGGATAACGCTCCCCCAACCATCCCAACATGATCGGAAACCCTCCCCCCAAACCCCCTCCCATCAATATCATCCCCATCCCCACCGGCAAAAATCCTCCGCCCACCTTCAACAACAAAATTCCCGCCGGCAACAACAGCATACTCACTGCCAGCAGCTGTCGCGCAGGAACGCTCCGGAATACACTGCCCGCCAGCATCCGCATCACCGTAAACCCCGCAGCGTACAACGTAAGCCCATACAGCGCGTCGCGCTCCTTCATGCCGTGGCCGGCCATTACATACATCATCGACCAGTTATATAAAACCGTCTCGAAACCGGCCTGCAAAAACAAAAACCCTCCCGTAAGCCATACCGCCGGATCCCGCAGCCAGCGCCCCTCTCCGGATGGCCGGCGCGCCGGGAAACGGATCCACACAAACAACCATGCGAGCCCGAAGGCCAGCCACGCCATCCACCGCAATACGCCCCTCCACGTCAACAACGGCTTCAAATCCGCTACCACCTGCGGTATCGCGAGCATTCCCAGACCGAAAAACACCCCCATCAAACTTAACCGCACACCCTTTTCCCGCACGGATATGTCGGCCACCACGGCATTCGCGGCGCCGTTCATCATACCGCCGGAAACGCCGATGCAAAACAACCAGCACGCCAGCGCAGCGGCACTTTCCGCAGCCGCCATCCCGCGAAACCCCGCGAAAAAACCCGCCGCCGCAAGCCCCGGCAACCAACGGTATCCCCATCGCTCACTGGCCGGCCCCATCAGCAGCGTGCCCACGAGCATCCCCAGCAGCAACCACCGGGAAAGGGCCCGCATCTCCGCCTCGCCCAGGGCAAACGCCAGCCGCAGGTCCAATGCCATGGCGCCCGGTATCGCCAGCGACGCCCCCAACAGCAGCAGCCCGGCACAGCCCGCCCAGAAAATGAAATGCTTGTCGTAATGGTATCCTTTCCTTAGCATCGGTCAAGTTCTCTGTATGTGACAGTCTCCCCGATACACACCGTTACGCGCCCGCCGTTATTCCGGCGGCAATAAAAAAGCCCCCCGTTCCCGGGAGGCTTCGCAAATAAGGTTGCGCGCGTTAAATGTCGGAATATTCCATCGGCCGCAGGAAAAACTTCTCGTTGCGGGACACGTTGTTCTTGTATTGCTCGTCGGCCTGGAGCTTTTTCCAGTCCTCATCCGCTGAAAATGCCTTCCAGTGGGCATCGCGGTCTTCCTGGTCCATGAAAGTGGTCATGTACATGAGGTTCGGCATCCGGGAACCCGCCAGTACTTCGCCATAAAACACGGCGTTGAAATGCAGTTTTTTGAAGATGCCGATCTCGTCTCCGGCGTTGAACATCTTCACTTTGTTGCGATGATATTTTTCCGTCGGACTTTCATAACTCCGCAATTCGTACACGCGCTTGCTTTTCGGGCCGGTCAATTGCGGCTCCTGCATGGCGGGCATGCCGGAAAACGCTCTCAGCAGTATGGTCTCCAAACGGGTGTAGGGAACCTGGTCGTGGGGCGCGTCGATGTAATCCTTCCCGGCTGAAAGCCACTGCTGGTCGCGGTCGAGGCGCGATTGCAGGGAACTGAACTGTTCGAGGGATTTGAAAGGGACGAACACGTAGATCCGCAGATCGGCCGTATCCTGCACGATGGGCTGAAAAACGCCGACGGACGCGATGCCGTTGCGGTGCAGCGCGGGCAGGTGCGCGGTGCGCAGGTAATCGCTGACCTTTTGCAGCTGGGCCATCGTTTTGAAATGATAAATGCGGATCTCGTAAATCTCGGGCGATGCGGCTCGCGCCAGCATGGAGCAAAGCAGCGCGGCTGCCAACAGGAAATGTTTCATATGGAATTTTTAAAATGCACCGTCAAATTACGGCCCGGCGGGGAAAGTTGCAAGCCCGGCATTTTTATGTAGTTTCGGCCCGTAAACGTGTCCGACCTTATGAAAATCGCTCCAGACAAATGGAAACACTTCTTCGTAGGCATCCCCATGGGCGCCGTGCTCCTGGGATTTTGCGCTTACATCCTCCCTTCGGCCCCAATCAAAGCCGCTGCGCTGGCGCTTGTGCCGGTTGTCGGCATCAGTTATGGATTTGAGTTGTTCTCAAAAATAACTGGCAAAGGGCATTACGATGTAATGGACGCCTTTGCCAGCATTCTTGGCGGGATGGTCGGCATCGGGGCCGTTCTCCCGTTCCTTCTGTAAAAAATTTATTGCACCGCGCCGATGCTCGTTTTTCCGTTCACGACGCGCGGTTGACCGTAGAAATCGACCGTTCCGGCTTTTTCGTCCGCCACCACGAAACCTGCGTTCTTCGCGGGGGAGTTGGCGGGAATGCGGAAGTCGCCCGGTAAGAGGGGGTCTTTACCGTGGATGCTCGCCGCGTCTACGCCGGAAGTCGTTTTCCAGGTGGTGAAATCGGTGATGGCAGGACCGTTGATCGAATTCCATATCCAGCCCGCGGGCGCCGCCGGCGCGAAGTAGAGGTTGTTATCCACCACATTCCCGCTGCCGGTGTTGGTGTATTTGTGGAAGAATAGATCGTCGGCGCCGGCTACCACGAGGTTGTTCCGGAAAACATTATCGAAGCAATGCTCCGTCATCCGCAGTTCCCCTTCAATCTCGCCATAGGCGCCTCTTTCACGGTTATTGCCCACCAGTGTGTTGTTGAGCACGTAGCATCTGCGGGAACCGCCGCCGGTGTAATTCAGGTATCCGCCCATGTAAATCCCTACACGATGGCTGCCGGTTACGATGTTGTTGCGGACGATGCAATCGCTGGTCGGGAATGCGTCGGTTTCACTGACCACACCGATGCCGCGGTCGCAATCGCGGATGCGGTTGCGCTCCACGATGATGTTGCGCGCGCCGTCTACATAAATGCCGATAGCGCCGTGGCCATGCGTGCCGCCGATGGGGCCGGTGGTCATGTCGATGTTCCAGAGCTCGTTTTCGGAGATAACGCCGTTGCGGGCGTAGTTGCGCTCTGGCACGGGGTTTCCGGCGTACCCGCCGGCCGCGTCGATCCCGATGTTTTCGGCGTTGTAAATTTTATTGCGGCGGATGACGAACCCATCCACGAAACCGTTGATGGTGAGGTTTTCGCTGTAACCGGTGTTGCAGTCGTGGATCTCGTTATCTTCCACCAATACGTTTTTCATCGCCACGGCCGTATTGCCGATGATCTCGATGGCGTGGCCGCTGCGGCCGTCTGTGGGCGCGGCATTGTGCTCGATATGATGGATTTTGTTCCGGCGGATGATGATGTTGCCCGAGCCTTCGTCTGCCAACACCCCATTGGGGCTCACCCAGGGCGCGCTGCTGATGAGGTTACAGATCTCGAAACCTTCCAGCACCACGTAACTGGCGTTACGGATGAATACCATGGCGTCTTTCCCGGAAACGCCCAGCCCGGTACCATCGATCACGGGCTGCTCGCCGGGATATGCTTTGAGGGTGATCAGCTTTCCTTCGCGGCCGCTTCGCGGGAAGCGTACCTTTTCGAAGTACTTCCCTCCCCTGACCATCACAGTATCGCCGGCCACGGCTTTCGCCAGGGCGTCGTTGATTTTCGCGTAGGGCGCATCCTTCGTTCCGGGCGCATTGTCGTTTCCGGAGGTTGACACATACAGCGTGCGGGGCCCGTTTTGCGGTTTCGGGCTTTCTCCACCGTTCCCTCCCTTGCTGCAAGCGGTAGCCGCGAGCAGCGCCAGGAGCGCAAATCCTTGTATAATCATCCGTTTCATACTTTAATTATTCAGATACGATCTTCCTGACCCGGTTATTGTTTTTATCCAGCACGTATGAAATACCGTTGTTATCGGTAGTGATGCCCTGTGCGCCGGCGAACTTGGCGGCTTCGCCGAGTGCGTTGGCATAGCCGTAGGCGTTGCTGCCGGCGTAGGTGCTCACGCGGCCGGTCCTGCCGTCGATATAACGGATGCTCTGGTCGGCGTTGCCCGAACCTCCGTTCCAACTGCCGTTCCCGGCTACGTAGATATTCCCGTCATCGTCTACGCACAGCGCCCAGGGCAGGGAGAACTGCGCTTCTTCCGCCGTTCCGTTCCTGTAACCCGCGGGAGCCGAGGAACCGTTGGCACCGAGTTTTCCGGCTACAACGGAGCGCGCCCAGGTATCTTTCGCATATTTGAAGATCACGTTGTCTCCGCTGCCCGAAAGATATAGATTCCCCGTTTTATCGAACCCGATGCCAGCGGCATACAGCACACCGCTGACAACGGTTTCTTCGCCGCCGCCGGGCTTGATGCGGTAAACGCCGCCTGCGCCGGTGGAGCTGTAGAAAACTTCGTTGGTGGCTTTATTCACCGTAACGTGCCAGGGCTCGTGCGAAGCGCCGTGATAGTCGGTCACTACGCCCTGGGGGGATATTTTCTTGATTTTCCAGGTGCTGGGATCGGCGGTGTAAAGGTTGCCGTCTTTATCGATGGCGAGGCCGTAAGGCAGGAGGAATCGGGCCTCCGTGCCGGTGCCGTTCGCATCGCCGGGGGAGTTGGTGCCGGCGAAAGTGCTTACCCGGCCGGAGGGGTCGATCTTGCGAATGCAGGTATTTCCCACATCGGTCACGTACACATTTCCGTCTTTATCGGTCACGATGCCGGAGCCGCGCTGCCAGTCGGTCCCGCCGAAATTGAACATGGCATCTTCGCCTTTGGCGTTGAGGTATCCTGCTACCCCGCTACCGGCAAAAGTAGTAACGGTGCGGGTGAAGATGTAATCGAATTCACCGGAGCTGACTACTTCCTTCCCCCCGATTTTCACGGAAACGGCGCCTGAGCCGCATCTTTTGGGGACAATGGCCATGATCTGGCGGGTATTGCAACCAACGATGGCGAGCTTCTTGCCGTTGATGGTCACTTCCACTTCGTTGGAATCGTTACTGAAATTGGAACCGGAAATAAGGATAGACGTGCCATGCCCGCCCGTTTGCGGGATGAACCCGGAGATGGTCATGGGCACCCCGGCCTCATGCTGCTCCTTGTCCTTCGAGCAGGCCGTCAGCAACACGGCGGCGGCCAGCAGGTATCGTGAGAATGTTTTTAACATGTTTGCTTTCATTGAAATGAGGAATGAAATTACCATCCGGGGTTTTGTACCAGCGCGCGGTCGCGCTCCATATCGCCCTGGCCGATGGGGAAGAGATACATCTTATCTTTCCAGTAGCGTTGCTGCAACAGTTTACGGGTATATAAACCAGTGAAGGAAAAGCCCTGTCCATTGTCCGGCGCATTCACGTCGAGCGCATACACGGCGGAGTATTCGGCTTTCCCGAGCAGGAGGCGGCGGGTCAGCGTCCAGTAGCGGTCGCCTTCGAAGCAAAGTTCCACCATTCTTTCGCGGAGGATGTGCTTACGCATTTCGTCTTTATTGCCCACAGCGCCGCCATACACGGTTTCAATGCCGGGCAGTCCTGCACGGGTGCGCACCTGGTTGAGGTATTTCACGATGTCGGGGTTGGAAGGATCGTATTCGTTGAGGGCTTCCACATAGTCGAGCAGAATTTCAGCATAACGGAAAAGAATAAACGGCGCCTTATGCGGCACGAGCTCCGTATAAATGTTGCTGGTGCTACTGATACGCTTGAGGGGCATGTATCCCGTGATGCTGTTGCTCCCGTTCTCGCGCTGGCCCGACTTCCCGGAGTAATAAAACTCTATCCGGCCCGTTCCGTCCGCGTTTCCGCCGGAAGAGTAACGGTTGCGCTCATCGGGCGTAGTGGCGGGAACGATGGTTTTGCCGTTGTATTGAATGAAAGCGTAGAAGCGTGGCTCACGGTTGGCGTACATGTTCCACTGGCCTTTCTTGTGGCCCCAGCTTTCGGCCTGGTTGTCGTCCGCGAAACCGGTTTCCTGGTAAGTAGATGCAGGATCGCTGATGATGCGCCCGTTCTTCATGGCAAACGCGTCTACCAGGTTCTGGGTGGCGCAATACATGCCGTAGCCGCCGGGCTGCGGGGAAGCGCATTTGGTGAAGCCCCAGCGCCACCAGGTAACCACGCCGAGGATGATCTCGTCGTTCCAGGCGGTGGTATGCACGTCGCGAACGGATTCGTAGGGATTGAAGGAGCTGCCGCCGTTATCGGTGTTCACGAACAGTTTGTAAGCGTTCAGGTCGATCACGGCTTTGGCGGCCGCCGCTGCATCGCGCCAGCGGTCGGGATTTTTGGAGGCCGGTGCCAGGGGCTTACCATCCTGGTTCTTGAAGTTGGCGAAATTGGGATTGCCGTTCCACAGCTCGCTCGCCGCCAGCTGGGCCACTTTCGCTTTGATGGTCAGACAGGTCCCTTTCGTAGGCCGGCCGTTGTTGCTGATGGATTCCCAGGCTACCGGGAGCCCCGCAGCGGCCGCGTCCATCATTTCATTGATGTACGCCGCACATTCGTCGAACGATGCGCGGGGGTATTTGTTATAATCGTCATTGCGGCTCATGATGTCTTTCACGAGCACGAACGGACCGAACTGGCGGAGGAGGAAGAAATAGTAATACCCGCGGAGGAAGCGTACTTCGGCTTTGTATTGCGCTTTCAGTTCGTCGCTCAGCTGGTTGGAGGGGACTTTATCGATGTTCTGTTCGAACACGAAAGTTTTCCGGATGCCGGCGTACATGCTGCCCCAGTTGTTGAAGTATCCGGACGCGGGGCTCCAGTTCCCGGCCACCATCTGGCGTGCAGCCGTGGTGCCGATAGAGACGTGCGATTCGTCGGAAGCGCCCATGGTGGCGAAGTCGCCGCCATCGGTCAGGTACATGTGGCTATAGGTGTTGTACAGGTAGCCTTCTGCGTTGGCTTTGGTCTGCCAAACCATTTCCTCGGTCAGCAGGTTATCCGGCTGTTTGTCGAGATATTTCGTACAAGATGCGAAGCAAATGGCCAGCAGCGGAAAAATTATCTTCTTGATCATATCGGATCTTTGTAACGGTTAGAATTGCGCCCTCAGCCCGAGGGTGATGGTCCTGGAATACGGGTACCTCGCGCCGTAGGAGCCCAGTTCGGGGTCCCACAGTTTGAATTTGGAGAACGTCAGCAGGTTGGTGCCGTTGGCGTATACCTGCAGGTTGCTGATACCCTTGATATGATTGGCGGAGGTGATGATATTATAGGAGATGGAAGCCTGCTTGAGGCGCATGAAGCTCCCGTCTTTCAGCCACCAGTCGCTGTCTACGTAGTTGTTGTCGGACGTATTGGCGACCGTGAGGCGGGGGTACCACGCGTCCTGGCGGGGATTCTCCTTCGTCCAGCGGTCATCCATTTTGCTGAGGACGCTGGCGGTATACAGGCCGATACCCGCAAAAGGTACCACGCCCACGCCGGCGGACGCGCCGGTCCCCGGATCGATCACGGAACCGTTGGCCATAATACCAACGTCCGCCACACCGGCAAACAGTGCGGAGATCTCCCACCTGCGGTAACCGAGGTTCAGGCCGTAACCGTACGACCAAACCGGGAAGCTGGATTTGCCGAGGTAGTCCCTGTCGTTGGCATCCACCACGCCATCACCGTTCAGGTCGGTGAACTTGATATCACCGGGATGCATGGGGCGCATCTGTTCGGGGCTCCGGGCCACGTCGTCGTCGTCGGTGAACAGGCCCAGGTTCCTGTACCCCCTGAACTCGCCGTACATGGTGCCTTCGAATTGCTGGTAGGGGAATAAAGCGACCGGATTGTCGGCATTGATGATCCTGTTGCGCGCGTAAGTAACGTTTCCGAATAAACGAAGCGTGAAATCCTTGCCCAGTTTCGTGTTATATTCGATACTGCCGTCGAAACCCTTGTTCTCCATTTCACCGAGGTTGGCGTAGATGGCGCTGCCGTCATAACCGCCGATGGAGGAGATGGATTGGCGGCCGATGAGGATCTGGCGGCGGCGGTCTTTGAACACGTCCAGCGTCAGGTTCACCTTTTCCCACAATCCCACATCCAGGCCCACGTTCGTTTTGAGGGATGTTTCCCAGGTCAGCCCTTCCGTCCCGAATACGGATACCGCGATACCTCCGAAGTCGGTAGGGTTCGTTCCGAATCCAATGCCGGATTTACCGGATTCCAGGTAGGTCAGGTAACCGAAGCGGTTACCGTCGAGCACGTCGTTACCGGTTTTACCTACGGAGAAGCGCAGCTTGAGTAACGAAAACGCCTTTTGCTGTTCCATGAAAGCTTCCTTAGAGATCACCCAACCTGCGGAAACGGCGGGGAACAGGCCCCAACGTTCCCCTTTCTGGAAGTTCTCGGAGCCGGTGGCGCCGAAGTTGCCTTCCAGGAGGTACTTATCCATATAAGCGTATGTGACGCGGGCCGCGGCGTTCTGGCTGCGGAACGGGATGGAAGTTTTCAGGTCGCCGGCGCTGCCGATCACGCGGTTGCGGATCGCGCCCACGACCATGGCTCCGATGGTATGCTGACCGATGGTGCGGTCGTAATTAAGGTTCCCTTCCAGGTACATCATCCTTTCCCCCGAAGAAGACGATCCATATCCCAGGAACCGGTCGCCGAAGCGCGTTTGCGTAAGCACGAGGTTGCCGTTCGCATCGCGCCGGTTGGCATACCACAGATCGTTCAGGCCACGGCGCTGGTTGGAGAATTCGCCGTAGGAGTCGAACGAGAACCGGCCGGTAGCCGAAAGCCCGTGCAGTACCCCGTCCAGGTTCTGCGTGAGGGAAAGCACCGATTGCACGGAAGGTTTGAATTCCGTAGCGTACCCCTGGTTCTGCACGAGGTTAAAGGGATTCACACCGGCGGTATTCGGCGGGCCGGCCGCAAAACCGCCAGGGTATTCGATCGGGTAAGCGATCGGATTGGTGGCGTATGCCGCGTACCAGATATTACCGGCCGAAGCGCCCGGGTAGCGGCTGTTGACGAGCATCGCCGCGAGGTTCAGGGATAAGGTGGTAGTTTTGGTCACATTGAGGTCCACATTGCTGCGGAAGTCGTAACGTTTGAAATTCAGGTTGGGATTATAACCGTTCTTTTTCGATACGTCGTACTGGCCGTCCTGGTTGTAGAACGACATGGACACATAATACCGCATGGCCTCTCCACCGCCAGACACGTTCACGTTCGAGTTGGTCATCGGCGTCCAGGGTTTGTAGATCTCGCCGATCCAGTCCACGTTCGGATAAATATAGGGATCCAGGCCACTGGCGGTCTTAGCGATGGTCTCTTCGGAATATTGCGGCTGTTCGCCCATGTTGGTGCGCGCTTCGTTATACAGTTGCATATATTTCACGCCGTCCACCATTTGGGGGAGCCTGGTGAGGCCGTTAACGCCGGCTTCCGCCTTGGCAGCTACTTTCGGCTTCCCGGCTATTCCGCGTTTAGTGGTGATGATGAGCACGCCGTTCGCCCCTTTGGCGCCGTACACGGCCGTGGCTGACGCGTCTTTCAGCAACGAGATGCTCTGGATATCTTCGGGATCGATGTTGTTGAAAGCGCCGCCATAGGTGCTGTTCACGTCGTTCCGCTGAACGCCGTCGACAATGATGAGCGGGCTCACGCTGCCTCTGAAGGTGCCGATGCCGCGCAGGGTGAACGTGGGGTTGTCGTATCCCGGTTCTCCCCCGCCGCTGCCCATGCTGATCACGCCGGCCACTTTACCTGCGAGGGCGTTGGTGAGCGAGGGAACGGGCGTGCGCATGTCCGCCATGTTCACGGAAGCTACGGAGCCGGTCACCGTTACTTTTTTCTGTTTACCGAAACCCACAACCACCACTTCATTGAGCTTGTCCACTTTCGCGGAGAGCGTCACTTTGAGGGTGCGCTGCCCGTTGTAGGCGATTTCCACCGGGTTCATCCCGATCATGGCTACGCGCAGCGTCTGCCCTTCCGAAACGGCGATGCTGAACACGCCCATTTCGTCTGTAGCCGTTCCGCGCGAGGTGCCGTTTACCGCCACCGTGGCCCCGGGCAGCGCGTTCCCTTCCGGGTCCATGACTTGCCCGCGCACGGTGGTTTCCTTCGGCGCTTCCTGCGCTACGGCCGGTTTTGCGGCAGGCGCCGCCTTGCGCTCCAGCACAATGCGGTTGCTGCGCACCTGGTAAGCGAGGTTCCGGCCTTTCAGCACGAAATCCAGCACTTCCTCCAGTTTCGCATTACGAAAATCCAGGTTCAGCCTGTCGTTGTCGTTCAACAGCTGATTGCTGTACACCAGCGTGAAGCCGGTCTGTTTCTTGATCGAGCGGAACACCTGGACGATCGGCATGTTGCTGCCCGTCACGGTCACCGGTTTCTGCAGGGCAGGATCTTTTTCCTGGCCAAATGCGGGGATGAACGCGGAAAACATCAAACATACAATCACCAGGGATCGCACTGCCTGCCGGCAATTGCGCATACATTTTCTCATGTGGAAAAATTGGTTTTGGTTGATATCAAATCAACATAACTACACCTGATCCACCGGAATGGGTGACAGGGGTCGAAAAATTTTTTCGGGGAAGGAAGAAAAATCAGTGGAGGCGGACCGTCCGGCCGTCGTAATCCACTTTTCCGCCGGTAGTAATGGCGAGATCGTTGAGGAATTCAGGGAGGCGCGCCCTGTCCATCAGCCCTGTCACCTTCACGCCGTCGAACTTGCCCGCGGCGGCTTCGAACGGAAGCCCGTAGAACCGGGAGGCGTCTGTCAGCAGATCGGGAACGCTGGCATGATGGAAATACTGGATGCCGTTCATCCAGCTGAGCACGTCGTCTGCATCGAACGGTGCGGCCGTAAGCCCCGTACCTGAGCTTTCCGCCTGCTGGCCGGGCGTAAGCCTGAGCTGGCGGCCGTTGCGCGCCTGCAGCAGTACGCTCCCCTCCACCAGCGCGGTTTTATCGGAACCAGCCGTGTAGGTATTAATATTGAAAGAAGTGCCCAGCACGCGCACGTCCGCCTGCGGCGTATGCACGATGAAAGGCCGTTCGGTCTCTTTCGCCACATGGAAATACGCTTCGCCTTCTACCGTCACCTCGCGTTGCCGCGCGCCGAACTGGAACGGGAAATGCAGGCGTGTGGAGGCATTGAGCCATACTTCGGTACCGTCGGACAATGTCAGCCGGTAATTTCCGCCGGCCGGAACGTTGAGGATGGTCACGGTGGTATCGGCGCTTTCGTAGTCGAGCTGGCCGTTTTCCGAGCGCAGGGTGGACTGGCCGAGGGATACGGTTTGTGCGGCGCTGTCTGGATGGAAGTTGACCGTTTTGCCGTTGGCCATGGTCAAACTGATGCCGGGCAAAGGCGCCGCGGCGTGTTGAGCGGTTTTCGCACCTTCCTTGGCATCGAAATGGAACGCGAACCAAATGCCGGCGCCCACAACCGCTGCTGCGGCGGCGTAAGGCATCCAGGCGCGGAGGGGCCTGCGGGGCTTCCTGCGCAGCCTCAGCTCGTCCAGCCCTTCTACCGGCTCCACAGCCTTCACGTATACCGCCGTACGCTGCGAGCGCGCGTCGGCCGATAGGGCTTCCCAGGCTTCGCGGAACGCGGGGTCTTCCTCCAGCTTCCGCTCGATAACGGCCTCCTCTTCCGGCGACAATCCGCCGGAAAGTTTATCCATGTATAATTGAAATATGTGGTCCTGGTACTCCATGATGCCGGTTAACAAGTTATGGTTTTTTCTGATGAATGACCGAACGAAGGAGTTTTAGCCCGCGTTTCAGGTGGGTTTTGAATGAATTGACGCTGATCCCCATCTCGTCTGCCGCTTCCTGGTAACGCTTGCCCTCCATATATACCATGTGGATCGCCATACGTTTCTGGCCGGTCACCTGCTCGAGCGACGATTGCAGTTGCCGGTAATATTCCCCGCCGCTGCCCTCCTGCTCCGGCCGCCAGCTTTCGTCTTGCAGGCTGGAAAACGCTTCCTGGTGCCCGTCGCGGATCTTCTGGCGCTTCAGGTGGTTGAGGCAACGGTTTTTCACGGCCATATGCAAATAGCCCTTCACATCCCCGTTGAACTGGAGATATAGCTTTTTGTCCCAGATGTCCATGAAGAAAGTCTGCACCAGGTCTTTCGCTTCATGTTCCTGCTGCAGGAACCAGAAAGCGTTGGCGCAGAGAACCTTATAATATTTCAGGAACAATGCGTCGAACGCGGTAACGTCTCCCTCTTTCAGCCGGTCTACCAATAATATGTCTGGAGATTGGTCCATAACGTATTCCTTAACCCCGATGATTGCTGTCGTCTAATGAAATTGATTCCCGATGATGCTGGTTGATTGGATGCCGTAAGTTAGAAAAATTCCCCGGGGATTTTCCAACCTCTTTTTTGTTTCGATTTCAGGTTTTATTTCCGTTCACATTATTTTAATATACTTAAAAAATGTTTTTTTATATTTTAACGTCCTATATCTCTCAAACCACGTCAACATGGATAACAGAAGGGAATTCCTCAGGAAATCAATGCTCCTCTCCGGCGCCGCCGGCCTGTCTTCTTTCGTGCCCGCCTCCATTCAGCGTGCCATGGCCATCGAGCCGGCGCCGGGCTCCAGCTGGGCGGATGCCGAGCACATCGTCATCCTCATGCAGGAAAACCGGTCGTTCGACCATTGCTTCGGTACCCTCCAAGGCGTCCGCGGGTTCAACGATCCCCGCGCCATTACGCTCCCCAACCGCAAACCGGTCTGGCTGCAAACCGATAAGGAAGGCAAAACCTATTCGCCCTTCCGGCTCGATCTGAAAGACAGCCGCATCACCTGGATGGGCGCTTTGCCGCACGGGCGGCACGACCAGGTAGACGCCAACAACAAAGGCAAATACGACCAGTGGCTCCTCGTCAAACAATCCGGAAAGGCCAGCTGGAAGAACATGCCCCTCACCCTCGGCTACTTCACCCGCGAAGATATTCCCTTCAACTACGCTCTGGCAGACGCTTTCACCATTTGCGACCAGAACTTTTGCTCCGCCATGACCAGCACCACGCCCAACCGGTCGTTTTTCTGGACAGGCAAAATCACCGTTCCGGAAAACGGCGCGCCCAAAGCGCACATCCGCAACACCGATTACAGTTACGGCAAGCTCGGATGGGAAACTTTCCCCGAACTGTTGTCCCAAAACGGGATCGACTGGAAATTCTACCAGAACGATCTCTCATGCGGCGGCGGCTTCCAGGGCGAAGAACGTTCCTGGCTCGCGAACTTTGGCTGCAACCTGCTCGAATTCTTTAAAGTGTATAATGTGCAATTCTCCGACCGGTACGTCACCAATCTGCAAAAACAGATCGACGAACTGCCGGCCGAAATCCGCGCGCTGACGGAAGCCAGCCCTTCGTCTGACGAAGTATCGAAGAAAAACCAGGCCGCCATTAAGAAGAAACAGGAAGTGCTGGACAATGCTACCGCTGAAATGGCGAAATGGGGGAAAGAAAGCTACGCGAAGCTCGACAACAAGCAGAAAGAACTGTTCCACCGCGCTTTCGTGATCAATACCAACGATCCCCAGTTCCGAAAGCTCTCGCAGCTCGAATATGACGACAACGGTACGAAGCGCACCCTGCCCGTTCCCGCCGGCGATCTATTCTTCCAGTTCCGCGACGATGTGGAAAAAGGAAAACTGCCGACCGTGTCGTGGCTCGCCAGCCCGCAGAATTTCTCCGATCACCCCAGCGCGCCCTGGTATGGTGCCTGGTATGTGTCTGAAGTGATGGATATTTTGACGAAAAACCCGGAAGTCTGGAAGAAAACCATTTTCATCGTTACCTATGACGAGAACGATGGTTATTTCGACCACGTGCCGCCGTTCTCCATCCCCGACAGCAGGAAGCCCGGCACCGGTAAGGTTTCGGCCGGTATCGACACGGAAATAGAGCATGTGCGCAAGGAAAACGAAGTGGCACAAGGCGTTGCGGAGAAACACGCCCGCGAAGCCCCGATAGGCCTGGGGTACAGGGTCCCGCTGCTGATCGCATCGCCCTGGAGCCGCGGCGGTAAAGTATGTTCCGAAGTGTTTGATCACACTTCTACCCTCCAGTTCCTCGAAACGTACGTCGAAAAGAAATTCAAAAAGAAAATCCGCAGCGGCAATATCAGCGAATGGCGGCGCACGATCTGCGGCGATCTCACATCGGCTTTCAGCGAAACCAACGCCGTTCCTTCGTCCAAACTGCCTTTCCTCGACCAGCAAAAATTCGTGTCGGAGATTTATTCCGCGCAGTTTAAAGACCTGCCGTCCGGCTTCCGCGAAATCAGCGGCAGCGAGCTGGACAACATGATCGCGCATCCGGAGAAAGCCAATCCGCTTGCCAAACAGGAAACCGGCACCCGCCCGTCTACGGCATTGCCTTACGAGCTGTATGCCAGCGGCGGGTACGATGCTGCCCAAAAAGCCTTCGTGATCATCATGGGCGCGGGCAATAAGTTATTCGGGCAACGTTCGGCCGGCGCGCCGTTCACCGTCTACGCGCCGGAAAGCTTTGCCGGCGAAACCTGCCGCAACTGGCACTTCGCGGCCAAAGCGGGCGACCAGTTCACCTACGAATGGCCCCTCGCTGAATTCGGTTCGGGGAATTACGCGCTCCGCCTCCACGGCCCCAACGGCTTCTACCGCGAGTTCCGCGGCGGCAAGCAAGACCATGGCGTGCGGGTAGATATCAATTATGAAACTGCGGGAAAAACGAAATCCCCGACCGGCAACCTCCTCCTCTCCCTGGAAAACCGCGGTGCAGAAACGGTAGCCATGCGGCTGCTGGACCATGGCTACGGCAAATCCGACAACGCCTTCACCATCGCTCCCGGCGCAAGGAAAGAAATCATCGTGACGAAAAGCGAGCATAAAGGCTGGTACGATTTCAGCGTGCTGGCAGACAAGTTTCCCGGCTGGAGCCAACGCTTCGCGGGGCGCGCGGAAAGCGGGAAGGAATCCATTACGGACCCCGTCATGGGCAAAGCGATCAGCTAAGTTTGTATTGCCATAGAAACGAAACAGCCGGCTCCCTGGGATGCCGGCTGTTTTATTCAGAAGCGGGGCGGTTTGCTTAAATCCGCCCGGCCGCGCCCATCGTAGAAATATTTTATCGATTCGGTTGACTGGTACCGGCTCATTCCGCCTCCACTCCCTGTCGCCCAGCCATAAGCATTTATCCGGAGCGCATTGTTCTCCGACTGTCCGCGCTCGAGCATATCTTCAAACAAAACAACGCCTTTGACGGGATTGATCTTGTCGTCGTACTCCAGATATTGCGTAACCCCCTGTCCTACGAGTTTCCCGTCGATATAGGTTTCAGCGGTGCTGGTATGTACATTGCCCCGCCTGTCGTGCTGGAAGGTGTTCCTCGTTAAGATGTTGCCATTTTTCCACTCGATGCGGTCGAGTTTAGTCATCGTTTTGAAATAATACCAGGCGGTATCGGTCGGCAGCCCCGTGGCGTCGCTGTAACGCACCCGCACCCAAACGTTCCCTTTATCGAGCAGATATTTCCTCCTCGAGGTGGGCGGCCCATCCTGTCCTTCCACATAGGTTCCGATAACGATGGAATCCTTTTCGTAGGATACTTTTTCATACCGCCGCTGATCGAAAATATAACTCCCCGGTAAACTGCCCGGTACAACAACCCCGACCCTTCTGGTGATATGTTCCAGCGAAAAATGGAGCGCATATTTGGGCATCACCAAAACGGGCCCGGGCACGGGAGATACCATTACATACTGTTTGGTGTACATCACCAGCATACTGTCTACACGCGTCGTGGGCAACTGATCGGAATGTTCGGATTTTTTACAGGAATAAA
Source organism: Chitinophaga sp. NPDC101104 (assembly GCF_050277495.1). Taxonomy (NCBI): domain Bacteria; kingdom Pseudomonadati; phylum Bacteroidota; class Chitinophagia; order Chitinophagales; family Chitinophagaceae; genus Chitinophaga; species Chitinophaga sp. NPDC101104. Next base: position 228,693 of record NZ_JBNNSF010000005.1, on the reverse strand, counting down.
GGACGATAGCGCCAAGGCATAAAGGAAGTAATCGGGATAGCATAACGTTAATTGAAGGGATTATTCCTATCAATTTACGGAATATTCATCCTGCAATTTCAAATTTCCTGCTACATGAAAAGAAGATCAGCCGCCCCGGGATGGGAATCTCCGTCCTGGTGAACTTCCGCATTTGCAGCGCTCCTGCCATGCCAAAAAGAAAGCCGCCGTATACAGACACGGCGGCTGGAATGCGGGTGGATGGAGGCTCCGCGAAACATTAATTTCCGAAGGCCGTGGCGGTGGCCAGGGCTTTGACGGCGGCGAGATCGTGGCCTACTGCTGCGATCTTCTGTTCGGCCAGCTGATAGGCATCTGCGCCGAGGAAGAGGTGAAGCGGTGCCGTACCGTTTTCCAGGACAGTTATCATTACATCTGCCGCCTTGTCAGGATCGCCGGGCTGCTGGCCGTTGTAATCCTGCTGATGGAGGGCCTGCATTTCGCGGACATTTTTGTATTCGGGCATTTCGTTGGCCGGAACGCCGAGCGATCCGCCCAGGAAATCTGTCCGGAAATAGCCCGGAGATACAACGGTAACGCCCACGCCGAAGGGTTTCACTTCCTGGGCCAGCGACTCGGAAAGCCCGTGCACGGCGAATTTGGTGGCACAATAGATCCCGAAAGCGGGGAACCCGCCAGTGAAACCGCCGATAGACGCGATGTTGAAGATATGACCGCTTCCCTGGGCGCGCAGGAACGGGAGCGCCTGGCGGATCACGTTGAGCGATCCGAAGACGTTGATGTCGAAATTGGCGCGGGATTCCGCGTCTGTCAGCTCCTCGATCGCGCCAACTTGTCCGTACCCGGCATTATTGACGATAACGTCTATCCGCCCGAAATGCGCTACGGTAGCGGCAACGGCCTGTTTAACGGCCGGTTCGTCGCGGATATCCAGGGCGATGGGGAGCAAATTTGCGGAGGTTTCGCCGAGGGCAGCCACGAGATCGGCGCGGCGGCGGGAAGTGGCGGCTACTCGAAAGCCTCTGCTGATAAGGGTTTTGGCCAAAGAAAGGCCCAGGCCTTTGGAGGCCCCGGTTACAAACCAGACTTGCGTGTTCATTGATTGTCAGTTAAAAGGTGATCGTTCTAAGAAGTGAACGAATGCAAAGTTAGGGGCCCGGGCGGGAGGGACTTTACACGCAGGAAACCAAAAATTGCATAATTCAAACCGCCGAATCCCCCCCTTTTGACAAAAAAAACTGCATTTCCGGGGGGAATGGCATGATTTTGATAGGAAAAGTTGAACCAGGATAGGATTGGACTGTTTATATTAGTGCTATCAAATCCTTTTTAACCACATTAAATATCGCGTATCATGGCAAAATCGGTGAAGCAGCCCGCAAAGAAGGCCGCAACCAGCACAACGGCGAAGAAAGCCGCAACCCCTAAGAAAGCCGCTGACAAAGCAGCTGCACCCAAAAAGGCTGCCGCCAAAACTGCCCGCAAACCCAATGCGGCTTTCATGGCCCCCCTGACGCCCAGCGCTGACCTCGCTGGCGTAATCGGTGCCGCAGCCGTCCCCAGAACTGAAGCCACCAAAAAAATCTGGGACTACATCAAGAAAAACAAACTGCAGGATGAAAAAAACAAACGCATGATCAATGCCGATGCCAAACTGCTAGTAATCTTCGGTGGTAAAAAGCAGGTTTCGATGTTCGAACTGGCCGGAATCGTGAACAAGCACCTGAAGTAATCCTGCCCATAAGCATTTCAGAAAAGGAGGCCCCATAGCCTCCTTTTTTATGCCCCCACTGTCCGTTTCCGGACAACCACCTGTACCATTCCGGACAATTCCATCCCATCAACATATTGATTATCAATAATTAATGATTTTGGCCTTTTTTATGCCGATTCCCTGCTTCATATTCGTTCATGTATGTGGAAAATCCAATTGCTGACCGCCTGGCGCCGCCTTAAAAACAATAAACCCTACGCGATCATCAACATCGCCGGTCTCGGTGCCAGCCTCGCCTGCGCCATTTTGCTTTACCTGTTTATCAATTATCACCTCCGGTTCGATAATTTCCATCCTGATGCCGACCGCATTTACCGTATCAGCACCCGCACGATGTACGGCGGGATCGAAGATTTTAACGATGGTGTGCCGCAACCGCTCGGCAAGGCGCTTCGCAACGATTATACTTACTTCGACGAAGTAGCGATGCGCGTCGCCTATGGCCGGCGGCTCCTCACGGTGCAGGAAAACGGGCAAAAACGGAAGTACGACGTACGCCCCGCATACGTGGAACCCTCCTATTTCCGCATCCTCAACTTCCCGCTCATTTCCGGCGATCCGGATAAAATCCTCAACGAACCCAACAACGCCATCATCACCCAGGAAATGGCGGAAAAATTCTTCCCGGGCCAAAACCCCATCGGCAAAATGGTCCGCCTTTCCAATACGCAGGACTTCACTGTCAGAGGCATCGCTCAAAATCTCCCGAAAAATACCGACCATAAAATCGACGTTTTCGTCTCCTATTCGGCACACAAAGACATAAACCCTTACATGGCCAGCGATAGCAGCTGGGGCAGTATCGCCAGCTCCATCCAATGTTACGTGAAACTGAAACCCGGCGTAACGCCGGAGCAGGTGGAAGCCGTGTTTCCGGAAGTACTCAAAAAATACCAGCCGAACGAAATCAATCTGATGTTCTTCCAAATGGTGCCCATCCGCGACCTTCATTACGATACGCGCTACAGTGGGACCATCCAGCGGAAATACTTATGGTCATTGGGATGGATGGGTGCATTTCTCGTGTTCACGGCCTGCATTAACTTCATCAATCTTTCCACGGCACAATCGCTCCGCCGCATGCGCGAAGTGGGCGTCCGCAAAGCGTTGGGCAGCACGCGCTGGCAGATCTTCAGCCAATTCCTTTCCGAAACGTTCCTCATCGTAGCCACCGCGGTGATCATCGCCGGCACCATTGTTACCCTCACCCTTCCACAACTCAACAAATCGCTGTTCACCGATATTTCGCTCGATCAACAAACCATTGTTACCCTCATCGTATTTTCCGCTGTCCTCCTGTTGGCGGTAGTATTCCTGGCGGGATATTTCCCCGGCGTGATGCAGTCAAAACTGAACCCCGTTAAAGCCATCCGCGCCCAGGGCGAAACCACCGGCAAGAAAATCTTCACGATGCGGAAAACGCTCATCGTCATGCAGTTCATCATCATGCAGGTCATGATCGTCGGCGCGCTCGTCATTGCCCGGCAAATGAATTATTCCATGACGGCAGACGACGGCATGCACAAAAAAGGTGTGCTCCTCGTCAATATCCCGGACAGAAAACCCGCCACGCTCCACACGCTCCGCAACCGCATCATGCAACTGGCCGGTGTACAAAACGCATCCTATTGCATGTCTGCACCGCTGTCTAATACCAACCGGGCAACGTCGATCCGGTACGGCGCCAAAACAGCCGACGAAGGCTGGCAGGTTAGTGTGAAATTCGGTGATGATAACTATTTATCGACTTTCGGAATTCAGCTTATCGCCGGCAGCAATATTCCCGCGTCAGATACTGTCAACGGCATGCTCGTCAATGAAGTGCTGCTCCGCAAACTGAACGTGCCATCTCCGGCAGATATTATCGGCCACCAGGTCCGTATCGATGGAACGAGTTCCGTTGTGCGCGGGGTTTTCCGGGATTTCCACAATCATAGTTTCCACAGCGAGGTAGAACCCCTGGTCGTATATTCCAATATCGATGAGTTCGATGAACTGGCCATCCGCCTCAATATGCAGCAGGCTTCCATCCTCCTGCCCGCCATCGATAAAATCTGGAACGAAACCTTCCCCGACTATATGTATCGATCCCGCTTTATGGACGAGGACATCGCCGGCATGTACGAAGCGGAAACCATGCTGATGCAGCTGGTGCAGATCTTTGCCATCGTGGCGGTGCTGATCGGCTGCCTCGGGCTGTACGGTCTGATCAGCTTCATGGCCATCCAGAAAAAGAAGGAAATCGGTGTGCGGAAAGTACTCGGCGCCAGCGTTCCATCGGTGATCTGGCTCTTCGGGCGCGAATTTACATTTATGCTGGTGGCGGGCTTCGTGCTGTCGGCCCCCATTTCGTGGTGGCTGATGACGAGCTGGCTGGAAGGGTTCCAGTACCGGATCGATATAGGACCGGAAATTTATGCAGTAACCATCGCGCTTTGCGCGGCCATCACCGTGCTCACGGTAGGATACACGTCTGTCCGCGCGGCGTTGATGAACCCTGCGATCAGCCTGAAAACCGAGTAAGGATCAATAAGCGAGGATCTCGCGGATTTGTGCGGTCACTTTTTCCGGCGTGGGCAACATCTGTTTTTCCAGTTCGGTATTAAGCGGAACAGCGGGCAGATCGAGCGCGCCATAAGTGAAAACCGGTGCGTCGAGGAAACGGAAGCATTGGCGGGAAATCCTCGCCGCCAGGGACTCCGCGAAAGAATTGCCGAGCTGCTCTTCCGTCAGCACCAGGCATTTGCCCAGTTTCTTCACGGATGCGAAGACGAGCGCCTCATCGAGGGGGAACAGCGTCCGCAGATCGATGATTTCCACCTTCCCCGGAAATTGCGCCGCAGCGGCTTTTGCCCAGTAAACGCCCATTCCGTAGGTAATGACGGTCATGCCTTCTTCCGCTTCCTGGACCACGCGCCCCTTGCCCAGCGGCAGGATGTAATCGGCCGAGGGCTCGATGGTCATCGCGTCTTGCGTGCCCGGGACCTTGCTCCAGTACAGCCCTTTATGTTCCAGCATCACCACGGGGTTCGGATCGAGGAAAGCCGCTTTCATCAAGCCTTTCAGGTCGGCAGCGTTCGACGGGTATACGATCTTGATGCCCTTGATCGTCAGCAATGTACTTTCCACACTCCCCGAATGATACGGCCCCCCGCCTCCGTAAGCCCCGATGGGCACGCGGATGAGCGATTGAACGGGGAATTTCCCGCAGGATAAATAACAGCTTTTCGACAATTCGGTCACCAACTGGTTGAAACCGGGATAGATGTAATCGGCGAACTGCACTTCCACGATGGGTTTCACGCCGGTAGCGGAAAGCCCGGCGGTACTGCCGATGATGTATGCTTCCTGGATGGCGGTATTGTAAACACGGTCGTCCCCGAATTTCTCGGCCAGCGTGGCCGCTTCGCGGAAAACCCCTCCCAGCCTGCGCCCCACATCCTGCCCATACAAAATTGCTTCGGGATGCGCCGTCATGATCTCTTCGATGGCATGCAACGCCGCATCTACCATCACTACTTTACTACCGCCGGCGGGCGTACGTTCTCCGTGTTCTTCCGTCACCGGCGTGGGCGCGAAAACATGATCGCGAACGGTGGAAATATCCGGGTCAGGACTGGCCACAGCGGCGGAAAAAGCCTCTTCCACTTCGCGTTGCGCGTCCAGCTCGATATCCGTCGCTTCCCGGACGCTGCCGATCTGGCTGCGGAGGCGTGGCAACGGGTCGCGGGACTGATGGCGGGCCAGGTCTTCCGGCGTGCGGTACCATTCCCGGCGAACGCCGGAAGTGTGGTGGCCGAGCAGCGGAACGGTGGCGTGAACGAGGATGGGCTTACGTTCCGAGCGGACAAAAGAAATAGCGGATTCCATGGCGCGGTAGCTGGCTTCGAAATCGGCCCCGTCTACCCGGATGCGCTCCAGGCCCTTGAACCCGGCGGCGTATTCGTAGGCGTCCATGGCGCGGGCCTCGTCGGCGCTCACGCTGATGCCCCAATCGTTGTCCTGCACGAGGAAAATGATGGGCAATTGTTTCAGCGCGGCAAACTGGAAAGCTTCGGCTACCTCGCCTTCGGTCACGCTGCCGTCGCCCAGGGAACAGAGGACTACCGGTTTCTCATCATCTGCCAGCAGGCCGGACCGTTCCAGGTATTGCACGCCCTGGGCCATGCCGGTGGTGGGGATGACCTGCATGCCGGTGGCGCTGCTTTGATGAGGGATGATCGGCTTGTCGGCGTCCCGCGAGCTAGGGTGGCAGTAATAAGATCGGCCTCCGCTGAAGGGGTCGTCGCCTTTGGCGAGGAGTTGCAGCATGAGGGTGTAGGGAGAAAAACCGAGGGCGAGCATCATGGCATCGTCCCGGTAATAAGGACTTACGTAATCGCAGGGTTTGAGCTGGAGGCCGGCGGCCACCTGGATGGCTTCGTGGCCGGCGGAGGTGGAGTGGACGTATTTACAGATGGGCCGGTTGGCTTCGTACTGGTCTGCCATGCGGCGCGCGGTGCACATGAGGCCGTACGCTTTGCGGAGGAGGGCCTGGAAATCGGGGTCTTCCTCCCGGTGCGTAATGGTGGCTTTCAAAACAGGAACGCTTATGTTATCTTTAAGCACGCAATATTGTTTTGGTGATGATGGCCGGATCGTTCAATTAGTTGCCATAGCAACTATTGCTACTGCAAATTAATGAATATGCATGAATCTTTCGTGAGTAATCCGTCTTTTTTTAAGCTGGATGCCACATTAAAAAAAATAAAGAATTACTGGCAGAAGAGTTTCGATGCCCGCGGGCTAGACATTACAGTGGACCAGTGGTTGCTGATCGAGAATCTCTACAAGCATAAGCGCATAACCCACAATGAGTTAGCCCGGCTCACGTCGAAAGATATCACTACGGTTTCGCGGATTATCGAGTTATTGGTGCGCAAGGAGCTGGTGGAGCGGCAGGGGTCTACGGACGACCGTCGGAAGGTCTTTTTGCAATTGACGCCCGAGGGGGTGAACAAGTATAAGGAAGTGAGGCCCCTGGTGCTGGAGATGCGCGAGATCGGTTGGAAGAACCTGACGGAAGGGGATTTTCAGGAGATGACGCGGATCCTGGACGTGATTTATTCCAATATCCCGTAAAAAGAAAAAATTAAAAAGGAAAAAGCCCGTACTCTTTTAACTTTTTAATTTTTACTTTTTAGTCTGGCGAACAGGTGAACGGGTCAATTATTTTACCATGAATTCAAGCAGGCTGTCGTCTTCGATGAACGCTTCGAGGGTGTCTCCGATTTCAACGGGGCCTACGCCTTCGGGAGTGCCGGTGAAGACGAGGTCGCCGATGTTGAGCGTAAAGAAACGGGAAATGTAGGCGATCAGTTTGTCGAAAGAAAACAGGAGATCGGCCGTGTTGCCCTGTTGGGCGATTTCCTTGTTTTTGTAAAGACAGAAGTTCATGTCTTTCAGGTCTGTCGTTTCCGTGATGGGGATGAATTTGCCGACAACGGCTGAATTATCGAACGATTTTGCGATTTCCCAGGGGAGGCCTTTGGCTTTCTGTTTTTCCTGGAGATCGCGGGCGGTGAAGTCGATGCCAACCGAGATATGGTCGTAATATTTGCTGGCAAATCTTTCCTGGATGTGTTTCCCGTTTTTAGAAATCCTCAGCACCAGCTCGCATTCATAATGCAGGTTATCCGTGAATTCCGGATAATAAAATGGATGGTTGTTTTGCAGCAGGGCATTCTTTGGTTTCATGAAAATCACGGGTTCGGAGGGCACTTCGTTCTTCAATTCTTCTGCATGTTTGGCATAGTTTCTTCCAACGCAGATAATTTTCATAATGCGTGTATTTTGTAAGGTTAATAAAGCCTATGGTTAGACCCATAGCCCACAACACATTGCCCACTGTGCGCACTATCATCCGGATGTCTGGAAAAACTATGCCGGTTGATATAACGATCAGTGGTACACGGATCATGACCTATAGCGGTTAAGGTAGGGGCACCTTTCGGCATGAAATATACAATTTACATTTCTATATTGGAAAAGTAAGGTTGTTATAATTGTTCATCGTGCGCGGCAGGCCGATCGCGGCGAAACTTTCCACGATTTCCACACATGTATTGATCTTTTGTTGTACGACCGGCTCTTCTTTGGCCGACCATCTGCCGAGCACATAATCTACCTGCCGGCCTTTCGGAAAATCGTTGCCGATACCGAACCGGAGGCGGGGATACTGGTTGGTCCCGATGCTGTCCTGTATGCTTTTAAGGCCGTTGTGGCCGGCGTCGCTGCCACCGGGGCGGAGGCGGAGCGTTTCCAGCGGGAGGGCGAGCTCGTCCATGATCACGAGTACGTTTTCGACAGGGACCTTCTCCTTGTCCATCCAGTACTTCACGGCACGGCCGCTGAGGTTCATGTAGGTAGTGGGTTTGATGACCACAAAGATTTTGCCCTTCCAGCGGACGTCTGCCACGTCTGCCAGCCGGTCGCTCCGGAAAACAGCCTGATGTTTGGCGGCGAACGCGTCTGCCACATCGAATCCGATGTTGTGGCGGGTGTGGTGGTATTCCGGCCCGATGTTCCCTAATCCTACGATCAAATATTTCATATGGGAGGCGATGAAAAATATCCCGGTTATACGGGATGCCAAAAATAAAAAGCCCGGCCGATATTCTGCCGGGCTTTTTAATATAATTATTTTGCCAATTTATTTCTTCTTGGACTCCTTCTCTGCCGCAGCTTCTTCCTGTTTCAGCTGACGGGTCATTACCACGGAAGCAACAGGGATACGGGGAGAGTTGATCAGCTCGATGCCTTCAGCCTTAACGTCTTCCACACGGAGGTTTTCGTTCAGGTTCAGGTTCGTGATGTCCAGCTCCAGGTATTCGCGCAGATCTTTCGGGAACGCCTTCACCTTGAGGGTTTTCAGTTTTACCACGAGTTTACCGCCGGCTTTAACACCTACGGACTGACCTACGACGCGGATGGGCAGGGAAGCTACCACTTTCTTGTCGGCTACCAGTTCCAGGAAGTCGATGTGCGTGAGCTCGTCGGTAACGGTGTCGAACTGCAGATCTTTCAGAATCGCGCGGTAAGTTTTACCTTCCAGTTTGATTTCAGCAATCTGGAATTCGGGTGTGTACACCAGATTTTTAAAAGCAGTAGCCGGAGCGGAAAAAGCAACGATTTCTGCACCCCCATAAATAACGCAAGGCACTTTTTCCTCAGAACGGAGAAGGCGGGTGGCTTTTTTGCCGAATTCGCTTCTGAGTTGTCCTTCGATGGTTATTGTTTTCATTGTTTAAACATTTATGTTGTAAAAAAATACACTTGGTTAAGGCATCCGGCGCTGGCTGTGAATGAACAGGCTGGTGATGGATTTGTTTTCGTACATGTTGCGGATGGCAACGGCGAAAAGTTCGGCCACGCTGATCACTTTTACTTTCGCGCTTTCCTGTCTGAGCGGAATGGTGTCGCAGACAACCAGCTCTTCGAGGACGGAGTTCTCAATATTTTCGTATGCCTTGCCGCTGAACACGGGGTGGGTACAAAAAGCCCTTACGCTGCGGGCGCCTTTCTCTTTCAGCAAGGCGGCGGATTTGGTGAGGGTACCGGCGGTGTCGCAGATATCGTCGATCAAAACGATGTCCCTGTCGGTCACATCCCCTATTACTACCATGGAAGCGATCTCGTTGGCACGTTTGCGGTGCTTGTCGCAGATCACCATTTCGGCGCTGAAATAGCTGGCCACTTCACGCACCCTGGTGGTAGAGCCCACGTCCGGGGACGCAAAGGTAAGGTTTTTCAGCTTGAGATTCTCTATATATGGAATAAAAATGGCCGAGCTGTCGAGGTGATCCACCGGGATATCGAAGAAACCCTGGATCTGCGGAGCATGCAAATCCATGGTAATCACCCTGTTAGCTCCAGCTGCGGTCAGCAGGTTGGCGATCAGCTTGGAACCGATGGCTACGCGGGGCTTGTCTTTCCGGTCTTGCCGGGCAAACCCGAAATACGGGATTACAGCGGTAATGTACCCGGCAGACGCGCGTTTGGCGGCATCGATCATCAACAGGAGTTCCATGAGATTGTCGGACGGGGCGTTGGTGCCCTGGACGAGAAAAACATAGTCACCGCGGATGCTTTCCAGGAAAACCGGCTGGAATTCGCCGTCGCTGAACTTCTGGATATTCACTTTACCCAGACCGTTTCCATACCTGGCGGCGATGCGCTCAGCCAGGGCGGGGTTACTGTTACCCGTAAAGATTTTAACCGATGGATTCATGACAAAGACAAAGAAAAGAGGTTGCAAAACTAAGGATTTAATCATGGATATGCAGAAAAAAAATCCGGGCCGTGGGGAAAAGATTACTAAAAATTTTAGCATTTGCGAAAAAAGGTGTACTTTGATGGACAATTCCTAAGATATATGCAAGCCGTTTTTGTTAACCCGGCCTACCGCGAGCCCGCGCCGGTAAGGCATTTGAAGGTGCTGAGGCGCCGTCGCATAAAAGAATGGCCGGAAGATGACCGGCCGCGGGAAAAAATGCTTTCTACGGGTGCCGCATCGGTCAGCCTGGCCGAGTTGCTGGCTATTATCATCAATACGGGAACGCGGGATAAGTCGGCGCTGGACCTGGCGCGGGAAGTGCTGGCTTACTGCGGCAACAACCTGCGGGAGCTGGGGCGCCTGAACATCCGGCAGCTGCGGAGTTTTCCGGGGATCGGTCTCAAAAAGGCCGCAACCATCCTGGCGGCGCTTGAGTTATGCCGCAGGCGCCAGCAAAGCCAGCAGCGGGAGCAGCGGGAAGTTACGTCTATCCCGGAGATCGCCGATTATTTCAGGTCGCTGTTGTCGGAGCATGCCTGCGAGCGCTTTTTTGTGCTTTATCTCAATCATGCCAACAAGGTGGTGCACGAGGCTTGCATCAGTTCGGGCGGTATCACTTCCACGACCGTCGATCCCCGGATCGTGTTCGGTATTGCGCTGGAGTACCGGGCCACGCGGCTGTTGCTCTGCCACAATCATCCTTCCGGCACATTACGCCCGAGCAAGGCAGACATGAACACGACCCGCCGATTCCAGGAAATCGGGCGCCTTTTCGACATCGAGGTGCTGGACCACTTGATCGTCACGGAAAGCGGTTATTACAGCTTGCGGGAAGATGGGGCGTTGTGATGATCGTGGGCTTGGGGCGCGTTAAATCGGCAACGAATGGTTGCGCACTGATTCCGGCTTCGTTGTATCGCAACGGAATTTACGGTCGGAAGTATTGTAAGCTGCGGTGATTACCTGGTGTTTTTATGCACGTGGAGCGGAAGAAGTGCTGCGCATACGATAACGTAAGCTGTGGTGATTACACGGTGTTTTTTTATGTACGTGGAGCGGATGAAGTGTAGCGCAACGATAACGTAAGCTGTGGTGATTACACGGTTTTTATGTACTTGGAGTGGATGAAGTGCTGCGCATACGATAACGTAAGCTGTGGTGATTACACGGTTTTTATGTAGGTGGAGCGGAAGAAATGCTGCACAGACGATAACGTAAGCTGTGGTGATTACACGGTGTTTTTTTATGTACGTGGAGCGGAAGAAGTGCTGCGCATATGATAACGTAAGCTGTGATGATTACCCGGTTTTTATGTACTTGGAGCGGATGAAGTGCTGCGCAGACGATAACGTAAGGTATGGTGATTACCCGGTGTTTATGTACTTGGAGCGGATGAAGTGCTGCGCAGACGATAACGTAAGCCGAGGTGACTACCTGTGTTTTTTATGTACGTGGAGCGGAAGAAGTGCTGCGCATACGATAAACGTAAGCCGAGGTGACTACCTGGTGTTTTTTATGTACGTGGAGCGGAAGAAGTGCTGCGCATACGATAAACCTAAGCTGTGGTGATCACCTGGTATTTTTTATGTGCGTGGAGCGGAAGAAGTGCTGCGCATACGACATAATAAGCTGTGATGATTACACGGTTTTTATGTACTTGGAGCGGATGAAGTGCTGCGCAGACGATAACGTAAGCTATGAGGATTACACGGTTTTTATATATTTGGAGCGGATGAAGTGCTGCGCATACGATAACGTAAGCTGTGATGATTACCCGGTTTTGATGTACGTGGAACGGAAGAAGTGAAGCGCATACGATAACATTTTCCTGACTTTTACATACGAAGAGCGCATGAAGGTGCAGCGCATTTCGACAACTTGTCCAGGTCATTTACGTACATGGAGCGGATGAACCGAACCGGATCATCGCAACAACGTCGTGACGCCTTTCTGGAAAATCCTGGTGTTCAGTTCGGTGTTCGTGAACTCGAGCATCCAGGCATACGTGCCTACAGATGCAGGCGAGCCGTTGATCCGGCCATCCCATTTGTGCTGCCAGTTCCGGGATTCGAAAACGAGCTGCCCGTTTCGTGCGAACACCCTGAAAAGGAGGTCCGCCGTCTTGTACCCATTAACCGGGTACAGGAAATCATTGATCCCGTCATTATTCGGCGTAAATGCCGTGGGCACTGTCACATAGCAGCTGGGTACGGTTTTCAGCACATGAATGGCCGTATCCTCGCATTGGAGATTATCGGTTACGATCAGCCTGACGTTATATGATTCCTCCCGCGAAGACATGGGGTAGCGCCATGCAGCCGGCGTCCGCAGGATCGAACCGGGCCCGACGCCCATGCTCCAGCGATAGGATGCGATGTTCCCGTGGCTCTCGTTCGTGACCCGCACCATGTCCAACGGGCACAATACGGTAGCGCCCAGCGTAAAGGCCGCCACCACTTCCACCGGCAATGTAATCCTTTCACTGTGGACCGCCTGGCATTGCCTGTTGGCGACCGTAAGCTTTATGTCCCGGAAACTATTGGGCCCGCGCACGAAATTTTTGGTGGCTTCGCGTGTGGACAGTGTAGTACCATCGTCGAATTCCCAGGCCCATTGCGAAACCTGGTGAGCGCCATCATGCCGTAAATACAGGGTATCGGCATCGCAGTCCAGGCTCGTCCGGTAAGCGAATGCCGCATTCACGGTATCGCTGGTGGAAAATGGGATGAATTGGCCAAGGGGCGTTTCCACACGGCATTCGCTGATCAACGTATTGCCATCGCTGCCGCGCACGAGGTTCAGTCGATAGTCGCTTTGCCGTAGAATGGTCCCGCTGAGCAAAATCTCGATGCTGTCCGTCAACTGGTTATTGCAGAATGCTTTCGCGCTTACGACGGAAACATTGGGGCCGGTACCCAGGTTCGCGATCACGAAATCGCTGCCGTTCGCAGCTACGGAGTTACAGCGCACGGGCGACTTCAATCTAACCATCAGCCTGTCTGGCCGGCATTCTACGGGCTTGATGGAATCGAAAGGCGCGGGTTGAAAGATGGGAATGTCCAGGTTGATGGTCTTCCCTGCCGTCATGGGGTTATCGCAGGCATCGAGCAGGGTATTGCCGTCGCTGCCCTGCTTGATGCGGACGGTATAGTTGCCCGGCGTCAGGGGCCGGTCGAGCTGCAGGACCACCGAATCCATATCGAACCCGCTTCCACAGTTCACGCCCTGCGCACCGGTGATGCGCGCCGCAGTGCCCAGCAGCTCGAAATCGCTGCCATTGGCGGCCAGTGTGGCGCAACGGAAGCGCTTGGACAATTTTACGGCCACGCGGTTATCGAGACATTTGTACGCGGCAGACACGAAATCCCCGGTTTTGGGATCGGTAATCACGGCCGTGCCGCCACCAAACGCCAGGGAATATCCGCTTTGCGTATTGGTAAAATGGCTGACGAGCAAAAGATATTCGTGCCCCACCTGCAACGTGGGCATACTGCTGAAGTTCGGATACGTAGGCCCGGCGCAATTGATGAGCCCCTGCCCCGCCGCGCTGGCACCGGTAACGCCGGGGTTCGAGCTCCAGTTCCCGCAAACCTGCATAGACATGTCGGTGAAAATATCATTGACGTTCCTTCCCGTCACGTCAAAAACATGCCAGTCGTAATCATCGCCCAAATCTTTCGGCGTGATCGTGAAGCCGAGGGTGCCGGCCTGGTAACAGGTAAACTTGTAATAGTAAGGGTTACGGTCGGTGTAATCCGTCCTGGGATCGACCCTGCTGCAGAAATCCAGCCGGAGCACACGCCCGCTGCAAAGCGGAACGGAATTTTGCACCAGGTTCTTCGTGCCACAAATGGGAAATGCGCTCTGAGGCGTCTGTCCAAGGTTGGGACATGCCTGTCCGGCCGCCTGAAGCGAGCATAATAGCGGTAAACATATGGCCAGTACTAGAAAACGCATTTGGTTGTTATGGGGGTCCTGCGAATATATATAAAGTAATAACATGTCGTTTTGTTACATTTGCAGGAATTTTCATAAAAATAACAGCGAATGCTTAAAATCGGCTTGTTTGGAGTAGGGCATCTGGGAAAAATTCACCTGTCCCAATTATCGACGATGAAAGACGTGGAAGTGACAGGATACTTCGACCCCAGCGATGCCAATGCGGAGAGTATCCGGGAAGCGTATCCCGATCTTCGCCGGTTCGACGCCGCAGAAGAACTGATCCGTGCATCCGACGCGATCGATATCGTGGCGCCTACTACCCAGCACTTCCTGCTATGCGAAACCGCCATCCGGATGGGCAAGCATGTTTTTGTGGAAAAACCCATGACCAACACCATGGAAGAAGCCCGGCTGCTGGTGAAACTGGTGGAAGAAGCCAATATCAAATTCCAGGTGGGCCATGTGGAACGCTTCAACCCCGCATTCCTCGCCCTGAAAGGGGTCGATCTCAAGCCCATGTTCATCGAAGTGCACCGCCTGGCGGAATTCAACCCCCGAGGTACCGACGTGAGCGTGATCCTCGATCTCATGATCCACGACATCGATATCGTGCTCAGCATCGTACAATCCAGCATCAGCCGCATCTCCGCCAGCGGGGTTGCCGTGATGAGCGACACGCCCGATATCGCCAACGTTCGTATAGAATTCCATAACGGCTGCGTCGCCAACCTCACTTCCAGCCGCATTTCCCTCAAAAAAATGCGGAAAATGCGCCTGTTCCAGAAAGATGCCTATATCGGTATCGACTTCCTCGACAAAAAAACCGAGATCATCAAACTGAAAACCCCGGAAGACGAAGGCCTGTTCACACTCGACATCGCTACCAACAACGGCAAAAAAACCATCGCCATCGCCAACCCGGAAATCAAACAATCGAACGCCATCCGCATGGAACTGGAATTTTTCCGCGACAGCATCCTCGAAAACAAACCCGTGCCTGTAAACGTGCGCGACGGGTTCCAGGCGCTGGAAGCGGCTCACCAGATCCTTCAAAAAATCGGGAAAGGCCAGTCGGAATAACCTTTTTCGTCACATATTCACTCAAAACCTGCCCCAATTAAATATAGAAATCATGAAGTTCGGACGGATGCTATTTTTCGCAGCTGCCATGTTGATGATCGGATCATCCTGCAAAAAAAGTGAACAGATACCTTCATTAGACCACTCGCTGCAGTTTTCCGAAACCTATTGCAACGATCCCTGGTCTAACGACATCCAGCGGACAGACCCCGATTTTCTTAAAAAACTGGACGCCTGGCTGGAAGCCAAAACCGGGATCACCATTCCAGAGCCGCAACTAAAATTTCACCCCGGAAACGCCGGCACCTGCTCGGCCTGCACCTGCAAAACAGGGAATGTGCTGACCATCTGGCTCCCCAAGGGCGTTGACGCCAAATTCACCGCGCTGGGTTTTAAATAGCCAGGGGCAACAATGCTTCTCCACCGTTATTTTCAGGCGTGCCTGCCTGGCATCCTGTAACCTTTCGATTTACGGGGACGTTTCAGGAATAAATCACGCGTTTATGAAAAACGGCTACCTGTTATTCCTCACTGCCGCATCCCTCCTCCTTTTCTCCTGCAAGAAGAAAGATAAACTCAGCATGAAAGGCGCATTGGTTTTTTATGAAACCCAATGTTCTGACCCGTGGCGCGGAGAAGTAACGGCGCCCGGCACAGAAGGGTTTGTGCAAAACCTGGAGCTGTGGCTGGAAAAGGAAACCGGTGCCGCTATCGACAACATCAAACGCATCCCGCCCCGCAGCAACCTGATCGTATGTGATGCCTGCACCTGTTCTTCCGGTTATAAGCTCTTAATCTGGCCGGCACCCGGCTCCGAACAGCCATTCATCGACCTCGGCTTCTCTAAACCACAATAATTTCGCTACTCCCAAAACTATGTTCATGCGCTACACACTGCCGCTGATGCTCGCCCTCGCCTTCTTTACTGCCTGCAAAAAGGACAAATCCCCCGATCTGAAGGACGCCCTTCAATACACCGAAACCCAGTGCAGCGACCCCTGGGCCAAAGATGTAGAACGCGGCAACGATTTCCCCGCCCGGCTGGAAAGCTGGCTGGAAACCAAAACCGGCGCAGCTATCGGGAAACCTTACATAAAATTCTTCAAAGACAAGGCCATCCTTTGCTACGCATGCTCCTGCACCACCGGCAACGTGATTTACGTTTGGCCGCCGGCTGGGTCGGAACAAAAATTCCTCGACCTGGGATTCAGGAAACCGTAATTATTTTTTCAGGAAAACTTCCGCGATGGCAAGGTCCAGCGGACGGGTGATCTTGATATTCCGCTCCTCTCCTTCCACCAGGTGGATTTCCGCGCCGAAGCGCTCTGCCACGCTGGCTTCGTCGGTAAACAACGGATCATAGGGCTGTTCGAAAGCGGGCAAAAGTTGTTCGGACAGGAAGGTTTGCGGCGTCTGGATGATCCGGAACCGGCTGCGGTCTACGGCCAGGTTGCCTTCGTCGTCGACCTCGCGCAGACTGTCTTTCACTTCTATGGCGGGGATGGCGTTCCCTTTCGCCAGGGCACCTTCGCAGCAACGGCGGACGAGCTCCGGGGAAATGAGGGCGCGAACACCGTCGTGCACAAACACAACGGCCGGTCCGGTAATGGTGGCAAGACCGTTTTTCACGGAATGGAAGCGGGTTTCGCCGCCATGAACGATGGTCATGGAAGGCGGTTCGTCGAAAGAAACCAGCAGTGGCGCGATGAATGCGCGGTGCGCCTCGGGGATGACGAGCACGATGCGGATGTCTGGATAAGCCGTCCGGAAAGCGTTGATGGTGTGATGGAGAACGGGTTTTCCGCCGATTTCCATGAATTGTTTGGGAACGGCGCTGCCCATCCTGAGGCCGGAGCCGCCTGCAACGATGACCGCTATCTTATTCCTGTCTGGCATATTGCGAAGTAAGGATATTTTGACAAAAAAAGGCAAACAGCGGAAACTGTTTGCCTTTTACACATCCGGAAACCGGATTAAAGAATGAGCATGGCGTCGCCATAGCTGAAGAACCTGTATTTTTCCTTGATGGCCTGCTGGTAGGCTTCCATGATCAGGTCGTAACCGGCGAAGGCACAAACCATGATGAGGAGGCTGGTTTTCGGCAGGTGGAAGTTGGTTACCAATGCGTTAGGGATCGAGAAATCGTACGGGGGATGGATAAAGGTGTTCGTCCATCCTTCGGCCGCTTTCAGGTGGTTCTGCGCGGTAACGGAAGATTCTACGGCACGTACGGAGGTAGTACCTACGGCGCAGATCTTGCGGTTTTCTTCTTTCGCCTTGTTCACGATTTTCACCGCATATTCATCGATGTGGAAATATTCCGCGTCCATTTTATGCTTGCTCAGGTCTTCCACCTCGATGGGGCGGAAGGTGCCCAGGCCGGTGTGAAGGGTCACTTCGGCGAATTTCACGCCCTTGATCTCGAGGCGTTTGATCAGTTCGCGGCTGAAGTGAAGACCAGCGGTGGGAGCGGCTACCGCACCTTCGTACTTGGCGTACACGGTCTGGTAACGTTCCTTGTCTTCTTCTTCCGGCTTGCGTTTGATGTACTTCGGCAGCGGGGTTTCGCCCAGGCTGTCCAGTACGGCCTTGAACTCTTCGTCGTTCCCTTCGAACAGGAAGCGGATGGTACGGCCGCGGGAAGTGGTGTTGTCGATCACTTCCGCCACCAGGCTCTCATCGTCCCCGAAATACAGCTTGTTGCCTACACGGATCTTCCTGGCCGGGTCCACGATAACGTCCCACAGACGGTTCTGCTTGTTCAGCTCGCGGAGCAGGAACACTTCGATCTTCGCACCGGTTTTCTCCTTACGGCCGTATAAACGCGCAGGGAACACTTTCGTGTTGTTCACGATCATTACGTCCTTGTCGTTGAAATAACCCAGAATGTCTTTGAAAACCTTGTGCTCGATTTTGCCGGTGGCGCGGTTTACTACCATCAGGCGGCTCTCGTCTCTTGTCTTGGAGGGATGTTGTGCGATCAGGTTTAAAGGCAGATCGAACTTGAATTGTGATAATTTCATATTACGGTATGAATGAATTTAAAGTCTGCAAAGGTAGGAATAATAACGCATATCATGAAATAAGGTTCACCGCCCCGGGATCGCAGCGATCAGCTCGCGCGTGTAATCCGAAGCCGGACGATGGTACACCGCCTCCGCAGGCCCCATTTCCGCGATCTTTCCCCGCTGCATGACCATCATGGTATCGCTCATAAAATTCACAACCGACAGATTGTGAGATATAAATATATACGTGAAATTAAACTCGTGTTGAAGCGACCGCAGGAGGTTCAGCACCTGCGCCTGCACGCTCACGTCCAGCGCCGAAACCGATTCGTCGCAAATAATGAACTCCGGGTTAAGCGCCAACGCCCGGGCAATGACGATCCTCTGCCGCTGACCGCCCGAAAATTCGTGGGGATAACGGTTGTAATGCTCCGGCAGCAATCCCACCTTTTCCAGTAACGACCATACCCGCTCCCGGCGTTCCCTGTCGTTGCCGAACATCCCGTGCACCTGCATCGGCTCCAAAATGGCCTGCCCCACCGTCATCCGCGGGTTCAGCGAAGAATACGGGTCCTGGAAAATGATCTGGATATGCTTGCGCATCTCCCGCATTTCTCCGGCGGAAAGCGATAACAGGTCGCGGCCGCGATAGCGTATAGCCCCGTGCGTGGGCTCCACCAGCCGCAGGAGCGTCCGGCTCAACGTGGTTTTCCCGCAACCGGATTCTCCCACCAGCCCCAGCGTTTCCCCTTCCCGCACCGTGAAACTGATATCGTCCACGGCCTTCGTCCAGCTTTTGGGCTTCCCGAAGAGCGACCGCCCCGTCGGGAACCATGTGCTCAGGCCCGCCACTTCCAGCAATGGCGGCCTTTCCGCCAGCATGTCAGCGCGCGCTTTCATTTCCTCCGCCGGCATCTCCAGCGAGCGGACGAACGCCTCCACCTCCACCGGCTCCCGGCTGCCCGTAAAATCTTTCACAACAGGAAGGCGGCGCAAGCGAAGGTCCATCGGCGGGCGGCAAGCCAGCAGCCCCTTCGTATAGGCGTGGCCGGGGCGCGAGAAAATCTGTTCCACCGTTCCTTCTTCCACGATTTCACCTTTATACATGACGGCTACCCGGTCCGCTATTGCTGCGATCACGCCCAGGTCGTGTGTGATGAAAACCACGCTCATCCCCATTTCGCGCTGCAATTCGCGCAGCAGCTCCAGGATGGTTTTCTGGACGGTGACGTCGAGCGCGGTGGTGGGCTCGTCGGCGATGAGCAGGCGCGGACCGCAGGAAATGGCCATGGCGATCATGACGCGCTGCTTTTGTCCGCCCGACAATTCGTGCGGATATTTATCGTACGCTTCTTCCGGCCGGGGCAGTTTCACCCGTTCGAACAGGGCGATGGTTTGCCGGCGGGCTTCGCGCGGGGATACTTTTTTATGGAGGATGATGGCTTCCGCCACTTGTTTACCGCAGGTGTGCAGCGGGTTCAGGCTGGTCATGGGCTCCTGGAAGATCATCGCGATCTCGTGCCCGCGGTAGCTGCGCATGGCCGCTTCCGGCAGGCGAAGCAAATCCACCGCCGGTTTGTTTTCCGGCTGATAGACGATCTCACCGCCGCTGATGCGCCCCGGTTCCGCGATGAGCCGCATGATGCTCAGCGACGTGACGGATTTTCCTGAACCGGATTCACCCACGATACCGAGGATTTCGCCGGGCCGAACGTCCAGCGAAATGCTTTTCACGGCCGTGACCGTATGGCCGTCGCCGCGGAATTCGACGGTCAGGTTGCGGATGGAAACCAGCGGTACAGGGCTCAAAATCGGAGGTGTTTAACGGTTTGGTGACTGTTGATGAGATTTTTCAGGGAGTCGATCCCGATGCGGAGGTGCCGGTCTACGAATTCGCTCGTCACTTTTTTATCGCTTTCCTCGGTTTTCACGCCTTCCGGGACCATGGGCGAGTCGGAAACGAGGAGGAGCGCGCCGGTCGGGATCTTATTATAGAAACCTACCGAAAAGATGGTCGCCGTTTCCATATCGATGGCCATGGCGCGGATTTTTTCGAGGTATTTTTTGAAGTCGGCGTCATGTTCCCAAACGCGGCGGTTGGTGCTGTAGCAGGTGCCGGTCCAATAATCGCAGCCATATTCGCGGATGGTCGTGGAAATGGCTTTTTGCAGGGCAAACGCAGGAAGGGCGGGCACTTCGGCGGGAAAATAGTCGTTGGAGGTACCTTCGCCCCGGATCGCGGCGATGGGCAGGATGAGGTCGCCGATGGTATTTTTCTTCTTCAGCCCCCCGCATTTCCCCAAAAACAGCACGGCTTTCGGCTGGATGGCGCTGAGGAGGTCCATGACGGTGGCGGCGCCGGGGCTTCCCATCCCGAAATTGATGATGGTGATGTCTCCGGCGGTACAGCATTGCATGGGGCGGTCGGCACCCACGATCTTCGCGTTATGCCACTGGGAAAATTGCAGTACGTAGTTGGAAAAATTGGTCAGCAGGATGTGTGAACCGAAGTTCTCCAGCTTCTCGCCCGTGTACCTGGGCAGCCAGTTAGCTACTATCTCTTCTTTCGTCTTCATAGCCTTTTGACAAGTGAATGTAATGTTTTTTCGGCAATCCGGCATCAATCCCTAGTTTTACGGCATGATTTCCATCCGATACCCGCAACCCGACTTCAAGATCACGGCCAATGGCGGTAAAGACATGATTTACGATGCTTACCGGAAGAAATACGTGGTGCTGACGCCGGAGGAGTGGGTCAGGCAGAATTTCCTGAATTACCTCGTAAAATCCCGCCAGTATCCCGGGGCGCTGCTCAGTATCGAAAAGGAACTGCATCTCGGGGAACTCCGCAAGCGGTGCGACATCGTCGTGTATTCGCGTGAAGCCACGCCCTGGATGATCGTGGAGTGCAAGGAAATGGGCGTTCCGCTGAAACAGCCTGTGCTGGAGCAGATCGTACGGTACCATATGGCGTTGCCCGCGCCCTGGCTGGTGATCACCAATGGCGTGAACACCTGGTGCTGCCGGTTAGACGGGGCCGCGGGGAGCTGGGTTTTCGAGCAGGATCTGCCGGATTATCCGCCGGTGCAAACGATCACGCCACTTTAACCACCCGGATTATATCCACCCCTCTATAATCGCTTTTCTCACCAGCTCAAGCGGCGTTTTAACATTACCCTTCGCCAGGATATTTTTGCGGTGACTATTGATCGTATGAATGCTTACAAATAATTCTCCTGCAAGCTGCTGGCTGCTTTTACCTTCCACTACTCCTTTCAGGATTTCCCTTTCCCTGGCGGTGAACAAGCTTTTTGAAGAACTGCTGGTTATCGTTTTCTGAATATCGTAGTAGGATGGCAGGCCGTTCAACCCGATCACGGAGAAATGGGGCTCCCCTTCGTTTTTAATATGCGTAATATCGGTATGCAAATGAAAACTATGTTTCAAATCATGCCCATGATGATTAACGATTATATATTGTATGAGGATTCGGGCATAATTTCCGTTCTTCTTTTTAATCCTCAGATCGTACTGTACTTTATATTGGCCTATTTGATCGACCGTAAGCCCATGATAAAAATTGAAGAGATGTTGTTCAAATTTTAAGAAAAAGGGCATATCCTCCGGATGGATCTTGTTTACATATTCCTCCATATTCAGTTCTCCCTGGGTATACCCCAATACATCGAAAAGTCCTGGGCTTACTTCAGCAATCTCGCCATTGTAGATGTCGAATAATAGAAAAAAATAGCTCCCTGCCTGAAAAATGTTAAATAATCGCTTATGTGTTTCAATTTGCGCCTGAAGCGTACTGAAGTCTACATTGCCCTCTTTACCTGCTACGCTCGCCCAATATTTTTTTACTTCCAGGTATAAATCATTTTTATTGCTCATGCTTGGGGATTTGACAGCTTAATTAATGATATCGCTTTCTTGTAGGTTGATTTGCAGGAACCTCAGTAGGTATATGAAATGAAAATGATTGTAGCCAAGTTAAAACATTACGGCATAAAGTAGAATAAACAACCACTCTTTTAATTAAAAAATAGCTATGCCTGGCTATTTTCTAGGCTGTTACAGTTAAAAAAGGGTGGCCACGATCGTGGCCACCCCGGTAATACAGTTCCTTTATCGAATAAAAATCAGGGGAAGATGCCGAGCTGCTCGTAAGCGGCGCCCACCTTGTCGATGGCGCAAACGTAAGCGGCGGTGCGCATGTCCTTGATTTTTTTGTGTTCGAGCGATTTTTCGCGCACTTCGTGGAGGGCGGTGATCATGGTTTCTTCCAGGCCGGAATATACCAGGTCTACTTCGTCTGCACCGTGGGCGATGAATTTCCTTTCTTTTTCGGACACTTTTTTGCCGGTCAGTTCTTCGATCTGGCCGAGGATGTGGATGTTCATGTTTTCGTCGAAGCGTTTGCCGAGGCGGCCGTAACGCACGTGGCTGAGGTTTTTCAGCCATTCGAAGTAAGACACGGTAACACCGCCGGCGTTGAGGAACATATCGGGAACTACGATCACGCCTTTTTTGGCGAGGATCTCGTCTGCTTCGGGTGTGAGGGGGCCGTTGGCGGCTTCGCCGATGATCTTTGCTTTGATTTTGGGTGCATTTTCAGCGTGGATCACATTTTCGAGGGCGGCGGGGATGAGGATATCGCAATCCACTTCGAGGCCATCGGTGTTCTTTTTCAGGTTTTTGGCACCGGGGAAGCCGGTGATGGAGCCGGTTTCCATTTTGTGTTTCAGGACGGCGTCGGGGTCGAGGCCTTTGTGGTTGTAGATGGCGCCATCCCATTCGATGAGGCATACTACTTTCGCGCCGGCTTCATGGAAGTATTTGGCGGCGTGGTAGCCCACGTTGCCCATGCCCTGAACGGCTACGGTTTTGCCTTCGAGGCCGGGCTCGAGGCCGATGCGTTTCATATCTTCCTTCACGTTGCAGAGCTCGCGCAGGCCGTAGAACACACCGAGGCCGGTGGCTTCCTTACGGCCGCGAACGCCGCCCTGGGAAACGGGTTTGCCGGTCACGCAGCCGTAGCCGTCGATCTCTCCGGGGCGGAGGCTCATGTAAGTGTCGAGTATCCAGCTCATTTCGCGCTCGCCGGTACCGTAATCGGGGGCGGGAACGTCGATGCCGGGGCCGATGAAGTTTTTCTTCACGAGCTCGGCGGTGTACCGGCGGGTGATATTTTCGAGCTGAAAGGGGGTGTAGTTACGGGGATTGATGCGGATGCCGCCTTTCGCGCCGCCGAAGGGCACGTTTACGATGGCGCATTTGTAGGTCATGAGTGCGGCGAGGGCCATCACTTCGTCCTGGTTCACTTCGTCGCTGAAGCGGATCCCGCCTTTACAGGGCAGTTTGTGATGGGAGTGCTGCACACGGTATGCCTCGATCACTTCGATCCCGTCGCCCACGCGAACGGGGAATTTCATGCGGTATACGGCGTTACAGGCTTTGATCTGCTCCAGGATGCCATTCTCCCATTTGGTGAATTGCGCAGCCTTGTCGAAACTCATTTCCACGCTGTGGAAGAAGTTATAATGCGGTTCTTGCGTCAGCGCTTTTGCTTTAGCCATAAAAAACGGTTTAGATATGTTGTTTTGGTGTTGTAAGCAGACTTGTAGTTGGGGCGGCGTAGCGGGCTATTTTTCTTTTTCGAGCCTGGAGATCTTCCGGTCGAGACGGACGAGGTAGATCGTGATACAGCTGAAGATGATCACCAGGATGCCCACGGCCACATAAATTTTGCTGTTGCTGCGGAAAAACTCGTTCACGGGGCCGGTCTCTGTATTTTGCTGGGTAGCGGCCTGTTGTACGGTTTCGGCGCCTTCCTGTCCGAAAACGGCGGTTACGAGCAGCATGAGAGCGGTGAAAATGGAAAAGGATATTCTGTTAACCATGAAGGATATTTTTAAGAGCCAATCTTTTATAACGGTTGCGAAGGGTGTAGATCCAGATGCCGAGGAGCGTAAAGCCGATGAAGGCGGGCCAGAGCACCATTTTGATGGTGCCGGCGGTGTCTTTATCGCTGAAGCCGGGGCTGCTGGCGCTTCCCGGGTGAAGGGAATCCACCGTCCGCGGGATGATGTAAGTGAGGGGGATGAGCAGGGCGAAGGCGAAAACATTATAGATCGCCGAAACGCGGGCCCTTTTGTCGATATCGGTGAACGACATGCGGAGCACCAGGTACGCCATGTAGATCGCCAGGGCGATGGCGGTGGTCATCTGCTTGGGATCGTTCACGATGGTGCCGCCCCAGGTATAGGTGGCCCAGAGCATGCCGGTCAGGAACCCCATCACGCCGAACAGTACGCCTACGCTGCCGGCGCTGGAAGCGCGGACGTCCCTTTTGAGATCGTTGGTTGCGAGGTACCATATGGAATTTACGACGGAGATCGTGAGCAGGGTATACATTGCCATCCACATCGGCAAGTGAAAGAAGATGCTGCGGGCAGCCTGCTGGTTGTTGCCGATCACGGGAACCGGGACCATGAACCCTCCGATGATCACATACAGGAGCAACATCACGGAGAGTATTTTCCACCAATTTCTAGCCATTTCTCAAATTGAAATATTGGGGGCAAACCTACACGATTATCCGCTAACGGCAAAGCAAATTGAGGATTTTGATGAACCTGCAAAGCATCCGTTCCGCATTGAATAATCCGCACCCCGGAAGGTATTTTGTTAAAAATTATTCTTTCCAGAGGAAGGGGAAGAGAATGAGCGCCAGCGCCACTACCAGCAGGTCCATCCCCGCCAGCATGAGGAACATCCCCCCCAGCCCGGGCTGCACCACCGGCGAAAACGCGCTCTGGGAAACGTTGCTGAGCAAAATCAGGATGGGCATGATCAGCGGGAAACCCATGATCGCCATCAGCGCCGCATTCTGGCTCGCCTGCGCCGCAATGGCCGCCAGCATGGTAAACAGCAGGCTCAGGCTCACCCCGCCCAGGAGCACCACCCCCAGGAAATACCAGGGCTTCACCAGGGGGTTCCCCAGGAACATCATGCAGCAAAGGAGTGTCACCGCACTGAACAGCAGCATCAGCAACACATTGTAAATCAGCTTCGCCGCGATGAAATAACGGGGGTGTACCAACGAATAAAAGTACAACAGCCGCCCCCGGCTCTCCTGCAGAAAACTCTTCGCCACCGCATTCACGCACACAAATAGCTGCACCACCCAGAACAACGCATTCCACATCCGCTCCTCCGGCTCCCGCACCATCAGATTGATGACGAACACCGTCGAGAAAACATACAGGAGTATGCCGAAAAGGGCGTGGCGTTGCCGCCACTCGAGCAGCACATCCTTGCGGACAAGCGCGTAAATCTGGGAAATGGGACTTTTCACAACGGCAAAGATAACTTTGATCCGCCAATTTGAAATCCATTAACTTTAGCGTTTTATCGCAATGCCAAGCATATGAAGAAAATCGTTGTCGCCAACCGGGGAGAGATCGCACTGCGCGTCATGCGCTCTGCCCGCGAGATGGGAATCGCCACCGTAGCCGTTTATTCTGAAGCCGACCGTACCATGCCGTTCGTTCAATATGCCGACGAAGCCGTGTGCATCGGCCCCGCCCCTTCTTCGCAGAGCTATCTGCTGGGCGACCGGATCATCGAAGTAGCGAAATCCACCGGCGCCGACGCCATCCATCCCGGTTACGGCTTCCTCAGCGAAAACGCGAAATTCGCACAGGCCGTGGCCGACGCAGGGCTCATCTTCATCGGGCCTTCCGCTTCCAGCATTGAGACCATGGGCAGCAAACTCGCCGCCAAACAGGCCGCGCAAAAATTCGGCGTACCCATGGTGCCCGGCACCGAAACGCCCCTCACGAGCATCGAAGAAGCCAGGGAAGTGGTCAAAAAAACCGGGTTCCCCATTCTTATCAAAGCCTCCGCGGGCGGCGGCGGCAAAGGCATGCGCGTGGTGGAAAAGGAAAGCGAACTGGAAGAACAGATCAGGCTGGCCAAAAGCGAAGCCCTCAGCGCCTTCGGCGACGACGCCGTTTTCATCGAAAAATATGTGGGATCGCCCCGGCATATCGAGATCCAGGTGCTGGGAGACCAGCACGGCAACGTGGTGTACCTCTTCGAAAGGGAATGCTCCATCCAGCGCCGGCACCAGAAACTGATCGAAGAAGCCCCCTCCTCCTGCCTCACCCCTGACATCCGGCAGGCCATGGGCCAGTGCGCGGTCGACGTGGCACGCGCCTGTAATTATTATGGCGCGGGAACGGTGGAATTCCTCGTCGACGAACAACTGAATTTCTATTTCCTCGAAATGAATACCCGCCTGCAGGTGGAACACCCCGTCACGGAAATGATCACGGGGCTCGACCTGGTGAAGGAACAAATCCGCGTAGCCCGCGGAGAAAAGCTTCCTTTCGGGCAGAACGACTTGAAAATCAACGGACATGCAATAGAACTGCGGCTTTGCGCGGAAGATCCTGCCAATAATTTCCTCCCCGACACCGGCAGGCTGGAAACCTATATCCGGCCACAGGGCCCCGGCGTGCGGGTAGACGACGGGTATGAAGCCGGAATGGACATCCCCATTTTCTACGACCCCATGATCTCCAAGCTGATCGCCTGGGGGGCAGACCGGGAAGAAGCGCGCCTCCGGCTGATCCGCGCCATCGACGAATACCGGGTGACGGGTATTAAGACCACCCTGCCTTTCGGCCGGTGGGCGTTGCAGCAGGCGCCGTTCATCGACGGGAACTTCGATACGAATTTCATCGGCCGGTATTTTACGCCGCAGGCGCTCGACGCCTCGGCCGACGATGAAGCCGCCCGCGCAGCCGCCATCCTGGCCGCCGTTCTTTGGGAACAGCCCGCTGCGGCCCCATTACAGGTGACCGGCAACGTGAAAGCCCCGTCGCGGTGGAAACAGCGGAGAAAAGCGCGTTGATCCGCGGCAAAAGGGATGTTAAAACCCGTATTCCGGCAGGAAGAATTCCTTTTTCGTTCGTAGCTTTGCCCCGTTTTTTACGATGAAGCAGTTGATTTTACATATCCTGGCCTTTTTCTACCGGCCATTCGCGAAGGTGATGCCCTTCCAGACCTTCCGTTACCTGGCATGCGGCGGGGGCAATACCGTGCTGGATATTTTCCTGTTTTTCGTTTTTTACAATTTCGTGCTGAAGAAAGAAGTGGTGCAATTGCCTTTCATTGCGCTGAGCCCCCACATTGCGGCGGTTTTCATGGCTTTCCTGGTGAGCTTTCCGACAGGGTTCCTGTTAAATAAATACATCGTTTTCTCCGACTCCAATCTTCGCGGGCGGGTGCAGCTGGCCAGGTATTTTTTGCTGGTGGCGGTTTGCCTGATGATGAATTACGTGCTGATGAAGCTTTTCGTGGATTACTGCGGCTTCTATCCCACCATCAGCAAAATCCTTACTACGGTCGTTGTCGTATGTTTCAGTTACATCACGCAGAAGAAATTCACGTTCAAGGTGAAAGTAGACCCCGAAAGCCTTGCGGAAACGAAGGCTCAGGCATCTTCTCCCAGCGCGTAACAATGACGGCACCGGGGCTCGTAGTGGTCCTTTTCACCCAGTAAAACCGTTTGCGATCCGGCAGATTTCCGGTAAGAATGTGTCGCAATGTTACCGCATCGCACACAAATGGCATGTAGTTTGGTGATGTAGTCGGCCTTTGCAAGCAAGGCAGGGATGGGCCCGAAAGGTTGCCCGCGGAAGTCCATATCGAGGCCCGCCACGATGACACGGATGCCCTGGAGCGCCAGCTGGTCGCACACATTGGGCAATTCTGCGTCAAAGAACTGGGCCTCGTCGATACCGACTACGTCTACCCCCTGCCCCAGCAGCAGGATTTGTTGCGAGCTTTCGACGGGTGTGGAAAGGATGCGCGATTCGTTGTGAGACACGATATGTTCATGATCGTACCGGACGTCCATCGCAGGTTTAAAAATCTCGACGGTCAGGTTAGCGATCTTCGCCCGTTTCAGCCGGCGGATCAGTTCTTCCGTTTTACCGGAAAACATCGATCCGCAAATCACTTCGATCCATCCTCTCCGGCCTCCTGTAAGCGAAGGTTCAATAAACATATTGTACTATTTTGATAAACAAGTGGTTAAAAAAGTATAACTTAGTTGCAAATAAAATAATTTTTTGCGGACTACGTTATCATCACAGATTTACGGAACAAAATTCAATTAACGCATGGAAAAGATATATGCCTTAATTGACAAACTGCAGGAACTGAAGAACTCGGCCGGCAGTTTGCAATCCATGTCCTACTACACACAGTTGCTGCAGGCGGAGATCCTCCATCAGCGGAACCTTCAGAAACAACAGGAGCACGCTTCCCATGGTCACGTTGCAGTGATCATGCCGGCGCACGTCCATGTTGCGGAACATATCCCTGAACCCGTCCCCGCGCCGCCGCCTCCCGCACCTGTTCCCGCTGCACCCGCCGCGGTTGCGAATTCCGCTGCGGCGCCGTCTTCCAACGGCCATACCAATGGTTACGCGCCCGACCGTGTGCCGGTAAAACAGCCCACCCGCCCGGCGGAGAAACCCGCCGCCAGCGCCACCCTTTTCGACCCGCCCGCGCCAGCGCAGCCTGTCCAACAGCCTGTCCAACAACAGTTTGTACAGCCGCAGCCCGTTCAGCAACAGCCGGTCCCGGTGCCCGAAGGCAACGGCATCCGCCGCGATCTCAACGAGTTGGTAGGCAAGCCTGCCGCTTCGCTGAACGACCGCTTCAGCAGTAAAAACATGGAAGTGGGAGAAAAGATCGGCAGTATGGGCGTGCCCGACCTGAAAAGCGCGATCGGGATCAACGACAAGTTCCAGTTCATGCAAGAACTTTTCCGCGGTGATAAAGACCATTACGAGCGTTCGGTGAAAACCATCAACGAATGCCAATCGCTGCAGGAAGCCGAATACTGGATCGAACGGGAGCTGAAGATCAAGTTGGGATGGGACGAATCCGATGCCGTGGCACAGCACTTCTACTCGCTCGTCAGGAAGCGTTTTTCCTGAATATAGCCCATGATTTTCCCGGTTGCCCCCTTGTGGTCTTCCACGAAGCGGGCGGCGATTTCCGCGGTCTGCCCGTAATAAAACGGATCATTGAGCGCCGTGATCGCTTTCGACAGCTCATCGGCGTCCTGCACCACGATGGCCCCCCTCAGCTGCACGAGCATCATGGCTTCGTGGAACTGGTGGAATATGGGGCCGATGATCACCGGCCGGCCGTAAGTAGCCGGTTCCAGGAGGTTATGGATCCCCGCCTTCCCGAATCCCCCGCCCACATAAGCGATGCGGCTGTACCGGTACAGGGCCGACAGCATTCCCACATTATCGATCACCAGCACATCCGGCTGGCGGCCGTTCAGCTGCGAGAAACGCACGGCGTCGGGGAAAAGTGACTGAATTTTATCGAGATGGGCGGCATGGATCTCATGCGGCGCCAATATAAGCTGACGGCCTTCCTTTCCGCCGCCGTACCACCATTTGGCCAATGCTTCCTCATCCGCTTCCCAGGTACTGCCGGCCACGAGCACTTTTTCCACCCGCAGCGCCGCTTCGATAGCGGGCAACCCGACGGGATTTTGACGCAGCGCCCAAACCCGGTCGAACCGCGTATCTCCCGCCAGCGTCACCTGCCGGATGCCGATGTTATGCAGCAGGGTGATGGAAGTTTCGTTCTGGACGAAGAGATGGTCCATTTTCCTGAGCAAATCCCGGAACATGCCGCCATATGGCTTGAAAAAGAGCTGTTTATGACGGAAAATACCGGATATGAGCAGTACCGGTACCTGCCGGGCGTAAAGGGCTTGCAGGAAATGGTACCAGAATTCGTATTTGATGAAAATAGCCAGCTGGGGGCGCACCTGGCCGAGAAACCGGGCTGCGTTGGCCGGGGTATCGAGCGGGAGATAGCAGATAAAGTCCGCGCCCGGCCAGTTTTTGCGGACTTCATAGCCGGATGGCGAAAAAAAGGTCAGCACGATGCGGTGACCGGGGTATTCCGTACGGAGGGCTTCCAGGATGGGCCTCCCCTGCTCGAACTCCCCCAGCGAGGCGGCGTGCACCCAAATAGCGGGCTTACGGCTGGCCATGGCGGCTTCCAGTTCGGGCCAAAGCCGCTCCCGGCCTTCGATCCAGGCTTTCGCCTTTGCTTTTCCGGCGCCGGCGGCCAGTCCTACCACGGCCCGGTACATCCGGATGCCCATGTTATACAGAAAAATCGATACGCCCACGTTATTGAACTTTAACCAGATAAAAACTATTTGCCCTGCAAAGATAGTCTCTGCAGCCTAACCCAAAATTTGTAAATTTGCCCTCTCATAAAAAGACATCGTTCATGGTCCCAATTCAGATGGTGGATTTAAAACGCCAATACAACAAAATCAAGCCCGAGGTAGACGCAGCCATGTTGGAAGTGCTGGACAGCGCCGCATTCATTAACGGAGCCCCCGTCCAGCAATTCGCACAGGAACTGGGGCAATACCTGGGGACCAGGCATGTCATCCCCTGTGCCAACGGGACCGACGCCCTTCAGATCGCCATGATGGCGCTGGGGCTTCAGCCCGGAGACGAGGTGATCACCCCGTCGTTCACCTTCATCGCCACCGCCGAAGTGATTGCCCTGCTGCAACTGAAACCGGTGTTCGTGGACATCGATCCCAAAACATACTGCATTGATCCCCAGGCGATTGAAAAGGCCATTACGCCGAAAACGAAAGCCATCGTGCCGGTACACCTTTACGGACACAGCGCAGATATGGACAGCATCATGGCAATCGCCGAAAAACACGGCCTTTACGTGATCGAAGATAACGCCCAGGCCATCGGCAGCGATTATACCTCGAAAAACGGCGTTATCAAAAAAGCCGGGACCTTCGGCCACATCGGCTGCACATCCTTCTTCCCCAGCAAAAACCTGGGATGCTATGGCGACGGCGGCGCGCTCTTTACCGACGATGATGCCCTGGCCGCGAAGATCCGCATGGTAGCCAATCACGGCCAGTCTGCCCGTTATTACCACGACGTAGTAGGCGTCAACAGCCGGCTGGATACCCTGCAGGCCGTGGTGCTCCGCATCAAGCTGCAACAGCTCGACCAATACATTGCCGCGCGCCGCGAAGTGGCTGCCGCTTACGACAAGGCTTTCGCCGGAAACAAATATATCGTCACACCCTACCAGGCGCCCAACCAGGTGCACGTGTTCCACCAGTACACGCTCCAGATCGAAGGGAAAGACCGCAACGAGCTGCAGGCGTTCCTCGCCGAGCAGAAAGTGCCGGCGATGATCTATTATCCCGTGCCCGGGCATCGCCAGAAAATGTTCGAAGGCATGACCGAAACCCATCAACACCTTCCTGTTACCGATACACTGACCACCAAGGTCATCTCCCTTCCCATTCACACAGAAATGGACGCAGACCAACTGAATCACATCATTGAATCCGTTCTTTCATTCTTAAAATGATCCCCCATGAAAATTACAGTGGTTGGCACCGGTTATGTTGGTCTTGTGACCGGCACCTGTTTCGCTGAAACAGGCAACAATGTTACCTGTGTCGACATCGATGCCGGCAAAGTAGCGAAACTCGCCGCCGGACAGATTACCATTTATGAGCCAGGTTTGGAAAAATTGTTCGAGCGCAATCTCAAGGAAGGCCGCCTGCAGTTCACGACCCAACTGAAGGAAGGCGTGAGCGATGCCGACGTGATATTCCTCGCGCTCCCTACCCCTCCCGGTGAAGACGGCTCCGCCGATCTCTCCTACATCCTGAAAGTGGCCGATCAGCTGGGTTACATCCTGGAAGATTACAAAGTGATCGTCGACAAGAGCACGGTACCGGTTGGTACGGCCGAAAAGGTGCGCGAAGCCATCGCCAGGAACGCGAAAGTAGAATTCGATGTGGTGTCTAACCCCGAATTCCTCCGCGAAGGCGTGGCCGTGGAAGATTTCATGAAGCCCGACCGCGTTGTGATCGGGACATCTTCGGAAAAAGCCCGCAAGGTGATGGGCGAACTGTACGCGCCTTATGTTCGCCAGGGAAACCCGGTGATCTTCATGGACGAAAAATCCGCCGAGCTGACCAAGTATGCCGCCAATTCGTTCCTCGCCACCAAGATCTCCTTTATGAACGAGATCGCCATTCTCTGCGAGCGCCTGGGCGCAGACGTAGACATGGTGCGCCGCGGTATCGGCAGCGACGACCGCATCGGCAAACGCTTCCTCTTCCCCGGCATCGGGTATGGCGGCAGCTGTTTCCCCAAAGACGTGCAGGCACTCGTAAAATCTTCGCAGGATGCCGATTATGATTTCCGCATCCTCAATGCGGTGATGGACGTGAACGAGCAACAGAAAGTGTTTCTCCTCCCCAAGATCGAAGCGTATTTCGACAACGATCTGAAAGGAAAGCATTTCGCGCTGTGGGGCCTTGCGTTCAAGCCCAATACGGACGACATCCGCGAAGCACCCGCATTATACATCATCGACCGGTTGCTGGCGGCGGGCGCTACCGTTTCCGCGTTCGACCCGGAAGCCATGAGCAACGTGAAACAGCTGATCGGCGACCGTATCCGTTACGTGGACCATCAATATGAAGCATTGGAAAATGCCGATGCCCTGATCATTGCCACGGAATGGAGCGTATTCCGCACGCCCGACTTCGACAAGATCCGTACCCACCTCAAAGATCAGGTTATCTTCGACGGCCGGAACCTGTTCGATGTTCCCAGGATGCAGGAACTCGGTTTCCATTATGAAAGTGTAGGAAGACAAGCCGTTACCCGTTTAAACTCTGTAGTAAAATGACAAAAAAACGTGTGCTCATCACAGGTGCGGCAGGGTTCCTCGGTTCCCACCTTTGTGATCGCTTCATCAAAGAAGGATTTCATGTGATCGGGATGGATAACCTCCTCACCGGCAATATCAAGAACATCGAACACCTTTTTCCTTTAAAGGAATTCGAATATTTCCATCATGATGTGACCAAATTCGTCCATGTACCCGGCGAACTGGATTACATCCTGCATTTCGCTTCACCCGCCAGTCCGATCGATTATCTGAAGATGCCGATCCAGACGCTGAAGGTGGGTTCCCTCGGCACGCATAACCTGCTGGGGCTGGCCAAGGAAAAGAATGCCCGCATCCTTGTGGCGTCCACTTCCGAAGTATATGGCGACCCCAACGTTCACCCGCAGCCCGAAGAATACTGGGGCAATGTGAACCCCGTGGGCCCGCGCGGCGTGTACGACGAAGCGAAGCGTTTCATGGAATCCATCACCATGGCTTACCACAACTTCCATGGCGTGGATACCCGCATCATCCGCATCTTCAACACCTACGGCCCGCGCATGCGGCTCGATGACGGCCGCGCTTTGCCGGCGTTCATGAGCCAGGCGCTTACCGGCCAGGACCTCACCGTTTTCGGCGACGGTTCGCAAACACGTTCCTTCTGCTACGTGGCCGACCTCGTGGAAGGTATTTTCCGCCTGTTGATGAGCGATTACCATATGCCCGTCAACATCGGCAACCCGGCAGAGATCACCCTGCTCGAATTCGCGGAAGAGATCATCAAACTGACCGGGACCAAACAGAAAATCGTATTCCAGCCGCTGCCGAAAGACGATCCGAAACAACGCAAGCCCGACATCACCAAGGCGAAAGCATTGCTCGGATGGGAACCGAAAGTAGACCGTGCGGAAGGATTGAAGATCACCTACGAGTATTTCAAACAGGCGCTCGGGAAAGCCTGAGCCAATAAACACCGTATGAAGAAAACCATTTTGATTACAGGGGGAGCCGGTTTTATCGGCTCCCATGTTGTAAGGCTTTTTGTTAACAAGTATCCATCGTACACCATCGTTAACGGGGATGCGCTCACATATGCCGGGAACCTGGAAAACCTGAACGATGTCCAGGATAAACCGAACTATGTTTTCGAGAAAATTGATATTACGGACGAGAACGGCGTCTATGCAGCTTTCGAAAAATATCATTTTGACGGCGTGATCCACCTCGCTGCAGAAAGCCATGTAGACCGCTCGATCCTCGATCCGCTGGCGTTCATCCGTACCAACGTGCTCGGTACCGCCGTGCTGCTGAACGCTGCGCGTAAATACTGGAAAGACGATATGGACGGAAAACGCTTCTACCATGTGTCTACAGACGAAGTGTACGGCTCCCTCGGCGAAGAAGGCTTCTTCACGGAAGAGACCGCCTACGATCCCCGTTCGCCCTACTCCGCGTCCAAAGCCAGTTCCGACCACTTCGTGCGGGCATATCATCATACGTACCATCTTCCGGTCGTGTTGAGCAACTGTTCCAACAACTACGGCTCCCATCACTTCCCGGAAAAACTCATCCCGCTGGCCATTCACAATATCCGCAACAATAAGCCCATCCCCGTTTACGGGACCGGCGAAAACGTGCGCGACTGGCTGTTTGTGGACGATCATGCCCGCGCCATCGATACCATTTTCCACAACGGTGTAACCGGCGAAACATACAATATCGGCGGCTTCAACGAGTGGAAGAACATCGACCTCATCCGTCTGCTTTGCAAGATCATGGACAGCAAGCTGGGCCGTGAACCGGGAACCTCCGCGCAACTGATCACTTTTGTGAAAGACCGTGCAGGCCACGATCAGCGATATGCGATTGACGCCAGCAAGCTAAATAAGGAGCTGGGCTGGGCGCCGAGCCTGCAATTCGAGGAAGGACTGGAAAAAACGGTAGACTGGTACCTGGCCAACCAGGACTGGCTGGACCATGTGACCAGCGGCGCTTATAAAAAATATTACGAAGAACAATACCAACAACGATAATGCCTTTAACCGCCACCGGCTTCCCCGGGCTGTATATTTTCGAACCCGTTGTGCATACCGATGCACGCGGGTATTTTTTCGAAAGCTACAATGCCAACACTTTTCGGGAAGGAGGCCTGGACATCCAGTTCAGACAAGACAACCAGGCGCGCTCCACTTATGGCGTATTGCGCGGGTTGCACTACCAACTGGACCCACATTCCCAAACGAAGCTGATCCGCGTGCTGGAAGGCCGTATATGGGACGTTGCGGTGGATATCCGCAAAGGGTCGCCTACGTACGGACAAGTATATACCATCGAGCTTTCGGCTGAAAACAAAAAGCAATTGCTGATACCACAGGGTTTTGCACATGGGTATTCCGTACTGAGCCCTACTGCTGAAGTGTTCTACAAATGCGATAATTTCTATCACAAGGCGAGCGAAGGCGGCATCCGGTACGACGATCCCTCGCTGAACATCGACTGGGGCTTCCCCCTGGCCGATGCCATCATTTCCGGGAAAGACGCGGAATTGCCTTTGCTGGCAGACTGCCGGCATAATTTCACCTTCCAGCCTTAAAAAAAGACGCCATGAAAAAAATACTGGTAACCGGTGCCAAAGGTCAGCTAGGCCTGTCCATGCAAGCCGTTTCCTCCAAATTTCCCGATTTCCAGCTGGTGCTGACCGACCGTGAAGAGCTCGACGTCACCGATGCCGACGCCGTTGCCGGTTTCCTGGATAGCCAGGACATCGACGGGGTGGTGAACTGTGCCGCCTATACGGCTGTTGACAAGGCGGAAACCGACGAAGAAGCGGCTTTCCTGCTCAACTTCCAGGCAGCCCTGCTGCTGGCCGAAGCCGCCCAGGCGAAAGGTATCGCTTTCATCCAGGTGTCTACCGATTATGTGTTCGACGGCCGTCAGAACCGGCCTTACACCGAAAGCGACGATGCCTCGCCCCAGAGCATTTACGGCGCGTCCAAGCTCCGTGGAGAAGCGGCGGTACTGGGCTCCTATCCCAACGCCATCGTGGTGCGCACATCGTGGCTGTATTCCCGCTATGGCGTGAATTTCTTGCTGCGTATGCAGGAGCTTATGCAAGAAAAGGAAAGCCTCAACGTCGTGTTCGACCAGACCGGAACGCCTACCTATGCGCCCGACCTGGCGGAAGCCATTTTCACGATACTCTCCCACCCCGCCCCCGAAGGCGGCGTGTACCATTACAGCAATGAAGGTGTAGCCACCTGGTACGATTTCGCGGTGGCGATCCGGGAACTGACCGGCGCGGCCTGTAAAGTGCAGCCGATCACCTCCGATCAATACCCCACACCGGCGCAACGCCCGGCTTACAGCGTATTGAACAAAGGCAAGATCAAGGCGGCTTTCGGACTGGAAATACCTTACTGGAAAGACAGTTTGGCAGTATGCCTGGGAAAATAGTCCGCTAAGCGACTATTTTCCCATCCTTCATGACGAGTTGCCGGTCGCTGAGCGTGGCCAGCTCTTCGTTATGGGTAACGATAATAAAAGTTTGACCGAACTGGTCGCGGAGCTGCAGAAAGAGTTGATGCAGCTCTTTCGCATTATGGGAGTCGAGGTTACCGGTGGGCTCGTCTGCCATTACCACATCGGGTTTGTTGATGAGGGCCCTGGCAACGGCCACGCGCTGCTGTTCGCCACCGGAAAGCTGCGTGGGGCGGTGGTGGAGGCGGTCTTTGAGGCCGAGCGTTTCAAGCAGGTATGTTGCCCTTTCACGCACTTCGTTTTTGCGGGTGCCGGCGATAAAACCCGGGATACACACGTTTTCGAGGGCGCTGAATTCAGGCAGCAGGTGGTGGAACTGGAAGATGAAGCCGATATGGCGGTTCCTGAAATCTGCCAGGGCATCGCCTGCCAAATGGCTGGTTTGCACATCGTTAATGAAGATTTCCCCGCCGGAAGGCGCATCCAGCGTACCGAGGATATGCAGCAACGTGCTTTTCCCTGCGCCAGACGACCCTACGATCGTAACGATCTCCCCTTTACTGACAGAAATATCCACCCCCCTCAAAACAGGCAGGTTGGAATAATTTTTGGTGACATTGCGAGCAACAAGCATAACCGAACGATAAATAACCGTTAAAATAGTAATAGTTGTTTATTTCAAATTAAATAATACTTTTGCGAAAATTTGGAAAAGTAAAAATTTATATACGATGTACTGGACCTTAGAACTAGCGTCGTACCTGGAGGATGCTCCATGGCCGGCCACAAAAGACGAGCTCATAGATTACGCCATCCGCTCCGGTGCACCCATCGAAGTTATCGAAAACCTTCAGGAACTGGAGGACGAGGGGGAAATTTATGAGGGCATTGAGGATATCTGGTCTGACTACCCGTCACAAGACGACTTCTTCTTCAACGAAGACGAATACTAAAAGACGCCGTATTCCTGCCCCATTGTCATTCGCCCCTTAGCGTATGCCTATGCTGCAAAAAATTAAACCGTCCTGGTGAGCAACTCCCGGGACGGTTTTTATTTTTTTGGCCCGAAGGCGAAAGGCTTATTTTTCCATTTGTTCGATCACGTCGCGGGATACGCCGGTGAAGGAGAAACCGCCGTCGTGGAACAGGTTCTGCATGGTTACCATGCGGGTGTAGTCGGAGAACAGGGTAACGGTGTAATCCGCGCACTGGTCGGCGGTCGCATTACCGAGGGGGCTCATTTTTTCAGCGTAACTGATGAACCCGTCGAACCCTTTTACGCCGCTGCCTGCCGTGGTACGGGTGGGCGACTGCGAAATGGTGTTGATGCGTACTTTATTCTTCACGCCGTAATGGAAACCGAAGCTCCGGGCGATGGATTCCAGCATGGCCTTGTTGTCTGCCATATCGCTGTAATCGGGGAATACGCGCTGAGAGGCGATGTAGGTGAGTGCCACCACAGAGCCCCATTCGCTGATCGCATCCAGCTTGTAAGCCGTTTGCAGCACGCGGTGGAGAGACATGGCCGAAATATCGTTCCCTTTATGGAAAAAGTCGTAGTCCAGGTCGGTATAGGGTCTTCCTTTGCGAACGTTGACGCTCATCCCGATAGAATGCAGGATAAAGTCAATTTTACCACCGAAATGTTCCATGGACTTGGTGAACAGGTTGTTCAGATCGTCCATGCTGGTGGCGTCTGCAGGTATTACCGGGGCGTTGCAGGTTTCGGCCAGCTTGTTGATCTCCCCCATGCGCATGGCGATGGGAGCGTTCGTCAGCACGATTTGCGCGCCTTCTTCCACACAACGCACGGCTGTTTTCCAGGCAATGGAATTTTCATCCAGCGCACCAAAGATGATCCCTTTCTTCCCTTGTAATAAGTTATGAGCCATTGATTAAAATTTGGGCAAATTTAGCAGTTAAAGTCGAAAATTGAAATCTTATTGCGTAACCATCTCCCGCGCGTTCTCCAGCGCCGCCTGCGTAGGCTTCTCCCCGCCCAGCATCTTCGCAATGGCCGTGATCCGCTCTTCCTGCGTAAGCAGCCGTACGCCCGTCTTCACCTTATCGTCCACCAACTGCTTATACACAAAGTAGTGTGCGTCTGCCTTACCGGCCAGTTGCGGCTGGTGGGTGATGCAGATTACCTGGTGCCCGCGCGCCAGTTCTTTCATGATGATCCCCACCTGTTTGGCGGCTTCGCCGGAAATACCGGTATCGATCTCGTCGAAAATGAGCGTGGGCAATGATACCGACCGCGCCACCAGCGATTTGATGCACAGCATCAAACGGCTGAGCTCCCCGCCCGAGGCCACCTTGCGGATGGGCCCGAACTGGTTGCTGCGGTTGGCATCGAACTGGAACTCGATCGTATCTTTCCCGAAAGCCTGCAGCGCGCCTTCGGCGATTTCCACCCGGATGCGCGCATTGGGCATGCCCACCTGCGCCAGCAGATCGTTCACTTTCGCTTCGAAGGGCGCCGTTTGTGCCTTGCGCTGGTCGGAGAGCTTTTGCGCGTCTTTCTCCAGCACTTCCTGGCTTTCGGCCAGTAGCTTTTCGGTTTCGCGGATGCGGTCGTCGAGGTTGAGGACGCCGTCCAGCTTTTCCTGGAGCTGGTCGCGGATGGCCAGCAGCGCGGCCGTATCCTGCACGCCGTGCTTTTTCAGGAGCTTGTAAGCGACGGCCAGCCTTTCGTTCAGCTGTTCCATCCGCTCGCCGTCGAACTGAACGCCGTCGTTAAGGCGATCCACTTCTGCGGCGAGGTCTTGCAGCTCGAGGTAGCTCGACTGCATCCTTTCGGCGATGGGCGGCACGTCTTTATGAAAGGCCGACAGCCCCTGGAGGCTTTGCTGCAGCTGGCGCAACTGCTGGAGGAGGGGCTGTTCGTCTTCCTTCAGCTGGAAGTAGATCCGGTTCAGCGTGCCCTTGATCTCTTCGGCGTGGCTCAGCAGTTGCTGTTCGGCTTCGAGTTGTTCTATTTCATTGTCCTGCAGGTTGATTTCGAGCAATTCGTCGAGCAGGAACCGGTTGTAGTCGGCTTCTTTGTTGGCATTGTCGCGCAGGGCCGTCATTTCCCGTAATTCGCGCTGCAGGCGGGCATATTGGCTGAACCGCTTGCCGTAGGCCTGCAAAAGCTCCGTATGCCCCGCCAGCGCGTCTATCACTTCGCGCTGGAAGTTGGATTTTTCCAGTTCCAGCGTGTCGAACTGCTGGTGGAGGTCAACGAGGAGGGAGCTCAGTTCCTGGAGTTGGGACAGGTTGACGGGCGTATCGTTGATGAACGCGCGCGATTTGCCGGCGGCGCTGATCTCGCGGCGGATGATCACAGGATCGTCGAGGTCCAGTTCATTGGCCTCGAAAAAGGGTTGCACCTGTGCCGTTTTTACCCGAAAAGCGCCTTCTATGACGCACTTCCGGGTTTTATCGAACAGCACGGCCGGGTCTGCCCTTTCACCGAGGATGAGGCTGAGGGCGCCCAAAAGGATAGATTTACCGGCGCCGGTTTCGCCGGTAATGACGTTTAGGTTGCCGGCGAAATCGACTTCCAGCTCGTCGATGATCGCGTAATTCTGAATAACCAGGCGGTATAACATATCAGTGTTGTTCCGTTGTGTTTTATTTACCGTCGAGCCGGAGCATGCCGGATTTGGCGCGCTGGTCGAGGGAATTTTTGTAATCGTGGCCTTCCATATCGAGGCAGGTCTGGAAGTAGGTACGGGCTTTTTGTTTGTCGCCCGCTTTTTCATAGATGTACCCGGCCTGGAGCGCTGCCCTTGCGGCAAAGTATTCCGGCCGGTTGGTGCCGATCTTGATGGTGGCTTCGTACAGGCGAAGCGCGGCCGAATCGTTCCCCATTTCGTCGTAAATCCGGGCCAGGCGGTAGGCGTATTCCAGCTTTTGCTCCACCAGGGAGAAATCGGTCGTTTTTTTGGACAGGAGCAGGTCGCGCGCTTCGGTATAAAATCCGCCGTCGCTCAACAACCGGGCTTTCAGCAGTATGGCGTTGGGCCATTTGCCGCTTTTGGCTTCTTTCTGCGCCTGTTTGTCGGCATCCGTTTCCATGTTGCCGCGTTGGGGAACGAGGTTCCGGTAATATTGCGCCTTCGCCATATCGCCTTTCAGGTAATACGCCCAGCTCAGCCGCTGGAGGGCTTCCTTCATATAGAATTTGCCCTTGAAGCCGTTCACGAATTTTTCGAGGTGGGCGATGGCGTCGGCGTCGCCGCGTTCGAACTTCATGAGGCCCATGGCGTACTCGCTGTACCAAAGGTGCGCGTATTCAGGGCTCGGGCGGCGTTCTTCCAGCACCCGGATGCCCTGGTCGGCTTTCTGGTTATTGAGGCTCAGGTTGGCCACCATCAGGGCGAAAAGATAGTTATTTTTTGTGTCCAGCTGTTTTTTCTCCACGAAATCCCAGAGTTGTTCCGGTTTGTTTTCGATGAACAGCTTGAGGTAGCAATAATAATAGTAGGATTCTTCGCGGAAGATATCGGCCACGGGGTCCCGGCTTTCGATGACCTGCGAGAGGTTGCCCATCCCCTGTTTGATGCTGCCGCGGAGGCCGAGGATGTTGGTGATCCATTTATAGCCTTCGGGGATGGTGCCGAACACGGTTTGCATGGGCCCGAGGATCATTTTGTTGGGCAGGAAACCGGGATATTTGCGCTCATTCTCTTTCAGGGTGATGTACGATTTGCGCACTTCCCATACGGCGTCCCACTTTTCCCCGAATTTCACTTTGATGAGGGCCCACTGGAATTTCACCACCGCCTGGGTGTAGAGGTAATACGGACTGTCTTCCGGGCCTTCCGCGAGCTTGTCCAGCCGCGTGGCGCGCAGTTTCCGTTGCTGGGCGTAGGCGCCGGCGTCTTCATTGAAAAACAGGGTGAAGAAATCCGCGTAGTTCTCGATGAAATAAGGAAGGAGGTTGTCGGGGTTTTCGCGCTTTTCCGCTTCCAGGAGCCCGATGCCCGTTTGCAAACGGAGCTGCATGATCGCGTGATAGGCTTGCTGGCAGCGGTCGTTGAAATCGTAACGGGGCTGCCGCGCGCTCACGGGCACGACTATACTGCATATCAGGGCGAAGAGGAGGATAAAACGCATAGGGGCAAAAATAAGGAACTCCGCGCAATGGATATGCGCGGAGTTCCTAACATGTTATTATTTCGGCGACCGGAACTTAAATGGTTACGGTGGCGTCGAGATCATTATCTACCAAGATACGTCCGCAATGTTCGCAAACGATGATCTTTTTGCGGTGGCGGATTTCCGCCTGGCGTTGCGGCGGGATGGCGTTGAAGCAGCCGCCGCAGGAATCGCGCACGACGGTTACCACGGCCAGGCCGTTGCGGTAGTTCTTGCGGATCTTTTCGTAAGCGGCGAGCAGGCGGGCATCCACTTTGGTGCGGGCTTCTTCGCTCTGCTTTTCGAACCCTTTTTCTTCTTTTTCGGTTTCGCCGATGATTTTCTCCAGTTCCCCTTTCTTATGTTTCAGGTTGGTTTCCTTGTCGCTGATGGTGCGCTTGGCTACCTCGAGGGAGCGGGATTTTTCCTTGATATCGTCGTTAGCGTCGCGGATGTGCTTTTCTGCCAGTTTGATCTCCAGCTGCTGCATTTCGATCTCTTTGGAGATGGCTTCGAATTCGCGGCTGTTCTTCACATTATCCTGCTGCTTCTCGTATTTCTTGGCCAGCGCTTCCGCATCTTTGATGGCGTTTTTCTTGGCGGCTACGAAATCCTGGATGCCTTTGATCTCGTCTTCGATATGGGCCAAACGGTGGTTCAGGCCTTCAATCTCATCCTCAAGATCCCGCACTTCGATCGGCAACTCCCCTTTCAGGATCTGGATTTCATCCAACTTGGAATCGATCTTCTGTAACCGCAGTACAGAAACCAGCTTTTCCTCGACGTTGTATTCTTTTACAGTAGCCATGTATTATAAATAATTTACCGGGTTTGTGTTGATGGTAGATTTTAGAGGCGCGAAGTTACTAAAATTTTCAGTCAATATATGATAAAATAAGTCTACTGCGAACTGTTCGCTTTCAAAATGTCCGACATCTGCGATAATTAATTGATTTTCAGCATCAAAAAATTCGTGGTATTTGAAATCGGCCGAAATGTAGGCGTCTGCCCCGGCGCTCCGGGCCTGCCTGAGCAGGAAGCTCCCCGCCCCGCCGCACACCGCCACTTTCCGCACATTTTTGCCCCGCAGGGGGGTATAGCGCACGCATCCCGTGCGGAAACGCTCCTTCACCATCCGGAGAAATGCCATTTCGTCCATCCCTTCCGGCAACTCGCCGATCAGCCCCGATCCCACCTCGGCCCAGCGGTTTTCCAGCTTCACCACGTCGTACGCCACCTCCTCGTAAGGATGCGCCTGGCGCAGGGCGGCCGTCACCGCTCCTTCCAACTGTGCCGGGAATATGACCTCCACCTTCACTTCCGCCTCGCCATGCCGCTCGCCGGGCTTGCCGACGAAGGGGTCCGTTCCCTCACCGCCCTTGAAAGTGCCCGTTCCTTCATGGTAAAAACTGCATTCGCTGTAATTCCCGATATGACCCGCCCCCGCGGCAAACAGCGCATCCTGCACGGCCGACGCGTGCCCGGCCGGCACAAAGGTG
The DNA here is from genome assembly GCF_050277495.1 of Chitinophaga sp. NPDC101104. Taxonomy (NCBI): domain Bacteria; kingdom Pseudomonadati; phylum Bacteroidota; class Chitinophagia; order Chitinophagales; family Chitinophagaceae; genus Chitinophaga; species Chitinophaga sp. NPDC101104. Next base: position 185,679 of record NZ_JBNNSF010000005.1, on the reverse strand, counting down.
TACAATTTGCGCAAAAGGCCCTGTTTCGGGTCGAGGACGCGGGTTTTCTCCAGCCCCAGCTGCTTTGCCATCATGGCGCTCACACCGGCGCGCACATTGTCGAGGTTCGTATGGGCCGCATACACCGCAATATCGTTCTTGATGGCCTTGATCGCCACCCTTTCCACGTAATTGCGGCCCGTAATGCGCTTCAGTCCGCCGAAAACGATCGGGTGATGCGCGATCACCAGGTTGCAACCCTTTTCGATGGCCTCGTCGAGCACCGCTTCGGTAGCATCCAGCGTGAGGAGCACACCTTTCGCCTCCCATCCGGCATGGCCGAACAGCAACCCCGCATTGTCATAACTTTCCTGGTAAGCCGGCGGCGCAAACCGCTCGATCACTTGTATGATGGATTGAATCGTCATATCTTCAAGATAGTCAACATTCCGCATCCGAAATTGCTGGCGCGGATTAGTTGTTTAGATTTGTAAAATAAACCGCTTTTCATGACAGTGCAAAAAACTTCAGCAGACCTTTACCAGGACTATACCGCCCGGATGCAGCAAATCGCCGACGTACGCAATTCCGTGTCCATCCTCGGATGGGACCAGGAAACCTACCTCCCCGAAAAAGGCGCGGAATTCCGCGGCCGCCAGATCACCACGCTCAGCACCATCTCCCACGAACTGTCTACCGCCCCCGCCCTCGGCGATCTCCTACAGGAACTGAAAAGCCGCCAGGACCTCGACGACGTGCAGCGCCGCAACGTGGAACTGTCTGCCGAAGACTTCGAAAAACAGCGGAAATACCCCGGCTCCTTCGTAGCCGAGCTCTCCACCGCCTCCAACGCCGCCTATCACGCCTGGATCAAATCCCGCAAGGAAAAAGACTTTTCCGTGTTCGAACCGATGCTGGCCAAAATGGTGGAACTGAAGAAAAGGGAGGCCGACATCCTCGGATATACCGGCCACCCTTACGACGCGCTGCTCAATGAATACGAAAAAGGCGCCGACGTAGCCATGCTCGACGCCATCTTCCGCGACGTGCGCCAGTCGCTCCTCCCCCTGCTGCAGCAAATTGCCCTTCAAACCCCGCCAGACAAGAAGTTCCTGAACCGGCTCTATCCCAAAGACCAGCAATGGCAGTTCGGGATCGATATCCTCAAAGCCATGGGCTATGATTTCGGCGCGGGCAGGCAGGATGTGTCCGAACACCCCTTCACGACGAGCTTCAATCCGCTGGACGTCCGCGTGACCACGCGCATCGACGAGCAGGACCTCGGCAATATGACCTGGAGCTGTATCCACGAAGGCGGCCACGCCCTGTACGAACAAGGTCTGCCCGTGGAACAGTATGGCCTTCCCTGCGGCGAAGCGGCCAGCCTGGGCATCCACGAATCGCAAAGCCGGCTCTGGGAGAACAATGTGGGCAGGAGCCTCATTTTCTGGCAGAAACATTACGGCCATCTCCAGGGGCTGTTCCGCGCCAACCTGCAAGCCGTGCCCATCATGGATTTCTACAAAGCCATCAACCAGGTGCAGCCCTCGCTGATCCGCACCGAAGCCGATGAGCTCACCTACCATTTCCATATCATGATCCGTTACGAGATCGAAAAGGGATTGATCGGTGGCGATCTGCAGACGAAAGACCTGCGCGACATCTGGAACCAATATTATCTCGATTTCCTCAACGTGAAAGTGACGGACGATATGCACGGGGTGCTGCAGGATATTCACTGGAGCCACGGCGCTTTCGGATACTTCCCGACGTATTCGCTCGGCAGTTTTTATGCGGCGCAGTTCTTTTCCGCCGCCCGCAAGCAGATCACGGGGCTGGACAGCGCCATCGCCGATGGCCGGTACAACGGCCTGCTGCTTTGGCTGAGGGATAATATCCACCGCCATGGCAGGTATTACACGTCCAATGAGTTATGCGAAAAAGTAACCGGCGAGAAGCTCAATTTCAAACATTTCATGGCGTACGCGCAGGAGAAATACGGGAAGATGTATAATCTGGAAGCATAGTAGCCGCGGAGCTCACGCTTACTGAAAATAAGTTCTGTATGCGTTCAATCACCTGTTTACTGCCGGCCCTGTTGCTCACCATGGCATGGGCCGGCGGTTTTGCCCAAACTATCCGGCGGATCGACGGGTCCGGCATAGAAGCGCCGGCGCTCGACGCGCGGGTTCGCCAGCTGATGGCGGATGCGAAGGTCACGGGGCTTTGCCTGACCATTTTCAACGATAACCGGCCCGTTTTCGCGAAGGCGTACGGTTATGCGAAAGCGGCTACCATGGAGCCGATGACGCCTTCCACGCATTTGTATGGGCTTTCCCTCAGCAAGGCGGTTTTCGCACATTTGGTAATGCAGCTGGCCGACCGGAAAATCATCGATCTGGATAAACCGCTGGTGGAATATTTGCCACGGCCGCTGATGGATTATACCTTTCCCGGCAAGCTATCCAATTTTAAAGACCTGGAGGGCGACGAGCGCTACAAAAAAATCACGGCCCGGATGTGCCTCGATCATACGACCGGGTTTCCCAACTTCCGGTGGTTTGAGCCAGACAAGAAGCTCCGGATCAAGTTTGAGCCGGGCAGCCGCGTGAGTTATTCCGGCGAGGGGATGTACCTGCTGCAAATGGTGATCCAGGAAATGACAGGAGAAAACCTGGAATCGCTGGCGAGGCGGTATATCTTCGGGCCCTGCGGCATGGAAACGTCGAGCTACGTGTACCAGGCCGGATATGAGAAAGCCTATGCGGTGGGGCACGACAAAACGGGCGACAGCACTTTCTTCCCGCGGCGGCCGCTCGCCAATGCGGCCGGCTCCCTCACTACTACCATGGACGAATTCAACCGGTTCTACACTATGCTGATCAATGGGAAACGGTTGTCGGGAAAGGCATTCAACGAAATGACGGGCAGCCAGATCCGCATCCGTTCCATCCAGCAGTTCGGTCCTTTGTCGTGGCGGGATTCCACGTTGAACGATGGCATACAGCTGGGATACGGATTAGGGTTCGGGGTGCTGCAATCGCCGTATGGCAGGGCTTATTTCAAGGAAGGTAACGACCAGGGCTGGGGGCATTATACCATCGCCTACCCCGACAAAAAGATCGCGGTAGTGATATTGACCAATTCCGACAACGGGGAGAGTATTTTCAAATACCTGCTCGAGGCGGCTATCGGTGATGTATATACGCCATGGTATTGGGAGAATTATATTCCGTGGGATATGCGGTAATTTAACCGGATTTGCCTGATTTGGCGGCATGACATCCTGGGCCGTAAATCAAAATCCTCAAATTCATCATCCCGATCGGATACTGACGGGCATAAAAAAAGGGGCTTAACGGCCCCTTTTTCATTTATTTCATCGCTTTGCGGAATTCTTCCGGCTCCACGGTCCCGGATTTCCGCCAGACTTCCTTCCCGTTCCTGTACAGGATGAAAGTGGGCAATTCGGTGGCGTTGATGGCCTTCATGACATCGGTGTCGTTTCCGCCGTCGACGTTGAGGATTTTGATTTTCTTTTCTTCGGTGAACTGTTTCACGATGGGCGCCATTTTGCGGCAGGGCGGGCACCATTCGGCGCCAACGTCCACCAGGATCCAGTCGCTGCTGGAGATGGCCTGTTTGTAGAGGTCCATGCTCATTTGCGGCACTTTTTCGCCCCCGGCGATGGGTTTGCTTTCGGCTCTCCAGGCGTTGATGCCGCCGGAAAGGTCGGTCACGTCCCTGAAACCGTTATCTGCCAGCCATTTGGCAGCAGCGCCGCTCCGTCCGCCTACGAGGCAGTATACGAATACGGGTTTGGACTTGTCGAGGGATTTGACGCGATGGGCGAATTCTTCCTTATTGGTGAAATCGGCCTGGAGCGCGTTGGGCAGGTGGCCGGTCTTGAATTCCTTGGCAGTGCGGACATCGAGCAGCTGAACGTCTGACTGGCGAAGGCCTTTTTCAAACATATCGGCCGAAACGGTCTGTTGGGCGTTGGCAAAGGTTACGCTACAGAGCAAAGCGGCAATGGCTATGAGATTTTTCATCGGTTTCCTTGATTGTTTTGTCTTTAACGGCTAATCCATAAAGATACACAATCCATGGGAAACGTTACGACCGGCGGCGGCCTACGCTGTCGAGTTTCCGGAAATTGATGAACACTTCCCGTCCAGACCTTGCGGGATGCGAGTTATAGCAGGGGGCGAAGGTTTTGAAGGCGAAATACGGTTCGAACATCCTGCGGTAGACTTTGATGCCGCCGCCGAACGGGGGGCCGGGCTCGTCGAACTCGCGGTTGAAGAGCACCCCTACCAGGCGGCCTTCTTCCCAAAGGAGGTCGTACATATGCCGCGCGTAAGCTTGCCGGAGGGCCGGGTCCAGCGCGCAAAGGAAGGTTTGTTCCACGATCAGGTCATACTCGGCCTCATGCTCGAAAAAGTCCCCCGTTTCGAACTTGATCCCCGTCCCGGAAAATTTCTGCTTCAAACGGTCGATGATCACGGAAGAAATATCCAGCACGGTAATATCGCGGAACCCGCTGTCCCACAAATACTTGGCTTCATAACTGTTACCCCCGCCCGGGATAAGCACCCGGAGGTTTTTGTTGGGCAGCTGGTCGAAATAATCCCGCAAAGGGGGTGATACGGTTCCCATGTCCCATTCGGTTTCCCCGCGCTCATAGCGCGCATTCCAATAAGCTTTATCCAATTCAGCCATATCCATTTGGTTTGGAATTCGGACGTAAATCCAAGTAAATGTACTTCTTACACATCCGTTATGGGGGCAAATAAATAATTAATCGCTTAACACGATGAAAACATAATGTTAATATAAACAGATAATTCTTTTTTAAATATTATTTTTACCTCTTTGACACAAAAGCCCCGAGCGGGTTATACCTCCAATTTTCGGGTAAACCTATGATCAACCGACGCCAACTGAAAAGCCATATTGCGGCCATATGCTGCTGCCTGACAATTTTCTGTTCGTTCACCGCCCGTGCACAACAAGCCTCGTTTTCCGCCGACGTTACCGCCGGCTGCGCACCGCTTACGGTTTCCTTCAACAATACTTCCGACGCCGGCGCCACCTGGGACTGGGATTTCCAGTTGGGCGCACATTCCAATAACCAGCACGCTTCCAAGGTGTTTACGGTGCCCGGCACCTATAATGTCCGCTTAACGGCCACCTACCCCGGTGGCACCCGGACGGCCACCCAGACCATCACCGTGTACCAGAACCCCGTGCCCAGGTTCTCCGCTACGCCGCTGTCCGGCTGTACGCCCATGACCGTCCAGTTCACCGACGCTTCCACTCCCGGATCCGGCACCATCCGCTCCATCACCTGGGATTTCGGCGACGGCAACTCCGCTTCCGGGGCCGGCGTTTTCCATACCTTCAACGTCAACGGCGCCTTCTCCATCTCCACCATCGTGGAAAACAGCTTCGGCTGCAAGGAAGGTCTCACTTTGCCCCAATACATCCGCGTGGGCAGCACGCCGCAGATCGATTTCGTGTCGGACGTGCAGACTTCCTGCACCACGCCCCTCACCGTCAATTTCCGCAGCAGCGGGCCCGGCGGGCTCACCTACGCATGGGATTTCGGGGACCCGGCTTCCGGCGCCGCCAATACTTCCTCCGCGCAGCACCCCTCACATACTTATGCCAACGAAGGCAGTTATACCGTCACCCTGAGGGCACGCACGCCCGAAGGTTGCGAAAATACCGTTTCCAAAACGGCATTCGTCGTGATCCAGCGCACCCGGACGGATTTTGTGGTAGACGGCACCGCCTGTATCGGCGCGCCTACCCGGTTCCGGAATACCACATCGCCGGTCCCCACCCTTTCCAGCTGGACTTTCCCGGACGGAAGCACATCCTCCGGCAGGGACGCGTCTTTCAACTTTACGGCGCCCGGCACCTATAACGTGACACTCACGTCCGGCAGGCCGGGCTGCCTGGAAACCGTGACCAAAGCGATTACCGTGCACCCCAGGCCCACGGCGGGTTTCACGGCAACGCCCAGAACAGGTTGCGCCGCGCCGTTCGATGTGCAGTTCACCTCCACTTCTACCGGTGCATCTACCTACCAGTGGACGTTCGGCGACGGCACCACCGGCACCGGCCCTTCCCCGCTGCATACCTACAACAACTTCGGCCAGTTCGACGTCACGCTCGATGTTTCCAACGCCGCAGGCTGTACCGACCGTCTTTCCATGAACGATTTCATTATCGCCGAGCGGCCGCAGGCGGTGATCGACGTGCCCGATCCCGAAGGCTGCATCCCCCACACCGCCGCATTCAGCGCCCGGTTGCTGACGGCCGGCGTCATTACCGGCTACCAGTGGGATTTCGGGGACCCGGCTTCCGGCGCCGCCAACACCTCCACCTCGCCCAATCCATCGCACACCTATACTAACGAAGGCGCCTATACGGTACGCCTGGTGCTCATGGTGAACGGTACCTGCCGGGTAGATCTGCAAACTACCGCGCGGGCGGGCCGCATCCCGGTCGTGGATTTCGACGCGAATCCCAAAGCGCCCTGCCAAAGGGACCCCGTGAGCTTCACCAACCTTTCCCAGCCCCGCGGCACGGAATGGGAATGGGTTTTGCCGGAAGACGGCGGGATGATCCTGCGCACCGAAAACCCCGTGTACCGGTTCCGCAATCTCGGCCTGCACGATGTAACCCTTACCGTCAACAACTTCGGTTGCCGCCGCACCCTCACCAAGCCTGATTTTATCCGCATCCTCCCGCCCATCGCCAATTTCGGGATGAGCAACCCTTGTTCCGATAAAATGCGCGTAACGTTCACCGACCTCTCCGACTTCGGCCCCATTCCCGGAACGCCGCGATTCTGGAGATGGGAATTCGGCGACGGAAATTCATCCACCGCCCAATCGCCTACCCACGTTTACGCGACGCCCGGCACGTACAGCGTGAGGCTGGTCGTGACCGACGGGAATTGCGAATCGGAAATGACGCAGGTGGTAGACATCATCGATGAACGGCCCGTGATCAGCTCTGCACTGGAAGTCTGCGCCGCCAATCCGCTCGTGTTCTCGCGCAGCAATGTGGACGAAAACAATATCGTTCGCTGGGAGTGGAACTGGGGAGACGGCACTTACGCGCCCGTTGGCGGCAACAATATCGCCAAGGTTTTCTCGCAACCGGGGCGCTATAATGTAGTGCTGACGGTGACCGACCGCAATAACTGCGTGACTTCGTCTAACGTGCTCGACATCCAGGTGAACGGTTCCACGGCTAATTTCTCGGTGACGGGCAGGCGGTGCGAGGGCGATGAGCAGGTATTCAACGATGCGTCCACTTCCTTCCACGGCAAAGCGATCGAAAACTGGACCTGGAATTTCGGGGACGGGACGGCCGACGAAACCGTGACAACCAAACCCACCAATTACAAACACGCTTTCGCTTCCAGCGGCACTTTCAACGTAGTGCTCCAGGTGAAAGACGAAGCCGGCTGCCTGACGTCGATCTCACGGCCGGTGACCGTGCGCGACGTGAAAGCGGGGTTCCAGGCGCCCGCGCAGGTGGCCTGTAAAAATACCGCATTCCAGTTCAGCAATACCTCTACCGGTACCAATCTCACCTATGCCTGGGATTTCGGGGATAATTCCACTTCCACCGACCGGCACCCGCTGAAAACGTTTACCACTGCCGGTATTTACACCGTAAAACTGACAGTGACGGACGACGAGGGTTGTACGTCCACCGAAACCAAAAACCAGTTCATCACCGTTCCCGATCCGCAGGCGAAGTTCACCGTTCCCGGCCAGGTGGCCCAATGCCCTCCGGCCCTCGTTTCGCCCGACAACCAAAGTACCGGATATGCACGCGTAGTATGGGAATTCGGGGACAACAGCCGCTCCACCAACGACGAGCCCGACCACGTGTACAACCTTCCCGGCAACTATACCATTACCCTGAACGTGTATTCCGCCGGCGATTGCATAAGCACTGCCACGCAGGACATCTTTATCGAAGGCCCCATCGGCACAAAGACCATCACCAATAAAATCGGCTGCGCACCGCATACTACTTCGTTCAGCGCCAGTTCGCCCAACACCACCAAATATACCTGGGACATGGACAATGGTACCGTGACCACCACCAGTACCAATACTTTCTCCTACGAATACACGCAGCCCGGCGTTTACTATCCCCGCGTGGTGCTGGAAGACGCGAAAGGCTGCAAGGTGCCCGCACAGGGCCTGCCCGACAGCATCGTGGTAGACAAGGCCACGGCCGGTTTCACCATGAGCACGCTCGCGGCCTGCGACGCAGCCGATGTGCTGTTCACCAACGCTTCCACATCATTGTCTGCCGAACGCCACGGCGATGCCATGCAATACCGTTGGGATTTTGGGGTGGACGGAAGAACGGATGATGTCAGCACCGACGAGCACCCGCGTTTCGACTATACCGGCGCGGCCGATTACCGCATTAAACTCCTGACCGTTACCCGTTATGGTTGCGAGGATTCCGCTTTCCTGACACTGAAGATCGACCCGAAACCGGAGGCCGCCATTGCCCCGGCAGGCCCCGTTTGCGTCAACGAGCCCGTGCAGTTCTCCGGTTCCGACAACCGCGGGCTGCCCGCCACCAGCTGGACGTGGACGGTAGACGGCCAACCCGGCAACAGCCCCTCCCTTCCCCCGAGCCTCGTTTACCAGCAGGCCGGCCCGCACGACGTCCGCCTCGTGATCCGCAATTCCGAAGGCACCTGTCCTGATACGGCGGAATTCAGGCTGGTGGTGAACCCGCTGCCATCGCTCGCCGTAACGCCGCGCCAGGCGCTCGTTTGCGAAGGGCAATCGCTGCAGGTCATCAGCAACGGCGGCCCCGCGCAATACAGCTGGACGCCCTACAATATTTCCAGCGCCACGGCCGAGAACCCCGTGATCAGCCCGGTGATAGACACCCTTTACCGCGTAACCGCCGTCAACCAGTTCGGCTGCCGCGCCACCGACTCCCTCCGCATCCGCGTATCGCATCCTTTCACGGTCAATGCATCTAACGCCGAGATCTGCGAAGGCAAACAAACCCGCCTCCGCGCCTCCGGGGCCGTCCGCTACCGCTGGATCCCGGCCGACGGACTGAACGACGCGGGCCTCCAGGACCCCGTGGCCACGCCGCAGGCCACCACGCAATACCGGGTGGTGGGTTATGGCAACGACGCCTGTTTTACAGATACCGCCCGCGTGACCGTAACCGTGCATCAACCACCGGTGATCACCGTTCCGCAGAGCCTGAACGTTCCCAGCGGCACCGTGATGCCTGCGCCGGTGACCGGCAGCCCGGACATCATCACCTGGGCCTGGTACCCCGAGAAATGGCTCAGCTGCTATGACTGTCCGCAGCCGGAAATGCAGACGCAGGGGCCGGTGACCTACCAGATCACCGCCACCAACGTTTACGGCTGCCAGTCGACCGTTCTGCTGCCCGTAAAACTGTTCTGTTCCGGAAGTACCGCGTTCATTCCCAACACTTTCACGCCGAACGGCGACGGACAGAACGATATTTTCTATGTGCGCGGCCGTGGAGTGAGGACCATTAAATCGTTCCGGGTGTTCAACCGCTGGGGGCAACTCGTGTTCGAACGGGCGAATTGCCAGTCGGACGACCCGGGATGCGGATGGGACGGGCGTTTCGCCGGACAGGCCCTTCCGCCGGACGTATTCGTTTACTATGCGGAAATCGTGTGCGACAGCGGGGAGCCCATGACCCTCAAAGGAAATGTGACCTTGCTGAGATAGGGAAATGGAAAAAATATAATAAATTTGTGTAATCCATAAACCTATACTTTCCCATATCCTGTGAAAAATGAAAGCACCTGAGAAGAAAAACCTGATCCGATTGTTGTGGGCGTTGCTGGCATTGCCGGCAGGCGCCTCGGCCCAGCAGGCCGGGTTTACCTATACGGTGGCGCCGGTGTCGCAATGCGCGCCGGCCACGGTGACGCTGAAAAATACCAGCACGGGCGGTGCGGCGTCGTACCTCTGGGATTTCGGCGACGGGAGAAGTTCCACGGAAACCGATCCCAAGGTGACCTTCAACACACCGGGCCCCGTTTCCATCAAGCTCACGGCATATTATACCGCGGCCACGGCCACGGCTACCGCCAATTTCACGATATATGCCATGCCTGTGGTAGCGTTCAAGGTGGATAAACAAAAAGCCTGCGGCACTTACACCGCCACTTTTACCGACGAAACGCCGGGCGCAACCGTCCGCACCTGGGATTTCGGGGATGGAACGGCGCCCGTGACGTCGGGCGCGCCCACTGTTCAGCATACTTTCAGCAAGATCGACACCTTCGATGTTTCCTTAACGGTGACCAATTCCACCGGCTGTACGCAGACTTTGCGGAAAGACGATTTCATTATGGTTTCCGCGCCCGTTATCACCATGAATTCGACACCGCAGGAAGGCTGTCTCCCGTTTACGGCCGTGTTCGACGCTTCCGTGCAGGCGCCCACCGGCGACCCGGTGGCTTCCTACAGCTGGGGCTTCGGCGACAATACCACGGCCAGTTCCACCACGCCTGTCATCACCCATCAATACACGACCGCCGGCGATTTCAACGTGACGCTGACCGTTACCACGCAGCAGGGTTGCGCCGTGATGCAGACGTTCCCGAAACAGGTGAAAACCGGCAGCAAACCGGCTAACGTAAGCTTCACCGTTTCCCGGCCGGACGATTGCGCCGGCACCATGGCCCGGTTGCTCGCCAGTGCGGTGGATGCGTCGCGGTACCGGTGGGATTTCGGGGACGGGACCACCTACGAAGGGCCGGAAAACGATATCAACCACGCGTTTCGTGCAGCCGGCAACGTGACGGCCAGGATGAGCGCGGGAAACAACGGCTGCTATACGGACGCCGCACCGGTTACGGTAACCAATACCGGTCCTGTAGCGGATTTCAGGTATGCTAGGGATTGCGGGAGCGGGGGGATGACATATACTTTCACGAACACGTCCACCGCCACTACCAGCGATACCTATGAATGGAATTTCGACGACAATTCCCCGTCCGTCAACACCATCCATCCCACCCATACGTTTACACAGCCCGGCACCTACAACGTCCGTCTCATTGTGCGGAATGCGGCACAGACCTGCATGAGCACTATTTACCATACCATCCAGGTGTTTGCGGCGGATTACCATACCGGCGTGGGCTCCATCTGCCGCAACAGCCAGGTGCATTACGGCGTGGTGCAGGTGCCCCATGCGCTGGTGCGCCACTACGACTGGCGGTTCGGCGACGGCGAACGGATCGTGACTACGGATGTGGATATACGGAGGATGGTCAATACCAAAGGCGTATTCTCCGACACACTCATTATCTTCTACAACGATGCCGCGCTTTGCCCGGACACGATCATCAAAAAAGACCATCTCACCGTCATGGCGCCCGAAGCACGTTTCGCAACCGGCGCGTCCGCCTGCGCGGGGCAACCGGTGCTGTTCATCCAGCAATCCGTTCCCACGCCCAACATTCCCCTGATCGGCTGGAAATGGGAATTCGGGAACGTGGCTACGTCCGACAAATCCACGCCAGACAAGCCTACCTTCCATTCCAGCGGTAACTTCCCCGTGAAACTGGTGATCACGGACGCGCGGAATTGTATGGATTCCATCACCCTCAATGTGGCCATCAATCCCACGCCTTTCCTCAACGTACAGGCCTCCGCTGTCAAAATCTGCGAGGGCGGCTCCTCCAACCTCCAGGCCATTTCCAACGGCAACGTAACCTGGGAACCGGCATGGCAGCTGAGTTGCAGCAATTGCCCTACACCGGTGGCCTCCCCTGACGAAGACACCTCCTACATCGCAACGGCCATCAATACGTTCGGCTGTACCGTAAAAGACACCCTTTCCCTGCGTGTAGTGCCAAAGATATTGCTCACCGTGAGCCCCGATACCGCGATCTGCGCAGGCAGCAGCGCCCGCCTCCGCGCGAGCGGTGCCGCCTACTATGACTGGGCGCCGACGGTAACCGAAGGCGGCAACACGGCGATGCCCCTCATCACGCCCACGGTTACCACCACTTATACCGTAACGGCCGGCAACGATCCCGCCTGCCCCACGGAAACGCGGCAGGTGAAGGTGACGGTAAAACCCTCGCCCACCGTGAACGCCGGGCCAGACCAGGTACTTGTGGCCGGCAATACCGTAGTGCTCGAAGCGTCGTATAGCGCCGATGTGGTGCGCGGCGAATGGAAGCCCAACACCTGGATCGATTGCGCTACCTGTCCGCAGACCGTGGCCGCACCGCGTTCCGGCATCGACTACGCTTACGAAGTGACGAATAACGAGGGTTGCAAGAAGTCGGACGTGATGAATGTAAGGCTGATCTGCGACCAGGGCAACGTGTTCCTTCCCAGCGGTTTTTCGCCGAACAACGACGGGATGAACGACGACTTCTACCCCCGTGGCAAAGGCGTGCGGAGCGTCAATTCTTTCCGGATATACAGCAGGAGCGGCCAGGAAGTGTTCAGCAGGAGCAATTTCCAGATGAACGATCCGGCAGCGGGCTGGAAAGGCCTGCAGAACGGGAAGCTCCTTGCGCCCGACGTCTACATCTGGCTGCTGGATGCGGTTTGCGATACCGGCGAGCGATTTACCCTAAAAGGAAATGTAACCTTATTACGATAATCACATGAAAACGCTGAAAAGCATGAAGAAATACTGGTTAAGCGGAATGCTCGCGTGCATCGGGCTGCCGTTGTGCGCGCAAGACATCCACCTGTCTCAGTTCATGGAAACGCCCATCCTCCGCAACCCCGCGCTGATCGGGCTTTTCAAGGGCGATGTGCGGTTCCAGGCCGTGTACCGCAACCAGTGGAACAGCGTCACGATACCGTACCAGACCGGCACGCTCAGCGGGGAAATGAAATTCCCGGTGGGGCAGTATAACGACCACGTTACGGCCGGGATACAGGCTTCGTTCGACCGGGCGGGCTCGTCCAACCTGCAGTCCGTCCAGTTCCTGCCGGCGCTCAACTATCATAAATCCCTCAGCGAAGACAAGAGCAGCTTTTTGTCGGTGGGCTTCATGGGCGGCTATGTGCAGCGGCAGTTCAACCCCGCGCATCTCACCTTCAACAATCAGTATACCGGCGGGCGCTTCGACCCCGCAGCGCCGACCGGCGAGGAAGGCCGCCTGAGCAAGATCGGTTACGGGTACTGGGACGCGGGCGTGGGGATGAGCTACAACGGCGTGCTGGGCGAGGCTACCAACTGGTTCGTGGGCGCGGCGTATTACCATTTCAACAAACCGAAAGTGTCTTTTTACGACGACGATAAGGTGACGCTCGACCCGAAGCTGAGCTTCAACCTGGGCTTTACGGTGCCGGTGTCTGAAAGGGTGCGGGTGATCGCGCATTACAACCAGGTGCACCAAGGGGCGTATTCCGAGTTCATCGGCGGCGCGTTCGTGGGGTACGGGCTCATGGACGACGGGCTGGAATCTGACCGGGGGATGTACGGCGGGCTGTTTTACCGGTGGAACGATGCGGTTGTGCCCATGTTCCGCCTCGATATGGGGGCCTGGGAGATCGGGGTGAGCTATGATGTGAATGTGAGCCGGCTGCGAACGGCCAGCCAGGCCATGGGAGGATTCGAAGTGTCGATGGTTTTCAAGAATTTCCTAAATCGCTGGAATTCAACGCTTAACAGTGTAACCTGCCCGAGTTTTTAAGTTGACAACGGACGGCTGCGGAAAAAATTGTTAAAAACGTTAAAATTTCAGAAAAAAGAGCCGGGAAATTGCACAATTTGGCAGACCGTTTGTTATCTTTATATAGCAACCAAACCGCAAATATTTGGGTAATATTTAAAAAAATTTATATCTTTGGGTTCTATGTACAAAACCGTTACTCTCATCCTATTTACTTTCTTCTGCGCCCTGTCGTTACCGGCATGGTCCCAAAGCAAGTCTACCAATCCCTCTACATTCCCCGAGGGCGAGAATACGAGTAAGGTAGTGAAGGCATATCCGAATCCCGCTACAACTAAGATTTATTTCGAAATTCAGCGTAATAACGATAAGGTTTACGAGATTATTGTATTTAACTTCCTGGGCAAGAAGGTGGACCACCTGAAGAACCTTGCCAACCGCGCACAACTTCCTTTGGACAATTATTACAGCGGTCTTTACATTTTCCAGTTGAGGGAAAAGGACGGGACGCTGGTGGAATCGGGGAAGTTCAACGTCGTCAAATAACCATTACGAGTAGGAATATTTAAGATATAAAAGGCTGACAGGATGCATAAGCACCGTCGGCCTTTTTTCTTTCTCTTGCATGCCATGAAAAACGGCGCCCCGATACCCGGAGCGCCGTTTTCTATGATCGTTATCGCCGATGCGGATTATTGTACTTCCACGATGAGGAACTTCAGGTACGTCGTGTTTTCGATGTTCCAGAGGATGGGGTGGTCTTGCGCCTGCGTCTGGAACGTAACCTGGCGGAGGCGTTTGCGCGCGTCCTTCGCCGCCATGTCGATCGTTTCGAGGAACATGGACGGGTCTACCAGGTTGGTACAGCTCGCCGTTACCAGGAAGCCGCCCGGCTTCAGGAGCTTCATCCCGCGGAGGTTGATCTCCTTGTATCCCGTGATCGCTTTCTGGATGTTTTCGCGGCTCTTGGTGAAGGCCGGCGGGTCGAGGATCACCACGTCGAACTTGCGCTCTTCTCGGGTCCATTGTTTCAGCTGGTCGAACGCGTTCACCGCCTGGAATTTACAGATATCCTGCAGGCCGTTCAGCTCCGCGTTGCGGCGGGCCGTGTTCACGGCATGTTCGGATATATCAAGGCCCAGCACGCTTTTGGCGCCATAATGCCCTGCGTGGCAGGAGAAAGTGCCGGTATAGCAGAACGCTTCGAGCACGTCTGCCCCTTTCACGATGTGCTGGATGGCGCGGCGGTTATCCTGCTGATCGAGGAAATAACCGGTTTTTTGTCCACCCACGATATCCACATGGAATTTCAGGCCGTTTTCGTTGATGATGATATTGGTGTCGAACGGATCGCTGAGGAAGCCTTTCTTTTGTTCGAGGCCTTCCAGTTCGCGCACGGGCACGTCGTTGCGTTCGTAGATGCCTTTGGGTTGGAAGATTTCGTGGAGGGCGTTCACGATGGCGGGCTTCCAGCGGTCGATGCCGAGGGCCATGGTCTGGAGCACGAAATAATCGTTGAACTTGTCGATGATGAGGGCGGGCATATCATCTGCTTCGCCGAAGATGAGGCGGCAGTTTTCCACATACCCGAGCTTTTTGCGGTATTCCCAGGCTTTGCGGAGGCGGTGGAGGAAGAACCCTTCGTCGATGGTCTCGTTCCGGTCGCGGGTGAGCAGCCGCACGAGGATCTGGGATTGGGGGTTGATGTATCCCCGGCCTACGAAAATACCGTTATGCGTGAACACGTCCACGATATCGCCGGCGTTCACTTCCCCTTCGATCTGGCCCACTTCGTTGCCGAAAACCCAGGGGTGCCCCGTCAATACGCGGTTCGCTATCTTTTTCTTGAGAAATACCTTGGTCATTGTTTATTATTGGAGCGCAAAGGTACAAAATGCAGGGAATCCTTCCCGATCCTGCCAAATTGTCCAGAAACGGGCGGTTGGCAAAGTTATTGTCGAGGGGTAACTTGCAGACAATAAGTACGATTATGACAGAAAAAGACAAAGATATGCAGGCAAATGGGCAGGATCCCCGTGAAATGGACATCAATTCCGATGAAAACCAGGCCGGTTCCTCCCACTTGAACGATGCGCTGCCGGAAGAGGACGAGGCGGACAAGCTCCGTTCGGACCTCGACGAATTACGTAAAAAATATCTCCTGCTGAACGCAGATTTCGATAATTTCAGGAAGCGGAACGCCAAAGAACGGATCGAGCTGATCAACACTGCCAACAAAGAGGTGATCGTTGCCCTCCTCGACGTGCTCGATGATTCCGAAAGAGCCGCCAAACAGCTGGAAACGTCGGGGGAAGCCAGCGCTGTGAAAGAAGGTGTAATGCTGGTTTTCAATAAATTCCAGAACGTACTGCAATCCAAAGGCCTCAAACCCATGGAAGCCATGCACGAGGAATTCAACCCGGACCTCCACGAAGCCGTGACGGAAATCCCTGCTCCTACAGACGATCTGAAAGGCAAGGTGCTCGACGTACTGCAAAAAGGCTACTACCTCAACGATAAAATCATCCGCCATGCCCGCGTGGTAGTCGGAAAATGACGTTGTGACAGCAGTTTTGCCAGTCCCATAGAATTTTCATAGCCTGTTCCGCCGGAATGGGCTTTTCAAGTGTATAAACATGTCGACCAAGAGAGATTATTACGAAATATTAGGGGTTGCCAAAACCGCTTCCCAGGATGAAATCAAGAAATCGTACCGCAAGGTGGCGATGCAGTTCCATCCCGACCGGAACCCCGGCAATAAGGAAGCGGAAGAAAAATTCAAAGAGGCGGCGGAAGCATATGAAGTGCTCAGCGACCCCGACAAGCGCGCCCAATACGACCGCTTCGGCCATGCCGGCATGGGCAACCGCGGCGGCTTCGGCGGCAGCGGCCATATGAACATGGACGATATCTTCTCCAACTTCGGGGATATTTTCGGGGAAGACATCTTCGGCAGCTTCTTCGGCGGCGGCGGCCAGCGAGGTGGCGGCGGCGGCGGGCGCAGGCAGCGGGGCACCCGCGGCAGCAACCTCCGCGTGAAGATCAAACTGAACTTCGAAGAGATCGCCAAAGGCACCAATAAAAAGATCAAAGTCAAAAAACACGTCACCTGCAACACCTGCAACGGCCTCGGCGCGAAAGACAAAAACGCTTTCCAGTCGTGCACCACCTGCCACGGCTCCGGCCAGGTACGTAAAGTGACCCAGACTTTCCTCGGCCAGATGCAAACCGTGACCACCTGCCCTACCTGTAACGGGGAAGGACAGATCATCACCAATAAATGCACCAGCTGTAAAGGTGAAGGCCGTCAATACGGCGAAGAAACCGTTTCGATCGACATTCCCGCCGGCGTCATGGAAGGCATGCAGCTGTCCATGAGCGGCAAAGGCAATGCCGGCGAACGCGGCGGCGCACCGGGCGACCTGCTCATTCTCGTAGAAGAAGAACCGCACCCGGAACTGCAGCGCGACGGCCTCAATGTAGCCTTCGACCTGCACATCTCCTTCCCCGATGCGGCTTTCGGCGTTCAGCTCGAAGTGCCGACCATCGACGGCAAGGCCAAGATCAAGGTTCCTCCGGGAACACAGAGCGGTAAAATCTTCCGGCTCAAAGGCAAAGGGTTCCCTTCCGTCAACAGCTACGAAAAGGGCGATCAGCTCATCCAGGTGAATGTCTGGACGCCGCAGACGCTCACGGCCGATGAAAAAGCCATGCTCGAAAAGATGCAGGAATCCGGCAACTTCAAGCCCAATCCCGAGAAATCCGAAAAAGGGTTCTTCGAGAAAGTGAAAGACATCTTCAGCTGATTTGTCAGCAAACGATATGGCAACAGCCGGAACGGACCCCGTTCCGGCTGTTGCTTTTTAAGGCGTCCGCTGGCGCATCCGGGAGGAAAATCGCATATTTGCACACGATTATGTCCGATAAGTACCAGATGTTCGAAAACCGGCTGGCCAAGGTCTACAAGCACCTGGCCAAGACCGCCCGGCGGCAGGGGATCACCTGTTTCCGCCTTTACGACCGCGACCTGCCGGAATTCCCGCTCATCATCGAGCTGTATGAAGACAAGGTGTCTGTGGCCGAATACATCAGCTCCCATGGGATGGACGACGATGCGTACGACGCGTGGCTCGAACAGAGCGTGGTTGCCGTCGGGAAAGTGCTGGAAGTGCCGCGGGAAGACATTTTCCTCCGTACCCGCCAGCGCAAGGCCGACCGGCAAAGCCAGTACGAAAAGCTCAGTCTCGAAAAAGCGGAAATCCATGTGAAGGAAGACGGGCTGACGTTCAAAGTCAATCTTTCCGACTACCTCGATACCGGCCTTTTCCTCGACCATCGCATCACGCGGCACATGGTGCGGGAAGAATCGGCGGGCAAGCACGTCCTCAACCTGTTCTGCTACACCGGGTCGTTTTCCGTGTACGCCGCTGCCGGGGGCGCCGCTTCCGTTACGTCGGCCGACCTGTCCAAAACGTATCTCAAATGGGCGGAAGACAATATGGAGCTCAACGGCATCTACGATCCTTCCAGACATCATTACGTGCATGCAGACGTGTTGCAATATCTCGACGATCTGAAGATCAATACGTTCGACCTGGTCGTGATGGACCCGCCCACCTTCTCGAACAGCAAGCGGATGAAGGATTTCCTCGATATCCAGCGAGACCATGTGACGCTGATCAATAAAGTGCTCATGGCGATGAAGAAAGACGGCGTGCTGTATTTCAGCAACAACCTGCGCCGTTTCGAGCTGGACGAGCCCGCCATAGCGGCCAGTTCCATCAAGAATATCACGGCGCAGACCATTCCTTTCGATTTCCAGGGGAAGCTGCAACGGCATTGCTTCCGCATCACCAAATAACAGCATATGCTCACGGGCTTCGTACTGATCTACCTGCTCATCACTATCCTGATCGGCCGCTGGGCGGCGCGGCGGGTGAAAAGCGCCGGCGACTTCATCGTGGCGGGCCGGAGCCTTCCGCTGGGCATCAGCACCTGCGTGATCTTCGCCACCTGGTTCGGTTCGGAAACGATGCTGGGCGCCACGAGCGAGTTTGCGCAGCATGGTTTGCTCGGGGTGATAGAAGATCCGTTCGGCGCATCGTTGTGTTTGTTGCTGGTGGGGTTGTTTTATGCAAGGAAACTGTACCGCGTCAACGTGCTGACGTTCTGCGATTACTTCCGGGTACGTTTCGGGAAGAAGGCGGAGATCGTGTCGGCACTGTTAATGATCCCCTCCTACTTCGGCTGGATCGCGGCGCAGATCGTGGCCATGGGGATCGTGATCAATACGGTGATGGGCGTTTCGCAGGAAACGGCCATGGTAGCCAGCGGGCTCATTGTTATGTGCTACACCTACATGGGCGGGATGTGGTCGGTTTCCGTCACGGATTTCATTCAAACCATCATGATCATCATCGGCATTCTCGTCATCGCATTTTTAGTGGTGAATGAGGCGGGAGGCATCACCGCGGTGGTGGAACGCGCGCCTGCGGGCACTTTCCGCTTCTTTCCCGACCGCGACTGGCACAGCTGGCTGCATTATATGGCCGCCTGGTTCACGATCGGCCTGGGCTCCATTCCGCAGCAGGACGTATTTCAACGGCTGATGAGCGCCAAAAGCGAGCGCGTGGCGCAATACAGCTCGTACCTCGGTGCGCTGATGTACCTGGTGATCGGTTCGTTGCCGCTGCTGATCGTACTTTGCGCCAAACAGCTCTATCCCGGTCTTGGCGCAGCCGACCCGTCCACGATTTTGCCTGAAATGGTGATGCAGCATGGCAATCTTTTCATCCAGATCCTCTTTTTCGGCGCGCTGCTGTCTGCCATCATGAGCACTACGAGCGGCGCCATCCTCGCTCCTGCCACGGTGCTGGGCGAAAACCTCGTTAAACCGTTTTTCAAAGACATCAGCGATAAAAAATTCCTGCTCATCATCCGGTTTTCGGTCGTGTTGGTTTCGCTCATTTCTATCGGAATGGCTTTCGCCAGCCAGGACATTTACGAGCTGGTGGCTTCGTCGTCCGTGCTGAGCCTCGTTTCGCTGTTCGTGCCGCTGACGGCTGGGCTGTATTGGAAACGCGCCAACCAGGCCGGCGCCAATTTGTCGATTTTGCTCGGTACAGCCGGTTATATTTATTCGGAATGGATGGATACCGCTACGCCGCCGCTGTTCGTGGGATTGTTGTGGAGCATTGCGGGGATGCTGATCGGGTCGCTGTGCTGGAAGTCCGAACCACAGGAAGCCCCTGCTGCATAACAGGCTACTTCAGCCACGGGGTGTGTTTCTTCAGTTGTTTGATGAGTTTGAGGAATTCTCCGCGGTAACCGCCGGGATCTGGGCCCAGCGAGCGTTTCGCGATGCGCGTTACCATTTCCACATTCCCGTTGCCGGCGTATTGCGATTTACGGAGCAACATCCCGAAAAGCGCCACGGAAGCCGCGAACCGGCAGTCATCGGGCGCTTCGTCGAAACTGGAGACGGGGGAACCGATCGTCTTTTCCAGCTGGTATTGCCGCTCTTCCCCGTCCGGCCGCCAGGTGAGCGAAACCGTTGCCAATGGCCCGTCTGATCCGGGGTTCGCGGGCTCGATCTCATACATCGCCACTACGCAATGCCCCGACCCCACGATGCCGCCGGCCACCTTCAAACTATCGCCGTTCTCTTCTTTCAGGATTTTATTCTCGTACCCCAACAGGCGGTAAGCCTTCACCCGCCGCGCGTCAAACGTCACCTGGGCGTGCACTTCACGGGCCACGGTAAACAGCGTGGAGCCGAATTCCCGGGCAAAAACCTTGTTCGCTTCCTCCAGGTCGTCGATATACGCGAAATTGCCGTTGCCTTTACTGGCGAGGGTTTCCAGCTTCGAATCCTTATAATCCTTCATCCCGAAACCGAGGCAGGTCAGCAGTACGCCGCCTTCTTTCTGCTGTTCGATGAGGTCTTCCATATCCTGGTCGCTCGTTTGCCCGACGTTGAAATCGCCGTCTGTGGCCATGATGACGCGGTTGTTGCCGCCGGGGATGAAGTTTTCGCCGGCGATGTGGTACGCCATCTTGATGGCCGCTTCCCCTCCCGTGGCGCCGCCGGCGCTCAGGTAATCGATGGCGTGGAGGATCTTTTCCTTCTGGTTGCCCGGCGTACAGGGCAACACCAGTCCGGGCGTGCCCGCATACGCCACGATGGCCACTTTATCCCGCGGCCGGAGATTATTGACCAGCACCCGGAAAGCCGCCTGCAGCAAAGGAAGTTTATTGGGCGTTCCCATACTGCCGGAACAATCAATGAGGAACACGAGGTTACTGGAGGGCAGGCTGTCGGTTTCGATCTGCCGGGCCCGCACGGCCACCTGGAGCAGGTTGTGCCGGGGCTCCCAGGGGCAACCGGTATAATGGCTGTACATGGCGAACAGCGAATCCTTCCGCGGCAGCGGATAACTGTAATGGAAGTAGTTCAGCATCTCCTCGATCCGCACGGCATCCACCGGCACGGGCTGTTTCAGCCGCGCGAACCGGCGCATATTGCTATAGGCGGCCCGGTCTACGTCCAGCGCGAAGTCGGACACGGCTTTGCGCCGGGTGTCCACGAACTTGTTTTCGTATAGCCGGCCATAGGTTTCGTCGAAAAAGCTGGTGATGGTGACGCCGAGGCTCGTGTAATTGGGATTGGAGCTGGCGGCATAGCGCGCACGGGCTTTGGCCGTGGCAATCTCGTTGCCGGCACCGGAATTTTTCTTTAGCGGACTGAGCTCAATAAGCATGCGGTCATGCTGAAGCGGCACGGATTTACGGACGTAACCGGGGTGCTCGAAAACCAGGTGGGTGCTGCCGTTGGGGACTTCTATCCTGAATAATCCGTATTGATTGGTCTGCACGGAAGCAGTGTCTGGCCAAACGGTGACCTTTACGCCCGATACCGGATCGTGCCGGAGGCTATCCTGCACGGCGCCGGTCACCACTTTTCGCTGTTGCGCCACTCCGATCATGCTCCAGCTTGCGCAAAGGAACAACATGAGGAGCTTATACATCGAAATAATTTACATACACCGATATATAAATGTAAGCATTTCCTTGTTTCGACGGCCGCAGCGGCAAAAAATTACTCGGCCAGCTGGTAGATTTCGGGGAGATTCCGGCCCAGGCCATCATAATCGAGGCCATAACCGAGGAGGAACTTGTTGGGAACGGAGAAGCCAAGGTAGTCGATCTTGACGGGATGCGTGACGGCGTCGGGCTTGGTGAGCAGCGACGCCACCATGAGCCTCTCCGGCTGTTGGTGCTCCAGCTGCGGGAGGAACTGGCTGAGCGTTTTGCCCGTGTCCACGATATCTTCGAGGATCACCACGGTGCGGCCGAAAAGGTCTTCGTCGAGCCCGATGGCGGTGATGACGTTACCGGTGGATTTGGTGCCTTTGTAAGACGCCAGTTTGATGAAAGAGATTTCCGCTTCGATGTGCAGATATTTGAACATATCGGCGGCGAACATGAACGATCCGTTGAGGATGGCGATAAAAAGCGGTCTTTTCCCTTCGAGATCGAGACTGATCTGCTGCGCCATTTCCCTGACCCGCGCCTGCAGTTTCTCTTCAGTGATATAGGGGACGAACTTCTTATCATGTACCTGGATCATCGTATGTATTCGGTTTAGCGGTTATTTTTTCACGATCAGTTGTTGGCCGATCTTGATGGCATTGTCTTGCAGGTTGTTCCATTGCTGCAGTTGCGCCACCGTGCAGCCGTATTGGCGGGAGATGCTGTACAGCGTTTCCTTTTCGCCGACGGTGTGCGTTTGTTCGCGGGAGGAGGTTTGCGCGCCTGCTTTTTTGAGGTCTTCGATCATGCCGGGGGGCAGGGCCGACGGGGCTTTTTCCGGTGCGGGCGGCGGCGGGGCCGGACGGTTTTCCGCAACGGGCGCCTGTGCCGAGGCTTTTTCGATTTCCTTTTTGATATCCTGGATGATCTCGCGGGGCTTCAGGTCTTCGTGCTCATCCACTTTCGCGACGGAATTGCTGCCGAGGCGCGGCTTGGCGGATGCGTAGCCGTCCAGCGCGATGCGTTCCCCGGCCGCGGGCTGTTCGCCTTCCTGGAGTTTGTTGCGGCGGCGCACCCATCGGAGCTGCACACCTTCTGCCTGGGCAATATCGTGAAGGCTTTCACCGGCCGCCACGATGTGGAAGTCGTTGGAGCCGCGCTTGCCTTTGCTTTGCAGGAAGATGACCATGTCTTTTTCCAGGGGCACGTCGGCCGCGAGGTCGTTATATTTCAGCAAAGAACTGAGGCGGATGTCCCGGGCGGAGGCCACCTGGATCAGCGCCGTTCCCTTTTTAACAAAGATGGCTTTGCGATTGTTGATGCGGAACTCTCCGGTCTCGGGATACTTCTTCGCGGGCGCGGCGGCCGTCACCACCGGGCGGGAAGCCGTCGAAGGCTGCGCGGGGGTGTAGGAGCCGGGATCTCCGGCAAAAACGTCGCCGGTCCTGATCTCGCCCTTGCCCATCGCGATGTCCGTGTATTGCTGGAGCTGGTAGGTTTCGATGATCTGGATGAGCTGCTGCGGATACGTGCGGCTGGTGGCATAACCTGCCGTTTTCAAGCCGTAAGCCCAGGCTTTATAATCGTTCGGGTTGAGATCGAACAGGAATTTGTAGCGGGGATTGTTGCGGAGGAACTCGGAATGGTCTTTCCAGGATTCCTGCGGCGAACCGTACTTGCGGAAGCATTCGCCGCGGGCGTCGTCGTCGTACGAAACGCTGGGGCCGGTCCAGTTATTTTTGCATTTGATGCCGAAGTGGTTGTTGCTGTTCAGGCAGAGCCATCCGTTGCCGGACTGCGTTTCCAGGATGCCCTGTGCGAGTTTGATGGATGCGGGAACGCCGGACCGGCGCATTTCTTCCATCGCGATCAGCTTGTACGTGTCGATGTACTGTTGGGTGCTGATGGTTTGGGCAAAGCTTTTTATGGCTCCGCCAAGCAGCAAACAGATGGCCAGGCAGTATGACTTCACTTGCATTATATGTCGAATTTAATGGGTCGAATTATTTTTTGCGGATGAGGAGTACCCCATCGCGCAGGGTGAGCAGCAGCGTTTCGGCGCGCTCGTCTGCCACGGCCTTTTCCACGAAGCGGACCATGGCTTTGGCATTGTTGCTATGTTCAGTTTCCGGCAATACCACTTCTCCGTGATACAGCACATTGTCGGCCAGCATGAACCCTCCGGGCCGAAGCTGCTCCCACACCATATCGTAATACCCGATATACCCGGCCTTGTCCGCATCGATGAAAACAAGGTCGAACGTTTCGTTGAGTTGCGGGATGATGCCTGCGGCTTTGCCGATGTGCTGGGTGATCTTCGCGGTAAGACCGGCTTCGGCGATATAGCGCGCCGCCATGTCTTCCAGCTCTTCATTTACATCGATGGTATGCAGCATCCCGCCTTCCGTAAGGCCCTGGGCAAGGCATATCGCCGAATACCCGGTGTAGGTGCCGATCTCCAGGATACGGCGCGGCCGGAGCATGTGGCTCACCATCGACAAAAAAACACCCTGCACGTGCCCGCTCAGCATATGCGGCTGGTCCACTTTCAGGTAGGTTTCCCTGTGGAGGCGATATAACAGGTCCGCTTCCGGACTGGTATACTTCTCTGCAAACGCCTGAATGTCCCCGGGTATTACCTCCATGCCTGATTTTTTTGCAAACCTAAGCAATTATCAAGTAAATGCGATATATGTGAAGGATTGAAAATAAATCGAGCCTGATAGTAATACCAGGCTCTTTACCCCATGTTAACCATTAAAGACACAACTATTGACCATATACTAATGCGTTTAATGGTACATTTAGGCTGTGTTTTATAAATATATATGCAATTCCAACATCATGCATGAATATATTTCATGTGTATATAACATAAAATTAATCTAAAAATTGGGGCGCAGTTTGTTGGACGCGTAGAACTCGCGGAAGTAGTCCACCACTTCGTCTGCCGTGTCGAACACCTTCAGCAGGTTGAGGTCTTCGGGGTGGATATTGCTTTCTTTTTTCATCATCACCGTGTCTATCCACTCGAGCAATCCGCCCCAATATTCGCTCCCCACGAGCACGAGCGGCGTTTCGGTCATTTTTTTCGTCTGGATGAGGGTGGCCACTTCGAAGAATTCGTCCATGGTGCCGAAGCCGCCGGGCATCATGACGAAGCCCTGGGAATATTTCGTGAACATGACTTTGCGCACGAAGAAGTAATCGAAGTTGAGGCTTTTATCGCGGTCGAGGAAAGGGTTGGCGTATTGTTCGTGCGGCAGTTCGATATTGAGGCCCACGCTCGTTCCGTTTGCCAGTTGCGCGCCTTTGTTGGCCGCTTCCATGATCCCGGGGCCGCCGCCGGAAATGATGCCGAACCCGTCTTCCGCCAATCTACGCGCGATCTCGCAGGCCAGTTCGTAGTAAGGGTTCCCGGAACGCGTTCTCGCCGAGCCGAAGATGGAAATACAGGGGCCTATTTTGGCGAGGGCTTCAAACCCTTCCACGAATTCGGCCATTATTTTGAATATCTGCCAGCTGGAATGCGCTTTCGTTTCCGTCCAATCGCGCATCTTCAAATTCTTTAACGTATCATTCATCTGCTATTCATTTTGTGATTGTAATCTACACTTTTTTACTGCAGTGCGGGCAGGGCGTTCTTTTTGCGGGAGAACAGCCATAATCCAATATACGTAAACAGGCCGTTCACGATGAGCAATTCATTGCCGAATCTATACCCGCCCATCCATTGTTCCGAATATTGTTTGAGGATAAAGCACAGCAACGGGGAAACGAGGCAAACGATGAGGGAGCCGTAATCGAGGATGGGCCGCTTGTTCAGGATCCCGAACGCGAACAGCCCCAGCATCGGCCCGTACGTTATGGTAGCGAGGAACAGCACGGTATCGATGATCGCATCGTTGTTGAACTCGCGGAACAGCAGGATCGTGCCCAGCAAAGCCACAGCGCAACCTACGTGGATCGCGTTCTTGATGCGCTTGCGGCGCGCGTCGATCCCGTCTGTCGGATATCCCAGGATGTCGATGTAAAAAGAAGTGGTGAGCGTGGTCAGCACACTGTCTGCACTGGAGAACGTAGCCGCCGTCAGCCCCACGATGAAAATCACCGAAGCGAACGTACCCAGGTGCTGCAGCGCCAGCAGCGGGAACACCTGGTCGGTAGCCGGCCCGCCCTTCGCCGTCAGCGGCATCGGGATATTGTTGGCGTGTAAATATTGATAGAGCAAAATCCCCAGGCTCAGGAAAAATACATTCACGACGAGCTGCATGATGCTGAA
The DNA here is from genome assembly GCF_050277495.1 of Chitinophaga sp. NPDC101104. Lineage (NCBI taxonomy): Bacteria > Pseudomonadati > Bacteroidota > Chitinophagia > Chitinophagales > Chitinophagaceae > Chitinophaga > Chitinophaga sp. NPDC101104. The sequence goes on along the minus strand of NZ_JBNNSF010000005.1, from coordinate 159,676 downwards.
AGAATAAATGTTCTTCTGCGCTTCCTTCAGGGAGCGGCAACTCAGGTTCTTCTGCATCATATTCTGATCGAGCCCCGTCATCGTTACCGCGATCATCATCCCGCCGAAAAACTCCTTCGGGAAGAAATTCCCCGCTTTCCAATCCCAGAAGAACGTTTTGGAATGCGGACTGCCGGCGACGTTGGAGACCAAATCCCCCAGCCCCCAGTTCAGATCGCGGCATATCACCACGATGGTCAGCACCACGGCCAGGAGCAGGAAAATGGATTGCATGGCGTCTGTCCACACGAGGGTTTTAATACCCCCGCGATAGGTATACACCAGCATCAGCGCGATCATGATGGAAACCGACAGCGCGAACGGGATCCCGTAATAATCGAACACGAACAGCTGCAACACGCCCGCCACGAGGAAGAGCCGCGCCGCCGCGCCCACGAGGCGCGACAGGATAAAGAACATCGCCCCTGTTTTCTGCGTCACCGGCCCGAACCGCTGCTGCAGATACGTGTAAATCGAAGTGAGGTTCCGGTTATAATACAACGGCAACAACACCGTGGCGATCACGACGTAGCCGAGAATATATCCCAAAATCGTTTGCAGGTACGAAAAGGAAGCTACTTCCACCTTGCCCGGTACGGAAATGAATGTGACGCCCGACAGGGAGTCGCTGATCATCCCGATGGCCACGAGGTACCACACGGAGTTCCGGTTCCCGATGAAATACGACTGCTCGTCGACCTTCCGGGTGGTGAGGTAAGACACCAACAATAACAGGATAAAATAGCAGGCGATGAAAAGGATAAAAATCCCCGGTGATATTGGCGACATTACGTAAGTATAGTTTAAACCCAATAAAAATAGGGATTTCCGCATAAAAACGCATAAAAACGCATAAAAAAAGGGCCGGCTGAAAAGCAGGCCCTGTCGCATATCACAAATACGGGAAATTATTCCACGGCGGTCACGTCGCGCGCGAGGCCGAAAGACAGTGTCATACCGGCTCCTCCCATCCCGTTCACGATAGTGACGCCGGGCTCGGGGTGCAGGACGAGATCATGGCCGCCGTTGGTCAGTTTCGGATATATGCCGTGCCAACGCTCCTGGATGCCCATGGCGGGCGCCTGGAGGAAGGTGTTGATGAATTGAAGGATGAGGTCGTTGATGTGCTCCTTGTCGAAGGGGTCTACCGCCAGGCCGTATTCATGGGAGTCTCCCAGCGAAAGCTCCCCTGCCCCGTTCTGCGTCACCATGAGATGGATGCCGTATTTTACGTATTCCGGCAAAGTGGCGTCCACACGCCGTTTCACGGATTTTAGCCCCGGGCAGTGGGCAAAAGACGCGTAGTGCAGCATCGACATGCCCGTTACCAGCGTGGGACCCAATTGCCAGCCCTCAGGCTGGGGGACGGTGCGCATCATCTGGAGCTTGCAGCGCGTAAGGGGCGCCGCAGCGAAGATATCGGGGTACAGCGTTTCGAAGTCGTACCCGGTGCAGACGTACACCTTATCCACCTTCCACTTTTCGTTTTTCGTTTCGATATGCGGCAGCTGGATACCGTTGACGGCGGTGCCGAACCGGAATGTGACGCCATGTTCGCTTTCGAGCCAGGCGGCGAGGCGGGCGCACGCTTCGCGGGGGTCTACGGTGATTTCGAGGGGGCTCCAGAGCGCGGCTTTCAGTCCCTCGGGCCGGAAAGCCCTGCTGCGGCGGGTTGCGGCTTCGGGCGTGAGGATTTCGACATCGCGGCTGGAAGTGGACACGAATTCTTCGAGCACGCCGGCTTCGTCGGCATGATAGGCCAGCAACAGCGAGCCGGATTCCTCGGCAGGGAGGCCCGTTTCCCGCGCCAGTTGCTGCCAGATGCCGCGGCCGTAAAGCGCACGGTCGTAAATATAGCCGTCTTGCTGACCCAGCGTCCACACGTTACCGAAATTGCGATACGAAGCGCCCAGCGCACGGGGGCTCCGCTCGAAAACGACCACTTTCCGGCCTTTCAAAGCCAGGTGGTACGCCGTGGCCAGGCCCACGATGCCTGCGCCGATGACTGCTGTATCTGCTTGCTGGTACATGCAACAAATATAGCAGTATTTGTAAATAAAAGTTTAGTGATTCTTAACCCTTAACAGAGAATTAAAACCCGAAGTTCCCGCCGACGGAAAACACGGGGCGGTTGCGGTAAGGGGAATGATTATCCTGCAGTACGTCGTACAGCAGCATGATCACCAGGGCGGAATTGCCGCCGATGGGCTGTGCGTAGCCACCGCCGAGGAGCAGGCTGGGCGCGGTGAACTTGTCTTTCACGGTATGCGGGGGATCGTCGAAATACCTGCGTTTGAGGGACAGGGAGTTGTATTCGGGCTGCGCGTGAACGAAGAGCATTTCCAGCGGGTAATACCTTCCCCAGATGCCGCCGCCGAGGATGGACGTATTGTCTTTAAAGTTATCGTAGCGGTATTTCTCCCAGGTGAATTGCGCATTGATACTGATACCTGCGGCGAATTTCGGGCTGAAGCGGTACCCGATCATCGGCGAAACGTTCAGCAGTGAATAATCGCCGAAGGCGAAACCGAAGTTGCCGCCCGCCATCATTTTGGAAGGGTCGAACCCGCGGGCAGTATCTACGCGGTAGGGGTTTTGCGCGAAGGCGAACTGTAAGGAAAGCAGGAATGCTGCAAAAAGGTAAATCCTTTTCATGTGCACCGGTTTAATACACGGCTAAATTATCGGTTTTTTCCCGACGGCCGTTCAACATTAACTTTTTCTTTATCAGAAAGATGGACAAAGCGTATACCGCTTGGCGTGAGAGAAACTCCGGTTGGGGTACAGGCCCAGGTACAGCAGGCTCACTTCGTATGCCCCTTGCCGTTTGTTGGCCGCCGAAAGCGCGCTGGTGGTCACATCATAATTGAACATCAACCTGAAATTCGCCACCTGGTAGCCAACGAGCAGCGCCGCAGCGTCTTTCAACCGGTAATAAGCTCCGCCGAAAAGCTGCTGGTTGCCATCGCCGGAAAGGTTATAGGCCGCATAGGCCCCGAACATCGTTTCGCTGACGTTCGCCTGCCGCGCATAATACGCGCCCGGATTGAGGATCACTTTATCGCTCATCTTGAGGCTGGCGTTAAAAAAGCCGATATACCTTCGTTCGATCTGGTTGTTGCCGTCGTAAAAGGATTCGCGGGGGGTGTTGACGTGGTGCACGGAAAATCCGCCGTTCACGTATACCAGCTCATTGGGGAAGAAAGCATAGTTCATCCCCACCTGCAGGTCCAGGTAACCCACGGAAGCCTGTGTGAAAGGTTCTCCGGAAAACATCTGCGAATCGAAGAACTGTCCGTTCCATTGCGACCCGAACGTCAGTTTGCTCAAATCCACCCGTTTGTCTGCATATCCTACGTTAAAACCGGCAGACAGCAGGCTGCTTTGCCCGAGGAGCTGGTGATAGGCCACAGACCCGTACGCTTTGGTGCTGGCCAGGTTGCCGCTGCCCGCCACATCGCGGAGGATCATGCCGCCCAGGCCCACCCAGCCATACGTGAGCCGGTCGCGGAAGAGCTGGAAATCGCCGAAAACCGACATGGTTTTGTACGGTACGGGGATCGTTGCCCACTGGTTGCGGTAATTGACGCCGATACGATAGTTGCCGTCCGGGATAAAGCCGGTATTGGCGGGGTTGGTAGACAATGGCGAATTGAAGAACTGCGAAAAATGCAGGTCTTGCGCAACGGCCGGGAAAGCCGCCCCGAGGCAACAAACGAATAATATATGGTATACAGCTTTTCTCATAGCCCGCTATCTTAACAAAGTTACGTTTCCTGTTTTGGTGATCTTGTTACCGTCCGTAAATTCGATGTTCAATACAAACGCATACGCATCCATCGGCTGCACCGTTCCGTTGAAACGGCCATCCCATCCCAGTTTCTGATCGTTCGACTGGAACAGGAGCTGCCCCCAGCGGTTGAAGACTTTCATGTCGTACCGCATAATCCCGAACCCTTTGATCTCCCACTTGTCATTAATGCCGTCGCCGTTCGGGGAGAAGGCGGTGGGCACGTCGTAAAGCGGGTTCACGATCGCCGAAACTTCCTGGCACACGGAGTCTTCACAACCGTATTCCGTATAGGCCGTCAGGCAGACTTCATACACACCGGAACGCAGGTACTGGTGCGTGGGGTTCGGATCGGTAGTGGAATTGCCGTCCCCGAAATCCCAGCGGTACCGCACGGCATTGCGCGATTCGTTGGTAAATGTGGTAGGCGTATTCTCGATAGGCTTGGTGGGCAGGAAGGAATAGGCGGCGGTAGGACCGGGCAACACGGTAATGAAACCGGTCGTATCGTCCTGCAGGTTACAGGTATTGGGATCGAACGCGCGGAGACGGACCGGGTACCGGCCGGGTGTCGTATAAGTATGCGTGGGGTAGATTTCGTTGGAAATCGGGCTTCCGTCCCCGAAATCCCACTCAAACGTAACGCCGCCTTTCGAGATATTGTCGAAATGCGCGGTGAACGGCGCACAGGAACTGTCCTGCACATTGAAAAGCGCCACCACATTGGCCGCCACACGCAACTGTATCGCCCTTTCATCCGGCGCGTTGCAATAATTCGTATCTACCAGCCGCAGCCGAACGGTATATAAACCTTCTTGCGCATACCGGTGCGTTTGCGGCTGCAGGCCTGCCCTCACCAGCGGCGTATTGTCGCCGAAATCCCAGACGAAAGACGTATCGGTAAACGGCTTGCCCGCAGGCGCCGTAGACGTATTGGTAAACAGGTATTCCAGCGCCGTGCAGGGCGGCTGGCGCTGCTCCGTGAAGTTCACGGTTGCCTGGTCGTTCCGGACCCGCAGCGGCAGGTACGCCGTATCGTACACGTTACAGCTCGCCGGATCGTATTTCACCAGCATGACGTTGTAGTCGCCGATGTTGTTGTAGCGGTGCTGCATTGTGGGACTGGTATTCCTGATCTCGGGGGTCCCGTCCCCGAAATTCCAGATCCAGGCCGTGGCGTTTACGTTGGTAGTGTCGATAAACGTAATATCGGCCGGGGCGCAATAGTTCCGTTTCCGCTCCTGCGTCGTGAACCCTGCGCGCACACCATCGAGGTTGAACGCGATCTTGAGGGAACCGAGGTTGCAGAGGTCGGTCATCCCGGTATAATAAGAGCCCGGCGTGCTGGGGAAACGCGTTCTCCGCGGCAGGTCGAGCTGGCAGGATGCACAAATGGCCTGGTAGATGACGCCGTTGCGGTCGAACCGGCTGGTGCCCCCGTCTACGTGCTCCGCCAGTCCGTTCCCACCGAAATAGGTCCCGTACAAAATGCCGAGCGCGTCGCGCTTCATCACGAAGAAATAAAAATCGTCGCCATCCGTGCGCGACTGCCGCGCGTCCGGCGTAATCGGCAGGCCGCGGGTGTTAGAGGCGTTGAACCCTCCGTTCAGCCGTCCACCCCAACCCGACACGTACACATTCTCGCAACGGTCTACCAGGAACGCCACGGGAGAAATGCTGGGCGTGGGCCCCGCCTTCCCGAAAGTGGTGGAATAAATAATATCCGACAGGTTGGGCCGGAGCTTGGTGATGAACTGGCGGGAATTGTCGTTATAAAAAGTAGGGGTACCGGCTGGCTGTTTGATCGGCCAGTTGCCTTCGGTAGTGCCCATCACATAGACGTTGTTGTTCCTGTCCAGCTGAATGCCGTATACCTGGTCGGCCTTCCCGTTATCCGAGCCCATGAAGGTGGATGCGATGATGTTCCTGCCGTCGGACGATAGCTCGGTAATATATCCATCGCAGGAGCCGCCACGGTAGGAATTGTACACACCGTTCCGCGTGGGGAAATTGCTGCTGGCAGTGCCGCCTGCCACGTACACGGAATTGGAGCCGTTGACGGCGAGCACATAGGCCGCGTCTTCCAGGCTGCCGCCGAGGAAAGTGGCCCAGATCACGGCATTACAGTTGGGGTTGATCTTGATGACCACCGCATCCTGCCTGCCGCCGCCGTAAGTGCCCTGAACCACGCCTGCCGTCGCCAGGAAATCCTGGGACTGGGTAGACCCTGCGATATAGATATTCCCGTTTCCATCGAGCACTACTTCGCTGCGGGCATCGTCACCATAATTGCGGAGCAGCCCGTCGATTCCGGAAACTTTATTGGCCTGCATATTGGCCCCGTCCGTCCCCGTTCCGCCGATGCGGATGGAGCCGATGATGGCGGTGCCGTTGGCATTGAGCTTGGTCACCACGATATCGTGCCCGCCGCCTGGGCCGTGGGTATTGGGCGCGGGATAGCTGCCACCGGAGTTGCTGCGGCCGGAGATCACGAGGTTGCCGGCGCCGTCCGCGAACAGGGAATGCGGCTGGTCTTCCCCGCCGCCACCGATATAGGTGCTGTACAAAATCCTGCTGCCGGTGGGGTTGAATTTCGTGATGCCGATATCGTATTTGCCGCCGTTGAAAGCATCGTCTATCGCCCCGGGAGAAACCGGGTATCCTGGCCCGAACACGATGCCGCCGCCGTAAAAATTGCCGGCGTCGTCATAAGTGGCGGTGAAGCCCCAGTTATCCGCCCGCGAACCGGTCAGCGTGGCGAATACGACCACGGGGTCTATCACTAACGGGTATTGCGGATCGTACCGGCCGGATACGCTGAAGCTCAGCTCGTTGCCTTTCAGTTTGTATTGAACGTTTACTTTTTTGCGTTGATTGTCGATGAGCTGGTAGGCGTAGGGCTGCAGCTCCATGATTTCGCCTACCGAGGTCTGGATATGCAGATTCCCTTTTTTCAGGGCGAGGGATTGTGCGCCGGTGTATTGCATCCGGATGGCGGAGGGGTCGCCGCCGGGGCGTACGATCAGGTCGTATTTCAGCTGGCCGCTTTCGGAATAGACCTGCATATCGATGTTCCGGTAGAGGTTTTCGTACCCTACGGCCGTATACGAAGAAAGGCCGGATTTCCAGCGCGAGGGGTCGTTACCGATAAAATAGTTGATATTCTCCTGGGAAGGTTTGGACGGGGAGATGACCGGGTCGGGGTTGGCGTTGAGGAAGGTAATATCATACACATGCCCCCTCACTTTCCCGGGAACATATCCACCGCCGCCTCCGCCGCCAACGGCGCCATTTTCCGTTCCGGGCTGTTGCGCTCCGGCGGAGCGGGTGCCGAATTTCCCGCCGTCGGGGTTATAAGTGGTATCTCCGCTGCGGGGGTGGCCATGGTTGGCTTCTACCATCCGCTGCATGTCTTGCGGGTTGTAGAACAACATCCGGATGGCGTTCTTTCTCAGGAAGATATTACCGCCACCGAGGTTGGCGCGGTAGACGAAGGCGCCGTCCCACTGCCCTTTATTCTCAATGAATTCGATCGCGGAACGCATGGCACTGTGGTCGTGCGCCGCTTCCTGAGACCATGCTTTCCCGGCGATCAACACCAGTATTCCGATCTGTAGCAGGCTGAAAATGCTGATAGGGCGAGTAGATTTCAAGACGGTATATATTTTTTAAAGATGGTCCCTTAAAACTAGTATACTTTAATTAACGGACGGGAGCAGTAAAATGTTACGGTCCGGGATTTGGTTGGCGACCGGCAGTGGACGGTCCACAATTAGGTATCAGGCGGGCTCAACATGCAAAACAAACCATCCCTGCCGGTCATTCCATGATGAACAACGCAAAAGCCGTCAGGATATTTTGCTCCATGCCGATTTTGACCGTTGGGTGGCGAGAAAATCGTATAACGGCGCGTTTTCCGGGAGGGAAAGATCGGGATCGTCCGACAGGATTTTTTCCGCCACTTCGCGCGCTGCGGCCAGTATGGCGCGGTCCTGGACGATGTCGGCCAGCTTGAGGTCGAGCAGGCCGCTCTGCCGGGTGCCCTCGATATCGCCGGGCCCCCTCAGTTCCATGTCTTTCTCGGAAATAACGAACCCGTCGTTCGTCTGCACCATCACCTTCACCCGCTCCTGCGAATCCTTGCCGATCTTGTTGCCTGTCATCAAGATGCAGTAGCTCTGTTCCGCCCCGCGACCTACGCGCCCCCGCAGCTGGTGCAACTGCGACAGCCCGAAACGCTCCGTGCTTTCGATCACCATCACCGAGGCATTGGGCACGTTCACCCCTACCTCGATCACCGTGGTGGCCACCATGATCTGGGTATCGTTCGTCACGAAACGGTGCATATTCGCTTCCTTCTGGTCTTGCGGCTGCTTGCCGTGGACCATGCTGATGTAATATTTCGGTTCTGGGAAAAAGGCTTTCACTTCCTCATATCCCTTCGTCAGGTTTTCGAAATCCAGGCTGGCCGACTCCTCGATCAATGGATACACGATATACGCCTGCCGTCCCAGTTTTATCTGCTCCTTAATAAAATCCATCACCTGCGGGCGCTGGTATTCCGTCTTATGCACGGTGGTAATGGGCTTTCTGCCCGGCGGCATTTCGTCGATCACCGACACGTCGAGGTCGCCGTAAACGGTCATGGCCAGCGTCCGCGGAATGGGCGTGGCGGTCATGACGAGGATGTGCGGCGGCGTGTCGCTTTTTTCCCATAGCCTTGCCCGTTGCGCCACGCCAAAACGGTGCTGCTCGTCCACGATGGCCATGCCCAGCTTCCTGAAAACCACTTCTTTTTCCAGCAGTGCGTGGGTGCCGATGAGGATGTGGATATTCCCTTCCGCCGTGGCGGCGAGGATTTCCTTGCGGGCCTTGCCCTTGATGTTGCCGGTCAGCAGCGCTACGTTGACGGGCATATCCTTCAGGAGCTCGGAAATGCCTTTGAAGTGCTGCTGCGCGAGGATTTCGGTCGGCGCCATGAGGCATCCCTGGAAACCGTTGTCTATCGCTATGAGCAGCGACAGCAGCGCCACCATCGTTTTGCCGCTGCCTACGTCTCCCTGCACGAGCCGGTTCATCTGGTGGCCGGTGGTGGTATCTTTCCGGATTTCCTTCAGCACGCGTTTTTGCGCGCCCGTCAGCGGGAAAGGCAGGTGTTGATTGTAGAAAGTATTGAAAACATCGCCCACGGCGTTGAAAACGAAGCCATGGGAATTTTTATGCCGGCGGATTTTGAGCCGGAGGATGCGGACCTGCGCCACAAAAAGCTCTTCGAACTTCAGCCGGCGCTGCGCCTGCCGGGCCTCTTCCTCGCTGGCGGGGAGATGTATCTTGAAATAAGCCTGCGCGCGCGGCATGAGCCGGTACAGCTGCAAAACGGGCGCGGGAATGTTTTCGCGGATTTCGGACAGGGAAAGCTGTTCGAGCAGGTTGCGGGTCAGCTTGCCGATGGCTTTGGCGGTAAGCCCCCTGGTCTTGAGTTTTTCCGTGGTGTAGTAAACGGGCTCCAGCGTTTGCTTCCCGTCTGCCGTAGCCTCGGTCACCAGTTCCATGTCGGGATGGGAAATCTGCAGCTTGCCGTTGAACTGCGACATGCGGCCGTACACGAGGTATTGCACGTTTTCGCGGAGCGATTTTTCCATCCACTGCCATCCCTGGAACCAGACCAGTTCCATGCGGCTGGTTTCATCCTGGAAAGTGGCCACGAGCCGTTTGGCGCGCTTCTCCCCCACTACCTCCATATGCGTGATGCGCCCGCGGATCTGGACGAATTCTTCCATCCCGCTGAGTTCGCGGATCTTGTCGATCCGGGTGCGGTCGATGTACCGGAACGGGAAATATTCGAGCAGGTCGCGGAAGGTGTGGATATTGATCTCCTTGCGCAGCAGCTCTCCCCGCTGCGGGCCAACGCCCTTCAGGTATTCGATCGGATTGTTCAATATGGATGCGATGAAACTCACGGCTGATTCGAAGGTACGAAGTACGGCAATTTAAGAGGAAAAGGCAAACGCTCCGTGTCATGAAAAAGCCCGGAAGCCATGGCTTCCGGGCTGATATCGTATGTTAAGGTCCGACCGGATTAATCGGCGGAAGCTTCCACCTTACCTTCGACGAATTGCTTCATCCACTCTGTGGTCACGGATTTCGGACGTTCGAGGGACAGGCCGAGCGCACGGTCCCAGCAGAGGGAAGCGAGCACGCCCAGTGCGCGGGACACGCCGAACAGTACGGTGTAGAATTCGTATTCTTTCAGGCCGTAATGCAGGAGCAGCGCGCCGGAGTGCGCGTCCACGTTGGGCCAGGGGTTTTTAACCTTGCCGAGGTCGCCCAGGATGCCGGGAACGGTTTCGTATACGCTCCAAACGATCTGTACCAGTTCGTCGTTGGCCAGGTGTTTCTTCGCGAATTCCTGTTGCGCGGTGAAGCGGGGATCGGTTTTGCGGAGAACGGCGTGACCGTAGCCGGGCACAACCTTACCTTCGGAGAGGGTCTTTTTCACGAACGCAGCGATCTGTTCTTTGGACGGAACGCCGCCACCCAGTTCTTCGCGCATGTCGAGGATCCATTTGATCACTTCCTGGTTGGCCAGGCCGTGGAGCGGACCTGCGAGGCCGTTCATGCCGGCTGCGAACGACAGGTAAGCGTCGCTGAGGGCGGAGCCTACGAGGTGCGTCGTGTGGGCGCTCACGTTACCACCTTCGTGGTCTGCGTGGATAACCATGTACAGGCGCATCAGTTCCTTGAACCCTTCGTCCTCATAGCCGAGCATGTGGGCGAAGTTGGCAGCCCAGTCGAGCATGCCGTCGGGCTGAATATGCTGGTCGTTCTTGTATTTGCGGCGATAGATATAAGCGGCTACGCGGGGGAGGCGGGCGATGAGGTTCAGGGTGTCCTCATACATATAGCTCCAGTAATCCTTTTTGTTCATGCCTTCGGCGTAAGCTTTGGCGAACACGGATTCGGTTTGCAGCGCCATCACGGCCACGGTGAACATGGTCATGGGGTGCGCGCTGAGCGGCAGGGCGTTCACGGCGTCGAACACGTGGTTGGGCACGTGAGAGCGGCGGCCGAGCACGCTGCTGAGGTTCTGAACGTCTGCTTCCGTGGGCAGTTCACCGATCAGCATCAGGTAAAACAGGCCTTCGGGCAGGGGTTCCGCGCCTCCGGGAGCTTTCGGGAGATGTTCGCGCAACTCGGGGATGGAATATCCGCGGAAACGGATACCCTCGTTCGCATCCAGCAGGGACGTTTCCGTAACCAGCCCTGTAATGCCACGCATGCCCTGGTATGCCTGGGCCACTGTAACATCGTCTAATTTCTTTGTTCCATGATTCTTGAGCAGGTCCTTAACCTCTGCGCCCAGTTCATCTGCCTTTGCCTTGAATTTCTCTTTTATATAACTCATTTTCCCACAATGATTTAGAAAAATTAACGTATTCGATCAATGAACAAAAGTAATGATTAAAAAATTAAATCCCGCCGTTTTAAGACAGATTTAACGGAGGAATTCCGGTTTTTGGCCAAAAATGGTCAGCCGGTTTACTTGGGCGCCCTTAAATAGAGATAAAAGGCCAGTCCGGCGAAAACAAAGTTGGGAATCCATGCCGCCAAAAGCGGGTCAAGGTCGGCTTTTGTGGCGAATACGGTGGAGAATTGCATGAAAAGGATATACGTAGCGCTGATGACGATCCCGATCGCCAGGTGCAGCCCGCTCCCGCCCCGCACCTTCCGGCTGGAGAGGATGGCGCCGATCAGTACCAGGATCACCACGGCCACGGCGGCCGACGTCCGCCGGTACTTTTCCACATAATATACATTGAGCCCTTCCGCCCCGCGCAACTCTTCCATTGCGAGGTAACGGTCGAGCTCGGGCGTGGTCATCGCCTCCTGCTTGTTCTTCACCTCGATCAGTTCCGACGGTTCGAGCGAAAGCTTCAGCGCGGTGTCTTGCCGGGTAGTGAACGTTTCCTTCATCCCGTTGATCTTCCGTTCGGTCACCCCTTCCAGTTTCCACTTTTTGGTGGCGGTGTCATAATTCACCCTTTCCGCGCGCAGCGTGTAGAGCAGTTTCTGCTCGTCGATACGGTTGAGGATGAAGCTGGTGCCCGTACGGTAGTTGGGATCGTAATATCCGAAAGTGATGTAGGTATTTGTGTCTACCCGGAGCGATTTGTCTTCCAAAGCTTTATGTTCCTTGGGCGCGCTCACGTACTTGGCTTCGAAAGTGGTGCGGATGCGGTTGGCGCGGGGCACCACCCATTGGTTGGCCGCCCAGAGGATACCGCCGAAGAGGATAGCGCCTACCCAGTAGGGCCGCAGGAACCGGCGGAAGCTCACGCCGGCGCTGAGGATGGCCACGATCTCCGTGCGGTAGGCCATTTTGGAGGTGAAGAAGATCACCGAAATGAAGATGAACAGCGGGAACAGCAGCGCCGCGATATGCGGGATGAAGCCGATATAATAGTTCATGAACACGAACCCGAAAGAGAGATCGTGCTCCAGGAAGTCGTCGATCTTCTCCGTGATGTCGATCACCACGGAAATGACCAGCAGCACCATCAGCGAGTAAATAAAGGTACCGATGAACTTACGTAATATATACCAGTCGATCTTCTTCATATGGATTATTCGGAACGGCCTTGCCGCCAGGTTGCAAAGCTAACAATCCCGGCGGATTGCCGGGGCAATATATCGTATAACGATCAATTTTAACATACTTGTTACAGGCGCGTCTGCAACTGCGGCACCATCTTCCGCTTCCATTCCCCGTAGGTGCCGGCCAGGATCTGCTGCCGGGCGGTTTTCACCAGGTCGAGATAAAACGCCAGGTTGTGGATGCTCGCCAGCGTGAGGGCCAGGAACTCGCCGGCCACGAAAAGGTGGCGCAGATAGGCCCGGGTATAGTGCTGGCTGGCGAAGCAGGGCGTTTTGGCGTCGATCGGCGAAAAATCTTCCGCCCATTTCTTATTCTTGATGTTCACGACACCGTCCCACGTAAACAACATGCCGTTCCGGCCGTTGCGGGTGGGCATCACGCAGTCGAACATATCGATGCCAAGCTCAATATTATTAAGGATGTTCCAGGGAGTGCCGACGCCCATGAGGTAGCGGGGCTTCTCTTTGGGGAGGAGCTCCGTCACGATGCCGCACATCTCGTACATTTCGTTTTCGGGCTCGCCCACGCTGAGGCCCCCGATCGCATTGCCGGCGCAATTCCGGCTGGCGATGGCTTCGGCGGAGGCGCGGCGGAGATCTTTATACGTACTGCCCTGCACGATGGGGAAAAGCGTTTGCTCGTGACCGTACATAGGGCCGGTTTCCGCGAGGCGGCGGATGCACCGGTCGAGCCAGCGATGGGTCAGCTCCATGCTTTTTTTGGCATATTTGTATTCGCTGGGGTACGGCGGGCATTCATCGAACGCCATAATGATATCGGCCCCGATGCTGCGCTGGATGTCCATGACGTTTTCGGGGGTGAACAGGTGGCGGGACCCGTCGATATGGCTTTGGAACACAACGCCTTCTTCCTTGATCTTCCGGTTGGCGGCGAGGGAAAATACCTGGTAGCCGCCGGAGTCTGTGAGGATGGGGCGTTCCCAGCCGTTGAACTTGTGGAGGCCGCCGGCTTTTTCGAGGACACCGGTGCCGGGACGGAGGTAAAGGTGATAGGTGTTGCCGAGGATGATCTGCGCATTGATATCGCTGCGGAGCTGTTCCTGGGTAACGGCCTTTACGGAGCCGACGGTGCCCACGGGCATGAAGATAGGCGTTTCGATGGCGCCGTGGCCGGTGGTGATGACCCCGGCTCTTGCGCCCGAGGGGTCTGTGGTAATCAGTTTGAAATCCAAAGCCTCGCTGTTTTTTTCAGGACGCAAAGGTATTGAATTTAAAATTGTCCCTGAATTGACTGTACATTTGCTGCCCGCCCGGCAAATTCCGGATTCGCACCCCTCGTGGATATATTAATTTTTTCCACAACATTATATAGATAAATAAAAACATATATTTTTGACCCTTATGTCAGATAATCTGGGCTTGATCTTCTTCTATACTTTCGCCGCGATCGCGGGCATCCAGGTATTGTATTACCTGATATTCTTTTCCCGCGTAGCGTTTTACCGCCGCGACTTCGACCTCGACCATCCTCCGGCGGAAGAAATGTCGGTCATCATCTGCGCCAAAAATGAGGAAAGGAGCCTTCCCATGAACCTCCCCACCGTGCTGCAGCAGCGATACCATGTGCACGCCAATCCTTCGTACGAAGTGATCGTGGTGAACGATAATTCGGAAGACGATTCCAAATATTACCTCGCTTCCATCGAGAACGGTTATCCACATTACCGCCACATCGAGATCAAGCAGGCCGCCAAATTCATCCCCGGGAAAAAATACCCCCTGTCCATCGGCATCAAAGGCGCGAAGCACGACACCGTGGTATTGACGGACGCCGACTGCAAACCCGGTTCCATCCACTGGCTGTCGATGATGGCGCAGGGATTCACCGACGGCAAGGAGATCGTGCTGGGATACGGCCCCTATTACAAGAAACCCGGCTTCCTGAACAAGGTCATCCGTTACGAGACTTTTTTCAGCGCCCTCCAATACCTGTCTTTCGCCCTTTCCGGCATCCCGTACATGGGCGTAGGCCGCAACCTGGCGTATAAGAAAGACCTGTTTTTCCGGCACAAGGGATTCACCGCGCACCAGCACATCGCTTCGGGCGACGACGACCTGTTCGTGAACCGCGCCGCCACCAGCAAGAATACCGCCGTGGTGATCGATAAAATGGCTTTCGCCTATTCCGAGCCGAAACGCAAGTGGAAGCACTGGTTCGGCCAGAAAACCCGGCATATGTCTACGGGCCGTTATTACCGCCCGGCGCACAAATTCCTGCTCGGGCTCTTTTCCCTCACGCACTTCCTCTTCTACCCCGCCCTCGTGCTCGCGTTGTTTTACACGCCCATGCTGTATTTCACGCTCGGCATCCTGGGGCTTCGCATCATCACCCAAACCATCATTTCCGGCTTCGCCCTCAAAACCCTCGACGAGCGCGACCTGTTCTGGTACGTGTGGCTGATGGACATTCTCATGTTCCTATATTATGTTATCTTCACGCCCGCATTGTTCTTCGCGAAAGGAAAGAACAAGTGGAAATAGCATGGAGCATATTTTACAGTATTTCAGTGATTTTACCCCCCGGCAGCTCGAGCAGTTCGAACAGCTGGGGCCTTTATACAAAGAGTGGAACGAGAAGATCAACGTGATCTCCCGGAAAGACATCGAGTCGCTCTACGAAAAGCACGTCCTTCACTCGCTGGCCATCGCCGCCGTGGCCGATCTGCCCGCCGGCTGGCAGGTGGTAGACCTGGGCACGGGGGGCGGCTTCCCCGGCATTCCGCTGGCGATCTTCTTCCCCGAAGTGAAGTTCCATCTCGTGGATTCTATCGGTAAAAAACTGAAAGTGGTGGAAGCGGTTGCGGAAGGATTGGGATTGCAAAACGTGACCGTCCAGCACACCCGCGTCGAAGACATCAAAAACCGTAAGTTCGACCTGGTGGTTTCCCGCGCGGTAGCGCCCCTGAAAGACCTCTGGCGCTGGAGCAAGCCCCTCATTAAAAAACCCGCGGCAGGCGGCCCCACCGGCCTTATCTGCCTCAAGGGAGGCGACCTGGCGGCCGAGATCAGCGAAAGCGGCGTCCGCCCCAAAATGGTGCCGATCTATAAACTCTTCCCCGAAGAATTTTTCCAGGAAAAATACGTGGTATCGGTCCAATAGTCAGAACCCGGCATGTTCGCCGGCATGGCTGTATTCCGTTTCCAGTGTGGCGTGAACGATATTGAGCGATTCGAGCAGCTGCTTGAGGTCGCGCTTCACCCGTTCCACCTCCTCCCCCGTCAGCGCCTCATCGATCGTTACATGCGCCGTCAGGGCGTTTTCCGTGGTGCTCACCGCCCAGATGTGGACGTGATGCATGTCTACCACCCCGGGGATCCCACGCGCCTGTTCCTGCACCTTTTTCCACCGTTATGCCGCCCGGAACGCCGTCGAGCGACAGGCGCAGGCTGTCCCGCATCAGCCCCCAGGTGCTGTACACGATCACGATCATCACGAGCAGGCTCACGGCGGCGTCTATCCAGAACCAGCCGGTAAACAGCATAACGAGCCCCGCCACCACGGTGCCCAGGGAAACGAGGGCGTCCGCCACCAGGTGGAGGTATGCGCCCTTGATATTCAGGTCTTTATCTTTATCTTTCAGGAACAGCAGCGCTGA
The DNA here is from genome assembly GCF_050277495.1 of Chitinophaga sp. NPDC101104. Classification (NCBI taxonomy): domain Bacteria; kingdom Pseudomonadati; phylum Bacteroidota; class Chitinophagia; order Chitinophagales; family Chitinophagaceae; genus Chitinophaga; species Chitinophaga sp. NPDC101104. The sequence continues at coordinate 143,575 of NZ_JBNNSF010000005.1, read as the reverse complement.
AGCAGCATTGATGAGGATGCCCACCCCGGCCACGATGGCCACCGTTCCCCCCGGCAGCGGCACCGGATGTTGCAGCCGGCGGACCGCCGATATGCCGATGGCGCCCACGGCCACCAGTAGAATGACGGCATTTAATAATGAAATGAGGATGGTACTTTTTCGGTAGCCGTACGTATACTGTGAGGTTGGCGGGATGCGCGCCAGCCGGAAGGCGACCATCGACAGGCCCAGGCTGGCCACGTCGCTCAGGTTATGGCCGGCGTCAGACAACAGTGCGAGTGAGCCGGTGGCCACGCCCATAGCGGCTTCCACGGTCACGAACAGGAGGTTCAGGCCGATCCCTATGAGGAAGGCCCGGTTCAGCTGGCCGGATAGCGGTGTGGAAGATGGGGCGTGGTCGTGCATCACCTAAAATTACAAGGACCGGTAAAAAAAGTTCGGAAATCCTACAATATGCGGCCTGCCCGTTCGTCTTTAACCATAAGATGAACGATTGGCTCTCCATAAAAAAACCAATGGCCCTGGAACAAAACGAGCGCATACAGCGAACGGTGGAAAAAGAACGCCAACGGCTCCTGCAATTCATCCGGAAACGGGTGGACGACAGCGCCGATGCGGAAGATATTCTGCAAGACGTGCTGTACCAGTTCACCCAGTACCTCCGCGGGGGCTCGCCGATCGAATCCCTCACCGGATGGCTCTTCGCCGTGGCCCGGAACCGTATAACAGACTGGTTCAGAAAGAAGAAGGAAGACCGTTTCTCCGACCACGCACTCGAGGGCGCGGATGGCGACGGCCCCCTCTACCTGTCAGACATCCTCGCCGCCGCGGATTCCCGGACAGACGAGCCCATGCTCCGCAAGTTCATGTCGGAAGCCATCACGGAAGCGATCGACGAACTACCGGAAGATCAACGGTTTGTATTCCTTCAGCACGAAGTGGAAGGCAAACCGTTCAAACAGATCGCGGAAATGACCGGCGTGCCCGTGAACACGCTGCTCTCCCGCAAAAGATACGCCGTGCTTTACCTCCGGGAAAGGCTGGCACAATTGTATAACGAATTGAAAAACGCATAATAAGATGAGGCACAATAAAGGACTGAAAGCATTGAAAATCGTAGGATTCGTCATCCTCGGCATCGCCTGCGTCACCGCATTCGGATTCGCCGTCATGCTACTCTGGAACTGGCTCGTACCCGAGCTTTTCCACGGCCCCGTCATCAACTTCTGGCAAGCCCTCGGCCTGTTCATCCTTTCCAAAATCCTCTTCGGCGGATTCATGAAAGACCATGAGAGGAAAAATAACTGGAAAAGAAGAAAATGGGAACGGATGCAGGAAAAAATGGAGCACCTGTCGCCCGAACAGAAAGAAAAACTGAAAAGCCATTTCGATCGTTGCGGATGGGGAAGAAGATGGGAGCGCGACGAAGAAACGCCTGCCGAAAAACCGGCGGAATAACCTTTCAAACATCCAAAACCTGACATATGCAACGCCATCTCTCCGTATCTGTAAAAGCCAATATTGGGATATTCAAAACCAATATCGGCACCATGAAAGCCCGTAAAACCATTATCAGCGCAATTTGTAATACCTTTGAAGTAACGTCCTGCAACGTTGACATCGAAGACTGCGACAAGGTGCTTCGTGTCGTGGACATGAAAGTCGACGAAGGGTCCATGATCCGCTTCGTACGCGAGCAGGGCTTCGAATGCGATGTGTTGGAATGAAACCCGCCCAATTATGCAAAAACCAGAGATTCAGCAACTTTTAGATAAAAGCTTTTCAGATTTTACCACCTTTATCGGCTCCCTGTCCGACCATCGGTTCATTGTTTCCCCGGAAGGGAAATGGTCGGCCGGCCAGCAGCTCGACCACCTGATCCGCAGCGCCAAACCCGTCAATAAAGCCCTGTCCATGCCCAGGTTCTTCCTCCGCTGGTTCGGCAAGCCCGCCAAAGCTTCGCGCAGTTTCGAACAGATCCGCGACGTGTACCGCGACCTGTTACAGCATGGCGCTGTGTCTACCCGGCCCTACATCCCGCCCGTAACGGGAATCGGGCAGCGCGAAACGCTCCTCAAACAGTTCGACCAGCAGAAATCGAAAATGATCGGGCTGGTAGGCAACTGGGACGAGCCTGAGCTCGACCGCTACCAGCTTCCCCATCCCCTGCTGGGAAAATTAACGGCCCGGGAAGTGCTCTATTTCACCATTTACCACAATTATCACCACCTCCACACCCTCCAGTTGCGCGAAAAACCCGAGCAACCCTGGCCAACCCAGCTCGAACGCGTGATTTTCTAAAAATTTTTCCGGGGACGATAGGGGTATATTTCCGCTCGCGTGTCATACATTGCGAAGGCCGGCCCGTTTATCGGCGCCGCATAACCCGACATTGGACAGCAACGGAAAAAAATACCTGGCTACTAACTTTCAGTCCGTTTTCCATACCTGGTATGGAAAACTGCATCGCTATGCACATACATTGCTGAAAGACCCCGACGAAGCCAGCGACGCCGTGCAGGCCGTGTTTTCGCGGTTATGGGAAAAGATGGAGGAACTGAAAGACCTGGAAGATATCGGACCGTACCTCTACCGCTCCGTCCACAACCATTGCCTCAACCGCATCCGGAAGGAAGGGAACGGCAAAAAGTATGCGGACTGGCTGGCGCGCCACGACGCCGGCGCCACGGGAGACGCGGGCGCCAAACTGGCCGTAGCGGAACTGAGCGCCAGGATCGGGGAAGCCCTCGACGCATTGCCCCCGCAATGCCGCCTGATCTTTACCCTCAGCCGGGAACAGGGCAAGAAATACACGGAAATCGCGGAAACGTTATCGCTTTCCGTTAAAACCGTGGAAACGCAAATGAGCAAGGCGCTGCGCATCCTGCGGGAAAAACTCGCGGATTACATCGCTTTGGGCGGCGCGGCGTACTTATATATCGATAAATTGCTATCTTAAAACCGGACTTGAGCGCACAACCACATATTACTGTCACCGACGAGCTGCTCGTAAGATTCCTGGCCGGAGAGGCGGGTCCTGAAGAGGCTATGGCCGTAGGCCGGTGGCTGGAAACGCCCGCCAACGCCGCTGCTTTCGAAAAGCTGCAACAGGCCTGGGATTCCTCCGGCCCGGGGCGCCCTTATGCCGCGCCAGACGTACCAGCCGCATGGGAGCAATGGCAACAGGCGCGGCAGCCCTCCAACCTTCGCCGGCTCTGGCCGCGATGGGCCGCGGCGGCGGCTGTGGTTTTGCTGGCCGGGAGCGCGTGGTTCCTCCTGCGCAACTTTTCGCCTGCGAACAACCCCGTAGCCACTTTCGAGTCCGGAAAACAACCACAATCTTTCACACTGCCCGACGGATCGCTGGCCAGGCTGCAACCCGGCGCCAAAGCGGCTTTCGTAGACGGCCGGCATGTGGAACTGAGTGGCAGCGCGGAATTCGAAGCCAAATCAGATCCCGAAAACCCTTTCAGCGTGCATGCGGGCCCGTTGATGATCAAAGTGGTTGGCACCGTTTTCGATGTGCAGCAATACGCCGACAGCATCACGGTTTCAGTGAGCGAAGGCGCCGTACTGGCGATCGGGGAATCGGATTCGTTGTTGCTCAAAGCGGGTATGAAAGGGAATTACCTGCTGCGCGAAGCGCGATTCTCCGGCACACCCGTTCCCGCAGCCGGACTGAAACCTTCCAAAACGGTGTTCGAATTCAACGACACGCCGCTGGGAGAAGCCGTGCAACGGTTGACAGCCGCTTACGGCATCCCCGTTGTGCTCGACAATCCCGCATTGGCCAACTGCCGCATCAACACCCATTTTACCGACAAACCGCTGGATTATGTGCTGACCGTGATCACGGAATCCCTGCGGCTGGAATATCGCAAAGCGAACGACACGGTTTACATTTATGGAAATGCTTGTGAATAGGCGATTACTGCGATGGTGGCCCCTGCTATTACTCTTTTCCGCGCTTCGTTCGGCGGGCCAGGACGCGCTGCGCAAGCGGGTTTCGCTGCCTTCCACGGTGATCACGGCGGGCGAACTGCGCAAGGAGATCTCCCGGCAAACGGGGCTCCAGTTTTCCTTCGGTTCCAACACCATCCGGCCCGGGCAACTCATCCGGCTTCCACAAAAAAACTATACCGCGAAGTCGTTGCTGGACGAAATGCAGCAGCAACTGAAAGCAGATTACAGGATTTACGAAGACCATATCATATTCACAAAGCGAAACAAAGCAGCCACGGAAGCGCGGAACGGTAACACATCCGCGGATAATGTTAATGCAAGGAAAGAAGGGAAAGCCTCAGCGGACGGAAAACTCAATTCCCCGAAGATTATTGCACAAAACGGGAAGAAGGGTACGGCAGATAGGAAATCCGACCCAGCTGGCACATCAACCGGCAACGCTGGTGTATTGCAAGGAAAGAAATCTGCGCAGGATGGGAAAAGCAATTCGCAAAACATGACGGCACAGATTGGGAAGAAGGGTGCTGCGGATAGGAAATCTGACCCAGTCAGTACTTCAACCGACAAAGCCGATGAATTGAAAGGAAAGCATTCGCAAGACAAGACGGCACAAAATGGGACGAAGAGTGCTGCGGATGAGCGGACCAGCGCCCTTTCCGACAGTATAATCTCAAAAACTTCCACTACAGCATCTCCAAATGAACAAAGCGCGCCTCCTCAACTGAACGGCGCCGCGAAGCCGGACAAACCCGCTTCCAAACAAAATACCGCCCCCTCTTCCGGCGACCTGGCAATTGGAGGAACTTCGTCAAACCAACTATCGCTCCCGCTGCCCTTCCCTACCGCACATGCCGACGAGCGCATCCGCCAGCGGGCGTATCGCCTGGTACCGGAGCGTCGCCCGGCACCACAAACCGTTACCGGCAGCGCTCCCGCCATCCGTGAACGCAAATCGCCATTCGATATCAACAACGGCATCTTCGCCAGATACACGGCCGCAGGCATCGAAGCCACGGAATATTTTCCCGCCAACGGCGCCTTCAAAGCCGGCGTTTCTATCCTGCACGGCATCATCGGCTACAGCAGCAACGGCACTTACGGCTCGTTGCGCTACGGCGCCGGCACCCGGTGGACTTTCAGCGAACGCTGGCATGTACAGGCAAGTTTCACTACCGGGATCGTAGAAAAGAAACTCGAATCGGACTCAGGCATCATCATCCAGAAAACCATCGACGTCAGGGAAAGGCTCCACCGCATCGGCCTCCAGGCGGAACGGACGCTGGGCAAACGCTGGGGCCTCGTCGGCGGATTGTCGTGGAACATGCTTAACCGGACCAACACCGACAACGGCACACGCTTATCACCGGGCGACCGTATCTTCGACGATCCCGTTCCCGAAGAAGGCTACCGCGCCATGAAACCGTTCTACACCATTTCCTCCAAATTCAGCGAAGGCAATAAAACCTGGAAAGACCGCTGGATTGGCGTTCACGTCGGTTTATACTTCCGGCTGTAATTTTTTTCCGCCACCGTTCAGGGTAAGCCGGCAGACGCGTGTGTTACTGGGAAACCAATTCGGAGAAACCATGTACATCTCGCTTCGCCAGCAATTCAAAAAATGGTTCTACCACGCGCCCGTGCTGTGGCCCTTCATCGAAACCCTCCAGGGCCTCGCCTACGTGGCAGACTATTTCTATTACTACCGCATGCCCGGCCATAAAAACCGCCTCAGCGTGCGGGAGATCAATATCGAGTTCGCCAGTCAATGCAACCTGCGCTGTTCCTTTTGTTCGCTCGATCATTTTAAGCCCAAACAGGCCATCAGCGCCGAAACCCTCGATTTGTTCTTTTCCCAGATGATGGCCGATAGCCGGTTCCGGAAAGTGGAAGTCATCAATCTCCACAACGGCGGGGAGATCCTCCTGCATCCCAAACGGCTGGAAATGCTGGCGGTCATCGGCAAATACAAACAGCAGGCCCGCGCCCTCCGCCTCCCCTTCCCCGAGATCCGCATGCTCACCAACGGCATGCTCCTGCGCGAAAAACTGGCGGAAGAAATCCTGCAACTCGGAGTGGTAGACGTGATCGGCCTCAGCTTCGACGGTGGAACGCCGGAAGCCTTCGAAACCATGCGCAAAAACGCCATCTGGCCCGTCTTCTTCCAAAACGTGAAAAACCTTCAGGCCGTCAACGCCCGCCTCGGCAAACCGGTCCGCCTGTACGGCATTACCTGCATCCCCGCCGGAAATCCACTCCACACCAAATGGATGCACCCCCAATTCCGGGAACTGTACGACGGGCTCGACTGGTTCGAACTGCGCCGCCTCCACAACTGGGCCGGCGAAATTTCGACGGTTTCCGTGCGCGAGAAACGCCATAAAATCGGTTGCAGCATGCTTATGAAACAAATGGTGCTCCTCCCCAACGGCGACATCACCGTTTGCTGCAGCGACCTCAACAGCAAAGGCGTGGTGGGCAACCTCCAACAACAAGACCTCGTTTCCATCCTCCACTCCGAAAACCGCAAACGCTACCTCAACCTCCTGCTGCGCCGCCGCAAATCGCAGCTGGACCTTTGCCGCGACTGCGAAACCTTTTAACCTGCAACTATATGCATAAAAAAAGGCTCCCGGTGCCGGGAGCCTTTCCTATATCTGGATAATTTCCTTTACCGGGAAACCGCTTTGTTGTTGCTCCGGTCGATATCCGCCAACCGCTGGCTGGGATCGATCTCCACGGATTGCAATTGCGACAGCGGGTGGTTCAGCTCCACGCGGTAGCTGGGCTGCGTCCATTTCCAGCCGTCGTGCACGATGCGCTGCACGCTTTCGTCTTCAGCGGGTTTGATGCCGAACATAAGCGTCAGCGGGATGTAATGCAGTTCCTTCCGGCCGTCTTTCATTTCCACCATCAGATCGATGGGCATGGGGAAATCGCCGGCGTTGCGGATCACGACGATGGTTTTACCGTTGGATTCGTATACACTGTCCAGCGCATAATTGATATGGCGGGTGGTGTTCATCATGTATTGCAGGTACCAATCCAGCTGCAGCCCGCTTTCCTTTTCCATCACGCGCACGAAATCCTTCGCGTTGGGATGCTTGAAGCGCCAGTCGCGGTAATAGCGGTGCAGGCCCGCGTCGCGGTTGGCCGCGCCGATCACGTAGCCCAGCTGCTCGAGGAACACCGCGCCCTTGGAATAGGAGCTGATGCTGTAGCCGAAGTTGGTGTTATAATGATCGGAATGCGTGCTGATCGGCTCCTCGAAGCCGCGGCGCACCAGCATGAAATAGTTGTTGTAGCTGCCTTCGTGGTGCCATTTCCCTTTCAGCGAATCGATCGTTTCGCCGATGGTATTGTCTTCCGCGAAAGTGGTGAAACCTTCGTCCATCCATGGGTACAGGCTCTCGTTGGTGGCCAGCATACCCTGGTACCAGGAGTGCATCCATTCGTGGATGGCCACGCCGTACAGTCCGTCGATCTTGCCGTTGCCCATGATGAGCGTGGCCATGGGATATTCCATGCCGCCGTCACCGCCCTGGATGAAGGAATATTGGTCCCAGGCGTATTCGCCGTAATGCTTTTTGATGTAGGCGTAGGCAGTGGGGATCATCTCCGCCAGCTTCGGCCAGGTTTCGCGGGTGGTTTCGTTTTCGAGGTAGAAGAAGTGGGCGGTGAAGTTATCCACTTTTTTACTGATGTGCTTGTATTCCGGATCGGCCGCCCAGACGAAATCGTGCACGTTTGGCGCGATGAAGTGCCAGGTGAGCGTGTTTCCGGAAGGGCGCGTTACTTTCGTGCCCGGCGTTTCATAACCGTACCCGATCGAATTGGGGTTCTGGAGGTAACCGGTACCTGCCAGCACGAATTTCCTGTCGATAGAGATCTTCACATCATAATCGCCCCAAACCCCGTAAAATTCCCGGGCGATGTACGGCGTGGGATGCCAGCCTTCATAATCGTATTCGCACATTTTCGGGTACCACTGGGCCATTGAATAATCTACGCCTTCCTTGTTGTTCCGGCCGCTGCGGCGGATCTGAACAGGCACCTGCGCCTCGAACTCCATGTCGAAAGTAACGGTGCTGTGCGGGAGGATGGGCTTGTCCAGCTGCACCACGAGGATCGTTTCTTCCGTTTTCCAGGACTGCTGGCGGCCGTCCATTTTGAGCGACAATACTTTCTGGTAGCCGATCTCGTCGGGAGTGAGCCTGGAAATGCGGTCGGTAACGCGGGCGTCCCAGTCGTGGCGGTTATTGCCCTGGGCATCTTTGCCTACGATTTTCTTGCCCAGCTCCTGGCTGCGCTGGTCCATCATGCTGCCGGGCTGGAACGCGTTCCAGTACAGGTGATAAAACACGCGGAAAAGGGTGTCGGGAGAATTGTTGGTGTATGCCAATTGCTGTTTGCCGGTAAAGCGATGCGACTTTACGTCCATCGCGATATCCATTTTGTATTTTACGCGCTGCTGCCAACGGTCGGTTTGCGCGTTGGCGGCGGCGGTGCCCAGCAAAAACAAGACAACCGGGCCAATTAATCTTTTCATGTCGACTAGATTGGTAAAGGGGCGAAAATAGGGAAAATTCGGGGTTGGGCTCACAGAATTGGGATGCGCGGAAAATGATTATTTATCGAATTCCTTGAAGCGCCAGAAAAGGAAGACCCCGGTGAGGTTGGTCTGCGTGCCGGCCTTTTCGCCGGAGAACATGAAGTATGCGGGTTTCTCGGCTTTGCCTTCCGTGGTGATCGTTACCCGGATGAAGCTCTCGGGCCCCTTGCCGGAGGGGTCCTGCATCCAGTCCCTGATATCGTCGAGCACCCAGCAGTTGGAAACATCGACCACTACTTTCGACTGAACGCCTTCGTACAGCAGGTCTGCCACTTTCGCCGCTCCGCCCATCCGCGAACCGGCGTCGGTTTTCATGAGCAGCAGGGCGCCGTAGCTGCGTTGCAGGAAGCGCGCGCCGCCGTTGGGAACGGCGTCCCAGTTGACGGTGTTCAGCTCCTTGCGGATCTCATCGTCTGAAGGGTACGTTTTCGCCATGGCGTCCTGTACTTCCTTGATTTTGTAGAAGTTCTCGATTTCCTTGAGCAGTTTCGCTTTTGCTTTTTCGGCTTTTTCCGAAGCTTCGAGGGCTTTGGCGTTTTTGTACACCTGGTCTTTTTCGAGGCCTTTCTTTTCGTAGACTTTCTGGGTGGTGCCGGGCCCGGCGATGCCGTCCGCATATTCGCCCATGGATTCCTGGAGGTCGTACACGGCGTTGGCGAATTCTTCGGAAGATGCGTCGGTGGCGCCGGGCTGGAAGAGCTCCGGTTTCCAGCCGATGGCTTTTTCGTACCGGGGGTTGGTGCGCTTGGCTTTGTCGTGGTCGATCTTGCGGCTTACGGCTTTGAAGGCCTTGTCGAAATCGATCTGTCCGGAAGCCGTTTCCTTACCGGTTTCCAGGAGGCGTTTCAGTTCTTCGGGTTTCTTCCCCGATTTCTTCAGCGCGTCTACCATGGATTTGAAGTCTTCTTCCGTCATGGCTTTATCGCCTTTTTTGAAGACTTTGTTCAGGTCGGCGAGGATTTCGTCTTTATGTTCGGCTTCCCATTCCTTGCGGGCTTTTGCCACGGCGGGATCGTTGGGATTGATCTTGTCGAGCCCCGCGCCAATGGCCCCCATTCCGCCGCCACTGCCTTTCTTCATCCTTTGACAGCCTTCCGCTTCCGCGAGGTACGGTTTGAGCGGCGTGCCCTCCAGCAGGTCGATCATGAAATTATGCAGCTTTTCGCCTACGATGGCGTCCATCAGCGCCTGTGCCGCGGGCCGGGCGATGTTCGTCTCGAAATAATCGGTCCTCGACAGTAAACTCAAGCCCGCCGAAATGCCCAATTGCGCCACCAATCCCCAAAGGCAACCCAGTGCGGGGGGCGCTCCGCAAGACATGATCTGTACCCCCAACCTTACGGCGATTTCCACCTTGTCCAGGATTTCGCGCCATTGCTGGATGGTTTCCATGGCATCGGTGAACATTTTTATCTCCTCTTCGTGCTTCTCCACCTCCTTGTCGAACATTTCCTTGAAACCCATTACCTCGCAGCATTGCGGGCGCAACTCCTTCAGGATTTCGTCCGCTTTTTCCTCCAGCCCCTTTTCGTATTTCTTCACGATCACGCCCAGGATGCCGTTCATGCATTTCACGAAGCCCTCGAACGCGATGCTGACCATGTCCTGGAATATTTTCACCGCGAGGCGGATAATGACCTTGGTGGCTACTTTCTTCCATCCGTCGAACACGCCGGAACCGGATTTCAGCGTTTCGGCCTTTTGCTTGTGCTTGCGGAATTTGTCGCGCACTTTTTCGAATAGCGCCTCTACCCTATCGAACGTTTTGGAGAATTTAAACCGCAATGCACCGAAAATCCGCCCCCGTAATCCGCTCCAGAAGCGGATGTCTTTCACCTGCTTCAGCTTTTTGGCCTGGTCGGCAGACGATGTGATCTTCAGTTCCTTGTCTACTTTCCCCCGTTTGAAAACCCCTTTGGCCTGTTCTTTCAGGAATTTCTTCGGTTTCTCCACGCCCGCATGCCCGCCGGCCCAGGATTTGCGCTTCTCTTCCCATTTCTTGTGCGCGGCATCCCAGTCCGTTTTTTCGTCTTTCTTCTGGATGCGCTTTGTGCCTAGCACGGGGTTCATGTCGGGTTTCTTCTTGCGGAGGTCTTTCAACAGCGGGTCGAGCTGCTTGAGCTGGTTTTCGATATGTTCGGGATATTTCGGCGGAGCGTAAGGGTCGTTGATAAGGAAGTATACGGCGATGCCGTGGCCTACATTATAAATCCAGACACGCTGTTTGGTATCTTTTTTCAGGATGGCGTCCTTTCCGTACTGGTTGTATTGCGAATCGAATTTTTTGTAGTTGATGGCATCGGGGATGAGCGGGTCCAGGTCCAGCACGTGGCCGCTGATCTTGGCGGGCGCCTTGCTGCCGGTTTTACCGGGGCGGTTCGTGTCTTTGTAAACTTGCTTCACGAATTCCTGGAACCCTTCGATGTAGTGGCTTTGCTGGTTGTACGCACCACTGAGCGTGCCGGCCGATCCGGGAAAATCGAACAGGAACAGCGGCTTGATCTCCCCGATCCAGAAGTTATCCGGAAAGTTGGGAGACCAGTCCCAGGTATCGGTTTTAGCGGTGTATTTCGGTCCGCGCTTAATGGCGTTGGCATTCTGTTTCATGGCATTGGCGCGCACGCCCGACTGCATGAACCCTTTGTAGGTGTAATCCACATCGTCCTTATCGCCGCCCGCGCCGCGGATCTCGGCCTGAACGGCGGAAACCACGTGCCCGTCGGCCTTATACAAATCCGCGAAGCCGGCGTTGTTGATCTTGGCGCCGTGGCGTGTGGCGCCGGGAATGCCGGCTTCGGTGATGAGGTTTTTGTCTTTCCCCCGCATGCCGGCCTGTATGTTATGATGCGCCCAGTTCCCGATCTTCACTTCTTCTGCGCGCTGGACCTTCGGTTGGATGGGCGCTGCGCCGGTTTGCTGGACAACGTGCGTCAGTTCGTGCGCCAGCAGTCTTTTCCCGGCGTCTGATCTGCCGTCGAATTTATTCTGGTTGAAATAGATGTCTGATCCGTGGGTGAAGGCCTGCGCATTGATGCTCGCGGCCATTCCTGCGGCTTTGGCGCCCTGGTGCACGCGCACATGACTGAAGTCCTGCGCAAACCGGCCTTCCATGTTGGCGCGCACATCGGCCGGCAGCGGATGCCCGCCGCCTTTGCTGGCGCCCAAGGCCGATTCGAACCCTGAGCTGGCGGGCCCTGCGCCGCCAGGCGCGGCTTTGGGGCTCACGGTACCGCCCGCGTCCCCGCCGCCCGTTTCCTCCGGCTGCGCTTCTTCTCCTATCGTTTCGGTTTCGGCCTCCTCGTCGTTTTCCTCTTTCGTCGCCTCCCCGATCTTGCATTCGTCGCAATCCCGCTCGATGACGTTCCTGCCCGTTACGCTGCTGTAGGGCGAGCGTTGCACCATTTCCTCCTTTTCACAGGTTTCGCATTTCCGCTGCACCGGCCTGTCGTCCTGCGCCTCGCAAAGCGCGCACTTCCGTTGCACCAGGTCCGTCAAACCGCCTGCGTATGCCGACCGCTGCACTTTGTCTTCCGGTCCGCATTGTTCGCATTTCCGCTGGACGGGCGATTCCCCTTCCATATCGCATTGCGCACATTTCCGTTGCACCCCTTCCGCCGGAGCGCCCGCATACGTCGACCGCTGTACCATATCTTCGGCATCGCAGGCCGCGCAAGACCGTTGCACGGCCATCGCCGGTGCGCCGGCATAATCCCGCTGTGCGAAGGCACCTGCGCCACCGGGCATTTCCGGCGGGGCAGACGGGTCGGGCGATCGCATGACCACATCGGCCACGGCATCGGCTTCCCGCTCGTGCGGATCGTCTGGCGGGCTCACTTCCAGCTTCGCCTGCACGGGCATGCCGCCGAAGAACGGACGCTCTTCGTGGCCGGTGCTTTCCGCGCGTTCCTGCGCAGGCTGGTTACCGGGATGTACTTGCCCGATATGCGGTGCGGGGTTGGAATGCATGTTGATTACGGGATCGTTACGCCTTGCGTTTTAACCGGCTGATCGAGCATCCAGTTGCCTTTGTTCATTTCGTTCAGGAAAGTCTTGGTACGGTACACCGTGGGCCGCAACACCTTTTTCGGATGCGTGGCCAGCCAGTGCTGCCGCGTTTGGGTATAGGCGGATGTCCATGCTTTTTCATCGCCGCCGCGCAGGGGCGTCCGCTCCGCGAACCGTGCGCGCAGGAATCCCGGAACGGTGCCGGAATGGATGAAACTATCGTAAATCACCAGCAAGCTCAAGGGCAATGCAAATTGTTCGGCGAGGAAAAAGTGCATGGCCGGGGCGAAATACAGGATCTCGAAAGTTTCGTCCTGCGCCTGGCGCATCAGCGGATCTTGCTGGGCGCTCACTTTCAGGAGGCGCTTAAATTCCTTGTCGTCTACCAGCGGCACGATACCGATTTTCGGCAGGTACTGCCGGAAGGCGTCCGCGAACATGCCGTTCAGGTCTATGTACCGCCCGATGAGATTGCGGAGATTCCCCTGCTCGGTGGTCTGGCTGCGGCCATAGGTGATCTGGCGCGAGCCGTGCCGCCCGTCAGGGAAAATGGAGATCGCGTCGTATTCGCCTTCGGCCGATCCCGTTTCGAACACGTTGACGATGGCAATGATCTTCTGTTTGATAGCTGGAGTAATCATGATGAAATTATTGATGGGTTATTTTCCTTCTTTTTCCAGTTCGCGCTTCACGCCGCGCAATACGTCCGCATGCGCGATCTGGGGGCTCCCCCGGTCCAGCGCCTGTAAACACACGTATTGTACTACATTCAGTATATGCGACCCCGTTAGCTCGAACTGCTCCGCGATCGCTTTAAGGTCCACGTCTTTCTGGAGCTTCGCCGCTGCCGGGAACGCTTTCTTCCACAACAGCAACCGGTCTTCCGCCCGAGGCGGCGGGAAATAAATGATGGAATTGAACCGGCGGATGAACGCGTCGTCCATATTGTTCTTGAAGTTGGACGCCAGGATCGTGAGGCCGGCGTGACTTTCGATCCGCTGCAACAAATACGACACTTCCTGGTTGGCGTATTTGTCGTGCGCATCTCTGACGCCGGTCCGCTTGCCGAACAGCGCGTCAGCTTCGTCGAAAAACAGGATCCACGATTTATCCTCCGCCTTGTCGAACAACGCGGAAAGGTTCTTTTCCGTTTCACCGATGTATTTGGATACTACCGACGACAGGTCTACCCGGTACACGTCGCGCCCCGTGTATTTGCCGAGGAGCGTGGCGGTGAGGGTTTTGCCCGTTCCAGGCGGACCGTAAAACAAGGCCCTGTATCCGGGTTTCAGTTTCCTGCCCATGTTCCACTCCTGCATCAGCGCGCCCTGGTGCGTGATCCAGCTTTCCAGTTCGCGGATCTGGGAGCGCACGCCGTCGGGCAGCACGAGATCGTCCCACTCCAGCAGCGTTTCGATGTATTCTGCGGGGAATTGCATGCTGAGTTTCGGGCGGGCGATGTGGCCTGTCATGAACACTTCCGCATATTCCGGATCGGCCATGAGGCGGCCGCTGAGCGCGGGTTCCCCGGCGCGGACGGGCTCCAGCGACAGAATCCGGCTCCTGAACAGATAGCTGCCATCCCCGAAAAGCGGCAGCAGCCTGAGCCGTAGCCCGGCGTCGTTGCCGGCGAGGAGGAACATGGCCGTTTCACCGGTCGGTAAAGTACCGCGGTGATGATTGCCTTTCATGCCGCCGAATTCCGGGAATTCGCCGCCCTGCGGGAGGTACGATTGCACGATGTTATCGAAGAAACCCGCTACCACGCCGGGCGCCAGGGCACAGGCGAGCAGCAGCAGTTCTTCGGAAGCCAGTTCCGCGTGGCGGACGTACCGGGCAAATGAGCTGTCGTCGCTTTCCGCGGGCACGGGCGCATCGGGGCGGGCGAAGGGGGTTTGGCGGAAGTGGGCTTCCAGCCGTGCGATGGTAAAGGCTTTGAGGAATCCGAGGGTATGAACGAGGAAGGGTTCCTGCAGGCCGTTGCCGGAAGCGCGCGGGGGTTTTATGTTGGATGTTTTAAGCATATGCGGTTCCTCCGTCTTCTGATGGGTTTGCGGGCCGTTCCGGGAAATCGCCGGGTTCCCGCTGTGGTGTGGGGAAATCGCCCAGTTCTACCTTGCAGAGCTCGATGCCCGGGTCGTCGTAAATAACGGATACGTTGGATTGAGGGATGCGCAGCATGATGGCCACCTGTTCGCGGAATAAATTGAAATGTCGCAGGCGGGCCGCTTCCGCGGGATTGTTCATGATGCCGCCCCCTACGTCGCGGAAGCCTCTGCGGCCGCCGGTGGCGTAGTTCGTGCCGTTGGTGGTAAAATATTCTTCGGGATTGCCGATCATGTGACCGAATTCGTGGGTGATGTCTGTCCTGTCTGCCGTTCCCCAATCCGTCATGCTCGACGTTCCACCCACGCCAGCCCGCCCGCCGGTGGTGCCGCCGGCGCCTTGCGGGTTGATGGAATAATGTGCGTCGGCCGCTCTCCGCTGCCATTGAATATCCACATGAATGGGCATTTTGCAGGGGCCGAGCCTTGGCTGCACGGGCTGTATCCGCAGGTACATATGGTTGCTCCACCTGCTCTCGATCGCCGCGGCCCAGGCTCTTTGTACGGCAGGCGTGGCCGTGGAATGGAGGCGCATGATGAGATTGGCCCGTCCGCGCAGCGCGTCCAGCACAATGTTGAATCTCGATGTCCAGTTGAAAGTACCGTTCCAGGCGGCGTAAGCAGCGGGCGCACCGGAAATGGTTTCCGTCCGTGCTTCAGACACCTCGCGCGATTGCCGCAGGCGGAACGGCCATTGGTAGCGTTGGATCTTTTTACGCGCCAATGTGCCGCGCTGCTGTACCACGTGCGTGAGCTCGTGCGCCAGCAATTGGCGGCCGGCATGGCTGTGGGGTGCATATTCCCCGTCGTTGAAGAAAATATCGTTGCCGGTCGTAAAGGCCCTGGCGCTGAGGTTCCTGCTGAGCTGGCCGGCGTCGCCGCCGGTATGCACGCGCACATTCCCGAAATCGCTGCCGAAGCGGCTTTCCATGAACCCGCGCGTTTCGGCGGGCATGGGCTGTCCGCCCCCGCGCATGCCATTGATGGCGCTTTCCGTTCCCGCGCCCACGGCGGGCGCCGGCGTATCTCCGGAACGGTGGGCCTCTTCTTCCCCTTCGCAAGCCGCGCATTTGCGTTGTGCTGCGGGCGCTGTTACCGGCGTGATCCGCTCTGCCAGGGGCATACGGTGTAACTTTTCGTCTTCCTGCTCGCAGGCGGCGCATTTCCGCTGCACGGGAACGCCGGCCCCGCCGAAAGTGGCCTGGGGCGAGGGCATCCGCATCACATGGTCGGCCATCGCGTCTGCCTCTTTCTCATGTGCGTCTCCCGGCTCGTTCACGGCGAGCTTAGCCTGGAAGAACGGCATCCCGCGCGGAGCGGCGGCATGAGCGGCCGCCGGGGTCGCGCTTCTTTCCTTTTTCATCCGGATGCATTTTAAGTTTCATCAAAAGCCGCACGCCACATGGGCGCGCGGCTTCATGAGTCCTCCTGTGATAAAAGGGCGCCGGCATATCCGCCAGCCTTCCCTCCTATTTTTTCTTTCTGCGCAGCAGCAGGAACAGGATGATGATGATCAGCAGCAACAGCAGCCAGATCAGCCACTGCGGCAGCCCCATCACCGATCCCGGCTCCTTGCCCGCGTTTTCGAGCTTGCCGGTATAGATTTCGTGGCCTGCCACAACGAGTTTCGTTTCCTCTTCGATCTTTCCACCGAAGGTGATCGTATAACTACCGTCCTGATGGTCTACCACGCTTTGAATGGTAATATTGGGATTGGTTACGGAGAAAGCGCTTCCCATGGCCGGGCCCAGATACATTCCGTAGCTCGTGATCGGCCGGAAAGTCATCACCAGCGTACCATTTACAATTTGCGTCACCACGTTGGACGCTGCCATGTCCACATCCCCGAAGGCCACATACACCGCTTCGGT
Organism: Chitinophaga sp. NPDC101104; assembly: GCF_050277495.1. Classification (NCBI taxonomy): domain Bacteria; kingdom Pseudomonadati; phylum Bacteroidota; class Chitinophagia; order Chitinophagales; family Chitinophagaceae; genus Chitinophaga; species Chitinophaga sp. NPDC101104. Next base: position 127,022 of record NZ_JBNNSF010000005.1, on the reverse strand, counting down.
GAACGTGCGCTCCAGTTTGCCCATGGCAGGCGTTTCCGCCGTTACGAAATACACGATCTGGTACACGCCGGAAACTTTCAGGCTGTCGAAAGTACCTTCATATTTACCGTCGGCCACATGGCTGAGGGTTACGATATTGCTGTTGCCATTGAACTGGGCGCGGAAGGCGGAATCCTTCATCAGCTCTTCCCATTTCTGCACGCCGGGCGAAGTGGAATCCGCCGCGTTGGGTTTGATGATGAGCGCATTGCGGGCCAGCACGTCTCCCACGTCTTTTCCAGGCTCGATCACCGCTGCTTTAACGATGGCGCCGGTCAGCGGGATCTGCAGGCGCGTGAGGTTTACGGTCAGCTTCAGGGGGTTCTTCACGCGGGGGGCTTTGGGAGCGAAGGAGCTGGTCATATCCACATAATGGTCGTCTGCCACTACGTTGAGGCCCAGGCGAAGGGATTTCGGAACGTTGGCCGCAGCATGGGTAGCCGCCACACCGATCACCGGCTCGAAATAAGCTACTTCCCAATCCCCGCCGGAAGTCAGCGTATCTTCATTCGCGCCGAAATCGAACACGAGCAGGAAATTGCGGGTAGCATTGCCCACATAGCTCAGCCGGGCTTTCTGCGCGACGTTCAAACCATTTTTCTTTACTTCGATCAGCTGGCGGAGATAAGGCAGCTGGGTGGAAGAGAATTGCATATTCCCGGTGAATTCCAGTACCAGTTTGGGCACATCCTTGTTCAGCGAGAATTTCGCCAGTTCGGTACGCCCGGCGCTGGACACGAATTTCACGGAAGAGGTCACCAGCTGTGGACTGAATTCGGACAGCATGTTGATAAACTGCTGCGTGAAGCCGCTGCCCATGCTGAGGGAACCATCGTCGTCGCCGCCGGGCTGCGGTGTATAATCCATACCATTCAGGGTGGTATTATACTTCCCGCGGTTGTTATTCGCCAGGTTCATGAGTACGGTGTGGTATTCGCCGGCGGGACTGCCGATACCGATCGTGGCGATCTTGATGCCGCCCGCCCCACCCGGGAACGGCGGCTGGCCTTCAATGCCGTTCCCTTCCGTCAACACATACGGATGGATGTTCTGCTCTCCGTCCGTAAACAGCAAAATACCACGGGCACGTTGAGGCGTATTGAGTTTCCCCACGGCTTCCTTCATGCCCAGGCCTATCGCCGTCATATCGGCGGGGTTTACGGTCGCAAGCTCACCGGTCACGATAGCGGGGAGCGTTCCGTCCACGTTTTTCAGGACGCCGCAGCAGGGAGAAACCGGCGATACGTCGGTATGGAAATACACGATCCCCAGGCGGCTGCCGGGGATGGCGTGCTCCTTGTACATATTGGAGAAATTGGACACGGCGTCTTTCAACGCCTGCCAGCGCGAGGGCGAAGTGGGCTCGCCACTCGTTCTCGAAGTCATACTGCCGGAACGGTCGAGCACGAGCACGAGGTCGAGCGGATACACGGCTTCGAAAATCACTTTGATCTGCGCGGAATTGACGGCGATGTCCGCAGAAGGATTGTCGACATCCCGCACGCGGATATTGATTTCCCAGGCACCTGCCACGAGCGGCGTTCCTTCTACCGACATAACGCCGGTCGCAGGCGTTGTGGCACCTTCATCCGCCGGAAACTTGCCTTTCCAGCCGTCTTTCTTGAAACCGAATTCCCCGGGATCAGGACCGGAAAGGCCCGGAGGCGCCGGGTCCTGGATCGTCCATTGCACCTGGCCCAACGCACCGCCTACACCGATGGTGATAGACATGGGCGGAATGGGATCGCCGACTTTCACCGCCGGTAAATGGATCGTCTGCGACGACCCGATGTTGACGGTGTACTGGCTAAAAACCAGGCTGGGGAAAATGAGCAGCAGCAAAAAACCGAAAAGATTCCTGCCACGCTTCCAAACAATGTAATTGGGAGTCTTCATGATATGTGTGTTTTAAAAAATTTTCATATCCAGTTTACCGCCAGCAGCTGCTCCATCCACGTCAGCCGTACCATCGAGCAACTCCATGGCAGCCGGTTGATCAGCACGTCCTGCGCACGTTTCTCCATTTCAAGCTGCAAGCCGTCGGATGCGGTCCGCAACATGCCGGGGCGTTGCAGGAAGCCTTCGCGCAAGCCGTCGCGGCCCGTGTTTTTCAGGGCGCTCCAATGGCTGAGCACGGCGTCGAGCAGTTCGTTGCAGGCGTCCAGCATGGCGGTGGTGGCGGGGGCGATGGCCTCGAGGGGCTCTTCCGGCGCCATACCTGCCAGCACCTTATGGAAAACCAGCCGGTACTCGGGAAGGTCGGCGTCGTTGTCTGAAAGGTAACCGAGCAGGCGAACGGCAGTCTGCCGGCCGCCCGGCGCCCAGTCCTTGCCTTCGCGGCAACCGGTGCTGGCAAAGAGTTCCGACAGGAAAGGATGCAGCAGCACCAGGCCGGCGGCTTCTACGTATAGGCCTTCCGGTCCGGATGTTATATTCGGTTTGGTAATTTCTTTTGATGATGGGGTCTTTCGGGGCCTGGAGTCAATCTCAGGTTCCGCTGTCTTTTCTCCGGAGATGGGTGCGCGCCATTCCGGAGCAACTTCGTTTTCGGCCGTAAACCATTTTGATGTAAGGAAAGCTTGCAGTGACGGGCGTTTCACCTCCCGGGCTTTATCTGATAAAAGGTTGTGCAGGCTTTCCGGGGTTTGATGTTGGGGGAAGATCCATTCCCATTGGCTTTGGCTGATCCCGGACGTGGAGGGCAACTGCAGTACGAGCGCCCAGTATCGTTGGCGGAACGCAGGGAAGAATCCGGGGAACCCCTGCGCGGCGGTACCCAGCAATTCCCATTCGGCCTGCAATTCCGCGATATCCCATCCTTTCTCTTCAGCTATCCGCAACAGCGCCGTGTCTTCCAAAGACCGTATGCAGCGGATGCATTCCGCGGAGATGTAAATATTACCGGGGATGGATGTTGCATTTTCCATCTCCCTTCCATCTGCTATTGCGTGCCGTATTTTCCGTATATCCGATCCCGTTAATTGCTGCTGGAATAATTTGCCAAAAGCGTCTTTTCCTTCTTCTGCGTACCACCACGGCAAACGGCCTTCTGCCAGGAAAAAGAGGAATGCGGCGAGCGGTGCTTCTTTCCCGTCCAGCAAAGCGGGCGGCAATTCGCGGAGAAGTTCGTTTGCAGTGTGATTTTTTCCGTTTGATATAGGATTTGCCGCGGAAATGGTATTATTTTTTCCGGACGGCCGGGAGGATGATTTTGCGGTGGAAGCGAGATCCCCCCGCGCGGAGGCCTCCTGTCGTTTCATCCGCAAACCCTCTGCCAGCCGATCCCGCAGCCGCTCACCGGCCTCCTTCCTGAAAGCTTCCTTTCCACCGAAAACACCCAAATCGATTTCCAGCCGGTCGATCACCAGGTGAACCCCGCTTTTGTCTGCCTCCCGGAAACATGCTTCCAGCACAGGCAACAGGAGATCGCGGTGGAAATCCGCGGTAGCACGGTCCCATTCCCAGGCAGGTTGCCCCGTCTGCGCCGTCAGCTCAAACAGCTGGCGATGGATCATATGACGGAGGTCATTCATTTTCAGCAGCGGCGGTTATATCATTCAAAACAGCCACCAGCGCATCGCGCGGCGCCTGCAACTGTGCTACGTCCGTTTCATCGGTCAGCCACGCGTTCTGCCAGGCCAGCCAGGCCGTTTCAAAGCGCGTGAAACCCGGAGCGCCGGCCGGAGCGCCCGGCAGTTCACGGTCGACCCAGTAAATCCGCGGCAGCACATGCGCCGGACAAGCCGTCCGCACCTGCTTTTCCGCGAACCGGCGGAATTCGGGATCGCGGTATTTCGCCGGCATGATCTCCTGCAAAGGCCCGCCGTTGAAATCGTTGGCGAAACCAGACGGGAAAACCACGCTCACCTGGAAGGAATAGGGATCTCCCGCATCGGGGATCACCAGTTCCGGCGCAGGTGCATCGCCCGGCGCGAGCAACAGGTGCTCGGTCAGGTAAAGCCCTTCGCCGCTGAACAACCGGTTCAGCATCGTCCAGATCTCCCGCAGGCGTGCCTTTGCGGCGTCCATCGTCGGTAAGGCAGTGCCAGACGACGCCAGTACCGTATCGGCAGATTGCATCAATTGTACATGGAACGCGTTCCCCGCCGGAACGATGCGGTAGTTCTCCAGCTTCAATCCCTTTTTCAATGCCAGCCGGATGCCGCCTTCCGCTGCGGCCACCGCCGCGGGATCGTTGGCGCCGGTATATACACCTTCACTCACGAGTAAAACCGTTCCTGCATGAACAGCTGCCGAAAACAGCCGGAATTTCTTTTGAATGGGCGGCGGCTCGTCGAACACTTCGAAATAGTCCATGAAAGGCGCCAGCAGCGGCCTTTTCTCCTGCACCACGATTTCCAGCAAATGGCTCAGTTTCCTTTCCAGCGGCGAAAGCGCGTACCGTTGCCAGTGGCCGCGGATGGCCGCGGTGATGGCTGCGATGTCTGCATTGGCCGTAGGCACGTCGGGATACTGCGCCACGGAGCGCCCGTAGGGCGGCGCATCGGGATGTTCGCGCAACTGCAGGTGGAACGGCGCGGCGCCGGGCCGGGGTGCAAACCCTTCGCTGTAGCGCGCCAGGCTCATTGCGGCGGCCGCCTGCATGAGGGCTTTCATCGCCGTTTCGCGGGCGTGGGCGGAGCTCGGCTCCTCTTCAGCCGTATATCCGCGCAGCAACGGTTGCCCCGCGGCATTGAGGACCGTCCAGTTGTATTGCCCGGCAGATAACGTAATGTCTACCAGCGAATCCTGCATCCAGACCGGGTTCCCGAAAGATTGCGCCCGGTGCCGGCTCAACACGGGCAACGCGTAATAAAAAGCGGATTTCTCCCGGATGAGCTGCAACGACGCCTTTTCCATCTGCGCCTGCTGATGCGCCAGCAGATCTCCCAGCAACAAAGGCGTAGCCTCGTCTGGCTGCAACGCGTCGTGGAACGCGAAGCTGGAAGTATCGTTCATATTCTCCCCGAACGCAGCCAGCAGGTGATTCAACACCCGGTTCCTCCGTTGCTGGAACTGGACGGGCGTTTCCGCCGCCGTTTGCAATGCTTGATGATAACCGTCTCCCAGGATCAGCTGCGCCTGCGGTAATTGCGGCAGCGCCTGGTTGAAAATGGTACGGTCGATGTCGGGACTGGCGGAGAAGAAAGAATTCAGGTTGGCGAGCTGACTGGTCAATCCCGCCGTCAGCTGCTCGAAAAACAACATATAGCCCTGCAACTGCAGCGCCTGCGCCTTTCGCAGGGTAGTCGCAGAATCGGGAAGGCCGGCGGAGCCCACGCCATACACCAGCGGCAGATCTTCCTGGATGGGGTAATAATCCTTCACGGGAATATTTTCACCGGCAGGCAGGGCCAGGTCGTCGCCCGTACCCAGACTGCCGTTCAGCCAATCGTCTTTCAATTGTTCCACGCGGGCCAGCACCTGTGCCCAGTCGTACGGAACGGGAATCCCGTTCCGGAATAAGGTAATGCGTGATTTGGAATAGCTCAGATGCGGGATGTGTTGCTGGCTGTTGGCGAGGCACAGGGTGTCCCGGGCGGTTTCGGTGACGATGCGGTTGTCTATGTACAAAGACATGCCAAGACTGAGCACCGACACGATCCTCCGTTCGTTCACGTTCTCGCGGACGTTCACGTCTTCGTTACCGGCATTGCGGTGGCGGAGGATGATGCGCAGGATGTCGGAGCTGAACAGGCGTTCCGGGAGGTTCGTGGCTACGAGCGTTGCATCCGGAAGAAATCCCCCGTGCAGCGGCGGCCCTTCAAACAGCTCGTCTACCGGAACATCGGCCCCCATTTCCGAAATCCCCTTGATCACGGCCACAGGCGTAATATGCTGGTCGATGTTGAACAGGATCGATGCGATCAGTTCTTCCGGCGCCACGCCTGCATTGATCTCGATCCCCGCCGCTATGGCCACTTCCTGCAGCCGGACGGGCTTGAAGGTGGCGAAGCGCTCGCAAAGGTTCCGGTATCCGCGCATGTAGACTTCCACGCAGCGGACGGCCGTAGATGCGGCGATCACCCAGCGGTTGTATTGCTTGAGGAGCGATTGGTCGGCCGGGGAATTGTCGCCCAGCGTGGAAATATGCGTTTGCAGCGCCTGCAGCACTTTCGGGACCTGTTGCAACGGGTCCGCCAGCGGCGTATTGATCTGCACCACCACTACCAGTTCCGTCACCGAAGCGGCGGGCGGCTGGTAATTGACGTTGATGCGTGCGAGGTAGGAAGTGGAATTCTCGATCAGCGCCCAGTTCGCCCCCCCGCCCAAATCCTGGAACGCGACGGTTTGCAGCTGGATGTCGGTGCTGAACGGCCGTACGGCCGCTTCGTCCCAGAACGGCAGCGCCACGTCTATCGAAACATTCACGATCTGCGGCGGATCGGGCGGTGTGCTCACGTCTACGTTCAGCTGCACGTTGAAGGTATTGGTATTGAGCTGCTTGTCTTCGAATTCGAGGAGCACTTTCAACAATCCCCCCAGCGCAGCATCCACCGGAAAAACCCACGCGTTCCGCACCAGCGGGTGATCGATGAGGGTTTTGCGGAAATCGTTGATGGTGAGCGGCGCCATGGGCAATACCACGCCCGGGGTGGGACTTTCCTGTTCCTTCCCGCTGGCATCGCTCACCAGTAGGTCGCGCATGGGGATGCCCGCTTTGAGCCCCACTTCGGTGAGGGCGTAGCAGCAGGCCTCCAGCAGCGTGATGCCGGGATCGCTGAGGTTGTGGTTCGTCCAGCTGGCGCCGGCTGCAGCCTGCAGCACTTTCAGCCCTTCCGCCCGCAACAGGTTGAAATCCTGTCCTTTCATGGGCGGCGCACCGGCCGGTATTTGCGTGATCGGTTCCATGATGTGTTATTTTCCTTCGAGCGCGCTTAATCTTTTTTCCAGTTCCTGCACGCGGTTGGTCAGTTCCTGGATGGCGTTTACCATGACGAATGTCAGCGGACTGGCATTGAACATCACGACATCGTCTTCCTTGCCCGTGGCTTCATCGATCGCTTTGCCGGTAGAAACCATGTAGGGAAAGATTTCGCGGATTTCCTGCCCGATGATGCCGAATTCTTCATGGTCTGTGGAAGTATTGTATTTGCCGTTGTAGCGGTAACGGACGGTGCGTACCTTCATCAGCTTCTCCAGGCCATCTTCGAGGTTGCGGATATCCTGCTTGGCGCGGAAGTCCGACAGATCGGCCCAGGTGCCGCCGCCGCGGGTTTTGGCGGCATGGCCGGAAACCTGCAGCATGTGGTTGTTGCCGTTCACATCGTTCATGATGGAGCCGGGCAGCAATGCATTGGTGTTCACGAGCACCGCGCCGCTGGTATGGAGCGTCATCCGGTTGGAAAGGCGGCTGTGGGTGAAGGAAATGTTCTGGGTAGAAGGCGCGTTGATAGACACGTCGCCGTTCGGGCCCTGGCGGAGGGCGTAGTTGTTGGCCTGTCCAACGTGAGTGGCATGGCCGAACACCGCGAAATCCGTAAAGCCGGAAGCTCCGTTGGCAACGGCCGCATTCCCGAACTTGGCCATGTCGACGGCCGTGGGGGCAACGGTGTTGAACCGCACTTCGAGGCGCGAGGTGGGCGCAACGTTGCCGACGTTGATGCCCACATTACCGGCGCTGTAGCCGACGTTCGGGGTGTTGTTGATCTGTTGGAACACCTCGTTGCCGCCACTGATGGCGCCCCAGGTTGCGCCGTCGTGCACCTGCACCTGGCCGCTGTTGAAACGCAGCGTGCCGGCTTTGCCCTGTGCCGTGTCTGCGAGGTTGATGCCGCCGGGAATGTTGAGGTTGTGGGTGAGCGCGTCTACCGTCACCGCATCGTCCGTTTTGCAGACGAAGGAGTCGATCAGGTCTTCGAAGTCTTTACCGGTCGGGCGCTCGCCGTCCCGGAACTCCTGTTTCAAATGGGCTTTGCTACGTTCTGCCATGATGCAAGTTTTTTAGGATTAAGAAAAAATGATGAAATCGAGCCCGATGACCATTTGCCCGATGCCATCCTGCAATCCGCTGCAGGTAATGGCTCCGTCGGGCAGCGCCATGATGCGGTGACTGCCGTTGGAAACCAGGATGGCATCCGGCCGGGTAGCTGAAGCAACGTCTACCGGTTCCCCGATCACGAAGTCGACGCCGATGGCCTTTCCTGCGATGGTATTGTCTTCCGAAGATGCGATCGCCGGTTCGGGCGTGATCCCCACGATGAAATCCGTCCCGATCTTCATATCACCGATCCCTCCGCCCAGTTCCGTATCATGGCGGTGGTAAAGGGCGAAATCGACGATGTAATTCACGTAATCGCGCCCTTCGATGAACGACTGTATCTCCGATGCATGCAGTTTGCCGCCGAAAACGATGTCTTGCCCTTCGTCGTACGCCCATGGACTGAGGAAGCGTTTCAGATCTTCCTCCAGCACCTGGCCGTAATATCCGGGATCGAATCCGGGGTTGAAGCTGACCTGGCAATCGATCAGCAGGGTTTCGTATGTCGGGTTGTCGATTTGCAGATTGACGAACGGCGAAGTGAACGCCCCTTTGAGAAAATCCCCCATTTCGCGCAGCTGGTGCAAATTCGCTTTTGGCTGCAAGGGGTCGCCGGTCGGGCGTTTCCGCCAGTCCGGCACCACCACCATCCGCACCTGTCCGGGTTCCATCCAGCCATCGCGCGTGTTGTGCGGGATGCATTTCACTTTGTAGATGCCGGGGAAATATTCCAGCAGCATCCGTTCGAAATCTTCGGTAGACACGGCCCTGTTCTTATGCCGCAACCGTTCGCTCACACGGCGGTAGAACGAAGTATCCGATTCCTGGCTTTGCCCGTCGAACGAAGCGAAAGGCTGCGTCACTTTCTTCAGCGACGGAATTTTCCGTACCAGTTTGCTGATGGAGCCCGCTGCCAGGGGCGCCGCCAGATGGTTTTCGAACCCGCCGCTGCCCGTTTCCGGCAACAGCAGGGTGGCAGTGGCTGCCTGCGTGAAAATGTCTTTTACAGACGCCGCCCCGCCTGGATTATCGTCTACATGCAGCCGCAGCCAGCGCATGCCCGAAGGCATCCTGCTGTGTTCCAGGCTGGCGTCCGCGCCGATGTTCAGGCGGATGATGCCGGGGCGCTGCAGCCCGTTGGTGCTTTCTTCGAGAATATCGGTCCCCGTGATGGCCCGCCACTCGCTGCCGGAAAGGTAGCTCCAGTGCAAATCGGCGCTGCGCAACAGGGTATCGCTTTCGAGGCTGCCTTCTTCGATCTGGAGGAGCAGCGAAACGGTCTGCGGCGCTTCCGCGCCTTCGAGGCCCAGGTACAGCGCGCCGCCGCCGGGATGCTCGGGCAATATGCCTGAAGACTTATGGGCTGCGGGTTCCGCCGGGCCAAACAGGTCTTGCAGAAAGAACTGGTCGATGCCGTTGGGCTCGCCGGGCAGGAAAGTATCTTTCGCCGTATAATCCATCGCCACACTTTTGAGCATGGGGTTATAGGGCGTTTTGGGCAACGGCGGAGGCGTGCCGCTGGTCATTTTGCTGATCGCGATGACCGTTTTCGTATATACGACAGGGTAAGTTTTATGTCCGAACGCTTCGAAAGGCTCTTCCGCCGGCATGTTGTCCAGCTCGGCGGCGGTCGGCGTTACGAGCGACAGGCGGACGAATCCCTGGTTCACATCGTGGGTGAAGCCGTCGCCCAACGCCAGCGAGGGATTGCGGCGATAGGGCTGGGCGGCGGTCTGTGCTGTGAAAGTACTTTCGATGACGGTGATGGGCGCGGGCGCGAGGGGGTTGTTGCCCACGAACAGCAGCGCCTTGTTCAGCAACCGGATGTCCCAGTTGCGGTTGTTCAGCAGGTGAACATCCGCCCGGAACACGCCGTTCTGCACATTATCGTTCCCATAACCTTCGTAGTATTCGCTGAAATCGGCCGGCGGGTCCTGCCATTCCAGCGTCAGTTTCATCGACGTCAATGTTTTGCTGAACGCTTCCTGGCTGCCCACGTAAAATGCCGAACCGATGCGCGGCAAGCTGGTAAACGGCGAAACGGGTTTATCGGCCGCCTGCAGCGCCTGGTCGTTTTGGAGCACCAGTTTCTTCATGCCCTGCGCGCCGACGTCGAGCGTCACGTCTATCAGCGTATAGGCGCTCAGTTGCTCGATGAGGAAGCTCTGGGGCTCGAGGCCCACTTTCATGACGGGCCATTGCGTGCGGAAGGCGCCTTTATGCACCGCTTCCTTATACGCGGTGATGGCAGGCAGCTCCACGGGAATGGTCACCGTCACTTCCAGCGTAGCTTCATTGTCTGCGTCCGGTTGCTGCAGGCCTTTCGGTTTGAGCATGGCGTTGTAGGCGAAGCCTGTCTCCATCCAACCCTTTTCCGTGCTCAGCGCCACTTTCAGGTGTGGTGTAATGATAACGGCGGTGGTGATGACAGGGGCTTTCATCCGAACGGTCATCTTAACCGTCCGCAGCCCTTCGGAAAGCAGGAGGTTCGGCGAAGCTGCAGCCCATCCGATGGTAGCGGTTTCCATCCGCCCGCTGTCTTCCGGGATGGGCAACTGCCGGGCGCCGAGCGGCCGCCACGCGGTGCGGGTGCCGATGCGTACGGTGGATGCGTCCATCGAACGGAACAGGATGCTTTTGCCGTTGGTATTGAAATCGCGGTAGCTGTTGCGGAGGCCGCTGATTTTCGCTTGAGTGACCACCAGGTCGCTGTCGAGCGCGTAGTGGAGGGGTTTTCCGTTCTGTGCCTTGCCGCCGTCGAGTTCCGTGCCGGCTTTCAGGAGGAGGGGCTTCGCAAATTTCGACGGTTCGAACAATACATGCACTTTATCGGGCCGGGCGGAAGTACGGCGCAGGCGCAGCACTTCTTCGTAGTAATAATCGAGTCGTTTTTTGGTCAGCTGGTTGATATCTGAACGAACGATGGAGAACGCCCTGAAATAAGCCATGAGCAAGGCCAGGTGGGGCGAAAGGTTCCCCGGGCCGGCGAGCATCGCCTGCAATTCGGATTCGCTGGCGCCGCTGATCTGTTCGAAAAACGCCTGCCAGTCGCCCTGCGGATGCCGCTGTTCGTCGTAATACCGCACCTGTGCCGCCATTTTGTGGATGAACGCAGCGAGGTCGCCCAGGCTGCGGCCGTCTACCGGAAGCGCGGCGGGGTCAAGGGCGGGCTGCGAGCGGCCGGGCTGGTTCAGGCCGTCGGCCGACAGCAGGTACTGCAAGATATGTGCGGAAGCGCTCATGTTATTTTTCGGTTAGATAGAACGGGTAAACAAGGTTGTGGCGCGCATTGGTGCTTCTGATCGTGTAATCGACGATGATGATCACTTTCCCCGCTTCTGCGGGGTCTTGCTGCAACACTACTTTATTGAGCTGGATGCGTGGTTCGTACACGATCAATGCGGTTTCGATTTCCGACTGGATGGCCGTAGCCGTGGTGGTGCCGAGGGATTCGAAGATCCAGCGGTCCCTTTTCCAGCCGAAAGAGGGTTGCATCACCCGTTCCCCCAATTCGGTGGAGAGCACGATCGAGATGCAGCTTTCGATGTCGGCTTCGGCATCGAGCATTTTTACCGACTTGTCCTGTTTGGAGAAACTGGGCGGGAAGCTCCAGCCTCTTCCGAGAAATGCGTTTTCCTGGGGCATAACAAATCTTTTTAATCGTTAACCGCCGATCATGACGGTAGGGCATCCGATGGCGATGGAACCGCCGTGCGCCGTGCTGTCTCCCATCCGCGCCGCGGGCATTCCGCCGATCATGACGGTGGCGGAGCCTTTCACCACGGAATCCGGCGGACCGGTACACGTGCACATATCGCCCACGCGCAGGGCAGGCATCCCGCCGATCATCACGGTAGCGCCGCCGGGGGGCAGCGCGGGGCCGCCCACATGCGGCACCGTTCCTGTTACCATGGGGCAAATGTGCATATCGCCCACTCTTGCTGCCATTGCCATAATCGGTCAGTTTATTTGTACCATCGTCCCTTTGATCACGGTATTGGCGCTGGAGCTGATCTCCATCCCTGCCGAGCCTTCCGCCTTGAACTGCGTGCCGGCCTTGGCTTCAAACCCCGTGGAGCTTTCCAGCTTGATGCTGCCGGAAGCTTTCATCACCAGGTCTTTCGCGCTTTCGATCGTGATCCCGTCCTGGGACAGTACGATTTTGTTATCGTTTTTATCCTTTATCGTGACCTCGCCAGCGTCTTCGTCGAGCGACACCAGGTGCCCGCCGGGCGTATCGATGACGAGGGTCTTTTTATCGTCGTTGAAAAGGATGCGCATACCGCTGCGGGTAAACAATCCTTTTTCGTGGTTGTCGTCTTTGGGTTCCAGCGGTGCTGCTTTGGCGCTGCTGTGCAGGCCGCCGAGCACTACGGGATAACGGGGATCGTCGTCCAGGAAGCCCACCAGCACTTCGTCTTCCAGTTCGGGGAGGAAGCAGGTGCCGCGGTCGCTGCCGGCGTCGAGTGTGCAAACGCGGGCCCAGACGCCGTCGTCGCCCGTGTCTACGGAGGGTATTTGCAGCAGGATGCGTCCTTCGCCGTCCGGGTCGCCTTCCAGGGCTTTGACGATGGCGGTGTGCAGGCCATTGATCCCGGGCAGCAGCGCACCCGCGGGCTTTGCCTGCACAGGGAATTTCTCCGCGTGCTTTTCGGGTTGCATGCCCAATTGCAGCTCCACGGTCCAGTTCCCTGCGGCGATTTCGTGCCGGACGCCGCTCACCCAGGCCATTCCGTTCATCCGCGTGCCCATTCCTTCGAGGGCCACGGTGATGCCGGGCACGGCGGAAGAAAACCCCTGCACCTGGGCCCTTCCGCAGAGGAAGGCCATCCGGCTGCGAAGCGCGGCGGCATCGGCCCATTGCTGTACTTCTTCTTCCTTCAGTCCTGCCGGCTGGCGCAGCGTCACGAGCGGCAGGCCCATGTCGGCAGCTGCCAGGTCGCCGGGCGTCGTCCATTCCGGTTCGGTCGATTCGGCTTCCAGCAAGGCCTGCTGCGCGGGGTCCCAGCTTTGGGCCTTCACGCTGCCGTATTGCAGGTAACCGTCTATTTCGCCGTCGAATTCCAGGAGGTTGGTGCCGAAACGTAAGGTGGCGACGCCTTCCGCTTCCACGGCGGGCTTTATAATGTCGATCTTGTCGAGGTTGGCCACCGCAACGAACCCCAGCGCATCGAGCCGGGTGATGAGGAAATCCCAGTCGGTGGCGTTGTATTGCACCATTTCGGCGTGCGTGACGGGCGTGTCTTCGATCTGGCCGGTCAGTTCCTGCGCGTCGAGGATGGTGGCGGCGATCTCGCTGTCTTTCTGGTCTTTGAACAGTGCCGATTTCCGGCCGATGGCGAGCAGCGAGCTTTTGTGCCGGCACTCCACCTGCAATTCGGACGAGTGCTGGCGCAGGCGCAGGGAATGCGAAGCCACGAGGCCGGTGAAAATGATCTCTTCCAGGCCGTGGTAGCCGGCCGTAATTTCTATTTCGTTGCCGGGAAGGAAGAGTTCCCCGGCGCTGACGGGCCAGTCTGCCAACGCCGCGTCGCCGTCAGACACAACCAATGTTGCGCCGGCGATGCGGTTCGCCTCGTTCCAAACCGTGATGGAAAGGATAGGGATATCCCCCGTCACCAGTTCGCCGTTCACCGTTACGGTAAACGTTACCAGGCTTGTTTCCTGTTCGATCGGCAGTAACGTCTCGTCACTCATTTTCCATCTTTTTTAACAGGAGGAAAGAATATCTCGGAACCTTCCTTCAACCTGCGGAAATTGTACATTTTATTCGCCCGCGCCACTTCGATGTAAGTATCCGGCGTTCCGTAAATGTCCTGGCACAGCAGCTGGATATTGTCACCGGCGATCACCTGGCGAACGTGCGTGAGGTCTGGCGAGCTTTTCACTTCCTTCTTCTCCCGCAACATATCCTCGATCGATCCTTCAAAACCAGCGCGGGCTTCGGCGCGCAACGGCGTACCGTCGGGCTTGAAGAGTTTGTAGGTGATGGACAGCGTGCTCAAAACACCCGTGAACACGAGCTTTCCCCAATTCAGCTGTACGCGCCGCGGCCGGTGCTCCTTTCCTTCGAAGAGATACACCACTTTGGCAAACTTCTGCAGCTCGGTCATCACGTCGTATTCATCGCCGCCGGCGATGAGGTCTGCGATGGCACCGGCGATGGGCACATTGTCCAGCGGACCGGCCGGTTTCGGCACCACGCCCGTGCCGTCGAACAGGAACGTGAATTCCAGCCCGGGCGGCGAGGTGTGCGTGTACCGGGCTACCGATCCGGAGTTGCCGGGTGCGGGGCGGCGGTTGTAATTGACGCGGTAATTGATCGCGTAATTGTCCGGGTTTACCTGCACCATGTACTTGTCGCCGTCGGCATCGCTGAGAACGGGTGTGTCCTTGGCTTTCGTGGTGGGCTTGAAAGCGCGGATGATCATTTTCTCCAGCTTTCCGCCGCCAAATACGGATTCGAGCATGTTAACGTTCTTTTTGTTTCTTCAATAATCGCATGACCTCTTCGGTGCATGCCGCTATGATCTGCTGGATATCGGGCTGCGACGATGATGTGGTGCTTCCGCCAGACGATGTTCCCGCAGGGCCGGATGGTCCTGGTTGGGGTTCTTCGACCCTGGCGCGGATCACGAGTTCGCGGATTTCGATGGGCATACGCGGTGATTTTTAGATGCCGATATTGACGTCGAGCGAGGCGGTGAGCCCTGCGGCCAGGTCCAGCCCGACGCTGATGGGGTCGTAGTACTTGAAATACTGGTAGGAAAGCGTCAACGTTTCCACGACGATCTCGTTGTTGCCCGCGTTGAAGGAGCTGACTTCGAGTTTTTTGGGGATGGCGTTGATGAGGTACCAGTTATACAGCGGCACATGGTCGGCGTTCATCAGGGAAATGAGGACGTTGCTGGGTTTGAACCGGAATTCTTCCAGGCCTTGCCGTGCCCAGTGGAGCACGCCGGAGCCGAGCATTTTTCCGCGTTTCAGCGTTACGTCGCCAAATTTGGAGCGAACGGGGAGGTTGTGCACGAAGCGGTGCTCGCCGCCTTCGGCTACGGTTTCCATCTCCAGGTCCACCGAAAGACCAGACACTTCCTGGAAGCGCACGTCTTGCGGGAATTGCGGAATGATCTCGAAAAGGACGAGGAAATGAAAACCGACCTGTGGGGTGTCAAAGGCAGACATATGCTATTCGTTTTGGATCACCAGGCCTTCATGTGCCAGTTCGATGGATTCGATGGCTACTTCGTTGCCGTCAGATTTGAGGTCTGAGCTTTGCACCTTGATCGGCCATGCATTTTTGACTTTCCATACTACCACGGGCTCGTGGTTTTCGTTCAGCAGGCTGATGGTGACGTTGCGCCTTTCGATGGTGTTGAGCGCCACGGAGTTCCACCAGTCGTAGAATTGGTTATCGCCTTTAAAAGTGCCGCGTTTCATGGTGATGTTGCTGTATTTGACCATGCCCGGCATTTTTGTTTTGACATATTCCGGGCTGGCACCGTCGCGGTACTCGATCGGGTCTATCTGGACGTCGAGGCCGGATACTTCTGTGAACCCGATGTTTGCCCCACCCCATTCAACCTGGAAGTGGAATTTGGGAAGCGGATAATTCGCCATAACTCATTTTTTTTATTGAATGGATGATTGAATCAGGATTCCTGCATTTTGTGGCTGAACCGGAGCACGATGAATTCGGCAGGACGAACGGCGGCCATTCCGATCTCCACGATCAGCCGGCCTTCGAGGATATCTTGCGCGGTCATCGTTTCACCGAGGCCCACTTTCACGTAAAACGCCTGTTTGGTGGTGGCGCCGGCCAATGCGCCCTGGCGCCATTGCAGCGTCAGGAAGTTTTCGATCATGGCGCGGATGCGCACCCAGGTGTTGGCGTCGTTGTTTTCGAACACGAAGGGCTCTGATGCTTTTTTGGTCGATTCTTCCACATAATTGAAGAACCGGCGGACGTTCACATATCGCCATTCGTTATCATTGCCCGCCATGGTCCGTGCGCCCCAAACGAGGATCCCCTTGCCTGTGAACGCCCTGATGGCATTTACGCTCTTCCCGTTTTCGTTCACGTTCAGGCCGCTTTGCTCCAGGTCGTTCAGTTTGACGGCAGGCGCTACCACGCTGCGGAGGCTCATATTGGCGGGGGCTTTCCACACGCCGCGGGTACGGTCTGTAGTGGCATACACGCCGGCCACGGCACCCGAAGGCGGCAGGTAGCTCATCTCCAGTTTCACCCGGTCGTTCACCGCTTTAAAAAACGGGTGTTGGGTGAACAGGAGCGTTTCGGCATTGTCTGTTCGGTTGATCGCATCCTGCAAAACGGCCATGTAAGCATCGGCTATTTTTTCGAAAGCTTTATGGAGGGTTACGGAGTTGGCCACGTTCTGAACGGTTGCCAGTGGCGTAGGCCCCGAGTACGGATTCATTTCCGGCTGGATGGTGGTAACGTTGGCGCCGGCAATCCAGTCGGTGGTGTTGATATCGGTATAATCGGTATGCACCATGGCTTCGGTGCGCGGCGGTGCGGGAAACGATCCGAGCACAGCGGCGTTCTTCTCGAAAGAAACGAGATTGACGAGCTGCAAACGGAGATCGGTGTTGGCTTTCAGTTTGTTCAGCACCATCGTCATGTCGGGCGTGTTCCCGCCTTCAATTTCCAACCGCCGCATGGCCAGCGCCACATTACGGACAAAAGTTATCAGCGGAACGAAGGCCGTGCGGGCATTTGCCACGGTATTTGCCGTCATGACGCCCAGGCGGAGGGTTTCGAGATGTGCGCTGATGGGATTGTAGTTGCTGCGATTGAGCACTGGCGCCGGGATCTTGGAGAATACCCTTCCTTCCTCTACCAGCCGGTCGCGCAGCGTTTGCACCATCGTGCCCAGCGCGGGAATGATGTTATTGATCGTAGCAGGAGGAATGGCCACGTTCGCATTGTCGGTGAATGCCAGCTGGGTAAAAAGCAGTGATTTCGGGTACGACGATTGCAGCCAGGGATAATACGCCGCGGCATATTTCAGCTCCTGGTTGCCGGCGCGGTCCCGGAAATTCCCTACCGGGTTTTCGGCGTGGTTAAGGGGAAGCTGTCCGCCGGGAATGTCAAGGATCGCGAAGCGGTCCTGCAATTTCGAGCATTGCTGGATGGCGGCCTGGTGGAAGTTGCCGGCGGCCGTGAAATCGGGTGTGCCGTCCCCTTCTTTCAGCGCACCGGTGTCTGGCGCACAAATGAGCGTGGGCTCGTCTTCCCGCGCAATGGCGGCCAAACCGCCGAGCAGGCCGGTAGTGGCGTTGCCGAGCGTCACGTCTGTCGTGAAATTCCCGACGGAAACCACGTAGCAGGGGCCGCCACCGTTATCGAAGAAATGCTGCATGGCGTCGAACAGGAAAAACTTCCGTCCGTTTACCGGCGTTACCGTCGCGATATTATTCTGTGCGTCCAGCTTTACGGTGTAGGTGGCGGGCGTGTAAGCGCCGCCGAAAAGCGAGGTAAAATCCAGCATCGATGTAAGGCGTATGGGCCGGTTGATGAGGGTTTTACCCGCGGCATCGGCCGTCAGGGCGGTGTGGCCGATGAATGCGGGGATGGCTGTTGCCACCGCCGCTACGGAGGGCGGTATCAGCGAAAGCTCTTCGACGAATACGCCCGGGGTTTTATAATCCATATCCGTTCAGATTAACAGATGAAAGTATCAGGATTCCTGCATTTTGTGGCTGTACCGCAACACGATGAATTCCGCCGGCCTCACCACGGCCATTCCGATCTCAACGATCATGCGGCCTTCGAGGATGTCTTGCGCGGTCATCGTCTGTCCCAGTCCCACTTTCACATAAAACGCGTGTTCCGGTTTGGCGCCTGCCAGCGCGCCTGCGCGCCACTGAAGGATGAGGAAGTTCTCGATCATGGCGCGCACCTTCACCCAGGTATTGGCGTCATTCGGTTCGAATACGAAGGGCTCCGAAGCTTTTTTGGTCAATTCTTCCACCATATTGAAAAACCGGCGAACGCTCACATAGCGCCATTCGTTATCGTTGCCCGCCAGCGTGCGCGCGCCCCATACGAGGATGCCCTTTCCGCTGAAAGACCGGATGGCGTTCACGCTTTTGCCGGTGGTGTGAACGTTCAGGTTTTCCTGCGAATCGTCGCTGAGCGTCACCATGGGTTTGCGGACGAAGCGCAGGCTCGTATTGGCGGGGGCTTTCCACACGCCGCGGGTTGCGTCTACCGTGCAATACACACCGGCTATGGTGCTGCTCGGCGGCATTACGACCGGCATTTCCGCGATCGTATTTTTGATCTGGTGGTACAGTTTATTGGCGACGTGGTACAGTGAATTCGGTTCGGTGGCCGGGGTGGGATTGAAGATCCGCAGCACCATGGCGCCCGGCACGGGATTGCCGTTCAGCGAACCGGTGATGGTCACGGCTTCTTCGTTGTAATTCAATGTGAGCGAGGTTTCCAGGTGCGGATAGTAAGCCGCGCCGTAGAGGAGGTTGTTGTTGCCGATGAGCATCCGGAAGCCATTGGCGTTATCGTCGATCACGTTGGTATTGGCGGGATTGGTGTAATCGAGATGACCGTTGAACACGTCCATGATCACGAACCGGTCTTTCAAATCCGCGCACTGGGCGAGAGCGAGACTGTTGAGATTGTAGAAATCGCCCTGGGGGAGGATTTGCGCGTCCGGAAATACCAGCAGCGTGGGCTCGTCTTCCTTGGCGATGGCGGCGAGGCCGGCGGTGTAGTTGCCGATGGTGGCGGCCGGAGGGGTGGCCGTATCCGGCCCGATAGACACGATGTAGCAGGGGCCGCCGCCGTTGGAGAAGTACATCTGCATGGCATAGTACATTCTGAAAAGCGCTGCCGGAGCGGCAGGAGGCGTGGCTACGACGTGCGTCCCGTTGACGGTGTTGACGGCCGCGGTGAAAGTTTCGAGCCTGGCGCCGAAGATGGATTCGTACTCGACGAGCGAAGTAATCCGTACCGGCTTGTTGACCAGCGTGTTGCCATTGAGCGTGGTGAGCCGGGTGTAGCCGATGAAGGCCGGGATGGCGGTTTCCACCTGGGCTACAGACGGCGGGAACTTGGGTACCTCGTCTATGTAAACGCCGGGTGTTTTAAGGTTTGCTAAGTTTAACATGATCGGTCATTTTAATCAGGTTCTTTGAAAATTTATGCTGTATTCCCGTGGCTGAGGAGCCAGGTGCCAGGCTTGTTTGAATATGTCGATCACACCGCAGACGTCGGCCGTGGCGGCAGATTGGTCGAACACTACTTTTTCCTGCAGGGGTGCGCCGCCTTCGAGCCTTACCACATAAGCTCCGCGCGGGTGTGGACGCAAATCCAGGCCCGTACGGTCTTGCAGGGGTGTCACGGTTTCGTTGAGCGTGAAGGAAACGGGGGCTCCGGCGGAGATTTTTCCGGCGCGGATCTGGTTGAAGGCGCCGGGGGTTACTTTGTGCGACAGGAGGTAGCCGCTGAGGGCGCCGTTTTCGGTGTTGCCGGCATTGGCGGCGGCGGTGAGGGCAACCACGTTTCCGGCGAGATTCGCATCGATGACGCCGGCAGGGGTAAGATTGCAGGCGTAGAAGATGCGGCGCCCCAGTTGCTGGGAACCCTGCTCGAAAAAATCGGGCAATGCCGCCCGGGATTTGTCGATGATGAGCCAAAATGTGAACTGCACCGGCTGCGTGAGCGCGGTGGCGGGAGCCCAGGCCACGCCGTTGAAATATTGTTTGCAGAAGGCGGTGAGCCCTCCTGGGGAGGATCGGATGAGCAGCCCGAAACTGGCCGCAGTGGCGGCACTGAGCGGCGCCATTTCCAGGCGGACGCCCTCGCCGGGGTCTGCGTTGTTGATACGGATGCGTATCCTGAATTCCGGGATGTAACGCCAAACCAGTTTTTCCATGGCTTGTATCAATGGGGTTTATCAGTAACGGGTTTTTCGATCGCGCTTTTTTATTGCTGGGCGCCCAGCACCTGCGTCTGCAGGTTGATCTCTGAAATGATGCCGGAGCCGGATTGTGGAGCGTCCTGGATCACGGCCATGCGCATTTTATAGATGACGGACGGGATGTACTTCCCTCCCATCACGCTCCACAACTGGTTCAATTCCTCGAACCGGGTAGAATATAAATCGAAGATGACGCGGTTCAATTGCAGCGTTCCCAGTATGGGCGTGTCTGCCGGCGTGAAAACGAACTGCCGCTGAAAAAACGCGATCACCTGCGAAATGCGCTGCAGGGCCGTGCTGTAGGTGTTCTTGTTTGCGCTGACCAGGATGAACACATTGAGATGGATCTCGGGTTGGCGCTCTACGACTTCCGGGATACCGTTGTTATACACGGTGCGCCGGAAAGGCAGGTTGCGCAAAGTTTCCTCCTGCTGAATATTGACGACGGATACAACGATCTTGTCGCTCAGATTCTGCGAAGGCGTTTCCTGGAAAGCGTCCGCGAACGAAATGTTGCCGAGGATGACTTCCGGGTCTAACGTACCGATATATGTGTTCAACTTACTAACGATCGCGCTCAAAACCTGATCGATCATCGATGAAGGATTTCGGGGTTTGCGCTATACAATTACTGAAAACCGGGGTGTAACTTCTCTTCTCTTATAGTGCTGTATTGAGTTTGGGGCTGTGCTACTATTCCAAGGTTTTTCTATTGATGTAATATTAGGTAATAAAATTCATACAGCAAAAAAAAGACGATAACTGGCGGGATGTGAATGATATCTGGCGGAATTTATATCATCACCCTACCGCAAAATTACTATGCGCAGCTGGTTGATTCGCTACCCCATCACGCCGTTTCTCTAGACGAATACGCACAAACGATCAGTATTTGCCCATCCATTTCGTCGGAAAAAATATTAAACCGGAAAACAGAAATTCTCGCCTGCGCCCGATTGTTCCGGTCGACGGCCAACGACCTGATGGCCATGATGCGCGATACCTTCGGCGTAGATTTACAGACGCTAGATGGATTGTATCATTTAAGATTTATCGACGGGGTTCGCGTAATACCCAGAAAGGCTAATGACGAATGGACATTCCATCTTCATGGTTCTGAATGCAGGTTTGAAAATATCATTACCGGACAAATACTGGAGGTAATAATCATCACGTTCCCCGAATTCGGTTATCTCGGTGATTATTTCTTCCACTTATTTATGTCAACCACGGAAATATATAAGCCGCTAAACGACTATCTCGGAAACAATCTGACGAACGTATCCAAAGCGTTGGATTTGTTAGTGTTGGAAGGTATGCTGATGGAAATGGAAATGCCTTATGGCAGCAAAAGGAAGATTGCGCTTTGATGTAGCCGGTAAGCTACTCTTCCTCTTCGTCCCGCGTTTCCTTCCTTTCGCGTGTGTTTTGTTTTTCCGGCGCCCCTTCCACGATAATAACGATCTCGCCTTTCACGCCTTTGGCCTGGAAATGGTCGCGCACTTCAACGAGGGAGCCCCGTTTGTTTTCTTCGAACATCTTGGTGAGCTCGCGGGACACGCAGCATTGGCGGGTTTCACCGAAATACTGCATAAAATCTTCCAGTGTTTTGACGAGGCGGTGGGGAGATTCGTAGAACACCATGGTGCGGGGCTCGGTGGCGAGCTGCGTGAGCAGGGTGTGGCGGCCTTTTTTGGGAGGGAGGAAGCCTTCGAAAGCGAAGCGGTTCATGGGAATGCCGCTATTGACGAGGGCGGGAACGAAAGCCGTGGCGCCGGGGAGGCATTCCACATCGATCCCTTCGCGGATACATTCGCGCACGAGCAGGAACCCCGGGTCGCTGACGCCCGGTGTGCCGGCATCGGTCACCAGTGCCATGGAGCGCCCTTCGCGCAACTGTTGTACCAGGTGCTGTAACACCTTATGTTCATTATGCTGATGATAAGGTGTTACAGGCTTGCTGATACCGTAATGTTTGAGAAGTACCCCGGAAGTCCGGGTATCTTCGGCAAGTACCAACTCTACCGTCTCCAAAACCTTTACGGCCCGGTACGTAATGTCGCCCAGGTTGCCGATAGGCGAAGGAATGAGGTAGAGCCTGGCCAATGCTTATTGAATGTTTACTTCGTAGAATTCCATTACCTGGTTAGCCAGCA
The DNA here is from genome assembly GCF_050277495.1 of Chitinophaga sp. NPDC101104. Taxonomy (NCBI): domain Bacteria; kingdom Pseudomonadati; phylum Bacteroidota; class Chitinophagia; order Chitinophagales; family Chitinophagaceae; genus Chitinophaga; species Chitinophaga sp. NPDC101104. The sequence goes on along the minus strand of NZ_JBNNSF010000005.1, from coordinate 104,883 downwards.
GTTTCTGGCAGGCGTTCTCGGCGATCTGTTGCGCTTCTACTTTGGAAGCCGCGTCGATCTGGAGCGTAATATGTTTGCCTACCCGTACGTCGTGTACATTTCCCAGGCCCAGGTTCTTCAATCCGCCCAGTACAGCCTTGCCTTGGGGGTCCAGCAGTTCTTTCAACGGCATCACGTTGATATGCGCAGTAAATGTCATTTGTTCGAAAAATTTAGACGCAAAACTAGCAATTAGTTATCAAATTCCCCGGAAGGAATTGTGAAATCAGCCTTGCTGGCCCTTTGGAGGTACGATGAGCGACAGCACCACGTACGCCGCGAACACGAAAGGTACCGTTGCATACCCCAGCACCGGGATGCTCGCCAACGTGAGCAATACCAGCAAAAACCGCGGCCAGTTGTCCTTTACCGACAGGTTTTTGAATTTCAGGCTGATCATGGGATGGGAGCTCACCATCAGGTAACACAATACCGCGATGATCGCGTACAGCACCCAGATACTCCCCAGCCACTGCGCCAGCCCGAACGGATTGTACAGCATGATCATGGGGAATGAAGCCACCAGGAACCCCACGGCCGGCGTAGGCACCCCGATGAAATGTTCCGTCTGCCGCGTATCGAGGTTGAAAACCGCCAGGCGATACGCCGCGAAACAGGGCACCAGCAAGGCCGGGGCCAGGTTGAAGACCGAAACGTCGTACACATCGGGCATTTGCATATAGGCACTTTGCAGGAGGCGGAACAGCATCATGCCCGGCACCACCCCGAAAGACACCACGTCGGCCAGCGAATCCAGCTCCTTCCCCATTGCGCTGGACACTTTCAGCAGCCGCGCCACGAACCCGTCGAAAAAATCGATGATACCGGCCAGTACCACCAGTCCGCTCGCCCAGTAGATCGGCTCCGGGTTGGTGATCGTATACTCCGTACCGTTGAACTCGGCGATGTACTCCGGCGCATGCAGGATGAAAATTATGGCCAGGGCGCCGCAGAATAAATTGGAAAGCGTCAGGATGTTGGGAATCTGTTTCATGTTACCGGTTGTGGGCGGTTGCGCCCGTGAGCGGGAAGGTTTTCGGACAAGTGCCCGGTTTCCCGGTGGAAAAATATTAAAAATTGAAGAATATAAACCAAAAGCATTTTATTCATTGCGGCAAATGGTATTAACACCTGCTGTGGTCTGAATGAACAAAATGAACAGCAAAAGAAAAGCCCGTCCCGGTTTCAGCGGAACGGGCTTCATGGTAAAGATCACCGTTATTTTTTCATCAGCGCCTCGATCTCGTCGGCCGTGATGGGGATATTTTTCATCAGGTCCACATTCCCGGAAGATTTCACCCAGATGTTATTCTCGATACGGACGCCCATCTTTTCTTCTTCGATGTAAATGCCCGGTTCCACCGTCAGCACCGACCCGTCGGGGATCGGCTGGTGGAAGGAAGGCCCGAGGTCGTGCACGTCCACGCCCAGGTGGTGCGAAATGCCATGGTACAGGTATTTGCGGTACGCCGGCGTTTCGGGGTCCTCGTTTTTAATGTCGGATTCCGTCAGCAGCCCCAGTTTCACGAACTGTTTGCCTGCTTCCACACCCACCTGCTGATGGTAATCTGCGATGGTAATACCCGGTTTGAGCAGGCCTTTCGCGAAATTGTGCAGGTGCAGACAGGCGTCGTACACCTCGCGCTGGCGCTGGGTGAATTTGCCGTTCACCGGCACGGTACGCGTCAGGTCGGCATTGTATCCACCGTAAGCCGCGCCGAAGTCCATCAGGATCAGCTCGCCGTCCTTACATTCCTGGTTGTTGGAAACGTAGTGCAGCGTGCGGGCACGGTCGCCCGAAGCGATGATAGACCCGTAAGCCTCTCCCGTGGCGCGGTTGCGCAGGAATTCGTGCCAGATTTCAGCATGTATTTCATGTTCGGACACACCCGGCCGGATGAACCCGAGCAGGCGGCGGAACGTCTTTTCCGTGATATCGATCGCCGTCTGGATCACCCCGATCTCTTCCTCCGTTTTTACCGAACGCAGCTCTTTCAACAGGGGCGCAGCGCGGAGGAAGTTATGAAGGGGATAGCGGGTACGGAGCTCCTGGGCGTAGCGGTAATCGCGGACGGGCACCAGGTTGGCTTTACGGTTGTTTTCGTTGGAATTGAGGTAAATATTGATAGCATCGTGGATCCAGGGCTGGAGGAGGCCGTCGAGGGCGTCGAGCCAGACGATGGTTTTGATACCCGAAATGGCGGTGGCTTCTTCGCGGCGGAGGCGATGGCCGTCCCATTTCTCCTTCAGCTCGTTGGGGCGCACCAGCACGAGCACTTCGCGGTACTTGGGGTCCGGGTTGTCAGGGAAAAGCACCAGCATGGTGTCTTCCTGGTCAATCCCTGTAAGCCAGTACAGGTCTGCGTTTTGCTTGAAGGGATGAAGGGCGTCGCCGTTGGAAGGCAGTTCGTCGTTCGAATTAAAAATGGCAATGGAGCCGGGTTGCATTTTTGCCGTAAAACGGTTGCGGTTCTTGATGAAGATCTGAGGATCCAGTGGCAAATATTTCATTTGATGAGTCTTTTTACTGCTTAGCTTGCTTTGGACGCCAAACTTACCGGAAAATCAGTTACCCGCAAAACAACCAGAAACAGACCGGTACGGTATTCCCCTAAACTGGTAGATTATTCACCTTGAATTTATTATGCGGCTAATTTGATTTTCGGGCAAATTGAAATCGGTAGAAATGAATATTTTCTAAAAACAGACCCCAAAAAGTAGATTTTTTAATAAAAATATTCGTTGCAATACCCATCAAATTTAACGTTATCAAAAAATCCATAGTTTTGCCATTACACCAAAACAATCTTTCTTTATGCAAATCAGCAGTGTAAGGGATACACTCAGAGAATTGCGGGAACTGGGCATAGAGAACGTCGCCGATGTACATTACCAACTCTCCCCGGAGGAGCTCACGTCGCAGACGTTGCAGCGTTCCGAAGGCTGCCTGAGCAGTACCGGGGCGTTAGTCGTCAACACAGGCGAGTTCACAGGCCGTTCTCCGAAGGACAAGTTCATCGTGAAAGACGAGTTAACTGCCGACACCGTCAACTGGAACGACTTTAACCAGCCATTTTCTGCTGACAACTTTGAGAAACTGTACCGGAAGATCACCCGCTATTTCACTGGCAAACCCGTTTGGGTGCGCGATTGCATGGCCTGCGCCGACCCGGCGTACCGCCTGAACATCCGCGTCATCACGGAATCGCCGTGGAGCAGTCTTTTCGCTTACAATATGTTCCTGCGCCCTTCGGAAGAGGAGCTGGAACACATCGAACCGGACTGGACGGTTATCCAGGCCCCGGGGCTGCATGCCGATCCGGCTACGGACGGTACGCGGCAGCATAACTTCTCGGTGGTGAGCTTCAGCCGCAAAATGATCCTCATCGGCGGTTCGGCTTATACCGGCGAAATCAAGAAAGGCGTGTTCACCATCCTGAACTACCTGCTCCCCCATGCCCGTAAAGTACTGAGCATGCACTGCTCCGCCAACCAGGGCAACGGCGGCGATACGGCTGTTTTCTTCGGGCTCAGCGGTACCGGCAAAACCACCCTCAGCGCAGACCCGCAACGCAAGCTCATCGGCGACGATGAACATGGCTGGACGGATAGTGGCGTTTTCAACTTCGAAGGGGGATGTTATGCCAAAACCATTGACCTGAGTGCGGAAAAAGAGCCGGCCATCTTCCATGCGATCCGCGAAGGCGCCCTGTTAGAAAACATTTCGTTCTTCCCCGGCACCAACGAGGTGAATTATGCTGACGGTCATATCACGGAAAACACCCGTGTGAGCTATCCCCTCTCTTATATTGCCAATGCGAAGGAACCCTCCATCGGGGGCATTCCGAAAAATATTTTCTTCCTCACCTGCGACGCTTACGGCGTATTGCCGCCCATATCGCGGCTGACGCCCGGGCAGGCCATGTACCAGTTCATTTCCGGGTACACCGCCAAGGTTGCAGGCACGGAAGCAGGCATCACGGAACCTAAATCCACTTTCAGCGCATGTTTCGGCGCACCCTTCCTCCCTCTCCACCCTGCCCGTTACGCGCAGATGCTGGGCGAAAAGATGCGCGAGCACGACGTGAACGTCTGGATGATCAACACCGGCTGGACCGGCGGGCCTTATGGCACGGGGAACCGCATCAAGCTGTCGTACACCCGCGCCATGATCACCGCCGCCCTGAACGGAACGCTCGACAAGGCCGCTTACAAGACCTACGGCGCGTTCAAGCTGGCGATACCAGAATCCGTTCCCGGCGTTCCGGACGAGCTGCTCGAACCGCGCAACACCTGGGCCGACCCCGCTGCGTATGACGCCAAGGCCGCCGACCTGGCCGCCCAATTTGTGAAAAACTTTGAAAAATACGCCGCGAAGGCCGATCCCGAGATCCTCGCCGCCGCGCCGACAACCCGCTGATCCACCGTTTTGCCTTTATAATTATAGATTCCTACGTTCATTTATCAATTTGGTTGAGGGGCTGCCAGGCCAGGCAGCCCCTTTCGTTTATCCGCCATTTTCCGTACCTTTGCGCATGCAAATTTTAGACGGTAAACTCACCTCCCAGGCAATTAAGGACCAGCTGGCCGAACAAACGACCGCCTTGAAGGCCCTTGGCAAAAAAGCGCCTCACCTCGCGGCCATCCTCGTCGGCAACGACGGCGCCAGCGAAACCTACGTGGCCTCCAAAGTGAAATCCTGCGCGGAAATCGGGTACAACTCCACCCTCCTCCGCTTTGAAGACACCATCTCCGAAAAGCACCTGCTCGATCATATTATCATGCTGAACGAAAACCCCGATATCGACGGGATCCTCGTACAGCTCCCCCTTCCCAAGCACATCAATGAAGAACTGGTGATCAACACCATCGATCCCAGCAAGGATGTGGACGGGTTCCATCCCATGAACGTGGGCAAAATGGTGAGCGGCCTTCCCGCTTTCCTGCCCGCTACCCCCTATGGGATCATGCTGATGCTGGAACATTATAACATCGAGACCAAAGGCAAGCACGCCGTAGTGATCGGCCGCAGCCACATCGTGGGTACGCCGGTGAGCATCCTGCTCAGCCGCAACAGCAATCCCGGCAACTGCACCGTTACGCTTTGCCACTCCCACACTAAAAACCTCCGCGAAATCTGCCTGCAGGCAGATATTATCGTTGCAGCGGTAGGCCGCCCCCATTTCGTGACGGGCGACATGGTGAAAGAAGGCGCTGTAGTAGTGGACGTGGGTATCCACCGCCTCCCGGACGAAACCAAGAAAAGCGGTTTCCGGCTCGTTGGCGACGTGAAATTCGACGAAGTGGCGCCCAAAGCGAGCTTTATCACCCCGGTCCCCGGTGGTGTAGGCCCCATGACGATCGCTGCCCTGCTGAAAAACACCTACCAGGCAGCCATCGGCCAGAAAGGCAACCAGAACTGATCCTGCCATCCCGCCTTCACAGGCGGGATGCAACCATACTATCAGCCCATGCCCTGCGATCAGCGGGTCCATGGGCTGAATCTTTAACAACCGATCCGCAAATGCGGCGCCAAGTGGCCATCCGGGCCGGAGAGGGCCGCGGCAACGCAGATTGACGTACCTTTGCACCATGACAACAGCGACGCTCCATACAACAACCGTATTGCCCGTGATGGAATCTTTCTACACCATCCAGGGGGAAGGATTTCACCAGGGAAAAGCGGCCTACTTTATCCGGCTCGGCGGATGTGACGTGGGTTGCGTTTGGTGCGATGTCAAGGAAAGCTGGGATGCCGACAAGCACCCGAAGCGCCCCATCGAAGAGCTCGTAGCCGAAGCCGCCGCCCATCCCGGCCGGATCGCCGTGATTACCGGCGGCGAGCCCCTGATGCATGATCTCCAGGCTTTAACCAGTGCGTTGAAGGCCGAGGGGTTCCGCACACATATGGAAACTTCCGGCTCTTCGCCCTTAAGCGGGCAATGGGACTGGATCACCCTTTCGCCCAAGAAATTCAAAGCCCCCCTTCCCGAAATCTGCACCGTAGCCCACGAGCTGAAAATCGTGATCTACAATAAATCCGACTTCGCCTGGGCCGAACAATACGCCGCTCTGGCAGGGCCCGACTGCAAACTTTACCTGCAACCGGAATGGAGCAAAGCCAGCCAGATGACGCCGTTGATCATCGATTATGTGAAGGCCAACCCGCAGTGGCAGATTTCGCTGCAGATCCACAAATATCTTAATGTTCCATAAGGACAACTTTACATTCTGCCTTCATAATTACCATTGTACATCCCATAAACATATCCCGGCCCTACCAATTCCCATCTTCCAAGGAAATGTCATAAAAACGGAAAAACATAATCGCCGCAGGACTGTTTGTTGCCTTTATGTCGTACATCGGTTTTCTATGTTGGAATAATGCCGGAACTTTCGACGTCGGAAAAACTACCGTCGGCACCCTGTCGACCCACGGCGACACTTTTCGCTGGAAATACAAAGTAAACGGCTGGCACCATATCGGACCGATGGGCATCCGAGGCCACCGCTACCTCCATCCCGGGGAAAAATACATCGTCTATTATGATAGCAGCAAGCCACATCGATCCATGATCGATTTGTTGCATCCGGTTATTAATACGCCAGCTTTCGATCAACAGTTTCACTTCCCTGCCACGAAAAACTTGAGAAAGGCAGCGAATTGATTGCCTTTTCTTATCGCGTTTCCGGTGTCGTTTACCATCGTAGCCACCAACTCCTTTGCGCAAAGGATTTCCATGGAAATGGATTGACATACACAATTTTATACAACAGCATCGACCCTCAGATCGCCTATATTGATATTACAACTGCAGTTGATTTGAAATAAACTCCTGTCGATGTAACGACAGGACAAAATCTCCAAAAGGATAACAGCAGTTCCATGTCAAACACTTGCCAGTCCATTCCATCCTGCATTGCGGTTCCAAGATACGCGTCTTTCCATTCATCAACTTGCAGTACGCCGTTCAGAAATTGCATGCTACCAAACGGCATCGTGACGCCGCTACGCTGTCATATTTAAATTCACACCCATACATATAATTCACAGATCAAGGGCCTAATCTGTATGTATTGCTGCCCTATCCATCATAAACCTTCATTTTTTTCGTTATTTAGTGGTCGACTATGAAAAAACTCCTGTTCTGCTGCTGCCTTGTGAGCATGCAAGCGTTCGCACAACAAACGGACAAGGCCACCAGGAAAGCCATGGAATTGCTCGAATCTTCCATGACTGCCATGCGGTCTTACCAATACCCGGAAGCCATCCGCTACCTGCAGGAAGCTATACGGGCCAAACCTACATTCCCTGACGCCTACGGGCAAATGGCGCTCACCTACCTTGCTATGAAACAATATTCCGATGCGGAACAGGCGTTTCTGAAACTGGGTGAGCTGGATTCCTCCGGCCTGCGCTCCGTTTCACCTTCCTACGCCAAGGCCATGGCCGGAAATGGAAAATTCACCGAAGCGCTGGCCCTTCTCAACCGGTACGAAACCACCGCCAAAAACATATCTCCCCGCACCCGGCAACTGAAAAAGGACATGGAATTCGCCGTTACAACGAAACCCGTCCCTTTCAAACCGCAAAATCTCGGTGAATCCGTGAACACCGCCGATCCGGAATACTTCCCCTCGCCCACGATCGATGGGAAAACGCTCGTTTTCACCCGCCGCGTTGGCGGGAGGAACGAGGATTTCTTCATCGCAGGGCACGACAGCCTCCAATGGACGCACGCACGCGACATGGGAGAACCCGTCAACACCGCATTCAACGAAGGCGCACAAAACATTTCACAAGACGGCGAAATGCTCGTGTATACCGGCTGCGACTTCCCCACCGGCCGCGGTTCCTGCGATATCTACTTCTCCGTCCGCACGGAAAACGGAGGCTGGACGCAGCCCAAAAACATCGGCCCCGCCATCAACACCGAAGCCTGGGAATCACAGCCCTGCCTTTCGCCTGACAAGCAATCGCTCTATTTCGTCCGTGCCACACCGGACGCAGGTTCCGATATCTTCGTCAGCACCCGCAATCCCGACGGACGCTGGGCGCCCGCCGAGCGCCTGGGGCCTCACATCAATACCAAAGGCCGCGAAACCACGCCTTACCTGCATGCCGACGGCCAAACGCTCTTCTTCGCGTCTGACGGGCATCCCGGATTCGGAGGGCTCGACCTTTTCTATTGCCGGAAACAGGCGGACGGATCCTGGGGAACACCCGTTAACCTGGGCTATCCCATCAACACGATCGAAGAAGAAGGAAGCCTGACCGTAGCCGCCGACGGCCGCACCGCTTACTTTGCTTCCGACCGTAGCGACTCCCGCGGGGCGCTCGACATCTATAGCTTTGAGCTGTATCCCGAGGCGCGTCCGCTGCCGACGCTTTATATCCGCGGATACGTGTACGATGCCAAGACCCAGGCACGCCTCCCGGCAGAACTGGACCTTATCGATCTATCGAACCGCCAACCCGTAGCCACCATCCAAAGCAATCAAAACGGCGATTACCTCGTTCCCCTGCCAACCGGAAAAGATTACGCCTTTAACGTCAACCGGAAAGGATACCTCTTCTACTCCGATAATTTCTCACTGACGGGCAACCAGGACGGTAAGCCTTTCGAAAAAAATATTCCCCTCACGCCGATCGAAGCGAATGCTACGCTCGTGCTGAGAAACATCTTTTTCCCCACCAACCAGTTCGTACTGGAACCCGCCTCTGCCGCCGAACTGGATAAACTCGTCGATTTCCTCCGCGAAAATGCGACCTTGCAGGTCGAAATCAGCGGGCATACCGATAATGTGGGCAGCGATGCCGCCAACCTGCTGCTTTCCCAGAACCGCGCGAAATCGGTGGTCGACTACCTGGCGCAACATGGCATAGCCGCCACCAGGCTGAAAGCGAAAGGCTATGGCGAAACGAAGCCACTGGAAAGCAACGATTCCGATGCCGGACGCGCGCAAAACAGAAGAACAGAACTCAAAATCATCAGCTTACAGTAATTATTTCATGGAAAAACTTTTCCCGCTCGCACAAGCCGATGTGCTCCTCCCCTTGCTGGAACGACTTACTCCCGATACGCAACCGCGCTGGGGAAGCATGAACGCCCAGCGAATGATCGAACACCTCGATGGAATCTTACGGTTTTCCGTCAGCGATAAACCCGCCCCCGTCATTACACCCGAAGAAAAGCTGCCGCATTTACTGCAATGGCTGCGGACAGATAAGCCACTGTCGCGCGGAATAAGCAGCCCTGTAGCTAACGAAGGGCCATTGTTGCACCCGGATTTACCAACCGCGACAAACCATCTGCTCGCATCATTGCAGGAATTTTTCCGGCATTATTCAGAAAACCCTGATCACCAGGCGATCCATGTTGTCTTCGGACCGATCGGGTATGAGGATTGGCAGCGTTTCCATCAGAAACACTTCCGGCACCACTTCACCCAATTCGGATTGCTGGACGAATGATACTTTTAATCAGCGGCTCCCACGGAGCCGCTTTTTTTGTTTGGCTGCAGCTGAAATGGCATGACATTCTAATCATGGGATCGTTGTGAGCATCACTTATTTGCAACTGTGGCCCACATCCGATTCCAAAGACGGATCTTTCCAGCACCCGCATTCACCAGAGACATCGAATGAGCAGGCCTGCGCAGATATGACCAGTTTGATGCATACCTTTTCCTGAAGATTTCCATTTAGCTCGAAACACATTGGCATACAACAAACATACCACCGAAACTTGATGCTACATTCGCAACCAAATTGCAATGAGCCTCCGATGATGACGCTAAACCGCGATTCACCATCAACAACAACCACATACAGCAATTCCCTGTCGCAATACGTCCCAGCTAGATGTCCATCCAGCGCCAAACACACAGATTTACAGCTGACCAGCACCCAAAATAGATGAAGCATTCATAGCAAATTGCAATGAGCCTCCGATGATGACGCTAAACCGCGATTCACCATCAACACCACCCACATACAACAATTCCCTGGCTCAATACATCCCGGCTAGATGTCCATCCAGCGCCAAAACCACAGGTTTACAACTGACCAGCACCCAAAATAGATGAATCATTCAATAGCAAACTGCAATGAACCTCAGATGATGACACTAAACTGCCATCCACCATCAACACCACCCACATACAATAATTCCTTGACTCAATACATCCCGGCTAGATGTCCATCCAGCGCCAAACACACAGGTTTACAACTGACCAGCACCCAAAATAGATGAAGCATTCAATAGCGAACTGCAATGAGCCTCAGAAGATGACGTTAAACCGCGATCCACTATCAACAACAAACACATACAACAATTCCCTGACGCAATACATCCCAGCTAGATGTCCATCCAGCGCCAAACACACAGGTTTACAGCTGACCAGCACCCAAAATAGATGAAGCATTCAATGGCGAACTGCAATGAGCCTCAGATGATGACGCTAAACCGCGATCCACCATCAAGCGAAACCACATACAAGCAAGTTCAAGACTATGTCCTTTTGAAAGATTGAGACGGCTGAAAGACAGTACCTGCCCATGGGCCTCCAATGATGCCGCTTTTCCGCGATCCACCATTATTCGAAACCATCGTGTGCATGCGCTATCAATTATCAACCCTCTCGCTGGATATCAGTTCAATTCGAATACGTACCCCAGGTCAACAAACCGGGTTAACAATCAACGGTACGTATCACCTGTAAAATTTTAAACCCTCATGTTTATTCTACCCGCAATGCACTGCGCAGTACACTGTCTGCCCGCGCACCTTTCGGCACCAAAGCACTCAGCCAATCGCCGTACATCGCGTTCGGGATCATAATGTAACGACTCCCCAATTCCTGGCGCACCTCATCCACTTTCGCGTTTCGGGCATCCGAAGGCTGGCGGTAAAAAACAGCTGAGAAATCATTCAGGTTATCCCCCACCAGCATCGCAATTTCATACTTGCGCGCCACTTCCTGCCGCCGCGGCTCCTTGTCCGAATTCCCCGAAGACATGAGCAAATGTTCGTCATCCGCCTGCGGGAACCCGCAACGCTGCAAATTCTTCAACGTCGCCGCACGCTCACTTTCCAGCCGGTTCGTAATATAATAGATCGTAAATCCGCTCTCCGCCGCGAACCTGAAAAATTCCACCGATCCCGGCACCGGCTCTGCCGCCGCTTTCTTCGTCCACTCCTCCCACGAAGCCTGCGACCAACTCCTGCCCGCCAACGCCACCGCCGCGGAATACGGACTGTTGTCCAGCACCGTTTCATCGATATCCGTCACGATCGCACGCGGACGAAGCGTTTGCTGATGGCGCATCACCTCCACCCTGTCGCCCGCCGCCCGGTACGCCTGCAGGCACAAGGCCCGGTATTCTCCTGCCCGCTGCTGCCACAAAGCCGCCCAGGCCGGGCCCGAAACCCATGGCGCCGCCTGCCCCTGCGCACCTGACGCAACCGGGCCCGCCGTTTTGCACGCCGCAAAAAATATCAACAGTAAAATACCAAGGTATCGCATACACGAAATGTTTTGATGTGAAGCAGGAAGTTAACGGGGCAAAAATCGGGAAAAATATAGTCGGTGCATGAAAAAAAGGGCGAGAATATCTCCGGAAATCGGAGAAATTCTCAGTGCTGGATTCCGCAGAATTCCCCTAGCTTCGGTGCCCAAATTCTTTCATCCATGCCAACCGAAACCCAATGCCGCATCGCGCTGAGCTTCATTCCACAGGTCGGCGACGTAGTGGCCCGCCATCTCGTCGAACATTTCGGCGATGCCGCCTCCATCTTCGCCGCGCCCCGCCGCGAGCTCGAACGCATCGCCACCGTAGGGCCGTCCCGCGCAGACGCCATCCGTCAATTTAAAGACTTCTCCCGCACCGACCAGGAAATCCGCTTCCTCGAGCGCCAGGGCGTCCACCCCATATTCTGGACAGATTCCGGTTACCCCGCCCGCCTCCGCCATTGCTGGGACGCGCCCGTTCTCCTATACGTCCGCGGCCGGCCCGACCTCCAAGCTCCCCGCATACTGGGCGTAGTAGGCACCCGCCGGCCCACGCCTTACGGCATCGAATGCTGCCGGTCGCTCATCGCAGGCCTCGCTGCCCTCAACGTCACCATCGTCAGCGGCCTCGCTTACGGGATAGACGTGACCGCCCACCAGGCCGCCATCGAAGCCGGTTTGCCCACCATCGGCGTGCTGGCCCACGGGCTCGACCGTATCTATCCATCCTCCCACGCCCGCATCGCACGGCAGATGGAGGAACTGGGCGGCTTACTCACCGATTTCCCCAGCGGAACAGCCCTCAACCGGATGCATTTCCCCCGCCGCAACCGCATCGTGGCAGGTTGTTGCGACGGCATCCTGGTGGCGGAAAGCGGCATCTCCGGCGGCTCGCTCATCACGGCCGGCCTCGCCAACGATTACAACCGCGATGTACTGGCCGTTCCCGGCCGCATCGGCGACACCGCTTCCGAAGGCTGCCTGGCCCTCATCCGCCAGAACCGGGCGGCCCTGGTCACTTCCGCAGCAGACATCGCGGAGGCATTGAACTGGCGGGATCCCGCCATATCCGTCCCGCCGGCCATCCAATCCGCCCTTTTCCACGACCTCACGGCCGAACAGCGACTGATCCTCGAAACCCTGGGCGCAACACGCCTCAGTCTCGACGAAATCCAGTACAGGAGCGGCATTCCGCGGTCGCAGGTTACGGAAGGCATGCTGGCGCTGGAAATGATGGGCGTGGTACGGGCCTTGCCGGGCTACACATTCCAGCAGATGGCCCGCTGATCACACATGTTATTAAATCGGTACATGAAAAACGGTTTGCGCGGATTCCATAAAATAGTCGTACATTTGCGTGCAATTATTTAGAAACCTTACCAAAATAATTGCAATATGCCTGCGGGAAAATCCAAAGAGAAATTTGTAGCTGACGGTCTCACCTTCGATGATGTTTTACTGGTGCCTGCCTACTCAGAAGTGCTGCCCAGAGAAGTGAACATCTCCACTCAACTCACCAAGAACCTTCGTATCAACATCCCCATGGTCTCTGCCGCCATGGATACCGTAACGGAAGCCACCCTCGCCATCGCTTTGGCCCGGGAAGGCGGTATCGGCATCCTGCACAAGAACATGAGCGTCGAGAAACAGGCGGAACTGGTAAGAAAAGTGAAACGCAGTGAGAGCGGCCTCATCCTCGACCCGGTTACCCTCAGCGCAGATTCCACCATCGGCCAGGCATTGCGCCTCATGCGGGATAACGGCATCAGCGGCATCCCCATCGTAGACGGCGATAAAAAACTCATCGGCATCCTCACCAACCGCGATCTCCGCTTCGAAAAGCAAAATACCAAGCGCCTGATCAGCGAAGTGATGACGAAAGACAACCTTGTGACCGCTCCCGAAGGCACGGACATGAAGAAAGCCGAAAAGATCCTCCAGCAGCACCGCATCGAAAAACTTCCCGTAGTCAATAAACAGGGTAAACTGGTAGGGCTCATCACTTACCGCGACATCCTCCAGCTGCAAAGCTTCCCCGCTTCGGCCAAAGACAATTACGGCCGCCTGCTCGTTGGTGCCGCCCTCGGCATCACGCAAGACCTGCAAGACCGTGCAGCCGCATTGCTCCATGAAGGCGTGGACGTGGTTACGCTCGACAGCGCCCATGGCCATTCCATTTACGTGCTCGAAGCCCTGAAGAAACTGAAAAAGGCATTCCCGAAACTGCAGGTGATCGGCGGCAACGTAGCTACCGCTGAGGGCGCCCTCGCCCTGGCTGCTGCCGGTGCAGACGCCGTGAAAGTAGGCGTTGGCCCCGGTTCCATTTGCACCACCCGCGTAGTGACCGGCGCCGGCTTCCCACAGCTTTCCGCAGTGATGAACGCCGCACAGGCCCTCAAGAAAGCCGGCATCCCGGTGATCGCAGACGGCGGTATCCGTTACACCGGCGACATGGTGAAAGCCCTCGCCGCAGGCGCTTCCACCATCATGGCCGGCTCCATCTTCGCCGGTGTGGAAGAAAGCCCCGGAGAAACCATCATCTACGAAGGCCGTAAATTCAAATCCTACCGCGGTATGGGCTCCATCGAGGCCATGGCGGAAGGCTCCAAAGACCGCTACTTCCAGGATGTGGAAGCCGATATCAAGAAACTCGTTCCCGAAGGCATCGTTGGCCGCGTTCCCTACAAAGGCACCCTTTCCGAAGTGGTGCAGCAATTCGTAGGCGGCCTCCGCGCAGGTATGGGCTACGTAGGCGCCAAAGACATCAAGGCCCTGCAAGACGCGCAGTTCGTGAAGATCACTTCCGCTACCGTGAAGGAAAACCACCCCCACGACGTGGTGATCACCAAAGAAGCGCCCAACTACAGCCGCTAACATCATTTTCCCGTGATATTTCGAAGGGCCTGCACGCGCAGGCCCTTTTTCTTGCGTTCCCTGTTTATATTTGAAAAATGAATGCAATCCTGCAAAAACGCAGTGCCCTGCTGCTTAGTATCCTTTCCGGCCTCCTGCTGTGGGCGGCCTGGCCTACTTCCTCCCTTACCTTCCTGATCTTCATCGCGTTCGTTCCCCTGCTGGCCATGAGCGACCGTATGACCGAGCGCCCCGCCGCTTACTTCGGTCTACTTTTCCTCGCGTTCTGGATCTGGAACACCGCCACCACCTGGTGGGTCGGCAACACCACCGTTCCCGCCAGCGGCATCTTCGCCAACGCTTTCAACGCCCTGCTCATGACCATCCCCTGGATGTGCTACCGCACCACCCGCCTCCGCGCAGGCCGTGCCACAGGGTATTTCGCGCTGGCGGTCTACTGGATGACGTTCGAATACATTCACCAGCACTGGGAGCTGAGCTGGCCCTGGCTCACGCTCGGCAACGCATTCGCCATGTACCCGCAATGGGTGGAATGGTACGAATACCTGGGAACGGAAGGCGGATCGTGGTGGATACTCATCGTCAACATCCTGGCGTACCGCGCCATCCTGCAATACCGCAGCACCTTCAAATTCAGCGCGATCCTCGCCCCGGCGCTCGCCATCCTCCTACCCACCCTCGCTTCTTTCCTTCTTTCGGGGGATAAAAACGTGCCCGCCGATACGAAGATCGTTGTCGTGCAACCGAACATCGACCCGTACGACGAGAAATTCGCGCGTGGCGCGGCGGAAGAACAGCTCCGCAAACTGATCGGCCTCACCGCGCAAAAAACCGATTCGTCGACCCGCTTCATCATCTGGCCGGAAACGGCCCTTTTCCCGTCCGGCGCCTGGGAACATGACCTGAACGTGCAGCCGGAAGTGTTGGCCATCCGCGATTTTCTCCGGCGTTTCCCCAAAGCCAGCGTCATTTCCGGCGCGGCTACTTACCGGCAATACACGGTGACGGACGAAATTCCTTCCACCGCGCGTCACGCTTCGGAAGGCAACTATTGGTACGACGCGTTCAATTCCAGCATCCAGATCGATACCTCGGCCAAGGTACAGGTATATCATAAAGCCCGGCTGGTGCCCGGTGTGGAACTGACGCCCTACATGCGGTATCTCCCTTTCATGAAAAAGCTCGCGCTCGATATGGGTGGCATTTCAGGTAGTTATGGACTGACGCCCGGGGTGCCGCTGTTCACGAATCCCGACTGCAACGTGTACACCGCCATTTGCTACGAATCCGTCTACGGCAGCTTTGTGGCGGAAAAAGTGCGGGAAGGCGCGCAGTTGCTAGTTGTTGTGACGAACGACGGATGGTGGGGCAATACCGCCGGGCACCGGCAGCACCTGCATTATGCCCGCCTTCGCGCTATCGAAACGCGGAGATGGGTGGCCCGCAGCGCCAATACGGGCATTTCCGCACTGATCTCACCACATGGGCAGATCACGGAATCGCTGCCGTACTGGGAACCGGGCGTGATCGCAGGGATGGTGAGCTGCTCAGCTGAACAGACGTTCTACGTGAAATATTGCGGTTACATCGCATTCGCACCGGTGATCTTTTGTATCTTGCTATTGTTATACAAGATTGTTTTACGGGTAACCAGGAAGAAAAATGTGGAAAACATTCGATAACGGAGGACAGGAAGGCGCGTATTGGACGGAAGGCCAGGGCGATGCGGTGCTTTTGTTGCATGGTTTCGCGGAAGACCATTCCGTTTGGGAGCACCAGACCGCCTATCTCCGCGCGCATTACCGGGTGATCGTCCCGGACCTCCCCGGCACGGGGCGCTCCAACATTACATCGCCGCTCAGCATGGAAAGCATGGCCACCTTCGCGTGGCGGGTATTGCAGGCCGAAGGGCTCGCCAGCGCCGTCGTGATCGGGCATTCCATGGGCGGATACGTAGCCCTCGCATTCGCCGAAGCCTACCCCGATGCGGTGGAAGGCCTCGGGCTCTTCAGCTCCACCGCCCGGCCGGATACCGAAGAGAAACGGGAAGGCCGCCGCAAATCTATCCGGATCATGCAACAATACGGCGTCGAATCTTTCGTGAAACAATTGCTTCCCAATATGTTCGCCGCGGGCTTCCGGAACACCCAGGCCGCCAGGGTGGAAAATTACATGGAACAGGCCGTCAAAATACCCTTGGCCACCATGATCGGGTATTATGAAGCCATGATCGCCCGGCCAGACAGGACCGCCGTATTGTCGTCCATCCGGAAACCGGTCTTTTTCTTCGTCGGGAAGGAAGACCAGGCCGTTCCGCTAGAAAACAGCATGAGCCAGGTGGTACTTCCATCCACCGCCAGCATCCATATCTTCGACCACGTCGGGCATATGGGTATGCTGGAAGTGTTCGAAGAAAGCAGTTTGCTGCTGCATCAATTCATTACTTTTTGCCAACACGGCCAATAAAAAAATTCCGGCCCGGCGATGAAAAACGCCGGGCCGGAAATCCCACTTTTCCCCGCTCTCCCTACCGCCGGCATAAACTTTTCGGATAAACGAAAACCCGCAGAAATTCATTCCCCCTATCCTACAGCGCCTTACACTTGACAGCGAATTTTATGTAGCCGCCTGCCACTTAAATTTCAGCAACCCCGCGATTTTCCGTAAATTATGGTTACAAGTAAAGCCTCTCCCCATGGGCAAATTTGTATCGCTCCTCATCTTACTGGCCTGTTTTCTGAGCTGCACTGTGAACGCGTACCACATTATCGGTGGGGAAATATTTTATCGTCATCTCGGCATCAACCCCAACAACGGGGCGCACCGCTACCGGATCATCATGAAACTGTACCGGGACGGGGATTTCGTGTGCGGCACCCGGCAAGGCTGCCTGGATTATTTCGAGAACCCGGTACCCTTTTCCATCTTTACAGCCACCGGCAGGCGGTTAGGCGTTCCGCGGCTGCTCACCATCGCCCGCACCGCTTCCATCCGCGACACCCTTAAAAACCCCTGTCTTGCCCCGCAAACGATTTACCTCGAAGTCGCCTTTTACGAAAGCGAGGTCATCGAGCTCCCGGAAATCGACGGCGGATATTACGTGACGTACCAGCGGTGTTGCCGGGGCGAAGCACTCACCAACATCTATAACTCCGAACGCGAAGGCTCCAATTTCTACACCTGGATCCCCGGCCTGGGGAGCCGACCGGAAAACAACAGCGCCTATTTCGACATCGAAGAAGCGCCCGTCATCTGCGCCGGCCTTCCCCTGCGATACAACTACCGCGCTACCGACCCCGACGGCGACAGCCTCACCTATTCCCTCTGCAACGCCCTCTCCGGCGGCAGTACCCGCGCCAACGAAACAGCCGCCTCGCCGCCGCCCTATAATACTTACGTCAGCTACATACCGCCATATACCGGCGCCAACCCCATGGGCGGCAATCCGCAGCTCAGTATCGACAACAACGGCCTCATCACCGGCACACCCAACCGGTCGGGCAAATTCGTGGTCTCCGTTTGCGTTTCGGAATGGGACCGGCGCACGAAACGATTGCTGGGGACGCATCAAAAAGATATTCTCATCACCGTTTATAACTGCGCCACCCGCATCACCGCATCCACCCCATCGTCGCTGTACCATTGCAACGACTCCCTGGGCATGCGCGTCCCCATCACCAACAACAGCGTGGCGGGATATACTTCGCGCTTCCTCTGGTATTTCAGTGACGGAACAGACACCATTACCGATTCGCGGAACATCTTTTTCAAAACCTTCGCCGACACCGGTGTATATACCGTTAAATTGGTCGTGAACCCCGGGCTCCCGTGCACCGACAGCACTACCGGCCGCATCTTCAATTACCCGGGGCTGCGTACGGGATTCACCGTGCAGGGCGTTTGCCGCGAAAACCCGGTCTACTTTACGGACACTTCGTCTTACCGCAATGGCGTGATCACCCACCGGCAGTGGGATTTCGGGGTGCCCGGAACGGACAGCGACACGTCGAACCTCACGGCACCGCTGTACCGGTATGCTAACGGTGATGTATATACGATAAGACTGCACATCCAGACCAACCGCGGATGCGACGCTACCGTCACGAAAAACTTCCGGTTGTATGAAGTGAGGCCTTTTGCGGGGAACGACACCATACTGGCCAGGGGACAGCCTTTGCGGCTTAACGGACAGGGCGGGGAAATTTACCGGTGGTCTCCCGCTACGGGGCTCGACAATCCGGACGTGGCCGATCCGATGCTGAACTGGAACGAGGAAATCACGTTCCGGCTGCGCGTCAGTAATCCGCAGGGCTGCGTCGGGTTCGACGATATCAACGTCAAATACTACACCGGCCCGGAATTTTACATCCCCAATGCTTTTTCGCCGAACGGCGATGGCAACAACGATTTTTTCCGGTTCATTCCCGTGGGGATCAAGGAATATTATTATTTCCGCATCTTTAACCGGTGGGGCGAGCTCGTTTACAACTCGCTCGAATTCCGGAAGGGATGGGACGGTACCTATAAAGGCAAGCCGGCCGCGATCGACACGTATCTCTGGATTTTGGAAGGCCTGGACCTGAACGGGGTCAAGATTTCCAAAAAAGGGACCGTAACTTTGCTTCGCTAAACGTTCATAACATGAAGACTGGAAAAACCGCACTCATTACCGGCGCCACCGCCGGGTTCGGAGAAGCCTGCGCAGAAAGGTTCGCGCGGGAAGGATATCGCCTGATCGTGACCGGCAGAAGGCAGGAAAGGCTGGCCGCCCTGAAACAGAAGCTGGAAGAAGGTTTCGGGACGGAAGTAATGCCGCTGGAATTCGACGTCCGTTCCCGGGATGCCGTTACCGCCGCGCTGGAAAGCCTGCCGGACAACTGGCGGCAGATCGACGTGCTGGTGAACAATGCCGGCCTTGCGCTCGACCTTTCCACCATCGACGAAGGGAATGTGGACGATTGGGAGACGATGATCGACACGAACGTGAAGGGCCTTTTATACGTGAGCCGCACCGTGATCCCCTGGATGAAAGCACGGAAAAGCGGGCACGTCATCAACATCGGCTCTACCGCCGCCAAGATCGTGTATGCCAAAGGGAATGTGTATTGCGCCACCAAAGCGGCCGTTGACGCGCTATCCCAGGGCATGCGGATCGATCTGCTGCCTCACGGGATCAAGGTGACGGCGGTGCACCCCGGCGCCGCGGAAACCGAGTTCTCGCTGGTGCGCTTCAAGGGCGATGAAAGCCGTGCGAAAGACGTTTACACTGGTTTTCAACCGCTTAATGCGGAAGACGTGGCGGATGTGGTTTGGTACTGCGCTTCCCTGCCGGCACATGTCTGCATCAACGACCTGGTGGTGACCGCAACGGCGCAGGCGAACGCTTATTATACCTTCAAATAAAAAACTACACATTAGTGTTATTATACATTTTATAATTATCTATTATATTTGAAATCCCTATAAACTGGGAGAGCCGTAGGGATTGAAAAGCACCCCAGCACGGGTTTGCCTTATAAATACCACTTACAGACGAGCGACACAGAAAGTACCATCCCACCAAAAGGGTGAGATGCCCAACGATGAGCCTATTGATAATCCTATAACCATATCCCTATGCTAACATTTGTTACTATGTACATCATCAGGTTGTACTATCCGAGATGTAAGGAGTTTCTGGGAGCGTATTTTGATAGTTCCCGAAGAAACAATTACGGCCGCTGGGCCATGCGTCAAAGCTGGAAAGCCGAGAAGCAATGGTCGTGGGGCTACAACTGACTCTCAAACTACCGTATTAAAAAAGAGGACGCCGCAAAGCGCCCTCTTTTTTGTTTTATTCCCGTTATATACTGATCGTCATTCCCAATCCACCCTCCTCACACAAATCATTTCCTTACCCCTTATCCTTTTCCGGTACGCCACCGCCACCGTTTTTTCCGCCAACGGTTTCATGACGGGGAATACGGATTGCTCGCCTTCGCCGGTGAGATAGCCCGTTGACAGGGTTTTACCTTCGGGGGATTTATGCACGAAGCCGATACGGTTCGTGATGGTATCGGAAGGCTCGTCCCAGGCCAATAGCAGATCGCCGTTGGACGAGGATACGAGTTGCGGATGTTTGGCCGTCGGTTTGGCGCTGATGCTTTCACGGCTGGAAAAACTGATCCCGTTGTTGATGGATTTTCCGTAGAAAACGCCCTGTCCGCCGCCCATCGTAAACCACGCGAAATGCAGTCCGCTGCGGTTGCTGGTCATTGTAGGACCGGTGTGCGGACAACCGTTCACCGCCCAGTTGTCTGCACTGATCCGTACCGGTTGGGTAAATGTTTCTCCGCCGTCTTTGGAATACATATGCACCATATCGCGGATGGTGTCGTGGATGATGTCGCGGAACGCGACGTGGAGGCCGCCCTGCGGATCGGTGTAAAGGGATGTGCGGCAGCATTGGCAAACCGTTTGCACGAGGGGGTGCGGCCGCTCGAACCCCTCTTGCCCGGAAGTCGCGATGAACAGTGTGGAACCTTCGAGTGGATGGTCTTTCCGGTTATCCAGCCAAACGCACGCCACACTCCCGTCTGGTAACGGCGACATGTCGAAATACCGCTGATCGTATCCCGCCGTATCCGTCACCAAAGGCACGGCCGGCTGCCAGTTTTTTCCACCGTCGGAAGAACGGGTGTACCACACTTTGCCGGCGTATTTGTTGCGCGGATCGGGGTTCCGGGTGCCGAACATCGCGATCGCTTCCCCGTTTTTCCGGAAAACGATCTTCGGCATATTTTCAGGTTGCGGCGAAATGCCGGTAGCGGTAGTTACAGGAACGGCTTGACCAAAATGTTCGCCCCCGTCCTCCGAAACCGCGTACCATAGCGCACCTTCGTCGCTACCGGGTTCCTGCTCCACCCAGCTCACGATGAGCCGGCCGGCCGCGTCGTGCGAAATATGCGTGCAGGAAGCGAGTCTGTTCGTGTCGGAAAGGATGCGCTCCCCTCCCGCCCGGAATCCCTGCTGCTGCCCGCAACCAGCTACTATAGCAGAGATGAATAAGCATATAAAGAATCGTTGCATCAGGATTTCTGTTTGGCGGTAAATGTATAAGCGACACCGAAGTTGAACGTGCGTACCGGCCCCGGGCGATAGCTGTCGCCGAATGCGCTCCTTTCGGCCGTGGTGGCGTAAGTTGCATCGAACAGGTTACGGCAGTTCACCCAACACTCCACCGGCCCAAACTGGTATCCGGCACGGGCGTTGAAGAGATCGTAACCGCTATAGCGCGCCGTGTTGGCGGGGTCCATGAAGTAGCTGCCCACATGCTGCCACTCCACGCCCAGGCGGAGGCGCCGGACGGGCTTCCAGGTTACTTCGGAATTGTTGATCCATTCCGGTGCGGTGTTCATCCGGTTGCCGTCGTATTTTTTTCCCTTATCCTCGAACGTCACAAAGTCATGCCGCGCAAAAGTGCCGCTGGTACGGATTTCCAGCGAAGCCAGCAACGCATAGCGTGCGCTCCATTCCACACCTGCGTGCTTCGTTTTGCCGGCGTTGCGGTTTTCGGTGGAATT
Organism: Chitinophaga sp. NPDC101104; assembly: GCF_050277495.1. Taxonomy (NCBI): domain Bacteria; kingdom Pseudomonadati; phylum Bacteroidota; class Chitinophagia; order Chitinophagales; family Chitinophagaceae; genus Chitinophaga; species Chitinophaga sp. NPDC101104. The sequence continues at coordinate 82,894 of NZ_JBNNSF010000005.1, read as the reverse complement.
GTCGGCCAGGCGTACGCTGATGATCTCGTTCTCGCCATCCATCCGGTACAGGCTCACTTCCGCATGTCCCTTCCCTTTCGCAAAACCCATCCAGCCGCCGATCTCGAAGTTGCGGTAACTGGCGGGCCGTAGCGTGGGCACTTTCACGCCACGATAGAGCTCCGAAATGTTCGGCGGCGCAAAACCCACGCTGTAATTGGCGTACAGGCCGCGGTTGTGGCCAAAGTCGTACGTAAGGCCCAGCTTGGGCGTCCAGGCTTCGTAATGGTTCCGCTCGTCGGGGGAACCGGTAAAGGCGGACGGCGGCAGGTGGTTATCGAACCGGTAATCCATCCGGTCGTACCGCAGCGCCGCGATCAGTTTCATATTGGCGAACGGGTTCATTTCACCCTGCACATACAGCGCCGTATTCACGAGGTCTGCCTTGTAATCGGTGAGCACGGAATCCGTTTTCGTATAGCCGGTGAAGTAACCCCTGCCATCCCGGTCCACGTCGATGAACTGAGCGTAATACGTAGCCGGGCTGTAATCCGCGCTGAAGCCCCCGGTCAGGGAAGCGCCCTTCCAACCGAAACGTTTCCGGTGCTGCACGAGCAGGCCCCCGCTCTGGAACGCGTCGCTGTTGATTTCGCCCCTGGCTTTGAGGGGATTACTGGTGGTTTTGATGGCGTAAAAAGGGTTCTGGCCGATCTCGTTATGGCGATAGAAAACGGAAATACTCGTCTGATCGGCATCGCTCCACTGTTTCTCCAGCGTGCTCCGGAACCGGAAAGCCTTCACCAGCCGGTACGAGAACGTGTGCATACTTTTATAATTACGCGAGTAGAAATTGGCGCTGTCAACACCGCCGGTCTGGTCGGTCTTGTAATCCACGAAAGTAGCGGCGTTCGTCCAGGTGGTGCGCTCGTCGAATTTGTACTGCGTTTTGAGGGTGAGCGCCAGCTTGTGGAAATCGCTGTGCTCGATGCGGCCATTGCGCTGATCGGCGTAATATCCGCCAACCCACGCGCCCAGTTTGCCTTTCGTGCCCGACAAATTGAAATCGGTGCGCTTGTACCCGCCGTCGCTCATTTCCGCCTGGATCTTTCCGGTAGTAACGGGCGTGGGTTGCGCGGTGAGAAAATTGACGGCCCCGCCCACGGCTTCGCTGCCGTACAGCGACGAAGCCGGCCCCCTGATCACTTCGATCCTTTGCAGCGCCGCCATGTTGATCTCGATGAGGGCGTTGTGGTTGAAATCGCCGACGGTGCGGATGGGCAATCCGTCTTCCATATATAAAAACAGGCTTTTATACCCGATCGGCTGGCGGATGGCCATGGTGTGCTGTTCGTTCCCCAGGTCTACCATATACACGCCGCTCACTTTGTTCAGCACCTGTTCCAGCGATGTAGCTTTTGTTTCGCGGAGGGTTTGGGCGTTGAGCGTGCTGATGGCGATGGGCGCATCGGAACGGTACTGGCGCTGCCGGCCGGCAGACACGATGATTTCGCCGAGCTTGCCGGCGAGGGGCTCCATGACGAAAACGTGCTCGTCTCCCCCCGAAACTTTCACACAGCAGGCGGCATAACCGATGCAGGAAGCTTTCATGGAATCGGCCCCGGGCGGGCAATGCAGGGTAAAACGGCCCGAAGCGTCTGTCTGACAGCCCGTTCCGCCGGCCTGGACCGTAACGTTGGGAAGGGCTTGCCGGGTAAGGGCGTCTATCACCCTACCCTTTACCTTTTCCTGCGCGTTGGCCGAAATCCCGGCCAGCACGAGGCAAAGCAATATGTATAAAATGCGGTGCATGTTGGATAGCTATTGACGTATACGTATGCGGGCGCACACCTGTTGCCAGGCGCACGCAAAAATGCGCGCGGAATGTCCGGCAACGGAGATCGTATACGGGTAAATGGAAACCGGTCCTTCAGGAGGACGGTAATGCAATTCGTCAGAAAAAAGATAAATGGGAAGCGTTTACGCCCGTGGGGGGTGGAACACGGCGTGGAGGGGTCTGGTTGGCACATCCGTCAAATATGCCGGGCGGATGCGCACCACCTTTTCGGGACGCAACAGCAGTTGCGAGGCGGTTTGGGCAATGAGGATTTCGAACTTCTCGGTGACCGAATTACCGCTATGGTCTTTCTTCTGCTGCTCCTGCATCTTTTTCATGAGCACGCAATGACCGTCGCAATGCAATTTCGGTTTCGACCTGTTGATGCAAAGCACCCGGGAGATATACTCCTTGTTCAGCGAAAATTCCGCCAGCACGAGACCCTTGCTGAACGTCTGCAGCAACAGTCCACCGAGAATGACTATGACGAAAATCTGTTTCATGAACGCCACAAAAATACGGGCAGAACGGATACGGTGGAATGATTTATGTCAATCCCGCAATAAAAACGGGGAGACCGTTGTCACCGGTCTCCCCGTCGCCAGGTTTCTTTTTCGCCTGCCGGCCGCTATTGCGCCAGCATGAACCGCAAGGTTACGCCCCCACGTGTGTTCGTGATCGGGTAAGCCGTCGAAATCACGGGAATGGTTTGCCTGCGATCGTAGAAGAATTTGATATTCAATCTATTATTGACCACATAGTCGATAGATGGCGCGATGCTCACCACTTTCTGACCGCTGGTGGGGATGACGATATCGGCATCCAGCCGGTTGTTGACCGTTTTATCGTCGCGGAAGCTGAGGTCCATCCGGAAGTTGAGATCGTTCTCGAGCCGTTTCCCGCCGTCTTTCCCGATGCGGATGGGCAGTGGCAATCCTCTCACGCGATACCCGCCGCCGATAGTGATCTCGCTCGAGCGCATTTCGCTCAGCTGGTAATCGATGAGGCTGAGGCTGAGGGTCCGGCTTTTCCGGAAGCCCACGCGGATGTTCAGTGAGTTGGTGAACGTGAGGTCGGCCTCCAGCAGCGGTACGAACTGTTCGGTGATGGTGAGGTTCGGCACGAGGAAATACGGCACGTAGTTGCCCGAAACGGTGTCGCGGAAGGCCGGGTAACCGAGGATCAGCGGGTCGTAATACATGAGCGCCGTATTATAGGAGTTCATGCTCAGCAGGCCGGTGTAAGCGTGCGTGAGGGTGAAATTGGTCAGGAAGTCGGTAAACGGTTTGATGCGGCTCAGCCCGTTATAAGTGATCCGCCAGTTCGGCCGCGGCAGGATGTTTTTGAACGGATTGGACCGCACATTGGCATTGGTGTGCTTCAGCAGCGGCGCGTTTTCCGGGCTCGTTCCGGTGTACGCGGCGAGGAATGCCGGCACCAGCACGTCTTGCGCATACCGGCCGTAACCATAACGGTATTGCGGGTCTTTCGGATCGTATTTCGGAACGGAACCGCTGTTGTTGTACGGGTTCAGTTTGCCGAGGCGCTCTGAAATGGCCGCGCGGTAATTTTCGAAATCGCGGAAGGTGGTAGACACGCCGTCTTCGGTATTGATCTTGCCCCACATCGTCTTGATGGCGATGAAGGTGATCTCGAAGCCGCCCGCGTCGTAGGGGTTCAGGTGATTGAACACCCCGTTGCCGATGGTATCCTTGAACAGCTCGGTGTGCGTTTTGGAGAAGGAACGGGTAAGGTTCAGGTCGATACGCAGGTCGCGGACGGGCTCCAGTTGCGCCTGGATGTCGAGCCGCTGGGTAAACTGCTGCTGGAACTGGATGTTGAACAGGGTATCCGGGCTGAGGAGTCCTTTCTTCGCGAAATTGTCCATCCAGGCCTTGTCGGGCTGTTTACCGAGCACGAACCCGATCCCGGGCGACATCGACTGCCAGTTCATCCCCAGCAGCTTGGTGCTGTCGAGGTACCCCGGCATGCGGGTCCCGGAGTTTTCGCTGTAGTTCACGTTCACGCGTTTGAGCGCCATCACGATCCGCATGAGGGTCTTCGCCACGCCGGAAGGTTGCCCGTCGTCGGCCTTCTTGGTTTCCTGCCCGTCTTTCTGCGGCGCGTTGTTCATTAAAGGCGGAACGTAATCGGAGCCGCCGGCGCTGGAGATGTTCATCTTCCGCAGCCATTTGCTCTTGTTGTACAGATCGTTGAACTTGAATTCCGCCGCCACGGTTTTCTGGTTGGAGTTCTCGATGGCGTTGCCCAGGTACATCGCCAGCCGCGATGCGCCGATCCACCGGTATTCCGTTCCATAGCTCAGCGCCACGCTCGTCCAGCTCAGGGCCGGGAATTTGGCGGTGGGCAAAGTATAGGTCAGGTTGGCGTTGTGGAAATAGTTGGTGGTACGGCCGCCCTTGAAGAAGTTGCCTCTCACGGAATCTTTCTTGATGCTGGTATTGATGCGCCCGTCCGGCTCGTCGATGCGCGCGTTGTTCACGGCGTTGAAGTCGAGCGAAAGGTTGCGGGAGAAATCCCATTTCAGGGAATAATACCGGTCGAAGCGGAAGAACTTGTCGTAAGTTTCCGGCAGCTGGAACTGTCCGCCGCCGATGTTGCGCATGCGGGTAGCGCCGAACTGGCGGGTGATGTCGGCCCGGAAGCTCATGAGCGTGGGCACGTAATTGACGTTGAAGTCGCGGAGGAGCGCCAGCCAGGGAGATTTGTTCTTGATGAACTTGAACGGCTCCAGGAATTTCTGGGTACCGTTGAAAGTATAACCGAGGCCGCCGCGGTGACGGGAGAGCACATCGCTCTGGATCACGGGGTTGTGGCGGGTGATCTGGCTGAAGGAATAACTGATGTCGAAGTTCTCGATATCCCACAGGCGGTTTTTGGTACGGCCAGCAGACAGCTTGCGGACGTTGGTGAGGTTCAGGCTCTTGATGGAGGTGAAATCCTGCGCGTTGCGGCGGATGGAATCGCGGTGCTCGCGGTTCCGGGCCATGGCGAGTTTATCTTTCAGCTTGATGTCGAGGTCGTAGGGATCGTATTCCGGGTTGCTGGTCGTTTTGGAATATCCGGCGTACACGGGAATGGTGATGCCCGCGCGCTTCGGGAGCAGTTTCCCGAAATCGAGGTTGGTAGCGATGTCGTACTGGAGGAAGTTATCGCGGAAACGGTCGTTCACGCGCTGGTCGATCCCGCCGAAGCCCGCCGTGTGCATGTTACCGCTGAACGTCACGGTACCCAGGTCGGCCAGGTCGATGTCCATCCGCGCCAGCGCCGCATAACCGCCTTTCTCGTCCAACCCCGTCAAACGCATTTCGTTGAACCATACTTCGGTACATTTCGGCAAACCGTCGTCTTTCGGGTTGGTCACCCCGATCATCACGTTCCGCACATCGCCCAGGCTGGGGTTACCCACCACCGCCACGATGGCGTTGCCGTCGCGCTCTTCATACGGGATCAGGGGCGACGCTCCATTATTATTGCGTGCCATCTTCAACTTCGCGAAGCGGTCGAGATCGAGGTCGAGGTTATTGGCATCCGGCCAGATTTCCGTATCCCGCGCCGAGCCCCAGGGCGTCAGCTTCATGGGAATGCGGTATTCGTAATAGTTTTCGGTGAAGTCGCTGCCCACCCGCACAATTGCCTGCAACTGGTCGTCTTTCAACGAGTTGGGATCGCTCACGGCTTCCGCGTGGATGAACATCTGCAGGCGGTTGTACTGCCTGAGGTCGAGCTGGATATTTTTATACATCGCCCGCGTTTCCCCGTCTTTCAAATTGCAGATCTGCGCGGAAATGGCCTGTTCGTTCAACAGGATGTTGGTATTATTGGTGCTCAGCGTATTCTGGCGCAAAATGCCCGGAGGCAAAACATACGGAACAGGACGGCGCTTGGCGTTTTCCTCGATGTTCACGGCAGACACGTTGAAGGTCGTCTGCTGGTCTACCGGGATGGGGTCCCCGGGCTTCAGTTCATATAAATACCTGCGCCACTGGTTGCGCACGAGGTCGAGCTTCGCGAAGCGCAGCACTACCGAATCCTCGAACCCTGTCATGAACATACGCATGAACCGGATGGATTTAAAATCGGGGATATTGCCCACCTTCCGGTCGTACTGGTTCACCGGCACCTTGAACTGGTACCAAACCTGGTCGGCCATCTGTCCGTTGGGCAACTGCACTTTTGTTTCGAAACGGTCTACCACGTAGTTGCTACCCACTTGCATGTTGGGCCGCAGGTCTACACGGTACTGGAAATATTCCTCCGTTTCGTTCATGGTATTGTCGCGGTTGAGGTCTTCCGACTCGGGATAGTTGGTGGCCGCGTTGGAGAACTGCGAGTTGTCGTTGGAAACGGGCGAGTTGCCGTCCGGGCCGTTGATTTTTTTATAACGGCCGAGGATGTCGGTTTTCGCATCGTCATACGCTTTATCGCGATACCATTTATAATCGTCGTTCGAGGGGTCGTTCGCTACGTTCCTGAAAGCGTCGGAGCCGGTGCCGAAGTTGGCAGCCAGTTGCTGGAGGTAGGGCGCATGGAAGTTTTTCTCATCGCCGTTTTCGAGACCGTCGAAGCCCACGTCCTGGTAGCGGCGGATGGCGGGGTCGTTGTCGAACGCCTGCGTGATCTGCTGCTGGAATTTGGGGATGCGGCCCCAATGGGTGGAATCGAGTTTATTGCGGTCGCGGTTCGGGTCCGGCAATCCGTTTTCGAAAGATTTGCGGGAATCTTTCAGCACGTCTTCCGACACGTTCCCGAGGTTGAAGTACAGCGAGCCGCCGGCGGATGCGGGTTTGTCGAAGAAGGGATCGGGGATCCAGAATTCGATGAACTCGATGTTGGAAGTTTCGAAATCGGAGTTGTCGATGGCGCGCATGATACCGCCCCAACGCTGTTTCGGATTGCGGAGGCGCCCGTTGGCCTGGAGCTCGAGGGTCGATGACTCCATATTATAAGGCCCTTTCTCTTCCGGGTAATACGCCAGGTCGAGGGTGCTCAGCTGGCTCTGGCCGAAGTCGGTGGAACGGTTCGGGAATACGTCTTTCTGATAAATGAGCCGCGTGCGCGGATCGGTCTGCGAAGCCTCGTTCACACCCGGCGGCAGGTTGCTGGACCGGGGTATCTGCAACGTCGGCTCGATGATGTACCAGGCCAGCAGCGCCCTGTTCTTGCCATAAGCCAGCGTGTCGTTCAGTTCGGCTTCGGGGAAAAGGATGGCGCCTGCGGCATTGGTGGCGTCCCGCGGCGTGGAAGCGAGGCTCCAGGCGGTAGACGGGAACTTGAGGTCGTACCCGCTGCGCGTTCCTTCAAAATCGTCGATCATCACCTGCCCGGATTTGGAGCCCGGCGCGTTCACCAGCTTGCTGTGGCCGGGGAAGAGCCGCGCCACCTCGCCCGTGAAGTTGATGCCCGCCGGGCGCGAGGTCTGGAAGTTGGGCAGGCGGTCGAGCAGGCGGGTAAGGCCACGCCACTCTGAAATATAGTTACCGTCGAGCCCCACCACGGTGTTCTTGATGGGATCGTCGCCGTAATTCACTTTCTGGTAATAGGGCCGCTCGCTCATCCGCACCACGGTACCACCGAGGTTCAGCTTGTCGTTCACGTAATAATCCAGCCGTGTGCCCATATAGTTGCGGACCTGCTGCCCGAACAGCGCGTTGTTCTCGAACTGCACGTTGATGGGCACGCCGGCGCTCAGTACCCCGCCGTTGATGATCTTGATCCGCCCCATGTTGTAATCGATGAGGTAATCGATGTCTTCGCGGAGCATTTGCCCGCCGGCGGTAACGGTCACGGAGCCCCGGGGAATGTTGTAGGCGTTGAGGGATATCTCGGAAGCGTTGGCCGATTTGTACGACCCGCGCATGATATAGCGGTTGAGGTTGGGGAACTGCTGCGCGATCACCTTGATGGAATCGTACAGCATGGTGTACATGTATTGTTTCTCGAGCGTCGCGTCTCCGTTGAAGGCTTTTTTAACTCCCTCGCCGAAGGGCTCCAGGACGGGGAACATGATTTTCCCGTTCATGGGGAAGATCGTGTACCCTTCCACATAGTCGAACACGCCGTCGGGCTGGGGATCGTTCTGGTTATTGAGGCGGTCGAGGTTCAGGATGGTGATGATGGGGGCTCCCTGCCATTGGCCCGAAGCGTCGGGCAGGTAGCGTTTTTCGCTCGGAGCGCGGGTTTCGGTGCCGGGGTCCTTGTACAAAACGTCGAGCTTGAAGTCGGCGCGGTTCACCTGGTAGGCATCGGTGGAGTAGATGTTTTTCATCATGAGGTCCCAGATCGGCAGGGCGGGCCTGGCCGAGGTGGCTTTCAGCATCTTGAGGAAAAGGATCTGCTGGTTGGCCGAGTTTTTCGGATCGGGGGGCACGTCCTGCGAAAATTCACCCACCTGGTATACGCGGCCGTTGTAGGTGTATTGGTAAGCTACGGCCAGCACTTCGTCTGGCTGCAATTGTTGTTGCAGCGAGATGAAGCCGATCTGGCGGTTGAGGGTGAATTCGGTGGAATCGAGCTTCCGGGCGAAGGTTTTCTCGAAGTCCTGCACGGGCTCCAGTTGCAGGCCCAGCAAACGGGAAACGACCGTCCCGGTAAACCGGGCGGCCGGGTCGCTGACGAGGCTGCGGTACAGATCGTTCGTATTCCGGTCGGGCAGTTTATTCGACGTCAGCGGCTGGATGGCTGGGTTGGAGGGCTTTTGCTCCGCCAGGTCGGCCAGTGCCACGATATCTCGCGTTTCGGTGGTGGCGCCCGATTTGTTGGTGACCCATACCTCGATGCGGTTGATATATACCTGCGACCGAACTACGGGCAGGTTGCTCATGGCGTAATTGAAGGTGTCGCGGAAGAATTGCGCCAGCAGGAAGTGGCGGTTATCTTCATATTCGTCTGCCCGGCGCACGAAGTCGCTCACGCTGTTGCCCCCACGAAGCACCATGTTCTGCTTCTGGGATTTCTGGTTGGAGAGTACGCTGGTGACGGTGAGGCGGCCGAACTGGAGTTGGGTCTTAACCCCGAAGAGGCTTTGCACGCCAGGGATGAGGGAGCTGCTGAGCGGGAAGCTCACGTTGCCCGCTTCGATCTTTTTGATGATCTCGTCCTGGTAGCCGGTATATTCGAGTTTGACCTGGTTTTCGAAGTCGAAGGTGCTCTGGGTGTTATAGTTGGTGATGAGCTTGAGCTTCTCCCCGATCTTGCCGGTTACGTTCATATTGATATCGATATCGAAATCGAAGCCCCCGTTCTTGCGGGCCCTTTCCACGAGCACGGGATTTTTCACGTTCTGGCCCTGGTAACCGAAAGTAAGCCCCAGGCTCCCCTGCGGCTTGATGTCTACCTTGGTGCCGCCGAACACGCGGTCGAAGAGTTTATCGCCGTAATACAGCTGGGGGGCGCCACTGCGCTGGTTGAGGTTGCCGATGGTGCCGGCGCGCTTTTGCCAGTATGCCTGTTCGCTTTGAGCGGCCTGCATGCGGTAGAATTCGCCAAAAGTCATGACGGTGGGCTGCCGGTAATTGCGGCTGCCTACTTTTTCTGTAACGATGTATTCCTTGGAAACGGGGTCGTATTCTACATTCTTCTGGATGTTCGCGGGGTCTTTCAGGTCGATGGCATTGCGGACGGGATCCGTCACGGCCGTACCCCTCCGGTCCCGGATAGGATATTTCAGCGTATCCGGTTTCGCTACCGTATCAGGGCGTGTCACATCTATTAAGTTCCAAATCCCCGCGTGCTCAATATTTTTTTTGAAAGTATATCCCGAACTGTTCGTGTTTCTGGCGGCTGATTCAACAATGACTAAAGATACAACACCGATTACTGCAAGTACTCCAAGGTAATTCTTTCTTGCCAAGCGATCTTAGGTTTTATAGAGGTCAAGGATTATAAATTTATAAATTTTTGAGGGATTTCTTTATAAGTACCTCCAATTCATGCAATTGTGGCTCGGCTTTCAGTACTTTCCGCACTGCCTGCTCGGCCATGTTTCTGGCAATTCCCAGGGTTACCAGAGCATTTAACGCGTCATCCTCAATCGTATTGTGGGTTTGGGCAGATAAATATACGGTTTCCTCCCTGTGTTTTTTCATTTTGTCTTTGAGTTCCAGGATAATGCGCTTAGCGGTCTTGTTCCCGATGCCTTTCACGCCCTCCAGCATCTTCTCGTTTTCCATTACAATGGCCCGCTGCACGTCTTCCGGGGTCAACGAACTCAACATCATCCTCGCCGTACCGGCTCCCACGCCGGAAACACTGATAAGTTGGAGGAAAACCGTCCTTTCCACGTCGGAAAAAAATCCGTACATCGTGTGGGCATCCTCCTTAATATGTACGTAAGTAAGGAGTTTACAGGATTCCATTCCCGTAATCTGGGTCCAGGTATGGAGGCTGATCTGGACCTCGTAACCTACTCCATTTACGTCCAAATGCACCATGGCGGGGGATTTGAAGGCAAGTTTGCCGTTCAGGTATGCTATCATATAGGATTTTATCTTCCGGCGAATTTAATTCATTAATAAGATTATTCGTTTAAGTCGTATTTTTACGCCCATTTTATAACTTATCCTAACAATATGAGTAAAATAACAGCCGCCATCACGGCGGTGGGTGGGTATGTTCCCGACTATGTACTGACTAACCAGGAGTTGGAAAAACTCGTTGAAACGACAGACGAATGGATCATGACCCGTACCGGCATTAAGGAACGGAGGATACTGAAGGGGGAAGGGAAAGGCACCTCGGAACTCTGCGTGCCTGTTGCGCTCGAAATCTGCAAGAAAAGAGGCATCACCCCGGAAGACATCGACCTGCTCATCGTAGCCACCGTTACGCCGGACATGGTGTTCCCCGCCACCGCCAACGTTGTTACGGATAAGATCGGCGCCAAAAACGCTTTCGGTTTCGACATCAGCGCCGCCTGCTCGGGCTTCCTTTATGCGCTCGACACCGGCGCCAAATTCATCGAAAGCGGTAAATACAAGAAAGTAATGGTCATCGGGGCAGATAAAATGTCCTCCATCATCGATTATACCGACCGCACCACCTGCATCATCTTCGGAGACGGCGCCGGTGGCGTGCTCCTCGAGCCCAACACCGAAGGTTTCGGGCTGGTCGATTCCGTCCTCAAATCAGACGGGCATGGCCGCGAATTCCTCAATATGAAGGCCGGCGGCTCCAATTACCCCGCCTCCGCCGAAACCGTGGCCAACCGCCAGCACTACGTATTCCAGGAAGGCAAAACCGTCTTCAAATACGCCGTGGCCAACATGGCAGACGCCGCCCGCACCGTCATGGACCGTAACCACCTCACGGCAGATGATGTGGCATGGCTCGTTCCCCACCAGGCCAACCTGCGCATCATCTCCGCAACGGCAGACCATATGGGCCTCCCCAAGGAGAAAACCATGATCAACATCCACCGCTTCGGCAACACCACCGCCGGCACCATCCCCCTCTGCCTCTGGGAATGGGAATCCCAACTCAAAAAAGGCGACAACCTCATCCTCGCAGCTTTCGGCGGCGGGTTCACCTGGGGCGCCAGCTACGTGAAATGGGCGTACGATGGCAAAAAAGCTTAATAACCAGCATATTATATTGAAAAAGGCATCCCATCCGGATGCCTTTTTTATGTTACAAATTTCCCGGTTCCTCGTTCACGAACCGGTCAGACCGGTAAAAAGCATATAAATCAGTACCACAAAACGGACAATACCGGATGTTCAACCGCTTCACCTCCTGCCCCACACTGTAACCGGGCGTTACGTAAAAACGGTAAACATGCCGGCCGTCTGGCCGCTCGTCGGGATGCCGCTTCACCACGCGCAAATTCATCCCGTCCTCGCGCGATACCTCATGTCTAATGCCAAATCTGGCACAACAATATTGATGATACATAGGCGCTGTTTTCATAGTCAGGTGTAAAAAATGGATTTGAAGGGTAGATTGCGACAGATTATGGGGCATGCTTCATTTCATCATGTCCATCAAAAACAGGCGCCATAGCGCAAGGGAAGATGCGGATAAACAAACACATTTGCTTGGGTTTTGGAATAAGGATGTAACTAAATCGGTAAATGCCAGGGCCGGAACAAAAGCTAAATCTCGAACACGAATCCATGCTGGGTCAACGCATCGTACTTTTTCCTGTCGAACCGGTACAGATGCGCCCCTTTCTTGGAAGTGCTTTTGTCTTTTTCGTCCAGTTTCTCAAGAATGTCCATTGCCAGGATTTTCTTCCTAAAGTTACGTTTATCTAACGGCCGTTGATAAATTTCTTCATACAAATTTCTCAATTGGGGCAGGGAAAATTTCTCCGGAAGCAGCTCGAAGCCGAGGGGGTGGAATTTGGCCCGGTCGCGCAGGCGCTCCAGGGCGTCGCGAAGCATTTCGTTATGGTCGAAAATGAGCTCGGGGATTTGATGGAGGCTGAGCCAATGCGCCCCATGCTGCTGCGCCAGGAGCTTATCGTGCTCGCTGATGCGGATGAGGGCGTAATAGGCGAGCGAGATCACGCGGGCGCCGGTATCGCGGCCGGCATCGCCGTAGGCGCGGAGCTGGTCCATGAAGATGTCGCGGATACCGGTCGTTTGCCGCAATACGCGAATGGCCGCATGGTCGGTACTTTCATTTTCCTGGACGAATCCTCCCACCAGCGAAAACGCGCCGGCGAGCGGGTCCACCTTCCGCTGGATGATCAACAGTTTCAGTTTCCCGTCTTCAAACCCGAAAATGATACAATCCACCGCCACCAGGTGGCGCGGCGCATTGGCGTAAAACGATGCAAGGCTCATTGGCTCCGATTATGGCTGTAAAATAAAGGGAATTATTTTTTCCATCCTGTATATTCGATGAAATCGGTGGACGGTATCCGCGGTACCCCCTGCTGGCGCAACATCGTTACCAGCTGCCCGCGATGGAACGCGCTGTGCGTGAACGCCTGCATCAATATCCGCGTCACCGGCGTCTTGCAAACGCCTTTCGCCGGACTATTGAACTCCACCGTATGCGCCAGCTTCGCGTCGGATGCGCCCGCCACGAACGCGCTCAACGCCTCGCTCTGCCTTACGAACAACCCGGCCAGCTCTTCCATCCCGCCGCTGAAACCCGCCGCCGGAGGCACTACCGGGCTCGCCAGCAGCAGCCGCTGGTACCAGACGCTTTCCGCATTCCAGACATGCAACACCGTTTTCCGCAAAGTCGGGAAACTGCTGCCCATGTCGCGGTCCAGCTGCTCGTCGGGCAATGCCGCCATCACCTTCATCAGCCGGCCGTTGGCCCAGGCGTTATGCCCGGCCAGTTGTACCAGGAGATCCTTCATTAATATCTTATTTTTACGTTCCGTTGTTTACCTTAACAAGATAATCATTACCAAAAAATAATTCAAACGATATGAACCCTTCACCACTAACGGGCTTCAGTTCCGTCTGCATCCACGCCGGCCATGAACAAGACCCGAGATATGCCCACCTCACGCCCATCTACGCCTCCTCCACCTACGTGTATGATTCCGCCGAACAGGGCATGCGCCGCTTCAGTGGACAGGAAGACGGATTCATCTACTCCCGCTGGGATTCCCCCAACTTCCGCGAAGCCGAAGCCAAGATCGCCGCGCTGGAAGCTTTCGGGCTCACGGGGCCAGACGGCAACCCGCTGGTCCTCAAGGCGAAACTGCACGCCTCCGGCATGGGCGCCCTTTCCACGCTTTTCCTCGCCCATCTCAAATCGGGCGATAAAATATTGTCGCATTATTCGCTCTACGGCGGCACCGACGAGCTGTTCCGCAAGATCCTCCCGCCGCTGGGCATCGAAGCCATCATCATGGACCTCCGCGACCTGAACGCCGCGGAAGACATCCTGAAAAAGGACCCTTCCATCAAAATGATGTACCTCGAAACGCCCGCCAATCCCACACTTCGCTGCGTAGACCTCGAAGCTTTGACTGGTCTGGCGAAAGCGAAAAACGTCATCACGGCGGTGGATAATACCTTCGCCACGCCGTACCTCCAGCAGCCGTTCGCCTACGGCGTCGATTACGTTTTCCATTCTACCACCAAATTCCTCAACGGTCATGGCACCGCGATCGGCGGCGTGCTGATCGGGCGCGACGTGGAGCTCATGAACGGCCCGGTGGAAAAGGTGCACCGCCTCCTCGGCGCCAACTCCAACCCGTTCGACGCATACATGCTCACACAGGGCATCAAAACGCTGGAAGTGCGCATGGAACGGCATTGCCACAACGCGATGGAAGTGGCGGGCTTCCTCGACGGGCACCCCGCCATCGCCACCGTGAATTATCTCGGCCTCGCCGATCACCCCGATTTCATGATCGCATCCCGACAGATGAAACACGCCGGCGCCATGTTGAGCTTTGAGCTGAAAGGCGGGCTGGACGCGGGCAAACGGTTTATCGACAAGCTGAAAATGTGCCTCCGCGCCGTGAGCCTCGGCACCACAGATACGCTCATCTGCCACCCGGCTTCCATGACCCATTACAGCGTACCGAAAGAATTGCGCGAGAAATACGATATCACCGACGGGCTCATCCGCATGAGCACCGGCATCGAATCCGTGACGGACATCCTCACGGATCTCGACCAGGCCCTCGCCTAAACGACTATATTTGCAGCATGATTACGATCCGCAGCGCTGAAAGAAAAGATTGCGCCCGCATGATGGAACTGGTGCGGGAACTGGCATTATACGAAAAGGCACCCGAACAGGTGACGGTGACCCTGGAACATTTCGAGGAATCCGGATTCGGCCCCAACCCGGTATGGTGGGCGTTCGTAGCGGAGGAAGACGGCGTTATCGCCGGGATGGCCCTGTATTACATCCGCTATTCCACCTGGAAAGGCACGCGCATGTGGCTGGAAGACATTGTAGTGTCTGAAAGCTACCGTGGCAAAGGGCTCGGCAAACTGCTGTTCGACCGCCTGCTCGAAGAAGCGCGGGCAAAAGGTTTCAGCGGCATGATGTGGCAGGTGCTGGAATGGAACGCGCCGGCCATTCATTTCTACAAAAAATACAACGCCAGATTCGATCCGGAATGGCTGAACGTCAGCATCGATCTGTGATTTGGACGGCATAAAAAACGAAGCGTCCCGGCTCTGAAGAACCGGGACGCTTTTTTATATCGTTCGGCGAAGGGTTACGCCAGCACGAGCGTATCGCTCACGCCGTCGGCCGCTACGTTCTTATCGATTTTCGCGATGAGCCCCTGCAGCACCTTACCGGGCCCTACTTCGGTGAAGCGGGTGGCGCCATCGGCTACCATGGCCTGTACGCACTGTGTCCATTTCACGGCGCCGGTGAGCTGGGTGATGAGGTTCTGTTTGATTGCTGCCGGGTTGGTCACGGCTTTGGCTACCACGTTCTGGTATACGGGGCAGTTCGGCGTGTTGAACGCGATAGACTCGATGGCGGCCTGCAGCTCTGCCTGGGCGGGCGCCATGAGCGGCGAGTGGAAGGCCCCTCCTACCGCGAGCTCCATCACGCGTTTGGCGCCGGCAGCCTTGAGCAGTTCCATCGCTTTGGCGATACCGGTTTTGGTGCCGGAGATCACGAGCTGACCGGGACAGTTATAGTTGGCGGGCACCACGGTGTCGTCTGTGATGGTGGCGCAGATTTCTTCCACTTTGGCATCGTCGAGCCCGAGCACTACCGCCATGGTGGACGGGGTGATCTCGCAGGCTTTCTGCATGGCGTTGGCGCGGATAGAGACGAGTTTGAGCGCGTCGGCGAAGCCGAGGGCGCCGTTGGCCACCAGGGCGGAGAATTCGCCGAGGGAGTGGCCGGCCGTCATGTCGGGACGGGCGTTTTCCAGGCAGAGGAACCCGATCACCGAATGGAGGAATACCGCCGGCTGGGTTACTTTGGTTTGCTTGAGGTCCGCTTCCGAGCCTTCAAACATCACATCGGAGATCCGGAATCCGAGCAGTTCGTTGGCTTGCTCGAAGAGATCGCGGGCTTTGGGGCTTTGTTCGTAAAAAGCCTTGCCCATACCGGTAAATTGTGCTCCCTGACCGGGAAAAACGAATGCGTGCTTCATTGATATGATTAATTATCAGATGGCAAATATATATAAAAAATTATGGTTTAATCCAGCACGGAAAGTGTCCGGGTCAAACCATATGTGTTTTGGACCAATATGATAACGGCTGATTAGCGTCGGCCCATGAGGTCGGAACTGATGAGTTTCATGAATTCGGCGCGGGTGGTCCCGTCTTCGAACTGGCCGCTGAAGGCGGATGTGGTGGTTACGGAATTTTGTTTCTGCACGCCGCGCATCATCATGCAGAGGTGTTGCGCTTCGATCACCACGGCCACGCCCTGGGGCTGCAGCGTATCCTGGATGGCGTCCAGGATCTGGTGGGTGAGGCGCTCCTGCACCTGGAGGCGGCGGCTGAAAATGTCCACCACCCGGGCGATCTTGCTGAGCCCGGTGATAAAACCATTGGGAATGTAGGCCACGTGCGCCTTTCCGAAGAAGGGCAGCATATGGTGCTCGCACATGGAATACAGTTCGATGTCTTTGACAATCACCATTTCACTGTACGCTTCCGTGAATTTGGCGCCGTTCAGCACTTCCTTCGCATCCTGCTGGTAGCCCTGCGTGAGGAACTGCATGGCTTTGGCCATCCGTTCCGGGGTTTTTACCAGTCCTTCGCGCTCGGGGTCTTCGCCCAGCAGGGCAATGCTATTGCGGTAAAACTCCTTCAACCCGTTCGTCACTGATTCGTCGTACTGCTCTTCTTTATGGTAAGCCATGTGCTGCTGTGTTTTTACTGGTTATTTACCGCCGTAGTATTCCACGTAGATCTTGGAAGTTTCGTGCAGCTTGATGCAATGGAGCTGAACGGTCCCCGGCAGGTGTTTTTCGAGTTGTTCCCAAATGGCGATGGCCACGTTTTCCGCGGAAGTGAATTTGTCTTTCATGAAATCCACGTCGAGGTTCAGGTTTTTATGGTCGAGCTTTTCTACCACCACATCGTTGATCAGGACGCCTAACGTTTTGGCGTTGAATACAAAACCGGTTTCAGGATCGGGATTGCCTTTGATGGTCACGTGCAGTTCATAGTTGTGCCCATGCCAGTTGTCGTTGGCGCATTTGCCGAAAACTTCGTGGTTTTGCTCCTTGCTCCACTGCGGATTGTACAACTTGTGCGCGGCATTAAAATGCTCGACGCGCGTCAAATAGATCATTTGTTCCTTGATAAATTTCTGCAAAGTTAAAGCAATTCGTCGAAAACGTACCTTTATGGGATGAAACTGCTCGTTGCCGCCGCCACGGAGGCGGAAATCCAACCCACGATCGCCTGGCTGAAGGAATCCGGAAGAACGGACGTAGAAACGGTCATCACGGGCATCGGCCTGTTCAGCGCGGCTTTTGCGCTGGGAAAGCGCCTCGCGGCGGGGGATCAGCCCGCATTGGTGCTCCAGGCCGGCATCGCAGGAACTTTTGACCGGAACGTAAAGCTGGGCGATGCGCTGCTGGTGGAGAAGGAATATTTCGGCGACCTGGGGGCGGAAGACAACGGCGTTTTCCGGGACCTCTTCGGCATAGGGCTCTGGAAACATGATCAGCACCCGTTTACGAATAATTATTTATTAAATCCGTTTGACAGGATGCCGCCTTCCCTGGCGCCGCTGCCCCGGGCCTCCGCGGTTTCCGTCAATAAAGTATCCGGCGAAGCCGCCACCATCGCGCAACTGGAACAACTGTACGCCCCCACGCTCGAAAGCATGGAAGGCGCGGCGCTGCACTATGCCTGCCTCATGGAAAACGTCCCCTTTCTCCAGCTGCGCGCCGTATCCAATTATGTGGAACAGCGCGATAAATCGAAGTGGGACATCAAATCGGCGGTGATCCGCCTCAACGGCCTGCTCCGCGATACGATCAACGAATGGAATAACGAACGATAAAAAGAACGATATATGCAACTGAGCTTAGGATTTTCGCCCTGCCCGAACGATACTTTCATTTTCGACGCACTGGTGAATGGAAAGATAGATACGGAGGGTTTGCAGTTCGACACCCGGCTGGAGGATGTGGAAACCCTCAACAAATGGGCACTCCAGGGTAAACTGGACATCACGAAACTGAGTTTCGCCGCCGGTCTCCGCGTGGCTGACAAATACCGCCTCCTCAACAGCGGAAGCGCGCTGGGCCGGGGTTGCGGCCCGCTCCTCATTGCCCGGGAGCCCCTCTCCCCCGAACAGGTCTCATCGCTGAAAATCGCCATCCCCGGAGAAAATACCACCGCCAACCTCCTCTTTTCCATCGCTTACCCCGACGCGAAAAACAAGGAGATCATGGTCTTTTCCGACATCGAACAGGCAGTGATTTCCGGCCGGGCAGACGCCGGCGTCATCATCCACGAAAACCGTTTCACCTACCAGCAAAAAGGCCTCGTGAAAATCACCGATCTCGGCGCTTTCTGGGAAGAAAAAACGGGGCACCCCATTCCCCTGGGCGGTATTTTCATCCGGAAAGACGTTCCCGAAGCCACGGCCCGGCAGGTAGATGCCCTCATCGCGAAAAGCCTGCAGTTTTCCTTCGCCAACTACCCCACCCTCGCGCCTTACGTCAAGGAACACGCGCAGGAGATGGACGAACAAGTGATGCGGCAGCATATCGAATTGTATGTCAACGATTTCAGCCTGGATTTGGGCGAACAGGGGCATAAAGCGATCGAAGTGCTGAAGGAAAGGGCCGGCGCGCTATAACGTACCGCCTGGCTTCAACGCCCTGCCGTACACTTCCAGCGCCCGTTTCCGCGCCATTTCATGGTTCACGATGGGTTGAACATATTGCAGCCCGTCGAACTCCGGCACCCATTTCCGGATATATTTTCCTTCCTTATCGAATTTCTGCGCCTGCAGCGTAGGATTGAACACCCGGAAATACGGCGCCGCGTCGCAGCCGGAGCCCGCCGCCCATTGCCAGCCGCCGTTGTTGGCCGCCAGGTCGTAATCCAGGAGCTTTTTCGCGAAATACGCTTCGCCCCAGCGCCAGTCGATCAGCAGGTGCTTCGTGAGAAAACTCGCCGTCACCATCCGCACGCGGTTGTGCATATAGCCAGTTGCGTTCAGCTCGCGCATCCCCGCGTCCACGATAGGGTAACCGGTCTGTCCCTCGCACCAGGCGCGGAATTCCCGCTCATTGTTCCGCCAGGCGATGTTATCGTATTCCTTTTTGAAAGCCGCATGCACCACATCCGGGAAATGCCACAAAATCATCTGGTAAAACTCGCGCCAGATCAGCTCCTTCAGGAATATATCGTTCAATTTCGTGGCGCGGCGCACCAGTTCGCGGATGCTCACCGTCCCGAAGCGCAGGTGCACGCTCAGACGGCTCGTGCCCGGAATGGCGGGATAGTCGCGGGTTTGGTCGTAATGTTTAATTATAGCGTCTTCCGGGCCCGGCGCCGGGAAATCGCGGCGCGTGGGCGCAAAGCCGATGTCGCGCAACGAAGGGATGGGGCGCTCGTCCTGCAGATGGAAGTTGTTGAAATATTTTTCCGTTGGATAGGATTTGACGAAAAACGGTTCCACCGCGGCCAGCCATTTACGGCTGTAAGGCGTGAATACCGTATAGGGTTCTCCGTTATCCTTCAGCACTTCCCCCTTTTCGAAAATCACCTGGTCTTTGAAGGTTTTGAACGGCACGTTCCTCTCCCGGAGAAGCTTGCCGATGGCTTCGTCGCGCCCGCGGGCGTAGGGCTCGTAATCGTGATTGGCGAAAACCCCGGCTACATCGTACACCTCAGTAAAATGACGGAACGCGGCGGCAGGAGTGCCGTGATACACATGCAAAGTGCTCCCCAGCTTCAACAGTTGCTGTTGCAGGCCGGCCAGCGCATCGTGGATGAATTGCAGCCTGCGATCGGCCCGGTCTTCCAGGTCGTCGAGGATTTCGGTGTCGAAAATGAACACGGGCACAACGGGGCAACCGCTGCGAAGGGCGTGGTATAGTGCAGCCTGGTCGTGCAGGCGAAGGTCGCGGCGGAGCCAGCAGATAACAATTTTCATGCGCAGGTTTTAACAGGCGATGCGGCTCCCCGGGCGGAAAAGTTCAATGTCAGATGGAAAATCGAAGATACGGCGAACTTACAACATGGATTCGTACAGCAGGTCGTGCAGGATGGCGGACGTGGCGTTCCCGTAACTGGTGTCGCCGAATTCGCCTACCCAGCGGATGCCGTAGATGGCGTTGGTGAGAAAAATCTCGTCGGCCGTTTGCAGATCGCGCACGGTCAGCACCCGTTCCTGGATGCGGAACGGGAATTCGGTGGTGAGGATGTGCTTGCGCATCACCCCGCACACGCACCCTTCCGTCAGCGGCGGCGTGAAAACATCGCCGTCTTTCACGATGAACACGTTCGCAACGGTTGTATCCGCCACGCGGCCGTATTGATTGAGCAAAACGGCTTCGGCCACCTGGTGCTGGCGGGCGTACATGGCGGCCAGCACGTAAGGCAGGCAGTTGTTGGATTTGACGTTGCTCAGCTTGTCCCCGGTTTTCACGGCATCGGGGAACACGTCCAGCGAAAGCCCCGAACTGTTCAGTTCGAAAATATGTTCCGGCAGTTCCCAGGACTGGATGAGGAAATGCGGCGTATGGTCGACCGGGTCGTACAGCCCCGTTCCCGCGCGCCATACGGTGAGGCGCACACGCGCGAGATCGCTCACGCCGTTGGTACGGCAAAGCTGAAGGATGAGGTCGATGAAATAATCTTTCGTAAAATGCGGCGGAATGTGAAAATGCAGGATATGCAAACTGGCGACCAGCCGTTCGAAATGCAGGTCGGCCAATAACAGTTGCCCCTGGTACACTTTCATGGTTTCGAAGCACCCGTCGCCATACCGGAAACTGCGGTTATCCACGGTGAGCAACGGTTTGTCGGCCGCTATGAATCTTCCGTTATAACACAATTGCATACCGTAAGTTACGATTATAAAACCATTTCAGGAACATCGCCGTCAACGACCAGCCGGCCGGCCGTTTTGGCTTTGATTTCGTCTACGCTCACGCCCGGTGCGCGTTCCAGCAGCCGGAAGCCTTCGGGCGTAACGTCGAGCACGGCTATTTCGGTGACGATTTTCCGGACGCAGCGCACGCCGGTGAGCGGCAGGGTGCATTGGTGCAGTAATTTGCTTTCGCCTTTGGGATTGGTGTGCATCATGGCTACGATGATGTTTTTGGCCGAAGCCACGAGGTCCATCGCGCCGCCCATGCCTTTCACCATTTTCCCGGGGATTTTCCAGTTGGCGATATCGCCCGAGTCGGACACTTCCATAGCGCCGAGCACGGTGAGGTCAACTTTGCCGGCGCGGATCATGCCGAAGCTTTCGGCGGAGTCGAAGAAGGCGCCTCCCGGCAGGATGGTCACCGTTTCCTTCCCGGCGTTGATGAGATCGGGGTCGATGCCCTCTTCGGTCGGGTAAGGCCCCATTCCCAGCATGCCGTTTTCGGATTGCAGCATGATGGAAATGCCTTGCGGAACGAAGTTGGACACGAGTGTGGGGATCCCGATCCCCAGGTTCACATACATCCCGTCGCGCAATTCCTGCGCGATGCGTTTGGCGATGCCGTATTTATCAAGAGCCATAGCGAAAATCAGATTTTGACGGTTTTCCTTTCGATGCGTTTTTCATAATCATTCCCCTGGAAGATGCGGTGCACGTATATCCCGGGAACGTGGATTTCGTCCGGGTCGAGCTGACCGGGCTCCACCAGTTCCTCCACTTCCGCGATGGTCACATTGCCCGCCCGCGCCATGGAAGTACTGAAGTTGCGGGTGGTTTTGCGGAAAACGAGGTTCCCCATCCGGTCGCCCTTCCAGGCTTTTACGATGGCGAAATCGGCCGGCAGCGCCAGTTCCATGAGATAATCCTTTTCCCCGAAACGCCGCGTCTCCTTCCCTTCCGCAATTTCCGTCCCGAAACCTGCGGGCGTGAAAAAGGCAGGAATGCCCATTCCCGCCATAGCGATGCGCGTGGCCAGGGTTCCCTGCGGAATGAGGTCCACCTCCAGCTCGCCCGACAACAGTTGCCGTTCGAACTCGGCGTTCTCGCCCACGTAGCTCGACATCATCTTTTTGATCTGTCTTGTCTTCAGCAGCAATCCCAACCCGAAATCATCTACCCCCGCATTGTTGGAAATACACGTCAGGTTGTTGACGCCCTTGCGCACGAGGGCCGCGATACAGTTTTCCGGAATGCCGCACAGGCCAAATCCTCCGAGCATGAGGGTGGCGCCGTTGGGGATATCGGCGATGGCCTCGTCGGCGTTTGCAACGATCTTGTTCATCTTCTCAGTTTTTGTTTGTAACCGAAAGATGGAACGCCTCTATGGGCGTTTCATGTTTTGGTGTGTATAACGTCAGAATATATTCAGTTTCAAACTGTCCGGACTGGGCCAGAACAGGGAATCCATCCGGGTGCGGCCCAATTTGCGCTGTTCCCTTTCGTTGCGCGCCCGCTCTGTGGAATCGATGGCTTCGCGCTTGCTGCGCACAACGTCGGCCATATCTTTATAGATCGCCTCCAGCCTGTCCGGATGCGATTCGTAAAATTGCCAGCTTTTCATGAACGTTTCGCGGTCGGTTTTGTGAAGCAGCAATATCTGTGCATACAGGGTTTTACTCGCCGAATCGCGCATGGCTTCCGTGATGTCTACCGAACTGCGGCCTTCCATCATCTGCTCGCGCGCAAACACGTCTGCATAGTTCATGTCCAGCAAAATATCGCGCATCTCGTTTTTCCCCAATACGCCTTTCGGTGTACGGTCCGCTTCGCCGCAGGCAGCCATGAGGGCGGCGATGAAGAGGGCACCCGCTATCTTTCTCCAATTCTTCATAGTCTTATATTACTTCATTTGCTGGTACTTGTTGGCATTCGGCACGTCGAGGACAGACAGCATCTGGATGGCCCGCATTTTTTCCTGCGGCGGCGCTTTGGAGAAGAGTTTCATCAGCTCTTCGTTCTTGGCGGCAAAAAAACTTTGCACCACCATCGAGTTGGGCTGGTCTTCCTGGATGCTCATCAACATGTTCAGGCAATTCATGATGGCGGCGCGGCCCTTGTTCACGTCTTCGTACATCTGGTCGAGCCCCATGCGGTGGTAAGTATACATCACGTCGTGGAACCGCGCGAACTTGACGTTCAGCAGGTTGTCCTGCAGCCAGTAACGGTTGCGGTTGCCTTCGAAGGCTTTCCATCCGGAAACGTCTTTCCCGTCGGGAGCGTTATTCACAATATTAAGGGCTTTTTTAAAATAATTGTCGCCGCCGCGGGGGGAAAACGAGTCGTAATCCAGCCCTAAAATGATGTAGCAATAATAGGCGACAACAGCGGTGAGGTTGGATGCCAGGGGGTCGTTCCCGGAAATGCGCTGTTCATTGAATTCCATGGGCTGGAATTCTACATACCGGAATACCAGGTTGTTATCCTGCGTATTGAAAATGCTGGAGGTGTAGCTCGTGTTGAAGACGGGCCGGCCCGCCTGCACGGTGAGGCTCGCGCGGTAGGTATTGTTGCCGAGGTCCTGCGTAACGTTGAGGAGGAAATTGCATTCGATGCGCTCGGCAGTGGTGAACGCGTCGTCTGTCCACCGCCGGCCGTTGATGAATTCGTTGAGGGCGGTCTGGAGGGTGGTGAAGATGCGTTTTTCCACGTTGGTGCCCAACTGGGCGGCCTGAACGGAAACGTTGGCGCGGAATTCCTGGGCGCCGGCGGCAAGGGATGCCATCAAACAAAGGCAGAAAGCGAGAAGTTGTTTACCCATGTTGCATGTCGATTATAGCCGAAACGATTTCCCTGGCAGCGTCCTGCTTGGATTGCAGGGGAAGCTGGCGCTCCTGGCCGTCGGCGCGGAGGAGGGTGATTTTATTGGTATCGAAGTTGAACCCGGCGCCGGGGTCGTTCAGGGAATTGAGGACCACCATGTCCAGGCGCTTGTCGTTCAGTTTCTTCAACGCGTATTCGCGTTCGTTATTGGTTTCGAGGGAAAATCCGACGAGGGTTTGACCCTCTTTTTTCGAAGCGCCGAGTGCCCGGGCGATGTCTGCGGTTTTCTCGAGCCCGAGGTTCATTTCGTCGTCTTTCTTTTTGATTTTTTTATCGGCGACGTCGCGCGGGCGATAATCTGCCACGGCGGCGGCCATGACGAGGATGTCGGCCTTCGGTGCGAAGGCGGTGCAGGCGTCGAACATCTGTGCGGCGGTCGTCACTTTTTCGGTGGTGACGCCGGCGTGGTGGGTTTCGCGGGGGGTGGGGCCGAGCACGAGGTGGACGGAAGCGCCGGCTTCGGCGAGGGCTTCGGCGATGGCGATGCCCATTTTACCGCTGGAATGGTTGCTGATGAAGCGTACCGGGTCTATGGGCTCCTGGGTGGGCCCGGCGGATACGAGGGCGGTTTTGCCTTTGAGGGGCTGGCCGTCCGACCTGCCGGAAAAGAAGTTGTAGAGGTAGGAAACGATGGCTTCGGGCTCTGCCATGCGGCCTTCGCCGAAGAGGCCGCTGGCCAGTTCGCCGCGGTGAACGGGGAGCTGGCGGTGGCCGTAGGCGAGCAGTTTGCCGACATTGGCCTTCGTGGCGGGATGGAGCCACATGTCTTCGTCCATGGCGGGTGCGAAAAGGACGGGGCAGGTGGCGGAAAGGTATACGGCGAGGAGGAGGTTATCGCAAATGCCGTTTGCCATTTTGGCGATGGTGTTGGCGGATGCGGGGGCGATGAGCATGACGTCTGCCCAGCGGCCGAGCATCACGTGGTTGCTCCAGCTGCCGTGTTCGGAGATGTGGACGCCGACTTCCTGTTTCGACAGGGTGGCGAGCGTGAGGGGCGTGATGAAATCGCAGGCGGAGGGGGTCATGAGCACCTTCACCTGGGCGCCTTCCTTGACGAGGAGGCGCACGAGCAGGGCGGCCTTGTAGGCGGCGATGCTGCCGGAAACGCCCAGTAGGATCTTCTTACCTTGTAACATCTGGCAAAATAAAAGCGGCAGAACAACGATATTCTGCCGCTATGAAATTAGTATTTTTCACAAATACAACGAAAGGATCAGGAATACAGATCGTCGTCGTTTTTGCGGAAATAGATCTTATTGTCCAGGAATTCCTGGGTAGCCTGAATAGCGGAATTCGCCATTCTTTCGTAGAAACGGGAGATTTCGATCTGCTCTTTGTTCTCGTGCACTTCTTCCAGGTTATCCGTGTGGGAGGCGAACTCTTCCAGTTTGGAGTGGAGCTCTTCCTTCACGGTAATATTGATCTGGTTTGCCCTTTTGGCAATAATGGCAATGGATTCGTACAGATTACCGGTTCTGTTTTTGATATCGGTCGTGTTTTTAGTCTCAACCCAGGGGTTCAGGCTACTGGACAGACTCCGTTTTATTTTGCTCATTTTCCAGCGTTTTAATGTTATTTTTTGCTAAGGTAAAGTATTTTTCGGCATCCCCGCGCAATTTACTGGAGGGATAGCGGTCATTGAACTCGAGATATTCGTTTACGACGGTCTCGAAGCGCTCTTTCTGGCGGAAGTGTACGCTGTTCTTGGCATAGTTGTAATATGCCTTGATAGCCATATACTTATAGCTGTCGCTCCGCTCGGAGTCCGGGTAAGCGCGCATGAGGCTTTTGAAGGCCACGCCGGATGCTTTGAAGTGCCCGAGGTTGTAATACAGCTCGGCGGCGTTGAAATCTTTCTGTTCCAGTTTCCGGCGGAGGAGGTCGATCACGACGGAGGCCTCGGTGGATTTGTCGGACTGGGGATAGGTGTTGATGAAGGTCTGCATGGCTGCGATGGCCTTCATGGTATTGGTCTGGTCGAGCGCTACCTTGGGGGAGAGCTTATAATAGCAATAGGCTTGCTGATAGTCGATCTCCATGGCCCGGGGGCTGGACGGCAGGGCGTCCAGGTAATTCTTGAAATGGAAGGCGGCCTGGGTGTAATCTTTCAGGTAGAAAGAACAGTAGGCGTATTTATAGTACAGCGGCTCGAATTTGTCAGTGCCTTTGAATACGGGGATCATTTCCTCATATAAGGTCTGGGCCATCTGGTACTTCTTCTTCTCGTACATTTTATCGGCGTACGCTAACTTCTTGTCCAGGTCATTGCTTTTTTCAATGCGCCTGAGTTCCCGGTTACAGGAAGCAGCAGCGAGCGTAAGGGCCACAAGGCCAGCTAGTAAGAAAATTTTCCTCATAAAAAAGAATCGCAAAGGTACGAATTAAAAGCAAAATCCGGACTTGACATAATGGAGGGCCGTTAAAAATTTGCAAAAAAGCGGATTTCCGTCCCACGGCGCGTTTTCAACACCAAAACCCTGGTTATAAACATTTTTTCCACACATCCTCAACTTTATCCACAACCCACCCTTCCCCACGCACCTCAAACCTGTGCCTGCAGGCACAAACCTCGTGTGGAAAAAATATAGAATACATTTTTTCGGTTAAAAGTGGGAAAAAGTGTTATTTTGTGTTAGAAAATGGAAATCAGGTACTAAAACGAAGCATGACGGGCTTTTTAGGAGAATATGAATCAACGCTGGACGCAAAAGGGCGTTTCCTGCTCCCTGCCGGGTTTAAACGGCAGCTGCCGGAAGACGCAGGGGCCCAGTTTGTGCTGAACCGCGGCTTCGAGAAGTGCCTGACTTTGTACCCGATGAGTGAGTGGACGCCTATCCAGGAGAAAATTGCCAAGTTGAACGATTTTGATCCGAAAGTTAGGGAATTCCGCCGCTATTTTCTGAATGGTGCGACCATTGTGGAGCTGGACAGTGCAGGCCGCCTCAACATCCCGAAGAACCTTGCTGTACATGCGGGGCTGGACAAAGACATCGTCCTGGCCGCAGCCAACAACAAGATCGAGATCTGGGACAAGGCCAAATACCAGGAGTTCTTTGATAATTTTTCACCGGAAGCCTTCAGCAATCTGGCCCAACAGGTCATGTCGCCCGACGGTAGCAATATTCCCGGGTTGTAAAAACGGTACGTATGGAAGCAGGTTTCTATCATCAGCCCGTCCTTCTCCAGGAAGTGATCGAGCATATGCAGATCCGGCCAGACGGCCTGTATATCGACGCCACTTTCGGCGGCGGCGGCCATTCCCGCGCGATCCTTTCGCAGCTGGGGCCGCAGGGCCGGCTGGTGGTGTTCGACCAGGACGAAGACGCCTACCGCAATCGCATCCCGGACGAGCGGGTCACGTTCGTCCGCGAGAATTTCCGGCACCTGGAGCGTTTCTGCAAGCTGCATAAAGCGCTGGGCGCCGATGGCATCCTCGCCGACCTCGGGGTTTCCAGTTACCAGTTCGATACGGCGGAGAGGGGTTTCTCCACGCGGTTCGACGGGGCGCTGGACATGCGGATGGACAACCGCGCGAAGCTGACCGCCGCAGACGTGCTCACCACTTATTCCGAGCATCACCTGCACCAGTTGTTCCAGGATTACGGCGAAGTGACCAATTCGCGCACGCTGGCCAAAACGATCGTGACGCTCCGGAAAGCACATCCGCTGCGGACCATCGGGGAGTTCAAATCGCTCATCCAGCCCATCGTGAAAGGCAATCCGGCCAAATACCTCGCACAGGTATTCCAGGCGCTGCGGATCGAGGTGAACGACGAGCTGGGGGCACTGAAAGACCTCCTCTCCCAGTCTACCGCCGTGCTCAAACCCGGTGGCCGGCTGTCGATCATCACCTTCCATTCGCTGGAAGACCGGCTGGTGAAGAACTTTATGAAGACCGGCAGTTTCGAGACGGTGGAAGATAATCCGTACAGTTTCGAAACCCCGCCGAAAGTGTTCAGCCTGGTCACGAAGAAGCCGGTCACGGCCGGCGCCACCGAGTTGAAAGAGAACCCCAGAAGCCGGAGCGCAAAGCTGCGGGTCGCGGAGAAACGCTAAAGTTGTTACTTCCATCCTATCATCCCCTTTTACCGAATATACTGTCAGCATCATCAATCGCTAAACACGTAAAGGTTTGCAGGAAGAAGTAAAAGACATATCAGCGGAAATACCGCAGGAGAGCACCCCGGCAACGCCGCGGCGGGAATGGCGGCTGCGGATCAATTACCGGATGATCACGGAAAACCTCCCTTTCATCCTCTTCCTCGCCGTAGTGGCATTGGTATACATCGCCAATAATCACCTCGCCGAGAAGAAGGTCATCCGGATCAACCGGCTCAGCCGCGAGATCAAGGAACTGAAATGGGAATACCTGAGCGTGAAAAGCGAACTGATGTTCAGAAGCAAACTCAGTGAAGTGAGCAAAGCCGTGGAGCCCCTCGGCCTCAAAGAACTCAGCACCCCGCCCCAACGGATCGAACCGAAGGCGAAAACCGACAACGAGCAATAGGAAATTCACACCGATACTGATTCTAACCCGGCAAATGGAGATTAAAAAAGACATATTATGGCGGTCGTATCTGTGCCTCATCGGCATGGGCATCTTCGCGGTCGCCATCGTCGGACGGGTAGTTTTCCTCCAGCAGGTGGAAGGCAACTACTGGCGCAACATGTCCGACAGCCTCCACACCGCTTATATGGACCTCGACGCCGACCGCGGCACCATCTATTCCGAAGAGGGCCGCATGCTGTCTACCTCCATCCCCTATTTCGATATCCGCATCGACTTCAAAGCCGACGGCCTGCAGGATAAAAAGAAAACGATTTTCAAGGATAACGTCGACTCCCTTTCCCGCGCACTCGCCAACCTGTTCATGGACCGCTCCGCGGCCGACTATAAAAAGATATTGCAGGAAGGCTATAAAGAAAAGGACCGTTACTTCCTCCTCAAGCGCGATATCCGTTTCGACCAGTACCAGCAGCTCCGCACCTTCCCCATGTTCCGCCTCGGGCGCAACAAGGGCGGCCTCATCGTTGAGACCAAGAACAAACGGATCAATCCCTTCAAACTGCTCGCCAACCGCACCATCGGCCTCGCCCGCACCAACTCGCAGAACGTAGGCCTGGAAAATACCTACGACGCATATCTCAGCGGCGTGACCGGGAAGCGCCTCATGCGCAGGATCGCCGGCGGCACGTATATGCCGGTGGAAGGGTACGACATCGAGCCGGAAAACGGGAAAGACGTCATCACCACCCTCGACGTGAACATGCAGGACATAGTGGAAACGGCGCTCATGCGGATGATGGTCCAGAACGAATGCGTGCACGGCACCGCCATCCTCATGGAAGTGAAAACCGGCAAGATCAAGGCCATCGCCAACCTCGGCCGCCAACCCGACGGCACCTACTGGGAAGATATGAACCACGCCATCCAGAAAGGGGAACCCGGTTCCACCTTCAAACTGGCCACCATGATCGCCCTGCTGGAAGACGGATACATCACGCCGAACACGATGGTAGACCTTAATTATGGCCGCTGGCCCATCAACCGCCGCATCGTGTACGACTCCGAACCGCACCACCTCACCAACGTAACCGTCAAACGCGCATTCGAGCGCAGCTCGAACGTAGGGATGGCCAAGCTGGTATATCAATATTATGCGAAGAAGCCGAACGAATTCTCGGCCCGCCTCCGCAAACTGCACCTGGACGAGCTCACTGGCATCGACCTTCTCGGCGAAGGCAAACCGATGATCAAGACCACGGCCAACAAAAGCTGGAGCGCCACCACCCTTCCGTGGATGGCGTTCGGTTATGAAGTGACGCAAACGCCCATGCATACCGCCATGCTGTACAACGCGGTAGCCAACGGCGGCAGAATGATGAAGCCTTACCTGGTGAACAGCATCCAGGAATATGGGCAACCGGTGAAAAACTTCGAGCCGGTGATCGTGGCAGACAGCATCTGTTCGGCCAAAACACTGAACGCGCTGCACGAAATGCTCGAAGGCGTGGTACTGAACGGTACCGCCGCCAAACTGCAAACGCCCTACTACCGCTTCGCCGGCAAAACCGGCACCGCTCTCATCGCGGACGGCAAGCGGGGCTATGCCGACAAGATTTACCAATCGTCTTTCGCGGGATATTTCCCGGCAGACGATCCGCAATACACCTGCGTGGTAGTGATCCGGAACAAGCCCCATGCCGCCAAATTCTATGGCGGCACCGTGGCTGGACCGGTTTTCCGCGAAGTGGCCGACAAGCTCTACGCCCTGGCCGTGAAGAAACCTCGTTACCTCGCGGGCAACGGCGGGCTGGATTCCATGATGGCCATGAAAGGCGGGAAAGGCAGTGAATGGAAAAGCGTAGCCGCCACCCTGGGCCTCCCTTACTCCGGCAACCTCTCCAGCAGCAACTGGGTGACGGCAGACGTGAAAGGGAACAAACTGGCCTTCGAGCCGGTGAAACAACAAAGCGGCACCGTTCCCGATGTTAAGGGAATGGGCCTCAAAGACGCATTGTACCTGCTGGAAAACGCAGGGCTGCGCGTGGTGATCCGCGGCGCCGGGAAAGTGACCAGCCAGTCGCTCCCCGGAGGCGCCAACATCGGAAAAGAACAAACGATCATAATAGAACTGAGCTGATACTGAATTATGAAGACGTTGCGGGACATATTATACCAGGTGCAGATCCTGGACGTGCAGGGCAATAACGACATTGCCGTGCAGGCGCTGCATATCGACTCCCGCCAGGTGAAACCGGGCGACGTGTTCATCGCTATCCGCGGAGTAGCGGCCGACGGCCATGCCTACATCCCGAAAGCGGTGGCGCAGGGCGCTGCTGCCGTGATCTGCGAGGAAATGCCGGAAGTGACCGCCGCCAACGTTTGCTACGTGCGCGTCAGCAACAGCCACCAGGCGGCAGGTATCATGGCCGGCAATTTTTACGACAACCCGTCGCGCAAGCTGCGGCTCGTCGGCGTTACGGGCACCAACGGCAAAACCACCGTGGCCACGCTCCTGTTCCGTTTGTACACGGCCATGGGGCATCATTGCGGTTTGCTGTCGACCGTGCAGAACCAGATCGGCGAGCGCATCGTTCCGGCAACGCATACCACGCCCGATCCCATCAACCTGAACGCCCTGCTGGCAGACATGGTGAACGAGGGATGCGATTACGCCTTCATGGAAGTTAGCTCCCACGCCATCCACCAGCAACGCATCGCGGGACTGCAATTCGCGGGCGGCATCTTTACGAACATCACGCACGACCATCTTGATTACCACAAGACGTTCGACGAATATATCCGGGTGAAGAAATCGTTTTTCGACAACCTTCCCGCCTCTGCTTTCGCCCTCACGAACCTGGACGACAAGCGGGGCAACGTGATGCTGCAGAATACGAAGGCCCGCAAAGCCACGTACAGCCTGCGTACCATGGCCGAGTTCAAGGGAAAGATCCTCGAAAACAACCTCACCGGGCTGGTGATGCAGATCGGCGCCAAAGACGTGCACTTCCGGCTGATCGGCGAATTCAACGCCTACAACCTCCTGGCCGTGTTCGGCGCCGCCGTGCTGATGGGAGACGATAAAGACACCGTGCTGGCCGTGCTCAGCAACCTGAACGGCGCGGAAGGACGGTTCGATTACGTCGTTTCCAAAAACGAACGCATCATCGGCATCGTGGACTATGCCCATACGCCGGATGCACTCATCAACGTGCTCGCCACCATCAAAAACCTCCGCCAGGGCCATGAGCAGATCATTACCGTGGTAGGTTGCGGCGGCGACCGCGATACGACGAAACGCCCGATCATGGGAGAAGTGGCCGCAGAACATTCGGACAAAGCCATTTTCACGTCGGACAATCCGCGGTCGGAAGACCCCGCGGCCATCATCAAAGAAATGGAAGCCGGCGTGAGCGTGGCCCAGCGCAAGAAAACGCTGTCGATCACCGACCGCCACGAAGCCATCAAAACCGCCGTGAGCCTCGCGAAGCCGGAAGATATCATCCTCATCGCGGGCAAAGGGCACGAAAAATACCAGGAGATCCAGGGCGTGAAGCACCCCTTCGACGATAAGCAGGTGCTGCGCGAGATCCTGGAAATGTTTGACAAATAGAAGATCACGACCAATTATATGTTAT
Source organism: Chitinophaga sp. NPDC101104 (assembly GCF_050277495.1). Lineage (NCBI taxonomy): Bacteria > Pseudomonadati > Bacteroidota > Chitinophagia > Chitinophagales > Chitinophagaceae > Chitinophaga > Chitinophaga sp. NPDC101104. Next base: position 51,069 of record NZ_JBNNSF010000005.1, on the reverse strand, counting down.
ACTATCTGTTCACTTATCTTAAAAACGAGTTCAACTACACCGGTACCGGCATGTGGCAGTTCATCACGTTCCGGATCACCATGGCGTTGTTGCTCTCGCTCGTGATCTCGCTGCTCCTGGGCAAGCGCATCGTGAAATACCTGCAACGCAAGCAGATCGGGGAAACCATCCGCGACCTGGGCCTGGCGGGCGAACAGACCAAAAAAGGCACTCCCACCATGGGCGGCCTCATCATCCTCTCGGCTATGGTGATCCCCACCCTGCTGTTTGCAAGGGTGATGAACGTATACATCCTCCTGATCCTGCTCTGCACCGTTTGGCTGGGGCTCATCGGGTTTATCGACGATTACATTAAAGTATTCAAGAAAAATAAGGAAGGGCTCGCGGGAAGATTCAAGATCCTCGGCCAGGTAGGCCTCGGCATCATCGTAGGCACCACCCTGTATTTCAATGAAAACGTGGTGATGAGCCGCGAGATCATGGACGGCAAGAAACTGGCGCCTTACGAAAAAGTGGTGAGCAACGAACGCGTAACGCCCGACGGGCACCGCTTCGTGGACGTAAAAACCCCCATCACCACCATCCCCTTCGTAAAAAACCACGAGTTCAACTACAGCAAACTGATCTCCTGGATCCCCGGTGCGGAGAAATTCACTTTCGTGATCTACATCCTCATCGTGATCCTCATCATCACCGCCGTTTCCAACGGGGCGAACCTGACGGACGGGTTAGATGGCCTGGCGACGGGCGTCTCGGCCGTGATCGGGGTCTGCTTCGGCATATTCGCCTATGTGAGCGGCAACATCCAGTTCGCGGAATACCTGAATATCATGTACATCCCGCACCTCGGCGAGCTGTCGATCTTCATCGCCGCGTTCGTGGGGGCCTGTGTCGGGTTCCTCTGGTACAACGCTTACCCCGCCCAGGTGTTCATGGGCGATACGGGGAGCCTGGCGCTGGGGGGCATCATCGCCTCGCTGGCCATTATCGTCAGGAAAGAATTATTACTGCCCATCATCTGCGGCGTTTTCTTCGTGGAAAGCCTCAGCGTGATGATCCAGGTGGCTTATTTCAAGTATACGAAGAAGAAATACGGTGAAGGAAGGCGTGTGTTCCTCATGAGCCCGCTCCACCATCACTACCAGAAGCTCGGATATCATGAAAGCAAGATCGCCGTGCGCTTCTGGATCGTGACGATCATCTGCGTCGTATTCGCCATCGCCACACTGAAAATGAGATAGTCAACATGAAGAAACTCGTCATACTCGGAGCCGGAGAAAGCGGCATTGGTGCGGCCCTGCTGGGTAAAAAGCAGGGATACGAGGTATTCGTGTCTGACGGCGGCGCCATCAAAGACCTGTACAAGCAGGAACTGGCGGTGAACGGCATTCCGTTCGAAGAAGGACATCATTCGTGGGACGTGATCCTGGGAGCCGACGAGATCGTGAAATCGCCCGGCATCCCCGAGAAGTCGGAGCTGATGAAGAAGGTCCGCGAGCGCGGGGTTTCCGTGATCTCCGAGATCGAATTCGCCTGGCGGTTCAGCAAGGATACGAGCAAAGTGATCGCCATCACCGGCAGCAACGGCAAAAGCACCACCACCGCCCTCACCCACTGGATATTCAAGACGGCAGGCCTCAACGCCGCGCTGGTCGGGAACATCGGGGTGAGCTACGCCAAACAGGTGGCTACCGAACCGGCCGATTATTATGTGGTGGAAGTGAGCAGCTTTCAGCTGGACGATATCGTGGATTTCAAACCGAACGTGGCCATTCTCCTCAATATCACGCCCGATCACCTCGACCGGTACGAGTACAAAATGGAGAATTACGTGGAAAGCAAGTTCCGCATCGCCATGAACCAGACCAAGGAAGATTATTTTATTTATTGTATAGACGACCCGGTGATCCGGGAACATTTAGCCAAGAAACCCATTTATTCTACAACAATACCTTTTAGCATTATGGAACAATTGAAAGAAGGTGGATTCATAGCGAACGACCAGCTGAACATTCAGGTGAAAGAAGACGAACCGGTAATTATGTCGATGTACGATCTGGCATTAAAAGGTAAGCATAATTTGTATAATTCAATGGCAGCAGGGATTGCAGGCCGCACGATGGATATCCGGAAAGAAAAGATCCGGGAAAGCCTCAGCACGTTCTCCAGCCTGGAGCACAGGATGGAATACGTAACCACCGTGCGCGGAGTGGATTTTATCAACGACAGTAAAGCCACGAACGTCAATAGCGTATGGTTCGCCCTCGAAAGCATGGAACGCCCCGTGATCCTCATCATGGGCGGTGTGGACAAGGGGAACGACTATAGCGCCATCCGCGAACTGGTCCGCGAAAAAGTAAAAGCGATCGTTTGCCTGGGGGTCGACAATCGCCCCATTCACGAATCCCTGTCCAAAGACATGGAAGTGATGGTGAACACCGATAACATGAAAGACGCCGTGGCCCAGGCCTTCAACCTGGCCAGCAAAGGCGATGTGGTATTACTCTCGCCTGCATGCGCAAGCTTCGACCTCTTCAAGAATTATGAAGAAAGAGGCCGCGCCTTCAAGGATGCGGTGAGGGAACTCTAACAACAAAAACGGAACAACGTGAACAACTTGCTTCAAAAGACGAAAGGCGACAAGGTGATATGGACGATCGTGTTCTTCCTGTCTGCGGTAAGCTTGTTGGCAGTGTACAGTTCCACAGGCTCTTTGGCATACCGCGTTTACAGCGGCCATACGGAATACTACCTGTTCAAACAGCTGTCGGTACTCATTCTCGGGATCCTCATCATTTACTTCGCCCACCGGGTGAATTATACGATTTACTCCCGGGTGGCGCAGATCGGGTTCCTTTTATCGATCCCCCTGCTCATGTACACACTCGCATTCGGTTCTAACCTGAACGATGCGAGCCGATGGATCAAGCTTCCGGTCATCAACCTGACGTTCCAGACTTCCGACATCGCGAAGCTGGCATTGTTCATGTACGTGGCGCGGCAGCTGTCGAAAAAGCAGGGTGTGATCGATGATTTCAAGAAGGGGTTCCTTCCGATCATTCTGCCGGTTGTCGTGATTTGCGGGCTTATCATGCCAGCGAACATGTCTACCGCCCTGCTGCTCGGCGCCAGCTGCATGCTGCTCTGCTTCATCGGCCGTGTGCCGTTGAAATACCTGGCAGGCATGATCGCAGCGGGATTGGTGCTGGTGGTGCTGATGTTCGGGATCGCCAAGCTCACAGGTATGGAAGGCCGTACCAAAACATGGATGAGCCGCATCGAGAGCTTTACATCTGCGGAAACGCATGAAGAGCCCTACCAGGTGCAGCAGGCGAAGATCGGGATCGTAAACGGCGGATTGCTCGGGAAAGGGCCCGGAAACAGTACGGCAAGAAATTTTCTTCCGCACCCGTATTCCGATTTTATTTTTGCGATAATTCTTGAAGAGTATGGTATCTTTGGCGCCTTTTTGGTGATGGCCGCTTACCTCATTTTACTCCTCAGAAGTATCCGGATTTTTAAAAATTGTCCGTACGCCTTCGGCGCATTCCTGGCCCTGGGCCTGAGTGTGACGCTGGTAATTCAGGCGCTGATGCATATGGCGGTGAACGTGAACCTGTTACCCGTAACGGGGTTAACGCTGCCGCTGGTGAGTATGGGAGGATCGTCGGTAATATTTACCAGTCTTTCCATCGGCATCATCCTCAGCGTATCGCGGCATGTGGAAGAAGCAGAAAACAAACAGGCGGTAGCTGCGCAGGCAGTGGCCGCATAATCATATAAAACCGAATTGTATTTGGCACACAAGATCATCATAGCAGGCGGCGGGACCGGGGGGCACATCTTCCCCGCGATCGCTATCGCCAACGCCATCCGCAAGATCGAAGCGGATGCGGAGATCCTGTTCGTGGGCGCCAAAGGCAAAATGGAAATGGAAAAGGTACCCCAGGCCGGGTATCCCATCGAAGGGCTGGAGATCGCCGGTTTCAACCGCAGCAATATTTTCAAGAATATCCTGCTGCCGTTCAAACTGCTTAAATCCCTCCGCCAGGCGCGCACCATCCTCCAGCGATTCCAACCCGATGCCGTGGTGGGCGTAGGCGGGTACGCGTCGTTCCCCATCCTGCGGAAAGCGCAGAAAATGGGCATCCCCACCCTCATCCAGGAACAGAATTCCTATGCGGGCAAAAGCAATAAAATCCTCGGCAGGAAAGCCAACGTCATCTGCGTGGGCTACGAAGGAATGGAATCCTTCTTCCCGGCCGATAAAATATTATATACCGGCAACCCCGTGCGCGGGTCCATCACGCAAAGCGCCGTCACCAAAGACGAAGCCATGCGCCACTTCGGCCTCATGATGGGCAAGCCCACAGTATTTGCAGTAGGCGGAAGTCTGGGAGCCAAGTCCATCAACGACGCCCTCCTGCCCCGCCTCGCGGATTTCGTGAATAAAGACGTACAGCTCATCTGGCAAACCGGGAAGCTGTATTATGACACCGCCAAATCCGCCGCGGCGCAATATTCCAGCCACGTGAAAGTCTTCGACTTCATCAATGTCATGGACTTCGCGTACAAAGCGGCCGACGCCGTCATCTCCCGCGCGGGCGCCCTCGCCATCGCGGAGCTCTGCGTAGCGCAGAAACCCGTGATCTTCGTGCCCTACCCGTTTGCGGCCGAAGACCACCAAACCAAAAACGCGGAGAGCCTCGTGCACAAAAACGCCGCACTGCTCATCCCCGACGCCGAAGCCGGCGCCAAACTGGCCAACGAAGCCCTGAGCCTCGTGCAAAACAAGGCGCTCATGCAGCAACTTGAATCGAACATCGCCCCCCTGGGCAACAAAAACGCAGATATGACCATCGCCCGCGCAGTGCTCGGGCTGATAAAATAACAGGATGGATTTGAACAACTTACATAGGATCTATTTTGTAGGCATCGGAGGCATCGGCATGTCGGCCATCGCCCGCTACTTCAACGAAAAAGGAGTGGCCGTGAGCGGATATGACCGTACTTCCACCCAACTCACGCAACAACTCGAAGCGGAAGGCATCCGCATTCATTATACCGACGACGTTTCACAACTCGACCGCGAAGCGCAGCTCGTGGTGTTTACACCCGCGATCCCCGCTACCATGTCCGAGCTCGTGTTCTACCGCGAAAACGGGTACGAAGTGGTAAAGCGCAGCGACGTGCTCCAGGAGATCACCCGCTCACTGTTCGCCATCACCGTGGCAGGCACCCATGGCAAAACGACCGTTTCCACCATGATCGCCCACCTGCTGCGCGACGCCGGCTACGGCTGCAACGCCTTCCTCGGCGGCGTAAGCGCCAACTACGGAAAAAATTTCTGGTCGAGCGAAAAGCCCGTGGCCGTCATCGAAGCGGACGAATACGACCGCTCCTTCCTGAAACTGAGCCCGGACATCGCCGTGCTCACCGCCATGGACCCCGACCATCTCGACATCTACGGCACCGCCGAAGAAGTAGAGAAAGCCTTCATCCAGTATTCCGCCAACATCAAACCCAACGGTACCCTGCTGGCGAAACATGGCCTGCACCGCGCATCGGAGCTGAAGGGAGACAACAAATTGTCTTACAGCCTGCAAAACGACGCGGCCGATATCTACGCCACCAACATCCGGCTGGACGATGGCGGGTATGAATTCGACGTGGTGCAGCAGGATTGGATGATCGATAACGTGCAGCTGCGCATCGGCGGCATGCACAACGTGGAAAACGCCGTGGCCGCTATCGCAGTGGCGCATATCCTCGGGATCCCGAATGAAAAAATCCGCAGTGCGGTAGCCTCCTTCAAAGGCATCCGCCGGCGGTTCGAATACCTGGTGAAGCACGACCGGCATGTGTATATCGACGATTACGCGCATCATCCCGAAGAACTGCGGGCCCTCATCACGAGCGCCAAAACGTTGTTCAGGGGTAAAAAATGCACCGTGATCTTCCAGCCGCACCTCTTTTCCCGCACGCGCGATTTCGCGGACGGGTTCGGGGAGACACTGTCGCTGGCCGACGAAGTGATTCTGCTGCCCATCTATCCCGCGCGGGAACTGCCGATCGACGGCGTTACCACGCAGATGATCGCAGACAGGATCAAAGGACCGGATGTGCATATTATGGACAGGAACGCGGTGCCCGACTGGATAAAAGCACATCCGGCCGAACTGCTGATCACCGCCGGGGCCGGCGATATCGACCTGCTGCGGGAACCTTTGACGGACATTATTAACAAACAATAAAAGGAATTCATTCATCATGCAACCTAAAACCAAAACGGCCATGAAGCGCATCGCGACCGTCCTCCTCTGGGGAGGCGCGCTCACGGGCTTTGTCGTTTTGCTGGCGGCGGCGGTGAATGACAAGAACGACACCAAGTGCAAGGGCATCCGCGTTACGCTGAAGGGCGACGACAGGAATGCGTTCGTAGACGTGAAGGATGTGAAGGCGATCATTACGGGCGACAAATCCCTCAATCCCACGAACAAGCCCATCAGCGAAGTGGACCTCGCGCAACTGGAGAAGATCGTGGAAAGGGACCCCTGGATCCGGTCGGCCCAATTGTTCATCGACAACAACGATCTGCTGCAGGTGGAAGTGGAACAGCGGGATCCCCTCGCCCGGGTGTTCACTTTTTCCGGCAACAGCTTCTACCTCGATGCCGACGGCGAGCGCATCCCGGTTTCGGACAGGTTCTCCGCCCGGGTGCCCGTGTTCACCAACTTCCCAGCAGACGCGCAAAAGCTGCGGAAGGAAGACAGCCTGCTTTACGCGCAAATGCGCGACATGGCGGCGTACATCGCGGCAGACACTTTCTGGAACGCGCAGGTGGAACAGGTGGTGATCACCGAAGACCGCAGGTTCGAGTTCATCCCGAAACTCGGCGACCATGTGGTTTATTTCGGGGACGGCACCGATGTAGCCAACAAATTCGACCGGCTGCTTGTCTTTTACAGGGAAGGACTGAGCAAAGCAGGCTGGAACACATACACGCGGCTGAACGTAGCGTTCAAAGACCAGGTGATCGGAACGAGAAGGGATGGAAAGAGCGCGCCGCCGCCGCCGATGTATAAGGATTCGTCGGCCGCAGACATCGCGGTAACAGACGACGACGCAGCGGTAGTAGCGCCCGTGGCCCCGGTAACGGCGGCAGCAGCGCCCAGGCCCGCGGAAAAGAAGCCGGAGAAAAAAGTGGAAAGGAAACAGGAGAAGCCGGCAGCCAAACCCCAAAAACAAACGCCGAAGCCCGCAAGCGCCGAAAGGCAGCCGAGGGCGGTATATCAGAAACCTAATCAACGTAATCGCAACTAAAAACAATAAAGAACCATGAATCAGGAAGCTCCCATCATTGTAGGTCTCGACATTGGAACCACGAAGATAGCAGCCATCGCAGGAAGGAAGAATGAATACGGGAAATTGGAAATCCTCGGATTCGGGAAAGCCCCATCTTTCGGTGTACAGCACGGTATGGTGCTGAATATCGATCAGACCATCAAGGCCATCAGACAGGCATTGGAGAACTGCTATGCGTCTAACCCCAACCTCGAGATCAACGAGGTATATGTGGGTATCGCAGGCCATCATATCAAAAGTTTGCAGACCCGCGGAGACATCGTCCGGAACGACACCGACGCTGAAATCTCCCAGAAAGACATTGACCAGCTGATCAACGATCAGTATAAAACGGTCATCCCTGCCAGCGACCAGATCATTGACGTGATCCCGCAGCAGTACATCGTGGACGCCCTGCAGAACATCACTTATCCCATCGGGATGAGCGGTGTGAAAGTGGGCGCGAATTTCCACATCATTACCGGCGACAAGAACGCCATCCGCAACATCAACCGCAGCGTGGAGAAATCCGGTCTCCGTATTAAGGACCTGGTGCTCCAGCCCCTGGCATCCGCGGCAGCCGTTATGTGCGACATGGATTTCGAAGCCGGCGTTGCGATCGTAGACATTGGTGGTGGTACCACCGACCTGGCCGTTTTCTACGAAGGCGTCCTGAAACATACCGCCGTGATCCCGTATGGCGGTGAAAATATCACCAACGACATCAAGAACGGCCTTGGCGTGCTCAAGACGCAGGCGGAGCAGATGAAGGTGCAGTTCGGTTACGCCCTTGCGGACGAAGCCAAGAACAACGCCTACATCACCATCCCCGGATTGCGCGGCCAAAGCCCGAAAGAGATCTCCGTGAAAAACCTGGCCCATATCATCCAGGCGCGCATGAGCGAGATCCTCGATTTCGTGGTGTACCATCTGAAACAGATCGGCATGGACAACAAGATGCTCAACGGCGGCATCATTCTGACCGGCGGCGGTTCCCAGCTGAAACACCTCATCCAGCTGACGGAATACACTACCGGCGTGAGCGCCCGCATCGGTTACCCCAACGAGCACCTCGCCAGCGGGCATACCGACGAGCTGACCAAACCCATGTACGCCACCTGCGTAGGGCTCATTCTCAAAGGCTACAACGACTATGAGAACGATCGCCGCGCGCTGGAGGAGAATTACGTGAAAATCAACACCAGCTACTTCGCGAAGGAAAGAGTGGCCCGCCAGGCCGAAGCCGGAGACGAGTGGATGGAAGAAGAAGCAGAGGAAGAAACGGCAGACGCACGGCAAGACCGTAAGTCGCGCGAGCGCAATGCCTCCCTCAAAGGTTTCCTGGACAGGATGAAAACAAAGATCATCGACATGTTCACGGAAGAAGAAGACGCCAAACTGTAAAGGTTTCGGCTTGATTGTTGCGATTCATATACATTCATATAAAAACGATCAGCGTAACGTAGGATACGGTACACCACTAATACTAACCCATATAAAGAGCTAGAGTCATGATACATTTTGATCTTCCAAAGGAAAAATCCTCCATCATCAAGGTGATAGGCATTGGTGGCGGAGGAAGCAATGCGGTGAACCACATGTTCAGTCAGAACATTGAGGGTGTGAATTTCATTATTTGCAATACCGACGCACAGGCGATTGCAAACAGCCCCGTACCCAACAAGGTACAGCTGGGCCCGCATTTGACGCAGGGACTCGGAGCCGGCGCCAATCCCCGGATCGGCGAACAGGCTACGGAAGAATCATTCGAAGAAATTAAAAAAATACTGGAGGTGAACACCAAAATGGCGTTCATCACCGCCGGTATGGGCGGCGGCACCGGCACCGGCGGCGCTCCCATCATCGCCAAAATATGCAAGGAACTGGGCATCCTTACCGTGGGCATCGTCACCACACCCTTCTCTTACGAAGGTAAAAAGAGAATGATCCAGGCCGAAGAAGGCATCAACCGCCTCAAGGATTATGTGGACACACTGCTGATCATTTCCAACGACAAGCTCCGTCAGAAATTCGGCGACCTCAAATTCAAGGCCGCCTTCGAAAAAGCGGATAACGTGCTCGCCACCGCGGCAAAATGTATCACAGACGTTATCAACTCCACCGGCCAGATCAATGTCGATTTCGCCGATGTTTGCACCGTTATGCGCAATGGCGGCGTAGCCATCCTCGGATCGGCCATCGCCGAAGGCGAAAACCGTGCACAGGCCGCGATCGAAGATGCACTGACTTCCCCGCTCCTGAACGACAACGATATCAAAGGCGCCAAATGGATCCTGATCAATATCTCCTCTTCCGAAGGCGAATTCGAGCACACGCTCGATGAAATGGACATCATCCAGGCCTACGTACAGAGCATGGCAGGCGAAGATTGCGACGTGATCCTCGGTGTTGGCTACGATCAAAGCCTCCAGCGCAACCTGGGCGTTACCATCATCGCCACCGGCTTTGAGCAGAACCCCATCCGCCAGGCCAAATCGCAACAGCCGGCCGCTACGACCGAAAAACAGGAAGAACCCAAGATCGTCATGACCCTCGGCGGCGAAAACGAAGAAAAGAAAATGCACAACCAGGGCATGCTCTTCTCCGACGACGAGCCCGAGATCATCGACATCATGGCGCCCCGCCTCGTGGAGCCCACCGTTACCCACCCGGCCAGCGCAGCTTCCTTCATGCCCCCCGCTCCGCAGCAACCTGAACGCGAGACCTACACGCTCAACATCGAGCCCGTAGAGCCCCCCGCCCCGCAGGCACAAGCCGCTCCGCAGCCCCAGCCCGTTCAGCAGAAACCCGCTACCAACGCAGGTTCCGGAGGCTACCTCAACCGTCCTTCCAACATCTACGTGGAACCGGTGAGCAGCAATAACATCCAGCAGCAGGAAGAAATGAAAATGGTGTACCGGGAAGACGCCAACAACGCACCCGTTCCTCCCCCGCAGCCCCAGGCGCTGCACGACGACCAGGCAGAAGAACAACGGAAGAAGCAGCTGGAACGCGTAGCCAAACTGCGCAGCATCAGCTTCAACGTGAAAAATATGGATAACAACACCGAAATCGAGAACATTCCCGCGTACCTCCGCCGGAACATCGATCTCGACAACGGCGCCGGTTCCGCCGAGCATTTCTACTCCAGCTACACAGTTGGCCAGAACGGCGAAAACCAGGCAGAGATCAACACGATCAATACCTTTCTCGACGGGAAAAAGCCCGATTGATGAATTTTAAGATGATATTAGTTTGATTGTTTTTTAGTTGTGTTAAAAAAAAATCCTCCGATTCCTCGGAGGATTTTTTTATGCTTCATATCGATCGCTTACAAGCTGTTGATCACGGCAGCAGCGGCTTTCACCATATCTTCCGCCTTCTTCTGCTTCAGCCGGTTCCATTCGAAAGTTTTCAGCACTTTTTCCAGTTGCGGCCCCTTCCCTTCCTTCTTCAGGATCTGGATCTTCTCATACGCCTGGATGCCTTCCGCCAGCCGCTCGAAACGGATCGAGGAACGGCCGCCGGGGTAAACGAGGTAAGTATCTCCGGCAGCCCAGGTGCGGAAACGCGAATCGCGGAGCGGATCTTTCACCCAGCAATTGTACGCCCAGCGGAGATAGCCCTTGTAATCCTTGCCTGCGGCGTAATATCCCAGCCACGCGGATTCTGCGGGGGGCGAGAAGGTAAAGGTATTCGGAAAACCTTCTGTGCAGCAGGTGTAATAAGTAGTCGGCCAGTTTTTGGCAAAGCGCATGGCACGCTCTTCCGGCGTGAAATCCTGTCCGATGGCGATGCAATAATCATAGATATCGTTCACCAGTTCTTTGTGGTAATTACCCGCCAACGACACCTTGAAATCCTTGTCCACACTGCGGATGAGCTTAATGGCGGCCTGCATGGCCTCCATGGGGCGCTCGTCCATCGCGATGCAGGTGATATCGAACCAGCCTTTCTGTTTCAGGTGTTTGGCGAAATCGGCGAGCATGGGGCGCCAGTGTGCGTCGTATTCGGCGGAGCCCGGCTTGGCCACGATGTGGGTCATTTTGCCGGTGGCTTCTTCGTAATAGTAGAATTTCAGGTTCCAAGGGATCATGCTGTAACAGGCGATCTGCTTGGTGACGCCGCATTCCATCATGAATTCCACCCATTTGTCGAATTCGGTATAATCGTACGTCCAGGAGCCGTCGCGCTTTTTGGTCCATTTGACCATATCGCCGTAAATATCTTCGGTCTGGCTGTTCCAGGGGTCGTAAATGATGCTGGCGGTGATCACTTTCTGCCCGATGCCCGCCAATTGGGTCATATAGGGCCGCATGGCGTCGAAATGCTCCTTGCTGAAGGGTTTTACGTTATGGTAGCGGGAAATCGCATAGGGGCTCTGCCAGAGGTCCAGGTGGTATTGCCAGTCTTTGGCCTCGGGGAGCGTGCGGGCATTTACGGTAACGTCGTACCTGAGGGTTTTGATCGACACGCCCTTGTTGTTTTTTACCGTCACCGTGCCTTTGTACACACCTGCAGCCGTCCCGGCCGGCACTTTGATGCTGAGCCATACCGGCTGGGTGGAATTGGCGGCGATGTTGATGGAAGTTTTATTATCGATGACGTCTGCCACGAGGGAAGAATCGAATTCTTCGGGCTTGCGGTAACCGCAGCCGCCGCCTTCGCTGTTCAGCTCATCGGTCATCACATAACGCAGAAACCCGGTGGAAACGGCGCTGGCGGGGATGGTATTGCCTTTCCCGTCTGATAGCGCGGATTTGGACACCGTAACGCCGGGCTGGGCCTGCGTGGTGTAAATAACGAACTGGGTGTGGATTTTCTCGTTCTTCCAGGCGTGGGCGCTCCAGGAAGTGGCCAGGCTTCCGGATTCGGGGGCATAGAGCTTGTCGTACCGGAGGTCTGCACTGCCGAACTGGACGTGCGTTCCGGGGCGGATGGCGCTCCAGGCCGCGGGGTCTGCCTTGCGCCAGTCCTTCAGCTCCGAATAATCGGAATTAATACCGGCCTGGCCGAATGCCGTCAGGGAAGCGGCCACGAAGATACCCGTGGCGAGTAGTTGTCTTATCATAAATGACGAATTGCGTAAAGGTGAAGCTCACAATATACTGCTCGCTTCCCATCCCTGCAAACCGTCAATCATCAAATCTTTGCCGGTCGGCCACCCTTTTGAGTTGCAGATTGGTAACCGGGGCCACTACCAGCGGGAATTTCTCGATGGTCACGTAGCTGGAATCCAGCCCGAAACCGCGCTCTTCCGACAGCCCGATCTTTTTCAGCATAAAGTAGATCCGCATGATGATCCGTTCGTGCAGCGGCAGGTCGTTATCGTGGGAAAGGAATTTTTCCATGACGATAAACTGGAAATCCCCTACCACATTGTTTTTGCTGAGCGATTCGTACCGGCTGGTGATATTTACTTCCTTGTTGCGCACCATGTCTTCCACCACCATTCTGAACATCAGGTTGATCCGTTGTTCCACCCTGAACCCGAGCCGGAATTCGACGCGGATCACTTCGTTGGGGATGATGGTCTGCACGGTGTATTCGCTCATGTAAGGCTCGTCCACCACGTCTACGTGCACAAACCAGTAAATATCGGCGCGTTTGGGCTTTTTATTGAGGACGGAGTAAATGATCTTATGCTCGATCTCCTTCGGGTTGTCTGCACTGCTCATGTAAACGAGGTGCGTGGCGTATTTGGGGATGGAAGAATCGTTGCTGAGCTCCTGCAGGATGGGCAGGTAATCTTCCAGCCTGACGAATTCCACGTACCGGTTCTTGATCTTGCGCGAGCGGTACCAGGCGTACATCACGAGGAAGAGCGCACCGCCTACGATCACCGTCACGTAACCGCCATGCGTGAATTTCTGCAGGTTGGCGAGGAGGAATGAGAACTCGATGGTGAGGTATACGGCGAGATACAGCCCTATCCACCAGAGCTTTACCCGGCGGGTGTAGAGGTAAAACGCGAAGAGGCACGACGTCATCAACATACACAGCGTGATCGACAGCCCGTATGCCGCTTCCATGGCCGATGATTCCTTGAAGATCAGCACGATACCGCTACAGCCGACAAACAGCAGGAGGTTGATGCCGGGGATATATAACTGACCGCGTTGCTCGGTCGGGTAGTTGATTTTGAGTTTGGGCCAGAGGTTGAGGCGCATGGCTTCCGAGATCAGGGTAAAGGAGCCTGAAATGAGGGCTTGCGATGCGATAACGGAGGCGATGGTGGCGATCAGTACGCCGAAGATCACGAACCCTTCCGGCATGATGAGGAAGAACGGGTTTTCGCCGTTGAGTTTCTGACCGGTTTGGGTGAGGAGCCAGGCGCCCTGGCCCAGGTAGTTGAGGATGAGGGAGATCTTCACCCATATCCAGGATACGCGGATGTTGCCGCGGCCCACGTGACCCAGGTCCGAATAGAGGGCCTCTGCCCCCGTGGTACAGAGGAAAACGGCCCCCAGCAGCAAAAAGCCGTGCGGGTAGAGGGTGAGCAGTTTAACGCCGTAGTAGGGATTGAATGCCTTGAGCACGGAAAGATCGTCTGCGATGTGCATGATGCCGAGGATGGCGAGCATGCCGAACCAGATGACCATGATAGGGCCGAACAGTTTGCCGATGGACATGGTGCCGAACTGCTGCATGAAGAACAGGCCGGAGATGATCAGGAGTACGATCTTCACGATGGTCATGGTGTCGAGGTCCTTGAACACGGGCAGCGTCCGCAGACCTTCTACGGCGGAAGTAACGGTGATGGGCGGCGTAATGATCCCGTCTGCCAGGAGCGCCGCACCTCCTATCATGCCGAATATGACGGTCCATTTACCGTGCCGCCTGACGAGGGCATATAGTGAAAAGATGCCGCCTTCACCCTTGTTATCCGCCTTGAGGGTGAGGATAACGTACTTTACGGTTGTTTGCAGGGTGAGTGTCCAGATAATGCAGGAAATGCCACCTATGACCAGCAGCTCGCTGATTTCATTGGACCCGACAATGGCTTTGAATACGTAGAGCGGAGAAGTACCGATATCGCCGTAGATGATACCCAGTGCCACGATGATGCCGGCAAGGGTAGCTTTATTGAAGTTTTTTACCACGCTAAAAACGATATGAAGTTTAGGCGAGTCAAATGTAGTGATAAATAATCAGGATTTGCAAGAAGTAAAAAACGCGTTGTAAATAAAACGGGGATGGGGGCCCGGGGGTTCACGGAAGTAAAAAAATTAACGGGGAACGGCCATAAAAAAAGGGCTGCCTGGTGAGGCAGCCCTTTTCGTTATTTTACCTTGGCGAGGTATTAGTTAGCGGGATTCAGGTCCACGGTACCAGCGTCGCCAGGAGTGTTTTGTTTGATGAAACGGCCGCGGTCGATGCCTTGCTTGTCAGCCAGGTAGTCGATCACTGCGTCTACGCGACGGCTGCTCAGGTCAACACCACCTTTTTTGCCTTTGGCACCAGCGTGGCCGGTAACCAGGATGTTGCAGGAGGGGTTGGAACGGAGGGTGTTAGCCACGCTGCTCAGGATAGCTTCGTTTTCAGAGGAAACTTTTGTAGAAGAACCTTTGAAAGATACGCTGGGGAATACCAGGCTAGCGCAGGAAGTTTGAACACGGTCTTTGCAGCACTCAGGATCCGGGCATTTGCCTACACCGTCAGCGTCAACAGGCTGGCAGTAAGTCGGAGTGATGAGTTGTTTGTCTTTGTAGTCAGGAACGCCGTCACCGTCGGTATCTTTAGCTACACCGTGAACGTCAACAGGTGCACCCTGGGGAGTGTTGGGTTCGCGGTCGAACTGATCGGTTACGCCGTCGCCATCAGCATCAGGCAGTACGGGAGCCGGCAGTTTCATACGACGGGGGCTGTTGAGCTCGTTGTAGGCGAAATCCAGCGGGTTAACCCACCAGAGGGGTTCTACGCGTTTGCTGGCGTTACCGAGGTTGAAGTTCAGGCGAACAGAGGTGTAAGAGAAGAAGTCTTTGGTTTGATCAGAATGACCAGGAGTGTAACCATCCAGGTAGTTATCAAAGGGCAGCGTCAATTTCTCTTCAACGCCAATGTTAAAGCGTTTGGATACTTTGAAAGCGATACCGGTACCAACGTTCAACGCGTGACGGAGCAATTGGTTGTCGTCTTTACGGCCGATTTGAACACGGTTGCCCTGTGCGGGTGCGTTTTGCTCATATTTGCGGTCGTAGAAGTCTTTCAAATCTTTACGGATGTCTTTCTTCTTGCGGCCGAAGTCGATAGAAGAATAGTTGTAAGCTGAACCTTGTTCATTCAGTGCGTCAACATCTACGTCAGCGAGCATCAGACCGTAACCACCGAGTACATACCAGTTAACTTTAGGCTGCGCCTTGTAGAACAGGATGTTGCTCAGGGAAGCGATGAAGTCCAGAGAGAGCTGGTGAGTCGCTGTTTTGTAGTTGGGAACGATTTTACCGCCATTAGCAGCGGCAGTTGCGCCCCAAGGGTTTAAACCATCTGCACCAACTACAGATGACTTCAGCTGATAATCCAGACCGTAGTCGAAAGATCCGGTATATTCAGCTCTCAGAGAGAACGTGTGACCGAGTGCTTTTCTCAGCGAGATACCGCCACCGAAACCGGGAAGAGCGGAAACATCACCTTGAATGAAGTGGTAGCCACCGTGGAAACCCAGTTCCCACATGCTACGGGGTTTTGCGGGGTAATCAGACTGGTTGTTTCTGAAGCTGTTGAATTGCGCCATATTCTTAGCCGAAACTTTCGAGGAGTCCAGGGCATCATATGAGGGCTTAACCTGCGCAAAACCAGGAGATGCAGCCAGAGCGGACATTGCACCTGCCAGTAGTAAGTACTTTTTGCTTGCCATAATTGTTTTTTATTTAAAAACTGTTAAAGATTTTACAATTAACGCGTTTTTTACCAAGCAAAGGTAAAAATCCTAAATGAATATACAAATTTTTCTTGCGATTTTATTTGCATTGATAACTGCTTCAATATTAAACGCTAATTTAAGGAACATCCAGGTAATGCATACAAATTCGGGGCCAAATTTGCAAAATGTCCGATTTTAGGCCTAGCTTAGCGTACCTTTTTATTAATAGCATGGAGGAAATTAAACAACTGATTGGGAAGGAATTACACGATTTCGAAGGAAAGTTTGCAGACGCCGTAAAAAGCCATGTTCCCCTGCTGGACCGGATCATGCACTATATCGTAAAACGAAAGGGCAAACAGATCCGGCCCATGTTCGTGCTCCTCTCCGCACGGCTGTTCGCCGACACCATCAATGAAAACACCTACCGCGCCGCCGCGCTGGTAGAACTCCTGCATACCGCCACACTCGTTCATGACGACGTGGTCGACGATTCCCTCGAACGCCGCGGCTTCTTCTCCATCAACGCACTGTGGAAGAACAAGATAGCCGTTCTCGTCGGCGATTACCTCCTCTCCAAAGGCCTCCTCCTTTCCGTCACCAACAAGGAATTCCGCAGCCTCGAAATCCTCTCGCAGGCCGTGAAGGAAATGTCGGAAGGAGAGCTCCTACAGATCGAAAAAACCCGCAAGCTCGACATCAAGGAAGATATATACTTCGAGATCATCCGCCGCAAAACCGCCTCCCTCCTCGCCTCCGCCTGCGCCGCCGGCGCATGGAGCACCACGGCCGACGACCAGGTGACCGAACAAATGCGCCTATTCGGCGAAAAAGTCGGCGTCGCATTCCAGATCAAGGACGATCTCTTCGATTACGGCACCGCCAACATCGGCAAACCCACCGGCATCGATATCCGGGAAAAGAAAATGACCCTTCCCCTCATCTACACCCTCCAGCACGCATCCCCCGAAAACCGGCGGAAAATTATCAATATTGTGAAAAACCATAATAAAGATAAGGACCGCGTAGCCGAAGTCATCGCCATGGTCAACGAATCCGGCGGCATCGACTACACCCGCGAAAAAATGTTCCAGTACCGCGACGAAGCCCTCGCCATCCTCCACACCTTCCCGGACAACGACATCCGCAAAGGCCTGGAATCCCTCGTCAGGTTCACCACCGATCGCAAATTCTAGTCCCCCTTCCTCCTTTTTTCGGAGAATTTCCCGCATTTGGCAGAAATACGGCAATCATCATTATATTACAACCGGATTCAGCCAGATCCGCCGGGATGCTTCCCTATAATACAATTGCATGCAGAAACGCTGGACAGTAAAGAAATATCAACCATCACAGGAGCAGCAGCTCCAGGCAGCTTTGAAAATCCACCCCATACTATGCCGCTTGCTGGTACAAAGGGGGATCACTAAATTTGAAGATGCACGCCATTTCTTCAGGCCTTCGCTGGACGACCTCCACGATCCATGGCTCATGAAGGATATGGACAAAGCCGTTTCCCGGCTGGAAGAAGCCTTCTTCCGCCGCGAGAAAATCCTCGTGTACGGCGATTACGACGTAGACGGCACCACCGCCGTGGCCACGGTGTATGGTTTTCTGCAACAACTGTACGACAATATCGAATTCTATATCCCCCACCGCTACCGCGAAGGGTACGGCATCTCCATGCAAGGCATCGAATATGCGCGGGATAACGACTTCGGGCTCGTCATCGCGCTGGACTGTGGCATTAAATCCGTCGAGTACATCGGCCATGCCGCCTCTCTCGGCATCGATTTCATTATTTGCGACCACCACCTTCCCGATGCCATTCTTCCCCCGGCCGTCGCCATTCTCAATCCCAAACAGGAAGATTGCCCTTATCCTTATAAGGAGCTTTCCGGCTGCGGGATCGGTTTCAAGCTGATCAGCGCCCTGGCGCAGAAGAAAGGAATCCCCATGAGCGGGGTGTACCAATATCTCGACCTCGTATCTACCAGCATCGCCGCCGATATCGTTCCCATGACGGGCGAAAACCGCGTGCTCGCCTTCCATGGCCTCAAACAGGTCAACGAAGCGCCGTCGCCGGGGATCAAGGCGCTGCTGCGGCTCAGCAACCTGAAGGAAAAACTCACCACTTCCAACCTGGTATTCGTCATCGCGCCGCGCGTAAACGCCGCCGGAAGGATGGACGATGCCCGGAAGGCCGTGAACCTTTTCATGGAAACCGACGAAGACAAGGCTTTCGCCATTGCGGAAATGCTGCATGGAGACAACCAGGAGCGCAAGGGGATCGATATGAGCATCACCCAGGAAGCGGTCAGCATTATCCAGAACGACGCGGAAATGATCGCCCGCAAATCCACCGTGCTGTTCCAGCCCCACTGGCATAAAGGGGTTGTCGGCATCGTGGCGTCGCGGCTCATCGATAAATATTTCTACCGGCCCACCATTATCCTCACGCAGAGCAACGACAAGGTGGCGGGCTCCGCACGGTCCGTGTCCGGCTTCAACGTGTACGAAGCCATCCACCAGTGCAAAGACCTCCTCGAAAACTACGGCGGCCACTTTTACGCGGCGGGCATGACCCTCAAACCGGAGAACGTGACGGCTTTCCAGGAGCGCTTCGAAGCCGTGGTGTCTGCCACCATCAGCCCCGACCTGCTTATTCCCGAGATCGTGATCGACACCGAAGTGTGGCTGTCTGACCTCACTCCCGCTTTCTACAACATCCTCCGGCAATTCGAGCCCCTCGGCCCCGAGAACCTCCGGCCCGTTTTCATCGCCAGGAACCTGACCGACACCGGGTTTTCCCGCATCGTGAAAGACGAGCACATCAAATTATCCGTCCGCCAGCGCGGCGGCACCCCGTTTTCCGGCATCGGCTTCTTCATGGCCGATAAATTCGAGATTATTTCCGGTAAAAAACCGTTCGACCTGGTTTTTACCGTGGAAGAAAACGAATGGAACGGCAACACCACCCTTCAGCTCAAAGCCATCGACATCCGGCCTTCCGGGGCATAAGAAAATCCCGTAGCCCATGGCCACGGGGTCTTTCCTGCGACGGTACTGCCGCAATTATTTCGTGTACTGGTCCATCCAGGTAAACAGGGTGGGCTCGGCATATGCCCTCGTCCAGGCATCGTGCCCGCCCGTGGCGCTTTCCGAATACTTCACCAGTTTGCCGCCACATGCTTCGATGGCGCTCACCATATCGCGGGAACCTTTTACCGGAACGGTAGGATCGTCTGCATTGTGGAAAACCCATAATGGCTTGTCTTTCAATACACAACCCTTGTCCGGCGAGCCTTCCCCGCAAATGGGTACCGCGGCGGCGAAGCGATCGGGTTTAGCCTGTATCCAGCTCCACACACCGTACCCGCCCATGCTCATACCCGTGAGATACACGCGGGAAGGGTCGGCCTTATAATCTTTCATGACCTGTGCGTACAGCACTTCGAGGCTGGGAATGTCCCACCAGCTGGTCACTTTGCATTGCGGTGCGATGAGGATGTATGGGAAGTTCGCGTCGTTTACCGCTTTCACGACCAATGCCGAGCGCTTCACGATATTGATATCGTTGCCCCGCTCCCCCACACTGTGGAGCGAAAAAATGACGGGCCACTTTTTATTCGGGTCCTCATTATACTTTGCGGGCAAATAGCGGAGAAAATCGGTGACCTGCTTCGGATTATTCACTTTTTGCGCGGTCAGCCCGGTGGTTAACGGTACAGCGGGCGTTCCCGGATTGGGGGTTTCGGTACCTCCGCCTCCTGTACCGGGGCCTGGCGTGGGTACAGGTGTAGCTTCATGATCTCGGCCACAGCTCATTATACATGCGGCCCAGGCTAACATTAAAATCAATCTTACATTCATATTTCAATTCATAAGTATGGGAACTGCGAAAATACATCACTTATACCAGCGGAAGTATAACACATAGATGCCATAAACGCCCTATGGTGGCGGATTTCAGCATCAAATGCAAGATTTTGTCAATTCATTTATTTGCATAATATCCAATAAACTCAATGCCAAATCGCTGCCTGTCCGTGCAGGCATAAAAAACCCCGCGGCCCAGGGGCCCGCGGGGTCAATTGCGCTTCTTGCAGCGGTTATTGCTTTTGCTGGTTCAACCAGGTGTATAATGCCGGATCATTATAGGCTTTCGTCCAGGCATTATGCCCGCCGGTAGCATTCTCCGTGTATTTCACCAAAGTACCGCCGCAACTCCGGATGGCATTCACCATGTCCCGCGAGCCTTTTACGGGAACGGTAGGGTCGTCGGCATTGTGGAAAACCCATACCGGCTTATCTTTCAGCACACAAGCCTTCGAAGGGGTGCCTTCCCCGCAGATCGGCACGTAGGCGGCAAAACGGTCGGGTTTACTGAGCGCCCAGCTCCAGGTGCCGTACCCGCCCATGCTGAGGCCCGTCAGGTAAATCCTGGACGGGTCCACCTTGTATTCCTTCACCACCTGTTCGTACAACACTTCGAGGCTGGGCACGTCCCACCAGCTGGAGGCCTTACACTGCGGAGAGATGACGATAAACGGAAAGTTGGGGTCCTGGGCCGCCCGTGCAGCCAGCCCGGCGCGTTTTACCAGGTTAATGTCGTTGCCGCGCTCGCCCACACCGTGGAGGAAAATAATGACCGGCCATTTCTTGTTCGGATTGTCGTTGTAGGTTGCCGGCAACTGGCGGAGGAAGTCGGTCACCTGTTTGGGGCTCTTCACTTTCTGCGCGGTAACCCCGGTAGTCAGGTTGGTGGTACCGGTG
Organism: Chitinophaga sp. NPDC101104; assembly: GCF_050277495.1. Lineage (NCBI taxonomy): Bacteria > Pseudomonadati > Bacteroidota > Chitinophagia > Chitinophagales > Chitinophagaceae > Chitinophaga > Chitinophaga sp. NPDC101104. The sequence continues at coordinate 30,086 of NZ_JBNNSF010000005.1, read as the reverse complement.
GCAGGGGGCGGCGGCGTTTCCGTCCCTTTCCCATCAACTGGTTTGGCTGGCACAGGCACTTCGCTTTCGCGGCTGCAACTCATCATTAAAGCCACCAGGGCCAATACGCAAAGCGTTCGGATTTTACTCAAGTTACTCATGTCGGATATGGTTAAATTATGGTTCTCGTGCCATCCGTAACTCAACTTCCATACCACAAAACCCGCCATGGTAGCAAATTTCAGCTAATACATAACACTTACTCATAACTTAGGAATGTTGTTAATATGCAAAAGTTTCTGCATCATTCCCGATCACACTTTTCATGTCCCCGCACCCATCCAATAAAAAAAGCAAAGCACCGGAGCGCTTTGCTTTTTCCTGTATAACCGGATTGTGATTATTTCTCCATCAGTTCCACGCTGCGGTTCACGAACGCCGTGAGATCGGCGCCGGTCAGCAGGCCCTGCGACAGCAGCGCGAGGTCGGCGAGGTTGCGGACCTGCTTCTGTTGCAGCCCGCTGTCCCCTTCTCCCAAGATGCGCTGGTAAATAGGATGGTTGGCGTTGACGGTCATGGTGATTTCGTCGGGCATGCCGGCATACCAGCTGGCGGCCGATCCGCCCATGGCGGCCATGTCTTTCATCCTGCGCATCAGTTCGCCGCGGGTAACGATCACGGGCTGGTCTTGCGCGCCGAGGCCTTTCAGTTCCACTTTCACGCCTGGCAGTGCCACCTGGCCGGTAAATATGTCTTTCAACGTTCCTTCCTGCGCTTCGCTGAGCACGCTTTGCGTGGCGGCGTCGGGGTTGATGAGGTTGTCGGCGATGTCGGCGTCTACCCGGGTGAACATGACGTTTTCCCATTTGTGCTCCATCTGGTTGATGAAACCGGCGTCTACCATCGTTTCCATTTTCACCAATTTATACCCTTTCGCTTTTGCGGCGGCGATGTAGCTGTCTTGCTGTGTGGGATTGGTGGCGTAGAGGACCACGAGCTTGCCTTCCTTGTTGGTCTGCACGGCAGCGGCCGCGGTGCGGTATTCTTCCAATGTGTAGAAAGCGCCGCCGTCCACGTCTTCGAGGAGGTGGAACTTGCTGGCTTTATCGAGGAATTTGTCTTCGGTCATCATCCCGTATTTCACGAACAGGGCGATGTGCTCCCATTTTTCCTCGAAAGATTTGCGGTCGGTCCGGAACATTTCGTCCAGTTTATCGGCCACTTTCTTGGTGATATGTGCGTTGATTTTCTTCACGTTGGGATCGCCCTGGAGGTAGCTGCGGCTAACGTTGAGGGGAATGTCGGGCGAGTCGATCACGCCGTGGAGCAGCATGAGGAACTCGGGCACGATGTTCTTTACCTCGTCTGTCACGAAAACCTGGTTGGAATACAGGCTGATCTTGTCTTTCTGTATTTCGTACGTTTTGGTGATTTTGGGGAAGTAGAGGATCCCGGTGAGGTTGAAGGGATAGTCTACATTGAGGTGGATCCAGAACAGGGGCGGCTCCGCGAAGGGATACAGCTCTTTATAGAAAGCCTGGTAGTCGTCTGCGGTGAGCTCCGACGGTTTTTTGACCCAGGCGGGGGATGTATTATTGATTTGTTCTCCCTGGAATTTGATGGGCACGGGGAGGAAGCGGCAGAATTTTTCGAGGATGGTGCGGATGCGGTGCTCGTCGAGGAATTCTTCGCTTTCTTCGTTGATATGCAATACGATATCGGTGCCGCGGGAATCTTTTTCGGTGTTTTCGAGCTGGTATTCCGGGCTGCCGTCGCATTCCCAGCGAACGGCCTGGGAGTCGGGTTTCCAGGATTTGGTGAAGATTTCCACCTGGGAAGATACCATGAAGGAGGAGTAGAACCCGAGGCCGAAGTGGCCGATGATATTGGCGCCGTCTCCCTGTCCTTTATATTTCTTCACGAATTCTTCCGCACCGGAGAAGGCGACCTGGTTGATGTATTTGTCGACTTCTTCGGCGGTCATGCCGATGCCGCGGTCGGAGATGGTGATGGTTTTCTTTTCTTTATCGAGGGAAACGGTGACGTCGGCTTCTCCGATCTCGCCTTTGAATTCGCCTACGCTGGCCAGGGTTTTGAGTTTCTGGGTGGCATCCACTGCGTTGCTGACCAGTTCCCGCAGGAAAATGTCATGATCGGAATAGAGGAATTTCTTGATAATGGGGAAAATGTTCTCTGTTTGTACACGTATGGCACCTTTCTGCATATGTTTTTCGGTTTTTTAGACGGGGAAACCTTGTCAAAGGGTGTGCCATGGCGGGGGCGACTGACAAGTTGACCGTCAAACGAAAAAACAGGCGTTGATTTTCAGTCAGTTGCGGGTTATTCGCCGGAAAACTGCGACAGGATGGGGATTGGGTGGGAAAAAACGTGGAAATTCGCGCCAGATAAGCGTGAGAATCCAAATAAACCCCTTATCTTTGCACTCCATTTTAATTTTAAATCACTAACAAGGGAAAATTATGTCAAACTACGAATTGATGGTGATCTTTACCCCTGTGCTTTCTGAGGAAGACTACAAAGCTGCCCAGAAAAAATTCGCTGACCTTGTGAAAGACAATGGCGGTGCGATTGTGCACGAAAATCCCTGGGGCCTGAGATCACTGGCGTACCCGATCCAGAAGAAGACCACGGGCATGTACCTGGTACTGGAGTACACTGCGCCATCCGACTTCAATGAGAAGCTGAAGATCCAGCTGAACCGCGATGAAAATGTATTGCGTTACATGTTTACCAAACTGGACAAGCACGCGGTAGCGTACAACACCCGGAAGAAAGGTAACTATGATGCTGAACCTAAAACCGCAGAAGCTTAAAAGTTATGGCAGTTAAACAAGAAATCAAGTACTTAACCGCGGTTAAGCAAGAGAAGCGCCAGAAAAAATACTGCCGCTTCAAGAAATTGGGTATCAAGTATGTAGATTACAAAGATGCCGAGTTTCTGAAAAAGTTCCTGAACGATCAGGGCAAGATGCTGCCTCGCCGTATCAGCGGTAACTCGCTGAAATTCCAGCGTAAGGTAGCCGAGGCTATCAAGAAAGCCCGCCAGATGGCGCTGTTGCCTTATGTTACTGACCTTTTAAAGTAAGAAACAATGCAAGTAATCTTAATACAAGACGTAGACAATCTGGGCCAGAAGAATGAACTGGTAGCCGTGAAGAACGGTTACGCCAGGAACTTCCTGATCCCCCAAAAGTTCGCCGTAGAGGCCAGCGAGTCTAACCTGAAGCAACTCAACGAGCGCGTGAAAGTGCAGAAAGTGAAAGAAGAGAAAATGCTCGCTGAAATCGCCAAAGTGGTAGAAGTGCTGAAAGCCGCTCCCGTTAAAATCGGCGCGAAAACCGGCACCTCCGGCAAAATCTTCGGTTCTGTTACCGGCGTTCAGATCGCCCGCGCGATCAAAGAACAGAAAGGTTATGAGATCGACCGCCGTCGCATCCATATCCTCGGTGATGTGAAAGAACTGGGCCTGTATAAAGCCCGCCTCGATTTCGGTAAAGGCAACGAAGCCGAACTGGAATTCGAAGTGGTTGCTGAATAATCAGCCCGATCACCATATTAAAAAAGCTGCATCCAACCGGGTGCAGCTTTTTTTATGCCTTCTATTGTTATCAATACTTGCTTACTCATAGCGCAGCGCCACGATGGGATCCAGCCGGGAAGCCTTCACAGCCGGGTATATCCCGCTCATCAGGCCCACCACCGCACAGGCCAGGATTCCCCCGATCGTCCAACCCCAGGGGATGAAAAACGACGAGCCCATCAAACTGGCCACCAGGTTCCCTACCAGGATCCCCAAAATCACCCCGAGCATCCCTCCCAAAATACTGATGATCACCGATTCGAACACGAACTGCAGCCGGATCGTAGGGCCCGTGGCACCGAGGGCCTTGTTCACCCCGATCTCCCGCGTCCGCTCCGCTACAGACACCAGCATGATGTTCATCAAACCGATCGCCGAGCCCACCAGTGTAATGAGCCCGATCAATGTAGCCGCCGCCGTCACCATCCCCAATTGCCGGAACAGCATTTCGGCGATACTATCGCTCCGGCTGATGAAGAAATTGTTCTCCTCGTTGAAATCCATCCTGCGGATGACGCGGAAAAGCCCCGTGGCCTCCCCTATCGCCTCGTCCTGCAGCTTGATATCGTTCACGTTGACGTTGATCTGGTAAGACGCCCAGGGACGGTTGAACACCCGCCGGGTGCTGGTCACCGTCGTCACCACCACGTTATCGGCGCTGAACATGTTGCTGCTGCCTTTGCTTTCCAATATCCCGATCACGCGGTAGCGGACGTTGCCCAGGCGCACGTTCGAGTTGAGGGCCCGTTCCGGGAATTCCCCGAACAGCGTTTTGGCTACATCCCAACCCAAAACAGCCACGTTCCGGCCGGATTCTATGTCGGCTTTCGTGAAATTCCTGCCGTATCGAAGGTTGTAATTATTGAGCTTGAGGTAGTTCTCGTCGCCGCCGATCACCTGGACGTTGGGATTGGTCCTGAAGTTTTCGCGGTAAACGGTCATACCGCCGCCCGCACGGAACATGAGGCCTACCGTAGCAGGGAAATCGTACCGTTTCTTGAATTCCATCGCTTCACCGAAAGTGATGACCTTGTTCTGGTTGGAAGTGCGGACCTTCCTGCGCTGGCCCGTGCTCGTTCCCCGGACGGCCCCGCCGCCGCCGCCCATACGGATGCGCATCTCGCGGTTGCGGATGGAGAAACCATTGGCGCCCATGCTGGCGAAACTGTCGTAGATCTTGTATTGCAGCGCGTCGATCACCGTTAGGATGCTCACGAGCGCCATGATCCCGAAAGCGATCACCGTCACGGTAAGGCCCGCCCGGAGGCGGTTGGCGCTCACGGAGCGCAGGGCGAGGGAAAATACATCTTTTGTACGCATAACGACCGTTGACTAAAGTTAACGGTTTTCCATCATCTGTACCCCCATCCATCCGCGGAATGGCATAAAAAAAACGGCAAGACGCGTTGGCCTTGCCGTTTCCGGAAAAATATCGTTGCGATTACAGGAATTGCAGGAGCAGGTTCGGGAAAATACCGAGCACGATCACGATGGCCGCCGCCACAACCAGCATGGCTTTGAAGCCCGGCGTAACGCCCTGTGCATCCGCCTCTCCGGGCTTGAAGTACATGGCGATGATCACGCGGAAGTAGTAATAGGCGCTTACTGCAGCGCAAAGTACGCCCAGGATCACCAGCCACAGCAGATCTCCCTGCTGAACGGCCGCGCTCAGCACGAAGTACTTGGCGAAGAAGCCCGCGGTCAGCGGAATACCCGCCAGCGAAAACAGGAAAATCGCGCAAACAACGGCTACCAGCGGCTGCCTGCGGGCAAGACCGTTGAATCCGTCGAACGTATAGTCGTTCATTTTCAGCAAGATGGCGAAGATGCCGATGGTAGCCACACTGTAAGCCGCTGCATATAAAATGAGGCCCTGGCTTGACATTTCATTATGCGCCACGATGGCAAACAGCATGAAACCCGCCTGTGCGATGCTGGAGTAAGCGAGCATGCGCTTCACGCTTTGCTGGAATACGGCCGTGAGGTTACCGATGATGAGGGTAGCCGCGGTGATGATGGCCAGGATCAGCTGCCAGTGGTGGCTGATGTTGCCGCCGGAGAAGCTCACATGGAAAAGGCGCATGAAAGCGATGAAGCTCGCGGCTTTTACGATGGTGGCCATGAAGGCGGTGAAAACGGTCGGAGAGCCGTCGTACACGTCGGGCGTCCAGAAGTGGAAGGGTGCGGCGGATACTTTGAATGCCAGGGAGAACCCGAGCAGGATGATGCCGCACAGTGCCAGGGGGCTCAGTTCCCCGGTGCCCAGGCCCATTTCGCGCAGATCGAACGTGCCAGTAGCACCGTAGAGGAGCGCGATGCCCATGAGGAGGATCCCCGTGGTGAAGGAGCCCATCAGGAAGTATTTCAGCGAAGCTTCGTTGCTTTTCAGGTTCTTTTTATCGGCCCCCGCGAGGATGTATTGCGGGATGGAGATGATCTCGATGGCGAGGAACAGCATCAGCAGGTTGCTGTACGCCCCGGTGAGCATGATACCCGCCAGGATGAAGAATATCAGCGCAAAATAATCGGCCACGTCTTCCCCCACTTTCTCGAACGCGCTGCCGCAAAGCAGGAAGTAAAGGGCCGTGGAGGCGATGGCGATGGCATTGAACAGCACGGAAAAGGAACTCACTTCCACCATGCCGTGCATCACGCCGTAGCCCTGCTGCACGTCGAGCAGGTTGGCGATGAAGGCGAGCACCGTACCGGCGATCGCGAAATATTTGATATACTGCTTCTGTTTGACAACCAGGCCCACGAACATCAGAATAATCCCAAAAACAGCAGTCGTAATTAATGCGTTCATATTGTAACGTTACAGAATCATTTATTAAATCAACGTCCGGTCAGTGCGGCAACGGTGTTTTCAATCCCGGTACCGGAAACGAGCTCCAGCAACGGTTTCGGATATACGCCGAGCACGAAGATCATGGCGGTGATGCACACCAGCGCCAGCATCTCCCCGCCTTTCAGGTCGGTGGTGGTGGCCGTGAGCGCGTTGGTTTCCCCGAACAGTACTTTCTGCAGCATGCGCAGCATGTATACGGCGGCGAGGATGATAGCGATCGCGGAAACGGCGGCGAACCAAACGTTGTGCTGGAACAGACCGCTGAACATGAGGAACTCGCCGATGAACCCGTTGGTGAGCGGCAGGGCGATGTTCGCCAGGCTTACGATCACCAGGAGGATGGACAGGGCGGGCGCAACGGAGGCGATACCGCCCAGTTGCTGCATGTTTTTGGTACCGAGGCGCTGCTCGATCACTTCGATGATGATCCAGAGGCCGATGATATTGATGCCGTGGTTGAACATCTGCACCTGCACGCCGGCGAGGCTTTGTTCGTTACCGGCGAAGATCGCGGCGCTCATCAGCCCGATGTGGGCGATGGAAGAGTAAGCGATCAGTTTCTTCAGGTCGGATTGCATGATGGCGATGCAGGACGCGTAGATGATGCCGATCACGCTGAGGAGGATAGCGGCTTCCTGCCACATGTCCGCGCCAGCCGGGAGCACGGGCTTCAGCCAGCGCAACACGCCGAACAGGCCCATTTTTACCATCACACCACTCAGCACCATGGTAACAGGCGTGGGCGATTGCTCGTAAGTGTCGGGCTGCCAGGTGTGGAAGGGGAAAACCGGCATCTTGATGGCGAACGCCACGAAGAAGAGCCAGAACAGCCAGCTTTGCTCATCGTTGCTGAGGTGCAGGCTGGTGAAGGTCTGCCAGCTGAAAGAGCCTTCGGTCTGGAAGTAGATATAAATAATGCCGACCAGCATGAGCAGCGATCCAGCAAAAGTATACACGAAGAACTTGAACGTCACCGGGATGGCTTTCTCGCCGCCCCACATGGAGCAGAGGAAGTATACGGGGATGAGGGCCAGTTCCCAGAACACGTAGAACAGCAGCGCGTCGTACGAAAGGAAAACGCCCAGCATGCCCGCCTGCGAAAGGAGCATCAGGCCGTAGAAGGCGCCCGATCTTTCGTAGTTACGGCTCAGTACGGTGGTGAAGATCAGCGGGAAGGAAATGGTCGTGAGCAGCACGAGCATGAGGCTCAGACCATCGAGGCCGAGGTTGATCTGGCTGCCGAGTTGGGGGATCCATTCGGCGGTGAAGCGCAGCGCTTCGGGAGCCGTACGGAATTGCGCCCAAGCGGCCAGTGTAACGGCCAGCGTGGCCAGTGAGGAAATCAGGCTGAAAACCTTGGCGCCACGGCCGCTGAGTCCGAATGTAATCAGCCCCGTCACCAAAGGGATCAATATGAGTAATACTGTCAACATATCTTTTTCTTAATCCGCTATCGATTTATAAAAACAAACTGATCACAAACAATACGATCATACCGATCACCATGGCGAAGATGTAGAAGCCCACCTGGCCGTTCTGCAACAGCCTGGCGCGACCGCCACCCCATTTCACCGCGGCGCCCACGCCGTTCACGAGGTTGTCTATGCCGGAGCGCTCCACCACGTCCTGGAAGAATTTGCTCAGCGACATCAATGGTTTCACGATGATGGCGTCGTACAGTTCGTCTACGTACCATTTATTTTCCAGGACTTTGGCCAGGCCGGTCGTGGGCTCACCATTATCCGAATAGTTGGCGAATTTGCTGCGCGCCCAGAGGATCATCACGATTACCAGTCCGGTGCTGAGGCCCATCAGTCCCCATTCGAGGCTATGGCTCAGGTGATGTTCGTGCAGGAAAGGCGCGGAAGGCGCGAAGATGGGGCTGAGGTATTCGGCCAGCAGGTTGGGCACGCCGAACACGGCGGGCATCCCGACATAACCACCGATCACGGACAAGATGGCCAGCACGATCAGGGGGAAGGTGATGGCGGCGGGGCTTTCGTGCAGGTGGTGTTCCTGCTCGTGCGTGCCGCGGAATTTGCCGGTGAAGGTGATGTAGTACAGGCGGAACATGTAGAATGCGGTCATGAGCGCGCCGATGAGGGCGAGGCCATAAATTACCGGGCTGTACCCGAATGCGTGGGCGAGGATCTCATCTTTGGAGAAGAAACCGCTCAGCCCCGGGATCCCTGCGATGGCGAGGCACCCGATAAGGAAGGTGAAGTTGGTGATGGGCATCCATTTCTTCAGGCCGCCCATCTTCCGGATGTCCTGCTCACCGCCCATGGCGTGGATCACGGAACCCGAACCGAGGAACAGCAGGGCTTTGAAGAATGCGTGCGTCATCACGTGGAACACGGCGGCGGTGTAAGCGCCAACACCCAGTGCGATGAACATGTATCCGAGCTGGCTCACGGTGGAGTAAGCCAGGACTTTCTTGATGTCGTTCTGTTTCAGTGCGATGGAAGCTGCGAGCAATGCGGTTGCCAGGCCCACGAGCGTCACGATCGTCTGGATGTGCGGGGCGAGGGTATAAATCACGTTGCTGCGGGCCACCATGTAGATACCGGCGGTCACCATCGTGGCCGCGTGGATGAGGGCGGAAACGGGGGTGGGGCCGGCCATGGCGTCGGGGAGCCAGGTGTACAGGGGGATCTGTGCAGATTTACCCATGGCGCCGATGAAGAGCAGCATGGCGATGGCGAAGAGCACGCCGCTGTTTTCGCCGAGGCCGGCGGCCTGGGGCAGCACTTCGGAGAAGGTCACGGAACCGAACTGCTGGATGAGCAGGAAGATGCCGAGCAGGAAACCGAAGTCGCCGATGCGGTTCATGATGAAAGCCTTGTTGGCGGCTTTATTGTACTCGATGTTTTTGAACCAGAACCCGATGAGCAGGTAGGAACAGAGGCCTACGCCTTCCCATCCGATGAACATCATCACATAGTTGGCGCCGAGCACGAGGATGAGCATGGAGAACACGAAGAGGTTGAGGTACGCGAAATAGCGCGCAAAGCCTTCGTTCGGCTCGTCATGCATATAAGAAGTGGAGTAGATGTGGATCAGGGAGCCCACACCGGTGATGATCAGCAGGAACAAGGCGCTCAGCTGGTCTACCTGGAATGCGAAGGGGATGTGGAGGCTGCCTACGCTGATGAAATCGAACAGCGTAACCACCTGGGGCGTGAAGCCGGGCGTCCGCACTTCGAAGAAGATAAGCAAGCTGATCACAAAAGCTGCGACCACGCTGCCGCTACCTACGATGCCGGTGAGCGGCTTGGATAAATACCTCCTGCCCAATCCATTGATCAGGAAACCTAACAACGGTAAAAACGGTACCAGCCAAACAAGATGTATCATCGATCTATACTATTTTTTAATCCTAGTTTTTCAGTCTGCTGAGAATGTTGATGTCTACGGAATGGGTGTTCCGGTACATCATCACGATAATGGCGAGGCCTACGGAAACTTCCGCTGCGGCAACGACCATCACGAAGAAAACGAAGAGCTGCGCCGAGGCGGCGTCTATCCGCCCTGCGTCTACCCACATTTTGGAGAAAGCTACCAGCAACAGGTTCACGGCGTTGAGCATGAGCTCGATGCACATGAAGATGATGATGGCGTTCCGGCGCATCAGTACCCCCATGATGCCGATGCAGAACAGGGCGATGCTGAGAAAGATGTAATATTGAACGGGCATATCGAATGCGTTTTATTTCTTACCGATCACTACGGCGCCGACCATCGCGCTGAGGAACAGCACGCTGCTCAGTTCGAAGGGCACTACGTAAGAGGTGAACAATGTTTTACCGAGGTTTTGTACCAGGCCGATCTCCGTGTTGCCGCCGTTCTGGATGGCGGGGAGGCTCGCGTCGCGCAGGGCGGCTACGAGCACCAGCAGCAGCGCACCGCCGGAAATGGCGCCGGCGTATTTCAGCCAGTTGCGTTTCTGCGGCTCGATGTCGGCGTTGAGGTTCATCATCATCAATACGAAGAGGAACAGTACCATGATGGCGCCGGTGTACACGATGAGATGGACCACGAACAGGAACTGTGCGTTCAGCATGATGTAATGGCCCGCGATGGCGACGAAGCAGGTGATCATGCAAAGCACGCTGTTCACGGGGTTCTTGCTCAGGATCACGCCCAGTGCGGATGCGATGGCGATCGCAGACAGCACTGTAAAGATTATCATATCGATTCCCATTGCCTTATTGGTTGTTTTCTTTGATTTGTTTTTGGGGATGGGGGATCAGCATGTCTTCCTTCCCGTAAATGAACCCTTTACGCTGGTAGTTCGCCGGCGCGAAGGTTTCAGACATGTAAACCGCCTGTTTCGGGCAGGCTTCTTCACAGAAACCGCAGAAGATGCAGCGCAGCATGTTGATCTCGTACCGCGCGGCGTATTTCTCCTCGCGGTACAGATGCTCCTCGCCCGGCAGGCGCTCGGCCGCTTCCATGGTGATCGCTTCGGCAGGACAAGCCACTGCGCACAATCCGCAGGCCGTACAGCGCTCGCGTCCCATTTCGTCGCGGTTCAGGATGTGCAGCCCGCGGAACACGGGGCTGAACGGGCGCGTCTCTTCGGGGTAGTTCACCGTCGCTTTCTTCTTGAAAAGGTGCTTCAGGGTAATGCCCATACCTTTCGCTATCGCTGGCAGATAAAGTTTCTCCGCAAAGGTCATGGGCCTCCTGTCTACCGGCGTTGCCCTGTTGGTTAAAGATTGCATATGATGAGTTTCTTGAAGTTTAAAAATTAAATCCGTTCTCGCGGAAAAGGATCACGGCGCCGGTAATGAGCATATTCAGCAATGCCAGCGGGATCAGTACTTTCCATCCGAGCTTCATGAGCTGATCGTAGCGGAACCGCGGGATCGTCCACCGCACCCACATAAAGAAGAAGATGAAGAACAGCGTCTTGATGAACAGCGCCCCGATTCCGAGGACCGTCAGCAGATTACCGTCTATCCCCAGTTTGTCCATGAAAGGGAAGGCGTATCCGCCCCAATACAGCGTGGCCATCAGCACGGAGCTGATGAACATGTTGATGTATTCGGCGAAGAGGTAGAAGCCCAGTTTCATGGACGAATATTCGAGATGGTAACCACCGTTCAGTTCGTTTTCCGCTTCGGGAAGATCGAACGGCGTACGGTTGGTTTCCGCGAAAGAGCAGATGAGGAAAATGAGGAAGCCGATGGGCTGGAGGAACACGAACCAGGTGCCTTCGCGCTGTTGCTCCACGATTTCTTTCAGGCTGAGGGAACCGCTGAGCATGAACAGGGCGATGAGGGCCAGGCCCATGGGCAGTTCGTAGGAAATTACCTGCGATGCGCCGCGGCATGCGGCCAGCAGGGAGAATTTGTTGTTGGATGCCCATCCGCCGATCATGATGCCGTACACGCCCATGCCTACCACCATCATGATCCACAGTACGCCGATGTTGATGTCGGCGATCTGCAGGCTCACTTCACGGCCGGCGATGGTGAGGGTATCTCCCCAGGGGATCACGGCGCTGGTGAGGCAGGCGGTGAACATGGCCAGCGAGGGGCCCATGATGAACAAAAAGCGGTTGGCGCTCGCGGGGATGATCTCTTCCTTGAAGAAAAGCTTGCCACCGTCTGCCAACGGCTGCAGCAACCCGAACGGGCCTGCACGGTTGGGACCGCGGCGGTCCTGGATCCAGGCGGCCACCTTACGCTCGCCCCAGGTGCTGTACATCGCCACCACCAATGAAATACCCAGCACTGCCGAAATCAGCAGCAACTTTTCTATAATGAAATACCAGTCAATTGTGAATTCCATAACTCGCTTTATTGATCGCCTTTTTTAGTCGGAAAATCGGTTGAGTGCGCCGGCCCTTCGATCTGGCTCAGGTCTACCTGCGGCATGTTCACCTCGCTCACCGAGTGGATGTCCATCAGCAACCGGGGGCTGCGGCCGTCCATCACTTTCATCACGGTTTCCTGGGGCTTGTGCACACCTACGTAGTGGCCGGCGGTGATTACGCTGTGGCGCGAAATCTTGCGGGGGCCTTCCACGATCCAGTCTTTGATATCTTTTTTCTCGAAGCGGCAGGTATCGCAAATGAAGCCTTCCACTTCGCCGTATTTGTCTTTGCGGGCGGTAACGCGGAAAATCTCGTCGCCACGCATCCAGAGCGCTACTTTGCCGCAGCATTTCGGATCGGAGCATTCGCGGTGGGCGTCTACCGGTTTGAGGAACCATACGCGGTTCTTGAAACGGGCGGTACGGTCGGTGAGCGCGCCAACGGGACAAACATCGATCACGTTGCCGATGAAGTTGGTATGGTCCAGCGATGCGCGCATGTAGGTGCTGATCTCGGAAGCGTCTCCCCGTTTCAGGATGCCGTGGTGGCGCTTGTTGGTCAGCTGGTCTGCCGTGAACACGCAGCGGTAGCAAAGGATGCAGCGCGTCATGTGCAGTTTGATATGTTCGCCGATATCTTCCTTCTCGAAAGTGCGGCGCTTGAATTCGTACCGGGTGCCGGAAACGCCGTGCTCGTAGCTCAGGTCCTGCAGGTCGCATTCACCGGCCTGGTCGCACACGGGGCAATCGAGCGGGTGGTTGATGAGGAGGAACTCTACTACGCCTTTGCGGGCGTCGAGCACTTCGGGGGAGGTGATGTTGGCCACTTCCATCCCGTCCATCACCGTGGTGCGGCAGCTGGCCACCAGCTTGGGCATGGGGCGCGGGTCCGCTTCGGAGCCTTTCGTCACTTTCACGAGGCAGGTGCGGCATTTACCGCCGGAGCCCTGCAGCTTGGAGTAATAGCACATGGCCGGGGGCACCACTTCGCCGCCGATGGTGCGGGCAGCGTTGAGGATGGTCGTTCCCGGTTCCACTTCCACCGTGATGTTGTCGATCTTGACCTTGAATAATTTCTTTTCTTCCGCCATTATTAAAAAGTAAAAAAGAAGAATAATGTTGTTTCCTTATCAGACAGCGGCAGCTACGGGCAGCGGGTCTGCATAATGTGCCAGGCCGAAATTGCGGCGCTGCGCCTCGTCGGGGTTCAGCACGTGCCATTCGAATTCGTCACGGAAATGACGGATCGCGGCGGCCACCGGCCATGCGGCGGCGTCGCCGAGGGGGCAGATGGTGTTGCCTTCGATCTTGCGCTGAATGTCCCACAGCAGGTCGATGTCGCTCATTTTTCCTTTACCGTGCTCGATGTTCTTGAGCACTTTTTCCATCCATCCGGTTCCTTCGCGGCAGGGGCTGCACTGTCCGCAGCTTTCGTGGTGGTAGAACCGGGCCAGCGAAAGGGTGTGGCGCACTACGCACTGGTCTTCGTCCAGCACGATGAAGCCGCCCGACCCCATCATGGTGCCGGTGGCGAATCCGCCGTCGTTGAGGCTTTCGTACGTCATCATGCGTTTTTCGCCTTTGGCCGTGGTGAGCAGCAGGTTGGCGGGAACGATGGGTACGGAGGAGCCGCCGGGGATGCAGGCTTTGAGGCGTTTCCCGTTGGGAATGCCGCCGCAGTATTCGTCGGAATAAATGAATTCTTCTACGGAGATGTTCATCTCGATCTCGTACACGCCGGGTTTGTTGATATTGCCGCAGGCGGAGATGAGCTTGGTGCCGGTGGATTTGCCCGTGCCGTATTTCACGTATTCATCGCCCCCGATGTTGATGATGGGCACGATGGTGGCGAGGGTTTCCACGTTGTTTACCACGGTGGGGCACTGGTACAGGCCTTTCACGGCGGGGAACGGCGGCTTGATGCGCGGGTTGCCGCGTTTGCCTTCCAGCGATTCGATGAGGGCGGTTTCTTCGCCGCAGATGTAGGCGCCGGCGCCGCGTTGCACGTGAATGTCCAGATCGAAGCCGGAACCGAGGATGTTTTTACCGAGGAAGCCGTTCTTGTGCGCTTCGGCGATGGCTTCTTCGAGAATATCGGGGATCCAGGCGTATTCGCCGCGGATATAGATGTAAGTGGTGTTGGCACCGAGGGCGTAGCTGGAGATCAGCAGGCCCTCGATGAGCAGGTGCGGGAGAAACTCCATGAGGTACCGGTCTTTGAAGGTACCGGGCTCGGATTCGTCGGCATTGCAGACGAGGTAGCGGGGCACTCCTTCCGGTTTGGCCAGGAAGCTCCATTTCAATCCTGTGGGGAAGCCCGCGCCGCCACGGCCTCTCAGGCCGCTTTTCTTCACTTCTTCCGTCACCTGATCCGGGCTCATGCTCTTCAGGGCTTTTTCGGCAGCGGCATATCCGCCGTTTTTCCGGTATACGTCGAAATACCGGATGCCTTCTATATGCGCCTTGTCTAACAGTAATTTACGTCCCATTGTCTCGCTTTATATAAGTTGTTGCCTGGGCAACGTGATGTTTTTCGTTTGGTCGGCTTTCCGGTCTTCCCTCCTCCCCCGTTGCGTCGCACACTTCGGCGGCAGGAAGCCGGTCAGCTTTTAGTTGTTCGCCTGTGCGCGGCACTCCGCGATGATCTGGTCTACTTTCTCTTTGGTGAGGTGTTCCTTGTAGAACTTGCCCAGCTGCATCATCGGTGCGTAACCGCAGGCGCCGAGGCATTCCACGGTTTTGAGGGTAAACAGCCCGTCGGCCGTGGTTTCCCCTACCTTGATGCCCAGCTTTTCCTTGATATAATGAATAATGTCGTCAGACCCGCGGAGCATGCAGGGCCCCGTCTGGCATACCTCGAACAGGAATTTGCCTACGGGCTGCAGGTTGAACATGGAGTAGAACGTAGCCACTTCATACACTTCGATCGGCTCGATCTGGAGCAGGCCGGCCACATAATCCATCGTGTCGGCACTGAGCCATCCGCCGAAGGATTCCTGCGCCAGGTGCAGCACAGGGATCAGGGCGCTTTTCTGCTTCCCGTCCGGGTACCGCGCGATGATCTCTTTTACTTTATTCAGCTTCTCTTCAGAAAATTGAACGGCCATTTATATTCGTCTTTATAGTTAATTTTCATTGTATGCAGGTCCCCCGCGGGTGAATGATCTTGTCAATCTTCAAAATATTCCGTTCCCTTCACCCCGATATACCCCTTTTTTCCTTTATATCCGACCAGCGTAAAGGGCTTGCCGGAAAACTGTTGTATCTCGTCGTATTTACAACCGGTCAATGCTTTGCCGGTGTTGTCCACCAGGCCGTATTTCCCGTTTTTATACACATATATCAGCTTGTAAAACCCAAGCTTGTTATCGCCGGCCACGCCATTCCCGACTTCGGTATACGTCCAGTCGTACACTTCATCGTTCAGCTTTTTGCCATTCAGCCCGAACAGCCGGATCCCGGCTTCGTCCAAAGCTGCGATGGCGCAATAGTGCCAGTTGCTTCCCGCCAGCGCTACCTTGTCATAAGCGACCGGCAGTACTGCCCCGTTGATGCCCCAAACGCCCTGCTGGCCGTTTTTGCTCACGGCAAACAGGTAGCGGCCCTCCATGAGGTCGTTTACCTCGTCGAACTGTGCCGGTATGAGCCATTTGCCGCGCCGGGCCGCTTCGGTGAAAACCACGCCCCACTTTCCGCCGCTTTTCGCGATCACGTAATCGTTTGCCGTGGAGATTCCCGTACGGATGGAATCGAATTGGAATCCCAGCAGTACGTTGTCTCCCTGCATCAATCCGGCTTTCCCGTCCTGCATGCGCACTTTCGGGTGCGGGTCTTCCATTTCGCCAGACACCAGCTCGGACATCATAAGCCCTTCGCCGGCGCGGGTCTCGTCTACTTCCTCGGGTTTCTTCCGTTTCCCCTTCCGGTCTATCCAGAATTCCTCGGCCCCTTTCTTCACCCGGGCAATGTCAGCATCGTCCAGCTCCTCTTCGTCGAGCTCGCCGAAAGGCTGCGCATCGTCGAATTGCGGGGCGATCACGATCGTTTTATCGAGCTTGCAGTACCCCCACTTGTTGCCTTTGCGGTAAGGCACCAGCACTTCGGTGGACCGTTGGGCGGCGGTTTCGCTCACATTCCCACACAGGGCTGCGAATAATAATAAAAGAACTTTTTTCATAGGGTATTCAGGGATAGCAGGATATATGCGTGCAGGGCCCGCGGGGGCCCTGCCAAAGAATTTATGCGTCCAGTTCGCCAGCGATCAGGTTGAGGGATGACATACAGATGATGGCATCGCTCAGCATCGCGCCCTTCACCATTTCCGGGTACGCCTGGTAATAGATGAAGCAGGGCCGGCGGAAGTGCAGGCGGTACGGGGAGCGGCCGCCGTCGGAAATGAGATAGAATCCCAGTTCGCCGTTAGCGCCTTCCACGGCGTTGTACACTTCGCCGGGCAGGATGTCGGTTTCGCCCATCACGATCTTGAAGTGATAGATGAGCGCTTCCATTTTGGAATAAACGTCTTCCTTGTCGGGCAGGTAGTAAGCAGGAACGTCGGCATGGTAGACATCGGCGGGGAGGTCTTTCAGTTTGTCCATCGCCTGCCGGATGATGCCGAGGCTCTGCCACATTTCCGCGTTGCGCACCAGGAAGCGGTCGTACGTGTCGCCGGTGGTGCCTACGGGAATGCTGAACTCGAAGTCTTCGTAAGAGCTGTACGGGGTGGCTACGCGCACGTCATAATCCACGCCTGCAGCGCGCAGGTTCGGACCGGTGAAGCCGTAGTTGAGGGCACGTTCCGCCGTGATGGCGCCAACGCCCTGGGTACGTTCCATGAAGATGCGGTTACGGGTGAAGAGATTTTCGAACTCTTTCAGTACGGCCGGGTATTCGTCGAGGAACTTGTTGATCTTACGGAAAGCCGTTTCGGTGAAGTTCCTTTCGAAACCGCCGATACGGCCGATATTGGTGGTGAGGCGCGAGCCGCAGATTTCTTCGTAGATTTCGTATACCAGTTCACGGTACTGCATTACGTAGAGGAAGCCGGTGAATGCGCCGGAGTCTACGCCGATAACGGAGTTGCAGATGAGGTGGTCGGTGATACGGGCCAGTTCCATGATGATGACGCGGAGGTAATCCACTCTTTTGGGCGTTTTGATGCCCAGGAGCTTTTCCACGGTCAGGTGCCAGCCGATGTTATTGATGGGGGCCGAGCAGTAGTTGAGCCGGTCTGTCAGCGGAGTGATCTGGTAATACGGCTTGCGCTCGGCGATTTTTTCGAAAGCGCGGTGAATGTAGCCAACGGTAGGCGTGGCGGACACGATCCTTTCGCCGTCCATCTCCAGCACGTTCTGGAAAACGCCGTGGGTGGCGGGGTGGGTGGGCCCAAGGTTGAGCGTGTTGGTTTGCTTCTCTATGGAGCCTTCCGGTAGTTGTATATGGTGATCAGACATATCCTGATTTGCTAAAAGTTAAACTTAAATACCGACGCTTCCGCCGCGGCCGAACATCTCGTCGTCCTTGTCCACACGGGTCTGGTCTTCCAGCGGGAATTCCTTGCGCAGGGGGAAGTAATCCATTTCGTCCACGTTCAGGATGCGGACGAGGTTCGGATGCCCTACGAAGTCGATCCCGAAGAAATCATATGTTTCCCTTTCCTGCCAGTTGGCGGTGGCGAACAACTTCGTGGCGGTGAAAATCTGCGGTGTTTCCACGGCGGTAAACACTTTGAACCGGAGGCGCACGTTCTGCACGAGGTTGTGCAGGTGATATACCACACCGAGTTCAGCACCCGCGTTATCGGGGTAATGCACGCCGCAGAGGTCGGTCATGAAACGGAATGCCAGGTCCTCTTCGTCGTAAAGGAACTGCATGACTTTCAGATTGATCTCTTTGGGCGCGTGGAACGACATGATGCCGTACGACTCTTCAAAATTGGTCAACGCCTCGCCGAACTTCTCGACCAGCCTGTTCTTGATATGCTCATTCGTCAAAGACATGTAATCGCTATTATCGTGACTATTGTATTCCGTAGGAATTCATGAGATCTTTATACCGGTCGCTATGGCGGCGGCGCAGGCTTTCCTGGCCCACCAGGTCCTGGACGCGCATCACGCCGTCGAGGATGGCTTCCGGGCGCGGGGGGCATCCGGGAACGTAAACGTCCACGGGGATCACCTGGTCGATGCCCTGGAGCACGGAGTAGGTGTCGAAGATACCGCCGCTGCTGGCGCAGGCGCCAACGGCGATCACCCAGCGGGGCTCGGCCATCTGCAGGTAAACCTGCCGCAGCACGGGACCCATCTTTTTAGCGATGGTACCCATTACCATGAGCAGGTCGCACTGGCGGGGCGTAAAACCCAGACGCTCGGAACCGAAACGGGCGAGGTCGTAGTGGGCGGCCATGGTGGCCATGAATTCGATGCCACAGCAGGATGTGGCGAACGGCAGCGGCCAGATGGAATTCTTACGGGCCAGGCCGATGACCTTATCGAAAGATGTGGCAAAGAAACCTTCTCCGCTATAGCCTTCCGGCATTTCCACCACCTTCACATTCGTATTAAACTGAACAGGACGAGACATAATCTTTACCCTCCTAATCCCGCCGCATTCACACAGCGGGAATTTATTAATAGTTAACTAAGTATCAATCTTCCCACTTCAGGGCGCCTTTCTTAATGATGTAGTAGAATCCGCCCATGAAGAAGCAAACAAATGCGAGCATCGCCATAAAACCACTCCATCCCAGCTCTTTAAAATTAACAGCGTAGGGATAGAAAAAGATGACTTCTACGTCAAACAACACGAAGAGGATAGCTGTCAGAAAGTACTTGATAGCCACCGGCTGGCGCGCGTTCCCCATCTGTTCGATACCGCTTTCGAAATTCTCCAGTTTGTCACTGGTTTTACGCTTCGGGCCCAGAAAGTGCGTGGCTATCATGGTGATACCAACGAAACCCAAAGCAGCAACAACTTGTAAAAGGATAGGAAAATAGCTGACCGGCGTGTTGCTTGCTGTCAAAAATTCAGAGACAAAAAACATAAGCTTCCCAATATATTGTCTGAAAGCGCAAAAATACTGCAACTAAACTATAATTCAAATCGACAATCCTGAAAATCTAATCTTTTTTTTGTATATGTAATATAATAAAATATGTGACGTTGGTTTCCGGAGTTTCCCGGGCGCTCACCCGTTTGTGTAATTGATTGAGCCTAAACGTGTAACAAGTACACGGCCCGGGAGTATTCCCGGGCCGTGTACGTCAAATGCCTGAAATTTAAATATTTATTAGCGTCCGCCGCCTTTTTGCTGGGGCTTGTTCATGATGTCCCTGATCTGCTTCACGGGCTCGCTCGTAGGGTCCAGCGGCGTCAGTTTGTCCATATACTTCTGCATATTGGCTTTGTCTTCCTTGTTGTAATAATATACCATCAGGTAGGTATACGCCTTGATGAGGCCTGCCTTGTTCTTGGCGGGGTCTGCTTCTGCCAGGCTCAGGTATTTTTCGAAGAAGGGCTGAGCCACACCGGTTTTGGCTTCCACGTCGCGGGCGGCAGCGGCCATCCCCTGCCAGAAGTGCCCGGTGGTCAGGTCGGGGAATGCGGTGGTCAGTTTTCCGAAGGCTTCGGAAGATTTGGCCAGCATCGCCGTGTCTGTACCGCCGCTGGAGGCGTAATAGTAGTTCTGGCCGATGTTGAACAGGTCGAGCGCAGCGGGTTTCTCTCCTTTCTCGGCTTTCAGGTCGGCCACTTTCTGGTACCATTCGCCTGCTTTATTGAATACCCTCGCCTGCTGGAAGGCCTTGGCCACGCTTTCGTAGCGGTCCAGGTCTTTCGCGGTGTCGGAGGTAGCGTATTTCTCGAGGTAGTTGAGCGATTGCTGGTCGATCGCGGCCTGTTGGGTGGAATCGCCCAATTTGATACGGCTGTAGATCTCGCTGCCGAGCTTGTAATCGATAGGTTCCAGCTTGCTTTCCCCGGAGCGTTTCACATAGTCGTCGAAATGCTGGCGGGCGGCGAGGGAATCGCCTTTCTGGAGGTATGCATCGGCGATCATCCGCTCGAGCTTCATTTTGTAGGATTCGTTGGCCTGCGGGATGAGCGATTTCGCCTTGTTGATGGCGCCCTCGTAGTCGCGGTCGAGGAACATGATGGAAGCGAGGTAATACTCGTTCCGGGTTTTATCGGCCTGGTCGCTCAGGGCGAGGTATTTCTGTAAATATTCCTTCGCCTTGGGAAGAGAGAACTGCCGGGGCTTGGGGGTGTAGTAGAACTGGTACAGTTCGTAGAAAGCCGGGGCGTAGTTCGGGTCGAGCGTGGTGGCTTGCGACCAGTCGGCCACTGCCTGTTCGAGGAGTTTGGCGTTATAGTTCACATGGCCGCGTTTCATCACGGCTTCAGCGTTGTTTTGTTCCAGTTCCAGCGCCTTTTCGTACGCTTCGATGGCTTTCCCGCCGTTTTCGCCGCCCATGTAGCGGTAAACGTCGCCCAGTTCGATGTAATCTGCTGCTACGGGTTTGTATCCTTTCCGGCCGTCGTTCCCTTCTACCAGCTGTTTCATAACGGCGAGTGCGAAGGCTTTATCGCCGCCTTTCACTTCGGTGTTGGCATCTGCGATGGCGCGGGCCACGTCGCCGTTCTTGTTTTTGGCGGTGGCGTTGAGGGCGGCATCGAACTTTTGGCGTGCCGCGGCGGCGTTACCGCTCAGCAGGTCGATACGGCCGAGGCCTACATTGAGAAGAGGGGAATTCGGCACGGCGGTGAGCCCTTTCTGGAAGGCGGCTGCCGCTCCGTCCTTGTTTTCCTGGCCCAGTTCAGCGATCCCGAGGTAATAATACGCCCGTTCGTCCGTGGGTTTGGCCGCTATCGCCTGCTCGAAATTGGATTTGGCGGTGGCGTATTTTCCGTAATAGAGGTTTTTGAGCCCGTCTTCTATCGTTTGCGCCATTGCCCCGCCTGCGAGGAGGAAAAGGGCAACCACGGTACTGATACGCTTCTTCATGATAAAATGTTTTAACCGATTAACTAACGTTACCGGAGCCTTTTAGTTCGGCTGCGGTATGGGTTCATGTAATAAAAAAACATGCCAGAATGATGGCTGCGGCCACGATACAGGCAGGCTCCGTCTCTGAATTTACTCAAATAATCCGGTAAAAACAATGCAGGAAACGTTAAAAATGGGCATAAAAAAAGCAGCGCCCGTGTGGGCGCTGCCGGTGATCCGGGATTTGGGTCCGGAATTATTTGGAGCCGTTGGCGGTGGCTGCTTTCGCGGAGCTACCTGCGGCTTTGTTGGAGGAGCTGAGGAATTCCTTCACCTGGCGAACGGTATCGTTGTTCGGGTCGATGGCTACCAGTTTGTCCATATAAGGCTGCATGGCGGCCTGGTCTTCCTTATTGTAGTGATACAGCATCAGGTAAGTGTAGGCATTGAGGAGGAAGCGTTTGTTACGGGCTTCGTCTTCAGGTTTCACCATTCCGATGTATTTTTCGAAGGCGTCTTTACCGCGGCCTTCCTTGGCTTGCTGGTCCAGCGCGAAGTTGGCCATGCCTTTCCAGTAGAAGGCAGTGGGCTGGGTAGGATATTTCTCCACGAAGCTGCCCCAGGAAGAGTCAGAAGCACTGTAATCGGCTGCGTAGTACTCATAGAACGCTTTGTAGAAGTGGTCGGTCATCGCTTCGGGATTGTCTTTTACTTCCAGCGCTTTACCGTACCAGGTAGCCGCTTTTCCATAATTACGCATATCCTTGTATGCTACTGCCACGTTGCGGAATTTTTCCGCATCGGTGCTGGTGTCTGTTTCTGCGTATTTCTCCAGGTAGAGACCGGCAGTTTGCTGGTAGCCAGCCTGGGTGGCGGAATCGGAGTGCTTCAGTTTGCCATAGATGGCGCTGAGCAGTTTATAGTCGTTCACCTGAAGCTGTTCTGCGGGAACGGATTTTACGCGCTCGTCCATCAGGGCTTTTGCTGAGAGGGAGTCACCTTTCCACAGATATGCATCTGCGGCGATCAGGGTGAGTTTTCCTTTGTAAAAGTCGTTTGCCGAGGGAATGAGCGCTTTCGCCTTGGCGATAGCGCCATCATAGTCTTTCTGGTAGAAGTTGATGGCAGCCAGGTAATATTCGTTTTTCGCCTTGTCGGAGGGGTCCCCAACTTCCACGTATTTCTGGAGGTATTGTGCAGCGTGGGGGAGCGAGAACTGCTCTTTGCGCTGGGTGATGTAGAACTGGTACAGTTCGAAGTATGCGGGCGCATAGTTCGCGTCCATGTTGGTGGCTTTGGCCCAATCGGCCACGGCTTGCTGGAGCAGGCGGGCGTTGTAGTTTACCAGGCCCTGTTTCATCACGGCTTCGGCGTTGTTGGCGTCGAGCTCGAGTGCCTTTTCGTAAGTGGTGATCGCTTTGCCGCCGTTCTCACCGCCGAGGTAACGGTAAGCGTCGCCCAGTTCGATGTAATCGGCCGCGGTGGCGGTATACATTTGTTTTTTCTTACGTCCTTCGTTGTTGAGGAGTTTTTCCATGATGGTGAGCGCATATCCGCGGTCGCCGCCTTTTACTTCGGTGTTGGCGTCTGCGATGGCACGGGCAACGTCGCCATCGCGGCCTTCGGTGGCGGTGCTGGCGGCTTCGAATTTCTGTTTCGCTTCAGCGGTTTTACCGTTGAGGAGATCGATGCGGCCCTGACCTACCATGAGGAGGGAGGAGGTGGGAACGGCGGTGAGGCCTTTGGCGAAGGCGGCTGCAGCTGCGTCCTTATTCTCCAGTCCCAGTTCGGCTATTCCGAGGTAGTAATAAGCGCGGTCATCCGTAGGTTTCGCGGTGATGGCTTTTTCGAGGTTCTGTTTGGCAGTTTGGTATTTGCCGTAGTACAAATCCTTCAAACCATCTTCCACAGTTTGCGCCATAGCTCCGTTGGCTATGCAGAGCATGGCTACAAATAAACTGTTCCTTCTGTTCATGAGCAATCCGGTTTTAGTTGTGTTATCAGTATTTAGTTTTTACTCTGTTAAAGTGGCCTCCCGGAACACGATGTTCAAACGGGCCGGGAACAACTTGAATTTTCCGATCACCAGTTGGCCGGGCTGACCGGAGAGGAATGTCGCGAAGCCTGAACCCAAACCCTGGCGGGGCTCTTTGAGGATATAGAACATACCTCTCGTGAGCGGGTAGGACTTCGTCCCGATAAAGTATTGGTACGGCTTCACGAATTCGGTGTATCCGTCTGCACGGAGTTTTACCGTCGTGATGCGGTTGCTGAATTCGATGGCGGTGGAATCGTTCGTGTCGGAAATCCAGTTCACCCCGATCACACCGATGGCGTTTTTATCCTTTTCCACATGCGAGATCACTTCTGCATTGGAATGGGCTGCCATCGTGTTGGCCGGCAAAGGCTGGCCTTTGTTGATGGAGTCCAGGACGTAGCGCGCCGTGCTGGAATTCTGATCGTCGAATACGATATTCCATTTCTTCTGCGATTTGCCGTTCATGATCTCGCGCACCTGGTCCATCGTAAGGATGGAGTCGGGATTGCTGTGATTGACGATCAGCGCGATGGCGTCTGTAGCGAGCTTACCGCTTTGCGGGCGGATCTTCTCTTTTTTGAAATATTCCAGTTCGTTCTCTTTCAGGTCGCGCGTTACGATGATAAGGCGCGCGCTGTCGTTGAACAGGTCTTTGAAGCAATCTGCTTCGGGCTTGTAATGGGCGATGATCTTGGCTTTCGGGTACTGTGACTCGAACACCCGGATTTCCGATTCCAGTAACGGCTGATACGTTTTGTCAACCGAAATATGGATCTCTCCTTTCGTGGGGCCGTCCAATTCACCTTTACCGGAGTTATTACCTCCGCATCCTGCGGCCAGCATGGTAACGGAAGCCGTCGCCAATGCCAGGCCCATCCAGTTTTTAGCTTTTAAAAACATACGCACTAGTGGGTGATACTTGGTTAAAAGAATAATTGTTTGATACCCCTGTAGACACGAAATAATCCATAAGCGCTCAACAAGCCGGCCAATACGTAGAGCCATTTATCGGAGATGTCCAGTCTACCCATTCCCAGTTTCTCGGAATACAATGCGTACAATCCAAAAAGAATAAAAATAATTCCCCTGATCAGCTCGCCCAGCGGGCGATATTGCACGTTTGTCCGATTGTTCGTATTGTCGTTCTCCTGTCGCATTGGTGGCAAATTACAAGTATACAAAAAAAATGCTTTTTTCTACCGCATCAAACTTTTATTCGTTTGTTAAAAATTTTCCGGGCTGTTTCTAAAGCTTTCAGAAAGATGATGCCGAACCTTTCATTTTCCATAATACAGCAAAGTTTTAACATATGCAATTCCTCCAAAATGCGTTAGCGGTTTCCCTGAAAATTCGGTAGGTTTGCGGTCTGAAAAATCGGGGTAAAAGGGATCCAGGATTTATATCAAATCATTGATAACCAGTAATTCCCGATCAATCGATCGAACATGAAGATATTGATGGTCTGCCTCGGTAATATTTGCCGGTCCCCGCTTGCCGAAGGCATCCTCCGCCACCTGGCGGGCCAAAAAGGACTGGATTGGGACGTTGATTCCGCCGGCACCGGCAACTGGTATGTGGGCCACCCGCCCGACCGCCGTTCCGGTGCCGTGGCGAAACAGCATGGGATCGACATTTCCGGGCTTCGCGGCCGGCAGTTCTCCACCGAAGATTTCGACCGGTTCGACCGGATTTTCGTCATGGACCTGGACAATTACCGTGATGTGCTCCGCAAAGCCCGCTCGTCGGCCGACCAGCAGAAGGTACAATTGTTGCTGGAAGACCAGCAGCCGGTCCCGGACCCCTGGTACGACGATGCCCTTTTCGAGCCGGTGTTCCGGCTCATCCACGCCGCTTGCGAACGCATCGTCCGGCTCGCCTGACATTTCTAACATTCACATTCTTGACGCTTTATAGCATGGCAAAACTCAACACTCCTCAAGGTACGCGCGATTTCGGGCCAGAAGTTGTCCGCAAGCGCAACCATATCTTCGCTGTCATCCGGCAGGCTTTCGAACGTTTCGGCTTCCAGCCCCTCGAAACCCCGGCCATGGAATACACCTCTACCCTTCTCGGCAAATACGGTGACGAAGGCGATAACCTGATTTTCAAAATCCTCAATAACGGCGATAAAATCTATGGCCAGGCGCAAATGGCGAAAGACAGCCGTGAACTGGCGCTGATCCTGTGTGAAAAGTCGCTCCGGTACGACCTCACCATCCCCTTTGCACGATTCGTGGTGATGAACCAGGGGAAGATCCATCTGCCTTTCAAACGTTACCAGATCCAGCCGGTTTGGCGGGGCGATAAGCCGCAACGTGGCCGCTATCGCGAGTTTTTCCAATGCGATGCGGATGTGGTGGGCAGCAATTCCCTCCTGAACGAAATCGAACTGCTGCAGATTTACGATACGGTTTTCAATACGCTCGGGCTTTCGGGATATCGGATGAAAGTCAACAACCGCAAGATCCTTACGGGATTGGCGGAGCTTGTCGGCCGTCCGGATCTGATGCTTCCCATTACGATCGCCATCGATAAGCTCGACAAAATCGGCGATAGCGGGGTCCGGGAAGAACTGGCGCAGCGTGGGCTTTCGGGGCCGGAGGCCGATAAAGTGATGGAATTTATTTCGCTGCAGGGCAGCAACGACGAAAAGCTCGACCGGCTGACGCAGCTTTTTGCGGGGTCGGAAACGGGGCGCAAGGGCGTGGAGGAATTGCGCTACATTCTGGGAAGCGGGCTGACGTCGTTCAGCCGTCAACCCGAGATCGACCTGACGCTGGCCCGCGGCCTGAATTACTACACCGGCATGATCGTGGAGGTGAAGGCGCCTGAGAACGTGAACATGGGAAGTATTGGTGGCGGCGGCCGGTACGACGATCTGACGGGGCTGTTCGGGCTTCCGGGGATTTCGGGTGTGGGGATTTCTTTTGGTGTAGACCGGATTTACGATGTGCTGGAGGAGCTGCAACTGTTCCCGGAAACCGCGCAACAGGGTACGCAGGTGATCTTCTTTCACCCTGGGGCGGAGAAACTGGCGGAAGTTTACGGATATATCTCCCGCCTGCGGGACCGCGGTATCAGCACGGAAATTTTCCCGGACGAAATCAAGCAGGACAAACAATACAAATACGCCGAAAAGCGTGGCATTCCTTACATCGCTTATGTAGAAGACAATGCGCCTGGCGTTGTGTTTCTCAAGAGCATGACAGGGAAACAGCGCCATCAGCTTACACCGGCTGAACTGGACGCATTTACGTTTTAGCAGTTAATACACGTTATATGTTGAAGAGGCGCTGGAAATCCGGCGCCTCTTTTTTTAAACATGTTTTACTGCAAATTGTAGATCGGGTTGCAATTTATTTTTCAAGTACAGGGCTGGAATTTGCGTACGATCATCTGGATCTGGATGCTTAGTAAGCAAATCATGTACAACTCGGCAAACAACTTAAGCTGGTTCCCAAACATAGGAACGTCTGCCATCGGCGTACGAAAATCCGGATATGTATGCTGGATTCACAGTCATCAAACCATGTACAACTCGGCAATCAACTTAAGCTGGTTCCCAAAAATAGGAACGTCTGCCATCGGCGTACGAAAATCCGGATATGTATGCTGGATTCACAGTCATCAGACTATGTCCAACTCGGCAATCAACTTAAGCTGGTTCGCAAAAATAGGAACCTCTGCCATCGGCGTACGATAATCCGGATATGTATGCTGGATTCACAGTCATCAGACTATGTCCAACTCGGAATACAACTTAAATTGGTTCGCAAAAATAGGAATGTGCCATCGGCGTACGATAATCCGAATCTGTATGCTGTATTCACAGCCATCAAACCATGTACAACTCGGCAATCAACTTAAGCTGGTTCACAAAAATAGGGCGTCTGCCATCGGCGTACGATAATCCGGATATGTAAGCTGGATTCACAGTCATCAAACCATGTACAACTCGGCAATCAACTTAAGCTGGTTCGCAAAAATAAGAATGTCTGCCATCGGCGTACGATAATCTGGATATGTATGCTGGATTCACAGTCATCAGACTATGTCCAACTCGGAATACAACTTAAATTGGTTCGCAAAAATAGGATGTCTGCCATCGGCGTACGATAATCCAGATATGTATGCTGGATTCAGTCATCAGACTATGTCCAACTCGGAATACAACTTAAATTGGTTCGCAAAAATAGGAATGTGCCATCTGCGTACGATAATCCGGATCTGTATGCTGGATTTACAGCCATCAAACCACGTACAACTCGGCAAACAACTTAAACTGGTTCACAAAAATAGGACATCTGCCATCGGCGTACGATAATCCGGATCTGTATACTGGATTCACAACCATCGAACTATTTACAATTCGGCATAACGAACTTAAGTTCTTCTTAATAATAGGATCTCTTTCATCTGACCATATTTCTGGCAGATGGATACTTCTAGATTCCCAGATCAATTTGTACTTCACTACACGAAATCTTGATGTTGGCTACCCATGCTATCCATGGTGAATGGATATCATACGGTTCAATATCGTGCTGAGTTTACATCATTATTACTAAAGTCTGATCTGCCCATCGATATCACCCACAATAAATGCCTCATAGATCAAACAATAATCCTTAAAAAAGGTAACATCGATCCCATGCAATTTTCGGCAGGCAGCATGGCGCTGTTTGAGAATTGTATGGCGTTTTCTGCTACTCGCACAACATTTCTACACAAGAGTATTGCATACAACTTTCCCTACCACTTTCATTCGTTAAACTTCTGCAACAGCATTCGAATTCAGCACTTAACTATAAATGCATCCATTCACATTGTGAATCCTCATTGCAATTGGGCGTGCTTTCAACCTTCATTATCCAAAATCCACCCTCCCTATTCCCACGCGTCTCCGCCGATCTTCTTTCCCGAGATCAGTTTCCAATAGCTATAAAATTCATCATCCAGCGGTTTGTGGAGGTATTCGGGGATCGTTGTTCGAACATAATTTCCCCAATGTGGCCTGGTCCCATCACGATCGGAGAATCCATATTCATCTGAAAGGCTCCAGGAACTGAAAACTTTCCCTCTTTTTTCGAAGACGGTTGGGTCTGCTGCCAATGCGGCAACAGCACGACCAACGAACCAGGGTGTTTCGGACGCAATAAAGTTCGGATCTACCCTGGCCCCATCCTTCCAGTTGCTCTCCGTAACTCCGAAGTGCTCCAGCATGGCTTCGGAGCGAAGAAAGCCGGGCGTTACGGCAAGCGCGCCAATGCCGTGGGACTCAAGGTCTTGCGACATGTCGTAGGCCAAACGGATGATGGTTGTTTTGACCAGATCATAAAACAGTTGTCCACGGTAGAAATAGCCATCTCCGTCGGTTATTTCTACGATCAGGCCTTTTTTCGCGGGAAGCATGAGCGGCACGGCATACTTGGCGGTAATGATGTGTGTATCGATCGCCTGGCGCATCATCTGGAATCCTTTTGAGAGGTCATTCTCCCAAAACGGGAGGTTCCATTGCATGAGGGCATCGCCGCCCCATACATCGTTCACGAGGACGTCGAGATGACCATGGTCTTTTTGTATCCGGTCCATCAGGGCGATCACTTCCTCTTCTTTACTGTGGTCTGTCCGCACGGCGATTCCGATCCCACCCAATTCCGTGACGATTTCCGCTGTTTCGTCGATGGTTTCCGGGCGGGAGGGGCCGGAAGCAGGTGCACCTATAGTGCTTCGGCCGGAGCAATAGACGGTGGCACCTGTTTCACCGAGCATGGATGCGATTCCTCTTCCGGCTCCCCGGGTGGCGCCGGCGACGAGGATGATTTTTCCTTTCAGAGGTTTCATACGCTAGTTAGGTTTGATGGGACTGTGAATTTCGTACGGCGGTACGCATTGTATCTGCGTAGTGGATTATTTTCTGCAGGATGTTAATATAATGTTTGAGGTATCAGGACATTGGTGGTTGTCTGGAAAGGCCTTGTGGATGCACTGATAAAGGGATATTGATCTGGCCGATCGTTTTTGTTGGGAAGCTTAAGTGCGGTTGTTATCAAATGATTGGTCTATTAGTTTAAACCAGAACTTGCAGTATTATCTATTTCAGGATGGGTATAAATGATATGAGTCTCGATTCGGAGTGAGCAATCACCGCACATTGATTGCAATTAATATAGTTGTTATAAGAAAGAATCGAATATGAAGGAAGGATTCGTTTGCATGAAGGCGAATTCCTCGTATGTCAGCTTATGTTTCAGTGATAAATGCCCAAGAACGAAAGTGTGCTGCTACATACAGTACCATAAATGCAATTGAAAGCGTCGAAACGGGTATAAATCGCCTTGTGAAAGGATAATAGTATACGGACAAGGGCAATTCAATATTCCTGGTAGGTGTAAAACGTGTAAGATGAATAACCAAAAATGCCCAGCGCGCGTAGCAGTTAACTGTACTGAGTATTCTTCATGACGTTTGGATATTGGGAAAGAAGAGTAAGGACGTGTAGTAAAATTGTAATCCGTGATGGGAATTCATGTATGGAGAAAACAGGCTGGTTTGAAATCCAATAGCTATCCATTTTATTAAATGGGATATTGTTTGGGGCGTTTGATTGATGGGGAAAGAGGAATGTGAGGAAAGTGGAATGAGCAAGTGTAATAAAATTGCATTCGGGGAAGGAAAACAGGGGCAATTTTGCGCAGTAGCAATGCTACTCTATAGTTGCATTCCGGGAAGGGTATAAATAAAAAAAGGTCCAGGATTGCTCCTGAACCTTTTTTCAATAAATATGGCAGCTACCTACTCTCCCGCATGATAG
>NZ_JBNNSF010000004.1:0-364564 GCF_050277495.1 Chitinophaga sp. NPDC101104 | reverse complement strand
AAGGTGGCCAACGCAGGGAACTGAAACATCTAAGTACCTGCAGGAAAAGAAAATAAATGAATGATTCCCTAAGTAGTGGCGAGCGAACGGGGAAGAGCCCAAACCGGGACGGCGTGCTGTCCCGGGGTTGTAGGACCGCATTTAGAAAGTCGCATCAAGTTGAATCATCTGGAAAGATGAGCCATAGCAGGTGATAGCCCTGTAGGCGTAAATTGCGATGGACGAGCGGTATCCTGAGTAGCGCGGGACCGGAGGAATCCTGTGTGAAACTGCCAGCACCATCTGGTAAGGCTAAATACTCCCTAGAGACCGATAGTGAACCAGTACCGTAAGGGAAAGGTGAAAAGTACTCCGAACAGGAGAGTGAAATAGTACCTGAAACCGTGCGCCTACAAGCGGTCGGAGCCAAGAAATTGGTGACGGCGTGCCTTTTGCATAATGAGCCTACGAGTTACTCCTCACTGGCGAGGTTAAGTTCTTCAGTAACGGAGCCGCAGCGAAAGCGAGTCCTAACAGGGCGCTTAGTCAGTGGGGGTAGACGCGAAACTTTGTGATCTATCCATGGGCAGGTTGAAGGTTTGGTAACACAAACTGGAGGACCGAACCCATTAGCGTTGAAAAGCTATGGGATGACCTGTGGATAGGGGTGAAAGGCCAATCAAACTGAGAGATAGCTCGTTCTCCCCGAAATGTTTTTAGGAACAGCCTCGTATAACAGACGTATCATAGAGGTAGAGCTACTAATTGGGCTAGGGGGCTTCACCGCCTACCAAACCCTAATAAACTCCGAATGCTATGATATATCTACGGGAGTGAGGCTGTGGGCGCTAAGGTCCATGGCCGAGAGGGAAATAACCCAGATTAACAGCTAAGGTCCCTAAGTGTATGTTAAGTTGAACAAACGCAGTTCAAACCCTAAAACAGCCAGGATGTTGGCTTGGAAGCAGCCATTCATTTAAAGAGTGCGTAACAGCTCACTGGTCGAGGGTTTGGGCACGGAAAATAATCGGGCATCAAACATACTACCGAAGCTTTAGGATCCCCGCTAGGCGGGTGATCGGTAGGGGAGCATTCTGTACTGCATCGAAGGTGTACCGCGAGGTATGCTGGAGCGTACAGAAAAGAAAATGTAGGCATAAGTAACGATAAAAAAGATGAAAAATCTTTTCGCCGTAAGACTAAGGGTTCCTGATCAACGCTAATCGGATCAGGGTTAGTCGGGTCCTTAGGCAAAGCCGAGAGGCGTAGCTGATGGCAAACTGGTGAATATTCCAGTACCTGCTATAATTTCGATGGGGTAACGGAGTAGTGAAAGGACTGCGCACT
Organism: Chitinophaga sp. NPDC101104; assembly: GCF_050277495.1. NCBI lineage: Bacteria > Pseudomonadati > Bacteroidota > Chitinophagia > Chitinophagales > Chitinophagaceae > Chitinophaga > Chitinophaga sp. NPDC101104. The sequence goes on along the minus strand of NZ_JBNNSF010000004.1, from coordinate 363,238 downwards.
TACGGAATAGTGCGTTAAAGGGTGTAGGTATACCGATTGTAGGTAAATCCGCAGTTGGTGCTGAACCTGATAGTACACAGAAGCTTCGGCTGAAGTGATAATGTCCCTAATCAGACTTCCAAGAAAAACCTCTAAGGTTAGGTTATAGCAGCCCGTACCGTAAACCGACACAGGTAGTCGAGGAGAATATCCTAAGGCGCTCGAGTGATCCATGGTAAAGGAACTAGGCAAATTGACGCTGTAACTTCGGGATAAGGCGTACCACAGTGATGTGGTCTCAGTAAAATGGTCCAACCAACTGTTTAACAAAAACACAGGGCCCTGCAAAATCGAAAGATGACGTATAGAGCCTGATACCTGCCCGGTGCTGGAAGGTTAAGGAAGGGTGTTCGTAGCAATACAAAGCTCCTGACTGAAGCCCCAGTAAACGGCGGCCGTAACTATAACGGTCCTAAGGTAGCGAAATTCCTTGTCGGGTAAGTTCCGACCTGCACGAATGGTCTAATGAGTTGGACACTGTCTCTACCATGAGCTCGGTGAAATTGTAGTATCGGTGAAGATGCCGGTTAATCGCAACGGGACGGAAAGACCCCGTGAACCTTCACTACAACTTAACATTGATTTTGAGTGCCAGATGTGTAGGATAGTTGGGAGACTATGAAGCGGCTTCGCCAGGAGTCGTGGAGTCAACGTTGAAATACCAACCTTCTGTTACTTAGAGTCTAACCCGGCAACGGGGACATTGTTTGGTGGGTAGTTTGACTGGGGTGGTCGCCTCCTAAAAAGTAACGGAGGCTCGCAAAGGTACCCTCAGTACGGTTGGTAATCGTACGCAGAGCGCATTAGTAAAAGGGTGCTTGACTGTGAGGCAGACAAGCCGAGCAGGTGCGAAAGCAGGCTAAAGTGATCCGGTGGTTCTGTATGGAAGGGCCATCGCTCAAAGGATAAAAGGTACTCCGGGGATAACAGGCTGATCTCCCCCAAGAGCTCATATCGACGGGGAGGTTTGGCACCTCGATGTCGGTTCGTCACATCCTGGGGCTGGAGAAGGTCCCAAGGGTTCGGCTGTTCGCCGATTAAAGTGGCACGTGAACTGGGTTCAGAACGTCGCAAGACAGTTCGGTCCCTATCTGTTGTGATCGTTAGTAAATTGAGAGGACATGACCTTAGTACGAGAGGACCGGGTCGTACGTACCGCTGGTGTATCTGTTGTGCCGCCAGGTGCAGTGCAGAGTAGCTATGTACGGGCAAGATAAACGCTGAAAGCATCTAAGCGTGAAACTTACCTCAAGATGAGTTTACTTTTAAGGGCCGTCGAAGACGACGACGTTGATAGGCTACAGGTGTACAGGTGGTAACATCAAAGCCGAGTAGTACTAATTGCCCGTAAGCTTTAATTTTATTTTTACGCTCTTGATCTAAACTAAAGGTATCCGCAAGGAAACCGATCAGTAAAGAGCGTGTTTTACAACTTCCCGATATGTAAATTTATTAGTAGTAAGATACTTAAAGATCTTATGGTGGTTTTTCCGAGGGTGTTCACCTCTTCCCATTCCGAACAGAGAAGTTAAGCCCCTCATGGCCGATGGTACTGCACTATCATGCGGGAGAGTAGGTAGCTGCCATATTTATTGAAAAAAGGTTCAGGAGCAATCCTGGACCTTTTTTTATTTATACCCTTCCCGGAATGCGACCTAAATTGCATTGCTACTGCCATAACTTGATCCCGCTTCCCTGCGTCCAAACTTCTTCCATCCATCAAAAGCAATAGCGTATTGCAAAAAGTGGGTCCCAACCCAGCCCGTGTTCTTTATACCTCAACTCCCAGATCCAAAAATCTTCCAGTTGCAGTTGAACTTCGGAATTGACGTGGATTCCTTCCGCAGTTGCCGCGCTTGTAAGGTTGCCGATCTGCCGCATCCGGATATCGCCGGCATCTATCTGGTTTACAGGCAAAAGGCGTTTCGCTGGAAAAAAGCGGCTACAGACGACGGACTGAGCGACCTTATCCGCGAAAACCTCGCCCACCTTGCCTCCCACTATGTAATAATGCCGACAACCCATTCCGGCAACGGTCTCAGAAATGAATTGCTACGACAGCTGCTGACCTGGCACTCCCTGCACACCAACTTCCAATCCACCTTACAATTATTCAACACCCATTATCGTTATCCGGACAGCAAGGAAATGTGATCAACCATCATCACCTGCATACAACAGTACGAAACGATGATGCCCGACAATATGTATTTAGTAAAAGACGAGGCCCTATAGACTACCATCATGCCGACACTATACCAGGTCTTGGGCGTCCCGGAAAATGCGACGCCTGCGTTCATCAAAACTGCCTTCCGGAAGTTGTCCATGCAATACCATCCGGACCGCAATCCCGGCAATCCCGCCGCGGAGGCCCGTTTCCGTGAAATCCTCGAAGCATATCGCATCCTTTCCGAACCAGACGATCGCCTGCGCTACGATCGCCAACTGGCCTGGAGCCGCGTACCCCCAGCTCCCCACGCCACGCAAACCAAGCAGACTAAACAACAACCGGCAGGCGCATACCGGAACCCCGCTCCACCGCCTCCTGCTGCACCTCCACCGCGCCCCATGCCCCTGAAATTCATGGGCATCGTGCTGGGCGCCTTAATATTGCTTTTCGTAGGGCTGTACAATTTCGGCCCGAAACCCAAAGCCGCAAATCTTCCCGAAATAGCATACATCCCACAGAACGAGGTGAAACTTCCGAAAGGCGTCTCCCCGGAACAGCGCGTCCTGTTTGCCAACGGCGATACCGTCACATACGGCGAATGGCGCGGATCCATCTCCAACCACACTTTCGTCGAATCCTGGCAATCGTTTGGCGCATACGCTACGCCCGCGTTGTCTGTCACCATTTATTTCACGCCAGACAGGCATACCTATTGCGATTTCGTGTTCCTGGAAGACGGAAAAGGCACCTTCCGGCAGGTATTCCGCTACCACGGCGGTACTTATAAAAACGGCACTCTTATCCAGCTTTTCTTTGGAAGGGATGTGGAACCGGCCAGCTGCGGCGATTGCGAAGCGGAAGGCCTCCCCCATCCCGGGATCACCGGAATATTCCTCCGCGAATTAACGGAAGGCTACCGCTTTGAAAACGCATCCCAACGCTATGAAAGAAAACTCCGCAAGAACCTCGAATGGCTGGCCGCCAATGCGGATACGATGGATTTCGGACCGGGCGGCCTGCAGCGGCAATTTCTCCGCCAAATGCTGACATGGCATTTCCTGCATCGCGCGGAAGCCTCTGCCGAAGGGGTTTTCAGGGAATATTACACAAGGCCGGACGTGGATAAAGCCTGGGAAGAAATCGCCCGGCTGATAAAAGACTATGAAAATAAAATAGCCTTCGATATTGCATTACTGCAGTCGAAGGCTATCTGAGCCACCCATCGGAATCGAACCGACGACCTGTTATTTACGAAACAACCGCTCTAACCAGCTGAGCTAGGGTGGCAGGTGGTGCAAAAATAATGTCCGGAACGAAATAAATTACCATCGCACCCAAAAAAATCTTTATTTATTCTTCTTCGCTTTCCTCTTCTTCTTCCTCATCGTCTTCCAGCATCGCTTCGCGAACGTTATCCGCTTCAACGGAAAGCGCCTCCCACAGGATGTCTTTCAACTGCTGCAAACCAGTTTGTGTAACGGCGGAAATGAAAACATGCGGCACATCGGCGGGCAGTTCGGCGGAGATGGCTTCCTGGAGCTCTTCGTCGAGCATATCGCTTTTGGAGATGGCAATAAGGAATTGTTTATCGAGAAGCTCGGGATTGTATTGTTCGAGCTCGTTGACGAGAATGTCGAATTCCTTTTTGTGATCGGGGCTATCGGCGGGGATAACGAACAGCAGCACGGCGTTCCGTTCGATATGGCGGAGGAACCGGTGGCCAAGGCCTTTGCCTTCGTGCGCGCCTTCGATGATACCCGGAAGGTCGGCCATGCAAAACGAGCGATCGTCGCGGTAATGCACCATGCCGAGCTGGGGCGTGAGGGTAGTGAAGGCGTAATTCGCGATTTTAGGCCTGGCGGCTGTGATGCTGGACAGGAGGGTGGATTTGCCGGCGTTGGGGAAACCCACGAGCCCGACATCCGCCAACACTTTGAGTTCCAATACTTTCCAACCTTCGAGGCCGGGTTGGCCCGGTTGGGCGTATTCGGGTGCCTGGTTGGTGGCGCTTTTGAAATAGGCGTTGCCGCGGCCGCCCTGGCCGCCGGGCATGAAGATGATCTCTTCGCCGTCTTTCATCACTTCCGCTTCCACTTCGCCGGTTTCCTCGTCGCGGACGATGGTGCCGAGGGGCACTTCGATCACGATATCTTTCCCGTTGTGGCCGGTGCAATTGTCGCCGCTACCGTTTCCGCCGTTTTCGGCCAGTACGTTTTTGTACCAGCGAAGGTGCAGCAGCGTCCACAGCTGGGAGTTTCCGCGAAGGATGAGGTGCCCGCCGCGGCCCCCGTCGCCCCCATCGGGACCGGCGAGCGCCTTGAATTTGGTGCGCATAAAGTGCCTGCTGCCGGCGCCACCGTGGCCGGATTTACAGAATACCCTGATATAGTCTACAAAGTTCTCCATGATTCAATATTTGCCTGCATCGGTGTTGGCCGGTAGCAAAAAGCAAAACGCAAAGATCGTAAAGTTTGGCTTTACCTGATCTTTGCGTTGTAAATATGATGCAAAACGGGCTGGCTACACGCGCACGCCCATCAGATCGTCGATTTCTTTGCTGAGCGAATCGAAAATGTTTTCGATGGTGCCTTCGCCTTTGATTTTTTTCAGTTTGCCGAATTTGGCGTAGTGATCGGCAACGGGAGCGGTTTTGTTATGATACTCCACGATGCGTTTTTTCACCACATCCTCGCTGGCGTCGTCAGAACGGCCGGAGGTGTGACCGCGCTCCAGGAGGCGGCGTACCAGCTCATCTTCAGGTACTTCGAGGCTCAGCACGGCGGAAATGGCCGTTTTCTTGAGGGTCAGCAGCTTGTCTAACGCTTCCGCCTGGGCGGTGGTGCGCGGAAAACCGTCGAAAATGAAGCCGCGGGCTTCAGGATTGGCGTCCAGCTTGGAGGAGATCATGCCGATCACCACCTCATCGGGCACCAGTAAGCCCTGGTCCATCACCTTCTGCGCTTCCAGGCCGAGCGGCGTTTTTGCCGCGATCTCGGAGCGCAACAGGTCGCCGGTAGACAGGTGAATCAATCCGTACTTTTCGATAATGTTGGCACTCTGCGTTCCTTTCCCGCTGCCGGGAGGGCCAAATAGAATTAAATTGACCATGTGTTGCTGATAATAATTGACCGCAAGCAATAGGCTTGCGCTTGTTTACAGGTTCGTTCGCGATGCTTCTTCTTACAGTCTGCGCCCTAAAAAGTTCATCCATTAACGGGCCGTAAGGTGCAAATATAATAAGAAATTGAATGAGTTGGTAATTAATATTGTAATTACTGAATTCTGGCGAATGTATCAGCCAAATTAATAAAGATAATTCAATAAAAGAAGGAAAAACGTAGACGATGATTAAATCAATCCGCCCCAAATTGACCATCCGTCCTAAAGATATATTCGAATAATGCAATGCGTTCGCCGTCAGTCAATTCCCGCTGGTGGATGCACAGGATTTTTGTTATGTTTATGACATGATGAGATTATTAACGGTAGCAGGGCTGAGCGGATTGCTCATGGCCGCTTCCGCCCGGCCGGAAAGCATGCTCGAGAAACCATCCATCCTAACGGACAATACCATGCAGGCACGCCCCGGACCCGGGCCGGCCGATCGCTGGGTCGACAGCGTATTCAATTCCCTCAGTCATGAAGAACGGATCGCGCAGCTGATCATGATCCGCGTGCATTCCAACCTCGGGGCAGACCATGTTGCCGCCGTTCTGAACGATATCCGTAACGTGAAAGTCGGCGGCATCGTGACATTTCAGGGCGGACCGGGGCGGCAGGCCCACCTCGTCAACCGCCTGCAAGCGGCCAGCCAAACACCGCTGCTCGTGGCAGTAGACGGTGAATGGGGACTTGGAATGCGGTTCGTGGACAGCGTCATCGCTTTCCCGCGGAACCTCATGCTGGGAGCCGTGCAAGACAGTGCGCTTATATACGAAGTGGGCAAGGCGATGGGCGAACAATGCCGCCGGATGGGCATCCAGTACAACTTCGCGCCCGTTCTCGATGTCAATAACAATCCCGAAAACCCCGTGATCAACGACCGTTCTTTCGGGGAAGACAAATACCAGGTGGCGCGCCTCGGCGTGGCCATCATCAAGGGGATGCAGGATGTGGGCGTGATGGCCTGCGCCAAGCACTTCCCCGGGCATGGCGATACCGACGTGGATTCGCACCACGATCTGCCGGTAATCCGGAAGTCGCTCGCCAGCCTCGATTCCCTGGAGCTGTATCCCTTCCGCCGCGCCATCGAAGCCGGTGTAGCTTCCGTGATGATCGCCCATCTGAACGTTCCGGCGATCGACGACAAGCCCAACACGCCCACTTCCATCTCCTACAAAACCGTTACGGACATGTTGAAAAAAGACATGGGCTTCGACGGGATCGTGGTGACCGATGCGCTGGAAATGCAGGGCATCCGCAAATATTACAGCAACGGGCAGGAATCGCTGCAGAGCCTGCTGGCCGGCAACGACCTCATGGAACTGCCTTCCACGGCGCGCGGGAGCGTGCAGGCCATCGCAACGGCCATCCGGAAGGGACAGGTAAGCCGGGAAGAAGTATACCGCCGCGTGAAGAAAGTGCTGCGCTCCAAATACGACGCAGGACTGGCCCAGCTCCAGCCCATCGACCCCCGGAACATCGCCGCAGACCTCAACGCGCCGGTGCTCCCGCTCCGCCGCCGGATTTCCGAAGAAGCCATCACCGTTCTTCGCAACGATAATCACCTCCTGCCCATATCCTCCGTTCCCGGCCAGCAGAAAATTGCCGTGGTAGCCGTGGGAGTAGATGGCGGCAACAACACCTTCCTTTCCGCCGTCCGCGCCCACCGCCCCGATGTGGCGGGATACGTGTTCAGCCCCAGGCAAACCGAAGCGCAGGTGGCCGGAATGGTCAAAGTGCTGAAAAGGGACTACGACGCCGTGATCATCGCGCTGCAGGACTACAGCCGCAGGCCGGCGAACAATTACGGCATCACCCGTGCGGAAAGGGCCGTCATCAACCAGATCCAGGAAGAAATGCCCGCCGTGACGGTCGCGTTCGGCAACCCGTACGCCATCCGTTACTTCTGCGACGCGCCCACGATCATCGCGGGATATGAAGACGATAGTATTACCCATCGCGCGGCGGCCAACGTGATTTTCGGCAAATTGCAGCCGAAAGGAAAACTGCCCGTGACCGTATGCGAGAATTTCCCCTTCGGTACCGGGCTGACCAGCCTTGTTCCCGAAACCCCGGCCGTAACGGCAGCCACCGTCGATCCGGAAAGCGTGGGCATGAAAAGCGCCATCCTGCAAAGGATCGACTCGCTGGCGTACGACATGATCGCCCAGGGCGCGGCTCCCGGCTGCCAGGTGCTGGCGGTGAAAGACGGGAAACTCGTCTACCATAAAAATTTCGGTTTTTACGACTACAGTCAGCGCGAAAAAGTGACCGACAGCTCCGTGTACGACCTGGCTTCCGTCACGAAAATCTGCGCTACTACCTTGTCTGTCATGCGCTTGTACGACGAAGGCAAGTTGCGGCTCGATGCCACGCTGGGCGACTACCTGCCCTGGGTGCGCGGGACGGACAAGGCAAGGCTCACGATCCGCGACGTGCTGCTGCACCAGGCGGGCCTCGTGGCGTACATTCCCTTTTACAAGGAAACGCTCATGCCCAACGGCTGGCCCGATACCCTGCTTTTCGCCCCCCAGCAGGATTCCCTGCACACCGTGCGGGTAGCGGAAAACCTGTATATGGAAAGCCGGTACCAGGATACCATGTTCCGCCGGATACTCGACAGCAAATTGCTGCCTTCGGGCCGCCAGTATATTTACAGCGACAATGACTTCATTTTCCTCGGGAAGATCGTGGAAGCCCTTACCGGCCAGCATCTCGACCATTACGTGCGCGAAACTTTCTACGAGCCCCTCGGCCTGCAGACCACCGGCTTCGAGCCGAGGAGCCGGCTGGCACTGAGCCGTTTGGTGCCTACGGAATTCGAGTCCAATTTCAGGGTGCAGTGGATCCGCGGGGATGTGCACGACCCCGGTGCCGCGATGTTCGGCGGCGTGGCCGGGCATGCCGGGCTGTTCTCCAGCGCCGGCGACCTGGGCGTGCTGGTACAGATGCTGTTGAACGGCGGCGCGTACAACGGGATGCAGTTCATCCGTCCCGCCACGATCCAGATGTTCACCGGGTATCATTCCGGGATCAGCCGCCGCGGGCTGGGGTGGGACAAGCCCGAGAAAGACAACGCCACGCGGCGGGAGCCTTATCCCTGCAAGTCTTGTTCCCCGCAAACCTACGGCCATACCGGGTTTACGGGGACCTGCGTGTGGATCGACCCGGCGAAGAACCTGGGTTTCATCTTTTTGAGCAACCGGGTTTGCCCGAACGGGGGAACGAATTACAAGTTGTCGAGCCTGAAGGTGCGGGAGAATATGATGGAGACGTTGTACCAGGCGATGTTGTAGAAAAAAAGCATTTCAAATAGGGACGGGGCCGGCAATTATGCCGGCCCCGTTGTTTTTGGTGTTAACGAAACAGGCAGCCGGTGAACGGGGTCACGGGCTGCCTGTGGGGAACATGGGGCTGGAAGAGCCGGGGGGTTATTATTCGACAGACACGGCGCGGTTTACCATGTATTGCGTTTTGATAACAACGGATTTTTCCAGTTTATTTTTTCCATTTCTGATTTCAAAGGTATAGTCGCCGTCTTCCAGCTTCTCGAGGTTGTAGCGGCCAACAAACCGGGATGAATTCAGGTCGAGCGCTTCTTTGTGAAGCGTATTATTGTTCCCGTCTTTGATGTAAAGGGTAAGTTTGTCTTGCATGGGATTGTCGATCTGCACGATGAATTTCAGGCCGCGGGCGCCTTCCTGTGCGATGTCGATCTTGCATCCTCTTTTCACCATGTAGTTGGCGTCTTCAGGGGCTTTCTCTGCGCGGGTTTCGCGGTTGGCCGGCTCGGCGGCGTAGGCGAAAGTGCTTTCCTGCGCAAGGGCTTGCACCGAGATGCCGATAATCAGCAGAACTGCCGTGATAAATCGTTTTGGAGCTGCAACAAATGTCTTTTTCATTTCTTGGATATTTTAATAGTTAACTTTCTCTGGCTTCGTAAGTGTCTTTCTTTTTGACATCACAAAGGTCCAGCCTTGTCGTTAAGCCATCATTAAGCGGGCATTAAGTAAATGTGAGCAGATCGTTGACTTTTTGTTATCGATAGGTAATTGCCTTGGTAAATTGCTCGAACGGTGGATTGTTTTGGAACGGGGTATCGGAACTGTCTGTAAGCTGCTGACGTGCTAAAGTTGTTAATCGTCTGTTAATCAGGAAAACGAAAGTACGATTAAACCCTATATAAAAATCAAAATGGGAAAATTTTTTTTCATATGGATAGCGTAATAAATACACGAACGCCGCCGGCCGGAGGGGCCTGGCGGCGTTCGTTCGCTATTGTCTGTTAATTGATAACGGGTTGTTAATTATAGCCGGGATTTTGTTTGATTTTATCGTTCCTCCGGATCTCCGCCGCCATGATCGGCACGAAGTAATGTTTGTCGGAGAAGACGCGGTCCTGCCCGCTGTTCACCACTTTGTACGTCCAGGTATACGTGGTGCCGTCGGGGTTCAGTTTCCCGAAGATCTCGATCCCGTTCGCGGGGCCGGTGAACACGGTTTTGGCGATCATCCAGCGGCGGGCGTCGTAGTAGCGGTGATCTTCGAACGAAAGCTCGTACCGGCGCTCGTAGCGCATCGCTTCCCGGAGCGCATCGCCGGCAACCGTATTGGCCAAAGCCGGCATCCCACCACGGGTGCGGATTTGATTGATCAGCGGGCGCGCTTCGTCGAACCTGTTCAGCTCGATCAGCGCTTCGGCCGCGTTCAGCAAAATCTCGGAGTAACGGAACCAGGGCCAGGCCTGGTCGCCCCGGAAGAATTGCGCGTCGAGCGTAATGTCCATGAACTTGCGGATGTAATACCCGGTGTAGGTACCGTTCCAGTTCTCGATCGCACTGGCGCGCGTGTCGAGCCCGTTTTGCACAACGATCGCGCCCTGCGCATTTTTCTTTTCGAATTTACCGGTTTGGATTTCACCGACAGGATCGAGGGCGATGGCATCGGCCGGACGTTTCTTCCATTTCGCGCCGTTATACAGAATCGTTGCGTAGAAGCGCGGATCGCGGTTTGCGTAAGGGTTTGCCGCATGCGCGGGATTGGCCCAGCTGAAATTGGAACCGTCTGCCATCTGGTAGCCGGACACGAAGTTTTCCAGGGGAACGTTGCCGCCCCAGTTGTGGTACCCGTTCGGCCCGTTGTACAGATCGTGCGAAGTGCCCTGGAACTGGCGATTGAAATACCGCGCGAAAATGATCTCCGGATTATCCTTGTCCAGGAACACGCGGGTATAGTTGTCTGTGGCGTTGGACGTGGGTTTGTAGATGGAGAAAACATTCAGGTCGATGATCGCTTTGGCGGCGTCGAGGGCTTTCTGGTAGCGTTGGTCCTGCGTGGCCGGGGTCGCGTTCACATATCCGCGGTAGGCCTGGTCGGCCGGAATGTTCGGCTGGTTGAACAGATCGCTGGCGGCGAAGGTAAGGATGCGCGCTTTCAGGGCCATGGCGGCATATTTGGTGGCACGGCCGGGTTGTTCGTGCTTCGGCGGCAATATACCCGCGGCCTTGTCGCAATCTTCCACGATGAAATTCACGCATTCCTCGAACGATCCGCGGGCGATGAGCATTTCATCCCGGTTTTCGAGCGAATACGGTTTCTTCACCAGGGGAACACCGCCCCAATAACGCACGAGGGTATGATAAAAGAACGCGCGGAGAAAATGCACTTCCCCGATGAGCCGCTGCCGCTGGGCTTCGTCCGTAAACGGCACTTTCCCGATCATCTCGAAGAAAATATTACAGTTACGGATGGCGCGGTAATATTTCTCCCACTCGCCGTACCGGTCGTTGAATGCACCGAGATCGTCGGGCGAAAGCGCATCGGTTACCGCCGTTTGGGTACCGTAGTTGTGGATGAAGCGGCTTTCGTCCGATACCGAGCTGAGCATCACTTCGTTAAAGCCATGCCGCATCTGCAGGTACAGATTATTGACGTAAGCCACCACCAGCGGAGGGTCTTTCCAGACGTCTTCGTCGCTGTAATCGTTCAGCGGCTTTTTATTCAGTATGTCTTTGTTGCACGCAGCAGAAAACAACGTCATCGCCGCAAGAAGCATATATGTAAGGTGTTGGATTGTTCTTTTCATGACGCTTGTTTTATAAGGTGAGGTTCAGGCCAACGTTGAAGATGCGCGTTTGCGGATAGAATTGTCCGCTGCCGGAAGGAGATTCCGGGTCAAAGATCTTCACCTTGTCGAACGTAATGAGGTTCTGTCCGCTCACGTAAATCCGCAGGTCTTCGATGCCCGCGCGTTTCCGGAGGCGCTCGGGGATGGTGTACCCCAGTTCCACCGTCTTCAGCCGCAGATAATCGGTATTCCAGAACCAGAACGAGTTCGGACGGCTCACCCAGTACTCACGGTCACGGTCGTACGGCCTTGGCATGGATGCGTCGATGTTGTCGGTCGTCCAGCGGTCGTTTGCGATCTTCATGGGGAAGTTGCCGATGAGGCCGGATTCCGTCCGGATGTACTGGCTGGATCCGGTGGCGCCCTGCCACAGCATCGTCACGTCGAAATTGCGATAATTGGCCGCCAGCGTCAGCCCGTAGTTCCAGGTCGGGTATTCCGAACGGTCGATCCGGATGCGGTCGAGGTCGTTGATCACCCCGTCTCCCTTGCCGTCTTTGGTGGGCAGGTCTTCGAAGATGATGTCGCCGGGCCGCGCGCCGCCCACATGAGGATAGCTGTTCACGTGATCGGCGTCGCGGAAGATGCCGATAGCGCGGTAATAGAGCGGTGCGCCGATCTGTTTGCCGGTCACTTTTTGCCATTCGGGCGTGTTCGGCGCTTCGTCCCAGTTCACGATCTTGTTTTTGGCGTGGGAAATGTTCGCCACGATTTCATAAGTGAACTTGTTCACGGTGCGCTTGTGGGTGATGTGAAGATCGACGCCTTTGTTCTTCACTTCGCCGATGTTCTCATCCGGCAGCGTCATGCCGGTATACAACGGGATGGAAGCCTGGCGGGGCGCGAGGATGTCTTTACGGTGCGTGAAGAAGAACTCCGCTTCCAGCCCGATCAATCCATTGAACAGCTTCGTTTCCAGCGCGATGTCCGTGTTGTTGGACCGCTCCCAGGTGATGAACGGATTGGGAATGGTAGACGGGTTGATGGCACTGTTGGGCGTACCGCCGAAAACGGGCCCGTTGGCGATGATGTTGTAAGTCTGTACGTACTGGAACGCCTTGATGAGATCGTTCCCCATTTGTCCGTAAGACGCGCGGATTTTGAAATAATCCATCGTGGAACCGAACGTCGATTTCCAGAACGGTTCGCTGCTCAACACCCAGCCGGCGGAAACGCCTGGGAAGAAACCGAACCGGCGGCCTTCGGGGAAGTTCTGCGATCCGTCGTACCGCCAGTTGAAATCGAACAGGTATTTTTCCGCGTAGTTGTAGGAGAAGCGGCCGAAATAGTTCAGGCGGGCGTATTCGAACCCGCTGCCGCTGTTGTCTTTCTCGTCGTTGGAGCCGGCATTGATCTGGTCAACGGAGCCTGAAAGGTAATATTTCCTTTTGAGCCATGCCGCGTCGCCGCGCTGCTCGCTGCGTTCTATCGCAACCAGGCCGCCCACGTTGTGTTTGCCGAATGCGCGGATATAGTTGATCTTACCGTTCAGGGTAATGTTCTGGCCCTGGTTGAACCATTCTTCCAGCTCGGGGGCAGACACGCCGCGGTTGGAGCCGGAAACTTTCGGCTGGCCGTTTTGATCGAAGCCGTTGAAGGAATACAGCGTCCAGGGCTTGATGAAGCGTTTGTTGAAGTTGAAAGACTGGTCCAGCGCGAAGTTAGCGTCGAGGAAGAGGCCTTCCACCTGCGGAATGTAGAGCACGGCGCCGAGGTTGCTGTTGAGGATGTAGGTTTTGTCTTTCTGGTACCCGATGGCGTTGGTGCTGGTTACCACTGGGTTATCACCGTATTCGATGTCGGGGCCGGGCAGTCCGTTGGGCCAGACGGCGGCTTCGGTGGGCCGTCCGCGGAGGAGTGCGCGGAAGATGGAACCGGCGCTCCTGGGCGGGAAGTTCCTGTCTTCGAGCCGGCCTGCCACGTCGAGGCGGACGGTGAAGTATTTGTTGACGTTCGCGTCGAGGTTGATGCGGACGTTATGCTGCCGGTATTTGGTGGCGCTTTCCTTGAAAATCCCGTCCTGGAAAAGCGTTCCGAGGGAAACGAAGTAAATGAACTTGTCTGACCCGCCGCGCAGCGAGAGGTCGTGACGGTTCTGGCTGCTGAGGGGCTTCACCACTTCGCCCACCCAATCGGTGTTGGGATGCGTCCAGGGGTCGGAGCCGGAAGCGAACTTCTGGATGTCCTGCTCGGTGAAGGGCGCCGTTCCGCCTGCGTTCACGTTGATTTCATTTACGATCTTGGCATACGTAGGCGCATCGGCCATTTCGGGAATGCGCGTGGGTTGAGTGAAGGCCTGGTTGAAACTGTAGCTCAGTGTAGGCTTGCCCGTTTTACCGCGCTTGGTGGTGATGAGGATTACGCCATTGGCCGCGCGGGAACCGAAGATGGCGGCGGACGCGTCTTTGAGCACCGAAATGTTCTCGATGTCGTTCGGGTTGAGCCGCTGGAACCCGTCGCGGGGAATTCCGTCGATCACCACGAGCGGGTCGGAGTTGTTGAAGGTGCTCCGGCCGCGGATGAGGATGCGGGAACCGTCGTACCCGGGCTCGCCGCTGTTGTTGAGGGCCATCAGCCCGGAAACGCGGCCCACCAGCGCGTTAGACACGTTCACCGTCGGCGCCTGCTTGATTTCTTCTCCCTTCACCGTGCTTACCGAACCGGTTTTGGTCACTTTCTTGGTGACGCCATACCCCGTCACCACGTACTCGTCGAGCTGACTTTCCGTTTCCTTGAGGGTGATGGTGACGGATGAGGCGCCGTTGAGCGGATGCTCCTGGGTTTCGTACCCGATAAACTGGATCACGAGCACGGAATTGGGTTCCACGCCGTTAAGCGTGAAGTTCCCTTTTTCATCTGTAACTGTCCCTTTGGTAGTGCCTTTCAATACTACCGTTACGCCGGGGAGGGAGACGTTCTTGCCATCCCTGATTTTACCCCTGACCGTTTGCTGGGTAGATTGCTGGACAGACTGGGCGCGGGAGACGGGCATGTCTCCTGAAAAGACGGCGAGCACAGCCATGAGCATGGCTCCGCCATAACGTGGAATTCTTCGCATAACTGTAACGTGTTAGGTTTCGTTCAAAAAAATAGTAACTGGTATCGATTCAATAATTACCGATGCAATTCGTCAATGACTTATTCACTGTGTCGTATCAACCCATCGTTGAAAATTAGTGGAAAGCTTGAAGCATAGCCATGGGCACGGCTTTGCCACAACGTGGAATGTTTAGCATAATTTTTTCTATTTAGGTTTATTCAAAAAAAATGGCAACGGGCTCGATTCAGATCTTCTAATTACCGATGCAATAATTCACTGTTATCATTCCATATCATACAACCGGGCAACAAATCGGGCTACACGCAATCGGGTCTGGCTGCTTGTCGAGAAAAACGCGGAGGCGGACTGGCCTCCCGGAAAGATGATGGCATGGCCAAAAGTTTGGCACAGCCGTAACGTGGAAAGTTTCGCATAACGTGTCGGGTTTCGTTCAATAAATAGATGAACTCGTTCGATTCAGATCTCAGCAGTTAAGTTATCAAGTTTTTCTTTAAATATTTTCTAAATAAGTGTAAGATGGACATAATAAAGTTTAGAAAATATCCGGTAACTTAGTCCTGACACTGCATGTTCATGAAAGCAAGACTCTTACTGGCTGTGGCCGTACTGGCCTTCTCGGCCTGCACAAAGGAAAAAAGCAAGGAAACGCCCATTAAGGGTACAACCTGCGATTATGCGCCCTATTTCACAGGCGCTACGTTTTCCTATAATACGGTAGACGGGTCAACGGATACGCTGCGCTACACGCTCCTCGTAAAAGGCGATTCCATGATCAGCGGCCAGCCCTGGCGTGTGCTCGAGGATGTGGACATGGGTGATAAATCCCTCTTCCGCTGCGGTGGCGGGGAATATGAAACCATGGCCGATTTTTCGGACATTCCCGGTGCGCCGGCAGATAAATTCCACACCGTTTACCTCCGCGATAACCTGCCGCCCGGCGGGTCGTGGACGGAATCCGTGCTCGTCGATATTCCCATACTCGGGAAGGTCAACGTCACCGTTACGCACACCATCGTCCAGAAAGGTTCGCCCAAAACCACGAAACAGGGGCAGACTTTCGAAGATGTGATCGGCGTCAGGACGGAAGCCTCCGTTCCCCCGGTTTATCCCGCACAGGAAATATTCACGAATTTCTACGCGAAAGGGGTAGGGCTCATCCAGCTGGAAAGCCCGACAGACACGACGTACGTTACTTCGTACGCTTTCCCTTGAGTTTCAATTTATTATTCACCATCCTTCCAGGCCCAGAGGTACCGGCACGCGTGTGAACGGTAGGGCGCCCATTTGGCGGACAGTTCCAGCAACCGTGCGCGGTGCAGCTTTTTGTCGGATGGGTCGAGCTTGTACAGCCGGGTCATGGCTTGCTGGATGCCGAGATCGTCGGGAGAGAAGATGTCTTCCCGGCCGAGGTAGAACATGAGCAGCATTTCGACGGTCCACCGGCCCACGCCCTTGATGCGGGTGAGGTAGGCGATCACTTCGTCGTCGCTCATTTTGTGGAGGCGCGCGTCGGTCAGTTTTTCTTCGATCACGAAGCGGGCCACGTTGTGGACGTAAGAGACTTTGGCGTTGGAAAGCCCGATGGCGCGGAGGGTTTCGGGCGGCGTGTCGAGGATTTGTTGGGGTTTGGGCTCCTTGCCGCCGTAAAGCGCCAGGAATCTGCCGTAGATCACCTCCGCCACGCGGACCGACAACTGTTGGCTCATAATGGAGCCTACGAGCTTCAGCGCGATGTTTTTCCGCACCGGCAGTACTTCCAGCGGGGCGGAGACGATCTTTTGCAGTTTTTTATCCTTACGAAGATGTTGAATGTAAACTTCGTGCGGTGTCATGTTGATTCCGATTAATCGATGGCGTAGGAAACGGTCCCGTCTTTCTCGTCTTTCAGCTGGATACCGATGGCCTGGAGCTGGTTCCGGATTTTGTCGGACGTGGCGTAATCTTTACGGCCCTTGGCTTCCTTCCGGATGTCGATCAGCAGCTGGAGCACGCCGTCGAGCTTGCCGGTGTCGGCGGTTTCTTCGGAGCGCATGCCCAGGATGTCTACCAGGAACGTTTGCCAGGTGGTTTTGAGCAGCGCGAACGTGGATTCGCTGAGCTCGTGCATTTTTATCTGTCCGCCTCGGAGCGAATTGACGATGGGCGCCAGTTCGAAGAGATTGGCGAGTACGCGGGCGGTGCTGATATCGTCGCTCATGGCGGCGGCGCAATCGTCGCAGAACTCACGCACTTGTTTGTCTAGCTCATCGTTGACTGGGCTTCCGTTGCCGGCGTATTCCAGTTTCTGGAGCGTTTCAAAGGCAGCCCAGAGGCGCGCCAGCCCTTTTTCCGCGGCTTGCAGGGCTTCGTTGGAGAAGTCGAGCGTGGAGCGGTAATGGGTCTGGAGGATGAAGAAACGGATGGTCATGGGGCTGTAGGCCTTTTCCAGCAGCGGGTGCGTACCGGCGAAGAGGTCTGTGAGGCGGATGACGTTGCCGTAGCTTTTGCCCATCTTTTTCCCGTTGATGGTGATCATGTTGTTATGGACCCAATAGCGGGCCATCATGTCTCCATGTGCAACGGTGCTCTGGGCGATTTCGCATTCGTGGTGCGGGAACTGGAGGTCCATACCGCCACCGTGAATATCGAACTGTTTGCCGAGGTATTTGCCGCTCATGGCGGAGCACTCGATGTGCCATCCGGGGAAGCCGTCGCCCCAGGGGCTGGGCCAGCGCATGAGGTGCTCGGGCGGTGCTTTTTTCCACAGGGCGAAGTCGACCTTGTTCCGCTTTTCGTCCTGGTTATCCAGTTCGCGGGTGGTTTCCAGCTGGTCTTCGATGACGCGGCCGCTGAGGATACCGTAATGATGTTGTTCGGAATATTTCTTGACGTCGAAGTACACCGAGCCGTTGGCTTCGTATGCGAATCCGTCGTCGATGATCTTTTTGATCATTTCGATCTGTTCCACGATGTGGCCGGTGGCGGTGGGCTCGATGCTGGGCTGGAGATTGTTGAACTGTTCCATGGCCCAGTGGAAGAGGTTGGTGTATTTCTGCACCAGTTCCATGGGCTCCAGTTTTTCCAGCAGCGCGCCTTTGGCGATCTTGTCTTCCGCGTCCCTTCCTTCTTCCTCAAAGTGCCCGGCGTCGGTGATATTGCGGACGTATCTCACTCTGTAGCCCAGGTGCAGGAGGTACCGGTACAGCACGTCGAACGTGATGAACGGGCGTGCATGGCCGAGGTGCGATTCCCCCGAAACGGTGGGTCCGCACACGTACATGCCCACGTGACCGGGATACAACGGTGTGAATACTTCTTTTTGTCGGCTTAGGGTATTGTGTAGTTTAAGCTGTTCTGACATATCAAAAGGTTCGAGGGGCGAATTTCGCATTTTATCACCCTAATTTCGAATTTTTTAGCCAAAAGCCGAAGACAAACTTATGAAGCTTATTCGTCCTCCCCGAACCGCAAATTGGTGATCACGGGGTAATGGTCGCTGAGGTCGGTGGGGATGGTGCGGAAGCCGTGGACGGTAAACGCGGGGTCTGCGAAGATGTAATCGATGCGCAGGGTGGGCGAGATGCCGGAGAAAGTCCGGCCGATACCGCTGCCTTTTTGCAGGAACGCGTCTTGCAGGTTGCCGCGGATGGTATAATAGGTATAACTGGCCGGGGTGTCGTTGAAATCGCCGCAAACCACCACGGGGTGCGGGCTCGTCCGGATGAAGTCGGCTACGATCACGGCCTGGCGGCTCCGGCGGACGTACGCGTCGCGCATTTTGTAGAGGATGCCGCGCGTGGCCACGAGCCCCGTGTCTTTCTGGGCTTTCACCTTGTTGATAGACTGGTAATCTTCCTTGTTGAACCGGAAAGATTCGAGGTGCATGTTGATGATGCGGACCGTGTCGTTTCCCTTAACGATATCGGCGAAAATGAGGCTTTCGCCCAGTGGGCCGCTCGATAATTTCACTTTGTCGGAAAGGATGATGGGGAATTTCGAGAAGATGATGCTCCCCCAGTGCTGGGAACCGTTTCTGTTGAAATCGCTCGAAAAGAAACGGTGGGGCATATCCAGTTCCCGCGAAATATCTTCCCGGTTATTGAAATCGTTCTTTTTTTCGGAAGTATAAAAATCCTGCAGGCACAGCACATCCGGCTCATACCGCTCTATCAGCCTGAAAATGGAATCGCGCACGGGCTTGCTGTTCTTGGTGCTGTACAGCCCGAACAGCGCCACGTTGAAACTCATGACGTTGAAGCTCCCGTCGGGCCGGTCGGCCGTGTCCCAGTTCTGCGGCCAGCGGATCGCCACGAAGGAGGAAACCGACTTCCAGCCGAGCAATAACGCTACCAGCGGGATGAGCGCGTATTTGGGATGAAAGATGAGCCAGAAAATGAGAAAAAGCCCCAGGATGGCCAGCAGGAAAGGAAACCCGAGGGTCAGGAAACTGATCGGCCAAAACCGTACCGGGGAAATGAAAGGGACCAGGCAGGCCAGTAGGAAAAAAACAACAACAAGGATGTTCACCGTGAGGAAAAACCCTTTTGTAAAAAGTCGTAAAAATTTCAACAGGTCAAATGTTTGGCTGCTATAAATTTAAATCATTAATTGACAATACGTTAATAAATGTAATGCCAGGTTGTGGAACAGCCGGTTTCGTATGCAAAATCTCTTTATTGTGTGACGGACCCGCTTTACCGGCGCAAAGATAAACGCGCTGAAAGGGGAAAATGTTGCAGCAGTCGGCTCCGGTACACTTTCACGTCTTCCACCAAAAAACGCTCGTCGGGCAGCACGTAATCGATCCGCAAGGTGGGCGAGATGGAGGAGAAAGTCCTCCCCAGCCCGAATCCCCGTTCCAGCCAGGCGTCCTGCAGCCGGTTGCCGCGAACGGTGTGGTAGGTGTAGGAAAGGGGAACGTCGTTGAAATCGCCCGTCACGATGACCGGTCCGGGTATTTTTTCCATTTCATCTTTCAGGATATTGGCCTGATGCGCGATGA
Organism: Chitinophaga sp. NPDC101104; assembly: GCF_050277495.1. Classification (NCBI taxonomy): domain Bacteria; kingdom Pseudomonadati; phylum Bacteroidota; class Chitinophagia; order Chitinophagales; family Chitinophagaceae; genus Chitinophaga; species Chitinophaga sp. NPDC101104. The sequence continues at coordinate 343,698 of NZ_JBNNSF010000004.1, read as the reverse complement.
GCCTTTTGGTGAGCCTCCGCCCGCTGAAGGGCAGGATGGCCCTGCGGAAGTTGTACTGGTCGCTGTTGAGCTGGTACGACGCGAAGTGCGCCACCAGCAGGCTTACCGTATCGCCATGCACGAGGAGCTGCAGCCGCAGCAAATCTTCGTCGCGGCCATAACCGCCTTTGAACGGGATGCGGGCGGAATCGATGATGGGGAAGCGGGAAAAGACGATGGTGCCGTAATGCCAGGTTTTCCAGTTCACGAAATGCGGGGCGAAGTAATGGTAAGGATATTTGCCGGCTTCGCGGATGCGCTGGAGATGCCGGTCGCGGTCGGGCCGGGAATTGGTGTAAAACTCCTCCATGCAAAGGATGTCCGGCGAAGCTTCGCGGAGCACTTCATCGATTTTGCCGACGACGGGCGTATCGGTTTTATAGTTTTTCAACCCCATGCTGGAGGAGTTGAAAGTCATGACGGTGAACGATTTCGCGGAGGCGTCCACATCGCCGCGGATGCCGCCGAACGCGAAATACGGGATGATGCCGCGGATAGACAGAACCAGTGCCAGCAGCGGGATGCGCCAGTACCGGCGTTGCTTTTTCCACAACACGGCCATCAGTATGATAACGATGACCCAGAGAACGGGAAAGGCGAGGCCGGCGAAGCCGAAGGGCATATAATTTCTCGGTCTGGCAAGCGGCAGCCAGGCGGAGGCAACAAGCATCAGTGAAATGACGTAGGTCGCAATGCGAATGTTGAAGAGTCGGGATAACTTCATAACAGGCGATGGGGCATGGGATGTTGAACAGCTAAAATAATAAAGCTGCTGCGCATTTTCTGTAAAATCCGTGTTATTCTTCGTCGCGGCTGGCGCGGATGAGGATTTCGCGATCTTCGGGCGAGAGGCTTTCCATGCCCTGGTCGTTGATCTTGTCGAGGATTTCGTTGATGCGGTGTTCCGGTACCTGGCCCACTTTTACGTAGGGCAGGGGCGTGTTGCGGGAAGGCGGCTCGGGAAAAGTGGCGCTTTCCTCAGCTTTGCGGCCCAACTTTTTTTTTGGATCGAAAATATGGGTGATGTTGTAGAAGAGGTCGAAAGATCTGTCTCCGAAGCGGCTGCCGTTCCGCAGCGCCAGTGCGATAACAGCGCCGGCGATGGCGCCCCCGGCCATGTAAGCCAGGTTGGTCATGCTGCCGTCTCCCATCGACACCGAAGCGATGTGTACCACGAGGAAAATCCCGAAGAAGATCCATACGGGCACCCCGCCCCGCCAGAGCTGGGGGAACACGCGGAGCCCCGGGGAAAGGAAGGTGATACCGGCGGCCAAAGCCATCACGCCGGCATGCGCGCCCATGATGCCGGAACCGGCGGTTACGGGCGGGAAAACGCCGGGCAGTAAATTAACGGCGGCCATATAAGTGGCGTATCCGGCGAAGCTGCCGAGCACGTAAACTACGGGAATCTGTTTGTATCCGGCGCGCTGTTGCAGGATGGTGCCGAACACGAAAAGCCAGACCATATTGCTGAAAATATCCCAGAAGTCGAGATGCGCGAACATCGCCGTGAGCAGGGTCCAGGGTTTGGCAAGCAGGGTACCCGGTGAGGCGGACACCATGGTGTTGGTCATGATATCACGAACGAAATGCTGCTCCTGGTACCCTTCCATGAAGAAAATGATCTTGATGAAGTACAAGAGGATGAATACGGTAATGTTCACTAGCAGAAGCTGGGTTACCATGTTCTTTTCTTCTCCGAGGGACAGGCCCGGGGTCCGCTCTTTTTCTGCTACTTCCATGGCACTGGTGTTTGTATGCAAAAATACGATTTTTTTAAAAGGTCATTAACTGCGGGGATCGCTTCGCTCGCCCCAAATCTTCAACAGGATGTAGGCGAAAAGCGCTCCGCCCAGGTGCGCGAAATGCGCTACGTTATCCCCCGCCTGGTTCTTGAACCCGACATACAATTCCCACAAAATGTACCCGCCGATGAAATATTTAACCCGGATCGGGAACGGAATGGGAATGATGAACAATTGTTGATTGGGATACAGGTACCCGAAAGCCAGCAATACCCCAAAAACCGCACCGGATGCCCCTACCGTGGGAATATTTTTAACTTCTTCCACGAAAACGGACACGAAATGTTTGGTTTGCCAGACCAGTTGATCTGAGTCTGCGGGCAGCCGCTGCCAAGCATCTACGAAGCTCTGCATCTCGTTGATCCCGTATTTGTCGACGATCACCCGGAAATTATCGAGCGTCGGATGATCGTAAAATGCCTGTGCGAGTTTGGAGAGCTGCATGTTCTCGTACGTGAGCACGGATTCGTGGCAAAGCGCCGCGCCGAGGCCGCAGATGAGATAGAAATTCAGGAAGCGCTTCGGCCCCCAGCGGTTTTCGAGCGTGGAGCCGAACATCCATAGGGCGAACATGTTCGAGAAAACATGGAGGAAATTGCTCTCGTCGTGCAGGAAAAGATGCGTGATGAACTGGTGCGGCCGGAAGTATTCGCTCCCCCAGTACCGCAGCCCGAGATAATCGCTCAGCTTGAAGCCGTACATCTGCAACAGCGCCACCTGGGCCAGCCAGACAGCGACGTTGATGATTAACAAATATTTGATAACCAGTGGTAAATACCGGAAACCTCCGGGTCTCATCTCACTCATGACCGTTACTTATTCGTGATGGTTACTGTCAATCTCTTTTACCTCTTCACGCTGCAATATTAATATCTGCGCTGCAGCAGCACTACGTTCTCGATGTGGTGGGTGTGCGGGAACATGTCTACCGGCCTCACCCGTTCGATGGTATATTTTTCGGCCAGCAGGGCGAGGTCGCGCGCTTGCGTGGCGGGGTTGCAGGATACGTACACGATGCGCGGCGCGGCTACTTCGAGCAGTTTGGCCGTCAGTTTTTCGTGCATGCCTGCGCGCGGAGGGTCGGTAATGATCACGTCCGGCGCGCCATGGGCGGCAAAAAACGCATCGTCGGCGATGTCGATCACATCCCCCGCGAAAAATTCCGCATTCGTCACGTTATTCATGGCCGCATTCTCTTTCGCATCGGCGATGGCTTCGGGGATGAGCTCGATGCCCACTACCTTGCCCGCCTGCCGCGACACGAAAATCCCGATGCTGCCGGTACCGCAGTACAGATCGTACACCGTTTCCTTACCGGTCAGTCCCGCAAATTCGCGCGTCACTTTATACAGTGCCTCGCCCTGGAACGTATTGGTCTGGAAAAACGATTTCGGCCCGATCTTGAAGGTAAAGTCCTCCAGTTTCTCTTCCACATATCCTTTGCCAAACCAGGTTTTCGGCTCGAGATCGAAGATACTGTCGTTTTTCTTCGGGTTGATGGTGTAAAGCAGGGTCGTGATGGCGGGAACCTGTTCCAGCAGGTGATCGAGGAGGCCTTTCAGGGCTTCGTCTTCATGATGGACCACAAGGTTGGCCATTACTTCGCCGGTGGAGCAGATGCGCAGCACGAGGTTGCGCAGCCAGCCGGTTTGCTGGCGGATGTCGTAATATGACAGGTCATGCTTTTCGGCATAAGCCCGGATGGTGTTCTTGATCAGGTTCGCCGGTTCCTCCATGAGGTGGCAGGTCTTGATATCCAGCACCTTATCGAAAAGGCGCGGAATGTGGAAGCCGATAGCGTTGCGGCGGGGGATTTCTTCCCCTTTGGCCGGCATTTCCGCATCGGTCAGGTACGCCTTGTTGGAAAAGGTGAATTCCAGCTTGTTCCGGTAACGGCGGATGTGTTCCGCGCCGAGGATGGGTTCCAGAGGCGGGAATTCGAGGTGGCCGATGCGTTTGAGATTATCTTCCACCTGCTGTTGTTTGTAAGCCATTTGCTGGTCGTAGGGCAACATCTGCCATTTACAACCTCCGCAAATGCCGAAATGTTCACAGAAAGGCTCCGTTCGTTGGCCGGAATAGCTCCGGATGTGGGTGGCTTTGCCTTCGGCCCAGTCTTTTTTGCTTTTCGACAGCCGAACGTCTACCACATCGCCGGGCACTACGCCGCCTTCGATGAAGATCACCTTGCCGTCTACCCGCGCAAGGGCTTTGCCTTCAGCGGCATAGCCGGTTACGGGCACATTTTCAAGTACTACATTTTTTTTCCTCACGGGTGCAAAGGTAGGACGGTTTTATTTACTTTTATTCCTCCTATGCAAAAACTGCTAACTCTCCTGCTCGGCTGCCTTTGCAGCACTTTATCCCTTCATGCGCAGGGCTACCAGATCACCGTCAGTTTCCGGGACCTGCCGTCCGGCACGCTGTACCTCGGCCATTATATGGGCAAAACCACTTATGTAATGGATTCCGCGAAGATCAACGATAAAGGCACCGCCGTGCTCCAGGGCAAGGAAGCCCTCCCCGGCGGCATTTACCTGGTCGTATTGCCCGGAAAGCAAAAGTATTTCGAGATTTTGCTCGATAAAAAGCAGCAGTTTTCCATCCAGGCAGACACGGCCGACCTCCTGGGCAACACGGTTTTTACCGGCAGCCCGGACAATTCCCTGTTCTCCGACTACAACAAATTCATTCTCCAGAATAGCCGCGAGCTGCAGGCCAAAGCTTCGGCCGCCCGTACCGCGGCAGACTCCGCGGCGCTCCGCCCCCTGTCAGACGCCTTCGGCAAGCAGCTCCAGGATTACCGGGCCAACGTCATCTCGAAACATCCCGCATCGCTGCTGGCCGCTATTTTCAAAGCCATGCGCGAACCGCAGGTCCCCCCCGTTCCCCGGCGTGCCGACGGAACGGCCGATTCCACCTACCCGTACTTCTATTATAAAGGACATTATTGGGACGATGTGGATTTAGGCGACGGGCGCCTCGTGCGCACGCCCATCCTCGAAGCCCGCCTCGAACGCTATTTCAAGCAGCTCGTGGCGCCGGTGCCCGATTCCGTGATCCTGGAGGCCGACAAAATCGTCGCCAAAACACGGAAAGACAAGGAATCTTTCAAGTTTGTGGTCTGGTGGCTGACGCATACCTATGAAACGAGCCCGGTCATGGGGATGGACGCGGTTTTCGTTCACCTCGTGGAAAAATATTACGTGACCGGGGAAGCGTTCTGGTTGAGCGACGAGCTGCGCGACAAGATCATCAGCCGTGCCTATACCATCGCGCCGAACCTCATCGGGCAGCAGGCGGCGCCGCTGGAACTGAAGGATACCTCCGCCCGTAAAACCAGCCTGTACGACATCAAATCCAAATACACCGTGATCGTTTTCTGGGACCCCACCTGCGGCCACTGCATCACCGAAGTACCGAAGCTCGACTCCGCCTGGAAGGCCAGCTGGAAAGATAAAGGGGTTACGATGCTGGGGGTCCGGACGGACGGCACGCGCGAAGAATGGACCAAATTCATCCGCGACAACAAAATGACCGGCTGGGTCCACGCCTGGGACCCCGAATACAAAACGAACTACCGTAAATTCTACGACGTATACGCCACACCGGTCGTTTACCTGCTCGATGAACGGAAGAAAATCCTGGCAAAACGTCTCGGCGTCACCCAATTAGATGAATTTCTGAAACGGGCGACGGGCGGCGATAACCAAAAGTAGTTGAACGTATCTTGATGGTTTTCAGTTTGTTGAATAGCCAATTGCTTCCTTTGGCACGTTCTTTGGAATCAACCTGTCATCACCAAAACTATAGGTTATGACGAAAAAGATGATGTTAACTTGTGTGGCGATCGGCATGTCGGTTGCTGCAATGGCCCAGGTAAGAGTAGGTGTAAAAGGCGGCTGGAACGTGGCAAACGTTTCGGACGCAAACAGCGGTTCGGTCGATAAAAGCCGTTCCCTGAATTCATTCCACATCGGCGCGATCGCGGACCTTCCGCTTTCTCCCGTCCTCTCTTTGCAGCCGGGCGTATTTTACACCGGTAAGGGCACAAAACTCGAACGTGGCGAGTCTGACGGCCTCAACTACTTCAAAACAACGACCGGCCCCCGCTACATAGAGGTTCCCGTAAACTTCGTAGGTAAAATCCCCGTTGGGCAAGACACCCGCATTTTCCTCGGCGCCGGCCCGTACGCAGCATTCGGCGTTGGCGGTAAAAACAAATGGGAAACCACCGTGGCCGGTATCAAAACTTCCGGCGAAAGCAATATCAAGTGGGACGACGATACCCCGTTCAACGATGGAGATCCCAACAAAGGGTACGATAAATTCAAACGGTTCGACTATGGCGGTAACCTCCTCGCCGGTATCGAATACAAGAATTTCCTGCTGTCTGCCCAGTACGGCCTCGGCTTCGGTAAAATCCTTTCCGGGACAGACAACAGTTCGGACGACAAGGGTAAAAACCGGGTCTGGAGCTTTTCCGTCGGCTACCTGCTCGGCCGCAGCAAGTAAACAATTTGGACCGGATGGCAGTTTATTAGTCAACACTAACATCCGTAAAGCAACATTTTCCTAAAACAACAAAAACATATCATGAAAAAAGTTCTCTTGTCCGTTGCAGCCATGCTGATGGCAGGCGCCACATTTGCCCAGGTTAAATTCGGGGTGGTGGCAGGACCGCAGTTTTCCAGCCAGACGTATAAATTGAACGGCAACAAGGAAACCAGCGATTTATTGACCGGTCTTCGTGGCGGTGTTACGGTAGATCTTCCGCTGGCCGACGAATTTGTTATCCAGCCGAGCCTGCTGTACTCCGGCAAGGGCGGTAAGGAGAAAAACGGGAATTTCGAAGGTAAGATGCGCATCCACTACCTGCAGCTGCCGGTCAACTTCATGTTCAAGCCGGAAGTAGGATCGGGTAACCTGTATCTCGGTGCTGGTCCGTACTTCGCCATGGGCTTGGGCGGTAAGCTGGAAGGCCAGGCGTTCGGCATCACGGGCAGCCGTGATATCGACTGGGACAACGACATCAAGCGTTTCGACGCGGGTGCCAACCTCCAGTTCGGTTATGAATTGCCCCAGGGCCTGAACTTCGGGCTGTATGCAGACCTGGGCCTGGTGAATATCCAGCAGAACGGTAACAGCGACAATTCCCGCCGCAACACTTCCTTCGGCGTCACCGTAGGTTACAAGTTCGCGGGCCGTTAACCGGCGCTTTCATCGCAACAATCAATATTTAAAAAGTCAGGCGTGGACCGAGTCCATGTCTGACTTTTTTTTTGTCGCCTACGGGGCTCACTATCAACGGTTCAGCAGCCAAAACGGCGCTTTGGGACCTGAAATCGGAAATTTAAGTTAACAATTGGTTATTACGGACGTTTATACAATGAAACTCAATCTTCTTTGTAGTAGCTTGCGACCGCATTACAAAGGACAGTAGACGACGATTACAGGACCCCTAACCGAATTACGCTCCAATTTTTTCGATTATGCCAGCCTTAGGATCGTCGGGCCCCCTAAAACTATATCCATGAAGAGAGCTTTAATCGTGTGCATGCTCATGTATGTAACCCCCGTTGTATTTGGACAGGTCAGTGTAGGCGTGAGGGGAGGGATGAACGCATCCAACATTGAATTCAGCGGAGATGCCGCCGACATTATCGGCAAAGGTTACATGGACCCGCTCTATGGCTGGCATGCCGACCTGTTGCTGAACATCCCGTTAGCGAACAGGATTTACCTGCAGCCGTATTTCCGATACATCCGGAAAGGCGCTACCATTCGTGATCAGCCCTGGCTGAAACCGGACGTTCCGGGGACGCTGGTTTCCAAAGGCCGGCGGATGGAGCTGAATTATCTTGAATTACCGTTGAACGTTGTGTATAAATTGCCTGTAGGAAAAGGTTACCTCACCGGCGGGCTGGGCCCCTACCTGGGTTATGGCCTCAGCGGGAGATATACTTACCAGACCACGCGCGATGGGCAAGTGCAGAGCCATGAGTACCGGAAAGTAAGGTTTTCGGGTGGCGGGGACGATGCCGACGTCATCCGGATGAGCCGTTGGGACGCCGGTGCGCATTTTTCAGTAGGGTACGAGTTCTTCAGCTCGCTGACCATCGCCGCCAACTGCAATATCGGGATGAAAGATGTGGACCGCAGCGGTTTTACCCGCAGCCGAAACCAGTATGTGGGGCTGAGCGTGGGTTTCCTGTTCAACCGGGAAGATTATTAAGGGATTATCGATACCAGATAAAAGAGAAGGGACCACCATGCGGTGGTCCCTTCTCTTTTTATTTTTTATACCCGGGTAGGGGTAAGGTGAATGGCAGGCGTCATAATACCAAGCAATACATCACCAATAAGTTTTCTAAACAAAGGTGTGACAGTTATAGGGAAACACAGCCATTGCGTATCCACGCAATGGTTTTCCATTTTTACTGGATGGCCGAAACCACCGCCTGTACCACTTTGGGTTTGCCGAGGGTGTAATAATGCAGCACGGGGATGCCGGCGGCTTTCAGTTCCTTCGACTGCTGGATGAGCCATTCGGTGCCAACCAGTTCCACGTCTTTATCGGTTTTGCATTTCAGCACCTCGTTGGCGAACTCGTCGGGCATATCCACGTGGAAGATGCGCGGGAGCACGGTCAGTTGTTTTTTGGAAGTGAGGGGCTTGAGACCGGGGATGATGGGCACATTGATGCCGTTTTCGCGGCATTTGGCCACGAAATCGAAGAATTTTTTATTGTCGAAGAACATCTGGGTAACGATATAATCGGCCCCGCCGTCTACTTTTTTCTTCAGGTAGTTCATGTCGGTCTGCAGGTTGGGGGCTTCGAAATGCTTTTCGGGATAGCCGGCCACGCCGATGCAGAATTTGGTTTTGATGCCTCCCTGGAGGTCTTCTTCGAGGTACATGCCGTTATTCATCTGTACCACCTGCTCGAGCAGTTCGAGGGCGTAGCGGTGGCCGTTGGGATGGGCTTCGAAGAAGGTTTCGTTTTTGGGTGCGTCTCCCCGGAGCACGAGCACATTGTCGATCCCGAGGAAGTTCAGGTCGATGAGGGCGTTTTCCGTCTCCTCCTTGGAGAAGCCGCCGCAGATGAGGTGGGGCACGGCGTCTACCTTATAATGGTTCATGAGCGCGGCGCAGATGCCCACGGTGCCGGGGCGCTTGCGGATCTCCACCTTGTCGAAACTCCCGTCGGCCCGCTTCTTGAACATATGCTCGCTGCGATGGTAAGTGACATTGATATATGCCGGCTTGAACTCCATCAGCGGGTCCAGGTGGTCCCAGATGGAGTCGATGCTTTTCCCTTTCAGCGGTGGCAGGATCTCGAAGGAGATCAGGGTGTCTTTCGCCTGGGCGATATGTTCGGTGACTTTCATTGTTGGTCTTTGCTTTTTGAAGCCCCGCAAAAATAATATATCCCCCAATAATTAGCTAATAGCCAATAAATGGTTAAAATCCTTCATCTGATTGGCGCAAAACCCTTGTCCATTCGCTGATTTTATTATTTTTGCCGAGATTCTAACTATGGCATTAAGGATACATACCCAGCAATTGGTGAAACGCTACCGCAGCAGAACGGTGGTGAACCACGTTTCGGTGGAGGTGACGCAGGGCGAGATCGTAGGGCTGCTGGGCCCCAACGGTGCGGGCAAGACCACTACTTTCTATATGGTAGTGGGGTTGATCAAGCCGGACGAGGGCGAGGTATTCCTCAACGATCTGAACATTACCAAACTGCCCATGTACAAACGGGCCCAGATGGGCATCGGGTACCTGCCGCAGGAAGCCAGCGTTTTCCGCAAGCTCAGCGTGGAAGACAATATTTCCGCCGTGCTGGAAATGACGAAGCTGACCCGGGCGCAGCAGAAGGAGAAACTGGAAAGCCTCCTCAGCGAGTTCCGCCTCCAGCACGTCCGCAAAAGCCCCGGCGATGTGCTTTCCGGCGGCGAACGGCGCCGTACCGAGATCGCAAGGGCGCTGGCCGTAGACCCCAAGTTCATCCTCCTCGATGAGCCCTTCGCCGGCATCGACCCCATCGCCGTGGAAGATATCCAGGGCATCGTGGCCAAACTCAAATACCGCAACATCGGCATCCTGATCACCGACCACAACGTGCAGGAAACACTTTCCATCACCGACCGCGCTTACCTCCTTTTCGAAGGCAAAATCCTCAAAGCCGGGTCTGCCGAAGAACTCGCGGAAGACGAACAGGTAAGAAAAGTGTATCTTGGCCAGAATTTCGTGCTCCGAAGGAAAGATTACCTCGACGAAGCAGCAAAACAAGTAGAATAACCTATAACAAAACCCTGCTATAAACCGGTATGAAGATATTAAGTCCAGCCCTGTCGCAATTGGCCAGACTACGGATGGGGCGCATAGAGCACTTTATGCAGTACCCCCTGCAGGTTCAGCAGCAGGTCTTCCAGAGCCTGCTGAGCGCCGCGCAGTACACCGAGTTCGGCAAACAGTACGGATTCTCCAAAATATATAAAGTCGAAGAGTTCAAGCAAAGAGTGCCCGTTCATTCCTATGAAACCATGAAGCCCTACATCCAGCGCGTCATGGAAGGAGAACAGAACGTCATCTGGAACACGCCCATCAAATGGTTCGCCAAATCCTCCGGGACCACCGCCGATAAAAGCAAGTTCATCCCCGTATCCGTCGAAAGCCTCGACGAATGCCATTACCGCTCCGGCCGCGACGTGTTTTCTTTATATTATAATAATTACCCGGACTCCGACGTGCTCACCGGCAAATCGCTCGTGATCGGCGGCAGCCACCAGGTCAACAAACTTTCCCCCGATTCCGACAGTTATTACGGCGACCTGAGCGCCGTGATGCTCCAGAATATGCCCTTTTACGGCAACCTCCTCCGCACGCCCGACCTCTCCATCGCCCTTATGGACGAATGGGAAGAAAAGATCGAACGGATGGCCAGCACCGTGATCCACGAAAATGTCACCAACATCGCCGGGGTACCCACCTGGACGATCGTGCTCATCAAACGGATCTTCGAGCTGACCGGCACAGACAACCTGGCCGACGTGTGGCCGAACCTCGAAGTGTACATGCACGGCGGCGTGAGCTTCACACCTTATCGCGAACAGTTCAGAAAGCTCATCCGCAAGCCGGATATGAGCTACCTGGAATCGTACAACGCTTCGGAAGGCTTCTTCGCCGCGCAGGACGTGATCGGGCAGGAAGGGCTGCTCCTGTTCCTCCAGCATGGCATTTTCTACGAATTCATGCCGATGGAAGAGCTGGGGAAGGAATTTCCCCACACCCTGCAGCTGCACGAGGTGGAGCTGGGCAAGAACTATGCGCTCGTGATCAGCACCAACGGCGGCCTCTGGCGGTACCTGGTGGGCGATACCGTGCAGTTCGTATCCCTCGCGCCTTACCGCATCCGGGTGAGCGGGCGCACGAAGTCTTTTATCAATGCGTTCGGAGAAGAACTGATCGTCGACAATTCGGACAAGGCCATCGCCGAAGCGGCCGCCGCAACAGGCGCCGTGGTGAACGATTATACGGCTGCGCCGATCTATTTCAGCGACGGCGATTGCGGCGGGCACGAATGGCTCATCGAGTTCGAACAGCAACCCGAAAGCCTCGACGCGTTTATCGACATCCTCGACCGCTCGCTCAAAACCATCAATTCCGATTACGAAGCCAAACGGCATAAAGACATGGCGCTGCGCCGGCCCACGATGCACGCCCTCAAGCCGGGGACCTTCACGGAATGGCTGAAAAGCAAGGGCAAACTGGGCGGACAGCACAAAGTGCCGCGCCTCAACAACGAAAGGAATGTGCTGGAAGAAATTCTCCGGTTTATTGAAAAACAATAGGGAAAGGTGTAATTTTCAATACCTTCACTCATCATCAGACTAAAGTTAAAACTACACAGTTACAATGAAATTACTGGACAACAAAGTAGCCATCGTTACAGGTGCCAGCCGCGGGATCGGTGAAGCGATCGCGCTGAAGTTCGCCGAACAGGGCGCACATGTCGCTTTTACGTATGTAAGCTCCGATGAAAAAGCCAAAGCGCTCGAAGCCAGACTGCAGGCGCTCGGCGTGAAAGCAAAAGCGTACAAAAGCAACGCCGGCGTGTTCGAAGAATGCGAAGCGCTGGTAAACGATGTGGTGAAAGAGTTCGGCACTGTTGATATTTGCGTGAACAACGCCGGGATATCCAAAGACAACCTGATCCTCCGCATGAGCCCCGAGCAGTGGGACGAGGTGATGGACGTGAACCTGAAAAGCGTATTCAATATGACGAAGCTGGTGGTGCGCCCGATGATGAAAGCCAAAAAAGGCAGTATCATCAACATGAGCTCCATCATCGGGATCAAGGGCAACGCGGGCCAGAGCAGCTACGCGGCTTCCAAAGCGGGGATCATCGGCTTCTCGAAATCCATCGCGCAGGAGCTGGGCAGCCGCAACGTTCGCGTAAACTCCGTGGCACCGGGCTTCATCGAAACCGATATGACCCATTACCTGAAAGACGGCGAAGGCGCCAAAGCTTACCTCGACAAAATTCCTTTGGGTAAATTCGGCTCCCCCGACGATATCGCCAACGTTTGCCTCTTCCTCGCTTCCGATATGAGCGCCTACGTTACCGGCCAGACCTTGAGCGTTTGCGGCGGTCTTAATACTTGATAATCAATTCATTGAAATATGATGAAGGCGGGCCGGAAACGGTCCGCCTTTTTTTGTCGGCAGATGTATGCGGCAGAAAAAGAGGAAAATTGCGGGAACAGGGATTATATTGGTGGACGGAAATCCGCCGGTGCCAGGCATCCCGCGGACAGATATTGCATGTATGATATAGCGAATCCTAAAGAACGACACATGAAACTATCGTTTATCGGCCTGATCGCCGGACTGCTGCTCCCGGTAACGATGCAGGCGCAACAACGGCCCAACGTCATCGTTTTTCTCGTCGACGATATGGGGTGGATGGATACCTCGCTGCCGATGGGCGACAGCGCTTACCCGCTGAACAAACGGTACTATACGCCGAATATGGAAAGGCTGGCGGCGGAAGGGATGAAATTCTCCCAGGCGTACGCCACGCCGGTGTGCACCCCCACGCGCGTAAGCCTCATGACCGGTATGAACGCCGCCAGGCACCGCGTCACCAACTGGACGTCGCCGGTGAGGGACCGGTCTTCAGATAACCCCGACGATCAGTTCGGGCCGCTGGACTGGAACATCAATGGCTGCAGTCCGGTACCGGGAGTCCCGGGAACCGTATATGCCACACCGTTACCGCAGCTGCTCCGCGATGCGGGATATTTTACGGTGCACGTGGGCAAGGCGCATTGGGGCGCACAGGGCACGCCGGGCGCCAATCCTTATAATTTCGGGTTTACGGTGAATGTGGCGGGCCATGCGGCGGGGCATCCGCAGAGCTACCTGGGAACGGAGAACTACGGCAATATCCCCGGAAAGGCAAGCGTGCAGGCGGTCCCGGACCTTCAGCAGTATCACGGAACGGATACTTTCCTCACAGAAGCCCTTACCCTGGAAGCCCTCAAATCCATCGAAACGCCCGTCAAAAACAAACAGCCTTTCTTCCTGCATTTGGCGCATTACACCGTGCATGTGCCCATACAGGGCGACAAGCGATTCCTGCAAAGGTACCTCGACGCCGGCCTCGATACCCTGGAAGCGAAATACGCATCGCTGGTGGAAGGGATGGACAAAAGCCTCGGCGATATCATGGATTATCTGAAGAAAAAGAACATCGACAGGCAGACAGTGATTATTTTTATGAGCGACAACGGGGGCCTGAGCCTGGCCCCTCCGCGCACCGGCGCGCCGCACACGCAGAACGCGCCCCTGAAAGCGGGAAAAGGGTCTATGTACGAAGGCGGCATCCGCGAGCCGATGATCGTGAAATGGCCGGGCGTAACGAAAGCCGGAACAATGGCGAAGCAATATGTGATGATCGAGGATTTCTTCCCGACGATCCTTGCCATGGCCGGTGTGCGGTACAAAACCGTGCAGCAGGTAGACGGAAGAAGCTTTGTGAATATCCTGCAGAACCCCCGTTCCGCCGACTCCACCCGCCCGCTGGTGTGGCATTATCCCAACAAATGGGTCCCGCGCGACGGGCCGGGCATCAACTACAAATCCACGATCCGCCAGGGCCGCTGGAAAATGATCTACAACATGCGCGACGGGAAAAAGGAATTGTACGACATCGAAGCAGATCTTCGCGAATCGAACGATCTTTCCGCCGCCAACCCGGCGAAGGTGAAAGCCCTTTCCGCACTGCTGTCTGACCGGCTACGTGAATGGAACGCGCAGATGCCGCCGCTGAAAAATACCGGGAAAGCCGCGCCTTTCCCAGACGAAACCGAATAACAACACTATGCAGATACAACGACTGGCGGCCGCTGCGGCCCTGCTGCTGGGGCTTTCCGGCACGGCAATGGCGCAGCGCAAGCCCAACATCATCCTCATCGTTTCCGACGACCACGCCTTCCAGGCCATCGGCGCCTACGGCGGGCAGGAGGCACGAACGCCCAACATCGACCGCATCGCGCGGGAAGGCGTGAGATTCAACCGCGCCTACGTCACCAATTCCATCTGCGGGCCCAGCCGCGCCGTGATCCTGACCGGCAAGCACAGCCACCGCAACGGGTTTAAGGATAACGAGCATTCCCGGTTCGACGGCAGCCAGAACACTTTCATCAAAGAGCTCGGCAAAATCGGCTACAATACCGCGTGGATCGGGAAGTGGCACCTGGAAACCCAGCCCCAGGGCTTCTCGTACTGGCAAGTGCTCCCCGGGCAAGGGTCCTATTACAACCCGGACTTTCTCATGATGGACGGATCGAAGAAAAGATTCGACGGATATGTCACCAACGTCATCGAAGACGAAGCCGAGAAATGGCTCGACGGGCGCGATACCACCCAGCCTTTCTGTTTGGTCATCGGCCACAAAGCCACCCATCGCACCTGGATCCCCGACACCGCCGACATGGGCGCCTACGAAAACACGACGTTCAACCTGCCGGCGAATTTCTCCGATAAGTATGAAGGCCGGAAAGCCGCTGCCGTTCAGGATATGAGCGTGTCGAAATCCATGATCATGGGCTACGATCTGAAAATGTTCGGAGACAGCGCCGAAGCCAGCCGCGACGGCAACATCAAACGCATGAACCCCGCACAGCGCGCGAAGTTCGACGCTTTCTACGGCCCCATTTCCGACGGGCTCAAAACCGTCCGTTTCACCGAAGAAGGCTTCGCACAGTGGAAATTCCAGCGGTACATGCGCGATTACATGAGCACCGCGCTATCCCTCGACCGTAACATCGGCCGCACGCTCGATTACCTCGACCGCCACGGGCTCAACGATAATACCATCGTGATTTATATGTCTGACCAGGGTTTCTATCTCGGGGAGCATGGTTGGTTCGACAAGCGTTTCATGTACGAGGAATCTTTCCGTACGCCCATGGTGATGCGCTACCCCGGCGCCGCGAAGCCCGGTTCCGTCAACAACGATTTCGTCATGAACCTCGACATCGCACCAACTTTGTTGCAGGCCGCCGGCGCGAAAATCCCAGCGGATATGCAGGGAGCATCTTTCCTGCCGAGGCTTTCGGGGAAAGGCAAATCCCGGAAGGCGATGTATTACCATTATTATGAAAACGGCGAGCACGCAGTGTCTCCGCACTTCGGAGTGCGCACGGAGCGCTACAAGCTTATCCGGTTCTACAAGCGTGTGGAAAGCTGGGAATTGTACGATCTGAAGAAAGACCCCTCAGAAATGAAGAACCTCTACGGTCAGAAAAAATACCAGAAAATCCAGGCGAAACTGGTAGCCGAGCTGCAAAACGAGATCGGGCACTATGGCGATACAGACGCCATGGCCATCATGCGGAAAGGTTTATAAACCTTTGCCGGGAATCTCCGCACGGAAGTATTCCATGCATTTGCGGTCCTGCAGCGTCACGTACACGGTACGGCCATCGTGCCCGCCGAATACGAGATTGCTGCAGGATTTTCCTTTCAGGGGAATTTCCCGGTAGATTTCACCCTCCGGCGTGATCATGACGATCGTGCCTTTGCCGTAGCGGGTAACGTAAAGATTGCCTTCACGGTCGGTCTTCATCCCGTCGAACCCGAAATCGGGGAACTCGGCGAAAAGTCGTTTGTTGGAAATATTTCCTTCGGCGCTGACATCGAATTGCCAGATTTTGCGCTGCACGCTTTCGTTGACGTAGAGTGTTTTTTCATCGGGGCTCAGGCAGATGCCGTTGGTGGTGCCCATATTCCCATCGAGTAGGGTGGGGGTGCCATCGGGATCGATGCGCCAGATCTGGCCGGTGCCGGCTTTCCAGTTGGGATCGGAGGCGAAGAGCTGGCCTTTCCCGTTGATGCAGAAATCGTTGGGCTGGTTGAAGCGGTCGGAATGGCAGAAAACGCTGATATTCCGGGTTTTCATGTTCACTTTCAATATATTATGACCGATAAAGTCGGCCAGCAGCATATTCCCGGACTTGTCGAAAACGATGCTGTTGGCGATGCTGCTGTCTGGCAGGGTCACGAACACGTTGCCGCGGCCCGTAACGGTGCTGATGAGGCCCACGGTGCCGTCGCGCTTGAAATTCACCACGAACAACTGGCCACGGGCGTCGAAATTCGGGCCTTCGATATTGGTGGAAAACATGTTTTCCTTCGTAAGGTCGCGGGCAACATAGGGGATCTGGGCTTCCTGGCCGAGGGCCACGGTGGCAGACAGTGTCAATAGCGCGGTGATCAGGCGTTTCATACCGGTAAATTAATTTTTTTGACGGAAAATGGGAAATGCCCCTAATTTGCAGCCCGTATGATTCACGTATCGGATATCAAAGACCTGGAACTGCTCACGATCCATAAGGTGGGCAACGGCAATAACGACGAGCCTCTCGTGCTTTCGCAGCAACCGCTCGAACTGCAGGACGAAACCATCGGCACCCTGCTCCTCAGCTACTTCATCCAGCCATTCGCCAACATGGCCGAATATTTCCGCTTCACCCACGAAGCCGATATCCAGCTCAATGAAGTCTACAAATATTGCAGCCTCATCTTCGAAAATAAAGACAACTTCCAGGAGCAGTCCGTCAACATCGCCAAACACCTCTACAAACATTCCACCCACCCCAAAATCAAGGGCGGGGAACTGTATATCACCCATTTCTCGAAATGCCAGGTAGACGGCGAAGAAGTGGAAGCGATCGGGATTTTCAAGTCGGAAACCCGCGATACCTACCTGAAAGTGTTCCTCAACGACGAAAACTACCAACTGAATTACGACGACGGTATCAACATCAATAAACTCGATAAAGGCTGCCTCGTTTTTAATATCGAGTCGGAAGAAGGGTTCAAGGTCAGCATCGTAGACAGCAACAGCAAACAGGAGGCCGTGTACTGGAAAGACGCGTTCCTGCAGGTGGAGCGCCGCGCAGACAGCTACCATCAAACCGAAACGATGGTTGACCTTTGCCAGCAGTTCATCCAGAAAAAACTGCCGGAGGAGTTCGAAATGAACCGGATCGACCAGATCGAGCTACTGAAAAAATCCGCCACTTATTTTAAAGAGAAGGAAGAATTCAAAATGGAGGAATTTGCGGAGGAAGTGCTTGGCCATCCCGATGCCGTAGACGCCTTCCGCGAGTACCGCGATCATTACCGCGACGAATACAAGCTCGACGTGCCCGACGAATTCGAGATCAGCAACCCGGCTTTCAAAAAAGGCCAGAAATTCTTCAAGAGCATCCTCAAGCTCGACCGCAACTTTCACGTGTATGTGCACGGCAACCGCGAAATGATCGAGCGGGGGTACGACGAAGAGCGGAGCATGAATTATTACAAATTGTATTTCGAGGAAGAGAAGTAAGCACTAGTAATCCAGCTGCTGCTGCAGGCTGTCGAGTTGCTTGAGCGCGCGGAGGATCTCCGTGTCGTAGGGATTTTTTCCTTCGGACAGCGTTTTATAATTCCAGACGAACAATTGTTTCTGCGTGGTGTAAATCTTGCGCAGGATGCGGTTCTGCCTGCGGGAATCCTGTGCCAGGTGGAGCTTGTCGACCTCGTCCATGATGCGCAGGTTTTCGTCCATATAATAAATGGCGTAATTCTTCAGCCATTTCATCCTTTCTTCGTTGGTGCGGGCGGTGTAGGCGCCAGACGCCATGAGGTAATTCTCGTCCATTTTCGTCCTTTTTTCCAGGTAAACATTCACATCGCGCGGGGCGAGGAAGTAGGCGGCGGAGAAGATGATACCGCAAACGGCCAGTCCCAGCACCGTGAAGCCCGTTTTCCGTTTTGGGGAAGCGGTGGGGCGGAGGCCGGGAAGCCATAAAAGTCCCATGAGCAATCCGCAGAACAGTCCGCCGAAATGCGCGGCATGGTCGTAATTGGTGGAAAAGAAGATGGATGCGAGGTTCATGACGAGATAAATCCCGATGCTGACGAGCAGGGCTTTCCGCTCGCGCGGCTCGATGAATTTATGCAGCAGCAGGGCGAGGATGAACCCGAACAGCCCGAAAACCGAAGCGGACGCTCCGAGGGAAGGCGTGATATCGTACCACCAGAGCCCTGCGAGGGCGCCGCCGATGCCGGTGAGGAGATAGACGAGGGCGAAGCGGGCCCTTCCGAGGAGGGGTTCCAGGTAAATGCCGCACATCATTACCGCGTACATATTAAAAAACAGATGGAACCCGTTGGCATGGAGGAACCCGGCCGAAACCAGCCTCCATGGCTCGCCGAAGAGCGTGAGCGGCTTATAGTTGGCGCCTACGGCGTTGAGTGCTTCGCCGGCGGGCGTCCAGCCGCTGCTTTGCGGGAACAGCCATTTGTTGGTGGTGATGAGGAATATGAGGGCGTTGAGGACGATGAGGATCGGCGTCACGAAATAGCCTTTCACCGGCTTGAAAACCTGCGTGAAACCGTTCACGACCCTGCGGCTCCGGGTGAGGTGGACCGTTTCCCCTTCCGGACGGATGAGGTGCCTGCGCTCCTGGATCGCTGCTTCCAGTTCTTCCGGCGCAATGGCGGCGTCGATGGAATGGAGCGCCCTCAGCAGGCGGATCACGTTCTGGCGGTTGCGCCCGAAGTCTAGGACCTGCACACCGGTGGATACACTGAATAGTTCGATCTCTTCCTGGGAGAAGTCGATACTGACCTGTTCGTTCCAGGATTTAAGGCTGAAGTGGGTGAAAGCGGTGAGGCTATCGGGTGTGGCGGTGCCTACTTCCCATTCGAGGCTTTCGGCGGCGAGCCAGAAAAGGACGAGCCGTTCCTCCGTGCTGCGGTGGGAGAGAGAAGCGTAGGTGCTATATCGGGGTGGGAATCCGATCATGGTACAATAAAGAGAGACGCACCGGAATGCGTCTCTCATGTATACGAAGTTACTCGAAAATTATTGATTGTTTTCGGGCCTCGGCTCGCGGGGTTCCCTGGGTTCCCTGGGCTTTTGATCGCCGCCGCGGTTTTCGCGGGGTTCTCTTGGCTTTTGTTCGCCACGGGGCTCGCGCGGTTCGCGGGGTTTTTGTTCCCCTCCGCCACGGTTTTCGCGTGGCTCACGGGGTTTCTGATCGCCGCGGGGTTCGCGGGGCTCCCTGGGCTTTTGGTCTCCACCACGGTTTTCGCGGGGTTCTCTTGGCTTTTGGTCGCCACGGGGCTCACGGGGCTCGCGGGTTTTTTGATCGCCGCCGCGGTTTTCGCGGGGTTCCCGGGGTTTCTGGTCGCCACGGTTTTCGCGGGGCTCCCGGGGTTCCCTGGGTTTTTGGTCGCCGCCGCGATTGTCGGGCCGTTGTTCGCGGGGTTTCTGTTCTCCGCGGTTTTCGCGCGGCTTTTGTTCGCCGCCGCGGTTGTCGGGCCGTTGTTCACGGGGTTTCTGATCGCCGCCGCGGTTGTCTGGCCTGGGCTCGCGGGGTTTTTGATCTCCGCGGTTTTCGCGTGGCTTTTGGTCGCCGCCGCGGTTGTCGGGCCGTTGCTCCCGGGGTTTCTGATCGCCGCCCTTGCCTTTGTTCTCCTTCTGTTGCTGCTGTTCCTTCTGCTTTTCGCGGCTTTTGGCCTTGCGCTTCTGGGACGCTTTTTCGAGGGAGCGGAGACTGATCTGGCCTACCACGTCGGCAAACCCGAGATCGGCTTCCTTATTCGGTTTGGACGATACCACTTCCACCGCCTTCAGCTCGTCCGGACGGATGCCCTGGATATTGAGCTGGCGGATTTCCTTCACGCGGGTGATGGTGAGGGGGTATTGTTTGTTGCTGTTGTCGTAGGAGTACCACATCAGGTTCTTGAAGATGTCCCTTTTCTGCAGCGTGGCTTTGCCTGTGGAGGTTTCGATCACATCGCAATCGTCGGGGAAATCTTTCAGGGCGTCGAGATAGGTATCCAGTTCGTAGTTGAGGCAGCATTTCAGACGGCCGCACTGGCCGGAAAGCTTCGCCTGGTTGATGGAGAGGTTTTGGTAACGGGCTGCAGTCGTGTTCACCGATTTGAAGTCGGTCAGCCAGGTGGAGCAGCACAATTCGCGGCCGCAAGAGCCGATGCCGCCTACTTTCCCTGCTTCCTGGCGGGCGCCGATCTGGCGCATTTCCACCTTCACACGGAATTCGGAGGCGTACACTTTAATAAGTTCACGGAAATCGACACGGTCGTCTGCCGTGTAGAAGAAAGTCGCTTTCCGGCCATCTGCCTGGATTTCCACTTCTGCGAGCTTCATTTCCAGGCCCAGGTTGCGGGCAATGGCGCGCGCCTTGATCAGCGCGTCGCGCTCACGGTTCTTGTTCTCCGACATGCGGTGCATATCGTCGTTAGACGCGCGGCGGAGCACCTTTTTCACTTCGGGCGTATCTTCCACCCGTCTCTTCTTCATCTGCAACTTCACCAGTTCGCCGGTGAGGTTGACCATGCCTACGTCAAAACCGCTGATCCCTTCCACTGCCACCATTTCGCCCTTCTCGAACTGTTGTTTGGTGGAATTTCTGAAGAAATCTTTGCGACTACCGTTATTAAAACTTACTTCTAAAATATCGAATGGTGCTAAACTATCACTCAAGGGAATATTGGAAAGCCAGTCGAAGACGTTGAGGCGGTTACATCCGCCACTGCTACAGCCTCCATTGCTCTTGCATCCCGTCGGCTTCCCCTCTGCACCCGTACCACATCCGGCACAAGCCATATTATTCGGTTTATTAATTTAAAAAATGTTGATCCCTGGTACCCCAGGTCACTAAAAGTACATATTAACTTCCAGATTCAAAAGGGCGTATAGGGAAATAGCCGGACAAAGGTACGTTAAATAGTTGACAGCTAAACAGGCAGCGGACGGCCCTTAAAGACGTACTGAAGCCTGATGGAGAGCGCATGGAACAGGATTTTCCCGTTAGCATTCCGCTCGATGTGATAGTACGCATTGTCCAGTTCTTCCATGATCTGGCCCATTTGCCCGAGGTTGGCCAGTTTTTTCAGTTTTTCCGCGAAATCGATCTCTTCCTGCGTGAAAGCGAGCTGCGAGGGGTCCATATATTGAACGCGGAGACTGTGCTCCAGCACGTTGATGAAGTACCGGATGAACTGCTTCTGGTTTTCGCGGCCCATTTTGGCGCTGGCCATATGGTCTACCCACTCCTGGAGCCCCGCCCTGTTTTGCATAAAGATGGCATTCAGCCAGTTACGCAAAAGTTCGTGGTAATCGTTGTCGGAATGGTTGAGCAATTGCACCGCTTCACGATAGTTCCCCGACGCGATCGTCGCGATCTGGCGGGCGCGCGTTTCGGGAACGGCGTTCCGCTGGGTAAGGGCTTTCACGATCTCCTCTTTTGGCAGCGGATTGATCTTGATGAGCTGCGTTCTCGACAGGATGGTCGCCAAAATCTGCTCCTGGTTTTCCGCCACGAGGATGAAAACCGTATTGGCCGGCGGCTCCTCGATGAGCTTCAGCAGCCGGTTGCCCTCGTTCCCGAGGTACTCCGGCATCCACATGAGCAATATCTTGAAAGGGCTTTCGAAGCTCTTCAGGTTCAGTTTCCGGATGATGTCCTGGCACTCATGGGCCGTAATATTGCCCTGTTTGTTCTCCGCCCCGATGAACTGCAGCCAGTCGTACGCGTTGCCATACGGCTGTTGCGCCACGAATTCGCGCCACTCGGCGGCGTAGTCGGTGCTGACCGGTTTGTCGCCCGATTTGCGGGGGATGACCGGGTAGGAGAAATGAATGTCGGGATGGATATACTTCTGCGCTTTCACACAGGCGGAACACTGGCCGCAGGAATCGTGCCCCTGGCGGTTTTCACATACGAGGTATTGCGCAAAGGCCAGCCCCATGGGCAGCCCGCCCGCACCTTCGGGGGCCAGCATGATCATGGCGTGGCTGAGCCGGTTGTTCTCAACCGCATGCAAAATCTGGTCGCGCGTGGCTTCCTGTCCGATGATATCCGCGAAAAACATGGCGGTAAAAATACGGGATAATTGGTTATTTCCCTTCGATCGCGGCGGTCACTTCCGGACTAAAAACCGAAGTACGCGGTTTGAAAACGGCGATCAGTTCCCCTTTTTCGTTCAGCAGGTACTTCTGGAAGTTCCAGGTCACCTCTTCCGGGGCGAGCTGTTTGGCTTTCGCTTCTTCCGTCAGCCATTTGTAGATCGGGTGGATGTCTGAGCCTTTTACGGAGATTTTCGCCGCCATGGGGAAGGTTACGGCGTATTCCTTCGTGCAGAATGCCTTGATTTCGGCGTTGGTACCGGGTTCCTGGCCGCCGAAGTTGTTGGCGGGGAAGCCCACGATCACCAGTTTGCCATGGTATTGCTTGTACAGCTTTTCCAGCTCGGCATATTGCGGCGTGTTCCCGCATGCCGACGCGGTGTTGACGATCAGGATCTTTTTACCCTTGTATTTCGAGAAATCGATCTTGCCGCCTTCGATGGCGTCTACCTTAAAATCATACACATTCCCGAAAAGGAAGGGGAAAAGTGCGGAAAGCAGAAATATTTTGAACATGTTCAGACAGTTTTGAGGGATGGTTAAAAACTCGGTGTTGTCTATCCAAATATACGTTTCAACGCACAAAAAGCAAGCCCTATTTGCCTTGCTGCAGGTAATTGTCGAGCGGGAGGCGGTTGGTGAGCGACCGGGCGAGCGTCATTTCGTCGGCATATTCCAGTTCCCCGCCGAAAGCGATCCCCCGGGCGATGGTGGTCACTTTCACGGGATAGTCCTTCAACTTCTTCGATAAATAATAGATGGTCGTATCCCCTTCGATGGTAGGGCTCAGGGCCATAATGACCTCTTCCACACCGTCCCGCTGCACCCGCTCCACGAGGGAATGGATCTGCAACTGGTCTGGCCCGATCCCGTCGATCGGCGAAATAATGCCCCCCAGCACATGGTACACCCCATTGAATTGCTGGGTATTTTCAATGGCGATCACGTCGCGGATGGATTCCACGACGCACACTACTTTATGGTTGCGGGAAGCGTTGGCGCAAATGGTACAGGTATCTTCGTCGGAAACGTTATGGCAGGTTTTGCAGAACTTGATCTGCCGGCGCATTTTGGCGATGGCCTCCGCAAACAGTTCCACCTGGGCTGTATCCTGCTTCAGCAGGTGCAGCACCAGCCGTAAAGCCGTTTTCTTGCCCACGCCCGGCAGCCGCGCAAACTCGCTGACTGCATTTTCTATCAATGCGGAAGAGAAGATCATACGGCAAAATTACGGATATTGACTATAGTTTGACGTTAGTGGGGACCGTCCAGTTCTTTTTAACGTTGATGGGATCTTTAAAGGTAAACACCGTTTCAGGCTGCTTTTTCGGGTTGCGGTAATAAATGCCCGTATCCCAGCGCCCGTTGAAGTTCCGGTCCACGATCACGCGGATTTCGTACTCCCCGGGCTGGATGAGCCCGCGTTCCCATTTTCCATTTTTCACGACGCCGGTATATTTCACTTCCTTTCCGCCCTGCACCAGCTGCACCACGAACTGGTAACTGCTGTCGCTTTCGGGGAGGATGTGGCGGGCGCTGTCGCTCACGGTGAGGTTCACGGTCACGGTGCCGTAATCGTCCAGCTGTTTGGCTTCGAAACGGATGGTATCCGCCTTCGCCGTTTGCAGCCCGGTGGTATCGGTGGCGAAACCGGCAGGCAGGATCAGCTGGTAAGGCTTGCCGGGTTTCCAGTTATACGACATTTTGAACTGCTTCATGGTGGTATCCGCCACGGTCAGCCCGAAGCGCACGCGCTGGAGGGTCGTATCTTCCAGCAGCGAAATGGCGGAAGAATCGAGGCTGCGGATGGGGAAGTTGAAAGACAGGGTAAGACTGTCACCCAGTTCCTGGCGCCCGCCGCTGAGCTCGGCGCTCGCGATCAGTTTGGGTTTCTTCTTGTCGTCTTTCTTCTTTTCTTCCTGTTGCGGCTGGGCTTCTTCCGGCACGGCCAGGTCGTCGTATTTCGGCCGGAGCGAATCCGGCTCCTTGAAGAGCGACATATTTACATCCGCCATATTTTCCGACAGATCGAGCGGCGCATCGTAATAGGCGATGAGCTCGTCGGCTTCCGTATACTGGAAGTCGCGGTTTTCTTCTTTCAGGGCGAAAATCTTGTAAGTGCCCGGCTTGAGGTTCTTGAACCGGAATGTGCCGTTGCCTTTGGTTTTGGCCAGGTACAGCGGTTTTTCCTTGGACACCACAGAGTCTTCCGTGATATTGGAATACAGCATCACGGCCACGTTACTGTCCGGCTTGCCGGTTTCGGCGATGAGGATGGTGCCCGACAGGGTGATGGAATCGAGGTAATCGCCGGTAGACACCACGTACTGGAAATCTTCGATCGGGTTGCGCTCGTTCACGTCCTTCACGGCGTCTCCCAGGTTGAAAGTGTAAGTGGTATTGGGTTGGAGGGAATCCTTGATCACCATGGTCACCGTGCGCAGCTTGGCGGTGATCACGGGCGTGCGCTTCAGCGTGGGCGACACGATGAGCTTTTCCAGCACATTGTCCAGCTCCACGTATTCATTGAACCGGAACGTGACGCGCTGTTCGTTGAAATTGAGGGTGGAATCGGGCGGGGAAACGGACAGGACCCTCGGCGCCAGGGTATCCCGCGGCCCGCCGCCGGGCGGCACGATGTTGGCGCAGCCGGAAAAAAGATAGCCGCAAGCCAAAAGAACGATCCCAAAGCCACGCATTATATGATTCATGATTCCTTTTCGCTGAATTTTTATGATTTGCAAACTTACTGTTTGTTGGCCATTAATTATTCTTCCTCCTCCACCAGGGTGTGCAACGCCACCTCCAGCTTATTGTCTTTCACGAAGTTGCACCATTTGCAGTCGTCTTTCCCGCAGCCGGTATAAAACTCCTTGTTCTGGATGCGGACCCAGGTGTCGCGGATCTGCTGGCTCACCGTCGTTATATCTTCGGGGAGGATGTCGATCTTCTCCTTGAAATACTCCTTCTGCTTGTTGGGCTCCACGAAATCGAACTCGGTGCTCACCACATGCCAGTTCTTCTGCTTATAATTATCGAGGAGGATTTTATAGAAAACCGCCTGCCGCCAATAGTCGCCCCCGTTGGGATTGCGATCGTTGGGCCGGTCGAATTTTTTGTACTCCTTCTTCGTTTTCTCGTAATCCCCGGTTTTGTAATCCACCACGTTCACGTTGCTGCCGTCGAATTCGAGCTTGTCGATCTTTCCTTTCAGCGGAACGCCGTTCACCACCACGTTCCGGATATTCCGCTCGATGCTCACGATGCGGTTCCAGACGGGGAGGTATTTGTCGTAATAATTGGAAAGGATCTCTTCGCCGTATTCCATCCGCCGGTTGAAAGCCTCTTTGGTAAAGGCTTCCCGGCTGCGCAGCATGCTGTACCGGAAATCTTTGATAAACTCCTCTTTCGGCGGGAACTCGTTCTTCCTTTCCTGCATCTTCTGGAAAAGCTTCTCCAGCGCAAAGTGCACCGCGGAGCCGAATTCCGTGTTTTCCGACCGGCCGGATGGCACGCGGAGCAGGTTCTGGTAGAAAAACGCCAGCGGACAATGCAGGTAATTATTCAACGCTGTCACGTTCATCGTAAACCCGCTCAGCAGCGTGTCGATAAACAGCTGGTCCACTTTTTCGATCTCCGGCGCCTGTTCTTTTCCGTATTGCAGGATCTCGAAATGGAACATGGTTTCGTCGTCCATGATGACCGGCTCCACGTCCAGATTGTGCACCTGCTGGATTTCGGCCACGAACACACTGGGTACCAACGGTTTGCCGTCCTGTTTATATTCCGGATAACTGATGTAGAGATATTTTTCGGCGCGGGTGATGGCCACGTAAAACAGCCGGCGCAGCTCCTGCTGGTCGGTAGAAGTGGCTTCGGTGGTGAAAACGGTGTCGGGGAAAGAGAACCCGCCCGACATCTTTTTCTTGTCTTCCCAGATATTGGACGTCACCCCCGCGATGAACACGTATTCGAATTCCAGGCCTTTCGAGCCGTGGGCGGTGAGTAAATTGACGCCCTTTTCGTTGCCCGACACCTGGATCAGGGGGATAGACAGCCCGTTGGATTCCATCAGGTCGATGGTTTCCATAAGTTTTACCACGTTCATTTCGGGCCGGCGGCGGGTTTCGTCTTTCACGAAATCGAACAGCGCCTGGAGCACTTTCATGAGCCAGATTTTTTCCGGGCTGGCGAGGATGTACTGCAGGATGCCGCCTTCGCTGATGATGGACGAAAACAGCTGTTGCAGGGTGATGTTATGGGCATCGCCGATCCATTTTTCGAGGAGGCGCCCCAGCCGCAGGGCCTCGTCGTGCGGGGCGAGCGAAAACAGCGTGGGGTTGCGGGTGTTCACCCATTCCTGGAGGTATTTGCGGATGGAGGATTTTTCCGCGTACCCTTTTTCCGCTACTTCAATGCTGATGCGCGCCGTTTCGATGGGCGGCACTTTATAAAAATCGTAATGCAGGAGCTCGAAGAGGATATCGTCCCCGCTGTACGGCGTTTCCAGCTCGCGGGCAATGTACCGCACGATCTGCAACACTTTTTTGGCGAAAGGGATCTCGAAGAGGTTCTGGTTGCGTTTCGAGAAGAAAGGCACGCCCTTCAGCCGGAAATACTGGGCCAGCTCTTCGCCGTAACGGTTCTCTTTATATATGACGGCGATTTTCCCCGGGTTCACGCCGTGGGCCAGGAGGCGCTCCACTTCGAGGGTGATGTGGGCCATCTCGTCGCGGGGGGTGTTGTACCGGCGGATCACGGGCGGCAGGTCCAGCGGCGTCAGTTTGTCGTTGGAGGCTTTCAGCTGCTTGCTGAGCCCGGGCAGCTTGTCTACCAGCCGCGAGCCCTCGTTATGCGCGATCACGGACATCGACACGTCGAGGATGTTCTGCACGGAACGGTAATTCTGCGTCAGCACCACCGTCCGCAGGTCGTGCGCGAGGTGGTCGTTGGCGAATTGCTCCATGTTTTCCACGTTGGCGCCCTGGAAGCGGTAGATCGACTGGTCATCGTCGCCCACCACGAACACGTTCGGCTTTTCCTCGCCGGAAGTGAGCAGGCCGATGAGCATGTTCTGGGTACCGCTGGTATCCTGGTATTCGTCTACCAGTATATATTGAAACCGTTCCTTATAGTCGAGCAGGAGGTTGGGATGTTCGCGGAACGCGCGGATCACCCAGTTGATCATATCGTCGAAATCGTAACGGTTCGCTTTGTGCATGAGTTGCTGGAACACGTCGAATTGCTCCACGGCCGCGAGGAGCCGGGCCATTTTTTCCCGTTCCCCGTTCAGTTTGTCCTGCTTCAGGTCGCCTTTTTTGAAGCGGCCGGAGTTGCGTTGATAGATGTATTCGGTGCGTTCTGGCAGGGATTCCACGTAGGCTTCCACGCGTTCGCGGATGAAGGGGACCGTCCAGCCCTCGCGCTTCATCGTCGAGAAAAGGCCCGCCAGGTTGCGCATATCGAAATACACATCGCCGCGGTAACGCTTGAGTGGATTGTCTTTGGAAAAGCCGTCGATGAGGGTTTTGAGGAGCTGGATCTTTTCGAGATCGGAGATCGGATCGAGCACGTTTTTCTCAAAAAGCGACAGGTTGTCCTGGATCACTTCGTTGCAGAACGAGTGGAAAGTATGGATATTGACACGATAGGCGTCTGGCCCGATGAAGTCGGTGAGCCGCTTACGCATGGCCACGGTGCCGGCGTCGGTGTAGGTGAGGCAGAGAATGTTGTGGGGAAGGAAGTCGGTGTCGCGGAGGATTTTGCCGATGCGCGACGCCAGGATCTGGGTTTTGCCCGTTCCCGGCCCGGCGATCACCATTACGGGCCCTTCGGTATTGTCCACCGCTTCGCGCTGCGCGCTGTTGAGGCGGGCGTATACTTCCTCGTACCGTTGATTATATTGTTCCTGTTGCGGATTGATCATGTTTTTGGTAAATATGCCGGTTGTACGACGGAGCGGATGTCGCTCCAGGGTACGAACAGCGAGATTTGTCCCACTGCGTACGCGGCGATTTCGTAAGGGATAAAGTTAAAAACGACCCCCTTACCGGTCGGGTAAAAATTTTCGTTCGGCACGATGTGCGGCTCGAAGAGGAACCCCTTGTCCAGCGGTTCCGATGCCGGCACGCGGAACTGTTTGCGGAAGGCTTTCTCCAGCGCTGCGCCCACCACGGGTTTATATCCCGGCTTGAAAACGTCTTTCGCCGTGAGCTTTTTCTTCGCGGCGAGGTCGTATGCGTCAAAAGTAGTGCCGTAGTTGCCGTGCGCGCCGCCGCTGTAATCGTAGCTGAAATGGGCGATCACCAGCAGGGGGTATTTATTCCAGACCACGCTTTGCGACTCCTGCGACTCCCAGTTCCAGGTAGCCCCGGATCCTGATGCGAGCTCGGAGGAGTCGAGGGTTTTCGAATTGTCCTGGTAACCGGAAAGGTACCCCAGCGCCGAAGACTTCAACGCCTGCAAAGGCATATCCCCCGGTTTCATCTCCGGCTGCATCGCCTTGCGGAGGAACGTGATGATGGCCGCGTCCGCCCCGCCAGAAGGCCAGACCATCTCCGCGCTAAATTGCGCCATGGGAGAGGAGGCATCGTGCGGTCGCAACTTCGCCGAATCCGACAAAGTATACGTTTCGAACGTTATGGCGCTGTCCATATCTTCCTGCAGCTCGAATCCGAACGATTTTTCGTTGCCCGTCCAGATGCCGCGGAATTGCGACCCGTCGAAAGTGCCGCGAAAGACGTTCTCGTTGTTCGGCCCCGCAAACTCCGCGAAAATGAGGCTGTCTGCCGTTTCGCGGGAAAGCGAAAGTCCGATGGGCTCGCCCTTCTTATCATAAAGGTACCAGGCTTCATAATCGCCGGGCGCATATTTGACGAGCTGCATCGTAACCGGCTGGCCGGCCAATGTGCCCTTGAGCTGTTTGTAAAAGGATGGGGCGACGGGTACTTTTACCGCCGCAACGGTGGCGGCGGCGGTGCTATCCAGGGCGGCAGGCTTCTTTTGCCCGGACTGGCACGCACACAGGGGCGCCAGCGCCGTAAGCATACAGATCAACATTCTCATGATGCCGGAGATTACGGACGAAATTACCACAAAACCGCGAAACGGAAGCTATCGTGCGTAGCCTTCCTGCACAACCGTTTTGATGTCGGCCCAGGGAACGAACAGGGTGATCTGCCCCATCGCATAGGCGGCGATCTCGTAGGGCGTATAACTGAATACGACGCCGTGTGAAGTGAGGAAGAAGTTATCGTTCGGCTCGATCTTTTTCACGAAAAGCCCCGCTTCTTCGAGCGATTTCACCTGGTATTTTTTCAGGTACGATTTGCCGAGCGCGGCGGATACGACGGGTTTGTAGTTGGGCTTGAAAACGTCTGCCAGGGTGAGTTTTTTCTGTTTGGAAAGGTCGTAGGCGGAGAAGTTCGACCCGCCGTTCCCGTGCGCCCCGCCGGTGAATTCGTAGGTCCAGTCTTCTATGGCGAGCAGGGGCCACTGGTTCCAGGCTACTACCGAGCCCGATTCGGTGCTCCAGCTCCAGGAGGCGCCCATGCTGGTGGAATCGAAGTCTTTGGCGTTGCTTTTATAATTGGTGAAGAACGTGTCTACGCCGTTTTTGAGGAGGGAGGCCGGTGTGGAGCCTTGCGGTACCCCGGGGCCGAGGGTTTTCTGTAAAAACGCGACCGTGCTTTCGCCGCCGCCGGTGGGCCAGACGGTGTACGCGGAAGCCGTGGCTACCGGGGAATTCGGCTTGTCGGCCAGGAGCCGGGTGGAATCGGCGTAGGCGATCACGGAGAAGAGCACGGCGCTGTCGTTATTTTCGGCCAGGTCGAAGTCGAAAGTATTTTTCGCGTTCACCCATTTCCCCTTGAAATGCCCGTCGGCGCTCACGGTGCCGCGGAAAACACCGTCGGTTTCCGTGTAGCCTTCGTTGACGATCACGCTGTCGTCCGTCCTTTTCTCGCCATAAAACGGTCGTAAAGCGATGGGCTCGCCATGGGCATCATAGACGTACCATCCGCGGAAATCGTTTTGACCGGCTTTTTGGAGCAGGAGCGTGATGTTTTGTCCGGCCAGCGAGCCTTTGAAGCGTTTAGCCCAGGTGGCGGGCAGTTCGGTGGAAGCGGGAACGGCGGTGCTGTCGGCGTTTCCGTCTTTTTTTGGGGCGGATTGGCAGGCGGCCAGGGTGAGAATAGCCGCGGGAATGAAGAGGAGTTTATGCATGGTGTATTTTTTTCGGATTGATGGAAATTACCAGTAATAGAGACAATCGTCAGTCTCCGAAGGTTCAATATCCCGTAATTTTGCAAAAAAGAAGCCGAAAATGATCAATCAGAAGATAGCAGACCTGCGGCAGGATTATCGCCGCGCCACGCTCAACGAGCGGGAAGTAGCCGCTCATCCCGTGCAGCAGTTCGACCATTGGTGGCAGGAAGTGCTGGCGGGGGAGATCGAAGAGCCGAACGCCATGACGCTGGCAACCTGTACGCCGGAGGGCATGCCATCTGCGCGGATCGTATTGTTGAAGAGCTTCGACGAAAAGGGATTTATGTTCTTTACGAACTACGAAAGCCGGAAGGGGCAGGAGTTGGCGGAGAACCCCAGGGCCACGCTGCTTTTCTTCTGGAAGGAGCTGGAACGGCAGGTGAGGGTGGAAGGCCGGGTGGTGAAAGTAGCGCCGGCGGTGAGCGACGAATACTTCGATTCCCGCCCCGTGGGGAGCCGGATCGGGGCGATCGCGAGCCCGCAGAGCCGGGTGATACCGGGGAGGGAAGTGCTGGAAGAAAAGGTGAAATCCCTGGAAGCGCAATACCTGCAGCATGCGCCGCAGCGCCCGGAACATTGGGGCGGGTACCTGGTGGTGCCGGAGAAAGTGGAGTTCTGGCAGGGGCGGAGCAGCCGGCTGCACGACAGGTTGCTGTATACCCTGGAACCCGCTGGTGGCTGGAAGATCGAGCGATTGGCGCCCTGATCAGGGGGTGAAAATAATAAAGGGGATACCGGTCATATGCCTTGGCGGCATTGCCTGGTATCCCCTTTTATTGTCTGCGTGCGATTAAGCTTTCTTAGCGGCGGCTTTAGCAGCAGTGGCTTTCTTGGTTTTAGCCGGACGGCTTTTGCCAAAAGATCCGTTGGAGATCTTGCCTTTCTTGGTTTTGATATCACCTCTACCCATGGTCGAATGATTTTTTATTGATGAATGATAATGGGAAGTTGCCTCCGGTGGGAGGGCTTCCGGCTGCAAAAATAAAAAAAGCAAGAAACATTTGATGTTCCTTGCTTAATAAAGTTGGGTCGCCAAGTGTTAGATCTTGTCGGACAGCGCTTTACCGGCTTTGAATTTAGCCACTTTCTTAGCTTTGATCTTGATGATCTGGCCAGTCTGGGGGTTTCTACCGTTACGTGCAGCGCGTTTGCTAACAGAGAAAGTACCAAAGCCTACCAGGGTAACTTTACCACCTTTTTTCAGGGTATCGGTAACTGCTTTGGTGAATGCGTCCAGAGCGTCGTTTGCCTGGGTTTTGGTAATACCGGCGTTTTTTGCAATGACTTCTACTGCTTCGGCTTTGTTCATAGTTAGTTAAGATTTAACTAGTGAGAAAATGTTTGATGTGAGCAAATATAAAGCCTTTTACAAGATTACCAAATTACCGCAAAACTTTTTTACCGGCTGAAAAACCCTACAGGTAACGTTTACAGCAGATTGGGATATGCAAAAACGGAAAGCCGGCGATTTGTCCGTTCAGCTGAAATGCGCTACTGCATTGAGTTTGAATGCTATTCGTGCTGAAAGGCCCGTCCCTGCCAAGTTTTGTGCCAAATACCCACCCCTTTGAAAACAGTGGATTACCTGTGGATAAGTTATGTGGATTATACCACCTGCATCACCGTTCTGAAGGCCACGAACTGGTCCCCGAACAGCTCAAAAGCCTGCTGCCGCAAGCGCGGAGCGTGCTCCTGGATGTAGGTATTATAGTTTTCCAGGGTGTCTGTGAAGTACTGAACGGTATACGTCGGCCCGTCGGAATCGTCCTGGTCCAGCAGGCGGCACATGCGGTAATCATGGAAAAATCCGGTGCCGATGATGGTGGGGATGTGTTCTTCCCGCATCCATTGCAGCCACCTGGCGTGGATTTCGGGCGTTACTTTGGTGGTGACGTTATATATGATCATGCTTGCTTGAGTTTGAGGTAAACGGGGCAATGGTCGCTGTGTTTCACATCCGGGCGGATCGCTGCGTCTTCGATGCGTTGGCGGAGGGGATCGGAAACGGTGATGTAATCGATACGCCAGCCTTTGTTATTGGCGCGAGCGTTGGCGCGGAAGCTCCACCAGGAGTAATGGTCGGGGGCCCCGGGGTGCATGGCGCGGAAGCTGTCCGTGAACCCGTTGCTGAGGAGCTTCGTCATCCAGGCGCGTTCCTCGGGCAGGAATCCGGAAGAGTCCTTGTTGGAAACGGGATTGTGGATATCGATCGCTTCGTGCGCGATGTTGTAATCGCCGACTACCACCAGGTTCGGGCGCTCCTTGCGCAGTTGCTGGAGGTATTCGTAGAACTCGTCGAGCCACTGGTATTTATAGGTCTGCCTTTCCTCGCCGGTGGTGCCGGAGGGGAAATAGGCGTTGATGAGGGTGAGGTCGCCATAATCGGCGCGGATCACCCTTCCTTCGGCGTCGCTCTGCATATATCCGTTCCCGTATTGCACGTTGTCGGGTTTGAATTTGGAGAGGATGGCCACGCCGCTGTACCCTTTTTTCTGGGCGGGGTGCCAGTAATCATGGAAGCCGAGTTCCTCGAACTGCTGGTAGTCCACGTTATCGCGGTGGGCTTTTACTTCCTGCAGGCAGATCACGTCTGCCGGGTCGGTTTTGAGCCATTCCGTGAATCCTTTGGTCATGGCCGAGCGCAGGCCGTTGACGTTATAAGTGACGATCCTCATGTAATAATGTTTGCGGCAAAAATACAGGATTCGGGGAATGGATGGATGACCGCGGGCCGGTAAGATTTTTATGGGGATGGATAAACGCACTGTTTAGGGGTGCCCGCGGCCGGCGGACGCTGGTTGGACAAAGTTTGGATGCAGAGTGGCGGCTGCTGTAATGGGGATGCACACCGTTTTGAGGGGGATTCGCTTGGGATCGGATACTCGCTGGCCGGGTAATTCGGGGGAAAAGGTTGGGCGGACGGGGCAATAGAAAAAGCGGCTGCGCATGGGAGCGGCAGCCGCTTGTGATGCTTAGGAGGAAAGTGTGGTCCTCCGCCGGAGCATTAGAGGGGCCTTACGATCCCGCCGAGGCTGCCGAGGAGGCTGTTGAGGAGGTTGGTAACGGTGGACAGGAGACCGCCTACGGGGTTGCCTTCGCCGCCGCCGAGGATGCCGCCGAGCAGGCCGTCCAGCAAGCCGCTAAGGTCCAGCAGGCCGCCCTGGGTGTCTACGGCTTCGATTTGGGTCAGTTCTTCGCAGCCCAGTTCTTCGAGTTTGAAGTTTTCCATGTGTTCAGGTTTATGGTTAAAAGAATAGTGGCGCCCAGTACCGCGGGCGCCACCAGGGTTCAGGTACGACTAGCGCAGCAGACCGCCGCCGAGGCCGCCGAGGAGGCTGTTCAGCAGGTTGGTCACGGGAGACAGGAGGTCGCCCAGGCCACCGAGGCCAGGCAGGCCGCCGCCAGTGCCGGGCAGGCCGGGCAGGCTACCCAGTAATGCGTTGGTGTCAAGTTGTGCTCCAAGGGTAATTTTACCGTTTACATTAGAAAGGCCGAGGGAAAGGAAGCCCCCGTTTACTTCCTGGGCAGTAGTTGCGTCGAGTTCCTGGCAACCGAAATTTTGAACTTGCAAGTTTTCCATGATTATAGGAGGTTTGGTTAAAAAGCACGTTATGTCTTTAAGGTGTCGGCAGTACTTCTCCCGGATGATTTCTTCGGCGGCAGGCAAACATCGCGCGGGGAAACGCATTTCCGTTAACGGCCGTAAATTACGGAGCTGCAATCGATCGACGGCCGTTCATTTCTGTTCATTTTCAACGGAATAATTGAAAAATCCGTTCATTTTTTGAACAGAGGGGGTATTTGCAAACCGTTAACATAAAATCCGGCTGGCAAACGGCATATTGAAATAGCCGGATTTTGCGTAAATTATATATGTAGCAGCGCCATGTTACCGGCCGGAATCACCTCCGGGTTCACACACAGCAATATGACCAGCCTCGCCCCTCTTCCCTCCCCAAACCCCCTGATGCCCTCCCGGAAGGGCCTCTGCCTGCTTTTGTGCCTTTGCCTCGCCGCTTTCGGCTCCTTCGCCCAGGCTTCCCTCATCCAACGCCTCAAAACCGAACTGCACCGTACGAAAGACAGCACCGCGTATAACGATCAGCTCAACGTCCTCAGCTCCATATACCTCGTCACCCATCTCGACAGCTCCCTGCGATACGCCGAACGCGCGCGCGACCTCTCCCGGCGCATCCATTATCAAAAAGGACTGGCAGACGCGTCCGTCAACCTGGGCGCCTGCTTCACTTTCCAGAACAACTCCAACGTAGCGCACCGGCTTTACATCGAAGCCCTCAGCCTGTACCGCACCCTCGGCGATTCCACCGGCGTTTGCACCGCGCTCTACTGCATCGGCGGTTATTATCACTACGAAGGCAACCTGCCCCAGGCACATCAGTACATGGAATCTGCCATGGGCGTAGGTAGCAGGCTGCTGAAGGATTCCATCTGGTCAACGATGCTCGCCAACTATTACATCGTTTTCTCCTCCGACTCCGCCAAGGCAGACTCCGCAAGATGGGCGCTGCATAAAGCGCGCGACATCGCCGTTCGTTATCACGACGATCGCATGATCACCTACACCGGCCTTTTCCTCGCGCATGAAAAAGTCCGCGAGAACAAGCTCGACTCCGCCATGCTGGAACTGCAGATGCTGACGGCGCATGCCGGCGCGGAGAAAATGCATTACCTCGATCTGTACGGGAACGCGCAGATGGTCATTTACGCCACATGGTCGAAGCTCCCGGATTCTACCCGATACCGGCAGCGCGTACTGGATGCCGCGACGGCCGGCGGGTACAGGAAGCTCATGATCAAGCCCGTCATTGCGCTGTACGAATTCTATAAAAAGTCCGACCCCGTCAAAGCCCTGCAGTACGCCGATATGCTCGAAGAGATCGCTTCGCACCAGGAGAACCTCCGCTCGCGGCAGGAGCAGGATTACATGGAATCTTTCCTGCGCGACCAGGAGCTGAACAATTACCGTTTGGATAAACAATTGCGCGAACAAACCGAAACGTACGACCGGATGGAAAGCCGCAACCGGGCCACGGTATTCGTTTTCATAGCCGTGTGCCTGGTGCTTTCCGCGATATTGCTGTACACGTGGTACCGTGCGCAAAGGGAGAACAAACGCATTAAAAAGCGCATCAGTACGATCAACCGGATGGTGATCGAGAAGAACCAGTTGCTGCATCATCACGACGATTTCAAGAATAAGCTGTTGACCATCCTCGCACATGATTTCCGTTTGCCACTGAGCCATATCATCAATGTGGCGGAGCTTTTCAGGCAGAAAGACCTGCGGCCGGCGCAGTACCAGGAGATCGCGAACACGATAGCCGCCATGGCGGCGGATACGCTGCAGCTTTTCGAAACAGTGCTGAGCTGGATACGATCGCAGTTGACGGGGTTCGAGTATAACCCGCTGCCGTATTCGCTGGAGGAGCTGTGGCAGGAGGTGCTGGACCTTTACGCTGCCGATATCCGCGACAAGGGATTAGTGCTGGAAATGGCCATACCGGCGGGTATGCAGGTGAAGGGCGACCGGGAGATGATGCAATTCGTGCATCGGAACCTGCTGCACAATGCGATCAAATTTTCGCTGAAAGCGAGTGCTGTGAGCATCCGTGCGTCGAAACAAAAAGAGCGTGCGGTCATTTCCGTTACGAATGGTGGTTCGGGTATTTCGGATGTAGACATTTATCACATCTTCGAATACAAGGTGCCGGGTAAGTATTCTCGGGAAGGTAATAGGGGAGCGGGTTTGGCGCTGATCATCTGTAAAGATTTCATCGAGAAAATGGAAGGATCGATTACCGTCAAAAGCGACGGGAATTCCTATACGACGTTCGAATATACGCTAATGTTGGAGGATGAAGGTATTAATACCATACCTATAAACTGAATAAAATGAACGATCGATATATCAATTTCTCCGACTAAATTGCAGGCATTGTTTGACACACCAAATATCAAATTGATGATGCAGAAGTCAAAATGATTGAAGCGGAACGGATCACGCGTTAGCCCCGATGATCGTTCTTCCCGGCGGAAAGTGCCGGACTTACACCAATACAGCGTTTACCGAACAAAAAAGCCAACCATGGCGCCAATGCTGCCGACAGCTGGATGCTCCTGATACTACAGGTGTGCCGGTTTTTGGTACGGTGCCCGTCTTGCCACAAACCCAACGTGGATATTTATGGAACGCATAAAAATCATGCATGTATGTAAAACATATAGCCAGGTCAGCTTTGCCTTTCATCTATTGATGAGTTAACCCGATGAGGTGCCGGCGTGCTGTGTGGCAGAGTGTTTCGGCTTTGCCACGCAGCCGGTGCCTGCAAACGGGGCCTGCAACGGGACCTGCTCAGGTTTTCCGGCATTGCCGGATGACTTTTGCCTGCCGGCGGGTTTGTAACCTGATTGGAGAGCAAACGTAGTGAGAAACATAGAATTATTCGGTTATGTCAAAACATATAGCCAGGATCGCCGTCTGTTGACGAAGTGGCCCGATCAGTGCTGTGGTGCTGCGTGAAAGGGGGTTTCGAGCCGGACAGGCAGGAGGTACCGGTACGTTGTAGCGCACGAACGATTTGCGCGTTTGCCGGATGCCTATTTTTTGCCAGCGAGTGTAGGCCCGAAGTTTTGGCACCCGATGAAGCGCAAACATATTGAAAAACATAAAATTATGTGGTTATGTAGCCGTGATCGCCATCTGTTGACAAAGTGGCCCGATCAGTGCCGTGGTGCCGCGTGGCGAGGCATTTCAAGCGGGCATGCAGGAGGTTCTTATAAGTTGAAGAGCACATAGGTTGCGCAGGGTGTTTTAAGCCTGCCGGCCAGTTTGGACCCAAGTTTTTGAAATCTGTTTATGAGCAAATTTTACCCAATAAAACAACCCGGCTGCGTCCAGTTGATGACAGCCTGCTGTTACAAAGGCCATCCTTTGTTGCGCGATGACCGGTATAAGCAGTTCGTAATGGAGGGCCTGACGTTCATGGTGGCCCAGCAACGGATTTGGCTGTATGGTTATGTGTTGCTGGAAGACGAGTTTCATGCCATGTGGCAGCAACGGCCGCCCTGGGAGAAGGCCAATGTCCGCCAGCCGCTGCTGCGGCACGTCGCCCGGCGTATCAAGTACGATATGCGGGCAAAGGGCCCCGGAGCGCTGGAGCTTTACCGGAGCCACCTGGCAGACCGTGTATTCCAGTTCTGGGAGAAGCAGAAGATAAGGGTGGAAATCACCAGCTTTTCAACTGCCGGAGAAATGTTGGAAAACATGCATCAGGCACCGGTTAATTCCGGGTTGTGCGGCGATCAGATCGAATATCCCTATTCCAGTGCCTGGTTTTATGGGGATCGGGTTCCGCCGGTGAATATTCCTGTACCGGAGCTGACCGATTTTTCAAATGCGTTCCAGCGCCCGGAATCCATGATCGTTAAACCGGAATCCGGCCGGGTCAGAAAGCGGTTCATCCGTAGCAAGGGAGGATTGTTGTTGCCCAAGCCGCCAGGTAGCAGGTTGTCCGGCCCGGAAGACGAATAGTTGTCTGTCCCTTTGCAGACAGGAACAGGTAAAGTTTTTGTTGGCCACGCTCGCTCGTTTATGCAAATAAGCGGGAACGGGAGCGCTATGCCGGAAGGCTACCTGTGCACGTTGGACCGTATTTCGAAAACGGTGTTCGGAGAAACGGTGATTCACTGCCTGGAGGTTCCGCAAATGTGCATCTCGTTGCGCGTTGCGGGGAAGGCTCCGGGATAAGGCCGGCAATTTTTTGAATGAGGGGAAGGCGTCCCTTGCCGAAAGGTTCCGTCAGGCACATTTCGTTGTGCGGTGCGGGGAGAACATCGGGCACGGTCAGATGCTTTGCCGATCGATAAATGTCTCGAATTCGGGATAGGGCATCCTTTGCCGGAAGGTTCCGCACCTGTGCATTTCGTTGTGCTGTGCGGGGAAGACTCCGGGAGTGGTTTAATGCTTTGCCGCTCGATTATGTTCCGTTTTTGGGATTGGATCCCTTGGAAGGAGGTTCGCATCGCGGCATCTGGCTGGGTGCTGAGGGCGAGCCTCCGGAAGAGGGGCTGTAAAGGTAAAATAGTTGCGGTCTCAAACGCACGCGTTTGTAAACACATACGGGTTTGGGATTCGCATGTGAATAAGAGCGCCCGGCTCATTGCGGAAAAGTGAAACAGCACTTTTTAAGGAGCCAGGAAGCGGGCTCCTGCGGAAAAGCGCCGGGAATCGGGCAACAAATGCGATTTACAATGGAGTAGCATAATGCGCTATGGGTGTATTCGTAGCGATTGGTTTCACAGACAGTCCGTTTGATTCTCCAAATGGGGCCGGAATCCCTCTTTCGGAGTGCTCCGTTCTGTCCGCAGGGTTAGGCGGGCGAGCGGAGCTCCGGGAGGGCCGGGATCAAAAAAGCATGTACCGGTGCCGATCGATGTGATGATAAAGAAATTAAAGAATACGCATGATGGATGCACACTTTTGAAAGGGTTAAAACGGGGTGGGGATTCTTCCTCTGGCCTTGGACTTTTCCAGAATGTTGCAACCGCCGGCCGTTGGAATGAATGGAGTTAGCTGTACCGGCCTGAATGACGGGTTCGGGGCCGAATGGAGCCACGAGGCCCGAGGGCCTGAAACAGATGATCGGGCGATTGCATGCGTATTGACCGGTGAAGCCATACCGGACAAAGATTTGAAAGGTTCTAACATGTGGGTATTAACGAACCAACCAATGGGAATAAAACGGCCTGGGGATTCTTCCCCGGGCGCTATTTCCAACAAAAAGTTCTTTGAAAGGCGGAACAAACCAGGATGATTAACTATGGGGTTATGTCTGAAAATGCAGTTTATCTGTACACAAGTGATAACCGGCCGGGGATTCATCCCGGGCTGCAATTTTATCAGGCATTCCTGCAGCATAAAATATCAGGATAGGTCAAATTCATACATTTTCCATTATTACCGGTCTGGGGATTCCTCTCCGGGCTCATTTCATAAGCAGTTCAGCTGTATGTAAGATTTTACGGGGTTGTAAATTCTTAATGGTTAACTGTAGGTGCAAGCCAGGGGATTCTTCCCCGGCATTTTAATGACAAAATGAACACGAGAGCAGACACCTTCTTCTCTGAATTCCTTCAATAACGCAAATGCCAGATTAACAACGCCTGGGGATTTCTCCCCGGGCAATGTTTTTCGACCGGAGGAGTTTGCCCGGGAATTGCCTCCCGGTGCTAAAGATGACAATGTTGAAAAGATAGGCTGGTGTATCCGGATTTGATCAGATATGAATCTTGATTGATACGGAAGAAAAAAAGGGCTGGGGGATTCTTCCTCCGGCACATACGGTGAAGTTGTCGGGAATCAGGCAATGCAGCGATGCGCAGGAATAGGTGGGTAAAAATGCAATACTGATTCTTTGACTTTGATGAAATGAAACCCGGGGAATCTTCCCTGGGTGGAATTTTCCCTTACTTACGCAGTGGTAAAATCAGGGGCAGGATAATGCTGCGTAGCGCGGAAGTTGACATGAAACGAAATAGATGTTGATCGATTCATTTTCATTGGATGAGATTTCCTACCTGGGGATTCTTCCCCGGGTATTTTCGTCTTCCTTCACATATGGCAGGCATGTTTATCATAAGTGCTGTAATGGGATGAGGAGAAGTTAACCGAAAAAGGATGCAAAACGAATTGCGTCAGGTTGGCGCCAGTGGCGGCTGTAAACGTACTTTTTGTTCGAGAACGCTCGGCCTGGGGATTCTTCCCCTGGGCCTTTTCTTACTCTGATCAAATCGGAGTATTCCGATTGCCATCATTGAAGTTCGCAAACTTGATTGAGTTCAGCAGCATGAAGCGCATGAAATTATCCGCAACAGATACAAAATGAATTACGCCAAGTTAGCGCCAGTGCCGGCTGTGAACGATTTTTTTGTTCAAGAACGCTCGGCCTGGGGATTCTTCCCCTGGGCCTTTCTTACTCCGATCAAATCGGAGTATCCCGATTGCCATCATTGCAGTTCGCAAACTTGATTGAGTTCAGCAGCATGAAGCGCATGAAATTATCCGCAACAGATACAAAACGAATTACGCAAAGTTGGCGCCAGTGTCGGCTGTAAACGTATTTTTTGTTCGAGAACGCTCGGCCTGGGGATTCTCCCCCTGTGCCTTTTCTTACTTCGATCAAATCGAAGTATCACGTTTGCCATCATTGAAGTTCGCAAACTTGATTGAGTTCTGCAGCTTGAAAGCGCATGAAATTATCCGCAACAGATGCAAAACGAATTGCGCCAGGTTGGCGCCAGTGGCGGCTGTAAATGTATTTTTTGTTCGAGAGCGCTCGGCCTGCGGATTCTTCCCCTGGGCCTTTTATTCCAGAACAGTTGGAGCACAATCAAAAAAGATACTCCTTACCGATTCGACATACGCTCGCTTGAGCAAACGGGCCTGGGGATTCTTCTTCAGGCATTTTTTACACCGCAGCGCGGATATAACCCTGCTGCGTGTCGTCGGATTTTTCGGTAATCAATCGTTCAGCTTCGTCTGTACGATACGGTAAGTACAGGATAAATTGGGTGAATGAAATTTAGTTGCTTTTTAAACTGGGGTTAGAGTTTAACAGAATGGATGTTCGGGCCGGGGATTCTTCCCCGGCCGTTTTCCTGGCCTTCTGAAATTTCATAGCTGTGCAACGGTCATTTCACAAGCC
Organism: Chitinophaga sp. NPDC101104; assembly: GCF_050277495.1. Lineage (NCBI taxonomy): Bacteria > Pseudomonadati > Bacteroidota > Chitinophagia > Chitinophagales > Chitinophagaceae > Chitinophaga > Chitinophaga sp. NPDC101104. Next base: position 302,359 of record NZ_JBNNSF010000004.1, on the reverse strand, counting down.
CATATTAAATATTCAAACAGATTAGTACAACGATCCATTAACAATTAGACAGGCCATTTTGCTTTTGAATTCAATGTCGATTGCATGATCAACCTCCCTGGGATTCTTCCCGGGGTACTTCCTTTATTCCTTTACCATACAATATTTCAACTTTCAATCTACACAGTTACTAATGGACACATGAAATGAAGCCCGGGGATTCCTCTCCAGGCAAACTATGGTAGGGGAAAGCCCTTCAGGAGTTAATTACCGGTGCTTGTCTCAATTGTCTTGTAACGGGCCATTGCCCCAAGGGTAATTTTTTCAGAAAAAGCCACTTGAACGGCTGAGTGATAATAAACCTTACCGCATAGAATTCTCTGAAACTCAGTTAGGGTTTTCCTGAAAGATTGCTAATAATCAAAGTTATCGTCAACTCCCGTGGGCATATTGTTCACTTAATGAATAACGGCTGGCTTGCATATGCTTGCTGCCTTCATTTTCCAAATTGGAGCACAGGACGGATTGAATAGCCGCTCTGTCCCTTTGGTTCTGCCGACAGCATCCTGTGTTTCCAGAGCGCCTGATTTTTGTGAAATCAGAAGTCCTAAGGCTCAAGCCCAATCCCCAGAACCCCTAATCCAAGCATACCGAACCTCCCCTAAGAAAAAGCCCCAGCCCCATTCCTCCAACCTGAACCACCTCAAAATCCCTTAGAACCCCTAATCCAAGCACATCAAGCATAACTTAAGAAAAAGCCCCAGCCCCATTCCTCCAACCTGATCCACCTCAAAATCCCCTAGAACCCCTAATCCAAGCATACCGAACCTCCCCTAAGAAAAAGCCCCAGCCCCATTCCTCCAACCTGATCCACCTCAAAATCCCTTAGAACCCCTAATCCAAGCACATCGAGCATAACTTAAGAAAGAGCCCCAGCCCCATTCCTCCAACCAGCCCCGCCACAAAATCCCCAGGACCCCAAAAAATCAAAAGCCGGAAAGCACTCGCTTCCCGGCTCACAAATTTCCCGGAGCCACCTTAAGGGGCATCCAGTCAATATTTTATCACCCTTTCACCAGGGTCCCGACGTTCCGGCCCATGATCACATGAAGCAGGTTACCGGGTTTGTTCATGTCGAACACGATGATCGGCAACTTGTTCTCCTGGCAGAGGGTAAACGCCGTCATGTCCATGACATTCAATGACTTCTGATATACTTCAGAAAAAGTAATGGTCTCAAATTTAGTGGCGGTCGGATCTTTCTCCGGGTCTGCGGTATAAATACCATCTACGCGGGTACCCTTGAGGATCACGTCGGCCTGGATCTCGATCGCGCGGAGGGAAGCCGCGGTATCCGTAGTAAAGTACGGATTACCGGTACCTGCGCCAAAGATAACCACACGCCCTTTCTCCAGGTGGCGGATAGCCCGGCGGCGGATATAGGGCTCGGCGATCTGTTCCATCTTGATAGCGGATTGCAGGCGGGTATACATACCCTCTTTCTCCAGGCCACTTTGCATTGCCATGCCGTTGATCACGGTGGCGAGCATACCCATATAGTCGCCCTGTGCCCGCTCAATACCGGTTTCTGCTTCATTCATCCCCCGGTAAATATTGCCGCCACCGATCACGATGGCCACCTGGACGCCCAGGTCGGTCACCGACTTGATATCGTGTGCATATTGGGCAATCACCTTCGGGTCAATTCCATAATTACTATCTCCCATCAGAGATTCACCACTCAGTTTGAGCAGAATTCGTTTGTACTTTGGCAACATGTCAACTATGATTATGAGTAATTCGCAGAATTTGTTAAATATACAAATCTGCCTCAAAATTATCCCCTGTAATCGTAAGGGCAAAAAAAAGGAGAGAAATTTTCATTCTCTCCTCTATATTTTGCTAAAAGCGATTAACCTAAAGCTACGCGTTTGAAGGCGGTAACCTTCAGTTCAGCGTCGACTGATTTCAGATGGTCGGCTACGGTTTTGTTGCCGTCCTTCACGAAAGGCTGACCCAGCAGAGTGCTGTCTTTCAGGAATTTGTTGATTTTACCGGCAGCGATTTTCTCGGCCATTTCGGCGGGTTTGCCTTCGGCTTTGATCTGCTCGATCGCGATTTCTTTCTCGCGGGCGATGGCTTCGGGGGAGATACCGTCTGCGTCTACAGCTGCGGGATTCATAGCTGCGATCTGCATGGCGATGTCTTTACCTACTTCCTCGTTTACGGCTTTGCTCAGACCCACCAGTACGCCCATACGGTAGTTACCGTGGATGTAAGCGGTTACGCTGGCGGCATCTACTCTTTCGAAGCGGCTCAGGGTGATTTTCTCACCGATTTTAGCCACCTGGTCGTTCACCTTGTCGGCAACGGTAGCGCCGTCGAGGGGAGCTGCGTTCAGCTCTTCTACGGTCTGGGTATTGTTGGCCAGCGCCAGGTCGGCGATGGATTGCGCGAATTTTACGAAATCTTCGTTCTTGGCCACAAAGTCGGTTTCGCAGCTCAGCAGTACCACAACACCGGATTTACCGTCTGCAGCAGTCTTTGCGATTACAACACCTTCTTTGGTTTCACGGTCGGAACGCAGGGCGGCCACTTTCTGACCTTTCTTGCGGAGGTAATCAATTGCTTTCTCGAAATCACCATCGGTTTCAACGAGTGCTTTTCTGCAATCCATCATACCGGCTCCGGTTTGCTGACGCAGTTTGTTTACATCAGCTGCTGTAATTGTTGCCATTGTATATAATTCGTTTATATGTTAACGTTTATTGAAATTTCCAATGCAGGGAATCTTTATAACCGTAAATCGTGAACGATTTTTGGTCATTCACGATTTACGTATAGTTATGTTGACTTGGTCAATGCTTAGCGAGCGCCACCGGGTCTGCCTGCACCGGAGGGACGGAATCCGCCACCACCGCCAGGACGATTACCGCCAGAGCGGCCACCACCGCCACCAGGACGGTTACCACCGCCGGAACGGCCACCACCGCCACCAGGACGGTTGTTACCACCACGACCGCCGGGGCCACCAGGACCGCGACCGCCCGGGCCACCAGGACCACCAGGTTTACGGCCTCTTTCGCCACGCTCGTCACCACCTTCCAGTTCGAACTTGCGGATTTTGCTGTCGGCTTCTTCTTCTTCAACCTCGTCGGTTTTCTCAACGGCGCGCTCAGCCAGGCCTTCTGCGATAGCTGCAGCGATGTAGCTAACGATGATGGCGATGGATTTGGTAGCGTCGTCGTTCGCAGGGATGGCGAAGTCTACCTTGGTGGGGTCGGAGTTGGTGTCAACCATACCGAAAGTAGAGATACCGAGACGTTTTGCTTCTGCCATAGCGATATGCTCGTGGCTGATGTCTACGATGAACAGGGCAGCCGGAACACGTGCCAGTTGAGCGATACCGCCCAGCACTTTTTCCATTTTGTCCTTATCGCGGGAGAGCGTCAGGCGCTCTTTCTTGGTAATGTTGTCGAAAGTGCCGTCTGCCAGCATTTTCTCGATGCTCTGCATCTTCTTCACGCTCTTGCGGATCGTGGCGAAGTTGGTGAGCATGCCACCCAGCCAGCGCTCGGTAACATAAGGCATGTTTACGCGCTTGGCAGCTTCGGCTACGATTTCTTTCGCCTGCTTTTTGGTAGCAACGAACATGATCTTTTTACCGCTTTTGGCGATGGATTTCAGCGCAGCGGCTGTCTCCTGCAGACCTTCAACGGTTTTGTTCAGGTCGATGATGTGAATACCTTTCTTCTCAGCGAAGATATAAGGCAGCATCTTGGGGTTCCACTTCTTCTTCAGGTGACCGAAGTGTACACCGGCTTCCAGTAACTGCTGCTGTAATGAAGTATTATTTTCCATGTTGTTTTTGTCGAATTGATGGTCAAGAATTGAATGATACAATCATTAACGTTTAGAGAACTGGAAGCTTCTTCTGGCTTTAGCTTTACCGGGTTTCTTACGTTCTACTGCTCTCGGGTCACGTTTCAGCAGGCCTGCAGCTTTCAGCGCAGGACGGAACTCAGGGTTGATCTCGCACAGTGCGCGCGCAATACCCAGTTTCACCGCTTCCGCCTGACCTTTGATGCCACCACCCTGTGCATTCACCTTAACATCGAACTTGTCAAGCGCGTCAATGGTCTTCATCGGCGCTTCTACCTGGTTCTGCAGGTAAATCAGCGCGAAATATGTTTTATAGTCCTTGTCGTTCACCAGGATGGTGCCGGTACCTTTGCTCACATATACGCGGGCAACTGCTTCCTTACGACGACCGATAGTATTTTTTTGTTTTTCCATTATTCAGGCGATATTAGAAAGTTAAAGACTTCGGTTGCTGAGCGGTATGCGGATGCTCGGCACCGGCGTAAACGAAGAGTTTCTTGTACATGGCGCGGCCCAGACGGTTCTTCGGCAGCATACCTTTAACAGCACGCTCGATCACCACTTCCGGACGACGTTTCAGCAGGTCTTTCGCAACCTCTGCTTTCTGACCGCCGGGGTAACCGGAGTAGGTCAGGTATTCCTTGTCGTTCAGTTTGTTACCGGTGAATTTAACCTTCTCAACGTTGATCACGATGATGTTGTCGCCGCAATCAGTATGAGGAGTGTAATAAGGCTTGTTCTTGCCTCTGAGGATCGCCGCAATTTTGGCGCTCATTCTGCCTACAGTCTGGTTGGTAGCGTCAATAACGTACCAGTCACGCTTTACGTAAGCGTCGTTAGCAGATTTTGTTTTGAAACTTAAAGTATTCATTGCTTATTGATAATAAAAATTAAAGTCTCGCCCAGTTATGGGAGTGCAAAGCTAAGTCGATATTTTATATAAACCAGCAAATGGGGAGGGTTTTTTCGGAAGGGGCTTTGCAAGTTGTTGATTTTCAATAAAAAATTTGTATCGCTATTGAAATCATTCTACTTTTTCCTTGATTTTCAAGGGTTTCCGTACAGCAAAAAGGACCGGTTGCCCGGCCCTTCTGCATTTGCTGCTATGTTGATCAGCTTAATCTCGGCGGCTGGCGCCCAGATATATCATTAAATATTGTAATAGAATTACCACGGAAGATACGGCTGCCACCACATAGGTCATCGCCGCCCACCAGAGCGCATCCTTCGCCTGGTCGTGCTCTTTCTTATAAGTAATGCCGGCACCGTCCAGCCACGCGAGGGCGCGTTTGGAGGCGTCGAACTCCACGGGCAGGGTCACCACGGAAAACACGGTGGTCACCGCAAACAGGCCGATGCCCAGCAGGAGCAGGTTCGGCCAGATATTGACCATCAGGATGCCCGCGATCAGCACGATCTGCACCAGGTAAGAGCTCACCTGCACGGCCGGCACCATTTTGGAACGGAACTGCAGCCAGGTATAGCCCGTAGCGTGCTGCACCGCGTGCCCGCACTCGTGGGCGGCCACCGCAGCGGCAGCCACACTGGCCGAATTATATACGTCCGGGCTGAGGTTGACGGTCTTGTTGGCCGGGTTATAGTGGTCGCTGAGGAAGCCCTCGGCGGATAATACCTTTACGTCGGTGATGCCATTGTCGCGGAGCATCTTTTCCGCGATCTCCCTACCGGTCAGCCCCGAAGAGGTCGGCACTTCGCTGTATTGCTTGAACTTGCTCCGCAATCGCCAGCTGACCAAAGCACTGATCCCTACAAAAACAAGGGAAATTATCATGATTGATGGTGTCATCTGAGTCCTGGTTTAATTTAATGCTGTTTGTAAATGTACTTATTTCCTATCAAATCCCTTACCAGCCGGCCCGAAGCTGACAGCCGGCCGAAAGATGGACGAATTTGTCCGGATTTACCGGTTTTCCGAAATTTAACACTGACAGTTTGGCGTAAAAATCGGGCGATTTACCGATTTCGCATGCTTATATGTAAATTAATTAATATTCATAATATATTCAAAAAATCATATGTGATTATCCGCTTTAGCGTCCCTCGCTATCAAGGATTTATGATCGCCCGCCGAAAATGAACTGCAAGCGAAATAGGCGTCGATAGTGGCTTCCAGCCGACCGACTGCCAAAACAATTAACACTTTAAAAGTTATCAACATCCATCAAATAAACTTTTTTATTCTCATCCCATTTAGTAATTTAGTCCTGAATTTAATGGGTTAGTAAGTAGAAAGAGTCAGCGGAATCATCCGTTGGCTCTTTTCTCATTTTTACGCAAATCCGAATTTCCCTCCGTCAATTTTTTTTCCCTTTATTTTGTTCCATGAGCAAAATCAGAACAGCTTTTTTTTGTCAGAACTGCGGATATGAATCAGCGAAATGGACCGGAAAATGTCCGGCGTGCAATCAATGGAACACATTCGTGGAAGAAAAGGTACAAAAAGAGATCCCGCTAAGACAACAAGGCTGGAAATCGGACGACGCGCGCGCACCTAAAACCATCCATCTTTCCGATGTAGAAACGATGGAAGAAAAACGCCTGCACACGCCCGACAACGAGCTTAACCGCGTGCTCGGCGGCGGCATCGTTGCCGGTTCGCTGGTACTTGTCGGCGGCGAGCCCGGCATCGGGAAATCCACCCTGTTCCTGCAAAACGCATTGCTGCTCAAAGGCGTGCGCACACTGTATGTCAGCGGAGAAGAAAGCGAACAGCAGATCAAAATGCGGGCAGACAGGCTGCAGATACAAAACGATGAATTTTACCTGCTGACGGAAACCTCCACGCAAACGATCTTCCAGGAAATCAGGAAGCTCGAGCCGCAACTCGTCATCATCGATTCCATACAAACCCTGCAATCCCCGCTGATCGAATCCGCGCCCGGCAGCGTGTCGCAAATCCGCGAAACGGCCGCTGAAATGCAACGCTTCGCCAAAGAGTCCAACACACCGGTATTCCTCATCGGGCATATCACGAAAGACGGCTCCATCGCCGGGCCCAAAATACTCGAGCATATCGTTGACACCGTACTTCAATTCGAAGGCGATCAGCACTATGCTTACCGCATCCTCCGCACCATCAAAAACCGCTTCGGCTCCACGGCCGAACTAGGCATTTACGAGATGACCGGCACGGGGCTCCGGCAAGTGAGCAACCCTTCGGAAATCCTCATCTCCCAGCGCGACGATATGCTTAGCGGCGTAGCGATCGCAGCCACCATAGAAGGTTTGCGCCCGATGCTCGTGGAAGTGCAGGCCCTGGTGACGCAATCGGTGTACGGTACCCCGCAGCGGACGGCCACCGGCTTCGACCTACGGCGCCTGCAGCTGTTGCTGGCGGTACTGGAAAAACGCGGCGGCTTCCATTTCGGCGTGAAAGACGTTTTCCTCAACATCGCGGGCGGCCTGCGGGTCGAGGACCCGTCGATCGACCTGGCGGTACTTTGTGCGTTGCTATCGTCTTACGAAGACGTGGGTATTTCGCACAAGGTTTGTTTCGCGGGAGAGGTGGGCCTCAGCGGGGAGATCCGTGCGGTGAACCGCATCGAGCAGCGGATCGCGGAAGCGGAGAAGCTCGGTTTCGAAAAAATATTCATCTCCCGGTATAATAAAAAAGGCCTCGATTTCAGTAAGATGAACATCGAAGTGGTGCCGCTCGGGCGGGTGGACGAAGTGTACCGGTTGCTCTTCTGACCGGGCGCTTCGCGTATTTGTTAACCCAAAAATCACCAATTATGTTGCGAGCACTTTTGCAGCTGCTCTATCCGCATGCCTGTGAGCTTTGCGGGCGCGACCTTTCGCCGTCCGAACAGCTGTTGTGCCTGCGCTGTTCCATGCGCATGCCGGTTTCCGGTTTTCATGCCGTTCGCGGTAATCCGGTTGAAAGATCGCTTTGGGGGCGGGTGCCGGTGGAATTCGCTTCTGCGGGGTACGTGTTCAGCCGGCATTCCGGTTTGCAATCGCTCATTCATTTGTTCAAGTACGGTGCGCGCCGCGATGTGGCGGTGCACCTGGGCCGGCAGCTGGGATTGCAGTTGCGGGAGCAGGGCGTGAGCCGGGAATGGACGGGTGTTTTGCCGGTGCCGCTGCACCCGGCGAAGCTGCGGAAGCGCGGTTATAACCAGGCCGAGGCGCTGGCGGAGGGTATCGCCGGCGTGGAAGGGATGCCGGGGCTGGTGAAGGGGCTCGTGCGCCAGGTGGCGGCGGAATCGCAAACGAAGCGTTCGCGCATCGGCCGGTGGGAGAACGTTTCCGCGGGATACGCCTGGCGTGGCGCATTGCCCCAAACCGGTGCGCATTTGTTGCTGGTGGATGATGTGCTGACGACCGGGGCAACGATCGAGGCTTGCGGGCGCGCGGTGCTGGAGGCTGCTCCGGAAACGAAGCTGAGCGTTTGCTGCCTGGCCTGGGCGGGCTGATGCGGATGGATGGCGTGAGTTGCGGTGGTCCGGGCTGGGTGGCCTGGATGGAATGGTGTTGCCTTGAAAGAAACGGATAGCCGGAGAAATCAGCGTGAGCAGTTGGTGATTGCCTGTCATACATCTGCGGAGAGATTTTTGCCGCAACGCAAAGGCACAAAAAAATACAGGTGTTCGAAAACACCTGTCTCTGGTAACTATTCCACGTTATGAATACGCAATTGTTGCATTATGTCAACTACAGCTTAAGAGGATTTATTCACCTTATGCTTGTGCTGGCGGGGCTTACCCTGTTTCTGCGCGGCAGAAGCGTTAGGGTTCACGTACACGATCCTGTATCCCCCGCCGGAAGCGGTGCGCTCGGCTACGACCTGTTCGAGGCCCAGCTTCGCGAGATGCCGGCTAAGCTGCCGGATGTCATTATTGTCCATTTGTCTGAATTTGCGGTTGCTGAATATGTTTCGGTCTGATGTGGGTTACGATCAGCTTCACATATAACAGCACCCAGCTGCCGAACGGCAGTGGTAGGAGTACGCCGCGGGGCGCGAGTCCGGTTCCGTTTTTCTTACTGGTAATAACATCGTCAATGAGTTTAATGGTTGGTCTTCGTTTCTGATTTCGTTGTATTACCCTACAAATATAGTAGACTAAATAGACTAACCAAAATTATTTTTTTGAAAGAATTGGAGTGTTGGGTGTATGTTGTTGTTATACAGTTGATTATGATGGATAAAAAAACGTTTTCATGGGATAGGGGATAACGCTTCGGCAGTCTTTCATTTATTATGTGGGAGTTTTCTATCTTTGCAAATGCCCGCGGGTGGATTTGTTTATTGTTCGGCCCCGGGTTTCATCTTGAAATGTAACTAATAAACGTACAAGCCATGAAATCTTTGCATCAATGCGCCGCAGAGCGCATCCTCATCATCGACGGTGCCATGGGCACCATGATCCAGCGATACAAACTCCAGGAATCCGACTACAGGGGCGAACGCTTCGCCGATCACCATTCAGACGTGAAAGGGAATAACGAGCTCCTCTCCATTACCCGGCCCGATATCATCGAAGCCATCCATCGAGAGTACCTGGAAGCCGGCGCGGACATTATCGAGACCAACACCTTCAGCGCCACCGTCATCGCCCAGGCCGATTACGACCTGCAGCACCTGGCGGCGGAAATGAACACGGCCTCCGTGAAAGTAGCCCGCAAAGCGGCAGACGACTTCACCGCCCGCAATCCCGAAAAACCCCGCTTCGTGGCAGGCGCCATCGGTCCCCTCAACAAAACGCTCTCCATTTCCCCCGACGTTAACAACCCGGGCTTCCGTTCCGTGACCTTCGACGAAGTGGTAGACGCATATTACGAGCAGATCAAAGCATTGACGGAAGCGGGTGCAGACATCCTGCTCATCGAAACCATCTTCGACACGCTCAACGCCAAAGGCGCCATCTTCGCGATCAAGAAATACTTCCGCGAATCCGGCCGCCCGCAGTTGCCCGTCATGATTTCCGGCACCATTACGGATGCTTCCGGGCGCACCCTCAGCGGCCAGACCCTCGAAGCGTTCTACATCTCCGTCATGCACGCAAAACCCTTCTCCATCGGCCTCAACTGCGCCCTCGGCGGCAGCCAGATGCGCCCGTATGTGGAAGAGCTCTCCCAGATCGCCAACTGCTACGTTTCCTGCTACCCCAACGCCGGCCTCCCCAACACCTTCGGGGAATACGACGAAACCCCGCACGAAACGGCCTGCATCCTGGAAGACTTCGCCAAAGACGGCTTCGTTAATATCGTTGGTGGCTGCTGCGGCACTACGCCCGATCACATCCGCCATATTGCCCAACATGTAAAAGATATTGCACCGCGCCCGCTCCCCATCGTGGAAGCTACGCTCGCATAAGACAGGGGACCTACCACCATGAGTACAACACATACGATCCGGCCGTTCCTGCGCCTCAGCGGCCTCGAACCGCTCGTAGTAAGACCGGAAACCAACTTCCTCAACGTCGGCGAAAGGACCAACGTTACCGGCTCCAAGAAATTCGCACGGCTCATACGCGAAGGCTTATACGAAGAAGCGCTCTCCGTTGCCCGCCAACAGGTGGAAAGCGGCGCGCAGATCATCGATGTGAACATGGACGATGCGCTGCTCGACGGCGAAAAGGCCATGACCACCTTCCTCAATCTCCTTGCCTCCGAGCCAGACATCTCCCGCATCCCGGTGATGATCGACTCCAGCAAGTTCTCCGTGATCGAAGCCGGCCTCAAATGCCTCCAGGGCAAATGTATCGTGAACTCCATCTCCCTCAAGGAAGGAGAAGAGAAATTCATCGAGCAGGCCATCATCTGCCAAAGCTACGGCGCATCCGTTGTCGTAATGGCCTTCGATGAAAACGGCCAGGCGGATACGCTCGAAAAACGCGTAACCATCTGCCAGCGTGCGTACGACATCCTGGTAAACCGCGTAGGCTTCGACCCGCAAGACATCATATTCGACCCCAACATCTTCGCCATCGCCACCGGCATCGAAGAGCATAATAACTACGCAGTAGACTTCATCGAAGCCTGCCGCCAGATCAAACAGCGCATGCCGCTCGCCAAAATCAGCGGCGGCGTATCCAACGTATCGTTCTCGTTCCGCGGCAACGACGTGATGCGCGAAGCCATGCACTCCGTGTTCCTCTACCACGCCATCCGGGCCGGCCTGGACATGGGGATCGTGAACGCCGGGATGATCCAGATCTATGACGAGATCAACCCGGAAATGCGCGAACTGGTGGAAGACGCCATCCTCAACCGCAGAGACGATGCTACCGAAAGGCTCATCGCCTACGCAGACACCGTGAAGGCGAAAGGGAAAGTGATCGAGAAAGACGAAACCTGGCGCAAAGGGACCGTAGAAGAAAGACTGAGCCATGCGCTGGTAAACGGTATCACCGATTATATCGAAGCCGATACAGAGGAAGCCCGCCAGAAATATCCCCGTCCGCTGGAAGTGATCGAAGGGCCGCTCATGGATGGCATGAACATCGTAGGCGACCTGTTCGGTTCCGGGAAGATGTTCCTCCCGCAGGTCGTGAAAAGCGCCCGCGTGATGAAAAAATCCGTGGCCGTGCTCACACCCTTCATCGAAGAGGAAAAAGCGAAATACGTGGCCGAAAACGGCGGCGTGGTCAAATCCGCAGGTAAGATCCTCCTCGCTACCGTGAAGGGGGACGTGCATGATATCGGCAAAAACATCGTGGGCGTGGTGCTCGGCTGTAATGGTTACGACATCATCGACCTCGGCGTGATGGTACCGGCGGAAAAAATCCTCCAGACCGCGCGCGACGAAAAAGTGGATATCATCGGGCTCAGCGGCCTCATCACGCCGAGCCTCGACGAAATGGTCCACATCGCCCGCGAACTGAAACGCCAGAACTTCGACATCCCGCTCCTCATCGGCGGCGCCACCACTTCCCGTACCCACACGGCCGTGAAGATCGCGCCGGAATACGATAACGGCGTGGTACATGTGCTCGATGCATCGCGCAGCGTAACCGTAACCGGCAACCTGCTCAATAAATCGCTGCACAAGAATTTCCTGTCGGAAGTAAAACACGAATACGACAAGCTCAACGAGCAATTCAGGAATAAAAAGCCCGTCAAACAGTACCTCACACTGGCAGACGCAAGGGCCAACAAAGTTCCCATCGACTGGAACGCTTTCACGCCCGTGAAACCCGCTCAGCCGGGGATCCACGAATTCCAGCATTACGACCTGGGCGAAATCGCGCAGTACATCGACTGGAACCCGTTCTTCATCGCCTGGGAACTGCACGGGAAATTCCCCGCCATCCTCAAAGATGAAGTGGTAGGCCAGCAAGCCTCCGATCTGTATAAAGACGCACAGGCCATGCTGAAAAAGATCATCGACGAAAAGTGGCTCACCGCCCGCGCCGTGATCGGCCTTTTCCCCGCCAATTCCAACGGACTGGATACCGTGACGGTCACTTCGCCGGACGGTGCGCAGGTACCGCTGGAGTTCCTCCGGCAGCAGATCAAGAAAGCGCCGGGCCAGCCGAACATCAACCTGTCCGACTTCATCGCTCCGGCATCAACCGGCAAGCAGGACTGGATCGGCGGATTTGCCGTGACAGCAGGCGAAGGCATCGAAAAGTGGCTGGATAAATTCAAAAAGGAGCATGACGATTATTCCAGCATCATGCTGAAGGCGCTGGCAGACCGCCTCGCCGAAGCGTTCACGGAATTGCTGCACGAAAGGGTGCGGAAAGAATTCTGGGGCTACGCGACGGAAGAGCACCTGTCCAACGACCAGCTGATCGCCGAAGAATACCTCGGCATCCGTCCCGCCCCGGGCTACCCTGCCTGCCCCGAGCACACGGAAAAATATAAACTGTTCGATCTGCTGGGGGCCACCGCATCTACCGGCATTACGCTGACCGAATCGCTGGCGATGTACCCCGCAGCGAGCGTGAGCGGCTGGTATTTCGCCAACCCGCAATCCAAATATTTCGGCCTGGGCAAAATCGAAAGGGACCAGTTGCAGGATTATGCGGAACGCAAGGGTTGGGACCTGGAAACGGCCGAAAAATGGCTGCGCCCCAATCTCGATTAGGCGTAACCGTTCAAATATTTACAGGCGCAGTTCTCCGGAGCTGCGCCTTTTTTAATGCTGTCAAATCCGCTATTTGGGCAAATCCGCGACATTGTATGAATGGAGCATGCGATCGCCGACCATGAAACGTATTTCCTTCGCTTCCGATTTGGGAATGGCGCCGAGCCAGGCCATCGCTTTGGTGTAGGTGGTTTTCGGGGCATCCACCTGGATGATGAAATCCAGCGTGAGCTCGTTTTCCGATCGCAGGACGCGCCTCAGCTCGATCGACTGTGTGAGCTCGCTGGGGCGCAAAACAACGGCGGCGAGGAGGTTCTGGCTGAAATCGATCGTGTCTATGGTGTTGTTCATCGTTTTGGCGACGCCGAAAACCTTTTTCATTTCTTCCGCATTGTTGATGACCCAGCATTGCACGCTGTCGGTAAATTTAACGGTATTGTTGACGAAGTAACCGCTGAGCGGGCGGATCACTACGTCCTTCTGCATGACGATACTCGTGGAATCCGTGCTCAGCGTGTCTTTCGACGAAGAATGCTCGTCGGAGCGCGAAGTGCCGGGGCCACAGGCGGCGAGGAACAGCAGTAAACCTGCCATGGATAAGCTTTTCATAATGATAGTTTTGGTGTTGCAGATGGGGAGGATACCGCAAACACGATACCGGGAACCCCGGCTTCTATAACATTTTCATGACAGAAGAAGTTGAAAACAGGAGAACCACGCAGGAAAATGCGTAGAATTACGCTTGAAAATACCCTCCGGAGGGTATTACCTTTGTGCTATGCAATTAGATGCATGTAACCCCAAAAAAGCAGTTCAGAAAGTTAAGGTACACACTGTTCAGTTAACCCCAGTTACAGTTTTAAGGCCGCCGGTAAGGGCGGCCTTTTTTATGTTCAAACTTGTTTGACAGGATTATTTAACGTCTACCCACATCCCGTTATCGCGGATGAGGTTGATAAGCTCGGTTACGGCCACATCGCTGGAGAGGCCGCGTTTCACGACTTCCTTCCCGCGGTACAGGGTAATTTTCCCCACGCCGCTGCCCACATACCCGAAATCGGCGTCGGCCATTTCTCCCGGACCGTTTACGATACACCCCATAATGGCGATTTTCACACCCTTGAGATGGTTGGTCACCGCGCGGATGCGGGCCGTGGTTTCCTGGAGGTCGAACAACGTCCGGCCGCAGGAGGGGCAGGAAATGTATTCCGTTTTGGAGATGCGCGAACGGGTGGCCTGGAGAATGCCGAAGGCAACGTTGTTCAGCGTGGCGGGAGAAGAAGATTTTTCGGCGGCCCTGAGCCACAGTCCGTCGCCGAAGCCGTCCAGCAGCAGCGCGCCGGTTTCGGTGGCGAAATGTATGAGATCTTCATCGGCGTTTTGATGGGCGCTGTTGCACTGGAGGATCACGGGGTGGGGGAGTTTTTGCTCCATCATCCCCACCAGTAACCGGCGTACCGATGCCATGGCGTGCGCGTTGCCGCTGGCCACCACCGGCACCACGTTCCCTTTCAATTGCGCCAGCGCGTCCAGCACGCCGTTGCCCAATTGGTCTGCGTCCACCTGCACGAAATTCACGATGTCGCTGGTCGCGGAAATGCTGTTGATATCGTGGAAATACGGATGGTATTTGGATTTGTCTTCCGCCTGCTGCCAGGTTTCCTGGTCCACGATCACCTGCAAGGTGCCGGGCAGCGCGAAGGGGAGGATCTGACGGCCGGTGAACAGGTAATCCGCCGCCGCGTCGCCGATGTTCCACTTGTCGGTTGCTTCATCGTAATGATACCCGATGCCTTCGAGGTGGGCTGGTGTGATGGCGGGAATATGACGGAGGTCCGCCACCACCACGGGCACCTGCTTGCCGCCGATGTTGCCGATGGCGACGGATGCGCGTTTGGCGAACTGGAAAGGCGAATACGGCAGTTTCTCCGGATCGGCGACAGGCGCAATGGGCGCATGGCCCGCGCGCTGGGTGTACCGGCGCACGAGGTCGCGGCAAACGGGCAGCTCGAACTCAGGATCTTCCGTGAGCGACACGCGGATCGTATCTCCCACGCCGTCTTCCAGCAAAGTGCCGATCCCCGCGGCCGATTTGATGCGGCCGTCTTCCCCGTCGCCGGCTTCCGTAACGCCGAGGTGGAGCGGGTAGCAATGCCCGAGCTCCTGCTGCATGGTGCTCACGAGGAGGCGATAGGCCTGCACCATCACCTGCGGGTTGCTGGATTTCATGCTGAGCACGATGTTGCGGAAATGGAGGTCTTCGGCGATGCGGAGAAATTCCATGGCGCTTTCCACCATCCCGTTCGCGGTGTCGCCGTAACGGCTCATGATCCGGTCGCTGAGAGAACCGTGGTTAGTGCCGATGCGCATGGCGGTGCCGTGTTCCTTGCAGATGTTAACCAGCGGCGTAAACCGGTCGCGGATGCGGTCGATTTCTTCCTGGTATTCCGCGTCCGTATATTCGAGGAGCTCGAATTTCTTTTTATCGATGTAGTTGCCGGGGTTGATGCGGACCTTCTCCACGATACGCGCCGCTACTTCGGCGGCGTTGGGCGTGAAGTGGATGTCGGCCACCAGCGGCGTGGTGTACCCGCGTTTCCGCAGTTCGTTTTTAATGGGGAGCAGGTTATGCGCTTCCTTGATGCTGGGAGCGGTGATCCGCACCAGCTCCGCGCCTGCTTCGATGCAGCGGATCGATTGTTCAACGGTGCCCATGGTGTCCATCGTGTCGGTCGTGGTCATCGTTTGGATCCGGATCGGGTGGTAATTGCCGATGGTGAGGTCGCCCACTTTTACTTCCAAAGTGGCCAGTCTTTCGTATTTCGTCAGAGATGGACAATATAATTGCATGAATGCGGTATGTTGATCGTTTTGAGTTTATTTCAACGGATTGATAATAAACATTTTAATGTGTGAAATGTATATTGTAGGAGGTATCGCGGAAACGGTATCTTACCCAGTACATTTTTTCAAAATTAGCAAATAATTCCCCGTTCGCTGCTATCCTCCTATTTTGTTATATTATATGAACGGTAGGCTTCCCGCCCGATAATTTGCCTAGTTTTAGCAAGTTTTGTGTGCGTAATGTTTGTAACCAGCATCGCCAGTGTCAGCATTTAACCTGAGAATCAATAACCTATCATCGATTTTGAGTAAGATAGAGGATACCATACCCTACCAGCAGATTCCGCTAAACGGACAGTTCAGCGTTTTCGAGATGGAGCATTTCCAGACCGAATACGCTGGTGTTCCCCATCGCCATCATGTTTTCCAGATACTGTGGTTCACCAGGTCCGCCGGCGATCATATCGTCGATTTCGTGACCTACGAACTGGGCGATAACATCCTTTTCCTCCTCCGCCCCGGCCAGGTGCACCAGTTGCCCAAGTCGGGCTTCTACGGATACAGCATCACTTTCACCGAGCAGTTTTACTGGGAAAACAAGCACGAGCGGCAGACCCTGTACGATTTCACCACGCTGTTCGACGATTCGCAGGAATACGCGCCTATCCGCATCGGCGCCACGGCGGCGGAATCCCTGCAGAAGCTCATTGCCCTGATGCGCGAAGAGTTGCGGCAGGAAGGCGGAAGCAGCTTCGTGATCAAACATTACCTGAACGCATTTCTGTTGCTGGCGGAAAGGGAGAAGAAGAACAACCCGGTCAACAGTCCCGACGTCCACAACCACGATACCCGTATCATCCAGCTGCGGCGGCTGGTGGAGAAGCACTTCCGCCAGGAGCACCAGGCCGGCTTTTATGCCGCTCATTTCTCGTTGACGGCCAAGCGGTTGAACGAAATCGCGCGGGAAGCCATCAGCAAGACCGTGACCGATATGGTGCACGACCGCCTCGTCCTGGAAGCCAAAAGGCAGCTGGCGTTCAGCAACCGCAATGTGAAAGAGATTTGTTATGAACTGGGATTCGAGGACCCGGCGTATTTCAGCCGCTTTTTCCGGCATCATACCGGCATTTCTCCCCACGAATTCCGGGAAACGGTGTTCAAATAGTGCAATGGAATTGCCTTTTTGTCCAAACACCGGGGAGGAATTCGAAGCTATTTTTACATCTGTTTAAACGGAAACCATGCTTTATAACGCGTTTCAAGCGCGTTTTTTTACATTTTGGAAAGGAAAGTAAGCAAAAAGCCGTCCTACGACCAGGACGGTTTTTTTATTTCCCGATGGAGAACCCCCGGCCGAGGACTTCATGCACTTCATGGATGACCGTAAATGCTTCGGCATCCACTTCCGCCACTACTCTTTTCAGTTCCATCAGCTCCTGCTTGTTGATGATGACGTACAGCACTTCCTTGGGGTCTTTCGTATAGGCGCCGTGGCCGTGGAGCACGGTGGCGCCGCGGTTCATGCCGCGCGTGATCTTTTCCGCGATGATGGCGGCGAAAGGGGAGATGATGGTGACGGCGCGCTTGCTGTTGAAGCCTTCTACCACATAATCCACTACCCGCGCACCAATGTATACGGCAATAAAAGTGTACATCGTACGCTCGATGCCGATCATGAAAATACCTGCGGAAATGACGACCACATCGAACGTGAGGATGGCGTTGCCGAGGCTCCATCCGAAGTATTTATTCAGTACCCGCGCCACGATGGATGCGCCGCCCGTGGTGCCGCCGGAAAGGAAAACGAGCCCCAGCCCGATGCCTACGAGCAAACCCGCGAAGATGGCCGCCAGCAAGGGATCGTTGGTGGGCGGCTGCCGGTTGGCCTCCGTGATGTAGAGAAAAAAGGAACAAAAGAGAATGGAAAGTAAGGTGTAGATAACGGTCCGCCGGTTCAGCAGGCGCCAGCCCACGATCATGAGCACCGCATTGATGAGGAGGTTCACCAGGCCGGCAGACCATCCCAGCAGATAATGCGATAATATGGAAATGCCGATCACCCCGCCTTCGGAAAGTTGGCTGGGGATGGCGAGGAAATTAATACCGATGGCGAATATGAACGATCCGAGCAGGATCAGGAAAATGTTCCAGGCGTGCACTTTCATGCCGCAAAGGTACGGGAAGGCCTGAAATTACCAGTCCTTTTCCACGCTCACGGGCGAGCCCTTGGTTTTCTTCATCTTATCTTCCTGGAGCTTCTTTTCCTGTTGCGCCAATGCCTGGAGGAGGCGTTTCGCTTCTTCCTGCGAGAGCTTGCTGGGTTTAGGCTTTGGCTGCTGGTCTTGTTGATCTTTCTGATCTTTCTGGTCTTGCTGCTGGTCCTTTTTATCCTGCTGGTCTTTCTTGTCTTTGTTCTGCTGGTCTTGCTGGTCTTTCTGTTGCTTGTCTTTGTCTTTCTGCTCTTTGTTATCTTTCCCGCCGCCCTGGTTCTGCTGTTGCTTTTTCAGCATTTCCTGCGCGTAGGCGAGGTTGTATCGCGCCTGTTCGTCGGCCGGGTTGGCTTTGAGGGCTTTTTTATAAGTGGCGATGCTTTCTTCCCATTTTTTATCTTCCATGAAAGTATTGCCGATGTTGTACATGGCGTCGGCAGCGTTTTCTTTCCGGGTGGGGGCTTTCAGGGCGTTGGCGTATTGCTGGCGCGCGGCGTCGTAGCGTTTCTGTTCGTAGAGCGAATTGCCGAGGTTGAAGTTGCCTTCCATGGATTTTGCGTTCCGCTCCAGCGCCTTTTTGTAGCTGGCTTCCGCGTCGGCGTACTGCTGCTTTTTATACTGTTCGTTACCCTGGCGGATGTATTTGGACGTGCCTTGCTGCGCCGCCGCCGGCAGGGCGAAAGCGAGCAGGGATGCGGTCAGGATGCTGATGGTATGGAGGATGTTCTTTTTCATGCGGCCTCCGCTTTTTGTATCCCGGGCAATGCGTCGGTTTTCTTGCGGGAAGTGCCTTCGGGAATGAAGAATTCCAGCACGATCAGCACGAGGCAGATGCCAAGGAAATATTGGAAATAGCTATTGTAGTCGGTGAACACGTTCTCGCCGAACTCTTTCTGTTCCATTTTGTCGATCCGGTCGGAAAGGGCGTCTACCACTTCGTCCGTATTGTTCAGCAATTGCAGGTACATGCCTTTGCCGGCGGATGCGATCTTTTTGAGCTCTTCTTCGTTGAGTTTGGAGATAACGGTGTTGCCTTCGTTGTCTTTTTTCACGCCGCCGGATTCTGCGTCGGGGAGGGGCGATCCGGTGGGGGAGCCGATGCCCACGGTATAAATGACCACCCCGTTTTCCAGGGCTTTTTTGGCTTCGGCAACGGCGCCTTCCTGGTGGTCTTCACCGTCTGAAATAACGATGAGGGCTTTATGTTTGCGTTCTTTCTTGTTGAAGGCTTCGTCGCTCACGCGGATGGCTTCGCCGATTTCGGTGCCCTGTCGGGGGATGAGATCGGGCGTGATGCTGCCCAGGTACATGCGCGCGGCGGAATAATCGACCGTCAGCGGCATCTGGAGATAGGCGTTCCCCGCGAAAACGACCATCCCTATACGATCGTTGTCCATCTTTTCCATGAGCCGGGTCACGAGCTGCTTGGCCCGGGTAAGCCGGTCGGGCTTGGCGTCTGTGGCGAGCATGCTCTTGCTCACGTCCAGCGCGATGATCACGTCTACGCCTTTACGGGTGATCTTTTCCACGCGGCTCCCTTTCTGCAGGTTGGCCAGGCCGATCACGCCGAAGAAAAAGGCGAGGAAAACGAGGATGAACTTGAGGGTGAAGAGTTTGCGGGAATATCCGCTGAACAGTTTTTCCACCATAGCGGGGTCGCCGATGCGGCGGATAGACCGGCGCTTCCACCAGGAAACCCAGAAGAAAGCGAGCGCCAGTACGACCAGGAGCGCGAACGCCCACAAATACTCTGTATGTTGGAATCTAAGCATGTTGTAAAACGCCACTTCCCGGGCAAAGGCCGGGAAGTGATTCAAAAATAATTTTTTTGTAACGTATTACAAGGGTCAGGGGAAATGTTTTACCAGTTTTTTAACACCCTATCGTTCCCCTTTGTAAAATCCTTCGCTGGAAAGGATGTTGCGCGTCAGCTCCTGGCCCAGTGCTTTCATGTCGGCCGAAGGGTCTTCCGTCTCGAAATTGAGGACGAAGAAGGAGGGATGGAGGTTCTCCTCGATCCAGCCGGTTACCCAGCCGGTCCTTTTGGCGCCGGTGCGGGCTTCGCCGGCTTTCCAGGCGAAAACGTATTTAGGGGTCTTTTCCATGATCATGAGCCCGGCGGTGAGCTCCTGCGCGCGCTTCTGGTAGGGGAGTTGGGAGAAATAGAGTTGCTTGGTGAAGCCGAGCACTTCGTCTGGACTGATCTGCAGCGAGTTATCGAGCCAGAAGGTGTCTACCCGGCTGATTTTGCGGTTGCCGAAGCCGACGGAGTCCATCCACCGCTGGAGGGTGTCTTTCCCGATGGTGCGGGCCACTTCCTGGAAGGCGGGCAGCGATGCGTTGCGGAAGGCCTGGTTGAAAGGCTCCCCGGCAACGGTCACCACGGAGTCGCGGATGGCGCCCGTTTGCAGGCCGGTAAGGGCGAGGAACGGCTCAAAGATGCCGGCCGGTACCATGCGCTCTTTGGCGCGGTCGATATTATAGACCCGGAAGGTGCCCTGCCCGTTGTCGAACAGCATAAAACAGCCTTCCAGCTTGTGCTTCGCAAAGTATTGCTGCCACTCTTTCGCATCTTTCACGTTGTTGGGAGTGCAGGCACCGAGCCCGAGGGCCGCGGCGATCAGTAACAGGCCGAATCTTTTCATCAAGCGGTAAATTTTTTTGATCGAGACTGCAAAAGTAAGGCTTCCCCCGTAAAAGGAGGGATGATGCAGATCAGGTTTCGCCGCCGGGCATGAAAAAAGGCGGCCGGAGCCGCCTTCCCGGTTGATATGTATTTGAATATTATACGGTTTCGGCCGTTTTCAGCACGCCCAGTTCCTTGCCCACCTTCGTGAACGCTGCGATGGCCTTGTCCAGGTGCGCCTGTGTATGCGCCGCGCTCAGCTGCACGCGGATGCGCGCCTGGCCTTTGGGCACCACGGGGTAGAAGAACCCGATCACGTAAATGCCTTCCGCCAGCAGTTTGTCTGCAAAATCCTGGCTCAGCTTGGCATCGTACAGCATGACGGGAACGATGGGGTGATCGCCCGGCTTGATGTCGAACCCGGCGGCGGTCATTTTCTCGCGGAAATATTTCGTGTTGAACTCCAGCTGGTCGCGCAGCTCGGTGGTTTCGCTCAGCATATCGAGCACGGCGATGGACGCGCCTACGATGCTGGGGGCCACGGAGTTGGAGAACAGGTACGGACGGCTCCGCTGGCGGAGGATGTCGATCACTTCCTTCGGGCCGCTGGTGAAACCGCCGGAAGCGCCGCCGAGGGCTTTGCCGAGCGTGCCGGTGATAATGTCTACCCGGCCCATCACGCCACGGTATTCGTGGGTGCCACGGCCGGTTTTGCCGAGGAAGCCGCTGGAGTGGGATTCGTCGGTCATGACGATGGCGTCGTATTTATCGGCCAGGTCGCAGATCTTGTCGAGCTGGGCGATGGTGCCGTCCATGGAGAAGGAGCCGTCGGTCACGATAATGCGGCTGCGGGCGCCTTTGGCTTCCTGGAGCTTGGCTTCCAGGTCGGCCATGTTATTATGTTCGTAGCGGAAGCGCTGTGCTTTGCAGAGGCGGACGCCGTCGATAATGGAGGCATGGTTGAGGGCATCGGAGATGATGGCGTCCTGTTCGCCGAAGAGGGGCTCGAATACCCCGCCGTTGGCGTCGAAGGCGGCAACATAGAGGATGGTGTCTTCCGTGCCGAGGAATTTGGAGATTTTCTCTTCCAGTTCGCGGTGAATGTCCTGGGTGCCGCAGATGAACCTCACACTGCTCATACCGTAGCCATGGGTGTCGATCGCGTCTTTGGCGGCGGCGACAACTTTGGGGTGGGAGGAAAGCCCGAGGTAGTTGTTTGCGCAGAGGTTGATGACGGTTTTGCCGTTCACCGTGATTTCGGCGCCCTGCTCGGAAGTGATGATCCTTTCCCGCTTGTACAAGCCGGCGTTATCGATTTCCTCCAGCTCGGTTTGTAAACGTTTTACGAAGTTCTGATTCATGTTGCACCTTTTTTATAGCTCTTGTCTAACAAAGTTAGGGCAATAAATGTATTACGCTTCCTGCGGGCGGAAATGGGGAATCGGCCGCAAGGGAAAAAAATTGACGGAGGTGTAACATTTAATTCACGGTTTGCGTCATATAATTATCACAGACGGTTGGATTATGACGAGACGAACTGTTTGCTGGTGCATTCGGCAGGCTTGCTGACATTTTATCTTCCAAAAGGGCGTTTTGCGCCAACGGAAGCGTGTGCAGGCTCATCGGGCATCGTGCTTTCCGTACAATTGTCATGGCGCCGTGGCTGGACCGGGAAAACGGCACTATTCAACAATTTGTCGGAACTTAGCACGCTAAAGAACCTATCGCCGGATGACGGAAAAGGAGTATAACAAATGCGTAGATCTGTACAGCGATAATCTCTTCCGTTTCATCGTGAAGAACCTGGGGCACTCGGAAGATGCCCGGGACGTTGTCCAGAATGCGTTCGAGATATTATGGAAGCACGTTAGTGATGTGCCTTTTGAAAAGGCCAAGAGTTATCTCTTTACTGTGGCTTACCATAATATGATCGACCATGTCCGGAAGGTGAAGCGGGTAACGTTGGTGGAAGAGTTCCGGGAAGAAACGAAAATATCGGACCAGAAGATACATAACGCACGGAGTATCATAGAAAAAGCCCTCGACCGGCTGAGCGACGTACAGCGATCGCTCATCTTGCTGAAGGACTATGAAGGGTACAGTTACGATGAGATCGGCGAAATCATGCAGCTCAATGCCTCGCAGGTAAAAGTATATCTCCACCGGGCCAGGGCGCATCTCAAGGAATATCTCGTGAAAATGGAAAACGTGATTTAGTCAAGGTATTCAAAATCAGAATTTTATGTCAGTCGACATTCACATATCGAACTACGAGGAGTATCTCTACAGTTATGTAGACGGCGAGCTGAATCCCGAGGAAGCCGCTGCCCTGGAGGCTTTTGTGGCCGCCAACCCGCGGGTGCGCGCGGAGCTCGACCAGCTGCTGGCCACCAAACTGCCGGCGACCGGCCCCGTGTTCGACGGCAAAGCCGCCCTTTACCGGCAATCTGCCGCTCCCGAAAGGAATTACGAAACCGTTCTGCTCGAATATATCGACGGCGAACTTTCCCCCGCGGAAGTGAGCGCCCTGGAAGCTTTTATGGAAGAGCATCCCGCCCTGCGCGCGGAACTGGCCATTTGGCAAAAGACCCGCCTGCAGCCAGACCCCGCGGTATCCTTCGGCGACAGATCCACCCTCTACCGCCATGCCGAAAAGCAGCGCGTGGTACGGATGGACCGTCGCTACTGGTGGGCCGCCGCCGCCATGCTGGCCGGTTCCCTCTTCCTGCTGCGCAACTCCTTCCGCCAGGACGACGCGGCGCCCGCACCCCAGCCAATCGCCGTAATGCAGCCCGCCGCGCCTTCCGCGCAACCGGATGCGACGCCGGTAGTGCCGCAGGCCGCGGAAACACTTCCGGCTTCGCCGGAGAAAGCCGCTGCGCTGGCAGACGCCGGCATTCAGCCGCGTAACGCAGCGAATGCCACGAAGCAACGCCCGGTAACTACGGTGGTTCCGTCCGAAAAAGACGATTTGGTGCAAGAACCTGCCGACGCGACGCCCGCAGCTTCCAATACCCTGCTCGCGCTCAACACCATTGACCGCCCGGCCCCGCGGCCCGAAGCGGCTTCGGTGAACGCCAGCATTTCCCCTGCGGCAGCGGGAATCAAAGAGCCGGAAACCGCGCCCGTCAAAGCGTCGATCGACGTGCAGCATACCGCATCCCTGGCCACGGCGGCGCCCGAGCCGCCCGGTGAGCTGATCATGTCGGTAACGGGGAACGGGCTCGAAAGCAAGGTGTTGGACAAGGTGACGAACGTGGCCCGCATCTTCGCCAAAAAAAGGAATAACAGATAACATCCAACTAACCGGTTAAACGGTATAGATATATGAAGTGTAAAATTTTACTCAGTTGCTTACTGGTCTTCGTTTCTGCCGCCGCGCTCGCGCAAAGGCAGGCTGCGATCGATACCATTCAGATCAAGGGACTGGTGATCGTCAAAGGCAGGAATGCCGAAGGGAAGAACGTGTTCAGGGCTTACCAGGATACGGGATATGCCCGCCAGAAGCTGAAAAAGAACCTCCACACCCGCTGGCTCGTATTCGACGTGGGTTTCAATAACTATCGCGACGAGAGCGATTACAACGGCGCGGCCATCGTGTCTCTGCACCCGGCCAATAATTCCGGTTTCCTGGGATCGTCTTACGCCAGCCCTGTTTATTACGACAAAAGCTTCGATTATTCCGGCGCGGCGCTGAACAGCTTCGCTCCGCGGATGGCAAGCCAGCCGTTGACGCCTTCCGAGTTCAAACTGATCCCCGGGAAGTCGATGAACGTGAATATCTGGATCATCATGCAAAAGCTGAACCTGTACAAGCACAAGATCAACCTGATCTATGCGGCAGGCCTGGAGATGAACAATTACCGTTTTGCGCGGAACATCAGCTATGTGCCGGGTTACCCCACCACGATCATCCGCGATACGGTGAACTTTTCGAAGAACAAGTTGTTTGTAGAGTATCTGTCCGTTCCATTGATGCTGAACTATACAGCCAATCCCGCGCGCCCGAACCGGTCTTTCAAGATGAGCATGGGCGTACAAGGAGGGTATCTGTTGAAGGCACGCACCAAACAGATCAGTGAGGAGAGAGGCAAGGAAAGATTGACAGACGAATTCAGCCTGAACAAATGGCGTTTTGCGCTGACCGGCGAATTAGGTTACGGACCTGTTAAATTATACAGCAATTTCGCACTCACCCCCCTTCACGAGTATGGGCTCGAGCAGTATCCATTTTCAGTTGGTTTTAGGTTTAACGGATTCTAATTTGTACATTTAAGGCCGAGAAAACTGAAATCACGGAAACTTGGCGTTGTCGGGTAGATGGCAAAGCGACCCGGCAGACGTATCCTATAAAACTGACTAAAACTCCCAAAAAGTAGAGAAGTATGCGTTCTATCCTGATGTTTCTTGTAGTGGTTGGAGGTATCGTGACTATGCACGCAAGCAATCTGAAGTTACCGGATGCCCCAAATGCACCCACAACCGGAGGAAACTCGGACGTTTCTATTCCCGGCAGTGCCAAAACATTGCCCGCTCCCGATGCTTCCGAATCGGTGGTATACATGCCAGACAGCGTTTTTCATGTTTATCGCGATCACAATCTTTTCGTTACCGATCATTATCACGTACTGTACGTGAAGACCGACACGGTATTCCTCACTACCCAAAGCCCGGAAAACCATCGTAAGGTGATGGCCACGAACGTTTTGTTCCGGTAATCCTTTCGAGCGGAAATATTCCGGTTACGCCATGCTTGCTTGGCGCAGGGTTCATTATATTTGGCGGATAAAACACCAACCGCCTTATGAGAAAAATGTTTCTGCTCCTGGTATCGGCCACTATGCTGGTCCAGGCGGCCTTTTCGCAGAGCGCTCCACCGGTATGGAAAGAAGCCCAGTCCGGCGGCTACAAGTACCGCTATATTCCGGGAGACCCGATGCAGGCCCGGTTTTACACCCTCTCCAACGGCCTGACCGTTATTCTCAGCGTTAACAAGAAAGATCCCCGCATTCAGACGCTCATCGGCGTCAGGGCCGGGTCCAACAGCGACCCCGCCACCCACACCGGCCTCGCGCATTACCTGGAACACCTCCTGTTCAAAGGCACCTCCAAATTCGGCAGCCTCGATTGGGCAAAGGAAAAACCCCTGCTCGATAACATCGAAAAACTGTACGATACCTATAACCGCACCACCGACGAAGCCAAACGGAAAGCCATTTACCGGCAGATCGACAGCGTTTCCGGCGTCGCGGCCACCTTCGCCATCGCCAACGAGTACGATAAAATGATGACGAACATGGGCGCCCAGGGCACCAACGCCCACACCTGGGTCGAAGAAACCGTGTACCAGGAAGATATTCCCTCCACCGCCGTCGACAAGTTCCTCGCCGTTCAGGCAGAACGCTTCCGCGATCCCCAGTTCCGCATCTTCCACACCGAGCTCGAAGCCGTGTATGAAGAAAAGAACCGCGGGCTGGACAACGACGGCCGGAAGATGTACGAAACTTCCCTCACCGCCCTGTTCCCCACCCACAACTACGGCCAGCAATCCACCATCGGTACCATCGAGCACCTGAAGAACCCCTCGCTCATCGAGATCCGCAAGTTCTACAACAAGTACTACGTACCGAACAACATGGCCATCATTTTCGCCGGAGATTTTGATCCGGATTACGTGATCCGTAAGGTTGACGCGGCCTTCAGCTACATGAAGCCCAAGCCCGTTACCGAATACACCGGCCCGAAAGAGCAGCCCATCACCCGGCCCATCGTGAAAGAAGTGTTCGGGCCCGATGCCGAGAACATCAGCCTCGCATTCCGCATGCCGGGCGCAACAGACACCCGCAATACCGTGCTCCTCAATGTGGTGGCCTACGTCCTGTCTAACGGCAAAGCCGGTCTGCTCGATCTCAACCTCAACCAGCAACAGAAACTCCTCCGCGCATCCATCAGCCTCTATCCCTGGAAAGACTATGCCGTGTTTTCGCTCAACGGCCGCGCCAAACAGGACCAGTCGCTGGATGACGTGAAAGATCTCCTGCTGTCGCAGCTCACCGCGCTCCGCAACGGCGATTTCGACGAATCCCTCATCAAGGCGATCGTCAATAACATCAAGCTGGACGAAATACAGGGGCTCGAATCCAACGAAACCCGCGCCAACTCCCTCATGGACGCGTTCATCAAACACCGCGGCCAAAACTGGAATTACGACGTGGGCATGATCGATGCCATGAGCAAAGTGACCAAAAAAGACATCACCGACTTTGCCAACAAGTTCCTGAACAACAACTACGTGTTGCTCTACAAACGCAAAGGCGAAGACAAGAATATCGCGAAGGTAGACAAGCCGCCCATCACGCCCGTAGCCGTGAACCGCGATGCACAGTCCGACTTCCTGAAAAAAGTGGCCGCCATGCCCGAAACGCCCGTGCAGCCGCTCTGGCTCGATTTCCAGAAGGATATCCAGAAAGGGAAGGCCGGCCCTGCGGAACTGTTGTACGTGCAGAATAAGGACAACAGCCTTTTCCGCCTTCACTACCGTTTCGACATGGGCAACTTCTCCGACCGCCAGCTCGGCATGGCGCTGGAATACCTGAAGCTCGCCGGTACCGATAAATACACGTCGGAAGACATCAGCAAGCAATTCTACCAGATCGCCTGCAACTTTTCCGTGAACGTGGAAAACGAGGAAACAACCGTAACGCTTTCCGGCCTCCAGGAAAATTTCGACAAAGCCGTGGCCCTGTTCGATCACTTGCTGACGCAGTGCAAGGCAGACGAAAAAGTGCTCACCGGGCTGAAGAACCGCATGCTGAAATCGCGTGCTGACAATAAGCTGAACAAGGCGTCGATCCTCCGCGGGCTGCGCAGCTATGCAACGTATGGCGCAAAAAATCCCTTCAACCTGCAACTCAGCAACGAAGAGCTGAACGCGCTGACGGCCGAAGGGCTCGTACAGCAGCTGCACGACCTTTCCAACATCCGCCACTCCGTGATTTATTACGGTCCGGCTACGATGGCGAGCGTTTCCGGAGACGTGGCGCGCCTGCACAAACAACCGGCTGCCTTTAAGGAAGCGAAGCCGGCCGTGGCGTTTACCCGCACGGTGAATACCGGCAACAAAGTGTTGTTCGCCGATTACGATATGGTGCAGGCCGAAGTGAACTGGGTGCGCAATACCGATGGGTACGACGCTTCCCGCACCGCGGTGGTAGACCTGTACAACAACTATTTCGGTTACGGAATGGGCTCCATCGTCTTCCAGACCATCCGCGAATCGAAGGCGCTGGCGTATTCTACGTATGCGTTTTATGCTTCCCCCGTGAAGAAGGACGACAAATATTCCATGCTCGCGTATGTGGGCAGCCAGGCAGACAAGATCAACGAGGCGATCGTGGGGATGAACGAACTACTGACCACGCTTCCCGAATCCGACAAGGCGTTCGAGACGGCGCGGAGCAGCATGCGCAAAGGCATTGAAACCGAGCGTATCACGCAAGATGGTATCGTGTTCAATTACCTCGGCGCCCTCAAGCTGGGGCTCGATTCCGATATCCGCAAATCCGTTTACGAACGCGCCGGCCAGCTGAAATTCAGCGACCTGCAACAGCTGCATCAAACGGAAGTTTCGGGTAAACCGTACACTTATTGTATCGTGGCGTCGGAGAAAAGACTGGCGGCCGACGATCTGAAAAAATACGGCGACGTACAGAAACTTTCCCTCGAAGAAATTTTCGGTTACTGATCCGCATTGATAATAAATCACTTGAAAGAGCGCCCCCGGGCGCTCTTTTTCGTTTGCACAATATTGGAATCGTTCATGCGTTAAACGGAAAGACATAAACTGAATAACCGACTGTATATCCATGTGGCGAATTTGCTGTCTGATCCTCCTGTTGCCGCTTTTCGCGTTTGAGCACAACTACGCTGACCTTTACACCGTCCGGCTGGACCCTTCCCGCATCGATGCGGACAAAGTTTTCCTCCTGGTCGATAAAAGTGATTACCGCATGTATGTGTACGAAGATGTTACGCTGATCAAAATCTACAAAGTGGTTTTTGGCAGTAATGACCAGTCAGACAAGATGGTGGAGGGCGACAAGCGCACGCCCAACGGCACTTTCCGGATCCAGCAGAAGCGGGTAGACGGGCGCTGGAGCCGGTTTATGTTACTGGATTACCCGAACAGCGAGTCGTACGAAAAGCACGGGCGCCGTGTGAATGCGGGGCAGGTCCGGTCTGACGCGAGCCTTGGCGGCGGCATCGGGATTCATGGGGTGGAGAGCGCCTCGGGCATCCTGGATTATTATGTAGACCGGCGCATCAACTGGACGTTGGGTTGCGTCAGCCTGAAAAACGGGGACATCAACGAGATTTACAACGTCGTGAAGGTGGGAACGCCCGTCGTGATCCGCCCGTAAAATACGTAACCACGTTAACCATATAAAAAAAGAGGGATACGCATCGTATCCCTCTTTTCGTTTGCGTATCTGCGAATGAATTACAGTTTTCCGAGTTTGATTTCCTCCACTACGGCGGGGTCTAGCAGGGTAGACGTGTCGCCGAGATTATCGAGCTCGCCTTCGGCGATTTTGCGGAGGATGCGGCGCATGATTTTGCCCGAGCGCGTTTTCGGCAGGCCGCTCACGAACTGGATTTTGTCCGGTTTCGCGATGGGGCCGATGATGCGGGCAACGGTCTGCATGATATCTTTCTTCGTGAGCTCGGGATCTTTTACGTGCAGTTCGGAAATGACGTAAGCGTAGATGCCCTGGCCTTTGATATCGTGCGGATAGCCTACCACGGCGCTTTCCACTACGCCTGCGTGCATGTTGATGGCGTTTTCCACTTCAGCGGTGCCGATGCGGTGGCCGCTCACGTTGAGTACATCGTCTACACGGCCGGTGATGCGGTAAAATCCGTCTTCGTCGCGAAGGCAGCCGTCGCCGGTGAAATAGAGATTATCGTACGTAGAGAAGTACGTGGTGCGGCAGCGTTCGTGATCGCCGTAGGTGGTGCGGATCATGCCGGGCCAGGGGAACTTGATGCAGAGGTTGCCGTTCACGCCGTTGCCGGTGATTTCCTGGCCGTTTTCATCCACGAGCACGGGCTGGATGCCGGGCAGCGGGAGAGTGGCGTAGCCGGGTTTTTCCGGGGTGATGCCGGCGATGGGGGCGATCATGATGCCGCCCGTTTCGGTTTGCCACCAGGTGTCGGTGATGGGGCATCTGCCTTTGCCGATCTGGTCTTTGTACCAATGCCAGGCCTCCTCGTTGATGGGCTCGCCCACGGTGCCGAGGGTGGTGAGGGAGCTGAGGTCTTTATGGTTGACCGGCCCGAGCCCGAAGCCCATGAGGCTGCGAATGGCGGTGGGCGCGGTGTAGAGCACGTTTACGCGGTATTTGTCGACGATGTCCCAGAAACGGCCGGCGTCCGGGTAAGTGGGAACGCCTTCGAACATAAGCGTGGTGGCGCCTGCGCTGAGGGGGCCGTAGACGATGTAGGAATGACCGGTGATCCAGCCGATGTCTGCCGTGCAGAAAAATACCTGGCCGGGTTTATACTGGAACGAATTGATGAAGGTGTAATTGGCGTAAACCATGTAGCCGGCGCAGGTGTGCACCACGCCTTTGGGCTTGCCGGTGGAGCCGGAAGTGTAGAGGATGAAGAGCATGTCTTCAGCATCCATTTCCTCGGCGGGAACGGGCGGGTTGCCTTGTGTTTCCACGGCTTTGATCTCGTCTTCCCACCACACGTCGCGGCCTTTCAGCATGGAAACCGGGGTGCGGGTCCGGGTGCAGACGATCACTTTCTTAACGGACGGGCAAGCCATGAGGGCATCGTCTATCACGGATTTGAGCGGAATGTCTTTTGCGCCGCGGAAAGCCCCGTCGCAGGTGATCACCAGGGAGGCCTGGGCGTCCTGGATACGGTCGGCGATCGATTGTGCGGAGAAGCCGCCGAAAACCACCGAGTGGATGGCGCCGATGCGGGCGCAGGCCAGTACGGCGATGGCGAGCTCGGGGATCATCCCCATATAAATACAAACGCGGTCGCCTTTCTTCACGCCATTATTCTTCAGCACATTGGCGAACTGGCAAACCTTATTGTACAATTCACGGTAAGTAAGGATGCGATGGCGCTCCTCCGGATCGTTGGGCTCCCAGATGATGGCGGGCTGATTGCCCAGGGTGCCCAGGTGCCTGTCGAGACAGTTTTCGGTAATGTTCAGCTTCGCTCCGGTGAACCATTTTACGTCGGGTTGCTTGAAATCCCATTCCAGCACTTTATCCCATTTGCGGCGCCAGTAAAAATGGTCCGCCACATTGGCCCAGAATCCCTCCGGATCCGTAACACTGTGCTGCCAGGCCTGTTTATATTCGTCAAAACTCTTGAGTTGGTACGGGTACGACATGATACCAGATAGATTAAAATGTTTTTAACAGTTTTTTTAACGGGCCTTAAATTTAAACAATTAAGTTTGAACAATATCAAATAATGATCAAATAACATTGGAATTGGTTCAATAACGACGAACGCCCGGCTCATCGGCCGGGCGTTCTTATTTCGCTGAAACGCTTGTTACTGGAGGGTTTTGACCCGTTCCTTCACATACGTGTGGATGTCCGTTTCGTTTTTGGTTTCGGGCTTGGCGCTCTTCAGGTAAAGCTGGTAGTGCCTTTTGGCTTTCTGCGGGTCTTGCAGTTGCTGGTCGTAAATCCGCGCGATGCCGTATTGGCGCATGGGTTGTTTAAAGAGATAATACGCCGTATCATAATAACTGATCGCCGCGCGGTAGTTCTTCATCTTTTCGTAATTGCCTGCTATGGCCGCATAGTAACTGTCGAGGGATTTGGACTTCGCCATGTTGATGCATTCCAGCAACAGCGAATTACTTTTCTCGTACTGTTTTAATTCACCGTATGACATGGCTGCATAAAACTTCATGGTTTCCGGGGCATCGCCCACCAGCTCCGCGAAAAAGTCGTGCACCCGGATGCAGCTGTCGTATTGCTTCATGTTGTAATAGGTGGCCGACAGGTAAATATAAGCGAGCGGAGCCATGGCGCGCGATTCCATGATTTGTCTGCCGAAGCGCACCGCATCGTCGAAATTGTCCAGATTGAAGGAAGTTTTCACGAGCATGGCGTTGATGTTGACGTTCATGCTGTCTGTCAAATGATATTTTTTCAGCAGGCTGTCTGCCTTGCCAAATTCCTTCTTCCCCATATATTCATCCGCGATGAACGTTACCGTGCCGGGATCGAGCGGGTTGATGGCGTAGGCCCTTTCCATGTAAACAGATGCCGAATCCTGCAGCCCCACAACGTTGGAGGCGGCGCGGGCGAGCTGTTTCCAGCAGGCGGCGCTGTTCGGCCGCAATCCGGTCAGCCGCTGAAAATGGGGGATGGCCTGGGTGTACTGTTGCTGTTGTGCCGCCATGGCGCCCAGTTGCTGGTTAGCGGTGATGTGGTTGGAATCGATGTCAAGGATGCGTTTATAGTAATGCGCGGCTTCGGCGGGCTGTGCATTCTGGAAATACGCATTGGCCAGGATCACCAGGCCGTTGGGGTGCTTCGGCTGCACCGTTTTCTCCATGTACCGGATCACCTGTTCAAATTCCTGGTTCTGCAGGTAGCCCATCAGCAAATCATTGTCAACTTTATCCTGCGCGGAAACACCGCCGCAAATCACAAAGGAAAGGAGCGTAAATAGGAATCGCATAAGCGTGGATTTTTCCTAAAACTAAGAATTTAGTTGATAAGTAAAAGTTAAAATTTTCAGGGGTTGGATGGGGTGGAAGGTTCAGCCGGCGAATCGCCTCCGCTCCTGATATGCACATCCTGCTGCGGGAAGGGGATCTCTATGCCATGACTGTTCAACGATTCGTAAATTTCCCGCAGCAGCTCGGATTTGACCGTCAGTCCCACGGCGATGTCGGTCCAGAAAAGCAGCCTGAAATCCACCGAGCTGTCGTTCAGCAAATGGATCACGACCAGCGGCGCCGGCAATTGCTGGATGTCTTTCTGCGCCTTGATGGCTTCTTCCAGCAAAACCTGCACCTGTTTCAGGTCCGACCCGTACGCCACGCCCACGATCAGTTCGCTGCGCTTCAGCTGGGTGGTGAGCGTCCAGTTGGTGATGTGCTGGGAAAGAAGATCGCCGTTCGGGACGATCACCACCGACCCTTCCACCGTCGCGATTTTACTGGCCCTGATCCCGATTTCCTTTACCGTTCCGGATTGTGTCCCGATATCCACCACGTCCCCGATCTCTACCGGCTTTTCGAAAGCCAGGATCACCCCGGAAACGAGGTTGTTCACGATGTTCTGCAAACCGAAGCCGATGCCCACGCTCAGCGCGCCGATGATGATGGTAAGCTTGTCCATCGGTATCCCCGACGCCGTGAACGCCAGTAAAATGCCCGCGCCCAGGACGCCGAGCCGGATGAGCAGTACGGCGCTGTTCCAGCGGTTCTTCTTCACGGAGCCGGAGCCGTCCTGGTGCCCGAAGATGAACATCATCACTTTACTGATCTGGAACGCGACCCAGATCACCGCGATGAAAATGAAGATGCTGGAAAAGCTGAACGTGGTGTTGCCCAGCTTGCGGTCTGCTTCCAGGAAGGCGAGCACCGTGTCGCGGATGATACCGTAGATATTGAGGTTGCGCAGCAGGATGGCGAACCAGGCCACCGCCGCCAGGAGATACAGTGTAGACCGGAGGCTTTCGCGGATGCGGTTGAAATCCAGGAAGGCCGCGAACCGGCTGTTGGATTTGCTGGCTTCCAGGTGCAGGTAAAACGTTTCGAACAGCAGCTGCACGAGTACCACGAGCGCCTGTGCGGAAATGAGGCCGAACACGGCGCTGATGCCGAAGAATTTGGCCAGCATTACCCGCCCGAAAATATTGGCGAACATCGCGGCGATCATCATGGCCATGGCGAGGTATACCACCAGGCGGGTGTATTCCGGCCAGTTGTAGGCGGTTTCCTGTTCCTGCCTTTTCAAAAACCGCCAGCAAACGAACAGCATGGCCGCCTGCAGTCCGAATTGCGCCCACCGTTCCGTGAAAGAGCTTTGGAGCAGGAGGTTGAGCAATGCATAGCCCACGTACACGGCGAGCATCGTGCCCCACAGCCAGCGCATCCACACGGGCATGTCGCGCGTTTGCAGGAGGCCTACGCAAATGGCCAGCACGGTCCACAGCATCACCATGAAAATGATCGGCGGGTTGGTGTAGAGGAAAGGCCCGAGCGTGAGGATGAAGATGAGCGAGGTGAGCAGGGGCTGCCGCGCGGCGAAGCGAGTATTCCCGAAGATGCCTTTTTTATCGTGATGATATTTTTTGATGCGGTAAATACTGGCCAGCAGCCATCCGAAATAGGCGAGGAACAGGGCGAGGTTGATCAGGTGAACGTCCCAGTTGTAGCGGAGGTAAAACGTGAACACGCGGTGGGTGGCGAGGATGGAGCCTTCCATTACCTGCGGGAAACTGTTTTCGTAATCGGCCGGCCGTGCGTTCCAGAGGTCTTTTTCCTCGCGTTTCCAGATGTTGCGCTGGGCGGTTTTGAGCTTGAAATCGACTTCGTCGAGCATATCGGTGATGGCGATATAATTCATGGCCACGCGGTTTTGCAGGAGGCCGAGGCGGAGGAGGCTGTTGCGGTTGGCGGTGTCTGCCTGCAGCCATTTGCGGTTGAGTTGCGACAGCTGGTTGACGTAGAGCGATTGCAGGCCGGGGTCTTTGGGCAGGCGTTCGAGCACCGTGTCGTGGAGGATTTGGTCGATCTCGCCGCTCATATCGGTCACGGCGCGGCTATACGAAGAAAGCGATTGTTGCCAGCGGTTGTGGGTTTGTTCCATTTCGAGGAGGATGACCTGGAGGGCGTTGAGGCTCCTGATATTGAGGGCGCGGGGATTGGTGAGGATCCCGGAGTGGAGGATTTTGACGAGGCGTTCCGATTCCGGGAGCTGGGCGGAAATCTCGGTGGTGTCGAACCCGCGGCGAAGGGTGTTGTTGACGCGGTTGAGCATTTTGGTGATGTTTTCCACGCGCTGGACCGCGTCGGTCACCACCGTATCGGAGGTTTTCTGCTTTGCGTCGGGGGTGATGGGGACCTGTACCGACTGTGCGCCGGCAGCGGTGGAAAACAGGATAAGGCAAAGGAGCGCGTAAACTCGGATAATCATGCCAATGGGTTGTATTGGAAAGTTAACTGAAATGTTGACGCTTCGGTTCATTTCCGGGCATAAAAAAAGGGCCCGAAGGCCCGGTTAAGTTGTGTAAAAGTTAATAACGTGCGATCAGCGGGGCGCATCGGGCGCCATGGCGATCATCATCACCGTATTGTCTACCGGTGCTTCCAGGGTCATTTCCTGGTAGGTGAGGGTAGCGTACCCTTTCATACGGGTAACGTCCAGCCGGTGCACATCGTGCCCCGGGAGGAAATACGATTCCTGGCCGTGAACGGTGACGGTGACATGCGAGATGTTCCGCCCTTCCTGACGGTGGAGATCGTTCAGGAAGCGGGAGATCGTGGTGTAGATGGGCTGATCTTCAGGGCCGGATGGCGGCATGTGTAATGGCATGGCTCTCGGTTTTTGGGTGTTTGACAATGGTTCCGCCGGGCGGGCGGAGGGTTATTGCAATGACGGTTCAAATGGCCCAAAACGGCCTGCCGGGCATTAACGTTTCCGGAAGCGGTTGCTCACGCTGGCAACGTTTTTCAGGAGTTTGTCGCCCACGGAAATGATCTTGTCCCGCTCGGCGTTGCTGATCGGGTAGGCCCCTTTGGCTTTCCGGTAAAAAGTGGCATTGCTCCATCCGCATTCAGTGCAGACGTGGTCCCGGAACGATTTTGGCAGCTGTACGAGCTCACTGTGCAGGTATACCAAAAGGTTGTGGGATGAAATCGGCGTCGTTTCCATGCAAAAAATTTTATCATTTTGATTTATTCTGGCACAAAATGTCAATAAAAATGTTATATTGATATTGTCTGTATCACATTTTATATTGACAACGATTACAAGTATACCAAAATATCTTTACATTGGAGTCGGTTTCAAAAAATATAATTCACGAAGGTGCGCGGCTCAAGCAGATCGTGCGGGACCGGGGTATGAAGATCCTGGACTTCGCCAGGCAGGCCGGTTTCAGCAACCAGATCGCGCATTATTATTTCCGCAAGGAGGCCATCAAGCGGTCTACCCTGCTGGAGTTCTGCACAATGTTGGGCATCAGCCTGGATGAATTTTACGGGTGGACGCATCCGCGCCGCGCGCTTCCCCAGCCTTTGCAGGACCTTCACCATGGCCACCGGCTGGACGCCCTTATCGAAGAGAAAGGGTTGAACAAGACGCGCCTCGCCAACCGCATGGCACTCAGCAGGCGGGCGCTGTATAACCTGCTGGACAAGCCCGCTTTCACGGGCGATCAGCTCAAAAAAGTCTGCCAGGTCCTGGAAATCAGTCAGAAAGAATTCCTCGGCGGAGCGGTAGACGATGACGGGGCGGAACTGGCGGAAACGGAAACCTGGAAAGATAAATATTATAAACTCCTGGAAGACTATAACCAGGCACTGCTCGAAATTGCCCGGCTCCGGGAAGGCGCATCGGCCGCATCCTGATAAAAAAGATGCTGCCACCTCATGGGCAGCAGCATCTCCAGGGTTTCACAGGTCAGGAACTTGAGGGCTTGATGTTAACAAATCACAGACGATATTTATAGCTGATTACCCCACAAAAGTATTGGCGCAGTGTTACTTGAATATTGCGGATCGGGAAAATTTTCTCCGCGATGAGGAAAAAAAGAACAGATTTACATATATTAGCAATCCTATATCTGTAAAACGAATCTATCCCTCGAACTATGAAACACTGCCTATTCGCCATGGCCATGTGCCTCATCCTGCTGGTGGGGAAAGCTCAGCAGGCATCCGCTCCCGAAGTAAAGGAATTTGAAACGTTCTGGAGGAAGGTGCACGCCGCCATCATGAAAAAAGACTTCCCAGCCGTATCCGGTTACATCGAATTCCCCCTCGTTGTCCGCAAAAGCATCTCCGATACGGCCGTTTCCACCGTTTCCGCCAAAGATTTCGCGACTTTTTTCAACGGCTACCTCGAAATGCCCGCCCGCGATCAGTTCATCAACAAGTATGGGCTCCTCAAATCCCGCCGCGATCTGAACGAAGACGACAAGTCCATGATCTCCGAAGATTCCGCCACCATGGAAGATTTCGAGTTCCAGAAAGTAGACGGACAGTGGAAACTGGTATACGTTTACGCCACCGCCGGGGAATGATCTGATCGTATTTTCACATATAAATTAAATCGCTACCGAGAAATTTTACACGGCATCTTCTAATTTTTTGAAGGGAAAAACAATTATTCCCTTAATTTTGCACGATTTTTTATGCGCTGAATTCGCACGGGAAATCGGATGGTTTTTCATTAAAAAACAGCTAATAACGAAGATGCCCAAAGACACATCAATCAAATCGGTTCTCATTATAGGTTCCGGTCCCATTATTATCGGTCAGGCTTGCGAATTTGACTATTCCGGCTCCCAGGCGGCCCGCTCCCTGCGGGAAGAAGGGATCAAGGTAATACTCATCAACTCCAATCCGGCCACGATCATGACCGACCCCATGATGGCCGACAAGGTTTATCTGTTGCCGCTCACCGTCGAAAGTATCGAGCAGATCCTGGAAGAGAATGAAATCGACGCCGTGCTCCCCACCATGGGTGGCCAGACGGCGCTGAACCTTTGTAAGGAAGTGGACGAACTGGGCATCTGGGAAAAATTCAACGTCCGCCTCATCGGGGTGGATATCAAGGCGATCGATAAAGCAGAAGACCGCGAACAGTTCCGCCAATGGATGATCCAGATCGGGATCCCCGTTGCGGAAGCACGCACGGCCAATTCCCTCCTCGAAGGCAAGGAATTTGCCCAGGAAATCGGGTTCCCCCTCGTAATCCGCCCCAGCTTCACCCTCGGTGGTACCGGCGGCGGCTTCGTGCACGACAAGGACGAGCTCGACGAAAAGCTCGACCGCGGCCTCAAAGCTTCCCCCGTTCACGAAGTGCTCGTGGAAAAAGCAGTGCTCGGCTGGAAGGAATACGAACTGGAACTGCTGCGCGACAGCAACGACAACGTGGTGATCATCTGTACCGTGGAGAACCTCGACCCCATGGGCGTGCACACCGGAGACTCCATCACCGTGGCACCGGCCATGACGCTCTCCGACACCGCGTTCCAGGACATGCGCAACAAAGCCATCATGATGATGCGCGACCTCGGCAACTTCGCCGGCGGCTGTAACGTTCAGTTCGCCATGAACCCCGAGAACGAAGAACTCATCGCCATCGAGATCAACCCCCGCGTATCCCGCTCCTCCGCACTCGCGTCCAAAGCAACCGGGTACCCCATCGCCAAGATCGCTTCCAAACTCGCTATCGGCTACACGCTCGACGAACTGGAAAACCAGATCACCCGCACTACCTCCGCCTACTTCGAGCCCGCGCTCGACTACGTAATAGTAAAAATGCCGCGCTGGAACTTCGACAAGTTCAAAGGCGCAGACGATACCCTCGGCCTCCAGATGAAATCCGTGGGCGAGGTAATGTCTATCGGCAGAACTTTCACCGAAGCCATCCAGAAAGCCTGCCAGTCGCTCGAAAACGACGCCGTAGGCCTCGGGTACTACGGTAAGTCCCTCATGAAAAGCGACGCACTGCTGGAAAAACTGAAGCGCCCCACCTGGGACCGCATCTTCCGCATCAAAGACGCGCTCATGGAAGGCGTTTCCGTGAAATCCATCCACCAGGCCACACAGATCGACCGCTGGTTCCTGCACCAGATCAACGATATCGTGACCCTGGAGAAACAGCTCATGGAGCACGATCTCGATTCCGTGCCCCTGCACCTGCTTAAGGAAGCCAAGCAAATGGGCTTCTCCGACAAACAGCTCGCCATCATCTTCACCAACTGTGAAGAAGACGAAGTATACGAGAAACGCAAGGCCGCCGGCATCGTGCGCACCTACAAAATGGTAGACACCTGCGCCGCCGAGTTCGAAGCGAAAACACCTTATTTCTACTCCACTTTCGATACCGAAAACGAATCCATCCCTTCCAACAAGAAGAAAGTGATCGTGCTCGGCTCCGGCCCCAACCGCATCGGCCAGGGCATCGAATTCGACTATTGCTGCACCCACGGCCTCCAGGCCATCCAGGAATCCGGTTACGAAGCCATCATGGTGAACTGTAACCCGGAAACCGTTTCCACCGACTTCGACATGGCCGACAAGCTGTACTTCGAACCGGTATACTGGGAGCACCTCTGGGAGATCATCGAACTGGAAAAGCCCGAAGGCGTGATCGTTCAGCTGGGTGGCCAGACCGCCCTGAAACTGGCGAAACGCCTCACCGAAAAAGGCGTCCGCATCATCGGTACCTCTTTCGATAACATGGACATCGCCGAAGACCGCGGCCGGTTCTCCGACCTGCTGAAAGACCTCGGCATCCCGTACCCCAAGTATGGCACCGCTTACAATACGGACGATGCCATCGAAGTGGCGAAGGAAGTAGGATACCCCGTACTGGTGCGCCCCTCCTACGTTTTGGGCGGCCAGCGCATGCGGATCGTCATCAACGAAGAAGAACTGGAACATTCGGTACTCAGCCTGCTGAAACACCTGCCCGGCAATAAAATCCTCATCGACCACTTCCTCGACCGTTGCCAGGAAGCCGAGATCGACGCGATCTTCGACGGTGAGAATTTCCACGTGATGGGCGTGATGGAGCATATCGAGCCGGCAGGTATCCACTCTGGCGACTCTAACGCCGTGCTGCCTGCATTCAACCTCACCGGCCTCGTGGTGACCACCATGGAATATTACGCGGAAAAGATCGCCCGTGCGCTCGATATCCGCGGATTGATCAATATCCAGTTCGCCATCAAAGACGGTAACGTGTTCGTGATCGAAGCCAATCCGCGCGCTTCCCGTACCACGCCGTTCATCGCCAAGGCGTACCAGGTGCCTTACCTGAACATCGCCACCAAAGTGATGCTGGGCGCCAACAAGCTCACCGATTTCACCATCAAAAAGAACCTCAAGGGTTATGCGATCAAGGAACCGGTGTTCTCCTTCAACAAGTTCCCGGGCGTGAACAAGGAGCTCGGCCCCGAGATGAAATCTACCGGCGAAGCCATCCGTTTCATCAAAGACCTCCGCGATCCTTACTTCCGGACTTTGTACAAAGAAAGAAGCATGCACCTCAGTAAATAAGAGGTTACAAATCATACGAAGGACCGCACCAGGCAACTGGTGCGGTTTTTTTGTGCGCAAAATCTCCGAAAATCGGAGAAACCCGGTTTGGCCATTTGATGCCGCCATCCTACATTGCAGCCAACATTGTTTGTGACCGATGAAGAACCACTCTTGGAAAGTTGCGCCTTTCCTGCGCCTGTTGCCGTTTTTGGCGGCAGGAGCCATTACCGGGACGTTCGTCCCCTCCATTCCCTGGATGATCATGACGTGCTGCTTGCTTTGCTGGGCCCTGCCGCCGTTGCTGGGGCTTCGTGCCCGGTTTGCCCTGCGTTGGCTGCAGGGGGCGGGCGTGACGGGAATGGTATTTTGTGTCGGCATGATGTTGCCCGCCGTCACCGACATCCGCCGGAACCCGCAATGGATCGGGCATTTTGGGAAAGATACCTTGCAGATGGCGCTGACGCTGACCGAAGTGCCGCAGCAGAAAGCCCGCTCCTGGAAAGCGGAATGCAGGCTGGAAAGTGTATGGGAAAACGGGCGGGCGATACCGGCGGAAGGGGCCATCATCCTGTATTTCGCCGATGATCCGAAAGCTGCTCCCGGCGACCGGCTTTTTACCTGCGCGCGCGCTGAGCCCGTCCGGAATGCCGGGAACCCGGGTGGGTACGATTATGCGGCGTATTGCACACGCCGCGGGATTTTTCACCGGGCGTTCGTAACAAAGGCGCAGTGGTGGCGGCTTCCGGGGAACGGGTTTTCGGTGCCGGAGCGATGGCTCTATAACGCACATGCGTATACGCTACGGACGTTGCAGCGTTACGTGCCGGGGAAGGAGCGCGCCGGTATCGCAGAGGCCTTGCTGGTGGGGTATCGCGCCAACCTCGACGCAGATGTGGTGCGGGATTATACGAATACGGGCGTTGTGCATATCATTGCCATATCCGGACTGCACCTGGGGCTTATTTACCTGGGCGGTGTCGCACTGCTGCGATGGCTGCCGAAACGCAGATGGGGCAATGTTTTGCGGGCTTTATTGCTGATCGCGGTGTTGTGGTTTTTCTCGCTGCTCACGGGAGCTTCGGCATCGGTGTTGCGGTCTGCCGTTATGTTTACGGCCATCGCGGCGGGAAGTTTTCTCATCAGCAGGCATGTTTCGCCTTACAACAACCTGGCGGCGGCTGCTTTCCTGCTCATCGCGGCGAAGCCCTCGTTTTTGGGGGACGCCGGTTTTCAACTGTCTTTCCTCGCAGTGGCGGGTATACAAATTTGTTACCGTCCGCTGTACGGGGTTTGGCTTCCCCGGTGGTCGTGGCTCGACAAAATCTGGCAGCTGGCCGCGGTTTCGCTGGCGGCGCAGGTGTTCACTTTGCCGGTGTGCCTGTATTATTTCCGGCAGTTCCCGGTATATTTTCTGCCGGCCAACCTGGTGGCGGTGCCGTGGAGCACGATGTTGCTGTACGGAGAACTGCTGCTGATGGCCGTTTCGGGATGGGAATGGGCGGCGGAATGGGTAGGGTGGGCCGTGGGATGGGGGATCGAAGGGATGAACGTCATCATCGGCCGGCTCGGCGATCTTCCGGGCGCGGTGTGGAGCCAGATACGGATCACCCTGGCGGAAACGATGATTTTATATGCGGCGATCGCACTGTTTGTGGTGGCGGGAGCGGTGGGAAGGAAGCGCTGGATGTGGGGGGCGGGAATTCTGATGGTGGCCTGGTCTGCGATGCACGGATGGGAGAAAATCAGCGCCTCCGCGCAGCGGCGCCTTGTGGTGATGAACATCCCCAAATTGACGCTGGTGGCGTATGTGGAAGGGCATGAAGGTTGGTATATCGGGGATAGCTCGCTGCAGAGCGCGAACGCTTTGGGGGGAGCGGAGTGGTATTGGAATGTGCACGGATTTTCGTTTGTGCCGGGACGTAAGTGGGTGAGCTGTGGCGGGAAGCGCCTCCTGGTGCTCGACGGAAAACTGCCGGCTCGCCCACCTGCCGTAAAAATTAAGATCGATTATATTTTATTATCACATAAAGCAGATGTCAATATCAGTCGCTTGCACCAATATTTCATATATGAACTCCTGATTTTTGACGCTTCCGTGCCTTCATTCCGGCTGGGGGAATGGAAAAATGCGTGTAAGGAACTAACTTTGCGCTGCTTTTCGGTTCCGGACGAAGGAGCCTTAGTTGTAAATCTCTAATTATTACTGTGCATGCAGAAGCAAATCAAATCCGCTTTGATCTCCGTGTTCTATAAAGACAACCTGGAGAACATCGTCAAAGCATTGGGCCAGCAGGGCGTAACCATTTATTCCACTGGCGGAACGCAGAAATTCATCGAGGATCTCGGTGTGAAATGCGTGGCTGTGGAAGACCTGACCGCGTATCCGTCGATCCTCGGCGGCCGCGTGAAAACCCTCCACCCGAAAGTATTTGGTGGCATCCTCGCCCGCCGGGAAAACCCCCAGGACCTGGAGCAGCTCGCCCAGTACGAGATTCCCGAGATCGACCTTGTGATCGTGGACCTCTATCCCTTCGAAGAAACCGTTAAAAGCACGACCGAAGAACAAGCCATCATCGAGAAGATCGACATCGGCGGTGTTTCCCTCATCCGTGCAGCCGGCAAGAACTATAAAGACGTGGTGATCGTTGCTTCCAAAGACCAGTACGGTTCCCTGGAGCAGGTGCTGGCAGAAGGCAAAGGCGCCACCACCCTGGAGCAGCGCCGTTTCTTCGCCGCTAAAGCATTCGAAGTTTGCGCACATTACGATGTAGCCATCGCTTCCTGGTGGATGCGTAACGAAGAAGTGAAAGATTATTTCCAGCTTTCCGTTCCCCAGGGCCAGGTTTGCCGCTACGGCGAAAACCCCCACCAGAAAGGCGTTTTCTATGGCAACCTCACAGAAATGTTCGACAAGCTCCACGGCAAGGAGCTTTCCTATAACAACCTGGTAGACGTAGACGCGGCCGTTCAGCTGATCGCCGAATTCAGCGAAACCACTTTCGCCGTGATCAAACACACCAACGTATGCGGCATCGCCAGCCGTGCAACGCTTTCCGAAGCCTGGGAAGCCGCCCTCGCCGGCGATAAGGAATCCGCCTTCGGCGGCGTGCTCGCCTGCAATAAGGTGGTAGACGCGGCTACGGCGCAATCCATCAACGAGATTTTCTTCGAAATCCTCATCGCCCCCGGCTTTGAGCCCGCAGCACTGGAAATCCTCCAGGCCAAGAAGAACCGCATCCTTCTGCTGCAAAAACAGCCCCTGAAATCCCCCAGCATGTTCAAAAACGTGCTGAACGGCGTGCTGGTGCAGGATAACGACGAAGGCAGCTTCAAAGAGTGGAACGATACCGGTGCCCAACCCGCCACAGCTGCACAGCGTGCCGACCTGGAATTTGCCAACATCGTTTGCAAACACCTCAAATCCAACGCCATCGCGCTGGTGAAAGATCGCCAGCTCGTAGGTAAAGGCTGCGGCCAAACCTCCCGCATCGACGCGCTCCGCCATGCGATCGAGAAAGCCAAACAATTCAACTTCAGCCTGGAAGGCGCTGCCATGGCGTCTGACGCGTTTTTCCCCTTCGACGATTGCGTGCGCATCGCACATGCAGAAGGCATCAACGCCGTGATCCAGCCCGGCGGCTCCATCCGCGACGCCGATTCCATCAACTTCGCCAAAGAAAACGGCATGGTGATGATCGTAACGGGCATGCGTCACTTCCGTCACTAATTGTGCATTTTAAGTAGTCCAATAACGAAAAGGCCGCCAGTATTGGCGGCCTTTTCGTTATTGGACTATTCCGGGGCTTTTTTTCATGCGTCAGAATAACTAATTCAACAAAAACAATTGCAATTATTATTTGTTAATAGGGAGATAACAAAGTATTAGCGTGAGAATCAATTGTATGGCGTGTTTCATTAACAAAGCCGCAACGATTGAAAAAGTTGCACAACTTTACCTTTGTTTGCGTTAGCAAAGATGCGTTTTTTTAGTTGTCGTAAAAAAGGAACTGCCCCGGAGATAAAATAGTTGAGTACTTTGGAAGATATATATTTAAGTGGCCTTGCAATTATTGGAATCTGAATCTTTACGATTGTTATAACTGGAATGTTTCGTGCACAAGTGATGCTTGTGCAATAATTTCCCGCAATGCACATATTTACGATAAAAGCCCCCGATCGCAGTAACGATGGGGGCTGGAATCAGGTGAGGTGTTCGATAATTTTTATCGCAATCACCAGCCGGAAAAGCCAAAGCATTAATTGGTCATTTCCATCTGATTCTGACTTTGTGGGTGTGAATGTCACCCGCTCTTTTGTATTACCCATACAAAGAAAAAAGGGTCGCTTTTTGTAGCGGCCCTTCTTTATTTGAATGGGCAACGGCGAATTTGAGTAAATACGGCTGCGAACTAGGTTAGCAATTTGTTAATCGGCGTCTCACT
The DNA here is from genome assembly GCF_050277495.1 of Chitinophaga sp. NPDC101104. Classification (NCBI taxonomy): domain Bacteria; kingdom Pseudomonadati; phylum Bacteroidota; class Chitinophagia; order Chitinophagales; family Chitinophagaceae; genus Chitinophaga; species Chitinophaga sp. NPDC101104. Next base: position 258,048 of record NZ_JBNNSF010000004.1, on the reverse strand, counting down.
GCCAATATTTTACCTTTTTACGATAGTATATTCGTATTGCGAACGATTGCATAGTGGCCTGATGTTATCTATTGGTCAAACTGGTCGTGACATTTGCTAAATGTCTTCACAGTTTTAGCAATAATGTCTTATCCAGATTTTAACATCACACGCGTTACCCAGCCCAATAATTTTGTACTATTGCCACACAGCAAATGCCCTTTATACAGCAACATACGAGGAAGGAAGCCGATGACGCCGCGCTGGTCCGGGAATACAAGGAATCCGGTCAGCTGGAGACTTTGGCTGCGCTCTACGAGCGGTATATGGACCTCGTATACGGTGTTTGCCTCAAATACCTGGACGAAGACAGCGCCAAAGATGCCGTCATGCAGATTTTCGAAGAGTTGATAGGAAAAGTAAAACAGCATGAAATTCAATCGTTTAGAGGATGGCTGCACGTCCTGTCCAGGAACCACTGCCTCATGAAAATCCGTGCCGCCGGCACCCGCGGCAGGATCGTGGAAATGGATGACGAGGGATTTGTGGAATCCGGGCCTTTTTTTCATCCGGATAGTGGAAATGGGCTGGAAGATAACCTCCAGGCCATGGAACGCTGTATGGAACACCTGCCCGAAGAACAGAAAAAGAGCGTAGACCTGTTTTACCTGCAGGAAAAAAGCTACCGCGAAGTAGCCGAAATCACCGGCTACGACATGAACAAAGTGAAAAGCTACATCCAGAACGGAAAGAGAAATCTGAAGATCTGCATGGAGAAAAAATAAATGGCAACGCCGAAAAAACATATCGAGCCCACTGCGGACGTTATCCGCCGGTACCTGGCAGGCGAGCTGGACGATAAAACCATGCACGCCCTGGAGCACCAGGCCCTGGAAGACCCCTTCCTGGCCGAAGCGATCCAGGGATATGGCAAAAAACCCCATGCCCAGGAGCCCGCGCTGAACGATCTCCGCGCCCGCCTGCAGCAACGCGTGGCCCAACCGCCCATCGTACCCACAGGTACGGTACGCCGCATCGACCGCCGCTGGCTGGCCGCCGCAAGCGTATTGCTCCTTATCGCCATTTCGGCCGTATTCCTCATCAACCGCGGCCCCTCCGTGAAAGATGTAGCCCAGGAACTCCCCGCGGCCCCGCAAGCCCAGGACTCCGCCACGCCGCAAACCTTGCCTGCCCCCGCCGCAGCACAACCGGAATCCGCCAAAACCATCATCGCCAATTCCGCGGAAGATCAGCGCCAACCGCAAGAGGAAAAGAAAGCCGTGACAGCGTCCCGAAAAGCAAAACCGGCCCGCCAACACGCTGCGGAAGAAAAAGATCGGGCTTTCCAAAAAGCACAACAGTCCCGCGTTGCCGAAGATAAAGCCGCGGAAGCAGCACCCGCACTGGCGGCAGCACCTGCCCCAGCGCTCGCGCCCCCGCCTCCGCCGCCCGTTTCCACTTATGGATCCGGATTTGCCAACAAGGCAAAAGTCACCGACACGATTTACATCGGCCGGAAACCGTCTGAGTTGATGCGGAAAAACCCGCAGTCAGACGATATCGCCAGCAAAATGCAAGGCAAAGTGGCGGGCGTGGAATCCAATTATTCGTCCTATCACGAAGCGCACGACCTCCGCCTCATCAGCGGCAAGGTGCTCGACGCGTCTACCGGTGAGCTCATGCGCGGTGCCATCGTGCACGAACGGTCTACCAATAAACGCGTGATGACAGACAGTGCCGGCCAGTTTGCCTTCACGGTAAAGTCAGCGGCCCGTACCAGCCTCGACGTATCGCTGCTCGGATATAAAAACACGGTCGTAAACGTCCCGGAAAACAATAATTCGCTCGATATCTATCTCCCGACAGACGAAAAGGCCCTGTCTGAATCGGTCATCACCGGAGGGACCAGAGGCCGCGCCACACCCCAGCCAGGATTGGGCCAGGCCGCTTACCGCCAATATCTTGCCCTTTTGCCGCCGGTGCCCGTAGCGGCCCTGCCCGACTCGCTTTCCGGCGAAGTACGTGTAACGTTCACCGTACATCCCGACGGTTCCCTGCACAATGTAAAAGCCGATCGTCCTTTCCATCCCGCCGCAGGCGAAGCCGCCGTGAAACGGGTGGAAGAAGGTCCCAAATGGGTGCCGGTAAGCGGGCGCAAGCGCAAAGCGGAAATCAATGTGCCGGTGAAGCTCATCCCCATGAAATAAAAAAGACCGGCAAAACGCCGGCCTTTCCACTAATATTCAAGCATTCGAATCAATTATTTCTTCCGTTCCTTCCAAAGCTGGTTGAAAGACTTCGCCGCGAAAATGGGGAGCCCGCGTTCATCGTCGCCCCAGGCGCTGCCGAACAGTTTGCCTATCACGAAATTCTTCGTCTTTCCACCCACCAGGTTCATCATCCTGCGGCTGAGGCAAGCCTGTTTCCAGCCGAACCATCCCAGTTTTTCGCCGCCCCCGGTATGATGCTCTTCCACCGCTTTATGACGGTTGTGGAGCAGCAGTTCGTGCAGGTTGATGCGCACGGGGCACACTTCCGTGCAGTTGCCACACAGCGACGATGCATAGCTGAGGTGCATATATTCGCCCACGCCTTTCAGATGCGGCGTGATCACGGAGCCGATGGGGCCGCTGTAAGTTGTTTTGTAAGTATGGCCGCCGATGTTTTTATATACCGGGCAGGCGTTGAGGCAGGAGCCGCAGCGGATGCAATACAGGGCTTCGCGGGCTTCCACGTCTTTGAGCAGGTTGGTGCGGCCGTTGTCGAGGAAGATGACGTACATCTCTTCGGGGCCGTCCGTTTCGCCCTCCTGGCGCGGGCCGGAGAAGACGGAGTTGTAGGAAGTGATCTGCTGGCCCGTGCCGTAGGTGGCGAGCAGTGGCCAGAAAAGCGCGAGATCGTTGATGGAAGGCAGTACTTTTTCGATCCCGATCAGCGCGATGTGCGTTTTGGGGAAGGAAGTCGTCAGCCTGGCGTTGCCTTCGTTCTCCGTAACGGCGATACCGCCGATGTCGGCGATAACGAAGTTGGCGCCGGTGATGCCCACTTCCGCTTCCAGGTACTTCTGGCGGAGCTTGTCGCGGGCAACGAGCGTGAGTTGTTCGGGCGTGAGTGTAGACGGGGTCCCCAGTTTATCGTGGAAGAGGTCGGCCACTTGCTGCGCGCTTTTGTGCATGGCCGGCGTTACGATGTGGTAGGGAGGCTCTTCGTCCAGCTGCTGGATGTATTCGCCCAGGTCCGTTTCTACGCTTTCGATATTATGTTCTTGCAGGAAGTCGTTGAGATGGATTTCTTCCGTGGCCATGGATTTACTTTTCACCACGGATTTGCAGTTCTTGGCCTTGCAGATGGCGAGAATTTCTTCCCGCGCCTGTTCCGCCGTTTCGGCCCAGATCACCTTTCCGCCCCTTTTGATGAAATTCATTTCGAATTCCTCCAGGTGCTTGTCGAGGTTCTCGATGGCGCGCCATTTCACGTTTTTCGCCCGTTCGCGGGCGGTGGTAAGGTCAGCAAACTGCATCTTGCCGTTCTTGACCGCGGCGTTGTATTTGCCGATGTTGAAGTTGATCGTATTGCGGTGGCCGAGGTCCGCCGCTTTTACTTCACTTTCATTGAGAAATGTGCTGGCCGTTTTATTCATGGCTGTAAATATAGTCAAAATGTCTACTGCTGGACCCGTTACGCAAAGATTGAGCCTATTGTACAGGTCCTTGCAAAGATGCTATCAAAGTTTCATTCTTCTGTGCTGTACTGTCCTGTTGCGATCTGGTCGAGGACGTTGTAAAAATCTTCACCGTACTTTCTGACGAGGGCTTCTTTCAGGAACTTGTAAACCGGTACCTGCAGCTGGTTTCCGAGTTTGCAGGCGGGTTTGCAGATGCTCCATTTGTCGTAATTGACGGCCTCGAAGGATTCGTATTTGGTGATGCGGATGGGGTAGAGGTGGCAGGAAATGGGTTTCCGGTAATCGGTGGCGCCGGCTTTCCAGGCTTTCTCGATACCGCATCCCACGTGGCCGTTTTCGTCGATATCGGCGTAGGCGCAGATGGCGCCGTTGACGATGGGCGTAACGTGGCCATGCTCATCGTCCCAGGTATGGAGGCCTGTGGCTTCGATTTCGCGTATGCCTTCTTCGCGAAGGTACGGTTTGATGGAAGGGTATATGCGGCGGAGGGTTTCGAGTTCCGCTTCCTCCAGCGGCGCACCGCAATCGCCCGCTACGCAGCAGGCGCCTTTGCATGCGTTCAGGTTGCATACAAAATTTTTCTCGACCACATCATCGCTGATGTATTTGTCATCGATCACTATCATCTTGCTCTCAGTTTGGTCTCCATTTCAAGGTGTTCACGAGGTGCCGCATATCTTCTTCCACGAACCGGGTTACCGGTGCCAGGGAGTCCGCATTCGGCTGGGCGTAAAAATACAACGCTCCGCGCAGAAAATGGTTGCTGGAATCCGTCACGAAAAACTGTTTCGCCGAAGCCGCGTTTCCCGCCACTTCGTAAAACAGGCCCGAAACGCCGTTTGGCGTTGTAATGGCTTCTTCTTCAATGGATTCCGCTTTGTAGGTATGCTTGTAGGTGAGTTTGAACGCGTCGTTCACCAGCTTGTCCAGCGAATTTTTTTGGCCTACCTGCTTGTAGCTGAGGTAGATTTTACCGTCGAATTGGGGGATTTCGATGTTGATCCACCATGGATTTTCCGCTTTTTCATCGAAAAACAGGGTGTCTTTCACGATCCGGGCATATGTCGGATATTCGAAAGTATATGGGTATCCGGGCTCGTTGAACAGCTGGTAGTGCTTTTCGGGAAGGTCGATCTGGAAATAGCCCCTCGGTTTGGGCGTATGGCCGCGTTGCTGGCAGGCTGCGAAAATAAAAGCGAAAGTCAGGAGCGGGAGGAGGCGTTTCATTCCGTTTCGATGTCTGATTTGATGCTGACCTGTACCTTCTGGATGCGCATTTTGGTGACTTCCAGGATGGTGAAATCGAAGTTGCCGTAGCTGATGACGCTGTTTTCTTCCGGGAATTTACCGGAAAGCTCCAGGATGAGGCCCCCGATGGAATCGCTTTCGCCTTTCACCTGTTCAAAGGTGTCGGGCGCGATGTTCAGGATGCGGCACACGTCGTTCAGCATGGTCTTGCCTTCGAACACATAGGTATGGTCGTTGACTTTATTGTAGTTGAATTCTTCTTCGTCGAACTCGTCTTTGATATCCCCGATCACTTCCTCCATAATATCTTCCAGGGTCACGATGCCGGAAGTGCCGCCGAATTCGTCTACCACCACGGCAAAATGCATGTGGCGGGTCTGGAATTCGTTGAGCAGGTCTTCGATCAGTTTATGCTCATGGACGAAAAACGGCTGGCGCATCACTTCGTGCCAGTCGAACGAGTCCCCTTTCCCCAGGTGCTGCAGCAGATCTTTGGTGTGGATCACGCCCACGATGGTGTCGAGGTTGTTTTTATACACGGGAAGCCGGGAATAATGGAGGTCTGCCACATGTTTGGTGACTTCGCTGAAGGGGAGGTCGAATTCGAGGCCGTTGACATCGAGCCGCGTGCGCATGATCTGTTTCACGGCGATGTTGCCGAATTTGAGGATGCCGCGCACGATGTTTTTCTCTTCCTGCGACGCGCCCGGTTCCACGCTCATCTCGATCACTTCGTCGATCTCGCGGTAGTTGATGGGTTTGGTGTTGCGGTGGAAGAGGCGCGCCTCGATGCTTTCGCTGAGGTTCACGAAGAAATTGCTCACCGGTTCGAGCGTGGCGTGGATGAGATGGACCAGCCAGGCGAAATAGGTGGCGAAGCGCATGTTGTTCTGGGTGGCCCACACGCGCGGGAGGATCTGTCCGAAGAAGAGGAGCACCAGGGTGATGATGGCGATGCGGACCACGAAGGAAACCACGGCCAGCTCCTGGAGCGACTCTACCTGGTAAATAAGGTAATTGGTGATGAAGATGAAGGCGATGTTGAAAAGGATGTTGGCGATCTGGAGGGATGCCAGCAGCGATTTCGGCTTTTCGAGCAGGCGCGTGATGGTGCGGCCGGCGTTGTTCTGCCTGGTTTTGAGGACGTTAAGGTCTTTGTAGTTCAGTGAAAAGAAGGCAACTTCTGCGCCAGACACGATGAAGGTGAGCAGGAGCAGAATGAAAATGACCAGCAGGAACACCAGGACATTCACATCGGGGGCGGCGGCCGGCGCCGGGTTTTGCAGGAAAACATTCAGTAACGGTAGCATGCTAGCCGAAAAATAAGCCAAGATGATGAGCTTTGGTCAAAAATAAGGGGAAAGTAATTCAGGTCTTGGAGAGGTGAATCGCTTTCCCGCGTGCAAATATAAAGAATGTCCCGATACGGCAAGGAAAAGGAGCGGGCCTTGCCCCGGGGTGGTTTTTCAAAACGGTAGATCGTCGGCAGCCTCGCCCATGGGCGGGATCTCGATGCCGGGGAAACCTTCTCCATGATGGCCGGGGCCGCTTTGCTGCCCGGAGGAGGAGCCGGAACCGTGGGAAATGGCATGGTCGCCATTGCCGACGTCCATCCGCTTGTCGAGCATCACGAGGTTATCGCCCACCACTTCGGTGGCGAATTTCTTGTTGCCCTCCTTGTCTTCCCAGCTGCGGGTGCGGAGGCGCCCCTCGATATAGACGAGGCTTCCTTTGTGGAGGTATTTCTGGGCCAGCTCTGCCAGGCCCCTCCAGAGCACGACTGTGTGCCATTCTGTCTGGGAAATCAGCTTGCCGGCGCGGTCTTTGAAAGTTTCCGTAGTGGCCAGTGAGAATTTTGCCACTGCTATGTTGCCTTCCAGGAACTGAACATCGGGGTCTCTGCCAAGATTGCCAATCAGGATTACTTTATTAACACCTCTCATAATTGTAGGTTTTAATTCTGTCCTATGTTTAAAAAATCATCTCACGGTCAACCTTACTAAAGTTAATGTTTTTTCTAATCGGGTACACAAAAAATTATCGGCCGAGGGCACGAATATTTTTTATAAGTCGTTATAAATGAATGGTACCGGAGTGCGGCCCGATCGTCATCCTTTCAGGAAATCGACGATGATCTTCGGAAAAGCGAGCAGTTCCAGTTCGGCTGCGCTCACGGCGCGGAAGCCTTCGGGCGGCAAAATGGCCTTTTCCGGCCCGATCCGCAGGAAGCGGGCGTGGATGGTTTGATGGGTGAGCTGCTGTTTCCTTTCCGGGAAAACCTGCTCCACTGTTACGGCGCCGGGGCCTACCAGGGCGCGGAAGGCCGGGGAGGCGAGCAGTTCGGCTTCGGAGACGGGCGCCGGGGTCTCGATCATGGGGAATTCGTGGAGGTTTTCCCAGATGTCTTTGCCGGTCCGCTTGCGGACGTACCGCAGCGAGCCTTTGCCTAGCAACAAATAATAGAAATATCTTTTTTTTATGCGTAATTTTTTGGATTTTACAGGAACGAGATCTGTTAATCCTTTTTGAAAAGCTACGCATTGGGAGGATAACCGGCAAGATTTGCAGTGTGGAGTCTGCGGTTTGCAGACTACGGCCCCGAAGTCCATGATCGCCTGATTATAAGTGCCGGCCTGTTGCACGGGAAGTACGTCCTGGGCAAGTTGAGTGAAAAGTTTTTTGCCCGCGGTGGTATCCGTGGGCGTGTCGATACCGAAGAACCGCGCCAGTACGCGGTATACGTTGCCGTCCAGCACGGCGTGGGGGAGGTTGTACGCGAAAGAAGCGATGGCGGCGGCGGTGTAAGGGCCAACGCCTTTCAGTGCGGAGATGCCTTCGTAGGTGCGGGGGAAGCGGCCGTTCCAATCGCGGGCCACGGTGCGGGCGGCGGCGAGCATGTTTTTGCAGCGGGCGTAGTAGCCGAGGCCCTGCCAGAGGCGGAAAACTTCTTCGTCGGGCGCGTCGGCGAGCTCGGTGATGGTGGGATAGGCGGAAATGAAGCGTTCGTAATAGGGGCGGCCCTGTTCCACGCGGGTTTGCTGGAGGATGATCTCGGAGAGCCAGATGCGGTAGGGGTCTTTTTCCTGCTTCCAGGGCATGGACCGGTCGTTCTGCAGCTCATTCCAGGCCAGGATACCCGCGGTAAAAAATTGCTTCATATCGGTCATTTGCACAAAATAATTTATATATGTCGATTGATTTCTATATATTCGCTGTCCCGAAACCTTTGATGGTATTGTGTTGCAATGATTTACGGGTTGGTTGAGAACGCAAATAAACGTATTTTTATAACCTGCTATCTATAACAAAAAATAATAAATTTTATTTGCTTGAAAATAGAGCGATTAAATTTTTTTATTTAACTTTGAAAACAAGTAATCCTCCGATTCATTATGAGAAAAGCTGATGTGATTAACAACATTGCTGAAAAAACCGGCATCCCGAAAGTAGACGTGTTAGTAACACTCGAAGCCCTGTTCAAGGAAGTGAAGGAGGCGTTGGCTAATGGCGAGCATATCTACATCCGCGGATTTGGCAGCTTTATTACGAAAAAAAGGGCCGCCAAGATCGGGCGCAACATCAAAAAGAATGTGGCCGTGGAAATCCCCGAGCACTACATTCCGGCGTTTAAACCGTCGAAAGAATTTGTTGCAGAGGTAAAGAAGCTTAAAAGTTCATAGATTTGCATCCTAATATTGGAATAGGGTGCAAAGAAATCAACTATTGCTGATTGGCCTCGGTGTTGCCGCAGTTATCGCTTTGTTCGCGTTCGGCCGAATTTCGCCGAAGGTGCATGATCACGACCATGCCGCCCCCGGCATGGCTATGCCACAAGGGAATACCGCTACTGCAGCGGATTTCAAGGACTTATTGCAGAAGGCCAAGGAACGAGTTCCTGCCGAAAGGCTGGGAGAGATCTCCCGGCTGGATAATGCTGTAGTGCGCGGAGACGTGCAGACGCAGCAAATCAATGCCTACCGCCAGCTTTACCTCCTCTGGGACGGCCTCAACGAGGCGCCCATCGCCGCACATTATGCCGGAGAAGCAGCCAAGTTGGAAAATTCCGGAAAAAACCTCACCTTTGCAGCCAATTTATTTTTGGAGCACCTTTCACACACCCAGGACCCTGCGGTGAAATTGTGGGAAGTTTCATCCGCGCTTGAATTGCTCGACCGGGCCATCGCCCTGGAACCCGGCAACGATACGCTGAAACTGAGAAAAGGAGCCCTCATCGTGGATTATACCGGCGAGCCCATGAAAGGCATCGGCATCCTCCGCGAAGTGGCAGAAAAGAACCCGGATTTCCTGGACGCCCAGCTCACCCTGGCAAATTTCTCCATTAAATCCGGCCAGTTCGACAAGGCGATCGAAAGAATGGACAAAGTCCTCGAACGCACGCCCAACGAGCCCAAAGCGCTTTTCCTCCAGGCTGTGGCCTACCAGAGCAAAGGGGAAAACGAAAAAGCGGTAGACCTGCTCCGGCAGTGCCGCAAAATGATCAAAGACCCCGCCTTGGCGGCCGAGATCGACGAATACATAAAAAGTATTAAATAGTATTTTATAAAACATTAAAAAAATTACAAGCGTATGCCCTGCGGAAAGAAAAGAAAGAGACATAAAATCGCAACCCACAAGCGTAAGAAAAGACTGAGAAAGAACCGCCACAAGAAAGGCAAGAAATAATTCTCCTGTTTCCCCGCCATTTATACTAAGCATATAGATAGCCGGAGGGGCTGCGCGATAAATTTTTTAATGCAATCCTGCATGATGTTAGCATTAATCATTAAATTGCTAGTGTCATGCAGGTTGTTTTCGTAGTCAGCCCCGCAGACACCACGGATACCTGTATATCACTGAACCCTTTGCAATCCCCTCTCGACGACGTGTAAGCCGCCAGACCACCGGCTACAACCGGGAATGCTGTACCCCCTTGTCAACCCACAGAGCACCGAGAGGGTCGCATAAAGTGAAAGTATTTATGGATAAAATTTTGACGCTTGAATAAGGAATTGATTATAAATGCAGCACCGTCCGGTGTTGAAATTGCATTGCTGGAAGATAAGAAGTTGGTAGAGCTGCATCACGAAAGCGGCAATCCTAATTTTGCAGTGGGGGACCTTTATTTAGGCAAAGTAAAAAAACTCATCCCAGGCCTGAACGCGGCTTTCGTGGACGTAGGGTTCGAAAAAGACGCCTTCCTCCATTACACCGACCTCAGCCCGTACATCCGCTCCATCCTGAAGTTCACCAACCAGGCTATCTCCGACAAATCCGGCGCTTTCGACTTCGGCAAATTCAAAAATGAGCCCGAAATCATCAAAACCGGTAAAATAACGGAAGTCCTCGGCGGAAAACCCAACATCCTCGTCCAGATCCTCAAGGAGCCCATTTCTTCGAAAGGCCCGCGCCTCAGCTGCGAAATCTCCCTCCCGGGAAGGTTCATCGTCATCACCCCGTTCAACAACATCGTGGCCGTCTCCAAAAAGATCCACTCCTCCGAAGAACGGAAAAGGCTCCAGAAGATCGTCGAAGCCATCAAACCGCCCAATTTCGGCGTCATCGTCCGCACCGCCGCCGAAGGAAAGAAAACCGCCGAGCTCCACGAAGACCTCACCACCCTGGTAAGCACCTGGCACACCATCCAGGAAAACCTCCGGAACGGCCAGGCCCCGCAGAAAATCCTCAGCGAACAAACCAAAACCACCAGCATCCTCCGCGATCTGCTGAACGAATCCTTCAACAGGATCGTCATCAACGATAAAAATATTTACACCGATACTAAAACGTATATCCAGAAGATAGCGCCCGAAAAGCAGGACATCGTCACCTACTACCACAACGGCGCCCCCATCTTCGACCACTTCGGCGTCACCCGGCAGGTAAAAGCCTCCTTCGGCAAAACCGTCAACCTCGACTCCGGCGTGTATCTCATCATCGAAGCCACGGAAGCCCTCCACGTCATCGACGTCAACTCGGGCTACAAAAGCTCCAGCAACAACCAGGAACAAAACGCCCTCGCGTCCAACCTGGAAGCCGCAGCGGAAATCGCCCGGCAGCTGCGCCTCCGCGACCTCGGCGGCATCATCATCATCGATTTCATCGATATGAAACTGCCGGAGAACAAAAAGAACGTATACGAAGCCATGGAGAAATTCATGGCGACAGACAGGGCCAAACACACCATTTTGCCCATCTCCAAGTTCGGGCTCATGCAAATCACCCGCCAGCGGGTAAAACCGGAAATCACCATTTCCGTTGCCGAAGATTGCCCCACCTGCAAAGGCACCGGCAAAATCGGCGCTTCCATGCTCATCGTGGAAGATATCGAGAAGAACCTCCAGTATCTCCTCAACCACCAGCACAAAGGGCTCACCATCCGCGTGCACCCCATCCTCTACGCCTACCTCACCAAAGGCTGGCTCCGCAGCCGCCAGTGGAAATGGTACTTCGCGTACAAGAAATGGATCAAGCTCCGTGCTGATTCCAACTACCATCTCACGGAATACCACTTCTTCGATAACAACGACGAAGAAATCAAGCTCTGATATTAGAAAAAGGGCGCACCCGGCCGGTTGCGCCCTTTTTTTCCTCCGCCCGCATTCCGGCCCCCGCTTTGCAACATACCCGGCGGAAGATTGTTATACCTCCTAAATGCTACTTCGATATGCTGAAAAAAACCGTACTGCCCATTTTGCTCGTGGCCCTCGCCGTGGCCTGCCAACAAGGCCAGAAAAGACCCAAAGGCGAAGGCATTAACCGCGACACCACGCACTACACCAAAGAAGAATACATCGCCGAAGCGATGGACAGCAACCTCGTTGTGGCGTTCCTTGACCATCATGCGGAATTTGCGCCCTATCGCGAATCCATCCTCGACTTCTATCGCAAACGCGATTTCCACTTCGCATGGATCGATAGCGCAGGCCTCACCGAACAAGCCGGCGGGTTCATGAACATGATGCGGCAAGACGAAGCCACCGGCATCCGCGATTCCTCGCTCGACAAATCCGCCGCCCTCCGCCTTTACGATTCGCTCAGCGCCGAAGGCAGCGAATTCAACCGTAAAGACTCACTGTACCGCATCACCGAAATTTCCCTCACTGGGCAATTCTTCGACTACGCCCAGAAAACGTGGGGCGGCATGACCAGCGACAATTCCAAAGACCTGGAGTGGTTCATCCCCCGCAAAAAAATAAATGTATCAAGCCTCCTCGATTCCGTTATCCGCTACCCCAAAACGGCCATCGCTACCAACGAGCCCGTCAACCGGCAATACAAACTGCTGCGCGATGAACTGCAACGCCTGGCCAAGCTCGCGAAAGACAATCCCGTGCTGGACTCTATCCGGATCGAGAAAAAGAAAACCTACAAATCGGGCGATTCTTCCAACGTCATCGCCGCCGTGAAAAAAAGGCTGCGGATGTATGGCGATTTCAAGGACAGCGATACCTCATCCCGCTTCACGCCGCAGCTCGACAGCGCCCTGCGCAACTTCCAGGCACGTTTCGGGCAGAAGGAAGACGGCATCATCCGCGAAAGCACCGTGGCGGCGCTGAACCGGCCGCTGGAGCACTACATGCAGCAGATCCTCCTCAACATGGAACGCATCCGCTGGGTGCCGGTGGAAGTGAATACCGATTACCTCCTCGTGAACATCCCCGAATTCCGGCTGCATGCCTATGAAGACGGCAAGCTGGCCTGGAGCTGCAACGTGGTGGTGGGCACTCAGGGCAACAGCACCGTGATCTTCAGCAAGGATTTGAAATACGTCGTGTTCAGCCCTTACTGGAACGTACCCCCTGGCATCCTGCGGAAAGAAGTGCTGCCGGGCATCCGGAAGAGTGGAAAAGCTTACCTGGCGCGGCATAATATGGAGATGTCGGGCAGCGGGAACAGTATTTCGGTAAGGCAGAAACCCGGGCCCAGCAACTCGCTCGGTAAAGTGAAATTCCTTTTCCCCAACGAATACAATATTTACCTGCACGACACGCCGTCGAAAGGATTGTTCAACGAAACGAAGCGCTCCTTCTCGCACGGCTGCATCCGCGTTTCCGAACCGAAGAAACTGGCGGAATGGGTGCTGCGGAAAGATTCCAGCTGGACGACCGCCAAGATCGACGCGGCCATGAACGCCAACAAGGAAAAATATGTAACGGTGAAAGAGAAGATCCCCGTGTTCATCGGGTATTTCACGGCGTGGGTCGACAGCCAGGGGCGTCTCAATTTCCGGGACGACGTGTATGGCCACGACAAGAAACTGGCGGCCTTGCTGTTCGGAAAATAATTCAGACGGAACGTTCCGTATGCAGAAGCGGTTTCCCGGGAAGGGGGGCCGCTTTTGCCGTTGATTTGGGAAGGGAAATGCGTTGCAGGAGGAAGTACCCGGCAATGAGGGCGCCTGTGCAGCCGGCTACCATCACATAATACATCACGGGCGAATGCTGCGTGAAATGATGGCTGCCCACGTTGAGCAGGAGCGCCGAAGCGCCGTTGTAAGCCACGTGTATGAGCATCGCCGGACAAAGATCGCGGAAGCGGAGGTAGAACGCGCCGGTTACCAGCCCCATCATGAACGCGCCGGGCATCTGCGAGGGGTCTGGATGCGCGAGCATGTACAGCAGCGCGCTCTGCACGAGCGCAACGCCGGAGGAATAGCGGTGGAGAAGGGCTTCCATGATGATGCCCCGGAACAGTATTTCTTCCATCATCGCCATGAGCATGACCGTGCAGATGATGGAATACGGCGAGCCGATGCGGATCGAAGTAAAACTCATGTCTGACCAAACCGGCAGCGGAAGAATATTGCCCAGCCCGTCTTTCACCATCACCAACGCAATGGCCATGGAAACGCAAAGCAGGAACAACTCGCCGGTCATGTACAACCGCGGCATGAACTGGAAATTATCGCGCTTGCGGACGAGCGCGCAAACGATGACGCTCACACCGCCCAGGGTGTATAACCAGGAAAGGAACTCGGGAAATTGCAGGAGGTTGATGCCAGATACCAGGAACACGATCGCGCAGGGAATGATCCATCCCGCAAACAGTGCGATCTGCATTTGCCATGCGCCATTCAATGACAGACCATGCCTTGTTTTGACATACATATTGGTGCAGCTAAATTTTCTTCGGGTAGATGACTAGTCTCGGCTGATACGTTCAGCTAATATAAGCATTTTTGCAGGCGCAAAACCTTATTTTTGCGGCATATGGAAAAACAAATCATCAACTCCACCAATGCGCCGGCACCGATCGGTCCGTACAACCAGGCCGTGCAGGCGGGCAATATGTTGTTCATCTCCGGCCAGATCGCGCTGAACCCGGAAAGCGGGCAGATGGAGCAGGACGATATCATCGCCGAAACCCATCGCGTGATGCAGAACCTCCGCAACATCCTTTCCGAGGCAGGCATGGATTTTTCCGATGTCGTGAAAAGTACCATTTTCATTATGAACATGGGCGATTTCGGGCAGATCAACGAAGTGTACGGGAAATACTTCACCGGTTATTTCCCCGCCCGCGAAACCGTGCAGGTGGCCGCATTGCCCAAAGGCGCCAATGTGGAGATTTCCATGATCGCCGTTAAATAACCGCTGATGGATATTCTCGTAACCGGCGACCGGCAGCGGTGGGAAGCGTTTCGCCAGTACAGAAACACCGGTGCGCACCACGTTTTGTACGAACCGGAATTGCAGCCGCTGAAAGGCGGGGCAGACCTGGTGATCGACCTTTCGCTCGACGAGCGGCCGGAAAACCTCCTGATCTACGCGCTGCGCCCCGAATTGCCCGTGCTGGGCTGCCTCGTGAAAACGCCGGCAGCGGCCTGGGAGGAGTACCGGCGCGTATATGCCGTGAACTGGCTGCCCGGTTTTTACGGGATGCCGCGGCTGGAAGTGGGCATCCCGGCAGAGGGGGACGCCGAAGCACTGCGATCGGTCATGGAGGAACTGGGATGGGAATACGACACCGTGAAAGCGGCAGCAGGCCTCGTTACGCCGCGCACCATCGCCATGATCGTCAACGAAGCCTATTTCACGGCGGAAGAGGGGACCGCTTCGCGGGACGACATAGACATATCCATGAAACTGGGCACCAATTATCCTTTCGGTCCGTTCGAATGGTGCCGGCGCATCGGCATCCGCAACGTTTACGAAGTGCTGCGCGCCGTGCACGCCGAAACGGGCAATGAGCGGTACCGTGTCTGCGATACGCTCGAACAGGAATACAATAAATTTATCCAACAACCCGACTAATTCCGGACATTGGCACAGATACTCCATATCGACACTGCAACATCCATCGGCTCCGTGTGCCTCGCGCGCAACGGTCAGGTGGTGGAAACGATCCATAATACCGACCAGCGCGAACATGCCGCTACCATTACCCGGAACATCGGGGAGCTGATGAAGCGCCATGGGGTAACCCCGCAAGACATCGACGCCATCGCGGTGAGCGCGGGGCCGGGGTCGTATACGGGGCTTCGTGTGGGGACGGCCACCGCGAAAGGATTGTGCTACACCTGGAAAAAGCCCCTCATCGCCATTTCGACGCTGCAGATGATGGCGGCGGGGATGCAGGCGCAGCGGCCTTCCGAAGATGTGTTGTATGCCCCGATGATCGATGCGCGGAGGATGGAGGTATTCACCGCCGTGTTCGATCAAAACCTCGAAGCGCTGTTGCCGCCCCAGGCGATGGTGCTGGAACCTCACTCGCTCGACAACTTTATTGCACAGAAAACCGTCATTTTCTTTGGCGACGGGGCCCCAAAATGGCAGCAATTGTTAGGTGAGCCAACCAATACGGTTTTTCCATCCTATGTGATATCAGCCGAACATATGGTCAGCCTTGCCGCGAAAGCTTTTACAGACAAGGATTTCCAGGATGTGGCTTACTTCGCTCCGCACTACCTCAAAGCCTTCTTCCATCCCGGCAAAAAATAACATCCGTTGATTTTTTAGCAGATTTTTAGCATTTCCCGGCATCATATTACGCATAGAATTACGTTTATATCTGAAAGGATGTCGACGGACGGCAAATAGCGCCCGGAAGTGTCATGAAAACGTCAAATTGTGGAAAAAACAGGGATATTCCGGGCTATATATTAAAAAAGAAGGTATAGAAATTTTTTTTATTGTGACAGATATTATAATTTTGTATAATCAATATCCGCGATTATTGTCTAATAGTCCCGTTTTACTGTCCGTTGATCCCTGTCATTTCATTATTTTTTAAAACTATTTTGCGATGGAAAAACAATTATTAACTACCTCTTCTAATACTCTTATTATTTCTAGAGGTAACAATGAAAAAGATCAGATCAAATTGGATTACATTGCCGTTAAGAAAGCCGCGATGGTGTTGAGAGCGATCAACCACAAGCTTCGCCAGCAGATGATCAAGCTGCTGGAGGACCATAAGCGCATGACTGTAACGGAGATTTATGTGAAACTGCGCCTGGAACAGTCGGTAGCCTCCCAGCATCTCGCCATCCTGCGCCGCGCCGGGATCGTGATTACCGAAAGAGACGGCAAGTTTATCCATTATACCATCAACAAGCAGCGTATTGCCGAAGTGGCAAAATTCGTGGAAGAACTGGTGGGATAAGCCACACATCTTTCTTTTTCATAACCGTGCCCTGCCCTGGGCCACCTACGATACTCAAAAGACCGCCCCTGAAGGCGGTCTTTTGTTTTTTCGTATTTTTGCTCAAATCAAAAACCACTATGTACATTAAGCAGTTGTATACCGGGTGCTTATCGGAAGCCGCCTATTATATCGAGTCGGAGGGTGAGGCAGCCATCATCGACCCCCTGCGCGACATTGAGCCCTATCTTGAACTGGCCCACGAAAGAAATGCCGCCATTAAATATATTTTCGAGACACACTTTCATGCCGATTTCGTTTCCGGTCACCTCGACCTGGCCGCTGCCACCCATGCGCCGATCGTTTATGGTCCTGAAACCAAAACCGGGTTCCCGGTGCATATCGCCAAAGACGGCGAAGAATTCCGCATCGGCAAATTGACCGTTCGCGCCCTTCACACCCCCGGCCACACGCTGGAAAGCACCTGCTATCTCTTGCTCGACGAAGCCGGCGAACCGAACGCTATTTTTACGGGAGACACCCTCTTTGTAGGGGACGTTGGCCGTCCGGACCTCTTCAGCGGCAACCTCACCAAGGAACAACTGGCCGGCATGC
Organism: Chitinophaga sp. NPDC101104; assembly: GCF_050277495.1. Taxonomy (NCBI): domain Bacteria; kingdom Pseudomonadati; phylum Bacteroidota; class Chitinophagia; order Chitinophagales; family Chitinophagaceae; genus Chitinophaga; species Chitinophaga sp. NPDC101104. The sequence continues at coordinate 240,938 of NZ_JBNNSF010000004.1, read as the reverse complement.
TGTTCGAGTCCCTCAACTCGAAAATCAAAACCCTGCCAGACGGCGTGATCGTGTATCCCGCGCATGGCCCGGGCTCGTCTTGCGGAAAGAACCTCGGTCCCAATACTTCCTCCACCATCGGCGAGCAAAAACGCGACAACTACGCGCTCCTCGCAGAAAACAAGGACGAATTCATCCGCCAGGTGACGGACGGCCTCAGCACCCCGCCGCAATATTTCCCCATCAACGCACAAATCAACAAGGAAGGTTACGACGCCATGAACAAAGTCATGGAGCGCAGCCTGCAACCTTTATCCATAGCCGCTTTCAAGGAGAAGTCGGAGCACGGCGCCGTTATCCTCGACACGCGCCACGCCACCACTTTCACCGAAGGTTTCGTGCCCGGCTCCATCAGCATCGGGCTGGAAGGCCGCTTCGCCGAATGGGCGGGCAGCCTCCTGCCGTTCGATAAAGCCATGGTACTTGTTACCGCGCCCGGCCAGGAAGAAGAAACGATCGTCCGCCTCGCGCGCGTAGGTTTCGACAAAGTGGAAGGTTACCTCGAAGGCGGGTTCGACGCCTGGAAGAATGCCGGCGAAAAGATCGATATGATCATTTCCGTAGACCCCGACGAGCTGGCGATGGACATCCCGCACGACGAAAACCTCCAGGTGATCGACGTCCGCAAACCGGCAGAATTCGCCGACGGCCATGTGAAAGACGCGGTGAACCTTACGCTCAGCGAGCTCACAGACCCTGGTACCATGGCCCATCTCGACGAGCACCTCAACCTTTACGTACATTGCCAGGGCGGCTACCGCAGCGTGATCGCCTGCTCGCTCATGAAGCGCGAAGGCATCCATAACCTGCGCAATGTAAACGGCGGATTTGCGAAAATGAAAGACGAGAAAGGGATCGAGATCGAGAAAGAAAAGAACGTTCTCAACTAAGTTTAACAGACTTTTGATAGGAGCCGGGGCCATATGGTCCCGGCTTTTTCATATCTGGCAGGAGTTTTGCGCTCCAGGCGTACAACGTCCCGTATGCCCGAAACATTCCAGATCCCCCGGGAAATCGTTTCCCTGTTTGACCATACGTACAGTCGCCCCGCCCGGCAACTGCTGGAAGATTTTTTTCAGAGTGGCGGACTTTCCCTTCAGCAGATCCTTGACCGGCAAGCGGTTTTGAAGACGTTTATCCGGCACTGGAAGCACCTCCAGCATTTTGCGTATTCCCGCTATGATTTCGAGGAAGTGCTGACATTCACCACCCAGGCCGATTATTTCGCTTACGAATTCCCGGGCGTGTGGGCGAGGATGTTCCCTTCCACCAACCGAAAGCTCGTGCGCGGCAAAAGCGTGCAGGTGATGTTCTTTTTCGAGCGGCTGGATGCGTTTTACTTCCCTTTGCCGGAAGGCATCGGATTCCCGGAGGCATTCCAGGAAAAGGTAGACCGGATCCAGCGGGTGCTGGCGCGTCTGAAGATCAAAAGGGGAGTGGAGGCGGTGCATAAAGACCGGTTTGGTGATTTTCATGCGTCCATGCTGTTGAAAGAGTTGCAGGACATGAAACAGCGCAAGTACCTCGATCCCTTCTGGGAGGCGTTGCACGAATTCGAGATGTATTGGTCGCTGGCGAAAGGGATCGTTGCCCATGGGCTGATTTTTCCGGAGTTCTATGAAGGGCCCCTACGGCTGGAGGGGTTTTATCATCCGCTGGTGAAGCATGCGGTGCGGAACGATTTTACGGGCGGCTCGAATATCGTATTGCTGACGGGCCCGAACATGGGCGGGAAGTCGACCGCCATGAAGGGGATCGGGCTCTGTGTGATGTTGGGGCACCTGGGCCTGGGTGTGCCCGCGGAGAAATGTGCCCTGCCGAAGTTCGACGCTTTCATGGCTGCCCTCAACGTTACCGACGATATTTCAACCGGCCTGAGCCACTACATGCAGGAAGTCATCTACCTCAAAAGCGTCGCTGAAGCCGCCGTAGCGGGGCAGCGCTGCTTCGCCATGTTCGATGAATTGTTCAGCGGCACCAACACGGAAGAGGCCGTGGCATTGCTGGTGCAAACGGTACGGGGTTTGCAGCGCTTTACATCCGGATTGTTCATCATTTCCACCCATTTGGTTGAAATCCGTCCCGCGCTGGAAAGTGTGCATTACGACGCCATGCAGATGGAAGCGCGGATCGATGACGGCGTTCCGGTGCAAACATACCGGTTGAAACCCGGTTGGTCGGAGCTGAAATTGGGCAACCTGCTTTTTGGCCTGGCAGGTTTGCATGAGCTGCTGGGTAAAAACCCATCAAATTAATTTCCCCAATCTAAACATCTCCGCTACGGCGTTGTTGTACTAAATACCCTGTTTATCCCCGTCGTCAGAGAGGAAAGCAGCAGTAGGGAAAATTCCGCCGGCCACAGGCGGTTTAAGAAGCGGCGAGATGCCTAACGAATTGAATTTTAAATTTTTAATCGGAGGATGGCTTGCAATCCGGCAAGTATTCCTCTCTATTTCTTTAAATTTTAATCGTATGAAAAAATCCAAATCCTGGTTACTCGCCTGCCTGCTTGGGTTCGGCGTATTCCTGTACGCTTGCAAACCGAGCGATGCCAAACTTCAGAAAGAAGTCAACGACAAGCTGGCCGCCACCACTCCCGGCGTGATCGCGGAAGTGAAAGGCGGTGTGGCCACATTAAGTGGCGAAGTCATGGACGATGCCACCAAATCCGCCGCCGAAGCTTCGGCCAAAGAAGTGAAAGGGATCAAGTCGGTCACCAACAACGTGATGATCACGCCGCCCCCGCCTCCTCCTCCGCCGGTAGTGATCAGCCCCGACGATCTGCTGAAAACGAGCGTAGATTCCGTTTTGAGCGCCAAAGGCATTTCGGGCGTTACGGCCACCATCGCCAACGGGGAAGTTACGTTGACGGGCACCATCAAGAAATCAGATCTGAAAACGGTAATGCAGGCCGCAGCCGAAGCGAAACCGAAAAAGATCAACAACAAGCTGACCCTTCAGTAAGCCCTGATCATCCATTCCATCACTCAAAAAAATTCGCATTATGGCATTACAGGAAAAATATGCGGAACTGATCCAGGCCGCCAATGGCGGCGGCGTTTCCGGACTGCAGGTGGCCGAACAGAACGGCGTGTTGTACGTGACCGGCACCGCACCTTCGGGCGCCGTGAAAGATCAGCTCTGGGGCATTTATGAAAAAATCGATCCCGAAATGCGCGCGGGCGACCTCGTGCTCAACATCTCCCTGGCCGAAGGCGCCGAACAGGAATACGAAGTGAAATCGGGCGATAACCTCAGCAAGATCGCGAAGAAATATCCGGGCCTTACCTGGCAGAAAATCTACGAAGCCAACAAAGACAAGATCAAGGACCCCGACGTCATACAACCGGGCTGGAAGCTGAAGATCCCTTCGGCATAACGACCCGCAACATAACGAAAGGGCGCCCCCGGCCGGGGGCGCCCTTTTTTAATTCGTTCTTTTCGGCTGCTCGTCTGCGTATTCCGGCTTCCACTCGTGCTTCCAGCGGCGGTGGCTCCAAACCCAGACTTCGGGCTGCTCGTAGATATTTTTTTCGAGGTAGCGGACGAACGCTTCCGTGATCTCGCCTTCTTTCGTTTGCATAGGATGTTCGAACGCGAGGGTGAGCCGGGCTTCGTAATGTCCGCGTTTCGTTTTGCGGATGTCTGCAAACACCACGGGGATATCGTTGCGGCGGGCGCTCATTTCCGGTCCTTTGTAAAACGCCGTCATCTTGTTGAGGAACGGGTACCAGTAGCAGCGGCGCGGATTGCCGGGGTTCTGGTCGGCCACCAGGGCCAGCAGGTACTGCTTTCCCATCCAGGGCGCCATGCCGTTGCGCATGTCGTTGGCGGGAATGAGCACCGTCCCGAACTTTTCACGGAAATGGCGGAACATCCGGTTGACGGCTTTCGTGGTAATGGGCATGAACACGACGAGGAAAGGAAACTGAACGCCCTGCATGCAAAACAGGTTGGCCCATTCCCAGTTGAAGTTATGACCCAGGTGCAACTGGCAGCTGCGCCCTTCGCTGTATAGTTTGTGCAGCGGGCTGAGGTCGCAAATGAAACGCTTTTGCAGGGAGGCTTTGCTCATGGTGAGCAGCTTGATGGTTTCCACCATCATATCCGTGAGGTTGCGGTAATACTTCCGCGCCATCCGCCGGATATCCGCCTCCGGTTTGTCCGGGAACGCCTGGCGGAGGTTGCCCAGCACCACTTTCCTGCGGTACCCGAGAATATGGTACACGAACACATACAACAGGTCGCTGATGCGGTACAAAACCCACAGGGGCAGGATGGAAACGCTGTAACAAAATGCCAGTAAAATATAATACATAACCTCGCTCTCTTTTCTCTACAGTATGATATTCTGAACCAGATCGCTTTTTGACGGGTAATCGGTGTTGTAATGTAATCCGCGGCTTTCTTTCCGGAAGGCGGCGCCTTTCACGATGAGGTAACCGGCGGTGATCAGGTTGCGCAGCTCGCAAAGCTGGGGCGAAACGGCGGTTTCCCGGTAAAGGGCTTCCGTTTCGAGATGCAGCATGTCTAACCGGCGCATGGCCCTTTCCAGGCGGACGTTAGTGCGGACGATGCCCACATAATCGCTCATGATCTGCTTCAGTTCCTTGAGGCTTTGCGTGATGAGGATCATTTCCTTCGGCGCGGTGGTGCCCAGGGTGTTCCAGTCCGGAACGTCGGACCGTATGGCGGTACGCTCCAGGGCCGTGATGGCGTCGAGGTAGCAGCGGTGGGCAAACACCATCGCTTCCAGCAGGGAGTTGGACGCGAGGCGGTTGGCGCCGTGAAGCCCCGTGCTGGCGCATTCTCCGCAGGCATAAAGGTTCCGGATCGACGTACGGCCGTGCTCGTCGGTTTTAATACCGCCGCAGCTGTAATGGGCCGCCGGGGCAACGGGGATCATGTCTTTCGACACGTCGATCCCGATCGACTTGCATTTCTGGTAGATATTCGGGAAGTGATGGATGAATTTCTCGATATCCATGTGCCGGCAATCGAGATAGACATGCTCGGTACCGGTGATCTTCATCTCACTGTCGATGGCGCGGGCCACAATGTCGCGCGGGGCGAGGGAAAGCCGCTGATCGTACTTATGCATGAAATCCTCGCCGGCCGCGTTCCGCAGAATACCGCCGTCGCCGCGCACGGCTTCGGTGATGAGGAACGATTGCCCGCTCACGCCCACCTGGTACAATGCCGTAGGATGGAATTGGATGAACTCCATGTTCTCGATCCTTCCCTTGGCGCGGTAAACCATCGCTACTCCGTCGCCCGTGGCGATGGCGGGATTGGTGGTGGTACGGTATACCTGTCCGTTACCGCCGGTAGCGAGGAGCGTGAGGCGCGACAGGATTTTTTCGATCCGGTTGGTTTTCTGGTTGAGGACGTAAATCCCGAAGCACTCGATGTCTTGTGTGGATTTGGTGACGAGGTAGCCGAGGTGGTGCTGGGTGATGAGGTCCAGTACGAAGCAATGCGTCACGACTTCGATGTTTTTCCGGCTGCGGACGGCGTCCAGCAGCGCGCGTTCGATTTCGCGGCCGGTCACGTCTTTGTGGTGGATGACGCGGAATTCGGAGTGCCCGCCTTCCTTGCCGAGCGCCAGGTCGCCATCGGGCGATTTGTCGAACTGCGCGCCCCAGGCGATCAGTTCGTTCACCCTGTCCGGCCCTTCCTTCACCACGATTTCGACGATCTTCTCGTTACAAAGCCCATCGCCGGCGATCAGCGTGTCTTCAATATGTTTCTCGAAGCTGTCGTTCTCCAGGTCGTTGACCACTGCTACGCCGCCCTGGGCGTACTTGGTATTGGTCTCGTCTTCCCGTGTCTTGGTAATGATGGTCACCTTTTTGTCCGGGAACTGGCCGGCCACTTTCAGCGCATATGTGAGCCCCGCGATGCCGGAACCCACCACCAGAAAATCTGTTTGATGCATAGGCACCAAAATTAGTCAATAATCGGATTACTTGGCCTTTGTAAATGGCACCTTCCGCGCCCGGCCAGACGTTACCTCGAGCCCGGTTACACGGTTATGCCCGTTGCGCAGGAAGCGCACCAGCCCGAATTCCGTCCCGAAAGCGTCTTTATACAGTGGTTTCATGGGAGAATGGTATCCAGGCCGGTCTGCCTGCCAGGTTTTTGACGCCCAGCCCGATCGTTCCGCTTCGTCGGAAAGGGATTCGCCGGGAAATTGGGAGCCGGTGCCGCGGTTTTCCGTCCGATTGAACACGAAGCAGGCGTTCTCTTTCGTCACGAGCGTCAGGTCCCCATTCCCGAAAACGTACTTCAGCCCGTCGCTGTTCCGGAACTGGTTAGCCCCGCAATTAAATCCTGTTTCTCAAATAGTATAAACTCCCCGACACAATGAGCCACTGCGCCAGTCCGTACGTCGCCATTACGATGACCCCGCTGAACGGGAAATCCGCATAAAAAAGCTGGAACGCCAGCACCGTGTCAGACACCACGAAAAAGAAAGCGCCCAGGATACAGCGCACCCCGTACCAGGGCGCTCCGAACCCGAACGCGCGGACCGACAATATCAGCATCGAGGTGATGACGATGGTATAAAACACAACGGGGATTTTCATTTCGCCCGCTTTCGGGTACAGCACGGAAAGTACGATGGCCGCATATCCCAGCACCGCTACCATGGCCATTTTTTCCACGATCCCCATTTTCGGCCGGGGTTTCGACCAGCCGAAGAACCCGATGTACATCAAATGCGCCGTGAGAAAGCTGACCAGCCCTGGCAGGAAATATTGCGGGAACAGTAAAAACACATCGCCCGACCAGGAAAAGATCACCGCGGCGAAAATGAAATTCCGGGAAGAAAATTGCAGCTTCCCCGCCAGCGTCCATCCGTACACCCCCAGCAGGATCATCAGCAGGGGCTTGGTGATAAAGCGGGCCTGCGGAACGTCGAAAACGATCATCCCGATATCGGCGAGCAACGCGAGGAAATATACTGTTATCCAATAGGCAGGTTTCATGTTGTGGAATTGTACCCTCAACTTACACCCTTTTTAATTGGTGAGCAATACATAAAAAGTGGTACCCTTTTCGGGGATGCTGCTCAGTTTTAATTGTCCGCCGTGCATCTGGATGATCTGCTGGCTGAGGCTCAGCCCGATCCCGGAGCCGGTTTTTTTAGTGGTGAAGAAGGGGATGAAGATCTTTTCCTGCGCGTCCGGGTCGATGCCGGGGCCGTTGTCGGTGATCTCGATGATCACCTGTTGCCCGTTGAACGAGCCTTTTACGGTAATCAGCGGCTCCTCGGTCTGGTCGAGCGCGTCCATGGCGTTTTTGATGAGGTTGATAAGCACCATCTGCAGCTGCGTTTCATCGGCGTGTATCTCGATATTGTCGGGCGACACATGCGCCCGGTACCGGATGCCCTTGGCCTTCATATCGGCCAGCAGGAGGTTGCTGACGGAGTTGATGAGCTGTTTCAGGTTGAGGGTGGTGAACTGCGGCTTGGGCAGCGTCGTGTAATCGCGGTAAGCGTTCACGAAGTTCATGATGCCTTTGCTGCGGCTTTCGATGGTTTCGAGGGCTTCGCGGAGGTCGCCCACGGCGTCGTTCTGCTCGTCGGTGGCCGCCAGGTCGTACTGCACGATGTCTTGCATGGTGCCGATGAGGCTCACGATGGGCGTTACGGAGTTCATGATCTCGTGGCGCAGGATCTTCGTGAGGTTTTGCCAGGCTTCCAGTTCTTTCTGCTGCAGCTCGGCATGGATGTTCTGGAGGGAGATCAGCTTCACGAGGCGCCCCTGCAGCCGCACGCTCGCCGCGTGGATCGAAAGCTGCTGGCCGTTTTGCGTGGCGTACAGCGTTTTCTGGCCGGCGGGCAATGCCAGCAGCAATTGTGCGAGATCGGGGTGGACGTTCTTCAGTTCATCGATATACCGCAGCCGGTAAATGCCCAGCAGCCGGAAAGCCGCGGGGTTGATCAGTTCTATCTTTCCATCTGCATCGAAAGAAAAAATGCCGATGCTGATGTGCTGGATGATGGTATCGATATACTTGAGATTGGCTTCCCTTTCCGCGCGCGTTTGCCGGAAGGCTTCGAGTACTTCGTTGAACTGGTGGTTCAGGGCGCTGAAGCTCTTGCCCAGCTTATTGTCTGCGCTGAAGCGGATGGAAAAGTCCTCGTACCGGATAGCTTCCAGGAACAGGGTGAGCTTCCGGTTCACGCGGTTCAGATAATGGTAAAGCGATACCACCTGCGCGATGAGGAACGGCACCACGAGCCAGATCAGCAGCGGGTAACCGGCCTGCCAAACCGCAAAACCCGCCGCCACGGTGAGGATCAGCACCACGAGGCGCAGCAGGATATTGACGCTGAAACGGTTCATGTCAGAGATTGTATTTTTCCATCCGGCGATACAGTGCTGCACGGCTCAAACCCAGTTCCCGCGCGGCATCGGTAATATTTCCGTTACATTGTTTCAACGCCTGTGCGATCATGTTCCGCTCCATATCTTCCAGGTTGAAACCGGTATCCAGTTTCTCGGAAGACGCGGCCGATTTCACGAACACATCTTTGGGCATGAGGGTTTTGCCCTGGCACAAAATCACCGCCCGCTCGATGGCATGCTGCAATTCGCGGATGTTGCCCGGCCACTCGTAATTTTCGAGCTGGGTGATGAGGGTTTCGTGAAGGAACGCCACCGGCCGGTTGTATTTCTTGCGGTACATGCCGAGGAAATATTCGGCCAGGGGCACGATGTCTTCCCGCCGCTCGCGCAGGGGCGGCAGGTGCACTTCGATGGTATTGATGCGGTATAGCAAATCCTGCCGGAACTGCCCGGAAGCGGCCAGCTGCTGGATGTTTTTGTTGGTAGCGGAAATCAACCTAACGTCGATGGGTATCTGTTTGTTGGAACCTACGCGGGTCACCAGCCGGTTTTGCAGCACGGTCAGCAGTTTCGCCTGGAAGGGAACGGAAATGTTGCCGATCTCGTCGAGGAAAATGGTGCCGCCGGCGGCTTCTTCGAACCGGCCGGCGCGGTCGTCGCGCGCGTCGGTGAAGGCGCCTTTTACATGGCCGAACAGTTCGCTTTCGAAGAGGGTTTCGCTGATGGCGCCGAGGTCTACGGGCACGATGGGCTTTTCTTTCCGCATGCTGAGGGCGTGGATGTGCCGGGCCAGCAAGTCTTTCCCCGTCCCGTTCTCACCGAGGATGAGGATGTTGGCGTCCGTTCCGGCCACGCGGCCCACGGTTTCGAGGACTTCCTGCATGGCAGGACTGTCGCCGATGAGCACATTCCCGGTATGCAGGGTGGCCCCGCCGGCCTTCTTTTCCTGTTTGGCCTGGTTGGTGGCCACGGCGGTTTGCATGGCGGCGAGGAGCTTATCGTTTTCCCAGGGCTTCAGCACGAAGTCGGCCGCGCCGGCCTTGATGGCGCGAACGGCCATTTCCACGTCGCCATAGGCGGTGAAGAGGACCACGGTGGCTTTGGGATTGATATCGAGGATTTTATCGAGCCATTCGAACCCTTCCTTTCCGCTGGAAAGGTCGCGGGTAAAGTTCATGTCCAGCAGGATGACGTCGTATTCGAAATTGGAAACGAGATAGGGGATCTTTTGCGGGTTTTTTTCGAAATCGACCTGTGCGAAATGTCTTTTAAGGAGAAGCCTGGCGGCGCGGAGCACGTCCACGTCGTCGTCCACGATCAAAATTTTACCTTGCTGGATGCTCATGAATATAGGATTAATGCGTTTGGGATGAAGACAGCAAAACGTATTCCGGGATGGCGGCCCCACCTGCGGCGGCGCCTTCTTTTTTCGCTGAAATAGCCCTGCCGTGGCAATATTAACAAACATTCGGGACGTGCGAAGGATATTTTAAGACAGCCGGAATGCGCGTCCGGATGTCCGGAATCGGACACTCCTTGTCCGCTTTGGAACAGCCCCCGCGGGGAGGGGTAGTTCGCCGTCCGCCATGGTAGCGGGTTTCGGGGTTTGGCATGGCTTGGCATGTGGATTGACTTCTCCTGTCCAGCAATTTTAGTCATGGACAGACAGATCAAAAAGAAATATTGGACCAAACAGCGTCTATTTCTGTACGGCGGCGGCGGAGCGGTGGTGCTCCTGTTGCTTTGGGGCTTCATCTTCGCCGATAAGCGCAGCAAGCTCAACGTCGAAAAGGAAAAAATCACCATTTCCAAGGTTACCCAGGGTACCTTCGACGAGTACATTTCCGTAACGGCGGTGGTGCACCCCCTCAAGACCATCCGGCTGGATGCCATTGAAGGCGGATACGTTGCCCGCAAGTTCCTCGAAGGCGGCAGCCTCGTGAAAGCCGGCGATTCCATCCTCCGGCTGGAGAACCAGCGGCTCATGATGGAATTCGTGAACCGGGAAACGGAAATGTACCGCCTTATCAACGAGCTCCAGAACACAAGGCTCCGCCTCAAACAGGACCGCTTCGCCCTGGAAAAGACCCTCAGCGATCTCGATTACCAGGTAGACCAGGCCAAAGACCTGTTCGAAAGGAATCATAAACTCTTCAAAGACAAAGTGGTAGCCGAGCAGGAATACCTCAAGACCAAACGGGAGTACGAACGCCTGAGCCGCCAGCGCCAGATCGAAGTACAGTCGCAGGAATACCAGCTCGATAACGCCAAAACCCAGATCGTTCAGCTCGAAGGCACCATCGCCCGCACCCAGCGCAACCTTTCGCTGATGAAAGACAACCTGGCCAACCTGGTGGTGCGCGCGCCGGTAGACGGGCAGCTGTCTTCCATTAACGTGGAAGTGGGCACCAGCATCCAGGCGGGCCAGAACATCGGGCAGATCGACGATATGGACGGTTTCAAGATGCGCGCGGAAGTAGACGAGCATTACATCAACCGCATCATGACCGGCCTGAAAGCCAATTTCGATTTCAACGGGAAAGCCAATGAAATGGTGATCTCCAAAATATATCCCGAAGTACGGAACGGCAGGTTTGAAGTAGACATGAACTTCGTACAGGCCGCTCCGGAAGGAATCCGCCGCGGGCAATCCTCTCCTATCCGCCTAGAACTGGGGAAATCCTCCGAAGCCTTACTTTTGCCTGCGGGCGGATTCTTCTCGGACACCGGCGGTTCCTGGGTGTATGTCGTGGAAAACGGCGGCAAGCGCGCCGTGAAGCGCAAAATCTCCCTGGGCCGCAAAAACCCGGTGTATTTCGAAGTGCTCGACGGCCTGCGGCCCGGAGAACAAGTCATAACATCCTCTTACGAAAACTTCGGGAACAAGGAAGTCCTGGAATTCTGACCTGACCCAAAACCATTATCATCAACTTCAATCCGAAACAATGATCAGAACAGTCAACCTGCAGAAATTATTCACCACCGAAGAAGTGGAAACCACCGCGCTCAACGGCATCAATATGGAAATCCAGGACGGAGAGTTCGTGGCCATCATGGGCCCTTCCGGCTGCGGGAAATCCACCCTCCTCAATATCATCGGCCTGCTCGACAACCCTTCCCACGGCGAATATCATTTCTGGGGGCAGGAGGTTGCGCGCATGAGCGAACGCCAGCGCGCTCAACTCCGCAAAGGCGCCATCGGGTTCGTGTTCCAGAGCTTTAACCTCATCGACGAACTGACTGTTTTCGAAAACGTGGAACTGCCGCTGCTGTACCTCAAAGTGCCCGCCAGCGAAAGAAAGGCAAGGGTAGAAGAAGTGCTCGAGCGCATGAACATCATGCATCGCCGCAACCACTTCCCGCAACAGCTTTCCGGCGGCCAGCAACAACGCGTGGCCATCGCCCGCGCGGTTGTGGCAAAACCGAAGCTCATCCTCGCGGATGAACCGACCGGTAACCTCGATTCCACCAACGGCGAAGAAGTAATGAAACTCCTCCAGGAGCTCAACGACGCGGGCACCACGCTCATCATGGTGACGCACTCGCCGTACGACGCCGGTTTCGCGCATCGCATCGTGAACCTGTTCGACGGTAAGGTAGTGACCGAAAACATCAAGGAACAATTCCACGTATAAACCCATCAATCCGCCACTATGATCCGCCGTATTCAAATCGCCTGCAGAACTTTGTTCAACCGCCCGCTGTACGCGCTGCTGAACATCGGCGGCCTCGCCATCGGGCTGGCCGTGAGCGCACTGCTGTTCCTTTGGGTGCAGGACGAATACGGCTATGATGGGTTCCATCAGCATGCAGACCAGATTTACAAAGTAAACACCTGGTTCGAGTCTGGCGGGAAGAAGGAATATTGGGAATCGACGCAGGGCTCCGTGGCCCCGCATGCCCTGGAATCCGTTCCGGGCGTGGAGGAAGCGGTGCGTGTGCTGAACGGCGAAAGGGAATTCAGGTACGACGTCGGCGGAAAAACGATTTTCGAACGGGAGAATTTCTACGTGGATCCCTCGTTCTTCAATATGTTCGATTTCCCCGTCGTGAAAGGAAGCGTTTTCCGCGACCTGCAATCCGTTGTCATCACGGAATCCGTCGCCGAAGCGTTTTTCGGGAAGGAAGAAGCCGTCGGGAAAACGGTTTTGGTCGATAAAAGCAAACAATTTACCGTAGCCGGCGTGATCCGCGATCTGCCGGCCAACAGCAATATCAGGGGCCGCATCTTTTACCCGATGGGCATCCGCAAAGCGGAATATTCTTCGAAATATTGGAAAGGGTTCGACGACGACTGGGGCAATTTTTACCTATTCACTTACCTGCGCCTGAAACCGGGAATGGACGTGAAGCAGGTGAACGCGGGCATAGACCGCAACTGGAAAACGGCCAACCCCGGGGCGGAGGGCTTCAAATTCGGATATCTCCTCATGCCCCTGCAACAGCAGCATCTTTACCGGCCCGACGGGCAGCCGGGGCAGGTGAAGATCGTGAAGAGCGTGGCGATGGTAGGGATCGTGATTTTGCTGATCGCCTGCATCAATTATGTGAACCTCGCCACGGCAAGGGCCCATCAGCGCACGGCTGAAATCAGCGTCCGCAAAATGATCGGGGCCAGCAAAGCGCAACTCTTCCGACAGGTGTTCGGCGAATCTGCCATCGTGTTCGGGACCGCACTGTTGGTAGCATTGCTCCTGATCTGGGTCATGACGCCGTTTTACGGACAGGTGACGGGAAAAGAATTGTCGCTGTCGTTGCAGGGCGCGGCACTGGCAAAGAGCCTGGGCGTTTCGATGCTGGCCATGATCGCCTTGTCTGCCATTTACCCCGCGCTGAAGCTCGCTGCGCTGGAGCCTTTGCGTAATCTGCGCAGCAAATCGGGCAAGGGCGGGGGATGGTTGCGGAAAGGATTGGTGGTGACGCAGTTTGCCGTGTCGATCGTATTGATCGGCAGCACCTTCGTCATCAGCAAACAACTGCAATACATGCAGACCGAATGGCCGGGATATGACCGGGAAAACGTGTTCGTGGCCGAAGCCGGCAAAATGAGCGAGCACAAGGAAGCCGTAACGCAGCAACTGCTGAACAGCCCCGGCGTCAAAGCCGTCGCGTTCGCCGGAACGAATATCACTTACATCGACAATTCTACCGGTGACCTGGATTGGGAAGGCAAATCCGCCGGACAAAACACCAATGTCAGATATCTGTTCGTCAATGAACAATTCATTCCCGCATTGCGGCTGGAAATGAAGGAAGGACGGAACTTCCGCGCCGGTAAGGCAGACAGCGCCGGGTTTGTCCTCAACGAAGAAGCGGTGCGCGTGCTCGGGCTGAAAAACCCCGTGGGCATGCGGTTTAAGATGTGGGAAACCCAGGGGCAGGTAATTGGCGTGGTGAAGGATTTCCATTTCGGTTCGTTCCGGGAAAAGATCATGCCGCTGGCGATGTATTACAGTTCCGCCGGCAGCAACCTCTTCGTCCGCACAGACGGGCGGAATGCCGAAGCGCTGGCCGCAGTGGAAGGGATCTGGAAGCAATACAATCCTGATTACGCGTTTCATTCGTCGTTCCTGACAGACACCAACGGGAATCTGTACCTCAACGAAAAACGGACTTCCGCACTGTTCAGTTCGTTTGCCGTGGTGGCGATATTCCTGTCGTGCCTCGGGCTGTTCGGCCTGGCCACGTTCGCCATCGGCCAGCGGACGAAGGAGATCGGGATCCGCAAGGTGCTGGGCGCCTCCATCCCCGGGATCCTCCGCCTGCTCACGAAAGATTTTCTCAAGCCCGTGCTGGTGGCCATTGCCGTGGCAACGCCCATCGGCCTGTACGCCATGAACGAATGGCTGGGCAACTTCGCCTACGGGATCGGGTTGCCCTGGTGGATATTCCTCGCCGCAGGCGGCATGGCAGTGGCCATCGCCCTTATCACCATCGGCGCACAATCGCTGAAAGCCGCGCTGGCGAACCCTGTTCAAACTTTAAAAACGGATTGACCATGATACCGCATTGCCTGGACCCGAACATCCTCCTGCCGCAACTGGGATTTGTGCTCCCCGGGAGCGCTTCCTGCGAAGCAGCTGCAGGAGACGGTTTCCAGGCGATGCTCCTGTTGCCGTCTATGCTGCTGCCGCTTTTGCTGGTACTGCTGGCCGGACTTTTCCTCCTGAACCGGTACCGCCGCCATCGGGGCGGCGAGCCCCAAACGCCAACGAACCTTTAACCGCTTAACGACATTCAACATGCACATGCTTAGCAACCATCTCAAGATCGCCTGGAGAAACCTTTGGAACAACAAGGTTTTCGGCGTCATCAACATTACCGGTCTCACCATCGGGATGACGGCCTGCATGTTCATTTTACTCTGGGTGGCTAACGAATACAGCTTTAACCGCTATCACGAAAAGCTGCCCAATATTTACCAGGTGTACGAGCATCAGTATTATTCGCATGGCGATATGCTCACCACCACGGCAACGCCCGGTCCGCTGCTGAACAAGCTCAAGACCGAAGTGCCGGGCGTCCGCACCGCGGCTTCCGTGAGCTGGAACGTCGAGAAACTGATTTCGGTAGGGGAGAGAAACCTCAAGTTTGCCGGCCACAACGTAGACAACGAATTTTTCTCGATATTTTCCTTCCCCTTCCAGGAAGGTAATCCCGCCCGCGCGCTCACGCAGCCGGGCAGCGTGGTGCTGACCGATAAAACGGCCGAAACCCTTTTCGGTGGCGAAAAGGCGCTTGGTAAAATCGTCCGGATTGATAACGCTAAAGACTATACGGTGACTGGCGTGGTGAAAGCTCCACCTGAGAACAGTTCCCTCAAGTTCGCGTTCCTGCTGCCCATGCAGGAGCTGAAGGCAGAAAATCCCTGGCTCGAAAGCTGGGGCAACAACGCGCCGCGGACGTACGTGCTGCTCGACGACAAGGCCGACATCAACAAAGTGAACGCCAGCGCGAAAGACATCATCAAACGCAATGCGGAAGGATCTTCCACTGAGGTTTTCCTCTATCCCTATTCCGATATTTACCTGAAAGGTTCGTTCAAAGACGGGAAACTGTTGCCGGGCCGGATGGAATATGTGCGGTTGTTCATCATCGTAGCGGTGTTCGTACTGCTGATCGCATGCATCAACTTCATGAATCTGTCTACGGCGCGGGCGGTACAGCGCAGTAAGGAAGTGGGCGTTCGCAAAAGCATCGGGGCAGGGCGGTTCTCGCTCGTGTCGCAATTTTTGGGCGAATCGTTCGCTCTGGTGATGATCGCTTCGGTATTGTCTGTTTTGTTGGTGTGGCTGTTGATGCCCGCATTCGAATCGATGGTGAATACCACGATCGGCGTGCCGCTGTTCACCTGGTACAATATGCTGGCGATCTTTGTACTGGGGCTTTTCACCGGGTTCGCGGCGGGCAGTTACCCTGCATTTTACCTGTCTTCCCTCAACCCCGTTTCCACGCTCAAGGGCGGGATGCTGCGGTTGAAATCATCTGCGGTTTGGCTGCGGAAGGGCCTGGTCGTTTTCCAGTTCGCGATTTCCACCGTGCTCATCGTGGCGGCGGCGCTCGTGTTCCTGCAGATCCAATTTATCAAAAACCGGAACCTGGGACTGAACAAAGACCAGGTGGTATACTTCACCCGCGAAGGCGGATTGTCCGAAAACCTGGAAACGTTCCGCCGTGCGCTGGAAGGCAAGCCTGGTATCATGGGGTCCACGGTCGCCAACCAGTTGCCCATCGATGTGGGGAACAGCGGGCATGGCGTGTCGTGGCCCGGGAAATCGGCTACGGAATCGGTGTTGTTCGATAAAATTACGGTGGGAGACAGCTTCGGGGAAACCATGCAGCTCGAAATGCTGGAGGGGCGCACCTTCTCGGCAGATCATCCTACGGACAAAGACGCCGTCGTGATCAACGAAACCGCCGCCAGGCTCATGAAGCTGCAAAAGCCCTGGGTAGGCCGCGTTATCACCGTCGGCGACCGGCAAACGCCCATCATCGGCGTGGTGCGCGATTTTGCGAGCTCGCACCTTTCCAAGAAATCGGCACCCATGATCCTGGAATCCTTCAATGAGCCGGGCGGCAAAGTGATGGTGCGCATCAAGCCCGGCCAGGCAGACGAAGCATTGGCCAGCATCGAATCCGTTTACAAGGAATTCAACCCGGAATACCCGCTGGAACTGAAGTTCATGGACGTTTTCTTCGAGAAAATGTACAAAAGCGAAGCGGTGATCGGCCGGCTGTCGACCGTATTCACCATCCTCGCCATCATGATCGCATGCCTCGGCCTCTTCGGGCTGGCGGCCTTCACGGCGCAGCAGCGGACCAAAGAGATCGGGATCCGGAAAGTGCTCGGCGCCACCGTGGGCCAGATCCTCGTGCTGCTCAGCAAAGACTTCCTGCGGCTGGTGCTCGTGGCCGTTGCCATCGCATTGCCGCTGGCCGCTTATTTCATGCAGGGCTGGCTGGAACAGTTCTCCATGCACATCGAGCTGAGCTGGTGGATTTTCGCGGGAACGGCGCTGTTATCGCTCGCCCTGGCCATGATGACCGTGAGCTACCAGTCGGTACGCACCGCAAGGATGAACCCGGTCAAATCGCTCCGGGCAGAATAACAACGAACCTTTAAACCACGATTTTTATGTGGAGAAATTATATCAAGATCGCTTTCCGCAACATCTGGAAAGCCAAACAGGTAACCTTCGTGAACATCGTCGGCCTCTCCGTGGCCATCGCCACCGCGCTGCTGCTGTGCATGACCGTGTACAAGGAGTTTTCATTCGACAGGTTCCATGAAAAAGGCGACAGGATATTCGGTATTTATAAGGACGTGCGCACCGCCGAAAAGGTAACGCCCATGAACAATACGCCGCATCCCCTGGCGCCCGCCATCAAGGCGGAAATCCCGGGAGTGAAGGAGGTAGTGCGCCTCGTGAAGAACGGGGTGGCCGTGCGCACCACCGGCGAACAACAGGCCATCAACGCCACTTATACCGATCCGTCTTTCTTCTCGATATTCACCTTCCCTCTCCTGAAAGGCGAAACCCGGCTGGGGCTCACCGATATCGTATTGTCCGAAACCACGGCCAAAAACCTTTTCGGGACGGCCGATGTGGTGGGGAAACAGCTGGAACTCAAGCTGGGAGACATCTGGAAACCCTTTACCGTTACGGGTGTGCTGGCCGACGCGCCGGAGAATTCCAGCGTAACGTTTTCTTCCATCGTGCGGCTGGAAAATCAACCCAGTTACGCGGGGAACAAAGACAACTGGTTCAGCTTCAGCCTGGAAACCTTTGTGGAATTGCAGCCCGGCGCTTCGCCCGAAGCGGTGGCGCGCTCGAGCAAGGCTTTGCTGGAAAAATATTATGCGGAAGACATTGCCCGGCAGAAAAATGCCGGCGCCGCCCCCGGTCCTTACGGAGAATACCAGCTGCTGGGGCTCATTCCCATGCAGGAAGTGCATTTTTCGCCGAATTCCAATCTTGGCGGCGAGAAGAAAGGGTTGGTGCTGATGTTGCTCTTCATCGCGGGGTTCCTGCTGTTCATAGCCAGCATCAACTTCGTCAACCTGACCCTCGCCCGCTCGTTCACCCGCGCGCGGGAAGTGGGCATGCGCAAGGTGATGGGCGCAGAGAAATGGCAGTTGAGCCTCCAGCTCTGGGGCGAAGCTTTCCTGCTGTTCGTTTTTGCGCTGCTGATCGGCGGGCTGGCCGCCTTTTTGCTCCTGCCGGCTTATAATTCGCTCTTCCGTTCGGGCGTGAGCTTTTCGCTGCTGCTGGAACCGAAGTTCATCGGCGGCATCATATTGACGCTACTGGTGGTGACGGCCTTCGCCGGCGGATATCCGGCTGCGCTCATGGCCCGCGCTAGCACGTTGCTCGTGTTGAAAGGGAAGATGACGACGGGACGGAAGAATTATTTCCGCAATTCGCTCATCGTTACCCAGTTCGTTTTTTCCTGCCTGCTGATCATCGCTACGCTGATCGCCTGGCGGCAGATGAATTACCTGCGGAATAAACCCCTCGGCTACAATACCTCCGAAGTCATCAGCGTGCCCGTAGGCGCCAAGGAAAACGGGACCGCCCTGCTGGAGCGCCTCCGGTCCGACCTGAAAGGCCAGCCTGGCATCCTGTCCGTAACTGGCGCCAACACGAACTTCGGCCGCGGGCTCGACGGCAGCATGAGCACTTCCATTATTTCCTGGGAAGACGGCGGGAAAGACATGCAGGCCCATTGGCAGGGCATTTCCACGGATTACGTCCAAACCATGAGCCTGCAGCTGACCGGCGGGCGCGATTTTTCCGCGGCCCTCGCGTCGGACTCCAACAGCCTGATCATCAACGAACAGATGGCACGGCAGTTCGGCCCGGGGAAAGGCCATGTGGGATACCGTTTCAGGATGGACGACCAGGATGCGGCCGCCACGGAATATACCATTATCGGCATCGTAAAAGATTACCATTACAAATCGCTGCATAACCCCATCGAACCGCTCATTCTGCATTTGCTGGGGCCAGACCAGCGGCCGGCTTATATTTTCGTACGGGTGACGCCGGAGGCGCTGTCTGTATCGATGGACAAGCTGGCGGCTTCCTGGAAGCGCGTGGCGCCGGAAACCCCTTTCATCGGTTCGTTCGTGAGCGAGAACACAGAAAGGCAATACCGTGCGGAAGCAACGCTGATGCGGGTTTTCATCAGCGGCGGGGTGTTGACCATCATCATTTCCTGCATGGGGCTGTTCGCCATGGCGATGCTCATCATCGGGCAGCGTACCCGCGAGATCGGGATACGGAAAGTACTGGGCGCTTCGGCGGCGGGCGTGGCCACGCTCATCTCGCGCGACTTCCTCGTGCTGGTGGGCATCGCGATCCTCATTGCATCTCCGCTGGCATGGGTGCTGATGCGGCAATGGCTGAAGGAGTTCGCTTACCGGACAGACATTCATTGGAGCATCTTCTTGCTGGCAGGCGGATTGGCCATGCTGGTGGCGGCGCTCACGGTGAGCTTCCAGAGCGTAAGGGCGGCGTTGATTAACCCCGTCAAATCATTGAGAACGGAATAGCATATTTCCAGAACATAATTTTTTTTACATTCAGATCATGATACAACTGCGTAACATTACAAAGCACTATCCGGTAGGTTTCGGGAAGCACGAGATTTTGAAAGACGTGAACCTGGACATCCAGCAGGGGGAATTTGTGTCGATCATGGGCCCGTCGGGCTCTGGAAAATCGACTTTGCTGCACATCCTGGGGATGTTGGAAGATGCTTCGGAAGGGGAGTACCTGTTCCAGGACGAGCCGGTGCACAAGATGAACGACAAGAAAAGAACGCAGCTGCACCGGGGATCGATCGGGTTCGTGTTCCAGGCCTATCATCTTATCGACGAGCTGACGGTGTACGAAAACATAGAAACGCCGCTGTTATACAAAAACGTGCCTTCCGGCGAACGGAAGAGCCGCGTGGCGGATATACTCGACAGGTTTAACATGGTGGCGAAGAAAGACCTTTTCCCCACGCAGCTTTCGGGCGGCCAGCAGCAGCTGGTAGGCATCGCGAGGGCCATTGTGGCGGAACCGGCGGTGATTTTCGCCGACGAGCCCACGGGCAACCTGCATTCCGACCAGGCCCGGCAGATCATGGAACTGTTCTCGGAGCTGAATAAGAAGGACGGCATCACGATCGTCCAGGTAACCCATTCCGACGTCAATGCCGGTTACGGCAACCGGGTCATTCAAATCATGGACGGAAGGATCCAATGACCGGTTGGATATTTTTCCGGAAGCTAAAAACTCATCATATGATGTTTTGCCTTAAATTCGTGGGGCCCCTTGCCGCACGCAGGAAGTTTGTGCCTATAAATCAGGAAACCGGCATGGTATCACAACATTTCAAATTTTTACGACCGGCTATGAAATTTTCGCCCGCTTTTACCGCCCTCATCGTGGCTTTGGTATTGTCTGTCCGCCCGGCAATGGCGCAGGAAGGGGAGTGGACGTACCAGCGTTGTTACGAGTATGCTCTCAGCCATAACCTGACGTTGCAGCAAAGCGTGCTGAACAAGCGGCTGGCGGAACTGACGCTGAAAGTTGACAGGATGTCCATGCTGCCGACGCTGTCGGGCAACGGGAGCGCGGGCTATATCTTCGGCCGGTCCATCAACATTACCACCAACCAGTTCGATAACAAGGCCACGTTCAACGCCAGCCTGGGCCTTTCGGCCGGGGCCGACCTGTTCGGCTGGTTCCAGAAACGGAATACGGTGGCTTCTTCCAAATACGAAGTGTATGCGCAGAATTACCTGCTGGAAAAAGCGCGGAACGATATGGGTGTGAACGTGGCGAACGCGTTCCTGCAGATACTCCTGGCCGGGGAACAAGTGAAGATCAGCCGTGCGCAGGTAGACCTGAGCAAGGCACAGCTGGAAAACACGAAGAAGCTCGTGCTGGCAGGGTCGGTGCCCGAAAGCAACCAGGCAGACCTGGAGGCGCAGCTGGCGCGGGACAGCTCCACGCTGGTAACCGCCGAGAATGCCGTCATTTTACGGACGCTCCAGATGAAAGCCTTGCTGAACCTGGGCTTTGAGGTGCCTTTCGATACCAAGATCCCCGACAACATCGCCGCCGTGCCCGTGATCAACCTCACGGAAACTTCGCCGGAAATGGTGTTCAGCTCCGCACTTTCGATCCAGCCGCAATACCGGTCAGACGAAATGCGCGTGAAATCGGCAAGCAAAACCCTTTCCGCCGCCAAAGGCGCCATGTATCCCCGTCTCCGGGCCAATGCCGGTGCAGATACGCGGCTCGCCGGCGGTATCCGCTACGAACAGTATGGTCCTGATAACTTCGTGACCTACGTTTCCAGCATCGGTTTCCCGAAATCGAACCCCCTCGATACCGTTTTCACTTACGATAAATTCAACAACCGCGCTACCCGGAAATATACCGTAGGCCGCCAGCTGTCGGACAACTTCGGTCAGAATATCGGTATTTCCCTCAGCTTCCCTATCTTCAACGGATGGCAGCTGCGCGGACAGGTGGAGCGCGCGAAGATCGACCTGGAAAACCGGAAACTGACGCAAGACATCAATCGCCTCCAGCTCCGCCAGGATGTTTATACCGCCCATGCAGACGCTGTTGGCGCCTATCAGAAATACCAGGCGGCCATCACCACGGAACGGGCTTCCCAGAAAGCGTTCGACTTCGCGACGAAGCGCTTCGAAGTGGGGCTCATGAACACGGTGGAATACGTCACCACGCAAACGAATCTTTTCAAGGCGCAGATCGAACGCGTCTCCGCCTTGTACGACTATATTTTCAAAGTTAAACTACTGGAATTCTATCGCGATCAGAAAATTACGCTGTAGGTGTTCCGGGACACAGTAATACAAAGCGTATATGAAGAAAAGAAAAAAGATTTTTTGGTGGATAGGGGCCCTGGTGGCCCTTATCGTCATTGTGGCCATCGTCCGCGGATCAGGGAAGGACGATGGGCTGAAAGTAGCTGTAGACAAGGCTTCCGATAAGGATATCATCGAAATCGTTTCCGCCTCCGGCAAAATTTATCCGGAAGTGGAAGTGAAAGTAAGCTCCGACGTTTCCGGTGAAATTACCAAGCTGCTCGTGAAGGAAGGGGATTCCGTGATGAAAGGACAGACGCTGGCGCACATATACGCAGACATCTACGCCTCCAACCGCGACCGCCAGGTGGCCGCCGTTTCCCAGACACAGGCGGAACTTGCCAACGCCACCGCGGCGCTCGCGGCTTTCAAAGCCCGGCTCGACCAGGCCAAGGCGTCTTACGACCGTAACAACCAGTTGTATAAGGAAAAAGTGATCAGCCGCCAGGAATTCGAAACGGCAGACGCTACCTACAAAGCCGCCCTGTCTGACTACAATGCAGCCAGCCAGCGCATCAACGCCAACAAATTCGCCGTGGCCAGTGCCGAAGCGAACCTGGCCGAAGCGAACAAAAACCTCAGCCGTACCACCATCGCCGCGCCCACAGGCGGCACCGTGAGCCTCCTTTCGGTGGAAGAAGGTGAGCGCGTGGTAGGAACGGGGCAGATGTCGGGTACAGAAATGCTGCGCATCGCCGATATGTCTACCATGGAAGTGCAGGTAGACGTTGGCGAAAACGATATCCCGAAAGTAAAGGTCGGCGATTCCGCGCTGATCGAAGTGGATGCTTATACCGGCCGCAAATTCAAAGGCCTGGTGACCCAGATCGCCAGCTCCTCCAAAGGCGCGGCAACGGCTTCCAACACCAGCACCTCCTCTGCCGAGCAGGTAACGAATTACGTGGTGCGCATCCGCATCCTGGTGTCGTCTTACAAAGACCTGCTCGATCCCAACAACCCGCGCCGGTTCCCGTTCCGCCCCGGCATGTCGGCCAACGTAGACATCCAGACGCGCACCGAGAAAAACGTGCTTTCCATCCCCATCAACGCCGTAACCACCCGCGATCTTTCCGATACTGCGAAGAAGGATAAGTCCGCGAAAAAGGCGCCGAAGGAAAACAACGGCAACACCGCCAATGCCGCCAACGCGGAAGGCGGCGGCACCCAGCGGCAAGACTTCCAGGAAGTGGTATTCGTGCTGCAGCCCGACAATACCGTGCTGCTCCGCAAAGTAACCACCGGCATCCAGGACGATAACAATATCCAGATCACCTCCGGCCTCAAAGCCGGCGAAAGCGTGGTGAGCGGTCCGTACACCGCCGTATCCCGCGAGCTGGAAAACGGGAAGAAAGTGAAAGTGGTTCCCCGTTCGGAACTGTTCGAAGCGAAGAAGTAATTATACCTGAAATATAATGCAGGGGCGGCTTTCACGAGCCGCCCCTTTTATTTTTACATACATCGCAATACAAGGCACCAGCCAGCCGTAACTTTATATTTTCGTACCTTTGCGCCCAACCAAACGGAACAGAAGCGCATGGCAAACCATATCGGGATCATTGGAAGCGGCAGCTGGTCGACCGCACTCGCCAAAATACTGACAGACAACAATAATCATATTCACTGGTGGATACGCAACGAAGAAACCATCAAACACATGCAGTTGCGCCATCATAACAAACATTATCTCACCTCCGTTTACTTCGACACGAGCCTGCTTTCACTGAACAGCCGCGCTGCGGAAGTGGTGGCTGCCAGCGATATCGTTATCCTGTCCGTACCGTCCGCATTTCTCCCCGCCGTGCTCGAACCGCTTCCGGCCGATGCGTTCGAAGGCAAGAAAGTGATCTCGGCCATCAAAGGCCTCGTGCCCGTCACCAATCAACTCATCAACGATTACCTCGCCGAGCGGTTCAACGTTCCGGCGGAAAAATACTTCACTATCACCGGGCCCTGCCATGCAGAGGAAGTGGCCAACGAAAAGCTGTCGTACCTGACGTTCTCCGGTACCGATCTCGAAGCGGCGGAATCGATCGCCGCACTTTTCACGAACAGTTATCTCCAGACCATCGCCAATACCGACCTCAACGGCGTGCAGTTCGCCGCCGTGCTGAAAAATATTTACGCGATGGGCGCCGGCATTGCGCATGGCCTCGAGTACGGCGATAATTTCCTCAGCGTGTTCATCACGAACTGCTTCCGCGAAATGCAGGAATTCCTGGAGAAATACGGACAGTACGAAGCCGGCAGCGGCCGCGAAGCCGTGACGCACAACTACAACGCCAGCGCCTATCTCGGCGATCTGCTGGTAACCTGCTACTCGCTCCACAGCCGCAACCGCACCTTCGGCAACATGATCGGCAAAGGCTACAGCGTTAAGGCCGTGCAGCTGGAACTGAACATGATCGCGGAGGGGTATTATGCGAGCCGTTGCATCGCGGAGATCAACGGGCGCATCGGCGCATACATGCCCATCGCACAGAAAATCTACGCGATCCTTTGGGAGCAGCTGCATCCCGAAGAAGCTTTCCTCGAGCTCGAAAAAGGGCTGATTTAAAAGAAAAGCGCGGCGGCAATACCGTCGGCAAAGAATTTTCCTTCGCGCGTGAGCGTGAGGCGGTCATCGTCTTGCCGCATCCAGCCTTTGCGGATGAACTCGCGGCTGGCGGCCAGGAGCGCCGATCTCTTGTCGGCCCCGAATCGCGCTGCCACGGTTTCCAGCTGGCATCCGGCTTCCGTGCGCAGGGAGATCATGATATGCTCATTGAGTGCCATACTGGGACTGAGCATTTCGATCTCGAACGGGACCGTTTCTTTTTTGATGCTCTGGATGTACAGCGGGTTGTTGGCGATGTTCCACTGCCGCGAAATGCCGTTGAACGAATGGGCGGAAGGGCCGAGGCCGAGGTAATGCTTCCCCTGCCAGTAACTGCTGTTGTGCTTCGAGCGCTTGCCGGGCAGGGCGAAATTGGAAATCTCGTAATGTTCGTACCCCGCAGTTTCCAGGGCTTCCATGAGGATGCCGAAATGTTTGGCGGCACGGTCGGGGTCGATGGGCGGGATTTTGTGGTGCTGGATGAAGTGATCGAGCGCGGTGCCGGGCTCCACGGTGAGGGCGTAGCAGGAGAGGTGGGGGATGTCCAGCGCCACGGCCTGGCGGATATTGGCCTGCCAGCGCTCGTCGGTAAGGGTGGGGCCGCCGTAAATGAGATCGATGCTGAAGTTATCGAACCCCGCTGCGCGGGCTTCTTTCAAACAGTCGATGGACTGTTCCGCATGGTGGGCGCGGTTCATCCATTTCAGGTCTTCTTCGAAAAACGACTGCACCCCGATGCTGAGGCGGTTGACGCCCGTGGCCCGGAAAGCGCGGAGGCTTTCGGGAGAAAGATCGTCCGGATTGGCTTCCAGGGTGATTTCCGCGTCGGGGAGGATGTCGTAATGCTGGCGGAGAACGTCCAGCAAACGTTGAATGGCTTCCGGCCCGATGAGGCTGGGGGTGCCGCCTCCGAAGTAGACGGTGCCCACGGGCTGGCCCTGGAGGTAGCTGCGCTGGAGGACCGCTTCGGCCGCGATGCATTCCACCATCTCGCCCCGCAGCTGCAAGGAAGTAGAGAAGTGAAAGTTGCAGTAATGGCAAGCCTTTTTGCAAAACGGTATGTGGAGATAGATTCCGGCCATGCGCGCTTAGAAAAGTTTTAGGGGATTAATTTGCAAACCTCGAAAATACATGTCAGTTTTGTTGATATTTTTGGAACTGGAAAAGTTAAGTTGCATTATAAAATTTTAGCCGTTGCGAACCTGGATGATGATATGGATGCTGATCGTATGTGCCCTCCAAACGATGGCGCAGGCCGACAGTTCCGCGAAAAAGAAGCCTGCAGCCCCCCGGCAAACCCCTGCTGCCGCCGCCACCAGGCCCGCCGCTGCGCACAAAGGTAAGCCAGATTCCGCTCAAACCGCGGCGCTTCATGCGGCAGACTCGCTGAAGGCCCGGGTAGCAGACTCGCTGCTGGCCGCTGCGCCCAAAGTGCATGCGTATGACACCATCATGCGGTCGCTCCTCGAAAAGAACACCTTTCTTTCCCGCAAAGGCAAGCCCGTACTGCTCGACGTCAATCCCCCCCGCAAAAGTCCCGGGCAAGACTGGCTGGTATACCTCGTGGCCGGCGTGGTACTGCTGTTAGGCATCATCCGCAGTTCCTACCTGAAATATTTCAATGATATGTTCCGCGCCTTCTTCAACCCCACGCTGAGCCAGCGGCAGTTGAAGGACCAGTTGTCGCAATCGCCCTTCCCGAACTTCCTCCTGAATTTCTTCTTCGTCATCAGCCTGGGCCTGTATTTATACCTGCTCATGTACCGGCTCGATTACCCGACGGGCGCCATCGCCTGGATGCTCATACCGGGGCTGATGCTGCTGGTGGGGATCATTTATCTCGTGAAATACGTGGTGCTGCGGTTCTGCGGATGGCTTTTCGGGAGTGAGGAACTGGTGGATGCGTACGTTTTCATCCTCTACCTGATCAACAAGGTGCTGGGGATCCTGCTGGCGCCTTTCCTGGTGGTTTTGGCGTTCTGTTCACCGGAAATTGCCAGTATTTGCCTCTATATATCGATATTTTTTATTGTATTACTGGTTGTGTACAGGTATGTAAGGTCCTATTCACTCGTGCGTCAATATCTCTCCTTCAGCAAATTGCATTTTTTTCTTTACCTTTGCGCATTCGAAGTAGTGCCGGTTTTAATAATCACAAAGGTACTTTTACTTTGGTTAACTGGTAACCCTTAAGGAAGCCACATTGTTAACACAAGAGCAAATTTCGTATGATCAAAGGCGGGCCAAAAAAAGAGGAAAAACAACTGACGATCCTAATTTCCCAACCTAAGCCAGAAACAGAGAAATCACCTTATTTCGACCTCGCTAAGAAATTCAACGTACGGTTGGACTTCTTTCCGTTCATCAGGGTAGAAGGTGTGCCTGGTAAGGAGTTCCGCAAGCAGAAGATTGATATTGTCAACCATTCCGCAGTGATTTTCACCAGCCGGAATGCCGTAGATCACTTCTTTCGTATTTGCGAGGAACTGAAAGTTAAGGTATCGCAGGAATGCAAATATTTTTGCATTACAGAAGCGGTTGCACTCTATCTCCAGAAATTCATCCTTTACCGCAAACGTAAAGTGTTTTACGGGGCAGACGGTTCTACCAAAAGCCTCCTGGAAGTCATGAACAAACACAGGGAAAACGAGAAATTCCTTTTCCCCAGTGCAGACAGCCAGAAAAAAGACATCGAAGAATGGCTGAAGGCAAACAAGTGTGACTATGCTGCAGCCACGCTGTACAAAACCGTTTCGAACGATGTGTCCGAAGTCCTGAAAACGGAATACGACCTCATCGTGTTTTTCAGCCCCTACGGCGTGAAATCCCTCTTCGAAAACGTCCCGAAATTCAAACAGAACGGCACCCGCATCGGCGCATTCGGTCCCACCACCTCCGCCGCCGTGGAAGAAGCCGGCCTGAAACTCGACATCAAAGCCCCCGCACCGCAAGCCCCCTCCATGGTGGCCGCGCTGGAACAATTCCTGCAGGGACTTCAAAAATAATATCGACCTTTACGAAAATTACCGGGGGAGCATCGAATGATGTTCCCCTTTTTTATTTTCGTAAAAAACAAGGCAAGATGGCAAACAGATTAGCGAAAGAAACCAGTCCATACCTCCTGCAACACGCGCACAACCCGGTAGACTGGTACCCCTGGGGCGAAGAAGCCTTCGAAAAAGCCAGGACGGAAAACAAGCCCGTCCTCGTCAGCATCGGTTACGCCGCCTGCCACTGGTGCCACGTCATGGAACGAGAAAGCTTCGAGAACGAAGCCACCGCCGCCATCATGAACGAGCATTTCGTCAACATCAAGATCGACCGCGAAGAGCGCCCCGATATCGACCATATTTACATGGACGCCCTCCAGGCCATGAGCGGCCAGGGCGGATGGCCGCTGAACGTGTTTCTCCTGCCCGACAGGCGCCCGTTTTACGGCGGCACCTACTTTCCGCCGCAGGCCGTCTACAACCGGCCTTCGTGGACGGAAGTGCTGAGGGCCGTTTCGGACGCTTTCAACACCAAGCGCGCCGACATCGAGCAGCAGGCCGCCAACCTCACCCAGCACCTCGAAAACAGCAACCAGTTCGGGATGGACGCCGTCAATGACCTGCTGCCGCGGGAAGAACAGTTCACCGCCGCCCAGTGCGATGCCATGGCGCTGGCCATTCTCGGCCAGGCGGATAAGGAATGGGGCGGGTTCGGCCGCGCGCCGAAATTCCCCGGCACTTTTTCCATCAGCTACCTGCTGCGCTATTACCGGATGAAAAAAGACGAAGCCGCCCTGCAACAGGCGCTCCTTTCGCTCGACAAGATGATCGACGGCGGGATCAACGACCAGCTGGGCGGAGGTTTCGCGAGATATTCGACAGACGAAAAGTGGCTCGCGCCGCATTTCGAAAAGATGCTGTACGACAACGCGCTGCTGACCGACGTGCTCTGCGAAGCCTGGCAACTCACCGGCGAAGCCCGGTACGCGGTGGCCGTGCAGGAAACGCTGGGCTTCCTGGAACGGGAGCTCACTTCGCCTGAAGGCGGCTTCTATTCCGCGCTGGACGCGGATTCGGAAGGCGTGGAAGGGAAATTCTATGTGTGGAGCGAAGAAGAGGTGATGGCGCTCCTCGGGGCCGACGGGCCCGCTTTCTGCGCGTATTTCGACGTGAGCCGGCATGGCAACTGGGAAGACGTGAACATCCTCTGGGTGCCGCGCCCCATCGCCACAGTGGCGGCGGAGCAGCAAATGAGCGTTGCGGAGCTGGACGCGCTCATCCGGCGGTGCAAGCCCAAACTCCTGGAAGCCCGCGCCAGGCGTGTGCGACCGGGGCTGGACGATAAAATCCTCCTGGGCTGGAACGCCCTCATGATCCACGCGCTGTGCAAAGCGGCCGGCGCGCTGGGCGAGGAGAAATACGCGGCGATGGCCGAACGCGCGATGAAGCTGGTGATGGAAAAAATGCGCAGGCCCGGGGAAACGCCGGCGTTCTGGCATACGTATAAGAACGGAGAGGCCCGCTATCCCGCGTTCCTCGACGATTACGCCGCGCTCATCCGCGCACTGATCGCATTGCAGGAAGTAACGGGCAACCTGGACTGGCTCCGCGAAGCAAAAGCGATCACAAACTATGTGACGGCACAATTCGGAGACGAAACCGGACGTTATTTCTATTACACCGAATCCGGGCAGGAAGATGTGATCGTACGTAAAAAGGAGGTGTACGACGGGGCGGTGCCGAGCGGCAATGCGCTGATGGCGCATAACCTTTGGCATCTTTCCATTGTTTATGACGAGAGGGCCTGGGCGGAAAGGGCGCTGGCCATGACGGCGAGCCTGGGGCAGACGGTGATGCGGTACCCCACTTCGTTCGGGGTGTGGGCGGCGATGGTGATGCGCCTGGTGCAGGGGGAACCGGAGCTGGCAGTGGCCGGGCCGGACTACCTGGAGCGGATGAAGGAGCTGAACGCGAGGTACCTGCCTTTCAAGGTGCTGCTGGGGGCGGATAACGATGTGGAAGACATGCCGTTGCTGCAAAACAGGAGGGTGGAAGGGAAGACGTTGATATATGTTTGCCGGGAATACCGCTGCGAGCGGCCGGTAGAATATATATCGGAAATCAATAATTTAATATGAGAATTGTTGTAAATTGCATTCCCTTTGATAAATTAGCATTTCGGAGGAAAATCCTGCGTTGATTATTTTCAAATAAATATTATATTTATTGTAAATGCGTATTTGGACTTGATGGACAGACCTTTATGGAAAGGCGTTATCCCCGGAGCGTGCCGCTAAATTGCCGGCGATCGGTGTTGCGACATAATAAAATGTTAAAACCTTCGTTTTACTATATTGCGTAGCCGGGAAATGCGCGGTTGAAAAAGTTGGAAGAAAACATACTACGGATTAAAAAAAAATAATACATTTGCTATCTTTCTGTGATACAACCAGGTGAAAAGCGTGACTGTAGTGTTGTCTTGTCGTTTGGCAGAAGCATCTGGCAGGTTAAAGAAAAAACGTATTCTAATGAAAGTCACCCTTATGAAGCTTAATTATTGTAGTGGGCTATTGGTCGTGCTGCTGGCGGTATTGCTGGCCAGTTGCGGTGGCGGGGGCAAATCCGCCAAGAACGCGCAGGGTCAGTTGATAGGCGTTAGTCCCAGGCCGAAGTACACTCCCCCCGTACCTTATGGAATGGTTTATGTTCCTTCCGGGACTTTTCACATGGGGCCGAACGACGAGGATGTGAATTATTCCTTCACGGCAAGGAATAAGTCGATCTCGATCTCCGGTTTTTACATGGATGCCACCGAAATCACGAACAACGAGTACCGTCAGTTCGTGAACTGGGTGATCGATTCCATGGCGCACGTGCTCATGGGGCATGTGAAGAATGACAACGGGGTAGACTATGTTGATTGGAAGCAGAAGATCAACTGGAAAGACAAATCGACTTACGAAAAGCTCGACGCGATGATGTATTCACCGGAAGACCGGTTGTACGGCCGCGTGGAGATCGACGTTCGTAAATTGAAATACCACGAGGAGCGTTTCAACTGGGACAAGGCGAAGCTGCGTGAGAACAAAGACAAACCGCGTTCCCAGTTCATCGACCGGAAAGACGTGCCCATTTACCCGGACACCCTTTGCTGGATCCGCGACTTCTCGTACGCCTACAACGAGCCTATGACGCGTATGTATTTCTGGCACCCTGCGTTCGACAACTATCCGGTTGTGGGCGTAAACTGGCACCAGGCCAATACCTTCTGCGAATGGCGCTCCAAGTTCTGGGACGACTACCGTTCTTCCAAGAAGCTTTTCACGGAAGACAAATTCCAGCTGCCGTCCGAAGCGCAGTGGGAATATGCCGCACGCGGCGGTCGTGAACAGGCACCGTACCCCTGGGGCGGTTATTATATCCGTAACAAGAAAGGCTGTCTGCTCGCCAACTTCAAGCCCGGCCGCGGTAACTATCCGGAAGACGGTGGTTTCTATACCGTGCGCGCCGACGCTTACTGGCCCAACGATTACGGCCTGTACAACATGGCCGGCAACGTAGCCGAGTGGACGCAGGACATTTATTATCAGAACGCCTATTCCTTCACCTCCGATATGAACCCTTATCTGCGGATGGACATTGCCGACAATGCGCCGCCGAAGATGAAGCGGAAAACCATCCGCGGAGGCAGCTGGAAGGATATCGGGCACTTCCTGCAAAACGGGACGCGTGCCTACGAGTACCAGGACAGTGCGAAGTCTTACATCGGCTTCCGTTGCACCATCGCGTTCCTGAGCCGGTCCAAAAACGATTTCAACAAAAGGAAATAGGAATAAATAGCTGAAATCTTGGTGATAAAACCTCACGTTTAAAATCTATCATTATGAGCACAGCAAGCATGCATCGAGCTTT
The DNA here is from genome assembly GCF_050277495.1 of Chitinophaga sp. NPDC101104. Lineage (NCBI taxonomy): Bacteria > Pseudomonadati > Bacteroidota > Chitinophagia > Chitinophagales > Chitinophagaceae > Chitinophaga > Chitinophaga sp. NPDC101104. The sequence goes on along the minus strand of NZ_JBNNSF010000004.1, from coordinate 209,651 downwards.
TTACCTTTTAATCACCCATAAAATTAAATTTTAACCTATGGCTATGAATCCTAACACAGCGAAATGGCTTAATTTCTTTGTATGTATCGCCGCATCGGTGGTGATCATCGGGGCGCTTTTCAAACTGCAGCACTGGCCTGGCGCAGACATTGCACTGATCCTGGGTCTGAGCGTAGAAGCCCTTATCTTCTTTGTTTATGCATTCGTTCCCGATAGCAGCCCTGCACCCGCAGCTGGTGGCGTGGTAGTTGCCGGCAGCCCCACCCTTGCCAAAATGGACAAGATGCTGGAAGAAGCCGACATCACGCCCGCTAACCTCAGCCGCCTGAGCGACAACTTCTCCAAACTGGGTACCACTGTCGACAAAATGCGCGACATTTCCGATGTAGTAGCCGCCACCGGCGATTACACCGCCAAAACCCGCGAAGCTGCCAACGCTATCGGTTCCGTGACACAGGCTTACACCAATGCAGCCGCAGCCGTATCTACCTTCAACAACGCTTCCGAATCTACCCGCAACTTCCACGAGCAGGTTCAGTCCATGACCAAAAACCTGGCCTCCCTGAACGCTATCTACGAACTGGAACTGCAGGATACCAATAACCACCTGAAAGCGATGAACAGCTTCTACAGCAACCTGCTTACGGCTTCCAAAGCCATGAGCGGCAGCGTAGACGATGCCAAGAAAACGCAGGAACAAATCACGCTGCTGGCCCGCAACCTCAGCAACCTGAACACCGTTTACGGCAACATGCTCACAGCCATGCAAGGCAGATAAGGTAACGCAATAGTGAATTAACAAGAGACATTCAATTCTAAAACTTGTAGACTACTATGGCATTACCAAAAGATCCCAGGCAGAAGATGATCAACTTCATGTACCTGGTACTTACTGCAATGTTAGCGTTGAACGTATCCGCCGAGATCCTGAACGCATTCGATATCGTAAACAATTCCATCACCAACTCCAACAGCTCGATCGCCAACAAAAACGATAAAACGTACAGACAATTCGAAAAATTGATGGCGAACGACGAAGGGAAAGTGAAACCGAGGAAAGAAAAAGCTGACCAGGTCCGCCAACTGTCCAACGACACCTATACCTACCTTGACTCTCTCAAGGAACAAATTATCGCAGCCGCCGGCGGTCGCAACGATGAAGGTGAGATCAAGAGCAAAGACAATCTTGATGCACCGACTCGAATCATGGAAAATCAGAAAAAAGGCCCCGCTCTTGAAAAACAACTGAGTGCCTACCGCAATCAGGTCTTGGCGCTGATCAATCCGAAAGACAGGCCTGCTTTTGATACCACGCTTCCGCTCCACGTAGAGCTGCCGGCCCAGAAAGGCCCGGTAAAAAAAGACTGGACGGCGTACCACTTCAACATGGTACCAACCATCGCAGCGGTAACGCTGCTCAGCAAATTCCAGAACGATATCAGGAATTCCGAGGCCATGATCATCGACAAATTGATGAAGGAAGTTTCGGAAGACGACCTTTCGTTCGACAAGATGGCGGCTTTCGTGTCGCTCAACTCCAAATCCTTTACCCCTGGCCAGAAGCTGAAAGCAACCGTAGTAATGGGCGCGTACAGCAGCACCGTAAATCCTACGATCGTGATCAACGGCCAGCCGGTAGTTGCCAGCGAAGGTAAAGGCGTATACGAACTGGAAGTAAAATCTGTCGGCGAATTCAAAATCGCTGGTATCATCGAACTGATGAAACCCAATGGACAACTGATTAAAGAGCCATTTGAAGAAACTTATAAAGTGAGCTCCGCAGCCACTTCCATTTCGGCCGATAAAATGAACGTGATGTATGTGGCCCTCCAGAACCCGATCTCCATCACCGCCGCAGGCGTACCGTCTGACAAGGTGAATGCTTCGATCAGCGGTTGCGGTGGCCAGATCACCAAAAAAGGCCCGGGCGAATTCGTGGTGACCGTCAGCTCAACCGGTAAAGCCGTAATTACGGTTACCGCAGAAATTGATGGAAAAATGACCACACTTGATTCTAAAGAATTCCGCGTGAAGAACGTACCCGACCCGTCTATCAAGGTAGGCCTCACCAAAGGCCCCACCATGAAAGCCGCCGAATTCAAAGTGCAGCAAGGCCTCCGTGCCGACCTGGAAGACTTCGTGTTCGATGGTGTCCGCTACGCTGTAGTAGGCTACCGTATGGGTATCGAATCGCGCAACCGCCCGTATGCCGAAGGCGACGCCACGTCCGAATTGTGGCCCGCCAACCCCGAGTTGCAGGGTGCCATCCGCGGCATCAAACCCGGCGACCAGGTGTATTTCGACAACATCAAGGTGAAAGGTCCGGACGGAAGGGTTCGTTCCATGCCCAACGTAAACTTCAAGATCAATTAACGTAAAAAAACCGTTACTGGCTATGCAAGCAGTAATATTGAAAAGGATCAGCCTGAGCGCATTGTTGCTGGTGTTTATCGCTTCTTCCGCCGACGCACAGTCGCGCCGCAGAAGAGGTAATACCGATCCGCAACCCGAGCCGCAGCAGCAGCAACCCGCACCCGTGACCAACCCGGCCACCGGCAACCCGGTAAACGTGCCCGCCGCTCCGGCAGGCACCGCACCTGCATCGCTCCGGCAAGACGGGGTCGGCACTCCGGTGGATACGCCGCGTAAATCGCTGCGGGTAGACGGGGTTTCCGAAAAGAGCCCTATCCGCGACCGCGTGCCCATCGCTTACGATCACATCCGTGAAGACGACAAGTTCTGGGAAAAACAGATCTGGCAGATCATCGATGTGCGCGAAAAGATGAACCTCCCCTTCCAGTACAACGTGGAAGATGAGACCGGCGTCAACCAGCTCCTCATCAATATCCTGCTTGCAGCGATCAAAAACAAGGAAGTTGAAGCTTTCAGCCCGATCGACGACCGTTTCAGCACCCTCATGAACTACGACGAGATCATGACCAAGCTCTCGGGCGAGGAAAGGACCGTTCGCAGCATCGACCCGGTTACCGGCGAGGAAAAGAACGTCACGATCCGCGACGAGTTCAACCCCGAAACGATCAAACAGTACAAGATCAAGGAAGTTTGGGTGTTTGACCAGGAAGCCTCCGCGCTGAAGGTCCGCATCCTCGGCATCGCCCCCATGGTATCCCGTATCAACGACGACGGTACCGTGCGCGCCACCATCCCCCTGTTCTGGCTCTATTATCCCGATCTGCGCCCCGTTCTGGCCAAATACGACGTATATAACCAGAATAACGACGCGTCTACCATGACCTGGGAAGACCTCTTCGAAATGCGCTTCTTCTCCAGCTTCGTTGTGAAGGAAAAGAACGCGTTCAACCGCGAGATCAGCAACTACATCAAAGACGGTGTAATGCGCCTCCTGGAAGGCCAGGCCATCAAAGACAAGATCTTTAACAAAGAGCAGGACCTGTGGGAATACTAATCTCCCATTCGCTCAAATCCTGCGAACAATAATGAGAAGCCGCTCCGGGTAATCCGGGGCGGTTTTTTTTATATCTTACAGCCATGCAGCAACTCCGTTCCGCCATAGATGCCGTTGTCCCGCTTCCGGAAGATGCCTGGGAAGACCTTTCCGGCTGCTTCCACCCGCTGGCCTGCAAACGGAAAACGGTGCTTACCGCCGCGGGAGACACCGAGCGGTATTGCTATTACGTGACCGAAGGGCTCCAGCGGGCGTTCGCCCTCGCGGAAGGACAAAAGGAAGCCACGCTGATGTTCTCCTATCCCGGTTCCTTTTCCGGCATCATCGATTCGTTTTTCCTGCAGCAACCCTCGCGATATTACCTGGAAACCCTTACCCAGAGCGCCTTTTTACGGATTTCGTACAACGATATCCAGCGGCTCATGCAGCAACATCCCACGATTGCCCGGTGGGTGCACATCGGCACCATGGCCGCCATGGCGGGTGTGATGGAACGGCTGATCGAAATACAGACGCTAGGCGCGGAGCAGAAATTCAGGCGCCTCCTGGCCAGGAGCCCGCATGTCCTCCAGCTCATCCCCCACAAATACCTCGCCTCCTACCTCGGCATCGATCCTGCTACGTTCAGCAAGCTATTAGGCGGCGTCCGGTTGTAAATCTTGGCGCAGACAAAGATTTCATGTAAATAGCCGGATTACCTTTGCATCGGATCATTAAATCTCTTCACATGCCTACCTTCCACGCAGTAACCCTGCTCAGCGAGCTGCAGCAAGACGTGAACAACCTTCGCGCAGCGGCAGAGCGTTACCTCGCCTCCCAACCCCACGACCTTCTCCTGCAACCGCCGGCGCCCGGCAAATGGTCTGCCATCCAGTGCCTGGAGCATCTCAACGGCTACGGCCGTTTCTACCTGCCGGCTTTCGACGAGGCATTCCGCAAATTCCTTTCCCAGAAACGCCCCGTGCCGGAGCAATTCCGCAGCGGGTGGCTGGGCAATTATTTTACGCAAACGATGTTGCCGAAAGACGACGGCAGCCTGAAAATGAAAATGTCCGCCCCCAAAAATCATAATCCCACTCCCCGGTTAGACGCGGCGCAAACGCTCGACGAATTCCAGGCGCAACAGGAATGGATGTTGTCGCTCCTGCAAGCCGCGAAGAAGATCGACATCGGCGGCATCCGGCTGCCGACCACGCTGTCGAAACTCGTGGCGCTGAAGGCCGGAGATACGTTCCGCTTCCTCATCGCCCACGCGCAAAGGCACATGCTGCAGGCTATCCGCAGTGTGGAAAAGGCACGTGGCGCAGACGTGGCTGCGGTCAATTTGCAGTACCTCTCCGAGACCGCCCGCTAACAATTTCCCGATCCCGCAAAATCGTTTGAAACTCAATGCTGTTGCAGGTTACAGCTAACGGCTATTTCGTGCTGATAACAAATACTTAACAACGGCACAGCCTCATACGCATTACTTTAGTAATGTGATAAAACACGCTTGCATGAACGTGTAATTGTCATGTTTCAACAACGAAGATCCACCGGCTGTCTGCCGGTCATCAAAAATAAATCTGTGTCTTTTAATGGTTAACTTGGGGAATAGAGCCTGGTTCTCAAACCGGGCTCTCTCTTTTGTAGGAAAGCGTGATTTTTTTGATGAGGTTTCGCTGCACCTTTTTTCCTGATCACAATCTTGTAGTATGATTTTTATGCTGATTTGATCGGTATTGTAGATGGCATTCCTGTTTCCAATAAGCATTGGTACGGACCAACGTGTTTGCATGTAGTTTGATGAAAGGAGATGGCGAGCCGGTTCCTTACACTGATCCTTCCTGCTTTTCTTTCCCGTTCGCGCCCTCCTGGCCATGAAAGTGCTCCCAGATCAGCGTCGCTTTTTTCAAGCCCACTTCCTTCACCAGTTCTTCTTTACTTAACGCTTTCACCTTATTGACCGACCGGTAGCTCTGCAACAGCTGCGTTGCCGTGTTTTCGCCAATCCCCTTGATCGATTCCAGCTCGTTCTTGAACGTGCCCTTGCTGCGCTTCTGCCGGTGGAATGTAATGCCGAATCGGTGCACCTCGTCGCGGACGCGCCGGATGAGCTTCAGGCTCTCACTGTCGTACGGGAGCTTGATGGAATCCTTGTCGCCCGGGAAGAAAATTTCCTCCTCGTTCTTCGCCAAACCCACCACCGTCATGCTGCCGATGAGATCGAGCTTGCGGATGCTTTCCATCGCTGCGCCCAACTGGCCTTTACCGCCGTCGATGATAACGAGTTGCGGCAACGGCTGTTCTTCTTCCAGCAGGCGCTTGTAGCGGCGGTACACCACTTCCGTCATAGACGCGAAGTCGTTGATGCCTTCCACCGTTTTGATATTGAAATGGCGGTAATCCTTCTTCGACGCCACACCGTCTTTGAACACGACGCAGGCCGAAACGGGATAGCTCCCCTGGAAGTTGGAGTTATCGAAACACTCGATATGAACGGGCAGTTCCTGCAGCTCCAGGTCGGCCTGCAGCTGGTACAGGACTTTCTTCACTTCCATATCGCTCTTGCCTTCGAGATGCAGGATCTTTTTCTTGCGCAGCTCTTCGCGGAAATAGTCGACGTTTTTGGTGGAAAGGTCGAGCAGTTTCTTTTTGTCGCCGCCTTTCGGGACGGTCACTTCCACATTCTCTTCCGGAAAATCGACGTGGAAAGGCAGCACGATCTCGCGTGCCAGGCTCTGGAACGCTTCGCGGAGGTACCCGATGGCGTATTCCAACACTTCCTCGTCCGTTTCCTCCAGCTTTTTTTCCAGCGTCACGGTTTTTGTATCGGCAATGGTGCCGTTGAGCACGCGCAGGTAGTTCACATAGGCGAAATTGCCTTCAGACAGGATGGTGAACACGTCTACGTTCCCGACGCGGCTGCTCACGATGGTAGACCTGGCCTGGTAATCCTGCAGACTGGCGATTTTCTTCCGTTCGATTTCCGCTTTCTCGAATTCCATGTTCATCGCATGCTCCTGCATTTTCGACTTGAACACGTTGAGCACGGGCGAGAGGTTGCCGCGGAGGATTTCCTTCACGGACTGGAGCCCTTCCCGGTAATCTTCGGCCGATTGCAGCCCTTCGCAGGGGCCTTTGCAGTTGCCGAGATGGTATTCCAGGCACACCTTGAACTTCCCTTTTTTGATGTTTTGTTCGGAAAGGTTGAGGTTGCAGGTGCGCAGGGGGATGTTGTACCGGATCACTTCCAGGAGCTCGCGCACGCGGCCCACGGAGGTGAAGGGGCCGAGGTATTCCGACCCGTCTTTGATCACGCGGCGGGTGAGGAAAACCCGGGGGAAGGGTTCGTGCTTGATGACGATGAACGGATACGTTTTATCGTCTTTCAGATCGATGTTGTATTTCGGGCGGAACTGCTTGATGAGGGCGTTTTCCAGCAGGAACGCGTCTTTTTCGTTGTCTACGATCGTGAACTCGATGTGGTGGATGTTGTCTACCAGCTTCCGGGTTTTGTAGTTGTCGTGGTGCTTGACGAAATAGGAGGAAACGCGCTTGCGGAGGCTTTTGGCTTTGCCGATGTACAGCAGTTCCCCGCCGGCGTCGAAATATTTGTAGATGCCGGCCTGGGTGGGAATGGTATGCGATATCCGGGAAAATTCCGCTGACGTCATTGCTGCGCTGTTAATGGGCGGAACTGGGCGATGGTTTCCATGTTTTCCGCTTTCATGAAGATGATTTTCTGATGGGAGCTGATGGAGAGCTGGCGATCGCGCTCGTAGACGATTTCCTGGCGGTATTCGTACACAGGGTTCTTTGTGTGGGAAGAGGCCTGGACGGATTTGATGCGCCGGCTGCTGTCGATCTCCACGATCAGTTGTGCAGGCCAGGTCTGTTTGCCGCGGGTGCGGTGGATGAAGGTCGTATCTCCCGAAAAATGATTGGGAATGGTATCGATGTCGTACGCATCCGCCAGCGAGGGACGGCTGATATCGGCGTCCATCAGCGGGCGGAAGAGCGCCTCCAGTCCTGCGCTGTCTTTCACCGGCGAAGAGACCGTTTGCCCGTTGAGGCGGATGGTTTTGGTGATCTGGAAGGGCGATTTCCGCATCCTGGCGATCTCGTCCCAGCAATAGTTCCCCAGCGCCCTGTAGCTATGGTCCCTCACGGCAACGGGCGCGCCGCCTTTGGGCTCGGGCAGCCGGCATCCGGTCATCAACAACGCAAAAAGCCCAGCAAATACGATTCTCATACCCACAAATTTAATGGTGTAGCCGTTATCGGCCTATAAAAAAAATGCACCGTGAATACGGCGCATCTGATGCATGAGCAAATCTGTCGAGAGCACTAAAAAACTTATGGTAATAGTAGAATATTCAGTTCCGGGGGAAGCCTTCCGGCTTCATCAGGTGTTAAACGGTAAGCGACACCGGAAAGTTACAGGCGGCGGAAAATAAAAAAGGGGCCGCCGGAGCAGCCCCTTTCGATGTATCCTGTTGAGGATTATACAAGTACGTTGCCGGTCATCTCCTTCGGGATGGGCAGGCCCATGAAGTGAAGGATGGTAGGGGCGAGGTCGCCCAGTTTGCCGTTTTTGATCTCACCCTTGAAATCGTTGCTGATGATGAAGAAAGGCACGGGATTGAGGGTGTGTGCCGTATTGGGCGTACCGTCTTCGTTGATCATGAAGTCCGCGTTGCCGTGGTCTGCCGTGAGGAAGATGGTGTAATCGTTCAGCAATGCGGTAGAAACTACTTTGGACACGCAGGCGTCTACGGTTTCCACGGCTTTGATGGCGGCCGGCCAAACGCCGGTGTGGCCCACCATATCGGCGTTCGCGAAATTGAGGACCACGAAATCGGCCGTGCGCTGCTCCAGCTCGGGGAGGATGGCGTCTGCCAGTTCAGGTGCGCTCATCTCGGGCTGCAGGTCGTAGGTAGCTACCTTGGGCGAGGGCACGAGAATGCGTTTCTCGCCTTCGAAGGGCGTTTCACGACCGCCGGAGAAGAAGAAGCTCACGTGCGGGTATTTCTCCGTTTCCGCGATGCGGATCTGCGTTTTGCCGTTCTTTTCCAGGACTTCGCCGAGGGTCATGGAAAGATTATCGTTTTCGAATATGACATGAACGCCCTTGAAGGCTTTGTCGTATTCGGTCATGGTCGTATAATTCAATGCCAGGGGCTGCATGCCGAAGTCGGGGAACGCTTGCTGGGTGAGCACTTCCGTGATCTCACGGCAACGGTCCGTGCGGAAGTTGAAGCAGATCACCGCGTCGCCCGGCTGGATGTTGCCGATAGGCTGCTGCTGCGCGTCGGTAACGATGATGGGCTTGATGAACTCGTCGGTCACGCCTTCCGCATAAGAGGCTTTCACGGCGGTCAGCACGTCTTGCGTAGGCGTACCGGTGCCGTTCACGAGCGCGTCGTAGGCGAGTTTCACCCTTTCCCAGCGCTTGTCGCGGTCCATGGCGTAATAGCGCCCGGTAACGGAAGCGATGCGGCCGGTGGTGGCGCCCAGGTGCTGCTGGAGATCTTCGAGGTAGCCGAGGCCGCCTTTGGGATCGGTGTCGCGCCCGTCGGTGAAGGCATGCACAAACACGTTTGTGAGGCCGCGTTCTTTCGCGATGGAGGCGAGGGCTTTGAGGTGGGAGATATGGGAATGCACGCCACCGTCGCTCACCAGGCCGATGAAGTGGAGGGCTTTATTGTTATTGCGGGCGTAGTCCATGGAGTCCTGCAAAACCTTGCTGGCGGCGAGCTCGCCATCCCTTACGGCTACGTTGATGCGCTGGAGTTCCTGGTAAACGATCCTTCCGGCCCCGATATTGAGGTGCCCTACTTCGGAATTGCCCATTTGCCCGTCAGGGAGCCCAACGTCTTCGCCGCAGGTGATGAGGGTGCTATGGGGATATTGTTCATAGAGGCCGTCTACGAAGGGGGTGTTTGCGTGTGCGATGGCGTCTGCGGCGGGCACCTGGCCCTGGCCCCAGCCATCCATGATGATCAGGATCGCTCTTTTAGTTTCCATACTTTAAATCCGGTTGTGCGTTGTGAATGAATCGGCCCGTGAAATTAATAATACTATCTTTCCCGGTGTTTAAAATTTTTGGAGAGGGGTTATATTTCAAGGGATTTTTGTATATTAAATTATTGTAATGCGCAATCTTGGGAAGTATAGCACAATAATGGTATATTTATTGAAAGTCAGCAAATTGGCATAGTTTTCGTGTCTTCTACGGTTGATAAATGTATTGCGATCAAAATAACGGATAATGAAAAAGTTAATCGTAGTGTTGGGGGTGTTCCTGCTCGGAGGGATGCTGACGGCTTTTACGCTGCTGGCGGGTCCTTTCGATGATGTGGTCAACGCCCTGAAAAAGGGAGACTCCGGTAACCTGAGCAAACTCCTGGACAACACGGTCGAGATCAACATGGCTGGCAGATCCAACTCCTACAGCAAAGCCCAGGCGGAAATCATCCTGAAAGACTTCTTCGGGAAAAATACCGTCAAAACCTTCGAACTGCTCCACAAAGGCGGCCCCGAAGGCGGCTCCCAGTTCGGTGTGGGCAACCTCAGCACCTCCGGCGGCAATTTCCGCACCTCATTTTTTCTCCAGAAAAAAGGGAACGCATTCGTCCTCAACGAACTGCGCTTCGAAAATAAATAGCACATTAGCAAGACGAACGCATTGAAAGGCTATCCGCTCCTAGGCGGATGGCCTTTTTGTTTGTAACTTGCCCTTTCATTCCCGATTGCGTTATGTTACAGAAAGAAGCATTGGAACAATTCATCAAAGCCGCACTGGCGGAAGATATCGGCTCGGGCGACCATTCCACCCTCGCCTCCATCCCCGCCGAAACCACCGGCACCGCCAGGCTCAAGATCAAGGAAGACGGCGTGCTCGCCGGCATGGAAGTGGCCGAAGCCATCTTCCGGCTGCTCGACGATTCCACCCGTTTCGTCCCCTTCAAAAAGGACGGCGAAACCATGCAGGCCGGAGAAGTCGCCTTTGAGGTCTCCGCCCGCGTGCGCACCCTGCTGAGCGCAGAAAGGCTCGTCCTCAACTGCATGCAGCGCATGAGCGGCATCGCCACGCTCACCCGCAAATACACCGACCGCCTCAAAGGATATCACACCCGCGTGCTCGACACCCGCAAAACCACCCCCAACTTCCGCATGCTCGAAAAAGAAGCCGTGCGCATCGGGGGCGGCGTCAATCACCGGATCGGACTGTACGATATGGTCATGCTCAAAGACAATCACATCGATTTCTCCGGCGGCATCACCCCGGCAGTTGAGCGCGTGGTGGCTTATCTGAAGGAAAAACAGCTCGATCTGAAGATCGAAGTGGAAGCGCGGAATATCGACGATGTGAAGGAGATTTTGCAGGTGGGACAGGTGCATCGCATCATGCTCGACAATTTCCCGCCGGAGCAGATCCCCCCGGCGCTCGACCTCATCAAAGGCCAGTACGAAACCGAAGCATCCGGCGGCATCACGATCGAAAATGTGGAGGCATATGCCAAAACAGGGGTCGATTTCGTGTCTGTCGGCGCCATCATACACCATGCCGTGAGCCTGGACCTCAGTCTCAAGGCCGTTATCCATTCCTGAGTCAATCTTCTTACCATTGCGGAAAATACTGATCATCATCAACCGGAAAGCCGGCACCGACCGCGAGAAATCCCTCGGCGCCGCCATCGCACGGCAGTTGCCGGAAGACCGCTTCCAGGTTGAGACCACTTATCTCCAATACCTCGGCCACGGTACCGACCTGGCCATTTCAGCCGTAGACCGCGGCGTAGATACCGTTGTGGCCGTGGGAGGCGACGGTTCCATCAATGAGATCGCCCAGGGCCTCGTGGGCTCGAAAACGGCGCTGGCCATCGTGCCCCTCGGCAGCGGGAACGGCCTGGCACGGGCGCTCAACATCCCGCTCGACGTGGACCAGGCGCTCGCCATCGTAGCCGGAGGCAATAAAAGGCCCATGGATGCGGGTTACGCCAACGAGCACCTCTTTCTCAGCAACGCGGGCGTGGGTTTCGATGCGGTGATCGCAGACCGTTTCCGGCACAGCAAAAAGCGCGGGCTCATCAATTACGCGCGGCTCGTGGTGGGCGGATTTTCGACTTACAAACCCGCGGTTTACAAGATCCGGATGGACGGGAAAGAGACCGAAGCGCCGGCGTTCCTCATGACCGTCGCCAACGGCAACCAGTTCGGGTACGATTTCAAACTGGCGCCGCAGGCCAGCCTGTTCGACGGGCGGCTGGACGTCTGCATGGTGCGCCCGCTCCGTTTCTGGGACCTGCTGCCGCTGAGCATCAGTTCGCTGCGGGGCAATATCGGCGAGAGCCGCTACATGCAACATTTTACCGGACAAGAAATAACAGTGGCCAGCCCCGATCTGTCCTGCCTGCAGGTGGATGGCGATGCGGTGCCGCTGACGCAGGGAAAAACCGTTCATTTTAACGTGGTGCCGGGCGCGCTCCAGATCCTGGTGCCCAACGGCTACTAAAAAACGCAAGTTATGAGCAAGAAAAAATCCGCCTCCAACGGGATCGTTTATTCTACTGATCCCAACTTTTCGTACCCGCAGGAACCCACTGAAGAAGCCGCTACGCTGGCGCCTGCGGAGCAGCGCCTCCGCGTGAAGCTGGACACGAAGCAGCGCGCCGGTAAAACGGTGACCGTGGTGGAAGGGTTCGTGGGCACGGAAGCCGATCTCGAAAAACTCGGCAAGGAACTGAAAACGAAATGTGGCACCGGCGGCTCGGTAAAAGAAGGGCTGGTGCTCATCCAGGGCGATTACCGCGACAAAGTCCTCCAGTGGCTGAAAGGCTGGGGGTATAATGTGAAATAAATCATGTTCATCGAACGAAAAAGGGAGCGCACCGGCAGGAGCGCTCCCTTTTTATTTGGCGTTACCGTAGCCTTACAGTACTCGTTCAGTACAGATATAGTAGGGATACCGTACTGTAACCGTATTGGCACCGTAGTGGCACGAATTTGAGCAATTGCGTCAGGTTACCGGTTCACCAGTTTCATGGCCCCTTCGCTGTAGCGCTCGCCTTCGATCTGGTAACCTGAAAGCGTGGCTTCAATACGGGCAACATCGTCGGCCGTCAGCGCGATATCGGCCGCTGCGGCGTTTTCCTGCAGGTATTTGCGCCGTTTGGTGCCGGGGATGGGGGTGATGTTGTCGCCTTTGGCGAGCAGCCATGCCAGGGCCAGCTGCGGCAGGGTGATGTGGCGTTCGGCCGCGATGTCTTCCAGGGCGCTCACGATACGGAGGTTCTTTTCGAACGCTTCCTGCTGGAACCGGGGGAGGTTGCGGCGGAAGTCGGTCGGGTCGAGGTCTTTGACGTCGCGCAGGTCGGAAGTGAGGGCCCCGCGGCCGAGGGGGCTGTAAGGCACGATGCCGATGCCCAGTTCGCGGCAGGTGGGAATGATGTCGGATTCGATGTCGCGGACGAAGAGGGAATATTCGCTTTGCAGCGCGGCGATGGGATGCACGGCGGCGGCTTTGCGGATCGATCGCGCGGAGGCTTCCGACAGGCCGAGGTAGCGGACTTTCCCTTCCTTCACCAGTTCGGCCATGGCGCCAACGGTTTCTTCGATGGGCACCTGATCGTCTACGCGGTGGGCGTAATACAGATCGATCACGTCCACGCCGAGCCTTTTGAGCGATGCTTCGCAAGCCTGTTTGAGATACGCGGGCGATCCGTCGAAGTAGGTGGAATTATCTTCGCGGTAGCGGAAGCCGAATTTGGTGGCGAGGAAAACGTCTTTCCTGCGGGTGGCGAGCACTTCGGAGAGTTGTTTTTCGTTGAGGCCCTGGCCGTACATGTCTGCCGTGTCCCAGAAATTAACGCCGAGGTCGAGTGCGAGCTCAAGCGTAGCGCGGGATTCGGCATCGTCGCGCTGGCCGTAGGCGAAAGCCATGCCCATGCAGCCGAGGCCGATCGCTGAAACTTTTTCGCCGGTGTTTCCCAGAGTTCTGTAATGCATGTCTGAATAGGATTTTAAGTGGATAACAAAGCTACGCTGCGGATGCGGGAGCGAAATTGCAATCTTCAAGCGTTTCGTTGCAAATATCCAATAATTTGTTGCAACGGGCAACAGCGGGCGTTTGCAGCGAATTGCAGCAGAGGTTGCAAAATTTTATTTGGATAAGCGAAAAAGAAGTTCCATCTTGTAAACCTCCATTTATCGACCAAAATCATGGGCTCAGACCCGTGGCTGGCATTTTTGGAGAAGCTTCAGATGTTTGTCTTTACAAATTCCACTTCTCCAAAAAGCCAGTTTTTACTGGCTTTTTCCAGTTTTACCGGGCGAAGATGAATTCCACTTCGCCGAATCCCAGTTCCAGTATTTCCTTGTTCTTTTCCAGGCATAACCTTCCGTCGGGCAATACGTCGCGGATAACACCCTGGAAGATTTCGCCGTCGATGCGGTAAAGCGCGGGCTCGTGGAGGCGGTAGAGATGGTCTTTGTACTCGGCGAGCATGGCGGGGTAGGTGTCTACGCTGAGCCTGCTGTAACGGTTTTCGAGATGGGTGCAAAGGTCTTTGGCCAGTTCGAGCGTATCCCATTCCCGGCCGGTGATCTGGCGGAGGGATACGGGGTTCTGGAGATGGTCGGGGAAATGGGGGGTGTTGATATTGATGCCCATCCCCGCTATGGCATATTGCCAGACGCTTCCGCGCAGAACGTTCTCGATAAGAATGCCGCCTGCCTTTCTGTCACGCCAGTAAATATCATTGCTCCATTTGATGCGGGTTTCGTCTCCGGCGTATTTCCGGAAGAAATCGAACGCGCCGAGGGCGACGGCTACGCTGAGCATGAACTGCTGATGCAGGCCCAGTGCGGGTTGGAGAACGGTGGTGAGCATGATGTTCTCTCCTGGCGCGGAGAGCCACTGTTTGCCGCGTTGTCCTTTCCCTGCGGTCTGCTCCATGGCGAACCACGTGTACCCGGGCGCCACGGGGCCTTCTGCGACCCTTGCCATGGCATAGTTATTGGTGCTGTCTACCGTGCTGAGCACGTGAAACGGATGGCCTATCACAAATCCTGATTTAGCTGTAAAATGAGCAAATTTTCATCATTTTAACAATATTTTACCGCCCCATCCGTCTTCCAGCATATAAGCCGGCGTTATATTTTGGCCCCGGTTTAGTAATTTTGGAGATTAAAGACTATTTTTAACAAAAACAGCACTTATTGGCACCCTTAACCATACTGAACAGCAGGAAAAAGGCGGTAACACGCATCAATAGGAACAGCAAGATTTTTACTTCCATCATAAAGGCCATACAGGAGAAAAAAGGGGAGAATATCGTTTCCCTTGATCTGCGCAAGATCCCTGAAGCGGTAGCTGATTTCTTCATCATTTGTGAGGCCAATTCCAGTAACCAAGTTAAGGCTATAGCGGATTTTGTGGAGGAGGAAGTGAAGAACAACACGGACGAATCCGCGTACAAACACGAAGGGTTCACGGCTCAGCAGTGGATCCTGGTGGATTACGTGAACGTAGTAGTGCATATTTTCATTCCCGAAACCCGAAAATTCTATAACCTGGAAGAGATGTGGAGCGATGCGGAACGCATGGAACACCTCGATCACTGAACAAAACCCCGGGTTTTGTATTAATTACTTATAAAAGACAACTCTCATTCGTAAAGGAGCGAACGATCATGGAAAAAGGAGGCAATAACTATAGCAAGGGACCTGATAAATCATCACCGAAGAAAGGACCGAAATTCAATATCTACTGGGTATACGCCTTTATCGGCATTGCCCTGCTGGCTATGAATTTCGTACTGCCGATCTCCAGCCAGCCCAAAGAGCTGTCCGGCTTCAAGGAGTTCCAGCAAAGGCTGCTCCGGACCGGCGACGTAGACAAGCTGGTGGTGGTGAACAAGGCACTTGTAGAAGTTTATATCAAAAAAGAACGGCTGAACCAGCCCCAATACTCGGAAGTGGCCAAAGGCCGCCTCGGCGCCCAGAACTCAGGTCCGCATTACCAGTTCACCATCGGAAGCGTGGAAAGCTTCCAGAAAGAACTGGACCGCGCCCAGGAAGGGATGCCGCTGGCAGACCAGATGAACGTATCCTACGTTCCGCGCCAGAACTGGTTCGAGCCACTCATGCAAATACTGCTGCCCATCCTGCTGCTTATCGGTATGTGGGTACTGCTCATGCGTAAAATGGGCGGCCCCTCCGGCGGAAGCGGCGGCCCCGGCGGCATCTTCAACATCGGCAAATCCAAAGCCACCCTCTTCGATAAAGGCACCCGCGTCAACATCACCTTCAACGATGTTGCGGGCCTCGACGAAGCCAAAGTGGAAGTGATGGAAATCGTGGATTTCCTCAAAAACCCGAAGAAATACACCGCGCTCGGTGGTAAAATCCCGAAAGGAGCCCTCCTCGTAGGCCCTCCCGGTACCGGTAAAACCCTCCTCGCCAAAGCTATGGCAGGCGAAGCGCAGGTCCCCTTCTTCTCCATGTCCGGCTCCGATTTCGTGGAACTGTTCGTAGGCGTAGGCGCTTCCCGCGTTCGTGACCTCTTCAAACAAGCCCGCGAAAAAGCCCCCTGTATCATCTTCATCGACGAAATCGACGCCATCGGCCGCGCCCGTGGCAAAAACGTCATGATGTCCAACGACGAACGGGAGAACACCCTCAACCAGCTCCTCGTGGAAATGGACGGCTTCGGAACCGACAGCGGGATCATCATCCTCGCCGCCACCAACCGGCCAGACGTGCTCGACAGCGCCCTGCTGCGCCCCGGCCGTTTCGACCGCCAGATCTCCATCGACAAGCCCGACCTCGGAGGCCGTGAACATATCTTCAACGTACACCTGAAGCCCATCAAGACGTCGCCCAACCTCGACATCAAGAAACTCGCTTCCATGACGCCCGGTTTCGCCGGTGCGGACATCGCCAACGTATGTAACGAAGCCGCGCTCATCGCCGCCCGTAAAGGCAAGAACGAAGTGGAAATGGAAGACTTCAACGACGCCATCGACCGCGTGATCGGCGGCCTCGAGAAGAAAAACAAGATCATCTCCCCCGAAGAGAAGGAAGTGATCGCCTACCACGAAGCCGGCCACGCCATCTGCGGCTGGTACCTCGAACACGCCAACCCGCTCGTGAAAGTCACCATCGTTCCCCGTGGCGTGGCTGCACTCGGGTACGCACAGTATCTCCCGAAAGAACAATACCTCTACAATACCGAACAACTGGAAGACGACATCTGCATGACCCTCGGCGGCCGCGCAGTGGAAGATATCGTGTTCGGCAAGATCTCCACCGGCGCGCAAAACGACCTGCAGGTGATCACCCGCATGGCCTACGCCATGGTAACCGTGTACGGTATGAACGACAAAGTGGGCAACATCTCCTTCTACGATCCGAACAACGAACAATCGTTCACCAAACCGTATTCCGAAGAAACGGCGAAGATGATCGACGATGAAGTGCGGCTCCTGATCGACAAGGCCTACCAGCGGACGAAGAAACTGCTGACCGACAAACTGCCCCAGGTGAAACTGCTGGCGGAAGAACTGCTGAAAAAAGAAGTGCTGTATAAAGACGACCTCGAACGCCTCATCGGCAAACGCCCGTACGATACGCACAAAGAACATATCCCGACAAAGGCAGGCATCGGTGTGGAAGGCGTTCACCCGTCAGACATCATCAATCCTTCCCCGGCTAACGTAACAACCGAACAGGAATAAGGCACTATGAAAGTATCTCCGGCCAAAGAAAACATCCTTAAAAGGGTCCGCAACGCGCTCAGCCAGCCGGTGCAGCTCCCGTTCCCCCATGCGGAAGGTAACAACTCCGTATTCGTCACCGAAAATGAAGGCCTCGAACTGAAGTTCGCGGAAGAGTTTTCGAAACTGCAGGGCAAATTCATCTTCTGCTCCTCCCGCGAAGAACTGGCGGAAAACCTCCAGACACTCGTGGAGAACAAGGAATGGGCGCACGTGCATTGCAAAACACCGTCGCTGGAGAAAATCCTCCAGCCGTTCAATCCCGCTTACCTCAACGTGGGCGACATGAACCAGATGGATGCCGCGATCACCGATTGCGAAATGCTCGTTGCCCGAACCGGGTCTATCGTCATGAGCGCAGCGCAGCCCTCCGGCCGCGCACTGCCCGTGTTCGCGCCCGTCCACCTCGTTGTGGCGTTCACCCACCAGCTCGTGTTCGACGTGAAAGACGGCATCCAGCGGCTGAAAGAGAAATACCAGGGAAACCTTCCCTCCATGATCTCCTTCGCCACCGGCCCCAGCCGCACCGCCGATATCGAAAAAACGCTCGTGGTCGGCGTTCACGGCCCGAAAGAAGTGTATGTTTTCCTGCTGGATGAATAACTACTTCACATACAATAGATAACGATACGTGTAAAATGCAAAAGGAATTCATCACTTTTGCATTTTACATTTCATAACGAACCATGAACATTCATCTGCCGCCCGGCAAACGTGTATATTTCGCTTCCGACTTTCACCTCGGCGCCCCCGATATGGCCCGCAGCCGCCAGCGCGAAAAACTCATCGTACAGTGGCTCGACGAAGCCTCGAAAGACGCACAGCACATTTTCCTCGTCGGCGACATCTTCGATTTCTGGTTCGAATACAAACACGTCATCCCCAAAGGATACACCCGCCTGCTGGGCAAGCTCGCCGAACTGCGCGACAAAGGCATCGGCATCACCGTTTTCATCGGCAATCACGACATGTGGATGGACGGCTATTTCGAAGAAGAACTCGAAATTCCCGTGTACTTCGAGCCGCAGCAGTACGTGATCGGCGGAAAGAAATTCTATATCGGCCATGGAGACGGGCTCGGCCCGGGGGACCACGGGTATAAATTCCTCAAGAAAATCTTCCGCAATCCTGTTTGCCGCTTCCTGTTTTCGTGCATCCCGCCGAACTGGGGGATTTCCATGGCGAACTTCTGGAGCCGCAAAAGCCGCGCCGCCACCGGCGAAAAGCTGGAAACCTTCCTTGGCGATAATGAGGAATGGCTGGCGATCTACTCCCGCGAAATTCTCCAGAAAGAACATTTCGATTACTTCATCTACGGCCACCGCCACCTTCCGCTCGATCTGAAATTGGGAGACGCATCGCGCTACATCAACCTGGGCGACTGGCTGAACTATCATTCCTACGCCGTGTTCGACGGCCAGACTACCGAACTGAAATATTACAAAACCGGCACCCCGATTTAACCGAGGATCTCGTGTAAGATAGGCGGGCTGTGCAATTCCTTGAAATCGGGGAGGTGCAGCTTGTAGAAATCGAGGTATGCGTACAGGAGGTTGCGCCGGCGCTCCTTGTTCATCAACACCTGCTCCAGGTCGGGGATGTACTGGATATTCTGCAGCTTGTCCGTCAGCTCGCTGTTGGTTTCGTCGAGATAATTGGTGTGGTGCGGCGGGAGGTCGACGTACGTGCCTTCGGCCAGATCGAGGTAGGGCGTGAATTCCGAATAGTGCCCTGCGAAATGGAACCCGAGGTGCGCGGCGAAGCGCAGGGTGAAGAACAGCGGGAGATTGGCCGCCACGGCGGTGTTTTCGGTATCGAGGGCGCGGAAAACCTTTTCTGTGAAATGATACAGTTCGGGATCGGGCTCCGGTTGTTTGAGGGATTTTTGCAGCAGCTCGATGAGGTACAGCGCCACCGTGTTCTTCACGATATTCACGTGCATGGTGGTGTAGATATGCCCCGGTTTGAATTCGGAAATCCGCTGGATATTTTTCTGTTCGTGATGGTATACCACGAGGTCGAGGATGTTCCCGGGCTGGAGGATATTGCCCTTTGCCGCTTTGGGGCGCGACGAGCGCACGCCGTTCACGATGTACGACTGTATCCCGAAAAGCTCCGTGAAGATGCTCAGGATAACGCTGGTGTCCCCGTATTTGACGGTGCGGAGTACGATGCCCGGAGTTTTGTGCAGCATATCACGCAAAAATCGGTTATCAGCGGATAAATACCAGCTTCGACACGATTTTTTCCTTCCCTGCCGCATCGCTGGCCAATACGAGATAAACCCCGCTTTGCGGACGGAACCCCGTGTAATCCCGGCCATTCCAAACCGCCTGGCCGCCCTGGGCGCGGGTTTGAAAGACCAATTTCCCTGAAACGTCCGTGATCTTGACATATGCGTCGCGCACGAGCCCGCGCACGGCGATCGTGCCGGTATAGCCGGATGGTACGGGGTTCGGGAAGACGAGCACTTCGGCCCCCTGCGTTTCGCTGCCTTCGGTGGCTTCTCCGCGCCAGGATACCAATCCGTTCCCCGTTCCGAAAAATACCTCGCCCGTTACGGGATCGATGGCGATGCGCTGGACGGTGTTGTCGGGCAGGGGACTGTTTCCCGTATGGAAATGCTGCAGGATACGGCTTCCGTCGGCACTGGTGAGCCATGCGCCGTTGCGGGTGCCTACCCATTTGCGGTTGGCGCCGTCCACAGCAATGGAAAGCACCTGTTCGTTCTGGAATAAATACCCTGCGAAAGCGTCTGTTCGAACCACCGGGAGCCAGGTTTCACACGCGTTGGCGGCAAAAACGTCCTGCGCGCATTGGTAAACGCCGATGCCCCGCGCCGTGCCGATCCAGATCCAGCCATCGCGGTCTTTGGCGAGGCAATAGACTTGCGACGAAGGGAGATTCCCGCGCCCGGCGCCCGATTGCAGCTGTTTCCAGCGATCGTCGCGCGGGTCGTCGGCGTTGGCGCCATGGTCCATGACGATCACGCCGCCGCCCAGCGGGGCTGCCATCCATTTCCGGTCGTAATCGTCGATAAGGATTTGGGAAACGGCGTTATACGGGAGGAAATACGGAACGGTGAACCCGTTCCAGTTGCCGGATTTGTTTTTGACGAGGAGTTGCTGCTGCGTGGCGCCGAAGGCGGTGGCCCAAAGGTGCCCGTTCTGATCGGCCGCTACGCCGCCGATGCGGTCCCGGCCCAGGGGTTTCTCCTGTAAAACCGGTGCGCCTTCGCGGAAGGTGAAGACTCCTCCGCCGAAGGAGCCCGCATACACCTGCCCGTTCCCCGCCGAAAGGGAAATCACGTCGGGCACAACCTTGCCCTGCTGTACCCATTCGCCTTCCCGGAAAACCGAGACGGGAAAAGTAGCGCCGGATGGCTGCCAGCTGTCGCTGACAAACCCGGAAGCGGCCCACAGCGCGCCGCCGGCCGGAAGCAGCGCTCCCGAAGCCGGGCCAGCCGGGGCATCGGGCGTGAGCGCGGTGAAAGTATTATTATGGTAAAAAATGAGCCCGTTTTGCTGGTCGGCGATCCAGATCCCGCTTGCGGTCGGTACAGCGCCGGAAGGCGAGGGCAGGAGGGCATTGGTCAAAGTGGTTTCTTCATCCGAAATCCGGACCACCTTACCCGGGAGCCCCATGAACAGCGCATTCCCGGACGATTGCAGGAACGTGATCGCGCCGCGGCCGAACACCCACTTTTGCCAGGCGTTGCCGGTGAAGCGGAAAAGGGTGTCTTTTACCCGGGCAACGAGGTAATCCGAAGCTACCAGTTGCTCCGCGGTTGCGGACAGGGGCGGGAGTATTTTCCAGGAGCCGGGGTCGGCCAGGTTGGGGGCCGATATCGATGCACGGTAGATGCCCTGGGGGGTGGAGGCGAAGATTTCCGTGCCGTAAATGGTGGCAGACAGCACGGGGTGCCCCGGCGTCCAGGTGTCGGCGATTTCGCGGCGGCGAAGGTCTGCCACGATGATGCCGGTGGGCAGGGGCAGGAGGGCCCTGTCGCCCGAAATGAGGATGGATGTTGCGGCTTTGTCGGGGTTCCCCGGCCGTTGGAGCACGTCGGGGATGTTGGTGACGCGGCCGTTGGCGACGAGGTCGATATTGCCGTTGCGGTATGCGAGCACGAGGGTTTGAAGCCCTTCGTGCCAGGCCATCGCGGAAATGCCGGCGTCGTGCAGGCCGGTGGATTTACCGTACCGGGTTACCGCGTGCTCGTCGGCCGACAGCGAAAAGAGCCCCTGTGCGGTGGCGCAAAAGATTTCATTCCCGCTGGCCGCCACGGCCACGGCCTGGCGGGTGGGGAAATGCTCGCGCCATTGGCCAATCGGGATGCTTTGCGAGCGTAAGTCGTTGGAAACGAATATCAAAAAGAAAATCAAGCAGGGGCGAAACATACCTCAAAAGTAACAATTATGAATTATCTCTTATGCATTAATCGACATGAATAGTTACCTTTATGGCCTTTAAACAAAATTAGTCTAAATCTATGTGGCAGCGCCTTGCAGCTTTCGTGTTGAAATTCCGTTTGTGGCTATTGGCTTTGTTGTTCCTGGGAACGGGCGTCATGGCTTATTTCGCGAGCAAAGTGGAGCTCTCTTACGAGTTCACCGGCGCTATCCCCCGCGATAACCCCAAATGGCTGGTTTACCAGGATTTCAAGCAGAAATTCGGTGAAGACGGGAACATGATGGTGATCGGGCTGGAATCCGATAAACTCTTCCAGCTGGATTTCTTCCGTGATTACGTGGCCATGAACGACGCGCTGCGCAAGGTGGAAGCCGTGGAAAACACCCTCAGCATCCCCGTTGCCGTAAACCTCGTGAAAGACGCGGAAACGCAGAAACTGAAGGCCGTTCCCCTGTTCCAGCCCCTGCCACAGACCCAGGCCGAGCTCGACAGCCTGAAAAACGTCTTCTATTCCCTGCCTTTCTACAAAGGACTGCTCTATAGCGCCAACGCAAACGCCTATATGATGGCCGTAAGCATCAACAAACAGATCCTCAATTCGAAAAGAAGGATCGAAGTGGTGCAGGCCATCCAGAAAATAGCGGAAGAGTTCGGCGAAAAACATAAGGTGGACGTGAAGCTGAGCGGCCTGCCCATGATCCGGACCATCATGGCCACCAAGGTGGCAGACGAGCTGAAGATGTTCCTCTACATCTCTTTCGTGCTCACGGCCCTTATCCTGCTGCTGTTTTTCCGCTCGTTCAGCGCCGTACTCATGAGCATGATCGTGGTAGCGATCGGGGTGATTTGGAGCGTTGGCACCATCGTTATCTGCGGCTACAAGATCACGCTGCTCACCGGCCTGATACCGCCGCTGATCGTGGTGATCGGCATTCCCAACTGCGTTTACTTCCTCAATAAATACCATACGGAATATGCCGTTCACGGCGATAAGATGAAATCGCTCGTGCGGATGGTACAACGGATGGGCATCGTGACGCTGTTCACCAACCTCACCGCGGCCATCGGTTTCGGGGTGTTCTATTTCACCAATTCCGCGATCCTGAAGCAGTTCGGGGTAGTGGCCGGGGTGAACATCATGCTCATTTTCCTCATCTCGTTCATTTTCCTTCCGTCGGTACTGAGCTACCTGCCGCCGCCGAAAACGAAGCATACGAGCTATCTCGACAACAAAGCCTGCCGCTGGGTGCTGGAGTTCCTGAACCGCCTCGTGTTCAACTACCGGCCATGGGTATACGCATTTACCGTGATCATGGTGGTGCTGGCCGTAATCGGTATGATGCGCCTTCGCCCGGTGGGTTTCATCGTCGACGATATTCCGAAAAACGATAAGCTATACACCGATCTCAAATTCTTCGAGCATCGCTTTAAAGGCGTAATGCCGCTGGAAATTGCGGTGGATACGAAAAAGAAGAACGGCGTGGTGAACCTCCGTACGCTCGAAAAACTCGACGAGCTGGGCAAGATCATCGCCGAACAGCCTGCGTTTGCGCGGCCGTTGAGCGTGGCCGAAGGGATCAAATTCGCGAAACAGGCGTATTACAATGGCGACAGCCTGAACTATACCGTGCCCAACCAGTTCGATATCGGGTTCCTGGCGCCGTACCTGCGTATGAAAGGCGGGGGCGACAAATCCGTGTTTTCGCAGCTGGTGGCCTCTTTCATGGACAGCACGCGCCAGGTGGCGCGCATGAGCGTGAACATGGCGGATGTGGGATCGGTGGAACTGCCGCGGCTGCTGGATTCGCTGCGCCCGCAGGCAGACCGGATCTTCGATACCGCGCAATATAAAGTGACGTTTACCGGTACGAGCATTATCTTCCTGGAAGGGAGCCGGTTCATCATCAACGGCCTGGCGGAAAGCATTCTGCTGGCATTCGTGCTGATCATTTTCTGCATGCTGTACCTGTTCCGCAGCTGGCGGATGCTCATCATTTCGCTGGTGCCGAACATTATTCCGCTGCTGGTGACGGCCGGGGTAATGGGTTGGCTGGACATTGCCATCAAGCCCTCCACGGTGCTCGTTTTCAGCATTGCGCTGGGCATCGCGATAGACGTAACGATCCGTTTTCTCGTGAACTTCAAGCAGGAGTTGCCGCTGAACAATTACGATATTTCCGCGACTGTGCGGCATACGATCAACGACACGGGTTTGAGCATCATTTACACATCGCTGATCCTGTTTGCGGGCTTTATGATCTTCAGTTTTTCGGAGTTCCAGGGCACGAAGGCGCTGGGCTGGCTCACGAGCTTGACGCTGGTGATGGCGATGATCACGAACCTGACGATTTTGCCGGCGATGTTGTTGTGGATGGAGAAGGCGTTGCAGAAGAAGGCGAAGAAGAAGGAATTGTGGAAGGCGCTGGATGAGGAGGCAGACCTGGAAATGGACCAGATCGGGCTGGATGAGCACAAGGACTGATGCGTTCATCCTGTTTTATGACCGTTCAAAAAATTTTACGATCGCCGCACTAGATAATTATCTCATATCTGTAAGGTGTTAAATTTTAAACCCGTGGCCGCTTGCCACGGGTTTTTCAGTGCCTTCCGGTCAAATAATCTAGTAGGGGGCGTTCGACACGGGGAATTCGCCGTTTATAATAAAGCATTATATATAGTAGAGAAAAAGTAAGAGGTTTAGGATGCCATTTCTAATCCTCTTAGTCCATGAAAAATAAGTTCCTAAAGGGCGCTCATTTATCTGAGCGTAAATTTAAGGAGATACTTAAGCTGTTCTCCGAAGATTTAACCGCCACGCAGATAGCCAATATCAGTGGTGTGAGCAGGGTAACGATCAACAGTTACCTGAAGAAAATCAGGATGCAGATTGTGAAGTACTGTGAGTCTTTACAGCCTGAAAAAGCAGCGGGGTCCGTATCTCTGGGGCACCGCGCTCACGCACTCCATCAGCCGCAAGACATAGCCGTTGCCGTTAAAACCGATGTAGACCGGATCGTGAAGCCGGTGATTTTCGGTATTTACAAGAGCGACAACAAGGTGTTTACGGAAATTCTCCCCGATGTAAGCCGTTCTATGATCCAGGCGATCGCCCGCGGGCGGTCTGTACTGGAAACGGTGGGCAGCGCGGAGCGGATCCGCCGGTTCAACGGGGTGGTAGACCTGAGTCAATATCGTTTGTATCACCTGGGCCACGGGCATCACGAGGCGGAGAGCAAGACGGTGCTCGACGATGTGGACGGTTTTTGGGGTTTGACGAAGCACCGGTTGGCGAAGTTCAAGGGCCTGAACCGGAATACGGCTTATTTACATTTGAAAGAATGCGAGTTTCGCTATAACTATAGACATGAGGAATTATACGCAGTACTACTTAATCTTCTCAAGACTTATCCATTAAACTTATCTTGACCATAATTTGTTTCTAGCGACAGTAGGCGTGAATTACGGGAAAACCAGTAATTTTACGTTACCAAAGTCTGTCGCTTATGAAAAAAGTAAACGAAAAACGCTTGCCGTTCGGGTGGCCGGGCGTGCCAGTGCAAACAAGATCTGGTCGGGGTACTGCATATAAACCTTTACCGTACAGCGTTTCAGCAATAAAAAATATTGTGCTCCGCAGCAATGCGGCGCATGCAACTAATTCTAAAGATCTCGATTTAGATTTTGGTTGATGATAAGCGGGTGATAATCTTGTCGCCTGCTTTTTCTTTTTGTACCTGGTTTAACCCGGCTCAAGGCAAAGCAACAGGGCGGCATCCCAATATAACTTCTTTCTATACCACACATTCAACTTATCAAGAAAAAAAAGTATTCACCAAAAAAAAATGTATGTCCCCTCCAAAAAATTTACAAATCAATTGCGTTAAAAAAGAGTTAAGTAATTTATATTTGTCTGTTAAAATTCTGTTAAACAACTAAATTATGCTTATGAGGAAAGGTCTAACCGCACTTTTCCTGATCCTGGTATGTATATCAGGACAGGTATTGGCGCAGAGCCGAACCATTAAAGGAAAGGTTACAGCGGCAGATGACGGTACCCCTATCATTGGTGCCACGGTTATTGCTAAAGGCACGAACGTAGGAACCGTTACAAATGCTGAGGGTGTGTATTCCCTGAACGTTCCGGATGGTGTAGACGTACTGGTGGTTAAATTCATCGGTATGCGTGACCAGGAGGCGAAGATCTCCGGTACAAACGTAAACGTGGTATTGTCTACCGACGTTACGAATCTTACAGAAACAGTTGTAACGGCCCAGGCTATCCGCAGGGAGAAACGTTCGCTGGGTTTTGCTGCGCCTACGGTGAAAGCCGAGGAGCTGACCAAAGGCCAGAGCGTGAGCGCCCTGAACGGCCTGACCGGTAAAGTTCCCGGTCTGAACATCTCCGGTACGGCATCTGCTCCCGGCAGCTCTACCCGTATCGTACTCCGTGGTGGTTCTTCCATCTCCGGTAACAACCAGGCACTGCTGGTAGTAGACGGTGTTCCCATCGATAACAGCGGTCTGATGGGTGGCGGCGACAGCCGTTCTTCCGTAGACTTCGGTAACCGTGGTAACGACATCTCCCCGGACGACATCGAGTCCATCAACATCCTGAAAGGCCCTGCAGCCGCTGCGCTGTACGGTTCCCGCGCATCCAACGGCGCCTTGATCATCACCACCAAATCCGGCAAGAAAGGACAGTCCAAAATGAACGTTTCGTTCAATACGGCCAACACTTTCTCCAACGTCCTGAAAATCCCCGAGTACCAGAACGAATTCGGCCAGGGTTACCCTGACGATCCCGATGTTTATCCCGGTGGTTATCACAATGACCCGAAGGAAAACTTTAGCTGGGGCGCACCCTTCACTGGTAAAATGCAGCCCTGGGGTCAGGAAATTAACGGCGTTCGCCAACAGAAGCCCTACTCCGCAGTTAAAGACAACGTGAAAGACTTCTTTGACTTGGGTAAGGCTACCAACAACAACCTGGCACTTTCCGGTGCTGGCGACAAAACCACTTACTTCCTGTCGCTCAACGCCTTGAATTCAGACGGTGTAATGCCCGGCCATTCCGACACGTACAACAGGTACAACGTGCGTTTCAACGGATCTGCCGAGCTCGCGCACAACCTGACCACGAGCGTAAACTTCAACTACGCCAAAATCAAATCGAACATGGTGCAGGGCGGCCAGGGCGACGGTTCCGTATGGAACTCCGTTATCCAGATGCCGCGCGATATTCCGCTGACCCAGTTGGCAGACATGAACAACCCCTACAACAGCTTCGGTAACATCTCCGATGCTGCTGGCAACCCGCTGTACGGCTACTACGGTGCTTACACCGTGAATCCTTACTGGCAGCTGGCGAACTACCGTAACGAAAACGCGGTAGATCGTATTACCGGTAACTTCCAGGTGGGTTGGAAACCCTTGTCATGGTTGAACGTTGTTGAACGCCTTGGCGTCGACGTTTATGCTGACAGACGTAAATACAAATACCCGAAATTCAGCTTCGCTCCTGCCGATAATACTTCCGGCGAGTACAGCAGAGCTGCGAACACCCAGGTGGGCGCAGGTAAATACCAGGAGGAAATTTACAACCTGGCGGAAATCGTGAACGACTTCATGATCTCGGCTGAGCATCAATTCAGCTCCGACTTCAAAGGCAGCATCCTGCTCGGGCACAACATCCGTCAACGCCAGTTCGACGTTTCCGATGTGGAAACCAACCCTTCCGGCGGTCTCGTAGTACCCGGATGGTATAACTTCGGCAACTCCAATGGTCCGATCGACGCGGTGAATACTTTCTCCCGTCGTCGCCTGATTGGTGTATATGCAGACATTAACATGTCTTACCGCAACCTGATCTTCCTGGGTCTTACCGCGCGTAACGACTGGTCTTCTACCTTGCCGAAGAACAACCGTTCTTTCTTCTATCCCAGTGTGAACGCTTCGTTCGTATTTTCCGAGCTGATGAAAGATGGTGCGATCTCCGATTGGTTTGAATACGGTAAGATCCGTGCCAGCTGGGCGCAAGTGGGTAATGATGCGGACCCCTATCTGCTCAATACCTTCTACGACCGTACCAACATCCTTGGTCCTTTCGGCGGCACACGCTTCCCGCTCAATGGCATTCCCGGTCTGGCACAGTCCAACAGGATCGGAAACCCCGAACTGAAACCGGAAATCACCACTGCATTCGAGGTGGGTACCGAAATGAGCTTCTTCAAGAACAGGCTGAGTGTAGACTTCTCCTATTATCAGAACAAGTCTAAAGACCAGATCCTGAGCATCCCGATCTCTGCCGCCAGCGGATTTACTTCCAAAGTGGTGAATGCGGGCACTATTCAGAATAAAGGTGTGGAACTTTCCCTGCGCGGTACGCCTATTCAGACATCTTATGGCTTGAGCGTTGAACTGTATGGTACCTACACCAAAAACAAGAGCGAAGTGATCTCGCTGCTGCCTGGAGTAGACCAGATCGTTCTGGGCGGATTCGGCGGTATGTCTATCGTTGCAGCTGTTGGTAAACCTTACGGTACATTCTATTCCCAGGATATTCAAAAGACCCCTGACGGAAAAGTTATCGTAAGTCCTACTACAGGTGAACCGCTTTTGACACCTGCATCCGTTTACCTCGGAAACTACAACCCGGATTATATGGCATCTCTGGGTACCAACATCAAGCTTAAAAACTGGAGCCTGGGCGTACTGTTTGATACCAAACAAGGCGGTATGTTTTATTCCAGAACGAAAGATCTGATGGACTTTGTGGGCGTATCGAAAGAATCCGCTGCAAATGGACGCAATCCCCATCCGTTCCCGAATTCTGTAATCAAAGACCCGAACGATGCCAACAAGTACATCGCGAACACGAAACCCTACGATATGTTGAACTACTGGACCAATGCGATCCCTGCTGGCCAGCACGTACTGGATGGTTCTTTCGTTAAACTGCGCGAAGCAAACCTGAGCTACCGCTTCCCGAAAAACATGCTGAATAAAGGTATCTTCAGTGATGTTACCGTAGGGGTGTTTGGCAACAACCTGTTCATGTGGACACCGAAAGAAAACGAATACGTAGATCCTGAAGTGAACTCCGGCGGCTCTTCCAACGAACAGGGCCTGGACTTCTCTGCACAGCCTTCTCTGCGGAACTTTGGCTTTAACGTGAAAGTTACTTTTTAACGGTTACTAAAAATTTGAAGAATGAGAAAATTGAATATAAAGAATGTAGCGTTATCTGTTGCGATCGCCGTGACAGTTGTGGGCTGCGGTAAGTTCCTGGATGTGAACGAAAGTCCCAACCAGCCATTGGTGGCGGATGTGAAACTCCTGCTGCCTTCCGGACAGGCGGCAACGGCACACGTGCTCTCTAACCAATTCGGTATCACAGGTGGTATTTGGGCACAGTATTGGACGCAGAACCCGTTCTCGAGCCAATACCGTAATAACGATCGTTATAACCTCCAGCCATCTACTTCCAACAACTCCTGGGCTATTTTGTATGCAGGCGCCCTGCAGGATTACAAACGGGTGATCGAGAATGCAGGCAGCCTTACCCAGCACGCGGCAATTGCCTACGTGATGAAGGCTTACACCTACCAGATGATCACCGACGCCTGGGGAGACGTACCTGTAAAGGATGCGCTTAACGAAGGCGTTAGCCTGAATATCCCGTATCAGTCGCAGAAAGTTGTTTACGACAGCATTCAATTGTGGCTCGATCGTGGTCTTGCTATGCTGAACCCTGCCAGTCCCAACAAGGTAGGAAGCGAAGACGTAGTCTTCCAGGGTAATATCAACCAGTGGATCCGTTTCGCCAACACCTTGAAGCTGCGTGCTTATCTCCGCATCAGCGCGATAGACGCACAGCGCGCAGAGGCTGGTGTAAGAGCTTTGGCAGGCAAACCCCTGCTGGCCTCTTCCGCTGCGATCCAGTACTCCACCTCCGGTGGTAACGAGAACCCCCTGTTCTCCGAAATCCTCGGTCTTGGCAGAACCCAGAACCTCGTAGCCAGCAATACTTTCCTGGATGCCATGAAGGAGAATAATGACCCCCGCCTGGAACAACTCTATACCAAGGTAACCTGGGACGGGGTTGAGGACACAATCGTGGGTGGCCCTCAGGGCGACTTCGGTAGCTCTCCGGATTTCGATTATTCTTATCCCAGCGCCGCTACCGGTGGCCTCGGTGCCGATAACAATTCCGCGCTTGCTCCGGTAGTCCTGATCTCCGAAGCAGAAAGCTATTTCCTGCAAGCGGAAGCCCGCGCCCGCGGCTGGTTCACTACCGGCAGCGCACAAGCGCTCTTCAATGAAGGTATCACCGCCAGCTTTGAAGCCAATAAAATCGGTTCAGAAGCCGCAGCTTACATCGCAAGCGCGCCAGATGCCCAATGGCCTGCTACACTGGCCGACCAGGTAAAGGCGATCATCACCCAGAAATACTATGCCATGAATGGATGGCAGACGTTCGAAGCCTGGACTGAATGGCGCCGTACTGGTTATCCCGACTTCTTCACGCTGTCGGTTAACCAGCGCCTGGGCGGAAAGTTCCCCGTTCGCTTGCCTTATCCTGAAACGGAAGCCAATACAAACGGTTCTTTCAAAGACGTAAAACACAGACCGAACAGCGAACGCCTCTGGTGGGATATCGCCGACTAAGTCTTGCAGTTTATTCAACTATAAAAAGCCGTTCCGTTCACCCGGAACGGCTTTTTTTATCCCCCGCCCATAAAATATCCCCCCAAATTTCCAATCACATTTAAGTGTACTATCATATCTGTTGAAATTCAGTATCTTGTGGTTCATTCTGTTACACCTTCGGGGCATTAGACAAAAACGCAATCACATGAACAAAACGCTACCGCTATGGCTATTGACCGCCATCAGCATTCCCGGCGTTGCACAGACACCAGGTAGTAGACCAGATTCTGTTATCCCTTCGAAACGGCTTCTGGACGAAGTCGTTATTTCGGGCTATAACACCGCCACCCGCAAGCAATACACGGGAGCGGCCACCATCGTAGCGGGAGACAAATTCCGTATGGCGCCCACCGCATCTTTCGACCAGATGCTGCAGGGCCGTGTACCTGGCCTTTACGTGGCTACGGGAAGCGGCCAGCCCGGCGCCGCCGCGCGCATGGTGATCAGGGGCACCGGTACCAATAACGACATTAACAACTTCCGCGCCTCCGCACCGCTCTATATCGTAGACGGAATTGCGGTAGAAAGTGGTGATTTCATGGGTTTGAACCCCGCCGATTTCGAATCCGTCAGTATACTCAAAGATGCCAACGCAACGGCGCTCTATGGTTCCCGCGGCGCCAACGGCGTGGTGATCGTCACCACCCGGCGCGGGCAGCAGGGCGATGTCCGTTTTACCTTCAACACCCGCCACGGTATTTCCCAGCTATCCCGCCGCCATTTCGATATGATGAATACGAAAGAAAGGCTACAGTTCGAGGAAGAAGTGGGCAAGGAGAACGGCCGCACTATCGGCGCAGGATGGATATTTTCCATGAACAACCCCGCCAACGCCAATCTTCCCGCCGATGTGAAAGCCCGCTACCAGGGCATTCTCGACAGTCTTGGCAACATCCAGGCCGATTGGATGGATTACCTCACGCGCGACGCAGCGCCTTTCCACGAATACGAACTTTCCGCCAGCGGCGGTTCTGATAAAGTGCGGTTCTACTCCTCCGCCAGTTATCTGTCCCAACAAGGCATCGCCTACCGCTCCGGCCTCGACCGGTATACCTTCCGCACCAACGTAGACGCCACCGGCAAAAAGCTGCGCCTCTCCGTGAATACGGCCATCGGCTACACCGGCAGCGACCTGATCGAAGATGAAGCCACGCAAGCCGTCGGCAATCCCTTCGCCTCCATTTACTACGCACTGCCGTACGAGCAGCCCTACATTAACGGCGTGCTCGTGCATAGCGGAAATAAAGCCAGTTTCGGCGGCGTGTACGACACCCGTGAAGGCTCGGACGCCATCGAGCGGATGCAGACCACCACCAACCGCCTGAACCAGCTGAAAGGGCTCCTTAGCTCATCGCTGCGGTACCAGGTGAACGACTGGCTGTACGCTACCTTCAATATGGGGATGGATTTCCGCGAAAACAACGAGATCCGCAGTGCGGCACCTGGCTCCGTGGCCAGTAAATCGGCGCCCGGCGGACAAGGATATCATGAAGAAAAAGTCAATCGTTTCTTCCAGTTCACTTCTTCCGCGGGCGTTACGTACGACAAGCTGCTGGCCGAACGCCACCGGCTCGTAGTAGCAGGGTTTTATGAATTCAACCGGTTGAAGTACCAGAGCTTGCAGGCGAAAGGTTTCGGTTTGACGCCAGGCCTCGGCGGCACGCTTTCCGGTACCACGCCGGGTTCCGCCGTGAACGGGTTCATCCCGCAAGTGGGCGGAGAGCGGACGGGAATGGCGCTGGCATCGTGGGTAGGGCTCGTGCGCTACCTGCTCGACGAGCGCTTCAGCCTCAACTTCAGTTACCGGTACGACGGCTCGTCGACCCTTCCGAAAAAGAACCGCTGGCAGCCGTTTTACTCCATCGGCGCGGGGTACGATCTTCCCTGGCTGGAAAACGTAGCGTGGATCAATACCCTGCGCGTTCGCGCCAGCTACGGCACGTCGGCAGCGCCGCCGAACCAGTATTTCGCCTATGCAGCGGGGTACGGGGCAACGCGGTACGACGGTCAGCCGGCCATCGCGCCGGTCGCCATCGGCAATCCCGATTACGAATGGGAGAAAACGCACATGACCAACCTCGGCCTCGATCTCGCATTCTTCGACCATCGCCTGCGCCTCGTGGCGGATTGGTATAACCGCGAAACGAAAGGGTTTTTCCTGAGCGAACAGCTGTCGATGACGAGCGGTTTCAATTCCCGGAACATCAATGCCGGCAATGTGCGCAACCGCGGCGTGGAGCTGGATTTGAATGGGGACATCATCCGGAAGAAAGACCTGACCTGGTCGGCCGGCGTTAACTTCACGTATAACCGCAACCTGGTGACGAGCCTCGGCAACGCCAACCAATACCAGGTGAGCACGTTCCTCATCAAGGAAGGATTGCCCGTCAATTCCCACTACATCGTAAAATATGCGGGCGTTGATCCCCAAACCGGTGAAGACCTGTATTACGACCGCAACGGCAATATCAATCCGAATTATAGTTTTAACGCCAGCGTGGCCGAATTCGGCGCTAACGACCCTACCATCTACGGTGGCTTCAACACCGGCGTTCGCTGGAAAAACTGGTCGGCCGATGTGCTGTTTTCGTACGTGACGGACATTTCCCGGTACAACGCGATGGACTGGTATACGCTGAACGACAATTCAAATGTGTACAGCAACCAGTCGCGCCGCTGGCTCAACCGCTGGCGCAAGGCCGGCGATGTAGCAGAAGAAGCAGCCTTCGGCAGCGTGCGGACGTTCTCGTCCCGCCACATCCAGGACGCATCGTTCCTGCGTTTGCGCACCGCGCAGATCACTTACAACCTGCCGGAAAGCCTGCTGGCGCGCACGCAGGTGATCAAGGGCGTGACGGTGTACCTGCAGGGCCAGAACCTGCTGACGTTCACTAAATGGAACGGTTTCGATCCGGAAGATTACAATGCCAACGCGTTTTTTGAATATCCCGCTCCGCGCACGATGGTGGCGGGCGTTCGTGTCCAGTTCTAAAATCAATCAGGAATGAAATCAATGTTTAAATATAGTTTGATAGCGGTGTGGATGATGGCGGCTTCCTGCCTGGGAGACCTCGACGTCAAGCCCACCAACATCAAAGACCAGACGGTAGCGTTCAACTCGGTAGACGATGTGAATGCGGGCGTATTGGGAGCGTATGCTTCGCTCAACGGTCAGTCCATCAAAATCAGCTCGCTGATCGCGGATGAAAATATGATGCCGCTGGAAAACACCACGAATGCCGGCGCAATGGTGTTCAGGTGGCAGCACAACGAATCTACGCCCGACGTGCTGCCCGTTTGGCAAAGCAACTATCAGGCCATCGACCGGGCGAACCGGATCCTTGCCGTGATCGACGGCGTGCATGCCGAAGCGCATGAATTGGAGCGGAGAAACCAGTTGAAAGGGGAGCTGCTGGCATTGCGGGCATATTGCCACCTGGAACTGCTGCGCAATTATGCGGTGTCTTACGATGGGAACGATGACGGTGTTCCCGTGATGACGACCTCCCAGGTTTCGCAACCCGGCCGGAGCAAGGTGAGCGCGGTTTTCGCGCAGATCCGCAAAGACCTCGGCGACGCGAAGCTGCTCATCCCCGCCAGCTGGACAAGTGCCACGCGCATTACCCGGCTGGCCGTATTCGCCATTGAAGCGCGTACCGCGCTGTACCAGCAGGATTGGGCGGCCGCCATCGCCGCTGCGGATGAAGTGATCGATGCGGTGCCATTGGCTACGGAGCAGCAATTCCCCGGCATCTGGACCGACCAGGCTACGCATGAAGTGATCTGGAAACTGAAAAGGGAACCTTCGGACGAGCGTTTCGGCGCGTTCTACCGTACGAGCGCAGGCATGGTGCTCTATGCGCCGTCATTCAAACTGCTGGCGGCTTTCGATGCTGCGCACGACGTCCGCTTCCGCAGTTGGATCGCCGATCTCGATGCCGCGCCGGCCAGCACCCGCTGGACGGTCACGAAATATACCGGCAATTCCGCCAACCTGAACCTGACCGACATCAAGCTGTTCCGTGTTTCGGAAATGTATCTCATCCGGGCGGAAGCGCAGGCGCGCAAAACCGGCGCCAACATCGCCGCAGCCAATACCGACCTGGAAACGCTGCGCACCCGCAGGATCGATAACTACGTGCATTCCAGCTACGGGACCGCCGCGCAGGTAATCTCCGCCGTTGAAGCCGAACGTTTCCGCGAGCTGGCTTTCGAAGGGCACCGGTATTATGACCTCCGCCGCTGGAAGAAAGATATCGTAAGGCTGCCGCAGGACATCGTCAGCGTTGGCGGGAATGTGCTGACGTTGCCGGTTACGAAAAAACAGTATTTCATGCCTATCCCGTTCCAGGAGATGCAGGCGAACCGGAATCTCGGGCAGCATCCGCTGTATCAATAGGCATATCGCAACATCTATACCTGCAAAAGCCCGGAAGCCGCCGCTTCCGGGCTTTTTAATGCCGGGCATAAAAAAAGGAGCCTCCGCGCGGAGGCTCCTTTCTGTTTACAGCCGGATGGCAATTATTTCAACACTTCAGCCAGTTTCTTTTCCAGTTGGCTACCGCGCAGGTTGGCAGCGATGATCTTGCCGGTGGGGTCTACAAGGATGTTGGTCGGGATGGCGTTGATGCCGTACAGCGGCACTACGGAAGATTCCCAGAATTTGAGGTCGCTCACGTGCGTCCAGGCGAGCTGGTCGTCGGAGATGGCCTTCATCCAGGCGCCTTTTTCCTTGTCGAGCGATACGCCGAGGATGGTGAAGTTTTTGTTTTTATACTGATTGAAAGCCGCTACCACGTTGGGGTTTTCCTGGCGGCAGGGGCCGCACCAGCTGGCCCAGAAATCGACCAGTACGAATTTCCCTTTGAAGGAGCTGAGTTTGATCTGTTTGCCTGCGGGATCGGGAAGCACGAAGTCGGGCGCTACTTGTCCTACCATGGCAGCCGGGCCTTCTTTGGCTTCTTCGGCGCCGCCTTTTTCGAGGGTTTCGAGGCCGGCGAGGGTGTTTTTCACGAAGCTGTTTTCAGGGAATCGTTTGGCGATGTCCTGGAAATCTTTTTTATGGGCAACGCGGTCGGCGGCGTCTTCAAAACCGGCCAGTTCCATGGCGAAAACCGCGGGAACGGGGTTTTTGGAAGCGCGGGCGGCGGCGAGGAAATGTTCCCGGAAGTTTTTGGTTTCCTGGTCCATGGCGGCGCGGCGCGCGCTGAGGACGCTATCGGGCGTTTTGGCGATGCGCATGCTGTCTACCGCCTGCATTTCCTTGCTCAGCGTCTGCGATTTCTCGCTATAATATTTCAGCAACTGCTGGATCTCGGTGGTGGCTTCGGAGCCTTTTACCTGGATTTTTTCCAGTTCGTTATAATCGCCGGTGATGCTCATATCGCCCGCATCGAGGGCGAGGAAGATGTATTTTCCGCTTTCGAACCGGATGGCGTAGAGGCCTTGTTCGGGCACCATGCCTTCGAGGGTGATCTTTCCGGACGCGTCTTTAACGGCCGCCGTATCCACGATTTTGGTGGAGTTTTCCATCACTTCTTCGAGGTACACCTTTTCCAGGGGGGTGTTCGCCAGTTGCACATCGATCTTGAACGCACCTTTCTCCGGGTGACTGTTACAGCTTGCCAGCAAGGCGGCCGCTCCTGTCAGCCAAATCGCAAATTGTTTCATGGGCTTTTCGTTTAGTTGGATTTTCATTCAAAAATAGTCCTAAATCCCCGGAAGGGTCCTCCGGAAATGTTAAAATTATGTAGTCGGTTAATTAAACAAATCACCTGAAATGGTCATTTCCCTGCGGTATCGGCTCCAGCGGGGGGCGTAAGCGCGGAATGGGCCTGTGGCGGCGCTTTTTCGGGAGATGTGATCCGGGATGAGCGGCAGTTGTTAACCGTTGAGGCGCTTGAGCAGCAACTCGTTAGTTAATTTCGGGTCTGCCTTTCCGCCGCTCATTTTCATCACTTCGCCCACGAACATCCCGATCAGGCCTTTCTTCCCGGAGCGGAATTCCGCCACTTTTGCCGGGAATCTGGCCAGCACTTCATCGATGACCGGGAGGATGCTGCCGGCATCGGTTTCCTGGATAAGATTGAGGGCGGTGGCCACTTCCAGCGGTGTTTTGCCGGGTTGTTCGATCATGGCGGGCAGGATGCGGGAGGAAGCGATGGAGAAGTTCACCTTGCCGTCGTGGATCAGCGCGATGAGCGCGGCGAGGGCGGAAGGGGTGAGGGGGAAGTCGGAAATAGCGGCGTTGCGCTCGTTGAGCCACGATTTCACGGGGCCGAGCATCCAGTTGGAGGCGGCCTGTGCGTGGGGCGTTTCGGCCATGAGGGCTTCGAAATACACGGTGGTTTCGCGGTCGTCGCAGATCACGCGGGCATCGTATTCGCGAAGGCCCAGCTGGCTGGTATAACGGGTCACTTTTTCTTCGGGAAGCTCAGGCAGCGAGCGGCGCACCTGGTCGAGGAAGGCTTCCGTCAGGCGGAAAGGCGCCAGGTCCGGCTCCGGGAAATACCGGTAGTCGTTGGCTTCTTCCTTGGAGCGCAGGGAAAACGAGCTGCCGTTGGAAGCGTCGAAGCTGCGGGTTTCCTGGACAATGGAGCCCCCGGTTTCCACGAGCTCGATCTGCCGTTTGATCTCGTTCTCGATTGCGCGCTTCACGTTGCGGATGGAGTTCATGTTCTTCACTTCCACCTTGGTGCCCAGCGTGGTTTCGCCTTTGAGGCGGATGGAAATGTTGGCGTCGCAGCGCATGGAGCCTTCTTCCATGTTGCCGTCGCACACATCGAGCCAGCGAACGAGCCGGCGGAGCTCGGTGAGGTAAGCGTAGGCCTCGTCTGCCGAGCTGAGGTCGGGCTCCGTAACGATCTCCACGAGGGGAACGCCGGCGCGGTTATAGTCGATGAGCGTGTTATGAGGGTCCTGGTCGTGGATGGATTTCCCGGCGTCTTCTTCGAGATGGATGCGGTTGAGCTGGACGTTCCGGGCAGTCCCGTCCACGAAAATCGGCACATAGCCGCCTACGCAGATGGGGGCGGTGTGTTGGCTGATCTGGTATCCTTTCGGGAGATCGGGGTAGAAATAATTCTTCCTGGCGAAGAAGTTTTCCTGCTCGATGCGGCAATGACAGGCAAAGCCGAGCCTGATGGCCAGTTCTACCGCTTTTTTGTTCATGAAGGGCAGGGTGCCGGGGTGGCCCAGTGTAACGGGACTGATATGCGTGTTGGGCTGCCCGCCGAAAGCGGCGGAGTCGCTGGCGAATAATTTGCTGACAGTCAGCAGTTGGGCATGCACTTCCAGGCCTATTACCGCTTCATATTTGTTATAATCGATGCTCGCACTCATAATATTGATATCACTGCTGATTCGCACAAAGATATTCAAACTGTAAAAAAGCAGGGAATTTTCACGAAATTGTATCATCAACGTTCCATCCTATGGCTGCTATCCAAGATATTCACCAGGCCCAGCGCCGCTTTTTCGACTCCGGGGCCACCCGTTCCCTGCAATTCCGAAAATCCGCTCTCAAGCAACTGAAAAAATCCCTCAAACGGCATGAAGAAGCCATCCTGGCGGCACTCCGGGCCGATCTCCGGAAAGCGCCGGTAGAGGCTTTTGGCAGCGAAGTAGGCCTTTTGTACGACGAAATCGATCATACCCTTACCAATCTCCGCCAGTGGATGCGCCCCCAACCGGTCAGTTCCCCGCTCATGCATTACCCTTCATCCAGCACGGTGTACCGCGAGCCGAAAGGACTGACGCTCCTCATCGGCCCCTGGAATTATCCTTTCCAGCTGGTGGTGAATCCGCTCATCGGGGCGGTGGCGGCGGGCAATTGCGCCATCGTGAAGCCCTCCGAGCTGGCGCCCGCCACGGAAGCCGTGGTGGCTAAAGTGATCGCGGACGCGTTTGCGCCGGAACACGTGACCACTGTTTTGGGAGATGGCGCCAAAGTGGTGCCCGAGATCATGGCCTACCGGTTCGATCACGTCTTTTTTACCGGCAGCATCCCCGTGGGCCGGAAAATCCTGGAAATGGCCGCGCCCCATCTCACACCCGTAACGCTGGAGCTGGGCGGTAAAAGCCCCTGCGTGGTAGACGCCGGCGCCGATATAAAAACCGCTGCAAAAAGGATCGTGTGGGGGAAATGCTGGAACGCCGGACAAACATGCATCGCGCCGGATTATGTGCTGGCCGATAAGAAAATATTGCCGCAATTGCTCGAAGCACTGCGCGACGCCGTCACGAAATTTTATGGCGACGATCCCGCCAAAAGCCCCGATTATCCGCGCATCATCAACGAACGACAGTTCGACAGGCTGGCCGGGTACCTGGGCGAAGGTACCGTGTTTTCCGGCGGACAAACCGACCGGTCCGACAAGTACATTGCCCCTACGATCCTGACCGACATACAGCCCGATGCGAAGGTGATGAAAGAAGAGATCTTCGGGCCCATACTGCCGGTGATCCCATACAGCGGCACCGACGAAGCGGTGAAGATCATCGCTGCCAATCCATATCCGCTGTCGCTGTATATTTTCACCAAAAGTTCGCGAACTGCGAAAACGCTTGTGGAGAAAGTGGCATTCGGCGGTGGTTGCATTAACAATACGCTGGTGCATTTCACGAACCTGGAGATGCCGTTCGGCGGGATCGGCCCAAGCGGGATGGGGCGTTACCACGGGAAGTACAGTTTCGAGGAGTTCACGCATGTGAAGGGCGTGATGAAAACGGGTACCTGGCTGGATGTTCCGGTGAAATATCCGCCGTTCGGGAATAAACTGAAAATGCTGAAGATGCTGCAGAAATAAACAGAAAAAATCGTCCAAAAAAGTTTCGCGTTTCGTGAATCGTTATCATTGAATTGATCGGTTTGCGAAACGTTTTTTTATGGTGTAAGTGAAGAAAAATTTTTCGCTTGAAGTGTAATGAAATGAAGAGAAATCGCAACTAACTATTTATGGGGATTTGAGAGAATTGGTTGCAAAATTTTTTATGGGATGATGCCGAAAAAGTTTTGTGTTTCGCAAGTTATTATTATTGGGATGAACATTTTAAAACCTGAAATCTTATGACACCAAATCAAATCTTAAACACCATTTTCGTATTAATGTTTTTGTCACCGGTACTTATCCCATTGATTAAGTACCTGGTTTTTCGGATTTTTCCTCCGAGGAAGTATACAATCATCAGCAAGAAGACCGGGAAAACTGTATCCTTCAATATGAGAGGTGAAAACGACCCGAAGGAAATGATAGAATTCGGAAAAGTATTTTTTGGGCAGGAATAAAATTATGGAAAACACAAACCGTGCGGCCAATGCCACTGGAAGAATCGTCATCACTGCAGACAGTATTGCCGCCGCGGGAGGCGGAATGTTTCTGGCACAAATGGCGCTGAGTTTACCAGATAGTTTCAGCGAAAAGAGCCTTTTGATAGACCTCGTTCCGGTAGTAACGTTAATAATAAAGCAAAGCTGGAATTTTTTGGAATTGGAGGTCGTGTTTGCATTGAGGAATGGTAAAGCCAACTATGCCAGAAATCGCTATCTGAAATTTTTAGATAGCTTACTGGCAGATTCAAGGATCGACGAGGAAACTAAAGAGGATTTGAAGCAAGTAGTTGTGTATTCTCAATTAGCTGCTTTTTTCGTTCTTTATAAACATTGGAAGGAAAATTACCAGCAGAAAGGGTAACGTTCCAATCAATAAAAACGGCCCGGGAAACCCCGGGCCGCCTCTCTTTGCTTTACACTAAACTATATATCTGCCTTACTGTTTACAAATTTTCCGACCGCAGTTTGCGCGGCACTTTTACCGTCAGCGTTTCGGTTTTACCGTTGCGGCGGATGTTGAAAGTGATGCTGGATTTATCTTTCGCTCCGCGATAACCGGCCACCACTTCGCGGGCGTTTTTTACGGCCTGTCCGTCGATGGAAAGGATGACGTCTCCGGTTTTGAACCCGGCTTTTTCGGCGGCGGATTCTTTATCGATGGATTGAACGGTAGCGCCATCGTTTTCTTCACGGTCCTGGACCTGGAGGCCCAATTTGGGTTGGGCGTTGGGGTTGAACAGGTCGTCGAAGCCACGGGGCATCTGGAACACGCGGGGCTCGTCGTCGAGCATGCGCGGATTACGGAAACGGCGGCCACGCATCGTGTCTTCTGCGCTATCCCGCGGTTGTAATTTGGCTTTCGCTTTTTGTTCTTTCTTATCGCGGAGATAGAGAACGGTCACCTCGTCGCCGGGCTGGAGTTTTCCGATGGTTTCGAAAAGGTCCTGGGGCTCTGAGATCTTAACGTCGTTGACTTTCGTGATCACATCCCCGGCTTTGAGCCCTGCTTTGGCCGCGGCGCTGTTTTCCGCTACTTCGGTAACGGTGGCGCCTGCTGCGGTGGATTTTTCGGTGATCACGCCCAGCACTGCCGGACCCGGCCTGATGGCGTCTTCCAGGAGGTTGTCGGGCATCTCCTGGTCGGGGAAATTGCCGTTGCGTGGTATGATGGCGCGGCGTTTGACGGAAAGTTGGTCGCCTTCGTATTCCCGGATGGGTTTGCCATCCACGAACACTTCGCCGTCTTTGATCTCTACGGTTACTTTGGCGTTTTGCGTTTCGCCTTTGCGTTTGATGATGATCTCATCATATTCTCCCAGTTTATGGCCGCGCCCGTCTTGTGCGGATACCGCGGTCGATGCCAGGGTACAAGCGAGGAGTAAGGTACTGCCGGAAAAAAGGAGTTTGCGCATATCAACTGTTTTTTAGTGACAGGGCAAATTTACAGGCCGGGGAGGGTAAAAAAATGTTAAAAAAGCGATGAAGGCGATAAGGGAATGTTAAAATAAAAAAGGCTCCCGGAGGAGCCTTTCTATCAGAGGATACTTTTCACTTTTTCTATGACCGTCGGGAACTGGCTGACGTCTTGTCCGCCGGCATTCGCCATGGAGGGCTGTCCGCCGCCGCCGCCTTTGATGAGGCCGGCAACCTGTTCTTTGATGATCTTCTGCGCGTTGAGGCCTTTGACTTTCACGAGGTCGTCAGAAAGGAGGACGGCCACCTGCGCTTTGCCGCCGACGTTGGCGCAGAGCACTGCCGCGAAGGGGGCGGTCAGCAGGTCTTTCAGGACGTTGGCGTATAGCCTTACCGCATCCGCGCTGGAAGCGTCTACCACGGTGCCGACGAACTGCACGCCGTTCACGGTTTCCGCTTTTTGCGGGAGGCTGGCTGCGGCCTGCTGCACCTGTTTCAGTTCGAGGGCAGCGAGCTGCTTTTCGAGGGCTGATTTTTCGGCAACGAGCGTTTCCACGGCTTTGGCGGGCTCTTTCGGGTTTTTGACCGCCGCTTTGATTTCCTTCAACTGCGCGATCTGTTCATTCACGTATGCTTCCGCTTTGGCGCCGGTTACGGCTTCCACCCTTCTCACGCCGGCTGCAACGGCGCCTTCGGAAAGGAATTTGAAGAGGCCAAGCTCGCCCGTATGGCCAACGTGCGTGCCGCCGCAAAGTTCGAGGGAATAGGCAGGATCGATGGTCACCACGCGCACGGTGTCTCCGTATTTCTCGCCGAAAAGCGCCATGGCGCCCAGTTTCATGGCTTCGTCGCGGGGCATTTCGCGGATGATCACGGGGATGTTTTCCCGGATTTTTTCGTTCACGATCGCTTCGATGGAGGCCAGCTCTTCGTCGGTCACTTTAGCGAAATGGGAGAAGTCGAAGCGGAGATATTCCGCGTTCACCAGCGACCCTTTCTGGGCCACATGCGTACCGAGCACCTGGCGAAGGGCTGCGTGCAATAAGTGGGTGGCGGAGTGGTGACGGGCGATGTCCCGGCGCTTGAGCGCGTCCACTTCAGCTTTTACCGCTGCTTCCGGATGGGCCGGCAACTGGTCGGTGAAATGAACGATAAGGTCGTTTTCCTTTTTGGTATCGGTAACGGCAATGGCTTCGTCCCCGAAGTACAAGGTGCCGGTATCGCCCACCTGGCCGCCGGATTCGGCGTAGAAGGGGGTTTTGTCGAGCACGATCTGGTACTGTTCTTTGCCTTTCGCCGTGATTTGGCGGTATTTCAGCACTTTGGCGTCCGTCGCCAGTTCGGTATAACCCACGAAAATGCCGGTGGGTTGTTCGTCCAGCACGCTCCAATCGCCCGTATCCAGTTTGGTAGCGGCGCGGGAGCGCTCTTTTTGTTGTTTCAATTCCCTTTCAAATCCTTCTTCATCGACTACCAAGCCTTTTTCAGCAGCCAGCAATTTTATTAAGTCTAATGGAAGTCCGTATGTATCAGATAATTCAAAAGCCGCAACGCCATCAATTTTTTTAGTGGTTGTCGTTGTTGTTGTTGTACTGGTGGTTTCGAACCTTTCAAGGCCGTTTCCTAGTGTACGCAAGAAACTGGTTTCTTCCTCAAAAACGACTTTTTTTACAAAATCGAGTTGATTTATTAACTCAGGGAAGACGGTTCGGAACTCTTCTGCCAGTATGGGCACCAGTTCATGTAAAAGCGGTTGCTTTACGTCGAGGAAGGAGAAGTAATAGCGAACGGCCCTGCGCAGGATGCGGCGGATCACATAACCGGCACCCGTATTGGCAGGCAGCTGCCCGTCGGCGATGGTAAAGGATATGGCGCGGATGTGATCGGCGATCACGCGGAAAGCGATGTCGGTTTTTTCGGTCTGGCCGTATTTTTTGCCGCAAA
Organism: Chitinophaga sp. NPDC101104; assembly: GCF_050277495.1. NCBI lineage: Bacteria > Pseudomonadati > Bacteroidota > Chitinophagia > Chitinophagales > Chitinophagaceae > Chitinophaga > Chitinophaga sp. NPDC101104. Next base: position 166,651 of record NZ_JBNNSF010000004.1, on the reverse strand, counting down.
GTTGCTCTGTGGCGCGGATGAGCGGGGTGAAAACATCGGTATCGTAATTGGACTGTTTGCCCTGGATCACGCGCACCAGCCGCTCGAAGCCCATGCCGGTGTCTACGTGCTGGGCGGGGAGGGGCACGAGGGAACGGTCTTTCATGCGGTTGAACTGCATAAATACGTTATTCCAGATCTCGATCACCTGCGGATGGTCGTTGTTCACGAGGTCTTTCCCGGGTACGGCGGCCCTTTCGGCGTCTGTCCGGCAATCCACATGGATTTCGGTGCAGGGGCCGCAGGGGCCTGTTTCGCCCATCTCCCAGAAATTATCCTTTTTATTACCCAGCAGGATGCGGTCTTCCGCGATGTGGCGCTTCCAGAAATCGAAAGCTTCGGAGTCCATAGGCAGGTTTTCTGCTTCGCTGCCTTCGAAAACGGTAACGTACAGGCGGTCTTTCGGGAGTTTGTACACTTCCGTCAGCAATTCCCAGCTCCAGGCGATGGCTTCTTCCTTGAAATAATCCCCGAAGCTCCAGTTCCCCAGCATCTCGAACATGGTATGGTGATAGGTGTCTATCCCCACTTCTTCCAGGTCGTTATGCTTGCCGCTCACGCGGAGGCACTTCTGGGTGTCGGCCACACGCGTCCACTGCGGCTGCTTGTTTCCAAGAAAAATGTCTTTGAACTGGTTCATCCCCGCGTTGGTGAACATCAGCGTGGGGTCGTTTTTCAGTACGATCGGTGCGGAAGGGACGATGTGGTGCCCCTTGGACACGAAAAAATCCAGGAACTGTTGCCTGATCTGGGCTGCGGTCATAAAATATTAGTCGGTATTAATATCTAATTTTAGTATTATAATTGCATCCGTCCTGAAATTGGCGTTATTTTGTGATTGTCGCAAATAGGCCCGCCGAGAAAATTGAGATGCAAAAGGTTGACGTTTTAGCCTAATTCTCTTAGGTTTGCGGACCCCGGTTACAACCGTTCAATTTTTTAGCGCAAGGTGGAATGCGGTGCAAAAATATCGAAATAATCATAACTAGCTAACCGCCATTTTCCGGGGCCAATCCGCCCGGGAACCGGGTTTATAATAAATTTTAACGGGGGGCGTGCTATCGTACGCTGCTATCAACCGCTAATGGTTCATGAAGAAAGTCAAATATTTTTATAATACTCAAACGCTTAAATACGAAAAGCTCGTAGTCTCCGTCAAGGTAAAAGTCCTCCGGATCCTCGGCTTCCTGTCTGCCGCCATCGTCACCGGCATGCTCTTCCTCACTGTCTCTTACCGGTTCCTCGATTCCCCCAAGGAAACGATGCTCCGCCGCGACCTCGATAATATGCAGGAGGAATATAACACCCTGCAAGACCAGGTAAAGGAACTGAAAGGTCAGCTGGGCGAGCTCCAGCACCGCGACAACGAGATTTACCGCGTCATCTTCGAAGCCGCTCCCATCCCGGATAGCGTTCGGGCGGGGCAAGACGAGAAATCCAAAGAAAACCTCGCCCTGTCCACCAAACCCGAAAGCGAGATCATCGCCGCTACCAAAAAAATGCTCGCGGAAATCGGGAACCGCGTCCAGCTCCAGGAAAAATCCTACCTCCAGATCGAAGATCTTATCAAGAACAAACAAAAGATGCTCGCCTCCATCCCGGCCATCCAGCCCGTGGCCAACAAAGACCTCGACAGGATCGCGTCCGGGTTCGGCTATCGCATCGACCCTATCTATAAAACCGTAAAATTCCACTCCGGCCTCGATTTCACCGCTCCCTCCGGCACACCCATTTACGCCACGGGCGATGGTACCATCGAAGAATCCAGCCTCAGCGACGTTGGCTACGGCAACCACGTGGTGGTGAACCACGGCTATGGCTATAAATCGCTCTACGGCCACATGGTGCGCATCAAGGCCAAGCGCGGCCAGGCCGTGAAACGGGGCGACATCCTCGGGTGGGTGGGCAGCACCGGTAAATCCACCGGTCCGCACTGCCATTACGAAGTGATGAAAAACGGGGTGAAAGTAGACCCTGTGTACTTCTTTTATAATGATCTTACTCCCGAGCAATTCGACCGTATGTTGAAGATCGCCCGGTCCGGCAACCAGTCTTTCGATTAATGGAATGATTATTGAAGGAAATGGCGGTTCAGTTCATGGGATGGATTCCGTAATATTGTATCCGTAATCTTTTTCATTATCAATTAGTTTCGGTTATGATGCAGCAACTGGACTTATTCGGCCTCCCGACGCCGCCCCCGACCGCAAAGCAACCTGTGCCCGGCGTTCCCGGGGAGGAAAACGGCGCCCCTCCGGCCCCGGACGCCCCGCTTGCCGCAGGTGAAACGCCGGTAAAGGGCAAAAAAAGGGGCCGGAAAAGTCTTAAAGAGCTGTCTGGCGATCCGCACGTGATCCAGGAACTGGAAAAATTAACGCTCGACAAACAGTACTATTCCATCAGCGAAGTTGCCGGCATGTTCCGCGTCAATACTTCCCTGATCCGCTACTGGGAAAATGAGTTCGATATCCTCCAACCCAAAAAGAACCGGAAGGGCGACCGCCTTTTCCGCCAGGAAGATATCCAGCACCTCAAACTCATCTATCACCTGCTGCGCGAAAGAAAGTACACCATCGAAGGCGCCAAACAGAAACTCCGGGAAGACAAGCGCATCGCCTCCCGCAATTTCGAAATGGTAAAATCCCTCGAGAAAGTCAGAACGTTCCTGACGGAGTTAAAAGATCAATTATAAAACATAGGACATTATGCGTTTACACACAGTATTACTGGGATGCGGATTGTTGCTGTCTTCCGTGACCATGGGCCAGAGCCAGCCGCTCAAAGGCAAATTCGATATGAAACAGCTCCTTTCCGACTCCTCCTACGCCTGGTTCCATAACGGTGTCAACCGCTATAACGCCAACACGACCATGGTCAACTATATCAAGACCAATAAAGATAAAATTCAGCTGGTGGCTCTGGTAAACCCGGCAGACGAGGCCAGCCGCACGCTCCTCCCCGAATTCTATAAAGTAATGATCCTCTCCAGCGTGCCCGAAGAATCCATCCACATGTATGCCGTGGATAATTCCGGGAACAGCGGAGACACGAAGGCCGACAGCTACAAAGTGAAAAAATATCCCACCATCATCGTGGTGCGCGACGGGAAAGAGGAAGGCCGCATCAGCGGCGCCGCTTCTTCTACCGTGGAAGACGATTTGGCCAAGATCATCATGAAGATGAACGCGAAATAATTATCGTTATATACAGCGAAAAAAAATCCCCTCGGGCATGGCCGGAGGGGATTTTTTTGTTTTGCAGGGAAGCCGCTTTACGCGCTTTCCTTCATGGCCAGGCGCGCGCCATGCTTTTCCAGGATGCGCAACGCTTCCAGGTTCACGCGCTCGCGCAGCTCCAGGTACGGCGTGCCGTCGAGGATATTGGTCATGTAAATGAGTTGCAGGAGGATGGAATCTTTGCCGAAATCGTGTAGGTTCACATTGAAACCAGGCTCCACGTCGGGCTGCGCCTTCAGGAAAGCCTGGAGGTCTTTCACCACGGCCAGCACGGCGGCAGGAGGCGTATCGCCGGCGAGCTCCAGCTTCATGGCCACGCGCTGCTGCGTGCGCAGCGACAGGTTGTCGAGCACGCTGTCTACCATCTTTTTATTCGGAACGGTCACGAAAGTCTTTTCCAGCGTGCGGATACGGGTGCTGCGCAATCCGATCTTTTCCACCGTTCCCTGGAAATTGTCGACCTTAACGCTGTCGCCCACACGGAATGGCTTGTCCGAGAAGATGATGAACGAGCCGATGAGGTTCTCGATACTTTCCTTGGCGGCGAGGGCGAGAGCTGCAGCACCGATGCCAAGGCCCGCCACCAGCTTGTCTACCAGCTCTTTCCCGAAAAGTATGTTGATGAGGATCATCGCCCCGATAATGTAAACGATCGCTTTGAAGAAATCGCGGAAGAAGATGACGAACTGGTCGTCGGTTTTATCGTGCGTAAGTCCGGCTTTCTTTTCTAGGATGAGCGCGAAGAAGTCGATGAGGCGCAGCAGGATCATGATGAACGTCATGCTCAGCACGATTTTCAGCACGAGCGCCAGGAGCATTTTCAGCGTGAAAGGTTCGGCGCGGTTGAACACGACGACGTTCAGCGCTTCGGGGAACACGAGGTGGTTACTGGCCATGATCACGGCCACCATCACCAGGAAATATTCGATCGGCTTGAGCAGCAGCTCCACGAATTCTTTTTGCCCGATCGCGGGAGACCAGTGGCGGATGAGCTTGTACAATCCGGCGGCGAGGCTTTTGGACAAATATCGCCGGATGAGGACAACGAAAAGGATGATGCCCGCAACGATGAGATAGTTGCGGACGGAGTTTTCGAAAAACTGTTGGTTCAGGAATTCATTCATAGCGGTGCAAATCTACGCAAATAGCGATTTCAGGTCGAGGATGCGGGAGGTATTTCCGGTGATCTGGACAACGCCCGGTGTTTTTCCTTTTTCGAAGCTGCCGAGCCGGTCGGCGATCCCCAGGGCCATCGCGCCATTGAGGGTAGCCCATTGCAGCATGGTTTCCAGCGGGATGTGCGGGAATTTTTTGCGGAGGGTTTCGATTTCGCGCCAGATGGAAAGCTGGTGGTTGGATGCGAGACTGTCTGTCCCCAGCGTAATATTGACGCCGGGTGTTTCCAGGAGCATGTCCACATCCGGCAGCATGCCTTCGATGTACAGGTTGGCGTTGGGACAGATGCACCAGTAGGTTTCGCCTTCCCGCGCCAGCGCGGCTTCCACGTCTTGCCGGGTGGTGAAGGTATTATGGACGAGGAGCATCGTTTGCCCCTGGTCGAAATACGGGATATAGGCGGGCAGGCTGTTTGACCCGGTTCCCCCGATGGAGGAAGCGTCCATATTGAAATGACGGTAAAATTGCAGGAATGGGCCGGTTTTGTGACGGAATAATTCGTTTTCGGCGGCGGATTCCTGGTTGTGGATGCTGATGGTGCCGTTGCTTTTGAGCCCGTTGATGAGGCGGAACAGGGTGGGCGACACGGAATAGGGTGCATGGGGGACGAGGGCCGCGGGCAGTTGCGCCTGGCGGAACTGGGCCAGTACGGCCATGGAGTGTTCCAGGCGCTGGGGGGCGAACGCGTCGGCAACGCCCATGCATTCCACGAAAGTATGCCACTCGGTCTGGTGGGCCGTCCGCCGTTTGACGGGCACGGTGGCGGCGGTGTTGGCGATGTCTCCCACGGCTACGGTCCCTTCCTGGCGCATGGCCTCGGCGGCGGCGTCTATGGCGGAATGGAGGACGTCGGCGGCGGGAGGGGTGCGGTTTTCCATGACGGCGGTGAGGAAAGCGGGGAGACCGGTGCCCTCGGGCACGGAACCTTTCATGTGCGACAGTTCAAGATGACAATGGGTGTTAATGAACCCCGGGCAAAGTATCCCATCCACTTTCACGAAATCTTCCCCCACCCAGGAACGCGGAACGAGCGCCGAAACGGTGGCGTGCTCGTCCAGCACCAGCGCCCGGTCGGGGCCATGAAACTTTCTCCCGTCGAATATATCATCTGCTGTAATCTTGATCATAAGGGTGAATTTAGGGAATGTTGGCCGGAAGCATCGCCTTCCGGCGCTTAAAATAACCGGCAAAAACGTAATTTTGCAACCCGAACCGGCAAGGCAGGCAGGGACCAGCGGCGTAATAACGCTGGATCAAGCCCCAAATTGCTGAATTTTAATCCGGATAACCGATTTATGATAGATAAACTGGAAGCCATCAAAGGCCGATACGAACAAGTTTCCATGGCGCTTACCAACCCCGAGGTAGTGAGCGATAACAAACAATTCAGCAAGCTGAGCAAGGAATACCGCCAGCTGGAAAAGATCGTAAAGGCCTACGACGCTTATCGCAAGCTCCTGGAAGCCATCGCCTTCAACCGCGAAGTGCTCGAAAGCGGCGACGAGGAAATGCGCGAGCTGGCCAAGGAAGAAACCGAAGGCCTGGCGGAACAGAAAGACCAGATGGAGGCCGATATCCGGAACCTCCTCATCCCGAAAGACCCGCAAGACGAGAAAAACGCCATCCTCGAGATCCGCGGCGGCACCGGGGGCGACGAAGCCGCCCTTTTCGCCGGCGACCTCCTGCGCATGTACCTCCGTTACTGCGAGAACAAAGGCTGGAAAACGTCTATCATGAACGAAAACGCCGGCGGCGCCGGCGGCTACAAGGAAGTAGTGGTCGAAGTTTCCGGTGATGATGTATACGGGACCCTCAAATTCGAATCCGGCGTCCACCGCGTACAGCGCGTGCCCGCTACCGAGGCCTCCGGCCGGGTGCACACCTCCGCCGCTACCGTAGCAGTGCTCCCAGAAGCGGAAGAAGTGGACGTAGACGTTCGCGAAGCCGATATCAAAATGGACACCTTCCGGTCTTCCGGCGCGGGTGGCCAGCACGTAAACAAAACCGAATCGGCCGTGCGCCTCACCCACATCCCCACCGGCGTGGTGGTGGAATGCCAGGAAGGCCGCAGCCAGCACTCCAACCGCGACATCGCCATGCGCATGCTCCGGACCCGTATTTACGAAGCGGCCGTCCGCAAGCACGAAGACGCCATCGCTTCGCAACGTAAATCACTGGTTTCCACGGGCGACCGCTCCGCGAAAATCCGTACGTACAATTATCCCCAGGGCCGCGTGACCGATCACCGGATCGGTATGACCGTCTATAACCTCGACGCTTTCATGAACGGCGAGGTCGATGAAATGATCCAGGCCCTCCAGTTCGCAGAAAACGCAGAGAAAATGAAGACCGGCGACCAGATGGGTGTATAAGCCCGTCGCGTCGCGCTTCCCCCGATAGACAATTCCCTTTTGCAACAATTTGCGGAAGGGAAATGTTATTAATCCTGCGCGTATGCAGAAATTGTCGAGCTTCATAATTTATCCACCCTAAACTTTCACAAATGTTAGATCAATTAGTGCAACTGGTCCGCGAAAATGCGCAGGAAACAGTGGTAGCCAACCCTGCCATCCCCAACGAACAAAACGATGCCGTGATCGGCGAAGCGTCTCATTCCATCGCAGAAGGCCTGCAGTCTGCCCTTGCCAACGGTAATGTGAACGAAGTGATGGGCCTTTTCAACGGGAACAGCGCGCCCGATAGCGCAAACCCCTTGGTAAACGGCATCCAGGGGAACTTTGTAAAGAACCTCATGGAAAAATTCGGTCTCAACAGCGGCGCTGCCGCCTCCATCGCCGGGTCGCTCATTCCCTCCGTTCTGGGCAGCCTCGTGAAGAAAACCAATGATCCCGGAGACAGCTCCTTTTCGCTGGACAGCATCATCGGTTCCCTTACCGGCGGTTCTACCGGCGGCTTCAACCTCGGCGGCCTGCTGGGCAAGTTCGGCCTGGATAAGGACGGCGATGGCGACGTAGATATGCAAGACCTTTCCGCCATGATCACCAACGGCGCCAAACAACAGCAAAGCAGCGGCGGGCTGGGCGGACTTCTTGGTGGCCTTTTCGGGAAATAAGGCATCGGGGAATAACTCCATATCTTTTAAACCGTTATCCCTTACACATTGATAAACATAAATTTATCTGCCGTAAAAAATTGTTGGCAAAGAATTTGTTTAGGCTAGCGTACTCAAACCAATAAAAATATTTTAAGATGAAAAGATTGAATGCATTTGTGGCGATGGCGATGGCAGGTATTCTTGTTTTTAGCTCCTGCAGCACGTGGCAGAGCATGGACAATACGAAGAAAGGCGCCGTGATCGGCACCGGCGGCGGAGCTGCTGCCGGCGCGGTGATCGGGAAGGCCGCAGGTAACACCGCCCTGGGCGCCATCATCGGTGCAGCGGTAGGCGGAACTGCCGGCGTGCTCATCGGTAAGAAGATGGACAAACAGGCCGAAGAAATCAAGAACGAAGTGCCCAACGCCACCGTAGAACGCGTAGGCGAAGGTATCAACGTTACCTTCAACTCCGGCGTACTGTTCGGTTTCGACAAATCCGATCTTACCGCTACCGCCAAATCCAACATCCAGGAACTGGCGCAAGTGCTGAACAAATACCCGGACACCCACGTGCGTGTGGAAGGCCATACGGACGACACTGGTTCCGATTCCTACAACTACGGCCTGTCCGAACGCCGGGCAAAATCCGTAGCGAATTACCTCGTTGGCCAGGGCGTTTCCGCTGCACGCGTGCAGACTTTCTGGTACGGCGAAACCCAGCCTAAATTCCCCAACGACAGCGAAGCCAATCGCACCAAAAACCGTCGTGTGGAATTCTCCATCTACGCTAACGACAAAATGAAGTCAGATGCGAAGAACGAAGCTGGTCAGAAATAAGCTTTTTAGTTGAATTTTCTCATAAGCAGTTTGAAACGGTCCTCCCGGCTTTCCGGGAGGATTTTTTTTTGCCATGCCGTCCATGGAAAAAGCCGCCAGAGACCTTGTCCATGGCGGCTTTTTGTATTGTAAAACTTAATTTATAAAGTATCGAGCGCTGCGAGCAGGATGGCGCAGGCCTGGCGGATTTCTTCTTCCGAAATGATCAGCGGCGGTACGAACCGTATGGCGTTGGACGCGAAGAGGAACCAGTCTGTAATGACGCCGTTGGCGATGCAATGATCGATGGCTTTCTTGGCGGAAGGGAAATCTTCCACTTCCACGGCCAGCATAAGCCCGCGGCTCCGCACGGCTTTGATCTTCGGATGATGCAGCAGGCTGAGGAACAGTTTTTCCTTTTCGAAAACACCGCCGATCATGTTTTCGGAAAGCAGCGCCTTCATGCCCGCGAGCCCCGCGGCGCAGGCCACGGGGTGGCCGCCGAAGGTGGTGATATGGCCGAGGACGGGCTGGTTCGTCAGGCTCCACATGATATCGCGGCCGGCGATGAATGCGCCCAGGGGCATCCCGCCGCCGAGGGCTTTGCCCAGCAGCAGCACGTCGGGCACGATGCCGTATTGTTCGAAAGCCCACAGTGTTCCGTTCCGGCCGAGCCCGCACTGGATCTCGTCGAGGATGAGCAGCGTGCCGGTTTCGGTGCAGCGGCGGCGGAGGGCTTGCATCCATTCCACGGAAGGCGCCAGCACGCCCGCTTCGGCCTGAACGGTTTCCGCGATCACACAGGCCGTGCGGTGGGTGATCTGGTCGAGCATCCCCATATCGTTATGCTGCAAATGGAGCACATCGGGCAGGAGGGGGCGGTAGGCATTGCGCCAGTATTCGTCGCCGATGATGCTCAGCGAGCCCTGTGTGGAGCCATGGTAGCTGTTTTTAAATGCGATCACGCCGGTGCGGCCGGTGTGGCGCTTGGCCAGTTTCATGGCGCCTTCGGTGGCTTCGCTGCCGGAATTCGTGAAGTATACGGAGTTGAGGGAACCCGGGAGGTGTTGGGTGAGGAAAGTGGCGTACTGCACCTGCGGCGATTGCACGAACTCGCCGTACACGATGAGGTGCATGTAAGCGGCCGCCTGTTCCTGGATGGCTTTCACGACGGCGGGGTGGCAATGGCCGACGTTGCAGACGCTGATGCCCGCGATCATGTCGAGGTATTGCTTGCCCGAAGCGTCCCACATGTGCATTCCCTGCGCTTTTACCATCTCGAGCGCCAGCGGGGCGTCGGAGGTTTGCGCCACGTGTTGTAAAAAAAGCTGCCTGTTATTCATTGGGGCGAAGTTAGTGAAGTTCTATATTTGTATCATGCCAGTAATATTACCAGTAAAGGGTGTACACCCGCAAATGGGCGACAATTGCTTCATTGCGCCGAATGCCACCATCGTGGGCGATGTGGTGATGGGAAAGGATTGCAGCGTTTGGTTCAATGCCGTTGTCAGGGGAGATGTGAACAGCATCCGGATGGGCGATAAAGTCAATATCCAGGACGGCGCCGTGATCCATGCCACCTATCAGAAAACGAAGACCCTTATCGGCAACAACGTTTCCATCGGCCACAATGCGATCGTGCATGGCTGTACGGTGGAAGACAATGTGCTCATCGGGATGGGCGCCATCGTGATGGACAATGCCCATATCGGTTCCAATACCATCATTGCCGCGGGGGCCGTGGTGCTCGAAAATACGCAGGTGGAAGCAGGATGTATTTATGCCGGGGTGCCCGCCAAAAAGGTGAAAACCATCTCCCAGGAACTCATTTCCGGGGAAATCGACCGCATCGCCAATAACTACATCATGTACGCCGACTGGTTCCGCGACCAGGTATAGTCATGTTATGAATAATCATTATATTGCAGGTCTAATCCCGGACCTATGAAATCAAAATGGATGATTGGGCTATGGGCGGCATTCCTGTTGGTGGGATGCGCCTCCCAGAAGCAAGGCTGCCCTGGCAGCACTTTCTACAATTCCGGCAATATGAAACAGAACGCCAAAGCCGGCAAACAAATGAAACTTTTCTAAAACCCCCGTTCATGCGGCATCTTATCATTTGCCTGATCGTGATATCCGCACTGGGAGCGGGCTGCAGGTCTCAAAAAACCGGCTGTCCCACGCCAAAGCGCAACCTCGGTGCCGAAAAAGTGTTCGATGAAATGAACGCCCCGAAGAAGAAGGGGCTTTTCCGAAGAAGGTGATCCTGTCTGCAACGACCCTCATCAGTCGTTTCCGGTTATGCGCAGGCGGTCATGCCAATCACCGCCGGCCCCGGTTTGTCTGGTGATCTGTTCACTGTAATCAATCGTAATCATTCTCATTGATCGTAGCCAGTACGGTAGCGTAGCTGACATACCGGTCGAGATCGATGTCTCCCTTTTCCACGGCGGCTTTCACGGCGCAACCGGGCTCGTCGAGGTGAAGGCAGTTGTTGAACTGGCATTGGGGAATGTATTCCTGCATCTCGAGGTAATAATGCGAAAGCTCCGCTTTCGGGATATCCACGATCCCGAATTCCCGGACGCCTGGCGTATCGATGAGCCGGCCGCCATTGGGCAGGTCGAACATCTCGGCGAAAGTAGTGGTATGTAAACCTTTCCCGCTCCAACCGCTCACCTGCTTCGTTTTCAGTTGCAGGCCGGGCATCAATCCATTGATAATGGTGCTCTTTCCCACGCCGGAATGCCCGGAAATGAGCGTGGTCTTATCTTTCAGCAATTCTCCCAATTCGTTGATCCCGATCCCTTTCGCCGCGCCCGTCAGCAAAACGGTATACCCGATCTGCTCGTACACTTCCTTCCAGTGTTCGAACTGCTCCATTTCCTTTTCGCGGTACACGTCCATTTTGTTGAACACGAGTATAACGGGAATATGGTATGCGGCCGCGGTAACGAGGAAGCGGTCGATGAACCCCTGAGAAGTGCGCGGCTCCCGTACGGTGGCCACGAGCACCGCCTGGTCGAGGTTGGCGGCTACGATATGTTTTTTGTGCTTGCCCTGCGGCGAACTGCGAACGATGTAATTATGCCGTTTTTCGATGCCGGTGATGATGGCCGTACCATCCTCACCATCCGTCTCCAGCTGGATTTCGACATGGTCGCCCACGGCGATGGGGTTGGTAGACGTGATGTCTTCATCGATTTTGAAAATGCCTTTGATACGCGCCTGGTAAATGGCGCCCTCGTCCGTTTTCACGGAATACCAACTGCCGGTGGATTTATAGATCGTTGCTTGCACGGTGTAAAGATAAAGCAAATCCGGACTAGGGCAGCCGCTTGAAAAGCGTATACCGCAGCACGGCTTCCAGCAGCAACGCCGCCAGGGCGATCATGGCCAGGGGGAAGAAATGCTCTTTGAAGCGCCGGTAAGACGTGATTTCCACTTTGGTGCGCTCCATTTTATCGATTTCGTGGTAGATGTCTTGCAGGGAAGCGTTGTTGGTGGCCCTGAAATACCGCCCGCCGGTTTCGGTGGCGATTTTTTTCATGAGGGGCTCGTCGATTTGCACGTCCACCATCTGCATCTGCACGCTGCCGTCGGGCATGGTGGCGGGCGATGGTGCTTTGCCGATGGTGCCTACGCCGATGGTGTAGACTTTCACTTTATACGCTTTGGCGATTTCGAGCGCGGTGAGCGGGTCTACGAGGCCGGTGTTGTTCACCCCGTCCGTCAGTAAAATCACCACTTTGCTTTTGGCTTTGCTTTCGCGGAGGCGGTCGACCGACGTGGCGAGCCCCATCCCGATGGCCGTCCCGTCCTGCAACATCCCGCTGCGGATGGCCATGAGCTGCTGTTTGAGCACGCCGTGGTCGGAGGTGATGGGGCATTGCGTGAAGCTTTCGCCGGAGAAGATCACCAGGCCGATGCGGTCGCTGATGCGGCTGTCCACGAAATCCATCGCTGTTTTCTTGGCGGCTTCCATCCGGTTGGGCCGGAGGTCTTCGGCGAGCATGGAGCCGGAAATGTCGATGCCCAGCACGATGTCGATGCCTTCGCTGTCGATGTTTTCAGAAGTGTTGGACGTTTGCGGCCTGGCCAATGCGGTAACCAGCGCGGCGAACGCGATGATGCGCAGGGCGGGGAGGATGGGCCGGAAACGGATTTTCCAGGAAACGGGGATGCCTTTGAGGCCTTGCAGCGACGAGACTTTCACCGATCCCTGGAACTTGCGGCCGGCGCTCACGCTCCACCAGATAAAGACGGGGATGAGCAGCAGCAGCCAGAAAAAGGCCGGGTGTGCGAATTCAATATTTTTCCAGAGTTCCGCGTTCATGAGTCGTTTTACGAATTTGTGCCGATGGCCGGCTGTTCGGTTTTGGGCTGGGCGGAGGCGCGCGTCCATTCCACCACGGCCCTGGCCTTGCGCAGCGAGTCTTCATGCTCCTGCGGTGTAGGCTGGAGCTTGGCGAACTTGGCGAGATCGGCCAGGCTGAGGATGGCGTAGATCTCGTTGCGCTGCTGATTGAGGATGGTGACCGGCTTGATGTCGTCCATCAGCTCCGCTGTGGTCTGTTCCATGGCCGGTATGTTGAACTGCTGCTCGAAGTAATTGCGCAGCACGTCTGTCAGCGAAGTATAATACCCTTTGACGTCCGTTTGCCAGGGCTGTTCCTTTTCCAGCTTGTCCAACGCTTCCAACGCGCGTTCGAACGGCGATTTGGAAGGCACTACGGGCAAGGGTTTGGGCGCTTTCTTCCGGTTGCGCCACATGGTGAAGTACAGGATGATGGCCGTGATGAGCAGGAACCCGCCCAAAATAAGGAACCAGTAATCCAGCCAGTTGATCGCCACCGCGCGCAAGGGCTTGATGGGCTTGAAGGCTTTGGTGGTGTCTACGGCCACGGTGCCCACGTCGATGAAAATGGGATCGGTGAACACGGAGTCGTAAGACCCGTCGGTCACCGAATACACTTCGAATTTCATGGGCGGCAGTTCCCACCGGCCGGAATCGAAACTGGTGAAAGTGACGGTTTGCCGCCAGATCCGCTGGTTTTCGTTGGAGCCGGTCGTATCCAGCTGTGTGCGTTCCACGAGCTCGATGTGGTTGCTGGAATCGGGGATGTTGGGGAAGATCACTTTGATGTTGGCGCCTTTGAGGGCGTACAGCATCACCTTGGCGGTGAGGTCCACCTTAACGGGTTCGCCGATGCGGATGCGCGTAGTGTCGGCTTTGGCGGTTACCTTGAAGTAGTCTTCGTATTGGACCGGCGCTTCCTTGTCTTGCGCCCGGGCGCCGGCAAAGATGCAACAAAGGAGGACGGTGGTGAATATGTTCTTGATGGATTTCATCCGGTCTTGATCGTGCTTCGTTTATCGGTTATACCCTGTTCAGGAAAAATGTCTGTAATGCTTTTACGTAATCTTCGTCGGTGCGGATACTGATCAGTTCGGCGCCGCTTTTCAGGAAAGCGTTGCGGCAATATTGCGCATGTTGCTGGAACTGGCGGTCGTAATACTCCCGCACTTTCCGGTCGCTGGAGTCCACCCACTGCGAAGTGCCGGTTTCGGCGTCTGTCATGCGGATGAGCCCTGCGTCGGGGAGCTCTTTGTCGCGGCGGTCGTACACCTGTACGCCCACTACATCGTGCCGTTTGGAGGCGATGTTGAGGGCATCCTGGTAATTCCCGGAAAAGAAATCGCTCAGCAGGAACACGATGCTTTTCTTTTTGGTGGCGTTGTTGAAGAACCGGAGGGTTTCGGCGATATTGGTGCCTTTTTTCTTCGGCTCGAACGAGAGCAGTTCGCGGATGATGAAAAGGATGTGCGATTTCCCTTTCTTCGGCGGGATGTATTTTTCCATGCCGTCGCTGAAAAAGATGACGCCTACCTTGTCGTTATTTTTGATGGCGGAAAACGCGAGCACGGCGCACAGCTCGGTAACGAGGCTGCGCTTGGTCTGGCGCGTGGTGCCGAAGGTTTCGCTTTCGCTCACGTCTACCAGCAGCAGCACGGTCAGTTCGCGTTCCTCTTCGAATATCTTGATATAGGGGCTGTTGAAGCGCGCGGTCACGTTCCAGTCGATAGCCCTTACGTCGTCGCCGAAATGGTAATCGCGCACTTCGCTGAAAGACATACCGCGGCCTTTGAAGGCCGAGTGGTATTCTCCGGCGAAGATGTGGTTGGTCAGCCCTTTGGTCTTTATTTCCAGCTGGCGGACCTTTTTGAGTATTTCTGCAGTGTCCATCTGATGGCGGGTTTAAAGGGATCAGGGCACTTCCACGGCGTTGAGTATCTCGCTGAGGATGTTTTCGCTGGTCACGTTTTCGGCTTCGGCTTCGTAGGTGAGGCCAACGCGGTGGCGCATCACGTCGAAGCAAACGCTGCGGACGTCTTCGGGGATCACGTATCCGCGGCGCTTCGTGAAGGCGTACGCTTTGGAAGCGAGGGCCAGGTTGATGGAGGCGCGGGGCGATCCGCCGTAGGCGATGAGCGGTTTCAGTTTGCCGAGTTTATAATCTTCCGGATTGCGGGTGGCGAACACGACGTCGAGGATATATTGTTCGATCTTTTCGTCCATATATACCTGGCGAACGAGTTTGCGGGCTTCGAGAATGTCTTCGGGGCGCACCACGGGGTTGATCTTCGCCTGCCCTTCGGGCGCGAGGTTCTGCCGGATGATGTGGCGTTCTTCTTCCTTGGTGGGGTATCCGATCACGACTTTCAGCATGAAACGGTCTACCTGTGCTTCCGGGAGGGTATAAGTACCTTCCTGCTCGATGGGGTTCTGCGTGGCGAGCACGAGGAACGGTTCTTCGAGTTTGAAGGTGGTGTCTCCGATGGTCACCTGTTTTTCCTGCATGGCTTCGAGGAGGGCGCTCTGCACTTTGGCGGGGGCGCGGTTGATCTCGTCTGCCAGGATGAAATTGGCGAAGATGGGCCCTTTGCGGACCATGAACTCGTTGCGCTGCTGGTTATAGATCATGGTGCCCACCACGTCTGCCGGCAACAGGTCGGGCGTGAACTGGATACGGGAGAATTTGGCGTCGATGGCGGAAGACAGGGATTTGATGGAGAGCGTTTTGGCGAGGCCGGGCACGCCTTCGAGCAACACGTGGCCCTGGGCGAGCAGGCCGATCATGAGGCGCTCCACCATGTATTTCTGGCCTACGATCACTTTGTTGATCTCCAGATTGAGGAGGTCTACGAAGGAGCTGGCCTGGTGGATCTTTTCGTTTATCTGTCGGATGTCGTACGAGGTATTTTCCATGAATTGTTATTTCAAGGTTGCTAAAATAAGGATTCTGCCATTTAAACCTACTCCCATAGCGGGATCCCGCAGTTAAAAACCTGTTAAATCGGGCGCCGGAGGGATTTCCTGTTAAAGCAGATATGGTTTATAAAAAATTCCAATTTAAGAATACGGATCGATATTTACATTGATTTTTTGCGTAAACCGTACATTTGTCGTCCGTTAGCCCTGCAATACAGATGCCAGACAGGGCGGCGCATCATAAACCCATTGAAAATGAACAACGACGATTTCAATATACGCTGGAAAAAAGTAGAAGACTTGCTGACGGCCCGGTTCGGCAAAATGCCCAATTTCGAGGGAATGCTCATGATGATCGGGGTGCAGGAGGTGAACCTCCCGAAGAAGAAATTCACGAAAGAGCAGAAGCAGGACCTCATGCACGTGGCGGTTTGCGTGCTACTTTCCCGCAGTGGCTATTTTGAGCCGGAAGGGCGGGATAAGGACGGATGGCCGCATTTCAAGGAAATCCAGCCGGTGCCCAAAATGGGGCTGGAAGAGCAGGAGCGGTTCCTGAAAGAGCATATTATCGACTATTTCGAAGAAGGGGAGGAATAAGCCCGGCCCTGCATCGGGGCCGAAGTGTGCGACGCAACGGCGGCCCAGCCCTGCAAGAAAGACGAATACACGAACATGCCCATGAATAAAAAGTTACCCTTTTTACTGCTGTTGCTGCTCGCCACCATGGCCGCGCATGCGCAGCGCAACCGGAAAGTGAAGGTGTATACGCCTTACGGAAAAATGGTGGTCAGGCTGTACGACCAGACGCCGAAGCACCGCGACAACTTCATCCGGCTCACGAAGCAGCATTATTTCGACAGCCTTTTGTTCCACCGCGTGATCAAAAATTTCATGATCCAGGGCGGCGATCCGGACAGCCGGCGCGCCAGGCCCGGGGAAACCGTCGGCAACGGCGGGCCGGGATATACGGTGCCGGCGGAGTTCCAGCTGGACCTGTATCACCGGAAAGGCGCACTGGGCGCGGCGCGGGACGATAATCCCACGAAAGCCTCGTCTGGCAGCCAGTTTTACATCGTGCAGGGGAAGAAATGGACGGACGGCGGCCTGGATACGCTGGAGCAGACGCGGCTGGGCGGCCGGAAACTGCCGGTAGACCAGCGCGAGGTGTACAAAACCTGGGGCGGATCGCCCCACCTGGACCAGAGCTATACCGTGTTTGGCCAGGTGGTGAAAGGGTTTCATGTGATCGACAGCATCGCCGCGGTGCAGACGAACAAGGCGGACAACCGGCCTTTGCAGGACGTGCGCATGAAAATCCGCCTGAAAAAGAAGTTCTTTTTCTTCTAGGTCTGTCATTTTAACGTTTTGAAAATGACAAACTTTTTATAATTCTGGACGTAATCTTTATTTTTACCGCTCAAAATCAAACTTGACATGAATTTTCCGTCGAATCTGCGTTACACCAAAGACCACGAGTGGCTTTTATTAGAAGGGAACACTGCGAAAATCGGAATTACCGAATTCGCGCAGCGCGAATTGGGCGATATCGTGTTCGTGGACATTCCCACGACCGGTAAATCGCTGGCCGCTGAAGACGTATTTGGTACCGTTGAAGCGGTGAAGACCGTTTCCGACCTGTTTCTGCCCGTTGCCGGTACGATCGGATCGGTGAACGAAGAGCTGGAAGGCAGCCCCGAACTGGTGAATACCGACCCTTATGGTGATGGCTGGATGGTGACGATCACCGTAAACAACCCTGCCGATGTGGAAGGCCTGCTGACGGCCGACCAATATAAAGCGCTGGTAGGCGAATAATGAATTATGCCCGATACATCGAGTAGAAACCATAAAGACACATTTAGTATGAGGATGATCCGCTATTATCTGCCCGCTATGGGATGGATCATCCTCATTCTTTTTTTGTGCACCCTTCCGGGAAAGGCGATCCCAACGACCGGTTTCCTGGAGATGCTGCATTTCGACAAGGTGGTGCATTTTTTCCTTTTCGGGGGAATGGTGTTGCTGCTGGCGTACGGATATTACCGGCATCATGGGCGCATCG
The DNA here is from genome assembly GCF_050277495.1 of Chitinophaga sp. NPDC101104. Lineage (NCBI taxonomy): Bacteria > Pseudomonadati > Bacteroidota > Chitinophagia > Chitinophagales > Chitinophagaceae > Chitinophaga > Chitinophaga sp. NPDC101104. The sequence continues at coordinate 148,989 of NZ_JBNNSF010000004.1, read as the reverse complement.
GCGCGGGCATGCTCACGCTGATCGTTACCTGCGTGTCTGCCTACGGCCTGGCGATCGAGTTCATCCAGAAATACCTGGTGGCCAACCGTAGTTTCGACCTGTGGGATTTTGCCGCGGATACGGCGGGCGCCATTGCGGGCGCGCTGATTTTCCGGTTCGTGGGGATGCGGTTTCTGAAATGATCGTTGTTGAAAAGACATACTTTACATGAAAAGCGCCTTCAAAAAGGCGCTTTTTTTATGCCTGCAATCTTCGATTTTCGGAGATATTCTCCGAGTTAGAAGAGAACTTCTTGCATTTTCGGAGATTTTTTGGAACGTGTTGCCGGGCGCGTTAATATTGCGGGCGCGACCGTTAACCCAGGTACGATTTTCAAATACCTTCATTATGAATGTAGGCAACACGATCCGGCGATTGCGGGAGTACCGCAACCTGACGCAGGAGTACATGGCGGACCGGCTCTGCATCGGTTCTACGGCTTATGGGAACATTGAGCGGAATGAGGTGAAGCGGCTGACGGTGGAGCGGCTGATGCAGATCGCCGAAGTGCTCGATGTCCATTTCACGGAACTGTTCAACGATCAGCCGCCGCAACAGCGGCAGCTGAAACCGGTGTTGCAGGAAAAGGACCTGCAGGATCTGCTGGCGTATTTCCGGCAAGACAAATTGCTTATGAAGGAAATGATGACGACGATGCGCGACTCCATGCAGAAGATGGACCAGATGATGCGCGAGCACATTCGGATCATGCAGGCGCTGCTGCATCCCATCCGGGAAATTTCCACGCAGAAAGCGAAGCCGCAGAAGCCCTAGAACTGGAGCCGGAAGCTGCCGAACACGCCGAACTTTTTGTTGTTGACCTCAGCCGGCAGCGGCTTCGGCGCCACTCTCCAAACGAAATCCACCCGAATGAATTTGAGAATGTTTTCAACACCCGTGCCTACTTCCACGTAGGGACTGCCCTGCAGCGTCTTGAACGGAAAGTTAGTTTGCAGGTTGAGGGCGCGGTTCTTGTCGCTGAGGCTGCCGATCACGCCTTTGGCCGTCCAGAACTGGCGGAATTTCAGTTTGCGGACGAGCGGGATGTAATTGAAGATCCCGCTGCCGAGGGTGTGCTCGAGGTTGAAACCGGCGTATTGGTCGCTGATGAACTCGTAGCGGTTCATCATGTTGAACGCGTATTTGTTGTAGTAGTAAATCTCGTTGCCGGGATGGATTTCCAGCAGCGGGTAAGGCAGGGTGGTATTGAAGATCTTACCACCGAAGAAGTTGTAGTACAACTGCCCGAACGGCGCCACTTTCAGGTAGTCAGACACCGTGAACGTCGCTTTGTGGTAGCTGTAATTGCTCTTCCAGATGCCTTTTACGCCCAACGCGTATTTCAGTTCCACGATGGGGTATTTGCTGCCGAGGCTGAAGCGGTAGTAATTGCCTTCGAGGAACTCTTCGCGGAATGCGTACCGCAGTTTCACGGCCACTTCCAGGTTCGTGTAGGGGTCCGTTTTGCCGCCGCTGTGCGGGAATACGGCGCTGCCCGGCAAAGGATCGTAGGGCATGAACTGTTTGTGCACCACCGAGAAGTGATGCGAGAACCCGCTGTAATATTCCTTGTAGAACTCCGCACGCTTCTCTTCGATCTGCATGAATTTCTGCGGAACGCCGGGCTTGCGGATCGCCAGGGTGAAAATGTTGTCTGTGCCCACTTCATCGTAATAGCTCGCGCCATTGTCGAGATCGCGGATGAATGAACCGTATACGTACATGCGCGGATGGCGCTGCAGGAGGTACAGCGCGGAAACTTTCCCCTTGAAGCGGTCGTCCCCGAACCCGTAGGCCAGGTACCCATTGAGGTACAGGTCTTTATGGAACTGCGGCGTAGTCCCCAAATCCAGCCGCACCCGGAAACCTTCCAGGCGGTTCTGGGAAAAGAGGTACCAGTACGGCCCCCATTCCAGCGGCCCGAACGGTTTATATCCCGTTGCCAGGAAGCGGATGGTATTGGAATATTTCTGGAACAGCGGCATCTTTTGCAGCGTGTCCACCATTTTGTAAATCGACTGTTCGTTATGGCTCAGCGATTCGTGGCGGTGGCTGTCCCAGAAGGAATCCGTCCGCGTCCGCGCGCTGTCGGCCACCACGATATTCTGAGGATACCGTTTTTCGGAGAACAGGTTGGTGACGGCGGTATCATTGAGGACGAAACCCTCGTACGTCGTCGTTTTCCGGCCGATGAACTCGATGGTTTTTGTCGGTTTGGGGCTCGGCGTCCAGAAGTCGACCACGAATTTATCTTTCGCGAGGAACCATCCGCTGCTGTCTGCCAGCTGTTTGAACTCCTGGACGAGGGAGATTTTGCGGACGAAGTTGATGTTGGCATCGTTGGGGACAGACATGCTCATCTTCTGGATGGCGAAGGTGGAGTCCATCACCCAAAGGTCGCCGATGAACGCGTTCTCGCCTTTGCGCCGGGGCTCGAAGTTCATCCGGATGAACCGGTTATTGGCGATGTATTGCGTATCGGTAATGCGGTAATTATAGAAAAGCGTGCCGTTGCTGCTGATGGGGCTCACGAAGCTTTTGTCGAACACCGGGATGAAGTTGTCGTACACATTGATGTTCTGGTACATGCCGCCGAGGAACTTGGTGACGCTTTCGTTGTCGAGGCCCGAGGTGCGGGAGGCTTTGATGATCTCTTTCGTTTTCTTCGGGTTGCGCTGGAAGTAGTAATCGGAAATGCTTTCGGTGAGGAACACCGGGAGGAACGGCTGGTTTTCCGTGGTGCTGTCGATATTCTTCAGGATGAACGAAAACGGTTTGGTGAAGCGGTTCTTCGCGAGCTTGACGGTGTTGAGGTTCTTGATGTCGAGCTCCAGTTTGTTATAGATCTCGTATTTATAGCTGTCGAGCCGGTCGTAATTGTTGAACGGTTTGCGGCGGACGATGTTCCGGAGCAGGATGATGGCGAAATTGACGTTGGCTTTGACTTCGTAGGTTTTGAGGGAAACGTCGCCGCGGGAAATCTCGAAAACGAGCGTTTGTTCGGGCAGTTTCCGGTCTACGAACAACACGGTGCGGGCGTATCCCATGACGCGGACGAGGAGGGAATCCGAGGGGATGGACGGCAGCTCGAAAACGAATGCGCCTTCCGCATCGGTGACCATACCGGTGTTGGTGCCCACGAATTGGAGTGTGGCAAATGGGATCAGTTCCTGGGTGTGCGCGTCTTTGACAATGCCTTTTACTTTATGCTGCGCATGTAGGGGTAAGAAGCTGATGAGCGTTATTATTGAAGCTATGGTTCGTTTCCAGCCGTTCATTTCAGGAGGCAAATTAGATATTTTCGGACGAATTACTTTGACTGTTGTTAAATGGGACGGATTTATGGCAATTGCCAGCTGCCAGGGTAAGCTGAACCGCGGAAACCCGGGAAACCCGTGCTGTCAGGCCCGCATCGCGCCCATCATCCATCCATCTCCACTCACGCATCAGCCTACACTTTTCGGGCAACATGGTAATTTTACGGGGACCGGAACCGGCCGTCGTAACCCACCCTAAACGAACACCCCCTTCCCAAGGTTACTCCGCCCCACCCGCAACGCCCTATGACAAAACGCGCGTCCCGGCCCTTCACCCCTATAACAACACAAAAACATGCCGGATTTCTTTCCCGGCGTCTCAATGACCTATTTTCCGGAAATATGCCTAGCTTTGATAGACAAAGTGCTTTCTCTATGAACGAGCAACAACATCTCGATACCCTTAAAGACATCAAGCGGATCATGGAACGCAGCACGCGGTTCATGTCGCTCAGCGGCCTTGGCGGCGTGGGTGCAGGCCTCAGCGGGCTCATCGGCGCATGGTTCGCGTACGGCATCCTGCAAGATTACCGCGCCGGGAACGGTACGCCGGCACTTTACGAAGCCGGTGCTTACAGCTCCGGACCGGAACTTAACACCGTCATACTCAAACTGATGCTCGTGGCAGCGGCGGTGCTCGCGGGCGCCCTCACTACCGGGAGCTACTTCACCTGGCGGAAAGCCCGGCAGCAGGGCCTCCCCATCTGGGACGCCACCGCCCGCAAAGTGGTCATCAACCTCGCCGTGCCGCTCGTGGCCGGAGGGCTCTTCATCCTCGGCATGATCTATAACGGATTTTTCGGTTTCGTGGCCCCGGCCTGCCTCGTGTTTTACGGCCTGGCGCTCATCAACGCCAGCAAATTCACCATGCCGGAGTTGCGCTACGTGGGTTTCACCGAATGCCTCCTCGGCGTTATCGCCACCTTCTGGCTGGGATACGGCCTCTTTTTCTGGGCGCTCGGCTTCGGGCTGGTACATATCCTGTACGGCGTCATCATGTGGTGGAAATACGAACGCGCCCCCCAGGCGGCATAAACCCCGGTTTGCATGAATCCAATCGAGAATCTGAATAAACTGTTCGAAAGCAGAATACGGCTTGGCGTGATGAGCGTGCTCATGGTGAGCGAGGAAGTGAGCTTCAACGATCTCAAGGCGATGCTCGACGTAACCGACGGTAACCTGGCTTCGCATCTCTCCACGCTGGAGGAAAATGCGTACATCAAGGTGCACAAGGGTTTCGTGGGCCGCAAAACCAATACCACCTATTCCATCACCAAAGCCGGCGAAAAAGCATTCAAGGGCCACCTCGCCGCGCTGGAAGCCATGATCAAATTTACGCAGTGATGAGCAGGCTGACCGGCAGTTTCCGCAACGCCTTCCGCGGTATCGGCACCGCGCTCCGCAGCGAGCCCAACGCCCGTATCCACCTCGTGGCTACCGGCGCCGTTATCGCAGCAGGGACCTTCTTCCGCTGCTCCGCCGGCGAATGGGCCGTGCTCGCCGTAGCCACCACCGCCGTATGGACGGCCGAGCTCCTCAATACTTCCATCGAAAAATCGATGGACCTTCTCCATCCGGACCAGCATCCCCTCGTCAAAAACATCAAAGACATGGCAGCCGGCGCCGTGCTCATAGCGGCCATCGGCGCGGTGATCGCAGCGGGGTGCATCTTCCTTCCAAAAATCCTTTAACGGAATGATCCGCACAGCCATCGCGGCTTCCCAATATTTTTCAGCAGATTTTAACAAAAAAAAGCCGGCTGACGTAGCCGGCTTTTTCGTGTATCTGTAATTGCGATTCGTTTAGAAGTCTACCCCCAAACCGAAGGTGAGCTGCGGTTTGCCACGGAAGAACCCGGTCATGGGCCAGCCGGCGTCGAAGCGGGCGAAATAGCCCAGCACGGTGGTGCGGGCACCGAATCCGTAACCGCCGACGAAGGGCCCGAGGAAGCCTTCCTTGATGCGGATCACCACACCTTCTTCGGTCACGTATTCCGTATAATTCGCGTCTTTGAACTTCAGTTTTTCATTCCAGGCCGTACCGATGTCGATAAACGAAATCAGCTGGAAGTTGCGGAGGAACGCGCTGTTGATGGGCTTGTCGATGAAAGTGGTGAACACCGGCAGGCGGAGTTCCGTATTCATCAACATCACGTTGTTACCGTTACGGATATTCTGTTTGTAGCCGCGCATGTTCACCGCCAGCGTCTGGTAAGCGTAGTTCTCATTGGCGTTCGGCGCGCGGTTGGTGTAGATGTCGGGTTTGATCATCCAGTTGTCTACCCCGCCGAGGAAGTAGATCAGCTTGCGCGAGCCCCAGGAAAGGTCGGCGGCGAAGCGGGTTGCCCAGATGAAGTTCCGGGTGATTTCCACGTAGTGGCGCGCATCGATGCCCATGTTGTAGGTGAACTTGCCTTTCGGCGTCACTTGTCCGAACAGGGTGTTGCGGTTCCCGGAAATCTGCGCCACCATGTCGCCATAAATCTTGTAGCGGGTGCCTTTGAAGATATTGATGGCGGGGTTGATCACGTTGTCGTGCACATATTCCAGGCGCGCCAGCACGGCGGTTTCCTTGTAGTTGGGCTCTTTCAGCGATCCCTGGTCGTTGGCGAGCACTACCAGCTCATCCGTCCGCAGGCCTGCCGCGATGCGCATGCTGCGCACCTGGTCGAACGGATAGCGGACTTCTCCCTGGTAGATGTTCGTTTTATTCTTGATGGGATAGTTGGTGAACTGGTTGCTGCCGTCCCCAACGGTCAGCGCGGCTTTTTCCACCTTGCGGTAATACGTCAGTTTGTAATCGAAACGCTTCTTGAGGTAAGCGAACGAAAACATATACTCGGTACCGTCGAGGGCGAGGGGGATACGGAATGCGCCGGAGAATTTATAATCTTCCATGAGGTCGCTGATGCCGAGGCGGATGAGGCCGTTCACAGGATCTGCCAGGCGGATGGGGCCCTGCGGCCAGCCGTAGTAGGGCTGGTAGCGGTTCATGAGCACCGAGTTGTCTATCTGCGTTACCAGGTAGTCGGAGCTGAACTTGAGCCTGTAATTGCTGAGGCGCGCGCTTTTCAGGATGGGCGGCTCTTTCTTTTCGGACAGCGCGGGCTCATTGGCGGTATGCGCGGCGGTATCTGCCGGTTCGTTGCCGAATTCGTTCTGGAAGAAGTTGGGCTGCTTGGGGGCGGTGTCTGGCCGTGCATAATAGCTCGGCAGGCCCATGCGCAGGGAGTCGTCGCGCATTTGCTGGCGCATGTAGTTAGTGGGCCGTGCCGATACGTTGCGTTTTTTCAGCGTATTGGTGTCCACTTTCAATTTATACAACCGTTTCCAGTCGCCGATCTGCACTACTTCCGACACCATGCCCTGGTCTCCCGCGATCCGGGATTCCTTGATGCCGAACTGGTAGTTGGTAACGGGGAAAACGTACGTTGAGTCGTTGGTGATGGTAATGGCCTGCACGGAATCCGGAGCCGTGGCGCCGTAATCCATCAATGCGGAATCCAGTTCTTCCTTATCGGGGTTGTGGAGGATCTCCGCGCCCACGAAGTACAGGGAATCCACCCCGGCCCTTTCCGCGCGGAAGAAACCGGCGTACCGGTTATTGATGCCATTGGCATCGCTCACGAAGGTAAAGTGGGTGGTATTGTACTGAACGGGCAGGCGGGCATTGCCGTAGGGCAGGTCCGTCAACTGTGAGATCTGTTTTTCGGAAGATTTGTTCCAGTTGTCGACCATGAAAATGTTATACCGGTTATGCGGCAGCGAAGTGTCCGAAGTACGGGCTTTCGCATTGGGACGGTTGGAGGAATAGATGATCCCGCTTTTGCCGGGGAACGCCGCGAAGGAAGGATCGAGATCGTCCCACACGTCGTTGGTGATCTGGTCTACCTTGCTGTTGGTCATGCTGTAGGTGAAGATATCGGTATGACCGTTGCGCACGGCAGACAGCAGGAGGGAGTTGTCGAATTCGAAGAAGAACTTCATATCGATGATCCTTTCGAACATGGGCAGGTCTTGCTTGATGGTGATCTTGGAGATCAGGTCGTAGACCATGAGGCGGGTTTTGCCTTCGTGTTCGTATACCACGGCGAGCCGGTTGCCTTTATGGTTCCAGGCCAGCAGTGGATAGTTGGGATCGAGTTTGGACGTGAGCTGTTTGACGCCGCTTTTCAGCAGTACCTTGTTGGTGCTCCATCCCAGGTTGATCTTCACTTTGTAGGTGCCTTTGCTGTATTCCACCACGGCGTACATGGCGTTTTTGGGATTGGGGGCGTAGCGGTAATAGTCTTTTTTGCCGATCTCGTTGGAAATCACGCCGGTACCGCGCGTCACCTGGCGGCGGCGGCGGCCGTCTTCCTGGAAGCGTTTGCGCCACCACATCATGAAATCGGCCTGTGCGGCTTTGGGTTTCATGTGCAATACCTGCTCGAAGCCTTTCTTGAGGCCGCGGTTGATGCGGGTAATGTACATGAGGTAAGGCACGGCGTCTTTACCGTACTTGCTTTCCACGTAATACCAGAACGCCTGGCCGGCCAGCAGGGGCTTGTCGAACGTAAGCTGGTTGAAGGTGTTGTATTTTCCGGAGTTGAGGGCGGCTTTCAGCTGATCGTCGAGCTGGGGGTTCCAGTTTTCGGCGGCGTAAGCGATGAACCCGTCGGTGAACCAGTTGGGGAAATCGATGAGCACGGCGTTGCCGGCGAATTCGCCGATATCTTCACCGAAGAGGAGGGTTTCGAGCATGACCCGGGCGATGCCCTGGCGGATCTGGCGGCGCAGGTTGGCATGGTCGCCGTCGAAGTAAACGAGGAGCTTGTTGCCGACGAGCTTCGTCACCCCGCCTGTATTCTGCCATTCTACCCCGATCCCGACGTTGGATTGCTTGAATTCGGAGAAGTTGTTGTACACAATAATGTTGACTTTCTGCCGGAAGGTGAATTCCATGAACTCCTCCAGCTGGGGCAATTCCCTTTCCGCGCACTGGGCCACGTACTTGCCGAGCTCGAGGCCGTTCTGGGCAAAGTACGTATTGAAGTGCCGGGTCGTATAGAACCGCCACTTGAAGTTCTTGTACTGTACCCGGTTCTGGCCAAATTCCACGGTATTCGTCTGCGCCTGGGCGTTAACAACAAATCCGATCAATAGGCATAAGCATGGAATAATTGACCTGGTAATAAATCGGTTCATACGGAAAGTATTGATAATATTGTGTTGCGAATTAAAATTAGTAAAAAACGTCAACAATGTTCGAAATCAGGTGCTTCACGGTGAATCCTTTTCAGGAGAATACATACGTACTAATTAACGAAAAAAAGCAGTGTATCATTATAGACCCCGGATTTTATTATCAGGAAGAGCGGGACGGGTTCCTCCGGTTTATGTCCGAAAATGAGCTGACAGTGGCCCGGTTACTCAATACCCACTGCCATCTCGATCATATCTTCAGCAACAGGCTGGTCCAGAAAATGTTTGGGAAAGGGCCGGAAATACACCGGTTAGACCAGGTGGTGCTCGACCGTTCCCCCCAATCCGGGATGATGTACAACATCCCTTTCGAGCCCAGTCCCGAGCCGGTGGGTTACCTGGAAGAGGGTGATAAAGTGACGTTGGGAGACGATGAGCTGGAAGTGATCCTCACCCCCGGCCATTCCCCGGGAAGCATTTCGTTCTATTCCGCGAAGCAACATTTCGTGATCGCCGGAGATGTGTTATTTAAACAGAGTGTTGGTCGTTCCGACTTCCCCGGAGGTAATTTTGAAACACTGGCCAGCAGCATCCGGGAAAAACTGTACAAGTTGCCCGACGAAACGGTGGTGTATTCCGGGCACGGTCCCGAAACTACGATCGGCTTCGAGAAGGTGCATAATCCCTTCGTTCCGGAAGACCCCTCAACCCGCCTTGCGTGACAATAGCCGGGCGATGTCTTTCCTTTCCGACCAGGCGATAACGGCCAGGTATACACCCAATTCCACCACGGCGGCGATATGAACGGGCCAGAACCCCAGCCCCTGCGCCTTGATATAATCATGCAGCACATACAGCGCCGCCGCCAGGCCCAGGTACCCCAGCACCTTCGGCACCTCGTACGGCACCGGGTAATATTTCTGCCCGAGCAGGTACGAAGCCGTCATCATCGACGCATAACAAACAAATGTAGCCCAGGCCGAGCCCGTATAGCTGAACTGCGGGATCCACCAGATGTTGAGGACGATCGTCACCAAAGCCCCGCCCATCGTGATCCACACACCCATCAGGTTGCGGTTCGTCAGTTTATACCAGATCGTGAGGTTGTAGTAAATCCCCAGGAATACCGTGGCCATGGCCAGCACCGGCACCACATGGAGCCCTTCCGCATACGATTTGTCGGCCCCCCGGGTAATGAGCCACGACCAGATGTCGAGGAACAGCGCCACCACGAGGAAAGCCGCCCCCATGAACATCGTGAAGTATTTCATGACGCGGGCATAAGTCTGCGGCGCGTCTTTGCGGTCGCTCTGGTTGAAGAAAAACGGCTCCGCGCCCATCCGGAACGCGGTGATGCTGATGGTAATAAGCACCGCCAGCTTGTAGTTGGCCGAAAAAATACCCAGCAGGCTCATGGAAACCTCGCGGCTGGCGGGGTAGACCTGCGGAAAGATAAGCCGGCTCAGCATTTCGTTGATCATGCCGCCGAGCCCGATGGCGATGAGGGGCCAGCTGTACAGGATCACCTCCTTCCAGAGGGTTTTATCGAATTTCCAGCGGAAAGTGCTGAATTCTTTGGACAGGAACAGCAGCGAACAGGCGCTGGCGATCATGTTGGCGATCACGAAATACTCCACGCCACGGTCGGGGTTGTACCACGACAGGTACCCCTGGGCATGGAGCTTCGGCGCGTACTTGAGGATAAAAACGGTCAGCACGATCTGCACCAGGATGGTCGCCAGTTTCACGGCGGCGAACTTGCGCGGCCGGCCTTCCTGGCGCAACCTGGCGAAAGGGATCGTGGTGAGGGTGTCGAAGAACAGCACGCCCGTGGCCAGCATCACGAGGTCTGCCCGGCCGGGGAAGCCCAAACCGTCTGCCAATACCGGCGAGCCGATGAGCAATATCCCCGAAAACAGGATGGTGCTCACGATCATGGAAACGTTCAGGGTGTTGAAAAGCCGGTCTTTCTCCACCGACTGTGTAAACCGGAAATAGCTGGTTTCCAGGCCGTAGGTGAAAATAATATTGCAGAACGGGATGAACGCGTACAATTGCCCCACTTCCCCGAACTTCTCCGCGGGGAACACGCTCGTGAGGAAGAGCTGGAGAATGAACCCTAAAAATCGGTGTACAATGGTAGGAACGCCGTACCAGATCGTTGCGCCGGCCAGTTTCTTGATATTTCCCAAAGCGTCGGTTTTAATCCAAAAATAAGAATCGTATTAATAGTCGCGCCCCGTTCCCGGGCGGCGGTTCTGTTTTTTTTCGCTGAGCCGTTTCTTGAACTGGAGGCGTTTTTCCTTCATGGCTTTCGTCGGCTTCACTTTTTTGCGGGCTTTCGGGACAAAGAGCCCTTTTTCCAGCAGGGCGTTCATTTTGCGGACCACTTCCCCTTTGTTGCCCAGCTGCGAGCGCTCGGTCTGCGATTTTACCTGCAGCAGGCCGTCGGCGTTCAGTTTGCCGCCGAGGTTTTGCAGCAGGAGGGCTTTCTGCTCTTCTGAAAGCAAAGCGGATCCGGCGATGTCGAAGTACCCTTCCACCATCGTTTCCACCTTGTTTACGTTCTGGCCGCCCTTGCCGCCGCTGCGGGCCGTTTTGAATTTTATCTCCGGAGTCACGTCAAGCATAACACATTCCTTATCTTTAACGCAAATGTAAACGCTTCGAAGAATATTTTATGAGAGCTGTGATCCAAAGGGTGTCCCGGGCGGACGTTTCCATCGGCGGCGAAGTGAAATCCGCCATCGGCGGAGGACTCCTCGTGCTGCTGGGTATAGAAGACGCCGACGGGCCGGAAGATATTGCGTGGCTGAGCGCCAAAATCGTCAACCTCCGCGTTTTTAACGACGAAAACGGCGTCATGAACCGCAGTGCCCTCGAAACCGGGGGCGACGTCCTCCTCGTTTCCCAATTCACCCTCCACGCATCCACCAAAAAAGGCAACCGGCCCAGCTACCTCAAAGCCAGCAAGCCAGACACTGCCATCCCGCTCTACGAAAGCATGATCGCCCGCATGGAAGCCGACCTCGGAAAACCCATCGGCACCGGCAGCTTCGGGGCCGATATGCAGGTTTCCCTGGTGAACGACGGGCCCGTCACCATCATCATCGACACTAAAAACCGAGAATAAATGACCATCCAGGAAGCCCAGCAGCGCGTAGACCAATGGATCAACACCACCGGCGTCCGCTACTTTTCCGAACTCACCAACATGGCCATCCTCACCGAAGAGGTCGGCGAAGTGGCCCGGATCATCAGCCGCCAGTACGGCGACCAATCGTTCAAGCCCTCCGACCGCGATAAAAACCTGGCAGACGAGCTGGCGGATGTGTTGTGGGTGGTGATGTGTCTGGCCAACCAGACCGGTGTAGACCTCACCGCCGCGCTGGAACAGAATTTCGAAAAGAAAACCACGCGAGACGCCACCCGGCATCAAGACAATGAAAAGCTGAAAGGCTAACGAATAGTGAATTAATATAATACGTTGTTTCAAAATTGGATTTTATCTTTGCGCGACTATGGCAACAGATCAGAACAAGTTCCAGGCGATCATTTCGCACTGTAAAGAATACGGTTTCATTTTCCCGTCGAGCGAAATTTACGACGGCCTGAGCGCGGTGTACGACTACGGTCAGTACGGCGCGGAGCTCAAGAAAAACGTGCGCGACTATTGGTGGCGTTCCATGACCCAGATGCATGAAAACATCGTGGGCATCGACGCGGCAATCTTCATGCACCCCACAGTTTGGAAAGCTTCCGGGCACGTAGATAACTTCTCCGACCCGATGATCGATAATAAAGACAGCAAGAAGCGCTACCGGGTAGACCACCTGATCGAAGGGTTCGCCGAAACGCTGGACGCGGATGCGGGCAAAGCCCTGATCGCCGAAATGGAGGGCCTCATTTCCAAAGACGATTTCGCCGGCCTGAAAAAGCTGATCGAGGATAACAAGATCAAATGCTCCGTGAGCGGGACCGTTAACTGGACAGACGTTCGCCAGTTCAACCTCATGTTCTCCACCGAGTTCGGCGCTGTTGCGTCCGACAACGAAGACGATAATAAAGTGTATCTCCGCCCGGAAACGGCGCAGGGTATTTTCGTGAACTTCCTGAACGTGCAGAAAACGGGCCGGATGAAAATCCCGTTCGGTATCGCGCAGGTGGGTAAGGCTTTCCGTAACGAGATCGTGGCCCGCCAGTTCGTGTTCCGCATGCGCGAGTTCGAGCAGATGGAGATGCAGTTCTTCATCCGCCCTGGCACCCAGCAGGAATGGTACGCATACTGGAAAGAAGAGCGGTTGAAATGGCACAAGAGCCTGGGCCTGAAACCCGAAAACCTCCAGTTCCACGACCACGCCAAACTGGCCCACTATGCAGACGCTGCGGTGGACATCGAGTATAATTTCCCGATCGGTTTCAAAGAAGTGGAAGGCATTCACAGCCGTACCGATTTCGACCTGTCGCAACACCAGAAATTCTCCGGCAAGAAGCTCCAGTACTTCGATCCGGAGATCAACCAGAACTACGTTCCGTACGTGATCGAAACTTCGATCGGTCTGGACCGCTGCTGCTTCATGGTGCTGTCCGAAGCATACGAAGAGCAGGAAGTGGGTACTCCTGAAAAACCGGATACCCGCGTGGTACTGAAGTTCCCCGCGAAACTGGCGCCCATCAAACTGGCCGTGTTCCCGCTGACCAAAAAAGATGGTCTGCCTGAAATCGCGAAGAGCCTGATCGCAGATTGCAAAAAGAATTTCTACTGCTACTACGAAGAGAAAGACTCCATCGGTAAGCGCTACCGCCGCCAGGACGCGATCGGTACGCCGTTCTGCGTGACCGTAGATCACCAGACGCTCGAAGACGGAACGGTAACCATCCGTCACCGCGACTCCATGGAGCAGGAACGCATCCCGCTCACCGCAGTGAAAGAAATGGTCATGAAAGCGATGATGGATTAAAAGATCCGTCCGAAAATAACGAGGCGCCTCCGACCGGAGGCGCCTTTTTTTATGCGATAAATCAACCGTTCCCTGCGATATGGAAACCGTCTTGCGATAAACGGATGTTGGTGTAGCGAAAATTCAAACCGTCTTGCGATAATCAACCCGCTCGCGATAAAAACTAACTGGTACAAAAATAATCCGAATCCCGGTAAAATCAACCGTACAGTTCCAGGTGGATATCGTGCCGGTCGTACCCCATGGCCTGGATCCGCTGCCGCGCCTCGTCGATCATCGCTTTCCATCCGCAAAGGAAGAAATGCGCCGGTCGGCGGTCGGCCAGCAGCTCCTCGTACACCTGGTGCACATAGCCGCGGTGGCCCGTCCATTCCGGATTGTCTTCCCGCGAAAGGGTAGGGTGGTAGTGGAAACCGGGCATTTCTGCGGCCAGGGCGCGCATCTCGTCTTTGTACAAAATATCCTTCTCGAACCGCGATCCGTAAATAAGATGGATATCCGGATGCGCGATGCCGTTCTTGTGAAGGAATTTCGCCATCGACCGGAACGGCGCAATGCCGGTTCCTGTACAAATGAGGAAAATGTCGCGGTCGAGCGTTTCGGGCAGCACGAAATTGCCCAGCGGCCCGCGGAGCGTCAGCTCGCTGCCTTCCCTGATCTCATTGAAAATGTAAGTGGTGCCGGCGCCGCCTTCCAGTAACACGATGACCAGTTCTATTTCAGCGGAACCGTTGGGGTGGGAGGCGATGGAATAACTCCGCCAGCGCTTGTTTTTCTTTTCGTGGATGGGCAAATCCAGCGTCACGAACTGCCCGGCCTTAAAGTGGAATGCTTCCTTTTCGGGGATGTGGATCCAATATCTACGCGTGTTATACGTCTCGTTCACAATCTTCGTTACCACGCCGGTATACCATTGTTCGAGCATGTATGAAGGTTTTTTGCAAGATGAGTAAAGCCATTTCACATAAATTACGCTTTTTTTCCGGTTTACGGGGGAATGCGGGAATGTTCGCTCCGCGGCCCCGGCCATATCCCTGACCCAAGGGAAGCGGAAAACTTGAAAATGCCTTATCTTTGCATCCTTCATGAATTTGCAGGGAGTATTACAATTATTTGAGCGCGATCCCCGCCTGAAATCACTGGCGGACGGGACCCTCATGCCCGCGCCCCGCTATTTTCACCTCACGGGCCTCACCGGCAGCGCCGCCGCCTTCGTGGCAACGGCCCACCGCAACAGCTCCGACGCCAATCACCTCATCATCCTGAACGACAAGGAAGAAGCCGCCTATTTCCATAACGACCTGGAACATCTTTCCCAGGCGCTGGATATCTTCTACTTCCCCGATTCGTTCAAGAAAACCGGCGTCTTCTCCGACTTCAACAGCAGCCACAGCATGCTGCGCACCGAAGCCCTCATGAAGCTCACCGGGCCCCAGCCCCACAAGAAAGTGCTCGTCACCTACCCCGAAGCCATCTTCGAAAAGGTAGCCGGCAACACGTCGTACAACACCAACATGGTGTCTGTCAAAGTCGGCGAAAACCTCAAGGTAGACGAGCTCCTCGCCAAACTCGTGGAATGGGGCTTCGAAAGCACCGATTTCGTTTACGAGCCCGGGCAATATGCCGTTCGCGGCGGTATCCTGGACATATATTCCTTCGGGAACGACAAGCCCTACCGCATGGAGCTCTTCGGAGACGAGGTAGACTCCATCCGCCTGTTCGACCCCGAATCCCAGCTTTCCGAGCGCAAGCTCATGCAGGTGACCCTCATCGCCAATATGGACACACGGGCCACCACGCACCAGAAAATGTCGCTCACGGAATTCCTCCCGGAAAACACCACCGTCTGGATCAAAGATCCCGCTTACGTACAGGGCGTACTGAACCAGATGGAACAGCGGCTCGACGACTGGCTGCAGTCCGGCCGCGCAACAGACGTGACCGACGACGAAGCCATTCAGCTGTATGAAGCGGATTTTTCGAAGGCGGAGGTGCTCATGAATGGTCTGCTGCAACGCCATTGCGTAGTGTTCGGGGCGCACTTCAATTTCGAAAAGGTACCGGCCGGCGTGCAGGAAATCGCGTTCAGGACGATGGAACAGCCCGTTTTCAACCGCCAGTTCGATCTCCTCATCAAAGACCTTTCCGCCCAGAACGCCGCCAAAACCGCGCTGTTCATCTTCGCGGAAAACCCGCGGCAGCTCGAAAGGCTCCGCAGCATTTTCGAAGACCTCAAAGCCGATTTTCTTTTCTATCCCATCCCGGTGCCCATCAGCGCAGGGTTCGTGGACCCCGGACTGAAAATCGCTTGCTATACCGATCACCAGATCTTCCAGCGCTTCCATAAATACAAAGTGAAGCAGGCCTATAATAAAAACAAGGCCATCACGCTGAAAACTTTACAGGAACTGCAGTCCGGCGATTTCGTGACCCACATCGATCACGGCGTGGGCGTGTATTCCGGCCTGCAGAAAATCGAAGTGGGCGGGAAGATGCAGGAAGCGATCCGCATCATCTACAAAAACAACGATCTGCTGTATGTGAACATCAACTCACTGCACAAGATCAGCAAATACACCGGGAAGGAAGGCGTTACGCCCAAAGTCAATAAACTCGGCAGCGACGCGTGGGAGAAACTGAAGGAAAAAGCGAAAACCGAAGTAAAGGACATCGCCAAAGACCTCATCAAGCTCTACGCCGCCCGCAAAGCGCAGCAAGGGTTCCAGCATACGCCGGATACCTATCTGCAAACCGAACTGGAAGCCTCGTTCATTTACGAAGACACGCCAGACCAGTCCAAAGCCACGGCCGACGTGAAGCGCGACATGGAATCCCCCTCGCCGATGGACCGCCTCGTTTGCGGCGACGTGGGCTTCGGCAAAACAGAAGTAGCCGTGCGCGCCGCGTTCAAAACCGTGGTAGACGGTAAACAGGCCGCCGTGCTCGTGCCCACCACCATCCTCGCGTTCCAGCACTGGAAAACGTTCTCCGAGCGGTTGAAGGATTTCCCCTGCACGGTGGATTACATCAACCGTTTCAAATCCGCCAAAGAGAAGAAGGAAACGCTGAAAAGACTGGAAGAAGGAAAGGTAGACATCATCATCGGTACGCATTCGCTGCTCGGCAAGGAAGTAAAGTTCAAGGACCTCGGCGTCATGATCGTGGACGAAGAACAGAAATTCGGCGTTACGGCGAAAGAAAAGCTGAAAACGATGAAAGTGAACGTGGACACGCTCACGCTAACGGCCACGCCTATACCGAGAACGTTGCAATTCTCGCTCATGGGCGCGCGCGACCTTTCCATCATCAATACCCCGCCGCCCAACCGCCAGTCCATCGAAACGGAAGTGCTCGTGTTCGACAAAGAGCAGATCCGCGATGCCATTTATTATGAAACGGAGCGCGGTGGCCAGGTGTATTTCATCCACAACCGGGTGAACGGCCTGCGCGAAATGGCCGGCCTCATCCAGGAGCTTTGCCCGGACCTGAGCATCGCCACGGCGCACGGGCAGATGGAAGGGCATAAGCTGGAAGAAGTGATCCTCGATTTCATCGACCGTAAATACGACGTGCTGGTTTGTACCAATATCGTGGAAAGCGGGGTGGATATTTCCAATGCCAATACCATTATCATCAACAACGCCCATCATTTCGGCCTGAGCGATCTGCACCAGCTGCGCGGCCGTGTGGGCAGAAGCAATAAGAAAGCGTTCTGTTACCTGATGGCACCGCCGATGAGCACGTTGCCGGCAGACAGCCGCAAACGCCTCCAGACGCTGGAGCAACACAGCGAGCTGGGCTCCGGCTTCCAGATCGCGATGCGCGACCTCGATATCCGCGGCGCCGGGAACCTCCTGGGCGGCGAACAAAGCGGCTTCATCGCGGAGATCGGGTTCGATATGTACCAGAAAATCCTCGACGAAGCCATCCGCGAGCTCAAGCAAACCGATTTCAAAGACCTGTTCAAAGACCAGCTGGAAGAAAAGAAAGACTACGTTTCCGATACGACCATCGATACCGACCTCGAAATCCTCATCCCCGACACGTATGTCGAAAGCATCCAGGAAAGACTGAACCTTTACCAGGAGCTCGACAATATCACGCAGGAGTCCAAACTACAGGAATTCGCCGCCGGGCTGGAAGACCGGTTCGGGCCCGCACCGGAACCCGTTCACGATCTGTATACCACCATCCGCTGCCGCTGGATGGCCATTGCACTGGGCTTCGAGAAAATGATCCTCAAGGAAGAAACCCTCCGCTGTTATTTCATCAATAACCCGGACAGCCCCTACTTCGAATCGCCCACGTTCCAGCATATCCTGCATTACATCCAGACGCGCACCAACAACGCACGCCTGAAACAGGTAGGCAAGAATTTCATGCTCATCGTAGACAGGATAGACTCCATGACCAAGCTGCACGACTTCCTCCGCAAAATGACCGACGCACGGAGTTAAGAACTTTTGTAACATATCTTTGTTTTATACGTTACACCGGCACACAAAAACATTTTACCTGACTAAAACTTAAAGAAAAGTTAAAGCCGGCACAAGCATATGGAAACACATCCATGCCCCGCATCCTGCTGGTGAATTTAAAACTGAAAGCAATGAAAAGATTAACCGTACTTTTAATGGCCCTTGTTATGACAGCAACTTCCTTTGCACAGACTACCGACAACAAGCCCCCGGTAAAAAAGATCGAAGTGAACGGCAGCGCCGAAATCGAGATCACGCCCGACGAGATCTATTTCAACATCACCTTGCGTGAGTACATGAAGAACAAAACGCAGAAGGTATCTATCACCGAACTGGAACAAAAGCTCCAGAAAGCCGTGGAAGCCGCCGGTATCGCGAAAGGTGATTTCACCATCGCCAACGTATTCGGATATAACTACGACCAGTGGTGGAAAAAGAAAAAAGATGCGCCCGATTTCATGGCCCGCAAACAGTATCGCCTGAAACTGACCCGCCTCGACAAAATCAACGGCATCCTCGCCGCTGTGGATGAAGAAGGCATCGAAAGCGCGAACGTAGCTTCTTTCAGCAGCAGCAAAATGGAAGAATACCGCAAACAGGTGAAGATCGAAGCGCTGAAAGCCGCCAAGGCTAAAGCGGAATACCTGGTGGCCGCTATCGGTGAAAACCTCGCCGGTGTGATCGAGATCCAGGAGTTCAATACCGATCAGTACAGCGACGTTCGTCCTGAAATGGCGAATATGATGGTCCGCAAAGCCGCCGCTTACGATGCTGCCGGCAGTGCGCCCGATTCCAACATCGATTTCAAAACCATCAAGATCCGTGCGGAAGTGCGTGCCGTATGGGGGATCAAATAATAACGCGAAACGAAGACAACGCAAAAGAAAAAGGGCTCCTGGTCGTCACCGGGAGCCCTTTTCATGTCTTGATGGTGTGGTCACTGACGCCGGATGACGTATGACGCGGTCTACATTCTACTGTCGTTTTTAACTGTCTTTTCAGTCTATTTTGCTACTAACGGCCTCTTGCCGAAGTCAGGTAAGTTGGGATAAATAGGACACGTATGCTGCGATGGTTTTTCAGAAAATTACTTCGTGTATTTGATGAGCGAAACCTCGAATCTGCCTTCGGAAACCACTTTCTTTTTGGTTTCGTCCACATCGTGGACCAATACGCCGCTGAAAGTGCCTTTCGCTTTGGTTTCGCTGATGGATTCGATCTTGATGGTGGCGCTGGCGCCATACTCCAGGTCCACGGCGGAATAGCCGATGGCGTCGCTGAGGCGCTGCATCCAGCCGATGGTATTGTATCGGAAAGTGTTCAGTTCGTAGGTCCCGGTTTTCAGTTGTTTGTTGGGAAACGCGACGTTAACGGTCAGGAGCTGGTTGTCTTCCGTCATACCGCTCACGATGAGATGGCTCATCACGTCGTTGGCCGTATCGTACAGGCTGCCGGTGAGTTGTTTGGAAACGGTGAGCACCTGCCCGTCGAGCTTCATCGACATGGTGCCCTGGCTGTGGTTGTCCTCGAAAATATCTTTTTTCTTGCAGGCGGTGAGGCAAAGGGCCACCGCTATGCCAAGGGCCGGCAGCGTGCTTGCGATTTTCATAGGTATGCGTTTCTTTGGTACAGGTGATGCTAGCGGCTGCAATATACACCGGAAAAACACATTATCAAAATTAATTATAAATAAAAATTTGCATTGATGGGAAGAATGGGAGAAAAACGAAGCGGCCGTTCCCTTTGAGAGGAACGGCCGCTTTTTGCAAGATATTCTTACCGAGCGGGTTACGCGTCGATTTTTGCGTATTTGGCGTGCGATTCGATGAATTCGCGGCGCGGGGGCACCTCGTCGCCCATCAGCATGGTAAAGATGCGGTCGGCCTCTGGGAGGTTGTCGATCGTTACCTGCTTCAGCGTACGAACGTCCGGGTCCATCGTAGTGTCCCACAGCTGTTCGGCGTTCATCTCACCCAGACCTTTATATCGCTGGATGGTCACGCTGTCTTCCTTGCCGCCGCCGGCCAGCCGCGTAACGGCCGCCTTGCGCTGTTCTTCGTTCCAGGCGTACTGGAATTCCTTGCCTTTTTTCACGAGGTACAGCGGGGGCTGAGCCAGGTATACATACCCTTGCTCCACCATTTCGCGCATGTAACGGAATACGAAGGTGAGGATGAGGGTGGCAATGTGGCTTCCGTCCACATCGGCATCCGTCATGATGATCAGCTTGTGATAACGGAGCTTGCTGAGGTTGAGGGCTTTATCGTCGTCGGGTGTACCGATGGTCACGCCGAGCGCCGTAAAGATATTCTTGATCTCTTCGTTCTCGTAGATTTTGTGCTCGAGGGCTTTTTCCACGTTCAGGATCTTACCGCGCAGCGGCAGGATGGCCTGGAAGTTACGGTTACGGCCCTGTTTGGCCGTACCGCCCGCCGAGTCCCCTTCGACGAGGAAGAGCTCGCATTTATTGGGATCGTTGTCGGAGCAATCGGCCAGTTTGCCGGGGAGGCCGCTTCCGGTCATCACGCTCTTGCGCTGTACCATCTGGCGGGCTTTCCGGGCGGCTTCGCGGGCCTGGGCGGCCAGTACCACCTTATTGATGATCTGCTTGGCTTCCTTGGGATGTTCTTCCAGGTAGGCGTCCAGTACGTTGGCGACCGCGGAGTCCACGATACCCATTACGTCGGAGTTGCCGAGCTTGGTCTTGGTCTGGCCCTCGAACTGCGGTTCGGGAACTTTCACGCTCACGATGCAGGACAGCCCTTCGCGGAAGTCGTCTCCCGTCACCTCCACCTTCGATTTCTCGAACAGCTTGTTCTTATCGCCGTACGACTTGAACACGCGGGTGATGGCCCTGCGGAAACCGGCTACGTGGGTACCGCCTTCGATGGTATTGATATTATTAACGTAGGAGAAAATATGCTCGTTGAACGAATCGTTGTAGAGCATCGCCACTTCCACCGCCACATTGGCGTTGGCGTCGTGGGTTTCGATATAGATCGGGTTGGGCAGCAGCGCGTTGCGGCGGCCGTTCTTGTCGATCAGTTCCACGAATTCGACGATACCGCCTTCGCTGTAGAAGGTTTCGCTGAAATTATTGCCGTTGTCATCTTTCTCCCGCTCGTCGCTGAGGGTGATGCGGATGCCGCGGTTCAGGAACGCCAGTTCGCGCAGGCGGCCGGCGAGGGTTTCGCGGTTGTAAACGGTTTCGGTGAAAATGGTGGCGTCCGGTTTGAAATGTACGATCGTACCGGTGATATCGCTCTGGCCGATCTCGCGCACGGAGAACTGGGGAATGCCCATCCTGTATTCCTGCTCGAAAATCTTGCCTTCGCGGTGAACCGTCACGTGCAGGGGATCGCTCAGTGCGTTCACGCAGGACACGCCCACGCCGTGCAGACCGCCAGACACCTTATAGGTATTTTTATCGAATTTACCACCGGCGTGCAGTACGGTCATCACCACCTCCAGCGCGGAACGCTGTTCTTTCTGGTGCATGCCCGTGGGGATGCCACGGCCGTCGTCCTTTACACGGATGGAATTGTCTTCACAAATGGTTACTTCAATGTTCTTGCAATATCCGGCCAGGGCTTCGTCGATGGAGTTGTCTACCACCTCATAAACAAGATGGTGTAAACCCTTGACACCGATGTCGCCAATATACATGGCGGGGCGTTTGCGCACGGCTTCCAGCCCTTCCAATACCTGGATATTATCGGCGCCGTAATTGCTGGTAGCAGGCGGTGCTTGCACTAATTCTTCACTCATATTTTTAGCTGAAAATCTTTTTTGAACAAATCCGTTGAATATCCAGCAAAAATACGGAAAATCAGGCTAATTTCCATGAAAAACAAGGCTAATTTGAGGGGTGTGGATAGTCGGTGGAAACCGCAGTCTTACAGCCCGGCTGCCATATCGGTCAGTACCGTTTCCTTGATGCCGGTGAAAATGGTCTTCCAGACGAGGTTGAAGAACGACTTCTTCGGGTCCCTCGTGAATTTGGGTTTAGCTGTCCGCAAAGGCTGCCCCGGCGAAGGGTTTTCGTTCTGGATCACCATCAGGTTCGCGATGAGGCTCACCAGCCCTTTTTTCCGTTTTTTCCCTTTCGCCACGATATCTTTCAGGAAATCGATCTTCAGATCGTCGTATTGCAGGGTGAGCGTGCCCGCGGCCGAACGCTCGTTGCCCCGGATCTGCCATTCCAGTTCCCGGATCTTTGCGGACCGGATAGACACTTCGCCCAGCGGCCTGGTAGCCGCGTTCATCTCCCTGCCGTCCATATCGTTCAGCTTCCCGCTTACGGCAAATGCGCCTGCATCGCTGCCCAGCGCGAAATCGAAATGCGCTTTCAGCTTGCCTGTCCGCATCAGGATGGCATGAAGGTCTACCGTGGCGTGGGGATTTTTCTGCACCATGGAATCCACGTTCGTGATATTACGGAAAGTGCCCCCCGCCTGGTGGAACTCTACCACGCCGGTTTGCCCGTTGCCCGGGTTTACCTCCGAATAGCTCACCTGCAC
This sequence comes from Chitinophaga sp. NPDC101104, assembly GCF_050277495.1. Lineage (NCBI taxonomy): Bacteria > Pseudomonadati > Bacteroidota > Chitinophagia > Chitinophagales > Chitinophagaceae > Chitinophaga > Chitinophaga sp. NPDC101104. The sequence goes on along the minus strand of NZ_JBNNSF010000004.1, from coordinate 126,491 downwards.
GCCCTGCGCCGTGAGCGTATCGATCCGCAGCGGCAGCTCCAGCTTCATGAGCAGCTGGTTGGGAAACTTGCCGTACAGATCGCCCGGCGGCATGGGAAGCCCCCGGTTACGGTACACATGCAGCTCCCCGCCGTCGATGCTCGCTTTCCGGATAACCGCCTCCTGCTGAAGGATGTGGCGGAGCAATACGCCATCTGCTACTATGTTGTTGAAAGTCAATTGAAAACGGTCCTTTTGCGTGCCGATCCGCTTGTCGAACTCGGATTTGCTGTACCGGGGATCCAGCTGGAAACTGGCCACGGTCAGCTGCTTGGCCACGGCATTGAAGGAAATATTGGAAAGCCGCACCCAGTACAGGCTATCGGCCGTCCGGTACTCCCATTTCCGGAGCCCCACGGTAAAATCCTGCGCATACAGCACCCGCGTCAGGTCGTTTTGACTGATGGAGTCGATGGCGAGATTTCGTAATACCACGTCGAGATTGCCGAGTTTCGTGATCTTGCGGCTGCTGTCTTTCCGGATTTGCGTGAATTGCAGGCTGGTATTGGCCAATTCGATCTCCCCGATACGGAAGTTCCGGATGGAGCGCGACACGGATTCATAAAAGCTCCGCCGCGGCGTGGTATCGTTGCTGCGCATGTCGTGTACGATGGTCAGTTCCGGATCGCGGAGCCGGAACGATCTGGCATCCACCTCTTTATGCAGGAAATACCGCCAGATTTTCAGTCCCGTCACCTGTACCCGCCCCAGTTTGGCATTGTACAGCACTTCCGGGGCGCGCTGTTCATGCACGAGCCTGTCGTATACAGCGGAATCGGGAAGGAGCACCACATGGTCGATGGCCACGCTGCCCGTGAGCACATTCAGGTAGATCTTGCCATAGGCGAGGGTGTAGAGGCTGTCCGACCCTTCGGCCACATATCTCCGCAATTCCGCATCGAGCAGTTTCTTCCAATGCGTGCCGAGGTACCATCCGCCGGCGAGCAGTGCTACGGCCAGGGCGCCGGCCACGAATAGAATGATTTTCCAGGATTTTTTCATGCGTAATCTACTGTTGCTAAAGTTATACCAATTCCCCCGGTAAGGTCTTCTGATTGTAAGGACTTTGTCAGCCTGATGCGATAATAACAATCATTCGTTACTTTTGTCCGGCTTAACATGAAAGAAATACAGGAAATATTACAATTGGCGATGGCGCAGCCTGCCATGAGTGACCAGCTGGAGCTGGCGGTGTCCGAATCGGTCGCCGTTCCTGATTGTCTTGATTACACCTTGCAACGGTATGTATACGATCGTCCGCTTCCTGTGGAAGATGTGGCGATGGTGGTGTACCAGCCCGCCAAGCGCGGGAAGAGCGCGGCGATCGAACTGCGGTACTGTGTGGCAGGGAATAAGTATTGCCAGCGGCCGAACTGTAACGACCGGGTTTGTGCCGAAGGGCATAAAGCGGCGGATTGCGCGAGCGATAAACTGCCTTCGATCGATCTGATCACGGTGCGTTTCCATCCCGGGTTCATCCAGTCTTTACAGAAGAGCAATACGAGCAGTACGCTGTTCGAACTGCAATCGCGCAAGCCTTTCATGAAAACCATCCAGCCCTGCACGAAGTCGAAAAACGTGCTGGAGCAGATGGTGCACCATAATTATGAAGGGGTGTTGAAGAACATCTTCCTTCAAAGCAAATCCCTGGAGCTGTTGCTTTTCAGTTCCGACCAGTTCATCCAGAACGATACGGAAGAGCGTTACGGCTGCCGTTTCCTGACGCAGATGGAAGACCGCTCCAAGATCGAAAAGGCGCGCACCATCCTCCTCGAGCAACTGGATGCCCCCATTACCATCCGCGAACTGGCGCGCAAGGTGGCGATGAACGAATGTTACCTCAAAAAAGGCTTCAAAGCCATGTACGGCACCACCATCTACGATTATTTCCAGAAGGAAAGAATGGAAAAGGCCCGCGGTCTCCTGTACGAAAAAGGGATGTCCGTTTCGGAAGTGGCCATGATGATGGGATATTCCTGCATTTCACATTTCTCTACCGCTTTCAAGAAGCATACAGGCCTGAAACCCTGTGAGTTATTGCTTCGTTAACCCGTTTTTCCCGGTACGATCATTTCTTTTCCCGATCCGATAATTCGTTTGACGAAGTTCGATGCATCTTTGTATCACGTTACTGGATATCGATCCGGTTACCTCATAAGCTTCCTTATCAGATTTGACCTAAATCGGGAAGGCTTGCGGTTAGTAAAGCCATTTATGCGGCTCCTTATCAAACACCACTCACGACAAAGAGCGGGGGCCGCCTTCCGTAAGTTTTTCCAACTTAATTTGCATAAAGCCGTTACTTTTCTGTAGCGGCTTTTTTCTTTTTTAGCGCCCACTGTAGAACGGCTGTAGCATTTTGCCTACTACCGTGAAATTTGTCTACAGTTGTTTGCTTCCATGTCATTTTTGCCCGAGGCCGATTTGCTGCATGAAGGCCTGGTTGTCCCAGAAAAGATATTCTTCGGTCATTTTCCCGTCTTTCCATTTGCCGATCGTGGCCATGGACAATTTGAATTTTTTGCCGGTGGGCGGGATGGATTTTCCATTGCCGATGGGCATGGGCGCGGAAAAAGTGCCTTCCATTTCACCGATGACGGCGGTCCATTCGCCGCTGCCGAAGCGGACGGGATGTTGTTTGATTTTGGTGTCGGGCGCGAACACGAACATGGGTTTCAGCATGTCGATATGTTGGGGCGCGAGGCCGGTGGTTTTACTGCCGTCGGGGTAATGCGCCACGATGTCGTGTGCATGGCTGATGGCGAAACCGGGCCATTGCTGGTTGCTGTAGAAGACGAAGTCGAGCGAGTCGAACCGGGTGAGGTGTTGATCGACCAGGGCTTTTTCTGCGCGGTAGGATTGAAGTTCATTCTCGAGGGAGTCGATTTTGGCCTGGAGGTTTGAGGGGGCGTTGCAGGCGGCTGCCAGGATAACCAGGACGCAGGCTGGGAGGAGGTTACGCATATGTTTCGTTTTGGAGGAATAACAGTTGGGGGATGGGAAGGTTGTAGGTTTGGAGGAAAGGAGGGTGGTTGATTTGCTTACTCCGATTTACATCAGCTTCATTTACTTACGTTGCTGCCATATCAGCGTGAAGAAGGATGATGTCATGACAGGGCCAATTCCTTTGCGGGCTTACTTGTTGGAGGGGAAGCATTGCGTTGAAAAGTTAATCCGATTAACAACTGCGTTATTTACTTGCGCTGCTGTCATATCAGCCTGAAAGATTAACATGACAGCGCCAATTCCTTCGGGCTTACTTGCTGGAAGTTTTTGCAAATCAGCTGGAAATTAAATCCTTGCGCTGCGCATTTTTTCTGTGATCGATTTTGTTGGATGGATTATTAACACCGTTAGGAATCTGTATCCGCTGAACGCGAGCATCTTATTATGAGGGCTGTCAAACGGCCTTTGGAGTGAGAGCCCCAATCCCTGTACAGGCTTGGCTGGGGAAGAAAAACAATGTTTCGTTTGCAGGAAAAGAAAAACCCCGCCCAAAAGAGCAGGGTCTGTCCTATTTATCCCTATACCTATGAAATACTTAATTATGTGTTGTAAGTAGTACTAATCAACAATAGTGCCAGCATCGTTCATCAGTACCGTTTTGGCAGCACCATTTTCTTCGATGCTCACTTTGTAATAAGATGCAACATCCGCTCTTTCGATTTTCCACCCTTCTTTAACAACGGCGGACGGATATTTGTTCTTCAAAGTTCCCAAAACTGTTTCGGGCACAGCTCCGTTCAGGTATTCGCTGCGGGTAGCCACCCAGGCTCCTTCTGCGTTATACTCAACTGCGGTTTTAACGCTGTCCCTGCTAAAGGATGCGATCCAGTTGCCGCCCGATGTTTTCACCCAGGCCGCGTCTGTAGTGCCTGCATACTGAGCATTTTGCTCAAATGCCGATTTTACGGCCGCAGGTGCCTCTACTTTCTTAGCTGTGGTCTTGGATTTTTTGGTGGATTTCTGTTGCGAAAACGCTATGCTGGAAGTGAAGATAGCAGCGCAAAGAAGTAACGTTACTCTTTTCATAAAAGATATGGTTTTTCTCTGTTATACGGTCTTCTCTTTCAGTACCAAAACCTTGCCAAAAACGCAAAGTAAGTACAGTTTATTGTAAATTACCCAATTTTGCCGTCATTTTTTTCAAAATTCCATTATTTTTTATGAGCGGCAGGCCCACAGGGAATCCTCCGCCTATTTTCGTAACTTCGCAGAATTTTAAAATCCATTCATTAACAACCAGGTGGGGTATTGAATATGGCCAGCAAATATCAGGAATATAACCAGCTGAATTTACCGCAAATAGAACAGGAAATCCGGAAGGAATGGGAACAGCACCAGATCTTCGAAAAAAGCGTGTCCAACCGCGACGGCGCCATCCCTTTCGTTTTTTATGAAGGCCCCCCGAGCGCCAACGGCCTCCCTGGTATCCATCACGTGATTTCCCGCTCCCTTAAAGACCTCGTTTGCCGCTACAAAACCATGAAGGGCTACCAGGTAAAACGCAAAAGCGGCTGGGACACCCACGGCCTCCCCGTAGAGCTCGGCGTCGAAAAAATGCTGGGCATCACGAAAGTCGACATCGGGAAAAAAATCTCCATCGAAGAATATAACGAAACCTGCCGCAAGGAAGTACTTAAATATAAAGACGTCTGGGAAGAGCTCACCCGCAAAATGGGATATTGGGTTGATCTTCAGCACCCTTACATCACTTTCGAGAACGATTATATCGAAACCCTCTGGTGGTGCCTCCAGCAGCTCTATAAAAAAGGACTGCTCTATAAAAGCGTCTCCATCCAGCCGTATTCCCCCGCCGCCGGCACGGGCCTTAGCTCCGCGGAGCTGAACATGCCCGGCACTTATAAAGACGTAAAAGACACTACGGTAGTGGCCATGTTCAAAGCCCTGCCCTCCGATAAGTCGCAATTCCTCTTCGACGCCGCCGGCGCCGGGGAAGAAGTGTTTTTCCTCGCCTGGACCACCACGCCCTGGACCCTCCCGTCCAACCTCGGGCTCACGGTCGGCGAAAGCATTGACTATCAACTCATCAAATCCTTCAACCCCTACACCCACCTTCCCATCAACGTTGTGGTGGCCAAAGACCTCGCCGGCAAATATTTCAAAGCCGAAGGACTGAACGGCGACTTCAACGCCTGGAAACCGGAAGATAAAATCATCCCCTGGCAGGTAATCGCCGAATTCAAAGGCCGCCAGCTCGAAAACATCCGTTACGAGCAACTGCTGCCGTTCGCTCAGCCCGAAGAAGGCGACCCCTTCCGCGTGCTGCTGGGCGATTTCGTGACCACCGAAGACGGTACCGGCATCGTGCATACCGCGCCCGCGTTCGGTGCAGACGATAATCGCGTCGGTAAAAAATACGGCATCGGCATCCTCACGCTGGTAGACCGCCAGGGCAAATTCACCGATAATGTCGGCGAATTCTCCGGCCGTTACGTGAAAAACTACATCAACGAAGCCGATTATAAGGACGTAGACGTAGATATCGCCGTAAAACTGAAGAAAGAAAACCGCGCTTTCCGCGTAGAAAAATACGAACACACCTATCCCCACTGCTGGAGAACGGACAAACCTGTCCTCTATTACCCCCTGGACGCGTGGTTCATCCGCACCACGGCCATGAAAGACCGGATGGTGGAGCTGAACAAAACCATCAAGTGGAAACCGGCGGCCACCGGCACCGGCCGTTTCGGCCAATGGCTGGAAAATATGGTGGACTGGAACCTCAGCCGTAGCCGCTACTGGGGCACACCATTGCCGATCTGGCGTTCGGAAGACGGTACCGAGGAAATCTGCATCGGATCGATCGCCGAACTGAACGAAGGGATCCGGAAAGCCAATGAAGTGCTAGGCGGAGATGTGAACAAAAAATACCTGCACGACGGTATCCTCGATCTGCATAAGCCTTATGTGGACGACATCGTGCTGGTGAGCCCCACGGGCAAGCCCATGTACCGGGAACCGGACCTGGTAGACGTGTGGTTCGATTCGGGCGCCATGCCGTATGCGCAATGGCATTACCCGTTCGAGAACAAGGATAATATAGATAAAGGGCTCGCCTTCCCGGCGGATTTCATCGCCGAAGGCGTGGACCAGACGCGGGGATGGTTCTATACCCTGCATACGCTGGGTGTGATGCTGTTTGATAGCGTGGCTTATAAGACCGTGGTTTCCAATGGTTTGGTGCTGGATAAAGACGGCAATAAGATGAGCAAGCGCCTCGGCAACGTGGTGGACCCGTTCCAGACGATCGACCAATATGGCGCAGATGCCACCCGTTGGTACATGATTACCAATGCGTCGCCCTGGGATAACATGAAATTCAATGTAGAGGGTATCAAGGAAGTACAGCGCAAACTGTATGGTACCCTGTACAACACCTATAACTTCTTTGCGATGTACGCGAACCTGGACGGTTTCCGTTTCCAGGAGCAGTACATTCCGCTGGCAGACCGCCCCGAGATCGACCGCTGGATCATTTCCGTGCTGAATTCGCTCGTGAATCGGGTGACGGAGAGCCTCGACGATTTCGAGCCCACGCAGGCGGGCCGCGCAGTGCAGGAATTCGTGGACGAGCACCTCAGCAACTGGTACGTAAGGCTTTGCCGCCGCCGGTTCTGGAAAGGGGAATATGAACATGATAAGATCTGTGCGTTCCAGACGCTGTACGAATGCCTGGAGAAGGTGTCGCAGCTGATGGCGCCGGTTTCACCGTTCTTCTCCGACTGGATGTATCGTAACCTGAACAGTGTCAGTGGTTTACGTCCGGAGGCATCGGTGCATCTGTCCAATTTCCCTTCGGTAGACGAATCTGCGGTGGATGCGGAACTGGAGGAAAGGATGCAGTTGGCGCAGGATATTTCTTCGCTGGCGCTCAGCCTTCGGAAGAAGACCAATATTAAGGTAAGGCAGCCTTTGCAGAAGATCCTGATCCCGGTTACGGATGCCCATATGAAAGACCAGATCGCGCTGGTGGAGCACTTGATAAAAAGTGAAGTGAATGTAAAAACTATTGAGTATCTTACAGAAACGGAAGGGTTTATCAAGAAAAAGATTAAGCCGAACTTCAAATCCCTCGGTACCCGGATGGGGGCCAGGATGAAGGCGGTGGCAAATGCGATCGGTGAAATGACGCAGCACGACATTGCCTCGCTGGAGAAGTCCGGTGAATTTGGCTTGAGTATTGATAATGAGCACATTCCGATCGGTTTGACGGATGTTGACATCATTTCCGAAGATATTCCAGGCTGGACAGTAGCGAACAAGGGTATGTTAACCGTGGCCCTGGATATCACCATTTCACCTGAATTAATGGACGAGGGCAATGCGCGAGAGCTGGTGAACCGCATTCAGAAGATACGGAAGGATAGTGGTTTTGAATTAACCGACCGTATCAGTGTCAAAGTACCAGACGTTCCGTCCTTGAAATCGGCGTTAATGAACTTTAATGACTATATTTGCACGGAAATTTTGGCAGATAGCTTGGAAATAGTGCCGCAATTACAGGAAGGTACGGAGGTAGAAGTTAACGAATTTAAATTCAACGTATTAGTTAACAAAAAAAGCTAATCCCATGGCAACAAAGAAGAAGGTTGCTGGTAAGACTATCAAGAAGGCGGCTCCTGCGAAGAAAGCGGTAGCGAAGAAAGCGGCGGCACCTAAGAAGGCTGCAGCCAAAGCGGCGCCTGCCAAAAAGAAGCCGGCTGCTGCGCCGAAGAAGGCGGCAGCGAAGAAACCCGCGGCGAAAGTTGTGAAGCCCGCTCCGAAGAAAGCTGCTGCCAAGAAACCGGCTGTGAAGGTAACTACTTCAAAAGCAACCTCTTCCAAGAAAGCAGTGCCGGCTAAAAAGCCTGCTGCTGTTGCCAAGAAAGCTGCGGCCCCGGTGAAGAAGACGGCAGTTAAGCCTGCTCCTGTTGCCAAAAAGCCCGCTGTTGTGGCGAAAGCTCCCGTTAAAAAATCAGTGAAGGCCGTAACCGTGAAAGCGGTGCCGGTACCTGCACCCAAAACCAAGAAAGCACCGGCGGCCAAGACCCCGGTTGCGCAGACTGGGCCGATTATTGCTAAACCCGTAGAAAAAGTAGATATAATGGCAAAGAGCAAACAGGAAAAATCAGAAAAAGAGCCGGTTAAAAAGGCCAAAGCAGAAGAACCTGCGAAACGGGTTGCTGAGAAACCTGCTGGAAAAACGACTTCCCGCTCCGCCGGAAGCACCCGTTCTTCCTCCGCCAAAGCGGTGACATACGTGCCGGAGTTCACTAAATCCGTGCTCGATCAACCCGAAGCGCCCACAGGTCCGATATATCGTTATAGCGATCCCGAGTTGCAGGAGTTCAAAGAAATCATCCTCAAAAAACTGGAAGCCGCCAAGAAAGAACTGGTGTTCCTCCAGGGCCTGATCACCCGCAAAGACGAAGCAGGCACCGATGATACCGAAAACAAATACATGAGCATGGAAGACGGCTCCGGTTCCCAGGAACGCGAGCAGCTCAACCAGATGGCAAGCCGCCAGATCCAGTTCATCGACCACCTCGAGAAAGCCCTCGTGCGTATCGAAAACAAAACCTACGGCATCTGCCGCGAAACCGGCAAGCTTATCGAAAAAGCACGCCTGAAAGCAGTTCCGCACGCAACGCTCAGCATCGAAGCGAAACTCGCCAAAAGCAAATAACCGTCAAGCAAAAAATAATGGAAGGCCGTCCGTTCAGGACGGCCTTTTTGTTTGCCCCTGCTGAATAGTGACAGTAACTTCTGCAATTTTGAACTATTAAGGAATCTTTAATCGTTCGGATTTCACAAAGAAGTACAACATTGGCCGAACGTAACTTATTTAGTTACAACCATTGATCAGACTAACTACCACCTGGATAAACAAATCCTTATCCTGCGGATCGCTTTCTGCGATCATCAATGTCAGCGCAACCAAAGCATTTTCAGCGATCCGTTTGCTACCATCCGATTTGTACAGGCAGTTGTTTTTATCCATGTACCAGGCAAACATAAACGCAGCAATTCGCTTGTTGCCATCTGTGAATGAGTGGTTTTTGATGATAAAATATAACAGGTGCGCAGCTTTCTCCTCAATACTGGGATATAAATGAATACCATCAAAAGTCGCGTTGATAGCAGCAATCGAGCTTCGGAACGACTCGTCTTTTTCATTGCCGAACATGACGTTCGACTTGTACCTCGTTTTCAAGGTATCGATTACTTTCTTCGCTTCTTCGTAGCTCGGGTGGAATGTCAGGGAAGCAGTCGTATGCTCAGCAGGCATTGCCCTGTGATCATATTTATCCAGGACATCCAGCGCATACGAGTAATCTTTCAGCAGCGCTAAAAGAGAAGTTGCATCTTCCGAAGTCAGCCGATGGGTTTCCATCAGCTTTCCCATCATTTGAATCGTACTTTTTAAAGTGATGAAATCCTGTGTTCGCCGGTTGAGCCGCTGTTCGTTCAGCGCATATCCCTGCAACAAATATTCCTTCAGGATTTTGTTGGCCCAAATGCGGAAATCCGTGCCACGTTTGGATTTTACCCGGTAACCGACCGATATGATCATGTCGAGTGAGTATAAGTCTGTGGCCCTCTGAATCGTCCGTTTGCCTTCATTTTGAACTAACAAGGATTTCTTGTGAGTTGATTTCTTTTCGAGCTCCCTGGTTTTGTAGATGTTGTTAATGTGTTGACTGATGTTTTGCTGTGTACTGTCAAATAATGTTGTCATTTGAAGTTGCGTCAGCCATACGGTATCCTCTTCAACAGTAACGTCGATAGTGAGTTTCCCATCCTCTGTCTGATATAAAATAACTTGATCTTTTTGTTCCACACTGAATAGTTTTAAGTTTATGAAATAGGTTGCCTTACCGACGAATACATCGGTTCAGTTGCTGTACTTCGATTCATTTTGTGTTGGATGGGAATGTCTGCTACATATTGCCCGAAATCACGACGATCGTTGCTGTCAATTCAAAAATCAGAAAGACCTCTGAAAGAATGGCCCCACTTCATGCTGCTGTAACCCCGACTCATTCTATGTCCTGGCCCGGACAGGCAGTTGAATGGAAAAGGATCCGGGGCCGCGAGATCACGGCCCCCACTGATAAAATAATCCCATGTTATGATGATAAGCGTCATCAAAATCAACAACACGAAACTAATGATCAACAAAACCATAACCTGAGAAAAAGGGCGAGGAAATCTCAGTGTGGGAAGAGAATATCTCCGAAAATCGGAGGATAAAAAAAGCTCCTCCGAATGAACGGAGGAGCTCGTGGTTTATATACCTTTTGCTTTTTACTATGCAGGCTTCAACACCTTCTCATCACAATCGTCCGTCCGCCGAAACGCTTTCCCCACCTGCTTTGCAGCCAGGTACACCAATCCCGCCGTAGCCAGCGCCGCCAAACCTCCCAATCCAATGTTCAACGCCTGGCTCTTCGTCGGCCAACGCTTATTCACCTTGTCCGGGCTCGCCTGCGCAATGTCCAGCAACGGCGCCATACAATTGTCTTCGATCACCTTATCGGCCATCGTCGCGGTTTCTACATATTGTGGATGGTACGCCACACCAATACCCGCATCCTGCAACAGATCGCCATCGGTCTCGCCGTTGCCGACGTAAATAATGTTCTGCGACTGGATGTGGTATTTGTCGGAAATGTACCGCAGGATATTGCTCTTGCAATACTGCGCACTGCCGTTCTTCCCGGAGATGAAATAATCCGGCACCGTGATCTCGCCGGTGGCCACGCTATGCACCAGGTGCAGCCTGTTGGCAAATGCGAAATCAGCGCCCAGCTTGTTTTTCATGTGGTTGGCCACACATTCGAACCCGTCCGTGATCAAGCCACAGATATACCCGCGGCGCTTCAGTTCGCGGATGACATGGCGGATGTCCGGCGTTACCGGAATACTGTCCGCCACCTCCAGCAGTTCCGCCAGGTTCCTGCCCTGGAAGAGCGCCGCGCTGCGCGTGAGCACCGATAACGGATCGGTATAATGTTGCAGCACCTGCACGAGCGACTCCTCCTGCTCAAAGGCCACTGCGGCGGAATACAGGTAGTTTTCGCGGAAGATCGTTTCGTCGAGATTGAAGATCACCATCTTCTGCAGCTTGTCGATGGACTCGAGGATCGAATATTCCATCTGCTCGCGGATAATGTTGATGTTGCCCAGCGTTTCGAGGTTCTGCTGGGGAATGCTTTCCGCTTTCTTCAGAATGGTACGGCTCACTTCACGGCTCATTTTACTCAGCTGTTCCCAGGTCTGCATCGCATTCTCGAGCCTGCCGATGTTCACTTCGCGGATGCGCGCGCCCATCAGGTGCATGTCTATCAGCAACCCGATGTCCACGCCATAGTCGTTCTCGAAATGGACCTGCTGCAGCATCTCTTTCCGCGCGGCGATCATCCCGCTCAGCGGCTGGTTGAAATGCGCGAGCTCGGGGAAGAGGATGCTCAACAGTGGCTTGGCCACCAGCTGCGTTACGCGGCCTGCCTGCCGTTCGAAATACGATTTGGTGAAATCTGCTTCGTCGTTCACGATTGCGTCGGTCAACATCTCCACCAGGCCGTCCGGATAGGTGAGAATGTCGCCGTCCACATACATGATGATATCATGTTTCGCGGCCATCATGCCTTCGCGCATGGAAATCCCTTTCCCGCGCTGGCTGCTGGTAATGACGCGCACCCGTTCCTTCAGGGCTTCGTCTACGGTATTATCGGTGGAGTTGTCGTCAACTACGATAATGTCGATAGGTCGGGATGTTTTTTTGATGGTCTTGATGACCTGTCTGATCGTTGCGCCCTCGTTGAGCACAGGAATGACTACGGAGATCATAGGCGTCAATAATGGTTTTTGTGAACAATTACAGTGCCTTTTGGCAGCCTCTTGCCCCAAAAATGATACCACAATGGCGCTACGTATGGCGCGGGAACCGCCAAAAAAGGCTAATTTTACGTTACTTCACGCTTTAGGAGCCTGGATGGTTCAGCTTAAACGGTGTATATATGCAAGAAACTAAAAGACAAAAGCAGGTAGGACAGCTGGTGCAGGAAGAGCTCAGCGATATTTTCAATCGCATGGGCTTCAACGTGACGGAAGGCGGCATGATCTCCATTTCTTCTGTTAAGATGACGCCGGATTTGCTGGAAGCGCGCGTCTACCTGAGCATGTTCCAGATCAAAGCACCGGTTGAAATGCTGGCGCGGATGAACGAGCGCATGGGCGAGATCCGCCGCGACCTTGGCAACCGCGTCGCGAAGCAATTGCGCCGCGTGCCGGAACTGACTTTCTTCCTGGACGATACGCTCGATCATGTTTTCAAAATGGAAGAACTGTTCAAAAAGATCAACGAAGACGATAAAAAGCAGAAACCCTAATCCCGCCCATCTTTTCGCATGATCTGGCAATTCGCTGCACGATATTTCCGCGCCCGAAAATCCACCACGGCGATCAATATCATCGCATGGGTGAGCGTGGGCGCCATCGCCGTCGGCACCGCCGCGCTCATCACCGTCCTCAGCGTGTTCAACGGCTTTACGGGGCTCGTCAAATCATTGTACTCATCTTTTTATCCCGATTTCCGCATTGTCCCTGACAGCGGCAAAACCTTCGTGCTCACCGCAGACCAGCTGAAACAGATCGCCGCCGTGCCCGGTGTGGCAAGCATTTCGTCTACCGTCGAAGAAAAAGCGGTCGTACGCAACGGCACCAAGCAAACCATTGCGGTGGTGAAAGGTGTGGACGATGATTTTACCAAAGTGGCGCATGTGCAAGACAAACTGGTGAGCGGTGAATACAGCCTCAAAGATGAAACGGGGCCGCAGGCCGTATTGGGCCTTGGCGTGGAAATGTCGCTCGGGCTCGATGTGGAGAAAAGCCGTGTGCCCATCACCGTTTACATGCCGCGGCGCGACGATGCCGCGTTCAACCCGCTGATGCCCGACCAGTCGGTCGTTTCCGGTACCGCGTACCCGGCGGGCTCATTCGCGATACAACAGGAATTCGACAGTAAATACGTGTTGGTGGACATCGGGTTCCTCCGCCGGATGCTCGATATGCAACCGGGCGAGGTCTCGGCCATCGAAGTGGCCATGGCGCCGGGTGCGGGAGAGCGAAAGGTCAAGCGGGCGCTGCAGGCGCTCCTGGGCGAAGGGGTGCAGATCCAGACGCGCATGGAGCAGCACGCTACCATATATAATGTAATGATGGTGGAAAAATGGCTGACGTACGTGTTCCTCAGTTTCATCCTCGTTATCGCCGCGTTCAATATGATCGGTTCGCTGTCGATGCTCGTGATAGAAAAGCAGAAAGACATTACGATCCTCAAAGCCATGGGCGCCAGGACCGCCACCATCCGGAGGATATTTCTGGCCGAGGGGCTGATGATCGCGGGCTCGGGTACGGTAGTCGGGTTCGGGCTGGCCATTATCATTTGCCTGGTGCAGCAATACTTCGGCCTGGTGAAGCTCGGCGGCGGTACTTTCCTCATAGACGCCTATCCGGTTGAAATGCACCTGAACGATTTCCTGCTGGTGGCGGTAACGATCGTGGTGATCGGAACCCTGGCGAGCTGGTACCCGGCCCACCGTGCGGCACGGCAGGTGATTTCATTGAAAGCGACCTGATTTGTCACTTTAACATACTTTCATACGATATTGCGCCAACGCAAGCCCATAAAAAAAGCGTACCCGAAGGGTACGCTTTCCTATTTTTCGGATGGTAAAAAACTATTAGTAGTCGCCGAGGGTCTCGGGCAACTGGGCGAGTGCTTTGGCCAGCTGCTCGTCGTTCGGAGCGATGCCATGCCATTCGTGCGAGCCCATCATAAAGTCGACGCCGGCGCCCATAACGGTGGTCATGAGGATGACGATGGGTTGCGCTTTTCCGGTGAGGCTTTTGGCTTTCTGGAGGGTAGCTACCACGTCGTCCATATCGTTGCCGTTCATGGAGAGGACCCTCCAGCCGAAGGCGTGGAATTTGGCTTCGAGGTCGCCGAGGCTCATTACTTTATCGGTGGGGCCGTCGATCTGCTGGCCGTTATAGTCAACGGTGGCGATGAGGTTATCGATTTTGTGGTGGGCGGCGAACATGATGGCTTCCCAGTTCTGGCCTTCCTGGAGCTCGCCGTCGCCATGGAGTGAATAAACGACTTTATGGTCGTTGTTCAGTTTTTTGGTGAGGGCGGCGCCGCAGGCAACGCTGAGGCCCTGGCCGAGGGAACCGGACGCTACGCGGATACCGGGGAGGTGTTCGTGGGTAGTGGGGTGGCCCTGGAGGCGGCTGTCCAGCTTGCGGAAAGTAGCCAGTTCGGGCACCGGGAAGTACCCGGAGCGGGCGAGGGCGCTGTAGAAGACGGGCGAAATGTGACCGTTGGAAAGGAAAAACAGGTCCTGGTTTTTACCGTCCATCTCGAAGGGCACGGGCTGATGTTCCATGACCTTGAAATACAGGGCCGTGAAAAAGTCGGTGCAACCGAGCGAACCGCCGGGGTGGCCGCTTTGTACGGCGTGCACCATCCTTACGATGTCCCGCCTGATCTGTGTGGCTATATCTTTCAGTTCTGGCATGATAATTGGCGTTTTTAGCTTCGCAAAAGTAATAAGAAATTCCCCGCTTTTTCAGTGATTATCTGAATTTTTAAAAAAGGGGGGAAGTCGGGCCTCAAAATTTCTTGATACACATTTCACTGAATTCAATATCTTTGCACCACAACCCCCCGTATGGAGAATGTAATTATCGCAACTATCCTGAGTTTCGTTATAACCTACTTTGCGATCCCGGTGTTGATCCGGGTAGCAGAACTGAAGCATCTATATGACGAACCGGACGAGCGCAAATCGCATAAAGTACGAATCCCCACATTAGGTGGCCTGGGATTCTTTGCCGGGTTCATACTGGCTTCTGCCGTATGTGTACCGGCCAAGGAGAATTTCCCCTTGCAATACTTGCTGGCCGCTTTCTTCGTAATTTTTTTCGTGGGCATGAAGGACGACCTGGTCGGCCTGTCTCCCGTTAAGAAACTGGTAGGCCAGCTTGTGGCGGCTTTTGCCATCATTTACCTGGGCAACCTGCATATTTCCAATATGTACGGCTTCCTGGGGATCGGCGAGCTTCCTTTCCACTTCAGCCTTCTCCTTACGTATTTCACCTTTATAGTAGTCATCAACGCCTTTAACCTGATCGACGGGATCGACGGGCTGGCGGGCAGCATCGGGCTGGTTGTGTCTGCCGTGCTGGGCGCTTACTTCCTTTTCGCGCACGAAATGCTGTATGCCGTGATGGGCTTCTCCCTGGCTGCAGGCCTCGCCGCGTTCCTCATCTACAATGTATCTCCCGCGCGCATCTTCATGGGCGACACCGGCTCCCTGCTGGTCGGCCTCGTGAACGCGACGCTCATCGTTAAATTCATCGACGTGGCCGGCAACCCCGCCAGTGCAGTTCCCCTGCAGGCAGTTCCGGCTATCGCTTTCGCCGTGCTGATCATTCCCCTGTTCGACACGCTCCGGGTATTCACCATCCGTATGGCCCGCGGCCGTAGCCCCTTCACGGCCGACCGCCACCACATCCACCACTACATGCTGGCCCTGGGGCTGAACCATCGCCAGGCTACCGGTATCGCCGTGGTGTCCAACATCGGTTTCATTCTCCTCGCCTATAACCTGCAAAGCCTCGGCACCACGGTGCTGCTGTTCCTCGTCGGGAGCCTGGCACTGGGGGGCACCTCCGTCCTCTTCTACCTGAAACGCCGCAAAGAGATCGCCGCCTCGGAAGCCGCCGCCGCCATCGCCTTCGCCGCCGCCGCAGAAGCCGCGCCCGCAGAGCCGCAGCCCGCTACCACCAAATCCAAAATTTTGCGGGTGCCTACAGAGTCCGTCATGCAAGACAAATAGCCGGCGCACTCCGCTTGCCAACTGCCAACGCATCGTCTTTCCCTTTGACGATTAAAAGATTTCATGTAGGTTTGCAAGCACTTTAAGTAAATATTCTTATGCAAGACGAACTTAATTTAATCCTGGACGACGCGAAAGATTCCATGGTGAAGGCAATTGCCCACCTGGAAGCAGAGCTCACGAGAATACGTGCCGGTAAAGCCAATCCTGTGATCCTCGAAGGTATCACGGTAGACTATTACGGCGCACCCACCCCCCTCAACCAGGTTGCCAACGTATCCGTTGCGGATGCCCGCACCCTCACCGTTCAACCCTGGGAGAAAAACATGCTGCAAGCCATCGAAAGAGCGATCATCGCTTCCAATATCGGTCTCAACCCGCAGAACGACGGATTGATCATCCGCCTCTTCCTGCCCCCGCTGACCGAAGAACGCCGTAAAGAACTGGTGAAAAAAGTGAACGGGGAGGGCGAACACGCCAAAGTTGCCGTGCGCAACATCCGCCGCGACGCCATCGAAGCCATCAAAAAACTGCAGAAAGACGGTCTCAGCGAAGACACCGCCAAAGATGCGGAAGCCAGCGTTCAGGATTTGACGGACAAGCACATCGTGCTGGTAGACAAGCATTGCGCACAGAAAGACAAAGAAATCATGGCCATCTGACCGCCATGCTTCAGATATTTGAAAAGAGACAGGTTCCGGCCTGTCTCTTTTTTTATGCCTGCCGGGAAGGATTTATTTCCGGTTGACGAGGTACACCCCGCCCATGATCACGCCCAGGCAGAGCACCTGCCATCCGCTGATAGCTTCTCCGGCCACGAACCCCCATCCAATGGCCACTACCGGCAACCCATACGTTACCATACTGGCGAAAATGGCACCCGCGGAACGGATCAGCTGGTAAAACAGGAGAGACGCCACGCCCGTACCGATCAAACCCAGGGTACAGCTGGCCGCAAGGCTCATCCATGGCCGCTCTGCCGCCTGGAAAGTGGCGCTGAAATCGCTCAGGAGCAATACCGGCAACGCGAAAAGCCCCATGAAAAACAGGGAAATCGAAACCAGCTGCAGGCTCTGGAACTCTTTCAGATAGTGATGCACCAGTGCGATGTTGAGCCCGTAACACGCCGTGGCCAGGATCACCAGGAAGCCGTAATACCAGTAAGCATTGGCGTCTACACCCTTCACGAGAAAGAGGAGGATCACGCCCACGAACCCGATCATCAGCCCCAGTATCTGCCGCTTCAAAACCGGCGAATGGAAGAGGACGAGCGAGAAGATGAGGGCGAACACAGGCGTGAAGGAATTCAGCATGCCGGCCAGCGAACTGTCTATCCGCGTTTCCGCGATACAGAACAAATACGCCGGAATTCCGTTACCTAATAAACCGGACATAATGATCACGGGTATTTTGGATGCGGGCGTTTGCCGGATGAACCGGAAGAAAAACGGTAACAGGGCCACCCCGGCCGATATCAGCCGGATGCTGGCCACCTGGTAGGGGGAAAACGAGGCCAGTCCCAGTTTCATGAGGATGAACGAGCTGCCCCAGGTCAGCGATAGCAGGAGGAAGATCCCCCAGTTCAATACGCGTTGGTCCATAGTGCAGCAAAGGTACCGATTCCGAATTGTGCCGATGTTAAAGTATATTAAGAAAAAACAGAGATATGCCATCCATCAAACTAGCCGACATCCCAACTACCGCTCCGAAAAAATTTGTCAAGGAGCAAATCAAGGAGGAAATGCCAACCATCCTCAAAGACCTCGACGAATTGCAAAACCTCCTGTACGCCGAGCACAAGCACAGCCTGCTCGTGGTGCTCCAGGGAATGGACGCCAGCGGGAAAGACGGCGTGGTCCGCGACGTTTTCGGCACCATGAACCCCATGGGCGTGGTAGTTACGCCTTTCAAGGCGCCCACGGCGCAGGAGATGGACCACGACTTCCTCTGGCGCATCCACCAGCACGCGCCGGGAAAGGGAACGATCCAAGTGTTCAACAGGTCGCATTATGAAGATGTGCTCGTGCAGCGCGTACATAAATGGGTGGACGATGACGTGATCGCCAAACGATACACCGCCATCAACGATTTCGAAAAACTCCTCCGCGACCATAACAGCACGCACATCCTCAAATTCTACCTCCACGTTTCATCGGAAGCGCAGATGGCCCGGCTCGAAGAGCGGACGCAGGACCCGCGGAAGATGTGGAAGTACAACGAGAAGGACTTCGCCGAAGCGAAACTGTTCAAAAAGTACCAGAAAGCATATGAAGACGTGTTCAGGTATTGCAATAAAATCCCCTGGCACATCGTGCCCGCCGATCATAACTGGTACAAGGAATACTACATCGCCAAAACGGTGAGGGATACACTGAAGTCCCTCAAAATGAAGTTCCCGAAGTTGCCGAAAGTCAAAAATAATGAGGATGTCAAACCATAATTCTGTAAAATTGCACTGGATTTCAACCCTTTCTTAACCTTCAAAAACCTTGTGTATGTCTTTTTTAGGTGAATTCAAAGCCTTCGCCATGAAGGGGAACGTAATCGATCTGGCTGTCGGTGTTGTTATCGGCGCCGCATTTAACAAGATCGTTGGCGCCATTGTGGATTCGATCATTATGCCCATTGTAGGTGTACTTATCGGTGGTTTCGATTTCAAATCGCTCGCGATAGAAGTTGGATCGGCCAAAATCATGTATGGCTTATGTATCCAGGCTATCGTAGAATTCATTGTGGTGGCGTTCGTTCTCTTCCTCGTCATCAAAGCGATCAACCGCATGAAGAAACCCGAAGAAGCCCCCGCTCCCGCAGGCCCTACGCCTACCGAACAGCTCCTCATGGAAATCCGCGACGAGCTCAAAAAACAATAATCTTATTTCAGTAAAATAGACGGTTGACCGGTACTTTCCGGTCAACCGTTCCTGTAATTGTATTCAACCGACAGTAACCATGAAGCATTTTTCCTGTTTCCTCCTGGCCCTGATCCTCTGTGGCGGCGCCCTCCATGCGCAAGACCAATCATTCAAGAAATTGCGGGAAGAATCCGCCAAAGGCATCAAAACCGCCGAAAAAGACACCACCGGCCGGCTTTGGTTCAAGGGCGGATCTTTCGGGCTCACCTTCAACCAGGGCTCGCTTTCCAACTGGGCAGCGGGCGGCGACAAGCTTTCGCTCTCCCTCCTGGGTACTTTCAATGTTTTCGCGAACTATAAAAAAGGCCGCCACTCCTGGGATAACAACCTCGACCTTGCCTACGGCTATGTAAACACCACCAGCCTCGGCAACCGGAAGAGCGACGACCGGTTCGACCTCACCTCCAAATACGGATACGATATCGGCCGGAACTGGTACCTGAGCGGGCTCTTCAACCTCCGCACCCAGCTGACCGACGGTTACATCTACCCGACGGATTCCACCCGGGAATTCACGTCTACCTTCTTCGCGCCGGCTTACATCGTGCTGTCGCCCGGTATAGACTGGATGCCCAACAAGGATTTTTCGCTGTTCATGTCGCCGTTCACCGGCAGATGGATCGTGGTGAGAGACCAGTTTCTGGCAGATAAAGGGGCTTACGGCGTAGATACCGGCAAACACGTGAAAAGCGAGTTCGGCGCCTATGTTACCGCCAATTATAATAAGGAGTTCGCCAAGAACATGACGTATAAGTCGAAACTGGAGCTGTTTTCCAACTACAAACACAATCCCGGTAACATCGACGTGTTCTGGACGAACGTTATCGCATTGAAAGTCAATAAGTTGATTAGCGCCAATATTTCCTGGGACATGATTTACGACGATGATGTGCGGGTTTTCGAGAACAAGGAAACCGGCGTCATGGGCCCCAGGCTGCAGATAAAGCAGACATTGGGGGTGGGGCTGACGGCCAAGTTCTGATCTCCCGGATTTTTGTTATTTTTGATAAACCTGTCGGTACTTCCCGGCAGGTTTTATTGTTTAATTATGAGTGACCAGAATATTTACAAAATCAGTCTCCCCGAGTTCGAAGGCCCCTTCGACCTGTTGCTGTTTTTCATCGAACGCGACGAGCTGGACATATACAATATTCCGATTACGAAGCTGACGAACGACTTCCTGGACTATATCCACCATATGGAGCAGCTCAACATCGAGCTGGCGAGCGAATTCATCCTGTTCATTTCCACGCTGATGCGGATCAAGGCGAAAATGCTGTTGCCGCGCAAGGAGGTGGATGCGGCAGGTAATGAAATTGACCCGCGGCAGGAGCTGGTAGACAAGATCCTCGAATACAAGCGTTACAAAGCCGCGGCGGTGGAGCTGGCCGAGAAGGAGGCAGACCGTATGCTGGCGATGAAGCGCGGCAACATCCAGAAAGAGCTGGCGGAAATCGGGGAACTGACGAGCGAAGGCTCCGAAGTGCAGACGCTCACGCTTTTCAAGCTGACCAAAACCTTCGAGAAGGTGATGCAACGCGTCAAAGAGCGCAGCAACAAGCCGCAGCACGTGGTATACAAATACGACTATACCATGGAAGGCAGCCGCGAATACATGTTGGACCTGGCGCGCGGGGAAAGGACGATGGCTTTCGAAAAGATGTTCGACCATTGCAAAGACCGCGTCCATGCCATCTTCCTGTTCCTCGGCATGCTGGAACTGGTGCAGGCCAAATACCTTTCCATCATGGTGGGCGAAGGCCGTAATAATTTTATCATCGAATACGTAGACCCGGCCGACCGCCCGGAAGAAGAAACCGTGGTTTTTGAAGATTAGCGAATTATGGCAAGCAAGAAAGAACATATCGAAGTGGTGAACCTGGGCGAATACGCCCGCGCGTCCGACGATCCGCAGGAATTCAGCGTATCGCACCTGTGCAGCCTCGGGCCCGTGTTCTTCGAGCACCAGGAAGCCCCGCACCGCCATGATTTCTATACGATCTACTGGATCAAGAAAGGAGAGCTGACCCATACCATCGACACCGTGACCCACACCGTGAAAAAGAACACCCTGTTCTTCCTCGCGCCCGGGCAGGTGCATCAGCTTAAATCTTCGGAAAAGATCGACGGCTACATGATCGCTTTCCATAACTGTATGATGTGCCCGGCCGGCTCTTCGGACATGGATCCCGTTAAGAACGGGCTTTTCGTGAACGATGCGTTCAGTTCCGTGGTGCCCATCACCGATCCCGAAGTGGAAAAGGAAATCGACTGGATGATCCAGCGGATGGAAGAAGAAGTGACTTCCCGCCGTGCCAATTTCCATTCCGCATTCCGCAACCTGCTGCAATACTTTCTCATCATCGCCAGCAGGAACGCGCCCAAACCCGTTTCCCTCACGCCGGAATACCAATCGAAACACAACAGCGCCCTGTTCATGACGTTCAAAGGGCTCATCGAACAACGGTACAAAGAGCTGAAGAACGTGAGCGACTATGCCGCGCAACTCCATATCAAACCCGTGCTGCTCAACGAGATCAGCAAACAACTTTCTGGCATCACCGCCGGCGAGCACATCCGCAACCGCGTCATCCTCGAAGCGCAGCGGTATCTTTATAATACCGATCTGACCGCCAAAGAGATCGCCTACGCCCTGGGGTTCGAAGATCCCCACTATTTCTCCCGCTTTTTCAAGAAATACACCAACCAAACTCCGTCGGAATTCAAGGAACTTGCAAAAGCGTAGTTCTTTTTCGTAAAGCATTGATTTTTAGATAGATATGATTTGGTCGAAAAAAGTCCACCGATTACATCATTCTATCCATTTCAAATAGATGTTGCAACATGTAATTTTGTGTTGTCTTTTAAAGGAGGCAATATGACACACACCACCAAGCAAGTAGCACATGTTTATCAAGGCGCGCAGCCGCACATGGTTGGCGACGGGTTTAGGGTCCAGAACCTTTTCCCCGGCGGCAACAAGATGATCGGCAAGCAGTTGAGCCCGTTTTTCCTGCTGGATTATGCGGCCCCTCACTACTTCGCGCCTTCGGAAACGCCGCGCGGTGTGGAAGAGCACCCGCACAGGGGGTTCGAAACCGTGACCATCGCCTACCAGGGCGCCCTCGAGCACCGGGACTCCGGCGGCAACAGCGGCAAAATCGGCCCCGGCGATGTGCAATGGATGACCGCCGCTTCGGGCGTCGTCCACGAAGAAAAACACGAAAGCGAGTTCACCCGCAACGGCGGCATCCTCGAAATGGCGCAGCTCTGGGTAAACCTGCCCAAAGCCCATAAAATGGACAAACCCGGGTACCAGTCGATCGTAAACGCCGACATCCCCGTGGCAGACCTCGGCAACGGCAGCTACGCCCGCGTTATCGCAGGGAATTTAGACAGCGTTAACGGTCCCGCAAAAACCTTTACGCCCATCAACTTGTTCGATATAAGGCTGACCGCCGGAACGGAAACCACCCTCACACTGCCCGACGGTTTTAATACCGGCATCGTCGTCCTGAAAGGTGCCGTAACCATCAACGGAACGCATGCCGCCAAAGCAGTAGAGATCGCGGTATTCGAACAAGCCGGGGAAACGATCACGTTAAAAGCGGAAGAAGACACAACGTTGCTCGTGTTGAACGGCGAGCCCATCCGCGAATCCATCTTCGCTTACGGTCCGTTCGTCATGAACAACAAAGAAGAGATCATCACTGCGATCGACGATTATAACAACGGTAAAATGGGCCGGCTGAACTAACAACAATTGCTGAACCTGAACTTATCATTCATCAACAACTTAAAAATTTAAACACAATGGCAACCTGGAAAATTGACCCCGCGCACAGCGAAGTTGAATTCAAAGTAAAACACCTCATGATCACCAACGTAACCGGCCACTTCGCACAGTTCGACGGTACGGTGACCGCTACCAAAGACGACTTTACCGATGCTGTCATCAGCTTCGAAGCCGATGTGAACAGCATCAGCACCAAGAACTCGCAGCGCGACGAGCACCTGAAGAGCCCCGACTTCTTCGATGCGCCCAATCACCCGAAACTGACCTTCACGTCTACCGGCGTTGAAAAAATCGATGCGGACTCCTTCGTCCTGAAAGGCGACCTGAGCATCCGTGGCGTTACCAAACCGGTGGCCCTGAACGTAGAATATTCCGGTATCACGATCGACCCGTATGGCCAGACCAAAGCAGGTTTCGAGCTGACCGGCAAAATCAACCGTAAAGATTTCGGTCTGTCCTGGTCGGCTACTACAGAGGCCGGCGGACTGGTGGTGAGCGACGAAGTTCGCCTGATCGCTGCGGTGCAAATCATCAAACAAGCATAATTAAAATATAAAGGAACTGACGATGGATATCCTCGAGAAACTGAACTGGCGTTATGCCGTTAAAAAGTTCGATCCTACGAAGAAATTGAATGCAGCGCAGTTGGAAAGGGTCCTTGAGGCTACCCGGCTGTCTGCATCCAGCTACGGCCTGCAACCTTACAAGGTGATCGTGGTGAAAGACCCCGCGGTGCGGGAAGCGCTGAAAGCCGTATCCTGGAACCAGCCGCAGATAACGGACGCGTCGCATCTTGTGATCTTTGCCAGGTACGACGAATTGAAAGACGATCATGTGAATAATTACATCGATCGCATTGCGGGCGCCCGGAATCTGCAGCGGAACGAACTGGAAGGATTTGAGAATGTCATGAAGGGCACGGTGAGCCGCCTCAGTGAAGATGCCGCCGCGGTGTGGACGTCCAAACAGGCCTACCTGGCCCTGGGCACCCTGCTGACGGCCAGTGCGGTAGAAGGTATAGACGCCTGCCCCATGGAAGGGTTCGATGCGGCTGCATACGATGAGATTTTAGGACTGAAAGGAAAGAACCTGCGCACGGTAGTAGTAGCGGCGATTGGATTCCGCGCGGAAGAAGACGGTATGCAGCATGCGAAGAAAGTGAGAAAGCCCCTGGAAGATTTCGTGGAATTAGTGTAACATACAGGTTGTTTGGGGGTTTAGGTAAACCGGGCGGAGCAATTCGCCCGGTTTTTTTAATCTGGATTCCTTAATTTTAGTCCCTGGCGAAACATTTCACCCTAAATAAACTCATCAAAATGAAAAGATCCGCAACCGCAAACTGGAAAGGCACTGGTAAAGAAGGCAATGGCACCGTAACTACCGACTCCGGCGTGCTGAAAGATACCCAATATTCCTACCTCAGCCGTTTTGAATCCGGTATCGGTACCAACCCCGAAGAGCTGATCGCCGCCGCGCATGCAGGCTGCTTCACCATGAAGCTCAGCTTCGTGATCTCCGGCGCAGGTTTCACTCCCGGCAACATCGACACCAAAGCGGCCGTAACCTTCGAAGGCGGCGCCATCCCCGGCATCCACCTCACCGTAACGGCGAGCGTGCCCGGCCTGGACGAAGCCAAGTTCCAGGAATTCGCGGAAGACGCAAAAGCGAACTGCCCGATTTCCAAACTGCTCAACACCAACATCACGATGGAAGCGAAACTCGTATAAGCGTTTCCGTTACATCTTGCCGAATAGCCGGGCGTGGTTGTGAAAACTGCGCCCGGCTTTCTTTTCCGGGGAAAAATAGTCCACCTTTTGCGCCATCGCGTCCATTGCCGCGGGGCGTGTTTTTTCGGAAATTTGCAGAAAGAAAAAGGAGAATGAAGATATGAAAACGACCATCCACCGTGCAGATTCCCGCGGCTTCGCCAATCACGGCTGGCTGCAATCCAGCCACACTTTCAGTTTCGCCGGGTACTACAATCCCGGGCGCATCCATTTCGGCGCGTTGCGCGTGCTGAACGACGATACCGTGAAAGGCGGCATGGGCTTCGGGGCGCATCCGCACGATAATATGGAGATCGTGAGCATCCCGCTGAGCGGCGCCCTCGAGCACCGCGACACCACGGGCCGCCACGAGATCATCAATCTTAACGACGTCCAGATCATGAGCGCGGGCACCGGCGTGGAGCACTCCGAGTTCAACGCCAGCAAAACCGATCCTGTGAAATTCCTCCAGATCTGGCTTTTCCCGAAAAAACGCGACGTTGCCCCGCGCTACGGCCAGCAAACCTTCGACCCCGCAGACCGGCACAACCGCCTGCAGGTAGTGGTTTCGCCCGAGGGAACGGGAGAAGGCCTCCCCATGAACCAGGATGCCTGGTTCTCGCTGGGGAACTTCGATAAAGGGCAGACTTTCAGCTATTCCCCCAAAAAAGAAGGAAACGGCCTTTACTTGTTCGTCATCAGCGGCACCGTTTCGGCCGGCGGCGAAACCCTGTCCCCGCGCGACGCCATTGCGGTGGAAGACTACGCCCAACTCGATGTTACAACATCCGAAGATGCGCAGCTGCTGCTGATGGACGTGCCCATGCTCGCATGATCCGTATCCACATAAAATACCCGCCCGGTGGAAAAAATCCACCGGGTTTTTCATTCCCCGAACCCAAATTCTCCGTAAATTAGACTTGAGCGTAAGATTGATCTGAATGGGATATTGAACGAAAGCAGGGCTTATGATGCGCACAATCGTCATCCTGTCACTTTAATCAATATATCATGGAAGTACCAGCACAGTCAACAGACATCCAGGCACAGTTCTCGGCCTGGAAAGAAGAAGTAGATAACGTACGTTCCAGCTTACGTACCATGCGCGGCAAACTACAGGAAATCGCCACCTCGCCGCAAGCAAATAACGAAAGGTCCATGGCGATCGAACATTTCCAGAACCAGTTTATCCGTCAGCTCGAAGTAGCCGACGAAATGTACCACGACCTGAAGCAGTCCGCCAAGCACATGGGTTACGGCAACCCCGCCATCGTGCATCACGACAGGCCTGTAGACGACATGAACAGCCTGCAAGACCGCATGCAGGTATTCCATAAACTCCACAATGAATTGGCCGGTGAGTTCCACCGGTTCGAATCGTACGATTAATCCCCGTCATATTACCGGTGATTTGTCTGGCGCAGCTTGTCCTGTATCTTATGCAGCGTTGCGTCCAGCTCCGTGCTGCATTCCCGCAACATGGCCAGCAGCCTGTTGTTCAGGCCCGGCTCATTTTTCTCGAGATCGAACATCGACATGATGCCCAGGATAGACGATACGGGCTTGCGGATTTCGTGTGAATTGATCCGCGCGATTTCGTGCAATGTATCGTTGTTTTCCTGCAGGCGCTGCATGAACGTGCGCCGTTCCGTAATATCCGTCTGGATGAGGATGTATTGCTGTAACTCGCCGTGGGCGTTGAGTATGGGCGTTACATCCGATTTCACCCAGTAATGCGCGCCGTTCTTTTTGTAGTTGAGGATTTCGATGCTGAAGGAGACTGCGCGCGCCATTTGATCTTCGATCTGCAAAACGGTGGCGGGGTCAGTGTCTGGGCCGGAGAGGAGCTCTTTCACCAGTTTGCCGTTCGCTTCGTCTTGCAGGTAACCGGTCATGGTGCGGAAACCTTCATTCACCCATTCTATACGGCCCCGCGCGTCGAGGATGATAACGCTGTTGGCGGTGCGGCTCGCCACGAGGCTCAGCAGCTCGATCTCCTGTTTCTGCCGCGTGCTCTCGTCTACGTCCTGCATCACGCCGATGACGCGGATGGGCTGGCGCTGTTCGTTGTAGATGATATACCCGCGGTCATATACGTATTTGTAATGGCCGTCGGCGCAGCGGAAGCGGTAATTCGCTTCCAGCCTGTCTTTGCAGAGCGTGCAGGTAATATCGAATTGTTGCATGACGGAGGGAAGGTCTTCCGGATGTACCCTTTCCTGCCACCATTCCACCGTGTCGCCGACCTCTGCGTCGCGGTAGCCGAAAAGCGTGACGGGACCGTGGTTCCGGGCGATGCGGTTCTGTTTGATATCGTAGTAATAGACGTAATCCGGCGTTACCTGGGCAAGGAGGTCGTACCGCGAGCTGATATCCCTCGCTTCGATCATTTGCCGCACTTCGGCGTCGATGTCCAGCGCCATAACGATGCGCGCCTGTTTACCCTGGAAAAGCGTGGGGCGGGAGTGGAGCTCCACGTAAAACGTTTCCCCGTTCCTGCGCCGGTGCTGCCAGATGCCGCGGTAGGAAATGGTGGTATCCGTCCGCTTTACATCTTCCATCAATTCCGGGATAGTGGCGGGATCGCGGATGTCGTGCAAGGTCATGGACGCAAATTCCTCCTGCGAATAACCATACTTTTTTACCGCCGCTTCGTTGACCGCGAGGAACCGCAGGCTTCCCCATTCATACACCCACATCGGCACCGGATGCTCGCTGAAAAACTGGCGATAGGGCGCATGCAGGGATGCTTCGGAATGGAACATCCATCGCGCGGCCACGAAAACGATCGAACAGGAAATAACGAGGAAAACGAAGAACAAAATGATACCTGCATCGCTGCCCGGAAACCAATCCGCCAGCAACATGCGGAGCGGCCGGTATGCAATTCCCCAGAGAAGGCCGGCTGCCGCCAGTATGCCCGTGATTTTCAGGGCAGGTAAGCGCATCACATGAATTTAACGGAAGTTAGCCATTTTACAGTTACCGGCCAAGATTCAATCCCGGCGCGGATTGTACGCAAACTTGCTTGTCACCATTCGAGGGTAACTTCGTCGCTTTGGGCGTAGCCGGTGCAGGTGAGGACCATTCCTTTGGAGAGCTCTTTTTCCGTCAGCACTTCGTTGACAGACATCCAGACCTTTCCACTGGTGCAGGTAGCGATGCACGATCCGCAAACGCCGCCTTTGCAGCTGTATGGCAGCGCCACATGCTGGCGGAGCGCCGCATGGAGGATGGTCTCGTTCCCCGGCACGGGCAACGTCTGCTCCACGCCGCTGTGCAGGAGCCGCACCTGTTTGATGGAAGTATCGTCCGGCACGGCCACCCGCGCGATCTTCGCGTCGGTATTCACCACGAAGTTTTCCTTGTGGAGCTGATCGGGCCGGAAGCCCATGAAAGTGAGGGTGAACTGGGCCATGCGCATGTATTCGGCCGGCCCGCAGATATAGAAAAGCGCCGATCCGCGGGGATGCCGCAAATGTTTGGGCGCGATGGATTCGAGAATGAGGTTGTTCATCCGCCGGATGCCGGGCGCCGCGTCTACCGGGTCGCTGAAGATCCAGACAACGGTCAGCCGGTCGGGGAAGCGGCTTTCCAGCGCCAGGATGCGATCGCGGAAGATGGTGCTTTCCTCGTTCCGGTTGCTGTAGATCAGCGTAACGTGCGATGCCTTTTCTTCGTGCAGCGCCTGCTGCAGGAGGGAAAACAGGGGCGTGATGCCGCTGCCGGCCCCCAGCAAAAGGATGTCGCGCGCGGAGCCGGGCTCGCTGTCGAGCACGAACCGGCCGGAAGGCTGGAGCGAAGTCACGACGTCGCCCACCTGCCAGTGGCGGATGATATGGCGGGAAATGGCGCCGTTGGCCACGCGTTTCACCGTTACGGCCAGGTGGTCGTCGATCCCGGGCGTGGTGCTGAGGGAGTAAGACCGCCTGTATTCCGTGCCGTGGAGCTCCACGAGGAAGGTGAGGAATTGTCCGGCGCGGTATTTCACGGGTTTCCCGTCCGCGCTTTCGAAGCGGTAAGTGTACGTGTCCGGCGTTTCGCGGATGATGTGCGTAATGCGAAGTGATATGTAGAGGTCGCGCATGGTGCAATGCGACGCCCGGGGCTCCGGGCGCCAGACGGCCTTTATCAGCTGGTTTGAACGGAAATTTTGCTGCCTACCATGGTGCGGACGGCCGATGCGATGGCGGCTGCATCGTAGCCGCATTCGCGTTGCAGTTCGGCGGGTTTGCCATGCTCCACGAGGCGGTCGGGGATGCCGAGGCGCTTCACGTCTGCCTTGTATTCGTTATCCACCATGAATTCGAGCACTGCGCTGCCGAAGCCGCCTTGCAGGGCGCCGTCTTCCACGGTGATCACCCGGTCGAAGCGTTGGAAGATCTCGTGGAGCATCTCCGTATCGAGGGGTTTCACGAACCGCATATCGTAATGTGCGGGCTGCAGGCCGTCTGTCATCAGTTCCTTCATGGCCTCGGTCACATAGTTACCGGGGTGGCCGAAGGAAAGGATGGCTACGTCGCGGCCGTCCTGTATTTTTCTGCCGGTGCCGATCTTAACGGGAGCGAAAGGCCTCCGCCAGTCGGGCATCACGCCTTCGCCGCGCGGGTAGCGGATCACGAAGGGATTGACGGTGGTCGGCAGCTGGGCGGTGTACATGAGGTTGCGCAGTTCTTCCTCGTTCATGGGCGCGCTCACGATGAGGTTCGGGATGCAGCGCATGTAGGGAATATCGTACGCGCCATGGTGCGTGTAGCCGTCTTCCCCCACGAGCCCTGCCCTGTCGAGGCAGAACACTACGGGCAGGTTCTGGATGGCCACATCGTGGATCACCTGGTCGTACGCGCGTTGCATGAACGACGAGTAGATGTTGCAATACACTTTCATGCCCTGGGTGGCCAGGCCGGCGGAGAGCGTAACGGCGTGCTGTTCGCAGATGCCTACGTCTATGGCGCGGTGTGGCATTTTCTCCATCATCCATTTCAGGGAGGAGCCGGAAGGCATGGCGGGCGTAATGCCCATGATGGTATCGTTCTTTTCGGCCAGTTCGATGATGGTGTGGCCGAATACGTCCTGGTACTTGGGAGGTTGCGGCGTTTCGATCGCTTTTTTGAAGATCTCGCCGGTGATTTTGTCGAACAGTCCGGGCGCATGCCACTTGGTCTGGTCTTTTTCCGCCAGCGCGTAGCCTTTCCCTTTCACGGTGCGCACATGCAGCAGCTTGGGGCCGGGGATGTTGCGCAGGTCTTGCAGGGTGTCGACCAGTTTGGTGATGTTATGTCCGTCGATCGGCCCGAAATACCGGAGATTGAGGCTTTCGAACAGGTTGCTGGATTTGGTCACCATGCCTTTGACGCTGGCTTCGAGCTTGGAGGCCATGTCGCGGGTAAATCTTTTGCCGATGGGCAGTTTCCCGAGGAGGTTCCAGACATCGTCGCGGAGCTTGTTGTAAGTCTGGGAAGTGGTGATGTCGGTCAGGTATTCTTTCAGCGCGCCCACGTTCGGGTCGATGGACATGCAGTTATCGTTGAGGATAATGAGCACATTGGCATTGGATACGCCGGCGTGGTTGAGGGCTTCGAAAGCCATGCCGGCCGTCATGGCGCCGTCGCCGATCACGGCGATGTGCTGGCGGTCGTGCTCGCCTTTATTGGCGGAGGCGATGGCCATGCCGAGCGCGGCGCCGATGGAGGTGGAGGAGTGTCCCACGCCGAAGGTGTCGTATTCGCTTTCTCCGCGGTTCGGGAACCCGGCGATGCCTTTGTATTTGCGGTTGGTATGGAAAACGCTTTTACGGCCGGTGAGGATCTTGTGGCCATAGGCCTGGTGCCCCACGTCCCACACGAGCTGGTCGTACGGCGTATTGTAAGCATAATGGAGCGCAACGGTGAGTTCCACCACGCCCAGGCTGGCACCGAAATGGCCGCCGTGAACGCTCACGACGTCAATGATGAACTGGCGCAGCTCGTCGCACACCTGGTGCAGTTGCTCCTTGTTCAGTTTCCGCAGATCGGACGGGTATTCGATCTGGCTCAGTAATTGACCTGCCGTAATTTCCATATCACCTTTTGGGTTTAATGCCCAAAAATACATGTTCTGCCGCATTTTTCGGCCCATCCGCCGCACAAATCCATTCACCGTCAGCACTTTTTTGATGCCATCCGAAGCTTTTTGGAGCCGGAGAGGGCTTATGATATTGAAAATCAATTTTATATGTAAATTTTTGTCTTGACGGGATTGTCATTTCGGTCAGGAGCGCCGCCGGTGGAGGGGATTGGCGCTTTGGCCCATTTAACCGCTTAAACCGCCATTGGTAATAATTGGGTTTCGCTGCGCGGTGCTGCTTGGTATTTTTGGAAGAAGCAGGTTTTATCGCAGGACTTTGCTAACTTTTGCTGAATGTTAAAACGCTTGTCTAAATATTGGTGGTGCCAGATACTCGGGTGGGGAGCGTGTGCCTTTCTTTACTTTTTCGTGGCCGTTTCGATGGACAAAATGGAGTGGTGGATGCCGCCTTACATGCTCGCCACCGCGCTCCTGGGCATTGCCATCACGCATGGTTTCCGGGCAATTATCGTCAAATACAAATGGATCGAAAAGCCGTTCGAAAGCGTGGCCATTTACTTCTTTTTCGGAAGTGTGGTGTGCGCCACGATCGACTCCTTCATCCTCAGCGGCTTCTATTACGCCATGAACCACTCCCATTTCGAGGTGGATTTCTATGACAACTGGCTGCGGACCTTCCTGCAGCAGACCACCTTTATTACGCTTTGGGCCGTGATCTATTTCCTCTGGCATTATGTGGAGGAAAGCCGTAATTCCCAGCTGAACCAGCTCCGGCTGGAAACTACCGTGCGCACGCTCGAACTGAAGACGATCAAGAGCCAGCTCAATCCGCACTTCATTTTCAATGCGTTGAACAGTATCCGTGCGCTGGTGGACGAGAATCCGCGCCGCGCCAGAACGGCTATAACCGAGCTAAGCAACATCCTCCGCAACTCGATGCAGGCGGACAAGGCCGAAACCGTGAGCCTGGAAAATGAACTGAGCATCGTAAAAGATTATCTTGCATTGGAAAATATCCGGTTCGAGGAGCGGTTGAAGGTGCAGTACGACATTGATCCGGAAACCCTCGAGCTCCCGGTGCCCCCGCT
This sequence comes from Chitinophaga sp. NPDC101104, assembly GCF_050277495.1. Classification (NCBI taxonomy): domain Bacteria; kingdom Pseudomonadati; phylum Bacteroidota; class Chitinophagia; order Chitinophagales; family Chitinophagaceae; genus Chitinophaga; species Chitinophaga sp. NPDC101104. The sequence continues at coordinate 94,913 of NZ_JBNNSF010000004.1, read as the reverse complement.
GATGCTGCAAACCCTCGTGGAAAACGCCATCAAGCACGGGATCTCCCGGGAAGTAAACGGCGGCCTGATCCTCATCGGCTCCCATGTCCACGACATGTGCCACGAGATCACCATCCGCAACACCGGGCAAATCGTCGAAAAACAGCAGAACGGCGGAGGCTTCGGCCTCGCTTCCACCCGCCAGCGGCTGGGGATCCTCTTCGGGAAAAGGGCTTCCTTCGACATCAAAAACATCGATCACGCAACGGTAGAAGCCAAAGTGCTCATGCCGCTATTATAAAATCGTCAACCAATTTTGACAGTATGAAAAAAGCTTTGATCATAGACGACGAACGACTGGCCAGGAGCGAACTCAAGAAGCTGCTGGCAGACCATCCCGAGATCGTGGTGGTAGGTGAAGCGGTTAATGCGAAAGACGGGATGGAAAAGATCGAATCGCTGAGGCCCGATCTGCTTTTCCTCGACATCCAGATGCCGGACAAGACCGGCTTTGATCTGCTGGCCGAACTGGAAAGAACGCCCCAGGTGATCTTCACCACCGCGTACGACGAATACGCGCTTAAAGCGTTCGAATACAATGCGCTGGATTACCTACTGAAGCCCATCGAGCCGAAGCGGCTGGCCGATGCCATCCACAAGCTCCACCAGGCGGATGAAAAGGAAAGGATCGCCTCCGCCTCCGGGATCCGCAATATCCTCGGCGAAGCCGACCAGGTGTTCGTGAAAGACGGCGACCGCTGCTGGTTCGTCAAATTGCAGGAAATCCGGCTGTTCGAAAGTGTGGGTAACTATGCCCGCGTGTATTTTGAAACCAATAAACCTTTGATCCTCAAGTCGTTGAATGCACTGGAAGAACGTTTGGACGAGCGCGTGTTCTTTCGCGCCAACCGTAAACATATCGTGAACCTGCGCATGATCGAGCGGATAGACACGTATTTCAACGGCGGACTGTTGCTGGAAATGCGCGGTGGGGAGAAGATCGAAGTGAGCCGCAGGCAGGCGGTGAAATTCAAGGAAATGATGAGCCTGTAGGGCTTTTGGATAAACCTTTCGGGAAGGGCGATGGAAATTTTTTTCCTTCGCCCTTTTTCCGTTAAACCCGGGAACGTTTTGCCGGTCTAAAGCTTTGGACAATTGGACGGAGTATTTAAAGGAAAGGGCTGCCCTGGAGAAGGCAGCCCGCTTTTATTTAAATTATGCTTATGAAAAAAGGCCTTACGGCCGAAAAAACCATAGTAATGCCATAGCCGAACCATGACCTGGACAGATTACGTTACGCGTACTGTAATAAATTCTCTGGATATGCTTGTGTTAGGTATAAATACACACAAACAGGGCGGATGAAAAGCGTCGGCCTTGAATTGATTTAATAAACATTGCTCACGTCCACATCGCCTCTTATTCAGGGCCGAAATAATCTAAAAAAATGGTCTGGTTGGTTTCGGGATGCAAGATATTAAACCTCTGCAAGTTTTTTACACAAATCTTGCGGGGATCAATAAAAATTTTGATAGAGGGATAATTTGAGCGGCTGAAACGTATCGGCTTGATAAGCCTGGGGGTTAACGGGCGGCGTTTACGGGTGCGCTGTGAACGGCATCTGCGATTTCCCGGATGAGGGACGCGTCTTTTTCGATGGCGTTTCCGACAACAATGATATCGGCGCCGGCTTTACAATTCAGATATGCTTTCTCTGCGGTGCGGATGCCTCCGCCCACGATCACCGGAACTTCCACCTGGCTGCTTACCCGCTGGATCATGCTTTCCGTGATAGGCTTGCGGGCGCCGGAACCGGCGTCCATATAAATCACTTTCATGCCGAGCATATCGCCCGCCATGGCCGTGCACATCGCGATATCGTCCTTGTCCGCCGGAATGGGCGTGGCATTGCTGATGTAAGACACCGTTGTGGGGGCGCCGCCGTCGATCACCATATACCCGGTGGAAATAACTTCCAGCCCGCTTTTCTTCACAGCCGCGGCAGATACCACGTGCTGGCCGATCAGCAGTTCCGGATTGCGGCCCGAGATCATGGAAAGGTACAGCAGGGCGTCTGCATAGCGAGACACCTGGGAGGGGCTTCCGGGGAACAGGATCACCGGAATATCGCAGCTGGCCTTGATCTGCTGGACAACATCGTCGAGATGGTCCGTGATCACCAGGCTGCCGCCCAGGAAGATGTAATCTACCTTCGATTCCGTGCATTTGCCCGCCAGATCTGCGATCCCTTCAGGCGTAACCTTATCCGGATCGATCAGAACAGCGAATGACTTTGTACCCTTTGCCTTTCTCTCGATAAAGGAATTGTATATTTTTCTGTACATTAATAATGCATTGTTCCGGTTGTCGCAAATGTATACAATTTTTCGTAATAAGGACAGGGTGAAATAAATATGCATGGTATTGATTTTGCAATTGATTTCGCCCAAAAACCGGTGAAATATCAACACCCTTGCTGCCGTTTTTGTTAATGGAGGCTTTTCCACAAGCTGTGCAAAACAAAAACTCGTTTGTGTACCATAGAAAGGTAACTTAGTTATCCCACACAAAGAGTCGAAAAACCAGTTTTGTTTAATCCTGTTAAAAATTTTCTAGGGCATGAAAAATCAAGTAAAAAAGACCGGCGGTCTTGCGTTTTCACGGCATTTTACCCGCGAAGGCGTGAGCCCCTTCGATCAGTTCGAGTATGATTTGCGCTCTTCCGTGATCCGCAACCCGGGAGGCGATGTAGTTTTTGAAATGAATAATGTGGAAGTTCCGAAGGGCTGGTCGCAGATCGCTACCGACATCCTCGCCCAGAAATACTTCCGGAAAGCCGGTGTTCCCCAGCCCGATGGCTCCACCGGCCGGGAAACCTCCGTTCGCCAGGTGATCCACCGCATGGCCAACTGCTGGCGCGCCTGGGGCGAAAAGTACGATTACTTCGCCTCGCCCGCCGATGCACAGATTTTCTACGAAGAACTGGCGTATTGCATGCTCAACCAGGCCTGCGTGCCCAATTCCCCCCAATGGTTCAACACCGGCCTCTACGAAAGCTACGGCATCAAAGGCAAGCCGCAAGGCCACTATTTCGTGGACCCCAAAACCGAAAAACTCCAGAAATCCACCTCCGCATACGAACGGCCGCAACCGCATGCCTGTTTTATTCTGAGTGTGGACGACGACCTGGTGAACGACGGCGGCATCATGGACCTCTGGGTCCGGGAAGCGCGCATCTTTAAATACGGCTCCGGTGTAGGCACCAACTTCTCCCGCATCCGCGGAGAAGGCGAGAAACTCGGCGGCGGGGGCACCTCCTCCGGCCTCATGAGCTTCCTCAAAATCGGCGACCGCGCCGCCGGCGCCATCAAATCGGGCGGCACCACCCGCCGCGCCGCGAAAATGGTCTGCCTCGACCTCGACCATCCCGAAATCCTCAATTTCATCAACTGGAAAGTGGAAGAGGAAAAGAAAGTCGGCGCCCTCATCAACGCCGGCTATGCCTCCGATTACGAAGGCGAAGCCTACAAAACCGTTTCCGGCCAAAACTCCAATAACTCCGTCCGCATCCCCAACAGCTTCTTCCATGCCCTGGAAGCCGATGGCGACTGGAACCTCACGGCACGGACCAACGGGAAAGTAATGAAAACGGTGAAAGCCAGCGACTTATGGAACCAGATCGCCTACGCGGCCTGGCGCTGCGCCGACCCCGGAACGCAATACGACACCACGATCAACGAATGGCACACCTGTCCGCAGGGCGGCCGCATCAACGCGTCGAACCCCTGTTCGGAATACATGTTCCTCGACAATACCGCCTGCAACCTGGCTTCGGTGAACCTTCGCCGGTTCTTCGATGAAGACACCAGCCGGTTCGATGTGAAAGGTTTTGAATACACGGTGCGGCTGTGGACCGTAGTGCTGGAAGTTTCCGTGCTCATGGCACAATTCCCTTCCAAAGAAGTAGCGGAACTGAGCTACCAGTACCGCACCCTGGGGCTGGGGTACGCCAACCTCGGCAGCATGCTCATGGTAAGTGGCATCGCGTACGACAGCGAGGAGGCCCGCGGGATCGCGGGGGCGATCACGGCGATCATGACCGGCGTATCTTATAAAACGTCCGCCGAAATGGCCGGGCACCTCGGCGCTTTCCCGAAATACGAAGAGAATAAACAGGACATGCTCCGCGTGATGCGCAACCACCGCGCCGCGGCTTACGATGCCATCGAGGCGTACGAAGGGATCGAGATCCGGCCGCAGGGGATCAATGCGCGATTCTGCCCGGATTACCTGCTCACGGCGGCCACCAAAGCGTGGGACGATGCCGTTCAGCTGGGCGAACAATACGGTTACCGCAACGCGCAGGCCACCGTGATCGCGCCCACCGGTACGATCGGCCTGGTGATGGATTGCGATACCACCGGTGTGGAGCCCGATTTCGCGCTGGTGAAATTCAAAAAACTGTCGGGCGGCGGATATTTCAAGATCATCAATCAATCGATCCCCACGGCGCTCAGAAACCTCGGTTACAAAGACAATGAAGTGAAGGCGATCGTGGATTATGCGAAAGGGACGGGCAGCTTCGGCGGCGCGCCTTACATCAATCCGCAAAGCCTCAGCGAAAAGGGTTTCATCGGCGACGAGCTGAAAAAACTCGACACCGCAGTAGCCTCATCCTTCGATATCGCATTCGTTTTCAACGTCTACACACTAGGCGAGGAATGCCTGCAAAGACTGGGCTTCACGCCGGAGCAGTATTTCAATATGGAATTCAGCCTGCTGCACGAGCTCGGGTTTACCGACGAACAGATCGAAGCGGCGAACGATTACGTGTGTGGCACGATGACGGTGGAAGGCGCGCCCTACCTGAAAGAAGCGCATCTGCCGATTTTCGATTGCGCCAATAAGTGCGGTAAGAAAGGCGAACGCTACATCCATCCCCACGGGCATATCCGGATGATGGCCGCGGCGCAGCCGTTCATTTCCGGCGCTATCTCCAAAACCATCAACCTGCCCAACGAGGCCGTGGTGGAGGAAATCGCGGATGCCTACAAACTGAGCTGGGAACTGGGCCTGAAAGCCTGCGCGCTTTACCGCGACGGTTCCAAACTGAGCCAGCCGCTGAGCAACAAGAGCGACAAAAAGAAAAAATCCACCGAAACGGAAGCGCCTGCAGCGGAAACCGCGCAGATCATCGATATGAACCAGCTCACGATCGACGAGCTGCTGGAAGAACTGAACAAGCGCATGACCGCGAGCACGGACACTTCGCTGAAACGCGCGCTGTCGCGGATCGTGGAGCGCAAAACGCTGCCGGCCAAGCGCCGCGGGTTTACGCAGAAAGCGAAAGTGGGCGGCCAGCCGATTTTCGTGCGCACCGGCGAATATAGCGATGGTACGCTGGGCGAGATTTTCGTGGACCTGGCGAAAGAGGGGTCCACATTGCGCAGCCTCATGAACTGCTTCGCCATCGCGGTGAGCGTGGGATTGCAGTACGGCGTGCCGCTGGAAGAGTTTGTCGACAAGTTCGTATTTACACGGTTTGAGCCCGCCGGCATGGTGGACCATCCGAATATCCGTTCGGCCACTTCGCTGATCGATTATATTTTCCGCGTGTTGGGATACGAATACCTCGGCCGTACAGACCTCGTCCACATCCTCGATGCACCGGGCAATACGGGCGAAGACGAGTGGGACGAAGCGCCCGCCGCGCCGGCCGCAAAACCTGCGCTGTCGAACGTACGGATCGTTGGCAACAAGCCGGAAGTAACTGCCCCGAAATCGGCCAAAGCCCAGCCTGTGGCGGCTGCGGGGAGCGAAGGCGGTACCCAGGAATACATGCGCAGCATGCAAAGCGATGCACCGGCATGTAACACCTGCGGGCACATAACGGTTCGTTCCGGCACATGCTACAAATGCCTGAATTGCGGAAATAGCATGGGTTGTAGCTGATTTATTCAGGACTTTTTAACAAGTATCGGCGTTCCGCTGAAATGTGGCCGCATGATGAGAGCAGCCATGGTATTGGGTTTGACAAGTATAAATAATGCGGATGCTTTGTTAATTATTTGTTATTCACCGCTGAAAATTTCAAATAAAGTTAACATCGATATACCTTTGTATACAAATAGGGTTTTCATAGGATAGTAACAAATTGAGGGCGCTTTTCTAAGTGCCCTTTTTCTTTTCAAACCCTTGAAGGCTGCGGGTTTCGCAGTTCAACACTTTCTCTTTTCGTTTTCACATTTCTTTAAGATTTCTAGCGCAAAAATGCGGTTTCGCCGCGTGCCGGATTTTTTCGTCGCGCCTTTTTTCGAAAATAGATGCATTCAATTTACCGTCATTTGCTTTCGCCGGAATTTCTGCTGCAGTCCCGCCGCAGTGATTTGAAAGCAGTGCCCGTTAACCAGGAACATTACAACAACGGATGTTGGGAATGAAAGCTTTGTACTTGATAATTTGAAGTCGGCGGATATGAAGTGCCGAAGGCGGGATGCACGCGTTACATATGTAAGAATTTTCCGGACGAATTGATACTGGTCAATTTACCTTCAGGCACCGTTTCATTAACATTTGACTAGGGGCTGCAAAACCGTTTTTGTCCAGCGGGTTATTTTTTCTTGAATATCGTTTAAAAAAACGACCCCCAATTTCAAAATATTCATTTTTCTGGCCGTTTTTTGCGGAAATCGAATATTAAATGGAAACCGATTGTAGTTATTTAATTTATTTTATATTTGTTAAAGTATTAATTTTTTATATGGTTACTGTCCTATGAAAAACCAAATATTCCTACACCGCGAGAATCTTCTTGCACAGTAAATGACTCTCGAAAGCAATGGATTTTTCCATTGCTTTTGTTTTTTTATGCGGTGGTAAAAGTTAACCCACAGGATGCAGCTCGCGGAAATGAAAGCGGGTATCCCAGGCAGGAGGCGCCTCATCCTTATCCAGGTCCTCTTTTTTATAACAATCGTCGTTATTCCGTGCAGGCGCATATGTCCGCGTCACCGTTTCCCCCATTTGGAAAGGCACGGGCTCATGGAATATGGGGCCGTCGTACACAAAACTGTGGAATTCCCCGTTTTCCCCGCAAGGGTCCACGTTCTCCGGCAAATCTTCCAGGAAAGCCGCATCGAACTCCCGCCCGGCAAACGACGCCGGCAAATACCGGTCGTTCACACAAACGATCACCGCCCTGAACCCCGACGCAATGAAATCCTTCGCCAGCTCCAGGCTGTTGCGCTTCCAAAGCGGGAAAATCCCTTCCATCCCGGCTTTCGCCAGCTGCGATTCCCGGTATGCCCGCAAATCTTCCAGGAAAATATCCCCGAACACCGCCCGGCTGATCCCCGCCAACCGGTAACTTTCCAGCGCTTCGGTCATGATCCCGTTATAATCTTCCATCGATGCGTTTTCGGGCAGATACGCCTTTTTCAGCGGGATGCCCGTCCGCAGCGCCTGCTCGTCCAGCAACCGTTCCTGCACCCCGTGCATCGAAACACGGCGATAGGCGGCGCTGAGGGTGGTGAACAGCCCGCGGACCTGAATATTACCCTGTTTTTGCAGTTGCCAGAGGGCGAAAGACGCGTCTTTCCCCCCGCTCCAGTTGAGATATGCTTCCATTTCACGTAAAATTATTCTAATTCCAAATCATTAACGGGGTGGGAAGATTATATTTGATAACCTAAACCTGCTTCCCATGCGCGCTATCCCCTGCATCCTCTTGGCCCTTTTCCTGTCTTTTCCCGGCATCGCCCAACATAAAGGTCTCGTGGCCGGCCCTATGACCGGTTCCGTGGAACTGCGCGACGCCATCGTTTGGGTAGAAGTGGCGCCTACGGTGAAGCAGGTGGCCGTCCGGTTCTGGCCGAAAGGGCAGGAGGGCCGCGCCCGCACCCAAAACTGGTCGGGCAAATCCGATAAGACGTATCTCCCCGTCAAACTGCAGCTCGTCAACCTCGATCCCGCCACGGAATACGAATACGAGGTCGTAATAGATAAAGTCCCGGCCAAAAGGTCTTCCTTTAAAACCCAAACCCTCTGGCAATACCGCATGCCCGCGCCCGATTTTACGTTCCTCACGGGCTCCTGCGCGTATTTCAACGAAGAGGGGTTCGACCGGCCGGGAAAGCCCTACGGCAAGGATTCCTCCATCTTCCTCACCATGGCCAAAGAGAAAGCCGATTTCATGCTCTGGCTGGGCGATAACTGGTACACCCGCGAAGTGGATTACCGTTCCGCGCCCGGGCTGGCCTACCGCGCGCACCGCGATCGCTCCCTGCCCGTGCTCCAGCCTTTCCTGTCGGCCATGCCGCATTACGCCACCTGGGACGATCACGATTTCGGGCCGAACGATGCCAGCAAGGCCTACATTTTCCGCGATGAAAGCCGCGCCGTGTTCATGGATTACTGGCCCAATCCCACCTTTGGCCGGGATGGGAAAGGCATTTATACCCAGTTCAGTTTCAATGACGTAGACTTTTTCCTGCTGGACGGGCGCTACTTTTCCAGCGGCTCCCGGATGCCCGACAGCATCGGCGGCAAACCGAACGCGGAAAAGAAAATGTACGGCGACGAGCAGATGGAATGGCTCCGCAACGCCCTGCTGCAAAGCAACGCCCGCTTCAAGGTGGTGGCTACGGGGAGCCAGGCGCTGAACGTATATTCCCGTTGGGACAGTTTTCATCATTTTCCGATTGAATACCAGTCTTTTATGGACTGGCTGAACGAGGTGGACATCCCCGGGATCGTGTTCCTCACCGGCGACCGGCACCATTCCGAGGTCGTAAAAATGGATCGCCCGGGCAATTATCCCCTGTACGACATCACGAATTCTCCCCTCACATCCGGCGAAGCCGCCCCTTCGGGCATCGAAGTGAACAGCCCCATCCGCGTGGCGGGAACGCTGGTGGTGACGCAGAACTACAGCAGGATCAAGGTGTTAGGGCCGCAGAACGACCGTAAGATGCAGGTGGAGTTCGTGGACCGGAACGGCCAGGTGCTGGGGAAATTTGAAGTGGCGGCCAAAGACCTGAAAAAATAATTCGGGGAATGCTGCAACTTTTCTTGCAGCGGTTCGTCTTTTTGATGAAAGGCCCAAAAGGATGTTGGTAGCTTGACAAGTGCTGTTTGTACCGTAAAACCCGGGATTCGTCAAAAGGGCTTTTATTTCACCAGTTATTTTGTATTTTTAGGTCATTAAACTATTACCCTTATGAAAAAGCTGTTGTTTATGTTGGCAATCGGAACGGTGGTTTCATCCGCCGCGTTCGCCCACAACGGCGATAAGACTACCAATAACGGCGACAAGTCTGCCAACAATGGCGACAAGACCGAAAAGGGCGCTACCGTAACCGCTGCCACCGCCAAAGCCAAATCGAGCAACAGGCTGGAGGAGATCCTGTGGACCGTTCCGCAGTCGAAAGTGGAGAAAGTAGACGAGCTGGAAATGAACAAGGCCATGGTAGACCTTTATAAGTGGTATTTACAGAACGAGACCCGCATTCAGAACGATCCTTCCCTCAAGCTGGATCCGAAAGACCAGATCGTTGCGCCTTTCAAGGTTGACCCGAAGGTCCTGCAACAATACATGCAATTCATCAAGAAAAACTTCCCCGGTCTCAACGAAGATGACCTGAGCGACAAGCGCACGGCCAGCAAAACCCGCAAAACCGCGCCTGTATCCACTTGCGACGATCTCGACAGTCCGATGCCTTTGACGGCTTCGAAATAATTTCGTAAGTTCGTTTAATGCATCTGCTCCAGTTTACCTACAACAGGGAAGAAGTTATCAATGCATTACGGTTCCATTTTTTACGCAGGGGCGAAATCAAGGTTTTTCGCAATGCCCTGATCATATTGCTGTTGGCAACCGTGATCGGATACGTGTTTCGTTTGGTGAATTTCAACGCCATGCTGGGGATCGTGCTCATGATGTTGGTCCTGGGCTGGGCGTTCTGGTACCTGCTCCCCATTTCCACTTACAATAAAGCCGCCACTTTCAGGGATAACATCCGCCTGCATTATAATGATGAAGGGATGGCCATCCAGACCGGCGTGGGAGAACGCCAGCTGTCGTGGCGCAACTTCAACCAGATCGTGGAAACGGATTCATTTTTCTATCTCTACCGCGACAAGCGGAGTTTCTTCCTCATTCCCACGAGTGCTTTCCAGAGCAGCGAAGCGCACCTGCAATTCCGGGAACTGATGCAGCGCGCGATCCCTGATTATCGCCGGAAAGACAAATCCTGATCAGAGTTTTTTGAACATTTCGATGTGGTCGATGCCGACTTCGGTGAAAATTTCGCCGCGGGTGGAATAGCCGTTTTTTTCGTAGAACGGCCGTGCGACGTCGCGGGCGTGCATCATCAATTCCTCGAACCCTTCTTTCCGCGCCTGTTCTTCGGCGAAGCGGAGCACAAGGCTGCCGGTGCCTTTGCCCTGCTGATCGTCGTCTACCGCCATTTGCCGCAATTGCACGGTGGTTGCGGTGGCCGGCGTGAGGATGCAACAGCCCACGATGCGTTCGCCATCGAAGCAGCCGATGAGGATGTCGTGCATTTCCTGTTGCAGGTATTCCTCCGAAAATGTGAGGCCCAGCGGGCGGCGGAGGATTTTGTCGCGCAGCGCGATCATGCTGTGATGGTCGCAACTGCCGTATTCGATGAGGCGGATATCGGGCATGACGTGAAGGTACGGAGGTTTACCAAATGACGTTTTCGGTGTAGGGCTGATGGGCGTAATCGGGGAATGGGCGGACTTTTTCCAACAAAGCCGTTCGCACATTGAATTCCCAGATGGCGGCGTCTTCCATCCACGGATCTTCGAGGATCAGCAGCGATTCCGGGCCGGATTGGCGCATGTCGTAAACGCCGACGCCATGGTAACGGTTAACGATGCCGTTCCTGCTGACGGCCAGCCCGTCATTTCCACCAACGGCGGCCCAGTGGCCGTTTTCGGCCAGTACGCCACAGGTAGGATTGCCATAAAACGAGTCGATCAATATCGCTTTCCTGGAGTTGAAATCGAGCAGATAAGCTGCTTCGGAAATGCTGACCAGGCCGAATGATTCATTTTCTGCATGAATAACGAGATTCGGTTCCCTGGTTTCCTTCATACTTCGATACAACCGCTCAAACAATTCGGTTTCCGTAATCATGCAATGAATTTATACTGGATTACTGTTAAAATATTCAAGTATCACCGGCGCCACAGATCTCACTTCCAGCATGGGATCGTTGATCTGGAGGGCGTTGGGGTGCGTATCCGTGCAAATGAGCCGCGTGATGATGCCGCTGTCGCGGATACGGTCGAAGCCGTTGCCGGCGAAAATGCCGTGGGTGGTGATCACCGCGATGGAAGAGGCGCCTGCCTGTTGGTACGCCTGTGCGGCGTTGAGGAGCGAACCGCCGGTGCGGATCATATCGTCGTAAATGATGACGGGCGTATCCTGCACATTGGCGCTGATGGCGGTGACATGCGTTTCTTCCCCCGAAACCCGCTTTTTGAACACGAACGCCGCGGGAACGCCGAGGTCGTTGGCAAGGGATTCTACCCATTTGGCGCGGCCGGAATCGGTGCTGGCCAATACGAATGGCTGGCCGCCGGCAATGTCCAATGCCGCTTGTTGCACGATGTGTTTAGCGTACAGGTGTACCGGCCTCACATTGCTTTCAAAGTAATACGATATTCCGTCTACATGTAAATCGATCATGATCACCTTGATACCGTTGGCAGCGGCGGGCAGGGCGGAGAACAGCGTGGCACGGGTTTTGGCTTTTACGATCTCCCCGTACTGCACGGCCCTTTCCATGGTGGAATAGCCGAAATAGGGGATGACGAGGTTGACGCAGAGGGCGCCGTACTGGATACAGCCGTTGGCGATGTCGAACAGTTCGAGGGTTTCCTTATCGTCTATCGTTCCGCCGATCAAAACCACTTCCTTCCCGCTAACGTTGGAGGTTATACGGTGATAGTGTTCGCCGTCGGGGAAATCGCGGATGGAAAGGAGCCCCGGTTCCCAGGTGTCTGGCGCGATGGCGAGCAGCCGCTCCCTGAGATATTGGTACCTTTGCGTGGAAAAGACGATTTTACGGGCCATGGCTTGAATTTCAGGAGTTTCCCGAAATTATGCCAAAAGCGTCAGGCTTATAAATTATTTTTAACGTTTCATTTGAGCCCGGAACGTTAAATTTGAGAGCATAGTATGAAGCAATTTCTGTTAAGATACGCTGTGGCGGCGGGTGTTTTATGCCTGATCGGACTGCAGGAAGCCAGCGCGCAGGCTGTCCGGTTGATGGGTATGATCACCGATGCGGACACGCGCACGGGGCTCCCCGGCGTTACCGTCTGGAACAAACGCAGCAACATGGGCGCGATCTCCGGTGAAACGGGCCGCTATTACATCGAGGCGCTGCCTGGAGACACCATCGAATTTTCCAGTATCAGCTATGTGCGCACCGCCTACGTGGCGCCCGGCATTTCCGCCACCCGTAACGTGGAAATGAAGCGCCATATCATGGGGCTCCAGGGCATCAACATCCGTGGCCGCATCTATAAACAGGACTCCCTCGCCATCCGCGAAGAATACGAACGCTATTTCGGGTACAAGCGCCCCGGCGCGCTGGACGTGCTGAAAACACTGCCGTCCAACCCCATCACCGCGCTCACCTACCTCGTTCCCAGCAAAGCCCGCAAGCGCCGCGAGAAATTCGGCGAACAGCTCAAATACTGGGAAGAGGAAAAACATATCGACTACCGTTACAATCCCGACCTGGTGGCCAAAATCACCAAACTGGAAAGCCCCGAGCTGGATTCGTTCATGCTCGCCTACCGCCCGCCTTACAACTTCCTGCTGAACGCCACGGAATACGATCTGCTGCTGTTCATCAAACAATCGTACGAGCGCTGGCAAAAACAGCGCGGCGAATTGAGGAAGGATTCTTCCAACTAAGATTTTTCAACATAAGCAAACGCCCGTCCAGCCGCAAGCCGACGGGCGTTTGCCGTTAAGAAAAATCCCGTCCGGCGGTAGCTGGACGGGATTTTTCGTTCATATCTGTTTTGGAGATTATTTCAGTAATCCGCCTTTGAGCCGCATGAGCTCCGTTTCGGCCACTTTCGTGTTGTAGCGCGCCTGGATGAGGCGGTAAGCGGCGAGTTCGAGGCTTTGCTGGGCTTCTTTCACTTCCAGCGTGGTGGAAACCCCTTGCCGGAAGCGCTCCAGCGCCACCATGGTGTTTTCGCGGGCGAGGTCTACGCTTTCCTGTTCCAGTTCCAGCGCCATTTTGTAGTACTCGTAATCGCGATAGGCGTTGCGCAGTTGCAATTGCACCAGCGAGGCCTGGTTATCGAGGGCGAGTTGCTGGTATTCGATATCGAGCTTCGCGGCTTTGTATTGGCGATGTGCGTTAAGGCCGTTGAAAATGGGCACCGTGGCGGAAAAGCCGTAGTTGAAGCCGCGGTTCTGGTTGAACACGGGGCTGAACTGGTTGATGGCGGCACTCGCGCGCGACTGGTTGAAATTATACGCGGAGTTGAAAGACAGCACCGGGAAAAAATCCCCTTTTCTTTCCTTCAGCGTCAGCCGTGAAATTTCCAGGTTCTGGCGGGAGATCTGCAGCTGGGGGTTCGTCTGGTTGACGTTTTCCAGGATCTGTCCGTAGGTGTATTGGAGGTTCAGCGGAATGGTGTCGAGCACATCGTAGTTCACGCTTTCGTCGGCGATGGCAAGCAGTTGATTGAGCGCGGCTTTGCTTTGCTCGATGACGGTTTGCTGGCGGAGCCAGTTGGCGCGTTGGGCGTTGTAGTCCACTTTCGCCTGGAGCCAATCCGTTTTCGGCGCAAGCCCGGTCTGGAACTTGGCGTCGGAAAGTTTCACGCGTTCGTCGGAAATGGACATCTGCTCGGCCAGGGCGCGCAATTGCTGTTTTTGCTGCGCGATGTTGTAATAGCTGTTGATAATATTGGCGATCGTATTCTCGACCTGGTTGCGGACAGCCAGTTCGCCCAGGATCTCGATGGCCTGAACGCGCTGGCGCGTAGCGAACATCTTGAGGCCGTCGAACAGCGTCCAGTTGAGGTTGACGGCCGCCTGCAGCTGTTTGTTCTTAATGCCGGAAGTATCGCGTTTGGTGCCGTTGCCGAATTCCTGTTTGGTGGCGGTGTTGGTCCATGTTTGGGCGGCGGTGCCGTTGATGCGCGGCGCGAAGGCGAAGTTGGCGTAGGCGTTGTCGTTGGCCGACACTTCCGCATCGTTGCGCGCCATGCGGATATCGAAGTTGTTTTTCAGCCCCAGGTCGATCGCCTGTTCCAGCGTGAGCACCTGCTGCGCGCGGGTGGCGGTGCAGGCGAAGATCAGGGAGATGAAGAAGAATATCTGTTTCAGTTTCATTGTTAGCATGATTTTAGGCGTGCGCGGCGGATGCTGCCTCTTCGGGTACTTTCGAATCGGTTACCGCGTCTTCGAATTCCGTGTTCTTCTTCCGGCGGCTGAGGAAGGTATACACGGCGGGGATCACGTACAGCGTGAGCACGAGCGAGAACATGATCCCGCCCACGATCACGATCCCCAGCGGGATACGGCTGGTAGACGCAGCCCCGAGGCTCATCGCGATGGGAAGCGCGCCCAGCGCCATGGCGAGCGAAGTCATGAGGATCGGCCGCAGGCGCATCACCGCGCCTTCGATCGCCGCGTCTGATTTCTCCCGGCCGGCGTCGCGCATGTGGTTGGCGAATTCCACGATGAGGATCCCGTTTTTCGTCACCAGGCCGATCAGCATAATTACCCCGATCTGCGAGAAGATGTTCCAGGTCTGGTTGAAGAGCTTCAACGACAGGAACGCGCCCGCAAACGCCATGGGCACCGTCAGCATGATGATCAGCGGATCGATCCAGCTTTCGAACTGTGCGGCTAGCACGAGGTAAATGAGGATGAGTGCCAGCAGCAACGCGAACATCGTGTTGGAGCCGGATTCGGCATAGTCGCGCGAGGAGCCGCTCAGCGCCGTGTCGAACGAATTGTCGATCACTTTTTCCTTTTCCAGCTTGGCGTAAATGGCGTGCATGGCGTCGATACCGTCGCCGATGGTTTTGCCGGGGGCAAGTCCTGCGGAGATGGTGGCCGATTTCATACGGTTGTAGTGATAGATGACCGGCGGGCTCGTTTCCTCTTCGATGGTCACGAGGTTATCGAGCTGGATGGCTTCGCCGCGTGCGTTGCGGACGTAGATGCTTTGCAGGTCTACGGGGTCGTCGCGGTCGGCGCGGAACACCTGGCCCATTACCTGGTATTGTTTACCGTTGCGGATGAAGTAACCGAAGCGGCGGTTGGAAAGGGCGAGTTGGAGGGTGGAGGAGATATCTTCCACCGAAACGCCGAGCTCGCTGGCTTTTGCCCGGTTGATGTGGATGCGGAGCTCGGGTTTGTTGAACTTGAGGTCTACGTCAACGCCCTGGAAAACCGGGTTGGCGGAAGCTTCTTCCACGAACCGGGGGATGACGGCGGAGAGTTTCTCGAAGTTCACGTTCTGCAGCACGAAAGCTACGGGCAAACCGCCGCGGCGGCCTACCTGGATGGTTTGCTGCTCGATGGCGAACACCTTGCCCTGGGGGAACCGGTACATATTCCGGTTCACCATATTCACGATGTCTTTCTGCGAGCGGAGGCGCTCGTTCGGCTCGGGGAGCGTCACGAACGAGAAGGCGGTGTTCACGGAGCCCGCACCGGAGAAGCCCGGCGCCGTCACGGAAAGGATCACTTTCTTTTCGGGGATGGAATCTTTCATGAATTCCACCAGGTCTACCACGTATTGGTCCATGGCATCATAGGCGGTGCCTTCGGGCGTGGTGATGGAAAGGCGGAACGTGCTGCGGTCTTCCACCGGCGCCAGTTCGGACTGGATATTGGAGAACAGCACGTAAATCATCCCGATACAGGCCGCAATGATCACCCAGGCGAACCAGCGGATCTGGATGAAGGAAGCGAGCGTATTCTTGTAGCTTCGCTCCATCCACTGGAAGAACGGCTCCGTTTTTTCGTAGAACCAGGAATGCTTGTGCGTTTTACGGGCGAGCTTTACGTTGAGCACGGGCGTGAGCGTGAGCGATACGAACGCCGAGATCAATACGGCGCCGGCCACCACGATCCCGAATTCCCGGAACAGACTGCCCACGAACCCTTGCAGGAAGATGATGGGGAGGAACACGAACGCCAGCGTTACCGACGTGGCGATCACCGCAAAGAATATCTCTTCGGAACCTTCCTTGGCAGCGCGCATACGCGGCATGCCCAGCTCGATCTTTTTATAAATGTTTTCCGTGACCACGATACCGTCGTCCACCACGAGCCCCGTAGCCAGTACGATGGCCAGCAGCGTGAGGATGTTGATGGTGAACCCGCAGATGTACATGATGAAGAACGCGCCGATGAGCGACACGGGAATGTCCACGATGGGGCGGAGGGCCATGAGCCAGTCGCGGAAGAACAGGTACACGATGAGGATTACCAGTACCAGTGCGATGATGAGCGTTTCCTGCACCTCATGGATACTCTTCTTGATGAAGGCGGTATTGTCCATGGCGATGTTGAGGGAAATGTCTTCCGGCACCTCCTGTTGCAGCTGGTCGTATCTTTTATAGAACTCTTCGGCGATGGCCACGTAGTTGGAGCCAGGCTGCGGAATGAGCGCCAGCGCGATCTGCGGGATGCCCGATTCCTTCAGCTGCGTTTCCTCGTTTTCCGGGCCGAGGACGGCCTGGCCTACATCGCGGAGCCGGATTTCGGCGCCGTTGACGTTCTTGATGATCAGTTCATTGAATTCCTCTTCCGTATCCAGCCGTCCGAAAGTGCGCACGGTCAGCTCGGTGGCGTTGCCCGCGATCTTGCCGGAAGGCAGTTCCACGTTCTCGCGCTGGAGGGCCAGCTGTACGTCGCCCGGCGTGAGGGAGTAGGCGGAAAGGCGCGCGGGGTCCATCCAGATGCGCATGGCGTATTTCTTCTCGCCCCAGATCTGGATGGCGGAAACGCCGGGGATGGTCTGCAGCCGTTCGAGGAGCACGTTGGTGGCGTACTCGGTGACTTCGAGCTGGTTGCGGGTGTTAGACTGGACGGTCATGGAAATGATGGCGTCCGAGTTGGCGTCGGCTTTGGATACCACGGGCGGGGCTTCCAGGTCGTTGGGCAGGTTGCGCTGTGCCTGGGAAACTTTGTCGCGCACGTCGTTGGCCGCGGCTTCGAGGTCTTCACTCAGCTCGAATTCCACCGTGATGTTGGAGGAGCCCTGAGAGCTGAGGGAGGAGATATTTTTGATACCGGCCACACCGTTGATCGCTTTTTCGAGCGGTTCGGTGATCTGGGTTTCGATGATGTCGGAGTTGGCGCCGGGGTAGGATGTGCGGACGTTCACCACCGGCGGGTCGATGGCGGGGAAGTCGCGCACCCCGAGGAAGGTGAACCCGACCAGGCCGAAGATCACGATGATGATGTTCATCACGATGGCGAGTACGGGCCTTTTAAGCGATATGGAGGGTAAGCTCATGCGTTTCGTTGTTAAGTTCTGGGAACCGCTGCTGTTTCGGGCAGCGCACTATTGCACCTTATTATATTGAAAGGGCATTCCGGGTTTCAGCTGGAGGATACCGGTGGTGATGACGGTGTCGCCGATCTGGAGGCCGCTGGTGATCTGCACGTTGTTTTCGTTGCGGATACCGGTTTCCACGTTTACGAACCTGGCTTTGCCGCTATCTGCCACGATCACCTGTTTGAACCGGGTCCCGGGGATCACGGCCTGTGAGGGGATCATAATGGCGTTGGGATTGTCTTTCAGCTGGATGGAAGTGCGGGCGAACGATCCGGGGAACAGGGTACCGTTGGGATTGGGCACGATGGCGCGGATCTTCACGCTGCGGGTGGCCAGGTCGATCTTGGGATCGATGGCGTAGATGGAGCCGCGGTAGCGGACGGTGTCTCCGGCCACGGAAAAGGTAACCGGGTCGCCTTTACGGATGGCGTTGCGGTATTTTTCGGGTGAAGCGAAGTCGATCTTGAGGGGATCGAGCTGCTGGAGGGTGGTCATAATAGTGGTGGGGCCTACGATGGCGCCTTCAGACACGTTGCGGAGGCCGATGGTGCCGCTGAAGGGGGCGCGGATCTCCGTTTTCTGGAGCTGTGCCTTGTTATATTCGATGTCTGCGCCGTAGGCGGCTACCTGGTTGGTGGTCACGTCTACGTCCTGCCGGGAGATACCGTTGATCTTGAGGAGGGATTCCTGGCGGGAGAGGGTGGTTTTGGCGAGCTCGCGCTGGAGCTCGAGCTTGCGGAGCTGGGCGAGGATATCGCCGTCGTACAGCTTGATGAGCAGGGTGCCTTTGGCGACTTTGGCGCCTTCTTTAAAATATATATTAGTGATACGGCCGGTGATCTCGGGTTTGAGCTCTACTTCTTCGTTGCTTTGGAGGGTGCCGGATGCTTCGATGATTTCGTCGAGTTTTACGGGTTTTACTACATAGGCATCGGCCATGATGGGTTTGCCGGCAGGGCGGGCGCCGGCGGAAGGCGCGCCGGGTTTGGCGTCGGTTTTTGCGGTCAGCTTGTAAATAAAGAAGCCGGCTGCAGCCAGAACCAGGAATAGAATAATAATTCGTAAGGTCTTATTTCGCATGTTTCAGTCTATATAAAGTTTAGTAACCGCTATCGGTTTTTCGGTCCGGGGATCGGGACGTGGAATCCATCCCCCGCAAGTTAAGGGATTTCGAAGCCGGACAAATTTAATAATTGGACGTTATCGCGTTCCCGTTCCGGTTTTAATTATGGTTAAGTGGCTGAAATCGGGGGCTGAATGGTCAACTTGTATGTCGTAACAGCTAATTATGGGGGAATTGGGGGATGAGGGAAGCGTTATCGAGGTAAGGGGTGAAATAAAGGGGAGGGGATGGGAAGCGCGGCTTCGGGGAACCGACAAAAGGGCAGTTGGCGGGGTAGGCGGGGTGTGGCGAGGGGAGGATGGGGATGGGAGAAAAAAGGGGAGAAAAGCGGGCGAAAGCGGGGTTTTCAAGGATGAAAAAGGGAAGTCATATGTTTGGCCGCGTGTATGCGGTGAAAGCTGTAATCCAGTGCTGTGGCTTATCTTGGAGTTCATTGTTGTTAAGCAAATGGAAAATCTGGGTTAAAATTCTACCGAATCCTTGGCAATTGAATAAAAATTATATTTTTGCAGTCAAGTTTTAAACCAAAAACACTTAAAATTATGTCAGACATTGCATCAAGAGTTAAAAAGATCATTATTGACAAATTAGGCGTTGACGAAGCCGAGGTAACTCCTGAAGCCTCTTTCACCAACGACCTGGGCGCTGACTCTTTGGA
Source organism: Chitinophaga sp. NPDC101104 (assembly GCF_050277495.1). Lineage (NCBI taxonomy): Bacteria > Pseudomonadati > Bacteroidota > Chitinophagia > Chitinophagales > Chitinophagaceae > Chitinophaga > Chitinophaga sp. NPDC101104. Next base: position 75,571 of record NZ_JBNNSF010000004.1, on the reverse strand, counting down.
TACGGTAGAACTGATCATGGAATTCGAAAAAGAATTCAACATCTCCATTCCTGACGAACAAGCAGAAACTATCACCACTGTTGGCCAGGCAGTAGCTTACCTGGAAGAACACGTAAAATAATCCAACAATCAGAACTGTTTTAATGCAACCAAGACGAGTAGTCGTTACAGGTTTAGGCGCGCTGACACCGCTCGGCAATTCCGTGGAATCTTTCTGGCAGGGATTGGCGAACGGTGTATCGGGCGCTGATTATATCAAGCAGTTTGATGCTTCCAAATTCAAGACCCGTTTTGCCTGTGAGCTGAAAGACTTCGATCCTACCCAATTCATGGATAAGAAGGACGCGCGCAAAATGGACCCGTTCACGCAAACCGCCGTCATAGCAGCCGATCAGGCAGTTGCGGACGCGAAAATCGACCGCAACTCCGTGGATGTTGACAGGGTTGGCGTGATCTGGGGTACGGGTGTAGGCGGGATGATCAACTTCTCGAATGAGTTAAAGGAATTCCATTCCGGGGACGGAACGCCGCGTTTCAGTCCTTTCCTGATCACCCGGCTGATCCTGGATATTGCCGCAGGGCATATATCCATGCGTCATGGTTTCAGGGGGCCTAATTTTTCGGTGGTATCTGCCTGTGCATCCGCCACCAATGCCCTCATCGAAGCTATGTACACCATCCGCTACGGAAAAGCGGACGTTGTCATTTCAGGTGGTTCCGAAAACATCATCAATGAGCCCTGCGTAGGCGGTTTCAACGCCATGAAGGCGCTCAGCGAAAGGAACGACGATCCCAAAACGGCCTCCAGGCCATTCGATCTCGACCGCGACGGTTTTGTAATGGGCGAAGGCGCCGGCGCACTGGTGCTGGAAAGCTACGAACATGCCATGGCCCGCGGGGCGAAAATCTACGTCGAGCTCGCCGGCGGCGGCGCATCTGCAGACGCACACCACATCACCGCTCCCCATCCCGAAGGGCTCGGGGCCATGAATGTGATGACACAGGCGCTCAAAGATGCCGGCCTCAAACCGGAAGAAATCGACTACATCAATGTACACGGTACTTCTACTCCGCTGGGCGACATTGCGGAAGTAAAGGCCATTCAACAGGTATTTGGAGAAGCTGCCTACGATCTCAACATCAGCTCCACCAAATCCATGACCGGGCACCTGCTCGGGGCTGCCGGAGCCGTGGAATCCATTACGATCATCAAGAGCATTCTGGAAGGTCTCGTACCTCCCACCATCAACCACTTCACCGACGATCCCCAGCTCGACGCCAAGCTGAATTTCACCTTTAACGTTGCACAAAAAAGAGAAGTGAGAGCGGCGCTCAGCAATACCTTCGGGTTTGGCGGGCACAACGCCTCCGTTATTTTCAAAAAATTTGTTCCTTGATTGTGTGAGACTACTTCCAGGATTCCTATATAAAATTTTATACGGGAAAAAGAAACTGTACAAAGACCTCTACAACCTCCTCGGGTTCCACCCGGGCAACCTGGCTTTGTACGAAGTTGCTTTGAGCCACCGTTCCAGCAAGGAGAAATTCCTTGAGAGCAACGAGCGCCTGGAATATCTTGGTGACGCCATCCTCGGCGCCATTATCGGCGACTATCTCTTCAAAAAATACCCCTACAAAACCGAAGGCTACCTCACCGAAATGCGGTCAAAAATCGTGAACCGCCAGCAGCTCAACGATATCGCCATTAAAATGGGCCTCCGCAAGCTCACGATCTACGACAAATACAACTCGTTCCTCAAAATCTCCCAGATCTTCGGCAATACGCTCGAAGCCCTCGTAGGCGCCGTTTACCTCGATCGCGGATATAACCAGACCAAACAGTTCGTCCACAAACGCATCCTCGTTCCCTACATCGACCTCGAAGCCCTCGAAATCGTGGAGATGAACCACAAGAACAAACTCTACGGCTGGGCCAATAAAAACGGTAAAACCCTCGAGTTCGAGCTCATCGAAGAACAGATGGACAATGGCCGCCGCATCTTCACCGTTGGCGCCATGCTCGACGGCGAGCTCATCTGCACCGGCAAAGCCTTCAATAAAAAAGATGCCAGCCAGATAGCTGCATCCCAAGCCATCGAGCTACTCGGCATCGGCGGTGACGAAAAATAATCACCCCGCCTTCACATTCAGCCGCAATATCGTTTTCAGTTTATCCGGCGGCGTTTTTCCCGGATCGTTCAGATAGATTTCATGATGCACGCCGTTCACTTCCAGGTGGTGCTGGCGGATGTATTGATGCAACCTGGCCACGGAAGCTTCCTCTTCGAAATAGGAGCCGGTATGCAGCAGCTGCACCGCCAGCGCAGGGGGCATCGCTTCGAAACGTAGCGCGTCGAGGAAAGGGAGCTTCTTGTTGCCCGCCAATGCCGCCGCCTGCCGGCAATCGCCCCGGCTCACGAAGGCCGGCATCTGGATCGCCAGTTTCCAGTTCCATTCGGAAGCCATTACGTTCGGAAAAGGCTCGCCGTTGCTCGCCCACCAATAACCTTCCAGCGCGGGTATCCGGAAATCGTTGCCCTGTAATTTGGAAATCTTGCGGACATTGGCCGCCGTCGCCAAAAGCGTTTTGATCTTGGAACGGAATTCCCCGGCATGGCAATCGCCCGTACCTTCCACGGTCAGGAACTGACCGGGCGCGATGCTGACCAGTTCCGGGGTAGACCGCGCCCGGTAATATTGTCGAAGTTCTTTGTTGAGATCTGTTTTCTGCATGACTGTCGTTTATGCAAAGGAAACAGGCCGGTGTGACAACGGTATGTCAGGAGTAATGTTCGCTTAATTCGGAAATCTGCTGGCGGATGATGATCTTCAGATCGTCCGGTTCCACGATTTCCGCATGTTTCCCCAACATCAGCAGCCACCGCGCAAAGTAGGAAAGACTGCGGTACAGGAAATCCATCTCCACATAATTCTCTTCCATCTTTTCCTGTACAAATCCGTAATGGTATTTCTGTTGCCCCAGCCAGCGCGCCACATCGTGCGAAATACGCACTTTGATCAGGCTCGGTTGGTCGGGATCGGCCTCAAATTCCTTTGTGATGTATTGTTGTAAAGTGATCCGTTTCGATTTGTCGAACCCCTGGTTCGTGAGGTGCAGGGTCTTGATACGATCTGCCCGGAAATCGCGGTAATCGTTGCGGAGTCGGCACCAGCCGATGAGATGCCAGCTGCTGTTCATATGGAAAATGCCGATGGGCTCGATCTCGCGGTGACTGGTGCTGTCGCTGTAAAAGGAGTAATATTCCACGGCCAGCACTTTCTGGTTGGCCAGCCCTGCCTGGATGTCGCTCAGGAAGCGGTTGGGAAACTCTTGTTCGTCGTTGCTCCGCCGGTCGTGCAGCACGGCGATGTTTTCGTCGAGCGATTCGAGGAAATCCTTATCGCTGCCCCGCAGCACGGCCCTGATCTTTTGCATGGCGGAGCTGAACTGCTGGTGGTTGGAGCGGTCGCTATGTTTTTCCATGAGTTTTTCGCCGGTGAGCAGGGCGGCGGCCTCGCTCCGGTCGAACATCACGGGCGGCAGATGGTACCCGTCCACGATATAATATCCCGTTCCCGCCTCGGCCCCGATGGGCACGCCGGCTTCCATGAGGGCTTTAACGTCGCGGTAAACGGTGCGCAGGCTGATGTCAAACCTGTCTGCGATCTCCTGCGCTTTCACGATTTTCTTCCCCTGCAGCTGTACAAGAATAGCAGTTAAACGGTCGATACGGTTCATGCTTCAAATGTAAAGACAAATTTTTCCCGGGAAATAGTCCCCGATTAAACTTTTCACCCTTTTTAGGCATCTTATTGCCATAAAGACTAAGAATCTGGTGTTTCGCAGCTTTTCTAAAAAAAAGATGTTTTAACACGCATGTATTTTTATAGTTCGACGTCTAACTAATAAACGGCGCAAGTTATCCCCTCAAAATATTCAAGGAACTAGTTGCTGTTACAGCATATAGTTAGGTTAAATGGTAAAGCCCTGGCAATTCCTTGCCGGGGCTTCTTTTTGCCCGAAACCCCCGTCAGTAGCTCATTTCATTGAGTTTTACCTTGCCACGGAAGGTCCAGAACACGAAAATGGTGTAGGAGATCACGAGCGGGGTGCCGATCGCGGCCATCAATAACATGATTTTCAATGATTTAGCGGAAGATGCGGCTTCGTAGATGCTGATGCTGTACGCCGGGTTGGTGGTGCTGATGACGATGTTGGGATAGAGCCCGATGGCGAAGAGGATCAATAAAATAGCCGTGATGCAGCTGGAGAAGACGAAGGCGGTGAAATATTTCCGCGCATCGATGTTCCGCTTGATGTTGAGCACGGTGAGCACGGCCAGCAAAGGCAGGGCAAACAGCCAGGGGTTCTTCTTGAACTCGTCGGTCATATGCGGAATGTAGATCAGCGTTACCATCGAGGAAAGGATGAAGCAGAGGATGAAGAATTTACTGCAGTTGTTGACCAGCACCGTCAGCTTGGCGTAGAGCCGGTTTTCGGTTTTCATGACGAGGTAAATGGCGCCGTGGAGCATGAAAAGCGACAGGGTCGTAATGGCGATGAGGAGGGCGTATGGATTGAAGAACGTCAGCAGGTCGCCGGTGAACTCATGTTTTTCGTTGATGGGCAGCCCGTGGATGAGGTTCCCCAGTACCAGGCCCAACAGCAGCGTGATCAGCGTGCTCGACGCCATATAGCTCACATCCCACATCTTCCGCCACCAGGCCATGGGCTCCTTGCTGCGGAACTCGATCGAGATGGCGCGGAAGATCAATGCCACGAGGAACAGCATAAACGGTACGTAGAAGATCGACAGGATGGTGCCGTAAACAAGGGGGAACCCCGCGAACAGGGCGCCTCCCGCAATCACGAGCCACACCTCGTTGCCGTCCCACACCGGGCCGATGGCGTTCAGCGCGATACGCCGGCTTTCTTCCTTATTGAAAAAAAGATGGAGCGCCCCGGCGCCGAGGTCGAACCCGTCGAGCACGCCGTAGCCGGTGATCAGCCCCCCGATCACGAGGAACCAAAGTGTGGGCAGGTCCAGTCCTAAGATCGTTTCCATGTCTTGCGTTTTGAGGTGTTTAGTGTTCGGGATTTTGCAGTTGCTTGATATTGCGCTTCGAGAATTCGTCGCTTTCCTCTTCTTCGTTGTGCGTCATGGCCGGGCCGTGCTGGATTTTCTTATTGAGCAGATAAATGAACAAAATGAACAACAGCGTATACACGAGGGTGAAGAGTACGAGGCTGAACACGACCTGGTTGGCTTTTACGTCTTTGCTCAGCGCGTCCGACGTGCGGAGGAGGCCATATACCACCCAGGGCTGCCTGCCCACTTCGGCCGCGTACCAGCCGGCCTGGTTGGCGATCTGCGGCAGCAGCACGGCCCAGATGAAGAGGGTCATAAGCCATTTTTTGTTGAACAGCCGTTTTCGCCACAGGTAATACACGGCCAGTAACGTCATGGCAATCAATATCATACCGATGGCGATCATGATATGGTAACTCTGGAACACGAAGTTCACCGCCGTGGGCCGTTCCGTTTTCGGGAAGGCGCCCAGCCCGGTTACGGGGGCGCTGAAGGAGCCGTGGGTGAGGAAGGACAGGCCCCCGGGCAGACCGAGCCCCGTCGTTTTCCCCCGTTCATTGTCGACCCAGCCGAAAAGGTACATGGGCGCAACGGCCGAGCTGTCCCAATGCCCTTCCATGGCCGCAAGTTTGGCGGGTTGGTATTCGCTTACGTAATGGGCGGAGCGGTGGCCGGTGAACAACTGTGCCAGCGCGGCGATCACGGCTACGGAAAGGCCTACCTTGAACATGGCCTTCGCCGCTTCCACGAACCGGTTGCGGACGATGTAATAAGCGCCAACGCTCATGACGAGGAACGATCCGGCGAGGAAAGCGCCGATGATCACGTGGGAGAGGCGGTCCATGGAAGAAGGGTTGAATACCATTTCCCAGAAGTCCGTGATCACAGCGCGGGCCATGAGCCCTTCGCCTTCGATGACGTAGCCGGCGGGCGTTTGCTGCCAGGAATTGGCGATCACGATCCATACGGCGGAGAACATGGAGCCGAGAGCGACCATGATGGTGGAAAAGAAGTGGACGCCTTTGGAGACGCGGTTCCAGCCGAAAATAAGGATACCGAGGAAGCCGGATTCCAGGGCGAAGGCGAAAATGCCTTCGGCGGCGAGGGCGCTTCCGAAAATATCGCCGACATACCGCGAATAAGTGGCCCAGTTGGTGCCGAACTCGAACTCCATAACGATACCCGTGGCCACGCCGATCCCGAAAATCAGGGCAAAGATCTTGATCCAGAAACGGGTGATGTCTTCATACATTTTGATCCCCGTGCGCAGGTACATGCCTTCCATGATAACGAGGCAAACGCCCAACCCTATGCTGAGCGGGGGATAGATATAATGGAAAGCGATGGTGAAGGCGAACTGAATGCGGCTGAGTATTTCGACGGACGGCATGCCAAGGGTTGTTTTAGTTGCACAAAATTAGGATGGCGGAACGGGGGCTGTCCTGATGCGGGTCAGGCGCAGTTCCTGATCTTCATCAATTTAATAAAATGCAAACACGTTAGTCTTCCTTACGATATCAATAACAATCATTTAACACCTGTTGGCATTGTCCGATCCTAATTTTGGTGGACCATGGACGGGGTGTTCCGAAAGGGGCATTCTTCCATGTAGTTAAATTGGAGCGTATTTAGCAGGTCTGGGGGTCTCCCCGGACTTGTTATTTTAAGCCCCTTCCGTTAACGATATTTTAACAAAACCTACCGATGTGTGTCCTTAATTTCCCGTTGCATCCATGACCGCCGATACCAGTAAGTTCAATATAAATTTTGGAGAGTTATCAGCCCTGGCCCGATGTTTATCGGGCTAATTTTTTGCCGGACCGCGATTTGTTAATGGCTTGTTGCTGTTTACCGGGGGCAAACAGGGCTGTACCGCAAAAGATTTAACTCGGCCTGTCGGGAAAATTCCGTAAATTATAGTAGAGCGTTTTTTGAATGTTAACGGAGTGGTTCAATAAAATTAAACGTGTTGGCCTTCAACCCGACCATCGGGAGGGAGATGTGAAGCGCTTGATGGTGGTAAACTCATTCAGTTTTATCACCGCCCTGCTTTGCACCTTCTGTGGCGTGAGCCTCGCATGGATCTCCGGCGACTGGTCCATTCTCTACACCGCGCTCGGCTTCGTAGGCGGCTTTTTGTCGGTACTCGCGTTCAACCGCATCGGCCGGTACGCAACGGCCAAGTTCACCCTCATGCTCGTGTTTTGCCTCGTGATGCTGTATTATGGCGCCACGTTCGGCGAAAGTACGCAGGTACATTTCCTGGGGCTTTTCCTCATCGGGGTACCCCTGCTCATCTGCACCCCGCACGAAAAAGAATTGCGCTGGTACTGCCTCTGCCTTATCCTCACCTGCCTCATCCTCCTCGAAACCAATTATTACTTCCAGGTGGTGACGCCCATGGCCATGACGCGGGACGAACTCTATATTTTCCGGTGGATGATCATGTCGGTTGTGCTGGCGCTGAATTATATGGTGATCAGTTTCTACCAGATCAATATCTCCGGCCTCGTAAAACGCCTGCACAAACGCAATGAAACGCTCCTCGAGAAGAATAAACTGGTGAACGACAAGGAAGCCGAACTGAAAGCGGCGAACGTGAAACTATCAGCTTACAACGAACATCTGGAACAGGAGGTGAGCGACCGTACCAAAGATCTCCTGGCCAGCAACATCGCCATGGACGACGCCATCCAGCACCTCAAGCGCAGCAACCGCCAGCTCCGCGAACAGGATAAAATGCTCACCGCGCAATTGAAACTGTTGGAAGAAGCGCGGGAAGAGCTCACCAAAGCCCGCGACGCCGCGGAAAAAGCCAATACCGCCAAATCCGCCTTCCTCCGGGAAATCAGCCACGAAATCCGCAACCCGCTCAACGCGGTCATCGGGATGACGTACCTCCTCCTCAACGAACCCGACAACCGCAACCGCATCCCGCAGAGCGTGCTGGCCTATATCGAAAGCATCAGCACCAGCGGCCACAGCCTGCTCGAAATCGTCAACAACGTACTCGAGCTCGCCCGCATCGAAGCCGGAAAGATCGACCAGGTGCAGCCCGAGCCCTTCGACCTCCGCGAATGGCTCCGCGGCATTTCGACCATCTACCAGAACGCGGCGCAGGTCAAAGGCGTGGCCATCCAGTTGCAGATCGACAATCGCCTGCCCGGCATCGTTTGCGGCGACCGCATCCATCTCACCCAAATCGCCAATAACCTCCTCGGCAACGCCATTAAATTCTCACCCGAGAATAAAAAGGTAACGCTCCACGTTTTCCGCCGCGAACCGGCGCACTGGTGCATCCGCGTGTCCGACGAAGGGATCGGTATCCCGGAAGACAAACAGCGCGTCATCTTCCAGCCGTTCGAGCAGGCCGATGCCACCATCCATGAAACTTACGGCGGCACGGGGCTGGGCCTCACCATCACCCGGCGCATCGTCGAAATGATGGGCGGCACCATCTCCGTTCGCAGCACACCCGGTATGGGCACCGCGTTCACCGTTACCCTTCCGCTCGTGGAAGAAGCCGCCATGGCCGGCATGGAAGTAGCTCCCAACCCGCTGGAAACGCAGGCGGAATACCAATCGTTCCCCTCCGAAACCCGCGTGCTGCTTATGGAAGACAGTGAGATCAACCAGCTCATCATGGAGCGCTTTTTCTCGCACGTGGGCATCAACCTGCATATCGCCGGAAATGGGGAAGACGGGCTTCGCCTCGCCCGCGCCGTGCATCCGGACATCATTATCCTCGACATGCACATGCCGCGCATGAGCGGCCGCGAAGTGATCGTACAGATCCGGAAAGATCCCGACCTGAAGCATATTCCCGTCATCGCCATTTCGGCGGATGCGTTCCGCGAACAGCAGAACGAAGCCAAAGCCGCGGGCGTGAACGAATATCTTATTAAGCCCATCGAATTCGACCGGCTGTATAACGTTATCGATCAATACATCCGCCAGGCGCGGCAGCAGACGCCCTTCCCGTTGCGTATTATCCGGGCGAGCTAGTTTCCCAATGAAAATTATAATGCGGGCAGATCGGCCCAGGAGGTTTCGGCGATCACGGATTCGTCGTCGGGCTTCGCTTTGCGGACGGAGTTGACGGTCCAGTACGCCAGCTCGTCTGAGGGGATGGCGTAAGCGAGGATGGATTTGATGCCTTCGTCTGTCAGGTCGGGGCGCAGCCATTCCTTTTCCAGTTCGCGCGGGAGGATGAGCGGCATGCGGCCGGCGTTGTCGCCGCCGTTGTGGATGCGTTTCATGACATCGTTGGCTTCGCGGGTGATGAGCGTGAACGTGCCGGGGATTTCACCGGTTTCCGGATCGGGGAGGTGCGACCAGGCGTAGAGCCCGGCGATGAAGAAGATATCGCGGTCTTTGACGTGGATGTAATAGGGGACTTTATTTTTCCATCCGGGCACTTCGCGGTGCTCGAAGAATCCGGTGGCAGGAACGAGGCACCGGTTTTTGCGGATGCGGTTCCAGTAGGCTTTGGTGTCGAGCACTTTTTCGGAACGGGCGTTTACCATCCATTTCCTTCCTTTCTTCACTTCTTCCGGTGTTTTCATGTAGTTGGGGATCACGCCCCATTCGAACCTTTTGAGCTTGAATTCCCCATTATCCTGCAGTACTACCGGCCATTTGGGGTACGCTTGCGCCACTTTGTGGAAAGTGGGCTCGAAGTGAAGGTCCAGCTGTCCCATGTCTTTGAGCTCGGGCAGATAGTCGAACACGGAGGCGATGCTGGCGGAGAAGGAAAGGTCGTAACACATGGGATCAGCTTTTTTCGATGTCGGAAAAGGGTATTTTGATTTCTTCCTGTTTCGTTTTCAAATTAAGGAAAAGTTCGCCAAACTGGATGAACAGCGACACGTGGAGGTCTTCCTTGCGGTCGGGCTTCCAGTTGGTATGTGCGCGGACGTACTGTTTGATCGCCGCTCCCGTTGCGGGATCGGGGCTCCATTTCCGTTTGGCGAGCAGGCTCACGTAGATGGCATATCCGTCGGGTTGTGCGGCTGCGGTGAATAGGCGCTCCCGGTCGGCCGCATCGTTCCCGTCGTAGACGCGCCGCTGCGGATCGGCGGCGATGGCTTCCAGGTGCGCGCGCGCTTCCCCGATATTCCGGTATGCCGACATGAGGAATGCCGCCTTCAGCGAAGGGTGCATGCCGCGGGGATATTGCTGCCGGACGAACCAGCGGTGCCCCGCTGCCAGGAGCCCTTCCAGCACGGCGGGCCGTAATATGGCGAGCGGGTTGTGCATCAGGTGGCGCTATGTTGGGTGATTGCTTTCATCATCGGTCGTATGCCGTCATTTATTCCGCTTTCGCTTTGATGATTTCTTCCAGGCGCGTGGTGTAGCACGGCGAAAGCCGTTCCTGCCGCAGCGCCCATTTCTTGTCGCCGCCCTGCACCGCGAAGCGCAGCACGGGTTTGCCGGCAAAGTGCCGCGTGATTCCGTCGAGCGCCTGCATGAGCTTGCGTTCCTTTTCGTGGTCGGTGGATTCGAAGAGGTTTTCCTGCACCTGCGAATCCGGCACCAGGTCCATCGCTACGATACCGGTTTTCTTGTAATTGTACCCTGGTTTGAAGATGCGGTCGAGCGCCAGGAGCGCCTGGCGGATGAGTTCCCGCGTGCTGCTGGCGGGCACGGGCAGCCGGACGTTCACGGAGCGGTGATATTGCGCATCCTGTCCGCGGAAATTATTCGTTTGTACGAACACCTGGATGATGGAGGCCCGCGAGCCCTGTGCCCGCAGCTTCTGCGCGGCCACGGCGGCGTAATTGGCGAGGGCTTCGCGGATATCGTCCTTTTCGGTGAGCAACTGCCCGAACGAGCGCGCCACGCACACCGCTTTTTTCGCCGGCGCCGATTCCTCCATCCCGATGCTCGGAATGCCGCGCAGCTCATGCACCAGCCGCAGACCCTGAACGGTCAGTTCCCGCCGCGCGAAATCATCGGGCACGCGGGATAGGTCGAGCGCCGTGTGGACCCCTTTCTGGTGAAGCATGGCGGCGTATTGCGACCCGATGCCCCAGATGTCTTCCACTTGCGTGGCGGCGAGTACGGCCGTGGTTTTTCCGGGGTAGTCGAGCACGAGGAAGCCTTCGGGCAGCCTGGATTTTTTGACGGCGCGGTTGGCCATCTTGGCGAGGGTTTTGGTGGGCGCCACGCCTACGGAAACGGGCATTCCGACGTTGTGCAGCACGCCTGTGCGGATGGCCGCTGCCAGCGTAGCGGGGGACGCATGGCCCGTGATATCGAGGAAGGCTTCGTCGATACTGTAGACCTCCATTTCCGGCACGAAGCCGGCGAGCACCTGCATCACGCGCTGCGACAGGCTGCCGTATAAGGTGTAATTCGAGGAAAAGACCGCGACCTGGTTCCGCTCCAGCAGGTCTTCCATGAAGAAGGCCGGCGCTCCCATGCGGATGCCGAGGGCTTTCGCTTCTTCGGAGCGGGAGATCACGCAGCCATCGTTATTGCTGAGCACCACCACGGGGCGGTGAAGGACGGCGGGGTGGAAGAGCCTTTCGCAGCTCACGTAAAAATTATTGCAGTCAACCAGGGCGATCATGATGCTAATTTCATTAGCAAATATAGCTAAAAATATTGGCAAATCATCCGAAGTGCGCCACGATCGCATCGGCGATGCGGCCTACCAGTGCGGAATCCGGCGGGGTAGGGCCCTGAGAGATGGCGCGGAGGCTGTCTTCCTCGTCCAGCTCGAAGATCACCAGCCCGTCGCCCGTATCGACATGAAACGCCATGCCATAGCCTTTCACGAAAGGCTTCACTTCGAAGCGGCGCTCGTCCACCGAAATGGTAAAAATATCCATGGGGCAAATATCCGCCTTTCCGGGTATAAATACCTTATGCCAGGTGGTACGGGGTTGATGATACAAATGAATTGGTGTATGAAGATGGAGCGGGGGATTTCCTGACCGGCGCCGGTCACCTGCTGGGGGGAGCCGTGACCGGAGGGCCGGGTGAGGAAAGAAGAGGCGCGTCAGTTCACTAGCGCCTGGATTTTTGTGGTCAACTCGAGTGGACTGAAAGGCCTTATAATGATTTCTTCCGCTTCCATGCCGAACCAGGAAGAAATACTGTCCATAACGAAATAGGCGGGCAGTATCATGATAACAGGCAAACTACGCCGCCCGCGCTGGGCGCGCAATTGCGCTGAAAGTTCTTCTAAATGGGGGAAAGGCAGCTTCAGATCGGCGATCACCAGGTCGTAATCATACGTCCCCAATAACATGGCCGCTTCTTTTCCGTTGTATGCCAGATCTGCATGGTGTCCTTCCTTCTTAATGATCAGCTCTACTACATGGATCATTAATAAATCGTCTTCAATTACCAATATCCTTTTCATATACGAGTCGCTGTTGCCCACTGCAGCACAGGCATACGAAGGCCTGCCGCAAATAAAGCGGTACGTTAGGTACATGCTGCTAAAGTGGAAGTTTCAATAAAAATAGAGGCGAGTATACAGGTATACGTCTGAATCTTTTATATGGCTTTCCGGTAATATTCAATCTACTAGGTATAAGCCGGTCAGACCCAACTTTGCATATACTGTGCCAAAGTTTTTATTGGTTAATGCGCATTAACAAGCCCGGCGGATAGGTTTTGAATGCGGACATTCCTATCTTTGGTCCCGAGTTCTTTACCCAATTCATATTTTCCATAGCGTGGTAGCCGGCGAAAGCCGGATTTAAAAAGGAACCGTGTGCAAATCACGGGCTGTCGCGCAACTGTAAGTAACTGCCAGAGTTACCGCCCCAGGCGTTCATTGTCCTGACCTGAACAGGATGAGAAGAACGGCGGTAATGTTACAAGCCAGGATACTTGCCCGCTATGAAAGATCTTGCTTTCGCGATTTGAAGCAATGGTCGGGACCGTCATGGGCAACGTATGCCCCGCCGTTCCATGCCTACTCACATTTCCTGAAAGCATACGAAAACCGTAAGGAGCATTAATCCACATTAATGTCTTAAAAACGTTTTTGCTATGCTGAAACACACCCTCGGCTACCCGCGCATGGGAGCCCAACGCCAGCTCAAAAAAGCTTGCGAAGCGTACTGGCAAGGCCGCATCGGCCGCCAGGAACTGACCGTTGCCGCACAACGTCTCCAGGAAGAACAATGGCGCCTGCAACAGGCCGCAGGGATGGACCTCATCCCCTGCAACGATTTCAGTTACTACGACCATGTGCTCGACATGTCGCTCCTCGTTGGCGCCATTCCCGACCGGTACGCGCCCGTGGTCACAGACGTGCCGCAGAACACCGAAACCGATCTCGCATTCGCCATGGCACGCGGATGCCAGGAACATGGCCTCGATCTCACCGCCATGGAAATGACCAAGTGGTTCGACACGAACTATCATTACATCGTGCCGGAATTCCGCAAAGACCAGTCTTTCCGGCTCTTCTCCAACAAAGTCTTCAACGCCTTCGACGCAGCGAAGCACCAGCTTGCCGCTACGCCGAAACCCGTGCTGATCGGCCCCGTTTCCTACCTGCTGCTCGGCAAGGAAAAAGAACCCGGGTTCCACCGCCTCAGCCTGCTGCCCCGGCTGCTCCCCGTTTACATCGAAGCCCTCCAACGCCTGCGCGACCGCGGTGCCGCCTGGGTGCAGCTCGATGAGCCCTTCCTCGCCACCGACCTCCCCGAAGGCGCGGCGGAAGCTTACTGTTACGCCTACACGGAGATAGCGAAACATTGCAAAGGCCTCCGCACCATGGTGACGACCTATTTCGAAGGGCTCCGCGACAATGCGGGACTGGCCGCCTCCCTGCCCGTGTGCTGCCTGCATATCGACCTGGTGCGCGACCCCGCGCAGCTGGAACAACTCCTGCCGCTGCTGCCGCCGAAAATGTCGCTGTCGCTGGGCCTGATCGATGGAAGGAACATCTGGAAAAACGATTACCGCCGTTCGCTGCCGTTCATTCAAAAAGCGGTCAGCCAGTTGGGGGAAGACCGGGTGATGATAGCCCCGTCGTGCTCCCTGCTGCACACGCCGGCCGACCTGGAGCTGGAAACGCAGCTCGATGAAGAACTGAAATCCTGGATGGCGTTCGCCCGGCAGAAGCTGCAGGAAGTGGCGGAGCTGGACAGGATATTCCATGGCGAAACATCCTTGCTGGCGGCCAACGAAACGGCCATCGCCGCGAGGGGGGCATCCACCCGCATCCACAAGCCCGCCGTGAAAGCGCGCGTGGCGGCCATTTCGGAGCGCGATGCGCAACGGGCTTCCGGTTTCGTGCACCGGCAAACATTGCAGCAGCGCAGGTTCCGGCTGCCGATGTACCCCACCACCACGATCGGTTCTTTCCCGCAAACGGCGGATATCCGCGCGCTGAGGGCCGCATTCAGAAAAGGCGATCTTACACAGGCGCAATACGACGATTCGCTGGAATCCGCTACGCGGGAAACGGTCCGGCTGCAGGAAGATATCGGGCTGGATGTGCTCGTGCACGGCGAATTCGAGCGGAACGACATGGTGGAATATTTCGGGGAAAAACTCGAAGGGTTCGCATTCACGCAACACGGCTGGGTACAGAGCTACGGCAGCCGCTGCGTAAAGCCGCCGGTTATTTTCGGGGACGTGAGCCGCGAACAGGATATGACCGTTCGCTGGTCGGTGTTCGCACAATCGTGTACGGCGCTGCCGATGAAAGGAATGCTGACCGGGCCCGTCACTATTTTGCAATGGTCTTTCGTCCGCGACGATCAGCCCCGTTCCGAAACCACGGCACAAATCGCCCTGGCAATCCGCGACGAAGTGGTGGCGCTGGAGCGGGCGGGGATCGGCATCATTCAGATCGACGAGCCCGCCATCCGGGAAGGCTTGCCGATCCGCAAGGCTGACCGGGAACGGTATCTCGACTGGGCCGTGCGCGCCTTCCGCGTTTCCGCATCGGGCGTGCAGGACGGGACACAGATCCATACGCACATGTGCTACAGCGATTTCAACGACATCATCCGCCATATCGCGGAGATGGACGCAGACGTGATCACGATCGAGACGTCGCGGTCGCAAATGGAATTGCTGGAGGCTTTCGCGGATTTCAAATACCCGAACGAGATCGGGCCCGGAGTGTACGACATCCATTCGCCGCGGGTGCCGTCTGTAGCCGAAATGGAATCCCTCCTCCGCAAAGCCGCCGAATATCTGCCGGCGCGCAACATCTGGGTGAACCCGGATTGTGGACTGAAAACCCGGAAGTGGCCCGAAACGGAAGCCGCGCTCCGCAATATGGTCGAAGCTGCGAAAGCGGTAAGGGCCGGCGTGAAGGAAACGATTGGACGATGATAAAAAAGAGCCGCGCTGGAAACAGCGCGGCCTTGTTTCGGCTTCATTGATAAGACCGGATCACGTTCCAGCCATACCATCTCTTCATAGAAGCGTCTTTAATAACTTATCGTGCGACGTAAAACAGGTTGCATCATAATCCCCCCACCCCGCGATACTTGTGGAATGGCCGGTACCCCAGCCATTTCGCCAATACGGCCAGCATCCGGAATGCCCATTTCTGCAATGTGACCGGTACGCCAGCCATGTAGCAATGGTCCGGATAGCGGTGCAAAGTGGCCGCCAGCTGCAGGAAGCAGGGAATGCCCCTGCGATTGAACGCGCCTTTCTGCGACAGCGACCATAATGTTTCGAGGATACTTTCCCACTGCATGGCCGGTGCGATCTCGTACGTGAAATGCAGCGGTTCCGTATGGCTGCCGTTGCGCCATGCGTGCGCGGTGCCGGGCGGTATCACTACCTGGTCGCCCGCGTGGTACAACCGTGCCGTGTTGCCGGATTGCATCCACAGGCTGCCGGAATGAACGATGAACTTTTCTTCCTGCAGCGGGTGGCGGTGGCGATGGGCACCGCAGGCCGTTTCGCCGCCGGGGCCTACCACTGCTGCGATCTGGAGGTAAGCGCCGCCGGTACTGGCGTGCGTCTGGAGAAAAGTGAACTGCTCCTGGTTGTAAGGGTTGTAAATAACGGATCCCTGCCGTACCATGATCGCGCGGTTTTGAGGTCTTTGTACGGCAGCAAAAATAAGTGCGGCAAGAACCTTGCCGCACCGGTAGTAGTACTTAATTATATGGGTAATGATGCTTAGGATTTGTCCATCGCGCGCCAAACGAGCGCCGCGGCGATGCCGCCAACGATGGGGGCTACGATGAATAGCCAGAGCTGCGATAAAGCGTTGCCGCCGGCGAAAATGGCGGGGCCGAGGCTGCGGGCGGGGTTAACGGAAGTGCCCGTGATGGGAATGCAGAAAAGATGGATGCAGGTGAGGGTAAGGCCGATGGCTACGCCGGCGGTGGTGCCGTTGCCCCATTTGCCGGTGGCGCCGAAGATCACGAAAAGGAAGAGGAAGGTGAGCACTGCTTCCGCCACGAACGCCGAAGCGGTGTTATATCCTGCGCCGTACCCTTCTCCCCAGCCGTTGGAGCCCAGGCCCCATTCGCCGAGTTGCCAGCCGGGAAGCCCTTTCTGGATGGTCCACAACACCCATGCGGCGATCACTGCGCCGATGCATTGGGCGATGATGTACCCCAGCGCGTCGGCCGCCTTGATCTTGCCGGCGGTCAGCATGGCGATGGTAATGGCGGGATTGATATGGCAGCCCGAAATGCCGCCGATCGCGTAGCACATCACCAGCACCGCCAGCCCGAAAGCGAAAGCGATCCCCAGCAACCCGATGCCCGCAGGCCCGGAGGCGCTTACCCCCGATACCACGGCCGCGCCGCACCCAAAAAATACCAGGGCGAACGTGCCGATCATTTCCGCAAAGTACTTGGTGGAAGACTTGATTTCCATGTGGGTTTGAATTTTGGTTACCATTAATACAAACCAACCCACGAGATTGTTCTGCCCCTAAAACACCGGCTTGCTCCCGCCCGTAGCCTCGATGGCGAACCGCAACAGGCTGTTTTTCCCGGAAAGCGACAACTTCCGCGTAATATTCATCCTGTGGTTGCTCACCGTTTTTTCGCTGATGCCCAGCTCTTCGGCGATCTCCCGGCTCGACTTGTAAGCCGCCACCAGGTGGATGATCCGGTACTCCGATGGCGTGAGCGTGGCCATCATCTCCGCCGCGCCCGTCGGCGATTTGTGCTTTTGCCGCAGCAGGAAAGTAGACATCTCCGGACTGATGTACGCGTTGCCCGCCGTTACCGAATGAATGGCGTGGATCACGTCCACCACCGCGTTTTCTTTCAGCACGTACCCCATGATGCCGATCTCCAGGGCTTTCATGAATGCGTCTTTCACTTTGTGCATGGTGAGCAGCACGATGGGCAGTTCCGGCTGGTGAAGCAGGGCTTCCTCCGCCACCTGGAGCCCGTTCAGCTCCGGCATGTCGATGTCGAGAATGGCGACGTCTGGCCGTTTGGATCGGATGCCTTCTATCGCATCGCGCCCGTTGGCGGCCTGGTAGATGATGCGGAAATCGCCGCCGGATTCGATCACTTCCCGAAGGCCCTTGAGGAAGATCGGATGGTCGTCAGCAATGAGGATATCAAGTGTTTTCATGATACGAGATGGGAATGTTGACGGAGAGCGCCGCGCCTTTGCCCTCGCCGGGATGAATGATGAACTGGCCGCCCATGATCTGCACGCGCTCACGGATGCTCAGCAGGCCGAAGCCGTTTTCGTTCGCGTTCCCGAAACCGACCCCATCGTCGGTCACCACGATTTTTATCAGCCAAACGGCCCGGTGCACGCGCAGGGTGCACCTCGTGGCGCCGGAATGCTTCACCATATTGTTCAGCAATTCCTGGACGATGCGGTAGATATTGATTTCGTTTTCGGGGGAAAAAAGATGGTCGATATTGTCGATCCCCGCGTCCATCAAAACGTTGGCGCCGTCGCCGGTTTCTTCTGCCAGGCTCTGGATGCTTTGGGTAAGGCCCATCATATCCATCTGGTAAGGCCGCAGGGAGTAGGATATATTCCGGATTTCCTGGATGGTATCCGCCACGTTCCCGGCAATGTCCCCGGAAATGGACTGCGCGTCGTTTTCGGTTTTGTTGCGCAGGAGGAGCAGCCGGTTTTTGATGAGGATAAGCTGCTGGCCCACACTGTCGTGCAGCTCCGACGCGATGCGCTTGCGCTCGTGTTCCTGCATGCGGATCATTTCTTTGGAGAACGCGCTGCTTTGTTCCATCGCCTGGAGCTGAAGGGTTTCTTTCGCGCGCTTGTAAAAATTTACCTTGCTGGTGAGCGCCCAGGAAAGGATGATCGCTTCCAGCGCCGTGCCGATTTGCGCCGCATGCCGCGTGAATGCGTTGTCGGGCAGCAATCCGTTGTCCCGCAGGTTATATACCACACCGAATGCGATGAGCAATCCGAATCCCGCCAGGAAATACACGGCCGGCCTGAACCCTTTCACATACACCGAAATGCCCGCCGCCAGCCAATATGCGAAGGTGATATAAATCGCGGCTTCCAATACGATGTACATCACCGGCCAGGATACGAATAAAGCCATTAACGGGATGGCGATGAGGAAAACCATCAGCGGAACGCGCAGTTTGTGCACCAGCGGTGCATGTTCCTTCACCCGTAAAAAAGTATTGGTAAACAGCACGCCGAACAGCATCCCGCCAGGCAGCACGGTCGTCATTTCGTTGAGCCAGCGCGCGCTGGGAAAAAAGACGGCGATGTAGTTGTTGAGGACGAGCGTGGACAACCCGGAAAAAAGGATGTAGAGCACGTATAGCAGGTAGGATACGTCGCGGAGGGTGATGAACGCAAAGAGGTTGTAGATCATCAGCGCCACCAGGATGCCGTAAAAGATGCCGTGGATGAAATCGTCTTCGTGCTGTGTTTCGAGGTGATATTCAATGGCGGCGACTTCCATGCGCAGGCGCATCACGGCGTTGCCGGTTACCCGGAGATAATAGGTGGTGCGTTTTGCCGGCGGCGCGTGCATGGGTAAAAGGGGCATGTTGGACTGGATGATGCGCCCGTCGCCCGCAGCGCCCGAACGGTAGCGGACGTTACTGAATTGCCCGGGAATGGTTTCATGGTAAAGATCGATCTCCTGCAGTCCTGCCGAAGCGATGGAAAGATACAGCGTTTCATCCACCGGGTTCTCGACGTCGAACTTCACCCACCATGCCGAGGAAGTGGCGCCGGGAATGGCTACCGCATCCGCAGACCGCCTGAAATCCCCGCTGCGCGCCACTACGTCGCCGATCGTGAGCTGCTTCCCCGGATCTTCCAGCAGCAAAGGATACGCGATCTTTTGCGGCGGGATTCCCGGGCGCGGTGCGTCCGAAAAAACGGGGTGGAAAAAAAGCAATCCCGGCAGGAGGAAAAATAAGCTGCGCAACATGTTGAGGCAAAATTACGATTGGTGTGTACAGGGGCTATAGGTATTGCTACCCATAAGTTGCAAAGGTAAGCCGGGCGGGAAGGAAAAGGAAATACTTGTATCGTGTTGAAAATCAATTATTAATGGCTCAAGGTGGATTTCGGGCCTGGCCGCCGTCGGACCCGGATTGACGGCTAATGATTATCTTGCCGGAAATTCGATCTCCCTGTGCCTGAATTCAAAGTAAATCCTCCCGCCATGCAAGCCATGGCCCGGAAAATGTCTCTCCGGTTTATCGGCATCCTGTCGGTAGCGTTATTGTTTGCTTTCTGTATGATGTACTTCACGGACCATGCCGCCGATCCGGAAGTATTCCGGACAGAGCTGGTCATATTTCCCGTGTTGGCGGTAGCGATGGTCGTCTGGCACCGGATGCGGCTGAAAAAAGCGCTGGCGCCCATGGCGTCGCTGACGATCGTCATCACCGACACGATGATCATCCGCGAGATGGACGGGATGGAGATGCAGGGGATTTATCACCGCGAAATCCAGTCGATCAGCAAAATGAAGCAGGGGCATTTCGTGGTCCGTGGAAAATCTGCTACCGATACGCTGTACATACCTAATTACCTCGAGAACCTCCCTGAACTGGAATCGGCGCTCCAGGCACTGCATCCCATCGATGCCGGCGCACCTGTGAAGACGATGCAGGCGGGCGCGCTGGGGATCATGGCGCTGCTCTTCGTATCGATGATGGGGACGGTTGTACTGTCCGATCCCTGGCTGGCGGTGCCCTGCGCCATCGTTTTCGTGGCCGTGGGCATCCGGGGGATCAATTGGATCAGGAAAAATAAAAACATCCCTGAAAAGACGCGGAAACGAGCGTGGTGGATGCTGTTGCTGATCGTGATGTTGCTATTGAATATGGTGACACGCATCTGGCTCCTCAAATCATAACTTATTATGATATGATTCTTTGGCCGTACCAGCCGGCAGTCGTATTTTTACGGTATGGAAACCATCAGCATGCTGAAACAATCCCGCCCTGCCGGGACCATTACTGTTACCCGGAAAATCCCCCGCAACTACGATGAAAAAGACCGGGCGTTGTTCGAAGGCGCGTTCACCCTGGAAATCCCCCAGCGGAAAACCCTCGTGCTCCGCAACGCCTCCGTTATCAAGCACGCGGTTTTTAACCCGTCGGAATTCCGTTTTGCCAACGATTACACCCACATCCGCCCGTTTTCCAGGTTTTCGCAGTTCAAGAAACTGTATTTGTATGCCCTGCCCGGCAAGCGTGTGGAAAAAGCCATCTGGATCACCGACGAATGGAGCGCGGAGTATTACCACTGGCTGTCTGACGCTCTCACGCGGCTCCTGGCGGTAGAAGGATTGAAAAGCTCGCACGTGGTGTTGCTGCCGGAGCGTTACCGCGAGAAGCCGTACGTGGAAGCATCGCTGCGCATGCTCGGTTTCCGGTGGGAGTACTACAGCATCCGCCGCATCGTTCGTACAAAGGAAATGGTACTGCCTGCGCACACCGCTCCCACGGGTCATTTCAGCGAGTCGGCCATCAATAGTCTGCGCAACCGGTTTGTGCAACCGGGAGCAACACCGTTCCGGAAAATTTTCATCAGCCGGAAAAAAGCCATCCGCCGCAGGATCCTCAACGAAGCCGAAGTAACCGTCCTCATGGACAAACACGGATATGAAGTGCATTATTTCGAAGATTACGATTTCGCCACGCAAATCCGTTTGATGTCAGAAACGAAAATTCTGTTGGGCCTCCACGGCGCAGGGCTCACCAATATGCTGTTCATGCAACCGGGTACCAAACTGCTGGAAATCCGCAACGAAGGCGAATCGCACCTCAACTGTTTCTTCAACCAGGCCTCTGCCCTGGATATCGAATATTACTACATGCTAAGCCAGGCCACCAGCGCGGAAACACATACGGCCGATTTTACGGTAGACGTTGATAAGCTCGAAGCGGCGATGATGGCGATGGAGAACGATGTGTGATGAAAAGCATGCGCTGCCTTGCCTGGCGGAACCATTGCGAACGCCGATCGGAGTAAGGGAATAATTAATCAGAAATAATCGTTGAAGCCTGTGCCGCCGCACGGGCTTCTTCATTTTCAGAACGCGCCGATGATGGATTTTGTGGCCGGCGGCAAATCGTACGGCATTTCTGCGGGAAGCATGGCCGCAGCAGCTTCCGCTTGCCCGGCCGTCAGCGTTTCCCGGATAGTCTGGCAATACGCCGTAATATCTTCCACCCCCACGATCCATTCATTGACATACGAACGCACGGCCGAGCCGGACAGCCCGATCTGGATGGAGCGGTACGAAAGTTCTTGGAGGTGGATGTTTTTCTCGGGGTCCCATTGCACGCGGACTTCCGTATGCTTCACCAGCGATTGCCATTGCTCATGGTCGCGGTGAACATTGGCGTCGAAGTGCGACAGGCAGGCGTTTTCCAGCGCGCGCTCGAAGCCGCTTCTTTTGAGCCGGATGGCGAGGATGCGCTCCTGGTTTTCTTTGGTGGCCCATCCGGAGCGGTACATCATCCATAGGAAAGACGGTTTGATCCACGTCATGCGCTCCACTTTGAACGGGGAAACGAAGGTCTGGTGGCGAACGGCAGCCTGCGCGATGGCCGGGTTGTAAGCCTGGTAAACGGTGATGGTAGATTCGTCGAACCGGGCGCGGATTTGTCTGGATGGGATGGTTGGGTTGATAATGTTGATGTTCATGTTGTGTTGGTTTGCAGGAGTAGGGTTAATCAAATTTATATCGCGGCAAAGATAGGGCGTATTTCGATGGGCAGGTGCGGGGATGAGTGCGCTTCGTCAGCGGGAACGGCGTTTTCGTCAGAATTTATAGTCCCTGGTACGTATTGACGGATTGGAATTCGGCGAGGTAGGCGCGCGGCGAACGGCCTTTCACGCTTTTGAACACCCGGTTGAAATTGGTGATGCTGTTGAAGCCCGCCTTGTAAGCCGCTTCGGAGATGCCGTCGGGGTTCACGGTCTGGGTGAGGCTTTTGCAGGCTTCGTTGATGCGCACTTCGTTGAGGAACGTCACGAAACTGCGGCCCGTATGTCTTTTGAAATATCTGCAGAACGCCTGCGGCGTCATGTAGGCAACGGCCGCTACTTCGTCGAGCGTAACGTGGGTATGATAGCGCTGCATGACGAAATGGAGGATCCTCCCCAGCCGCATCCCCTCGCTTTCAGACAGGTCCGCAGAATAATCCGCAGGGCACAGCCGCTCGGTGTGCCGCAGGTTTTGCAGCGAGGTGAATACGTCGAGAAAGCGATGCAACGCATCGAGCCCAACGGCATCGTGCACCGATTTTATCAGCTTCGGCAATTCCGGGCAGTGCGCAATGTCGGTCTTAAAACCATGCTGGTTCGCCTGGAGCCAGGTTTTCAGCATTTTCATTTCCGGCAGGTTGAAAAGCCCGCCAATCGTGCCTTTGATGTTAAAGTACAACGACGATGCCTTGATGGATTTTCCACTGTCTGCCGCAAAAAATTCAGGATTGCTTTTGAACAGGTGGGGCAGGTTGCTGCCGATAAGGAAAACATCGCCGGCTTTGAAGGCATGCATATTGTTCCCGGCCAGCAGCATGCCTTCGCCCCGTTCCACGAGCGTGAGCTGGTACTCGTCGTGCCGGTGGAGGTGCGGATAAAAATGCGGCTGCTCGATCCGCTCTGCGATCACGCTTTTGTTATCTGGATAGAGTATGGTGAATGGTAATACTTTCATAGCCGGAATGCGTCCCTTAATTTACGCTTTTTACCCCATCCCTGGATTTGCAAACCCCATTCAGGTTAAAATCCGGTAAATTATGGTCAAAATCGGTCGGGCGAGAAGGCGGAAAGATCGATGTCGGCGGGTTGTTCCGAGATCAATCGACTGACAATCAATCCCGTAGCCGGGCCGAGGCTCAGCCCCATCATGCCGTGGCCCGTTGCCAGCACGAGGTTTTTCAGTTTTCTGCTAAACCCGATGTAAGGCAGCCCGTCGGGCGAAGAAGGCCTGAATCCATGCCAGACATCCGCGGCAGCGGGCATTTTCACGTTCAGGTTGGGGAAATAAGCGGGGATGGAAGACACGATGCCTTCCACGCGTTTCATGTTTATTTTGTCGTTCATCCGCCCGAGCTCCATCGTTCCCCCGAAGCGGATACGGCCGTCCATCGGCGTAATGGCCACCCTTGCTTCGCAAAGCAGCGCCGGCACTTCCACGATCCCGTTAGGGTTTTGCTGTAAAAAAGAGTAACCTTTTCCCGGCATGAGCGAAACGCCGATGCCCATGGTTTTCGCCACCTCCGGCGACCACGACCCGGCCGCCAGTACGAACCGGTCGGCCGTAAACTTCCTTCCACCTGCCAGTACCGATTTCAACACGCCCTTTTCCATTTCCACGCCGTCGACTTCGTGGTGTTTCAGGATGGTAACGCCATTTTCCGTGAGGTGTTTTTGCAGCGCGTCCATGAGCGTCATGGGCGTGAGGTGGCTGTCGCAGCGGTAATGAACGGCGCCCAGTACGTCCAGTTCGAGCCCGGGCTGGAGGGCTTTGCATTCCGCGGGGTTCAGCACGGCCATGTCCAAACCCAATGCCCTGGCGTCTTCCACGAGGTGCGATTCCTCTTCTCCGGTTTTTTCCGTTTTGAAGAATGCGAGAATGCCCCGGTGCCGCAACCCCATATCGAAACCGGGTTGCGCCGCGAGCTCGGTATACAGCCGGTGGCTCAGCAGCGACAGGTCGCGAAGGGGTGCGGCGGAACGTTTCACATGCTTCACATTCGCATGTCTCATAAATTGTAACCCCCAGCCGATCAGCTCCCGGCTGAACGACGGTCTCACGTAAAAAGGACTTTTGCTGTCGAACATCCAGCGGATGCCGCGGTTGATCATGCCGGGCGAAGCCAGCGGCACGAAGTGGCTGGGCACGATCATGCCGGCGTTGCCGTAGGAGCAGTTGCCGGTAATGTCTCCCTTGTCGAGCACGGTAACGCGGTGGCCGTCTTTGTGGAGATAATACGCCGAGCACAGCCCAACGATGCCTCCGCCGATGATAACGATATCTGCCATGGATTTGACTTAAATAACCTGAAAACCGAATGCGTAAGGGTCGTCTGCCTCGTCGATCCGGATGTTGTTGTACCCGTAAACCCGTGCCCAGCCTTCGATGCTGGGGATGATGGCGGGTTTGCCGGCGAGCTCGGTGACAGCTTCCACGCGGCCGGTAAATTTGCTGCCGATGAAACTTTCGTGGATGAAGGGCTCACCTTGCCGGAGTTTCCCTTTTGCAAACCATTGCGCCATCCGGGCGGATGTGCCGGTGCCGCAGGGCGACCGGTCGATCGCTTTGTCGCCGTAGAAAACGGCGTTGCGGCCGGAAGATGCGGGGTCGATGGGCGCGCCGGTCCACTGGATATGGCTGCAACCATTGATGGTTGCGTCTTGCGGATGCACGAATGTGTGCGCGTCGTTGATCCGCTTGCGGATCACCTGGCTCCAGGACACGAGTTGAGCGGCGGTATGATGTTCCAGCCCGCGGAAATTTTCCTGCGGGTCGATGATGGCGTAGAAGTTGCCGCCATAGGCCACGTCGAAGCGGAGCATGCCCAGGTCCGGGCATTCCACCTGCAAGTTTTCGGCGGCGAGGTAGGAGGGAACGTTGCGGAGTTTAACGGATTTCACTTTCCTGCCTTCCTGCTGGTATTCGATGATGATGAGGCCGGCGGGCGCTTCCATGCGCACGGTGCCGGGGATTTTCGGCGTCAGCAACCCTTCCTCGATGGCGATGGTGATGGTGCCGATTGTACCGTGGCCGCACATGGGTAGGCAGCCGCTCGTTTCGATGAAAAGCACGGCCACATCGTTCGCGGGGTCGTGCGGCGGGTAGAGGATGCTGCCCGACATCATGTCGTGACCGCGGGGCTCAAACATGAGCCCCGTCCTGATCCAGTCGAATTCCCGGAGGAAATGCTGGCGTTTCTCGCTCATGCTGTTCCCTTGCAACAGCGGGCCGCCGCCGGCCACGAGGCGAACGGGGTTGCCACAGGTATGCGCGTCTACACAAAAGAATGTTTTCGATATCATTTTCTTGCACAGGTTAAGTCGGTGATACGAATAATATTGAGCGGATTGGCGGACTTCAGTTCGTCGGGCAACAGCTCATCCGGCCAGTTCTGCCAGGCCTGCGGGCGAACGAACCGCGCCACGGCGCCCTGGCCCACGGAGGTGAAGCGGCTGTCTGTGCTCGCGGGGAAAGGGCCGCCATGCTGCATGGCGGCGCAAACTTCCACGCCGGTGGGAACGCCGTTGAAAACGATCCTCCCGGCGAGGTCCGCCAGTTGCTGAACGAGGTTTTCATGTGCGGGCAGCTCGTCCGGTTCCGCAATGATGGTGACCGTCAGTTGCCCGCCGAGCGCCGCGGCGGCGGATCGCAGTTCGTGCACATCCTCCGCCACCACGATCATCGCGAACGGCCCGAATACTTCTTCCTGTAAATGCGGGTTGGAAAGGAAATCCCCGGCGCTGACCTGCACAAGCCGCGCGCGCGTGGGAAAATGGACCGTTCCGGAAGCGGGAGCGCCTTCGGCGAGGAGCGTCACACCATTCGCCGCGGTCATTGCTTTAGCAAGTTGATGATAATGGTGATGGATGCTCGCGGTGAGCATGGGCAAGGGCGTGGTTTCGCGGATGGCATCGGCCAGCGCGGTGGTGAAAGTCTGGAGGGAAGACGACCGCAAAGCGAGGATGAGCCCGGGTTTGGTGCAGAATTGCCCGCCGCCCAGCGTGATCGACCCGGCGAGTTGGGTGGCGATTTCCGCAGCGCGTTTTTCCAGCGCAGCGGGTAAAAGCAAAACAGGATTGATGCTGCCCATCTCCGCGAAAACCGGGATGGGAACGGCGCGTTCGGCTGCGAGCTTTTGCAATGCCAGTCCGCCTTTCAGCGAACCTGTAAACGCGACCGCTTTTGTGGCCGGATGTTTCACCAGAGCTGCGCCAACTGCATGTCCGTCATCGAACAATATGGAAAAAACGCCTTCCGGCATGCCGCATTTTTCAATGGCGGACCGGATGGAAGCGGCTACCAGCGCGCCGGTGCCGGGGTGCGCGGGATGTGCTTTCACGATCACGGGGCAACCGGCCGCCAAGGCGGAAGCCGTATCACCGCCGGCCACGGAGAATGCCAGCGGAAAGTTGCTGGCCCCGAAAACCACGACCGGCCCCAGCGGCACGAGCATTTTACGGATATCCGGCGGGCCGGTATGGATCACGGGCTGCACCCAGGAACCTTCTTCCACGAGCGCAGCGAAAAGCCGCAGCTGGGTAGTAGTGCGCACGAGCTCGTTGCGCAGGCGCGTGAGCGGAAGCCCGCTTTCCGCCGAAGCCCTTTCCGTTATCACATCTCCGCCGGATTCGATTGCTTCGGCGATCGTACGGAGGAAACGGGCTTTTTCATCTTTCCCGGCGCGGCGGAACGTTTCGAAAGCGGTAACGGCGGCTTGCATCGCGGCATCCACATCCGCAGAAGTTGCGCGGAAGAAATTGCCTTCGAGTAACTCGCCGGAGGCCGGGTTTACGGCCTGGAACGGATGAAGGCCGTTGCTATTGGGCGTTTGCATGGATGTTGAGATAGTCAGGTAAAATGGGGCGTGTTGCCAATGCGGTATCGATGACTTGCTGAACGGTTTCGCGTTCCTTGCCTTGCAGCTGTAGCCTGGGGGCGCGCACGTATTCCGTGCCTATGCCGGTGCTGGCGGCGGCCAGTTTGATGTATTGGACGAGGCGGGGATGGATGTCCAGCTCCAGGAGCGGCATAAACCAGCGGTAGATTTTCAGTGCGGTGGCGATATCTCCCGATTTGACGAGCCTGAATATGGCCACGGTTTCGCGGGGGAAAGCGTCTACCAGTCCTGCCACCCAGCCGTCTGCGCCGAGCACGAGGCTTTCGAGGGCGAGGGGGTCTACGCCGGTGAGGATTTTATACCGGTCGCCGAAGCGGTTGATCATGCGGGTAATGTTGATGACATCGCGCGAAGATTCTTTCACCGCCTGGATGTTTTGATAAGGCAACAGCGCTTCGAACATTTCGAGCGTGATGAAAATCTTATAGTCCACCGGGTTGTTGTACAGCATGATCGGCAGGCTGGTGGCGGATGCTACGGCCTTAAAGAAAGCGAGCGTTTCGGCATTGTCTGCGTAATACCGCATGGGCGGCAGGAGCATCAGCCCGTCTGCGCCCCAGGATTCGGCGTCGGCTGCCAGTGCGGTGGCGGCGCTGGTGGTTTGTTCGGCGATGTTGACGAGGATGGGGAAACCCTTCGGCAAAAAGTCCCGCGCGGCCATATACAGCTGCTTTTTCTCTTCGTTGGTAAGCGTGCTGGCTTCACCGAGGGAACCGCCGATGATGATGCCGTCTACACCCGCATCGAGTTGCGCGGCGAGATTGATTTTCCACATGTCGATGTCCAGTTCGTCGGACGGAGTGAAGGGAGTCAGGAGGGCGGGGAAAACGCCGTTCCAGTTAAACTTGCGCATAGACCATTGTTTGGTCCAAAGGTAGGGGAGGCCGTGGGCGCGGATGTTACGGGATTTAACATGAAGTTGACGGATTTTGACCGGTTTGCGGATGCGGAAGGCGTATCCGGTGAAAATCGGCCGGATACGACATTCAAATAATGACGATTGTTACCAGAACACCGTATACAAAGCCGCCAGTATTCCGATGATAATGACCGCGCCCACCTTGAAGCCGGTGGTGGTGCGGAACATGGAGCGGTCGATTTCGATGGGCGTTTCCGTTTCCTGCCGGGGTTGCGCCAGGCTGATGATCACCATCACAGCGATGAGCAGGCAGAAGGTGATAGACATCCGGTCGAGGAAAGGGAAATCCGGGAATGCCCCGCCCGTCCATTTGGGGAGGAATTTCAGGACCGTGGAAATGGGAATGGTGAGCAAGGCGCCGGCGAGCGCCGCGGAAGCGGTGGTGCGTTTCCAGAAGAATCCCAGGAGGAATATAGCCAGCACGCCCGGCGAAATAAACCCGACGTATTCCTGGATGAACTGGTACGCCTGGTCGAGGGAACGCAGGGCGGGCGTCACCAGCGCGGCGATGCCCATGGAAACGATCACCGCCCATTTGCCGGCGCGCACCAGTTGCCTTTCGGTCGCGTTTTTATGGAAGAATTTCTGGTAAATGTCCAGGGAGAAGATGGTGGAAATACTATTGGCCTTTCCGGCGAGCGAAGCCACGATGGCGGCCGTCAGCGCAGCGAACGCCACGCCTTTGAGGCCCGGCGGCAGCAGGTTCATGAGGGTGGGATAAGCGTGGTCGGGCTTCACGTGGCCGGCGGCATCGGTCATCTCCTGCTGGAACATACCGTTTTTATGCAGCACGAACATCACGATGCCCGGCAGTACTGCGATCACGGGCACGAGGAGCTTCAGGAAGGCGGCGAAGAGAATGCCGTTGCGGGCGGTTTTCAGGTCGGCCCCCAGCGCCCGCTGCGTGATATACTGATTGCATCCCCAATAGGCCAGGTTGTTGATCCACATGCCGCCGATCAGTACAGACAGGCCGGGAAGCTCCTTGTAATAGGGGTTGCTTTCGTCGAAGATCATGTGGAAATGCGTGGGAGCTTCCCGGCGCAACACTCCCAATCCCTGGAGGATATTGCCGTCATAACCGAACTTTTCCGACAATAATGACAGCGCCAGGTAAGTAGTCACCAATCCACCGACGATCAATACCAGCACCTGTATCACATCCGTATAACCGATCACTTTCATCCCGCCCAGCGTTACGATGATCGCAAAAACGCTCAGTCCCGCGATGCACCATTCGAATGAAATCGTCGAAATGGAAGTGATGGCCAACGCGCCGAGATAGATGATGGACGTGAGGTTCACGAAAACATACACCAGCAGCCAGAATACCGCCATGACGGTGCTGACCTTGTCGTTATACCGCTTCGCGAGGAATTGCGGCATGGTGTAGATCTTGTTTTTCAGGTAAATGGGGATGAGCACTACCGCCACGATGATCAGCGTGGCCGCCGCCATCCATTCATAAGTGGAAATGGCCAGCCCCAGCGCGAATCCCGAGCCCGACATCCCGATGAAATGCTCCGCCGAAATGTTGGACGCGATCAGGGATGCCCCGATCGCCCACCAGGTCAGCGATCCTTCCGCGAGGAAGAAATCTTTCGAACTGGCGGCGGCGGAACGTTTTTTCCGGTAGATGTACAATCCGTATGCGGCAACGATAATAAAATAGATAAAGAAAACTACATAGTCGGCGAACTGCAGTTTATTCATACGCGTGGAATGGGTTTGGTTGTTGCGGCAGGCATCAGAATTTCAGGTTGGCGGGCAGGTATTTGGCCACCAGGTCTTCGTAATAGGGCCGCAGCTGTTTCCAATCCGGCGGTACGGGGTTTTTCGAATAAAGATCGTATGGATTAAAGAGTTTTACCCAACGGAGCATTTCGCGGTCGTGGCCGTCCAGCAGATCGCTGTACGCGCCTTCGCGGTGCCAGGCGTAGAAGGAGTGGTACCGCAGCATGTAGAGGCCCTGCTCCGGCAGATAGTCTTTCATCATCTGGTACACATATTCGTCGTGCCCCCACGACATGTCCACATTCCGCAGCCCGCAGCCTTTTTCGTAAATGCCGGTGGGCGACTGGAAGCGTTCGTCGTGGTAGTCTGGGTTATTCTTGAAGAATTCCGGGTATACGATTTTGTCGGAATAGGCGCATCCCACGGGGAAAGTATCGCCTACCACGGCCCATTGCGGCTCGCCGAAGAGGCAGAGTACCTTGCCCATGTCGTGCATGAGGCCTACGAGTACCATCCAGTCGGGATGACCGTCGGCGCGGATGGCTTCTGAGGTCTGAAGCAGGTGCTGGAACTGGTCGAGATCGGTGTCCGGGTCGGAATCGTCCACCAGTTCATTGAGGAAGTCGAACGCTTTCCAGACGGGCATTTCCTTCTTATCGAACTTGAGGTAATCGGCGCGTTTCTGCTGCACGAAATCGTAGGTCTGGTAAGTATGGTTGAGCCGGTAGAACTCGCGGACGGTGTCCCGTTCCGGGGTGTCGTAATTCCGGTATTGGTCGGTCGTTTTATCTTTGGCGATGCTGTCCGGGTCGGGATACCGGTTGAGGACGGCGTCTTCCCATTCATCGAGGCTGTTCAGGGGATTGATTTCCGAGGGTTTGAACGGTTGCTGGTTACCCATGGCAAAATTTTTTGTAGTTTGAGAGATGTGGAATCCATCCATAATTTCGGTTATTTTTAAGTGGTTGGGTACGTTTCCACTTTCTTTATTTACGAAACCGGTTTCGTAGAAGATGCAGCAGATCACCATAAAAGCCCTGGCCCGGGAGCTCCAGCTTTCGGTTTCGACGATTTCAAAAGCGTTGCGGGACAGCCATGAGATCAGCGAAGCCACCAAGCGGCGGGTGCTGCAGCTGGCCGCGCGGCTGGATTATAAGCCGAACCCTTATGCGAGCAGTCTCCGCGGGCGGAAGAGCCGGAACATCGGCATCGTGATCCCCGAGGTGGCGGATAGTTTTTTTTCGCTGGCGATCAACGGGATTGCGGCGGTGGCGAAGGAAAAGGGGTACCATTCCATCATTTGCCTGACGCATGAAGATTATAAAGACGAACAGGCCATCCTGAAGGATTTTCAGAGCGGTCGGGTAGACGGGGTGCTGATGTCCGTTTCCGGGACTACGGAAAACGGTGCGCATATCCGGGCGTTGATGGACCAGGGTGTTCCCGTGGTGCTGTTCGACCGTGTGCTGCCGGATGTTCCTGCGCCGAAGGTGGTTACAGACGATGCCGCCAGTGCGGGCAATGCCACGCGCTTGCTGTTGAAGAACGGCTGCCGGCAGGTGGCGTTCCTGGGGCTTTCGCCGCAACTGTCTATCAGTGCAGACCGGCTTTCCGGCTACGAAAGCGCCCTCCGCGAAGCCGGCCATCGCCCGCTGGCGAAGAACGTGCTTTGCTGCGATGCCGATGCGCGCCGGAACCTCTTGGCGATCAAGCGGCTCCTGCGCCGGAAAGACCGTCCGGACGGCATTGTGGCTGCGGTGGAGAAGCTGGCGCCGCTGGTGTACCAGGCTTGCAACGAATTGTCGCTGCGCATCCCGCAGGATGTAAAAGTGATCTGCTTTTCGAACCTGGAGATCGCGGGGATGTTGCAGCCTTCGCTGTCGACGGTGACGCAGCCGGCGTTCGAGATGGGAGCGAAAGCGGCGGGATTGCTCATTAAGCTCATGGCGGGGAAGCGGGTGGAAATGGAGGTGGTGGTGGGATCGGGGGTTGTGGGGAGGGGGAGTAGTGAGGGAGGAGGACTGAACCAATAGCCCCGGCGTAATTTAATATCTCGAAGTAACTTCACGTATATACGACAACTTTAGTTTCTCCTGTTCAATTCTGCCCTGCATCAACATTAAACGGTTAAAAGCTGTAAGCTCTGCTTGTGTAAGATTAACAGGCGGGGCTTTTTTGTATTTACCCGGCAGGCGTTCTACTTCCTGTTCATGAATCTCGAAGGTTGCACTGTCCATGAACACACTTTTGGCGTGGGTGTAGTCTTTGCGAAAGATACCCAACATGTTATACCCGTCTTCATCCATATCGCTCCAATAATATAAAGTGGTATAATGCAGCATGGGGATTTCGCTCAGACCCCTTATCGCATAGCCTTCGGAGCAGATGGCGATCGCATTGGGTCTTGGAGGGAGCATAAATAATGTGGTCTCATTTTCCACGACCCATATTTCCTGTATAGGCCAGTCCATGCGCTGTAGTGATTCTCGCGATAGGCCGATAACCTCCATGTGGGGTAGATGGCGTTGTTGCAAAGAGGTGTCCAGCCAGCGGACGGGGTAGAGGAACGGTTTCTGGCGCAGCCCCAATGCTTCTTCAAGACTATTGCTTTCTAGTTTTCGGATACTCGGGTGCAGGTGGTTTACTAACGAAAGTACTGTTGACTCGAATTGTTTGATGAATTTGGTGTGAACGGGAACTGGCAGGCTGCGTAGGAAATGTGCATGCAAATCATTTTGGCGAAGGTAGTCCACCACCCCGCAAATTCCTGTCCAATTACCCTCCAATTCCATTACTTTCATTGGCCGGCCGGAAAGCCAGGAACGGATGGCCGGATTCCATTCAGTAAGTAACCGCAATTGTTCCATGAACCTGGATACCTCCTTTTCTTTCTTAAGCAGCGCCAGGTAGTCTTTGCTGGATTCAACAAAGATACTGGAGGGCCAGCGTTGTTTTCCCAGTTTTTTACTGCTCCAATCTTCCCATTGGATCGTCCATCCATACACACCGTCCTTCTTTTCAAACCGCTGGAAGCAGTTGATGGATTTTTCCAGGGCTTCCCAAGTCTCCGGCTTTTTTAGGCCGCTCCGGAGGAAGATAGGGGTGAATTCCCTTTCTTCGATCAGCTGCTGAAGATAGTTGTTATAGTGTTTTTCCAGCTGGGAAAGGTATATTTTGTCCTGCATAGCCGTTAATTGGATGTTGCTGCTGGATGTTTCAATTTGTCTTTCAGTTCTTTCATCGTCATATTGTACAACGTGCTGTGGCGATGGCCAACCCGCTGAACAAGGTGGACGTGGGCGATAAAATCCTGAACGATCTGGATTTTATCGCTGGGGGTTACTACCAGCAGCTGGAGATGCAGCTCGCGGCAAAGCTCCATCAGATAGGTCGCTTTTTCTTCGTCCTGGTTGCTGAAGCTTTCATCTACGGCGATGAAGCGGAGGCTCCTAGAATTCTTACCTTCACGGGTAATACCGAATTGATAGGCAATAGCACTGCAAAGAATGGTGTACGTGAGCTGCGCCTTTTCGCCGCCTGATAATTGCCCCATCTGCTTGTACGTTTTTTTTAGCTCGTTGTTCCCACGGAACCGTTCGTCGGCCCAGAACTCAAACCAGTTCCGGACATCCAATACCTTTCTTCTATAACTTTCGTCTTTGTCCAGCTCATTAATGAGGGGCTGTACTTTTTCGGTAAAATGCATGGCTTTTGCTTCAAAGCTCTCCTGGCCCCAATTTGCTGCCTGTGGAAGTGCTTCGAGCAATTTCTGGCGGAATTCCCGGATTTCCGTGCCTGCCCCCAACACTCTTTTGCCCAGTTGTATATAGGTGTCGGGGAGCCGGTTGAAATTGATGGCGCCCAAAGATTCGTTCAACCGCTTCACACTGGTATCGATATCCCGCTCCCATTTGTCCAGCGCTTCTTTGAGCCCGGCAATCTTGTGCGTGATCGTTATATTTATAAATGACTCGAAATCCTTTCTGTATTTTGGGAGGTTCTCCGTGGCCAGTTTTTCCAGCCATTCCATGTATTCAGCGGCATAAGCAGGATCGTCGGGCAACTGTTGTACATCTCCGCCCCAATCGGGGTATTTTGTGAGTATTTCGGGGGAAGGACGTTTTATCTTCCCGATCTGGTGCATCACTTGCCTTTCAGCTTTGGATAGCTGCTCCTGGATGGCGTCTTTCTCAAGTTCTCTCGCTTGTTTAAATGCATCGTAACAACGTCCAAGATTCGTCATATCGGTATCTCCCAATACGGCGTTGTATTGTTGTTGGAAAGACAGCAGTCTGTCTTTGTCGTCTACCGTCAGGATTTCCAGGATTGGCTGCAGAGAGCTGGCGTCTTGTTCATATTGGTCTTTCCGCATTTGCAGCTGCGCAATTTCCCCGATCAACCTTTCGTTTACATTATCCGCCTCCAGACGCGATTGCTGGATCTGTTGCAGCTGCTTTTTCAGCGCATCCAGGGCCTCGTTACTTTGGCGCAATGCCTCCGTTTGTTTTTTCAGGGTTTGAATACTGGCGGTCACGGCTTTAATGTTCAGCGAATCAAATGTTGCATGCTCGTCGATTCGCTGGCTGTGATAAAATTGTGCAGACAGCCTTTTATTTTTATTCGCACATCTGTTGATGATTTCTTCTGCCGCACCGATTACCTCCACTGCAGCGGACCTTTTCTTCAGCAGGGCTTCTTTTTTGTTTTCGTTGTTCCATCCCAGCACGTAACGGC
Source organism: Chitinophaga sp. NPDC101104 (assembly GCF_050277495.1). NCBI lineage: Bacteria > Pseudomonadati > Bacteroidota > Chitinophagia > Chitinophagales > Chitinophagaceae > Chitinophaga > Chitinophaga sp. NPDC101104. The sequence goes on along the minus strand of NZ_JBNNSF010000004.1, from coordinate 41,051 downwards.
TGGGGTCGTTCCGGTCTGGCCGGTCATCCTTTTCATGGCGTTTCCCGTTTTTGATGAGGCCGTTGAGCGTAATGGCATTTTCATACCGTTCTAAGTACTTTTCATCTTCGAGGCAGTTGGTGCGGAACGCACGGATGGTTTCCTGTTCCAGCCAATCGGACAGCTCATGTTCGGGATGGAATTCCAGTTTTTCAGGCACCGTATTTTCCTCGATATGTTGCCGTAAAGGAGTTTCCAGTACATGCGTGTACACTAGTCTGGCCTTAAGATGGTGATTATTGACGTACTTATTTACTTTTTTGTAGTACTTGTCTGGTACCAGCAATCGGAGGGCAAAGTTGCGAAGTAATTTTTCCAGTGCGGGTTGCCAAATCATTTCGTCTTCTCTGACCTGCATCAGCTCCCCTGCAAAGGGCAGTTTTTCGATATCTATGCTCAGCTCGTCGCAAATCTGCTTTCGCAGTTTGATGAGATGATAGTCGATATTGTTTTTGCTTTGTTGCAGGCTGTTTAATTGTTGCTCCAGTTGGTCCCTTTCCTCCTGTGCGGCGCGCTTCCTGTTTTTGGCTTCAAAGTCATCTTCTTCATTGAGGCGCTTGTCGTTCTCGAGTGTACGCAGTTTTGTATTGTTTTCTTTTTTGATCTGTTGGTAAGTTTCCCTGTTTTCGGGAATGGTGACGGACAATTTTAGGTCTTCGCACCATTTGCTGAATTCGTTAAGCGCTTGTTGGGTGGATTGGAGCTCTTTTTCCTTTTCCGCGATTTCCGCTTCGAGCGCCTTTAGGCGTTGACCGGCTTTATTGTTTTGGATCTGGAAATTGACGTCCTGTTCTTCCTGCTGGAATTTCTGAATCGATAACTTGATACTTGCCTGCTTTTCCCGCTGCAGCTTGAGCTGTTCATTCACTTCGCTGATGGCTGTTTTCAGCAATTCGCTTTGCGTATAGTTTTTCCAGACCAGCGCGGTTTCGAGCAGCCGTTTTATTTCATCGGTTTTAAGGTTCAATTCCTGGAACCGCTCATATTGTTCTTTAAGGGCAGTCAGCATACCGATCTGCGCCTCGGATTTCTCGATATTGCGCTGTGCATCCAGCAGGGTGACCAGTTGTTTTTTGAGGGCGTCGAACTCCTCTTCCGTATTCCTGGGTTCCAGCATATTCTGGCGGATGAATTCATCCAGGTTGCCCAACACTTTAATCCCTACGGTTTGGTTGAAAAGTTGAAGGGCCTGCAGGCTTTGCATGCCAAGCACTTCCACCATCCGCTGCGCATATTTACTGGCGGCATCAAACCATTCTACCTGTTTCCGTGCGCCTTTATTGTATCGCTGATCTAAGTTTCTTTTCCAGTTTCCGCCGAGGTCGAATGGTTTGAAGTCATTTTCGATCAGCAGTGCCTTATGGGCCAGGCCGAAGTATTTCTTCATTTCGCCATGCAGATAGTGGCGCACCTGGAAGAGTGTTACTTCCTGACCGGTTTCATTGGCGAAATGGACCAGGAGAATGCTATAGGCGCTGGCCTTGTCTTCCCGCAAATACTCCGTTTTTGAAGTGCCGCTTAACTCGTTATTGATGGTGCCGAATCCTCCCAACACATAGCTGTCTTCCGTCCGGTCTCCCTTTTTTTCGCTTCCGCTGCTCTGGTTGTAAAAGCGGTATCGTTTTTCCGGTACGATCAATGTCAGCAAGGCGTCTACGAATGTCGTCTTGCCGCTGCCATTCGCGCCGGTCAGCAAGCTGGTTTCACCCATGGGGCGAATGGTATGTATGGTTCCGTCAAATGTTCCCCAGTTCAATATCTCCATGTATTGCAGACGGAATCCGTTCTTCTCGTTGTCTGTACTAAAAACGTCTAGCTGCATCGAATAACATTGGGTTAATTATTGTTAAACATTTCGTCATTCTCCGGCATGCCGGTATGTTGTTGCTTGATCTGTTGCAGTTGCTGGTAAAATTCGTCCAGTTCTTCTGCGCCTATTCTTGCTTTGATGATTTTGCAGATCCTAAAACGTTGTTCGTCGGGGATTTCATGTTGTTCTTCCTGGTGGAGGAAGCCATACTCTTCCGCCTTTTCGATGAGCCGGTCTATTTCTTTCATAAATTTCACCCGGCTGACGGGCTCCCTGAAAAACAGCTCCGCATATTCCTTGATTTCCCGTCTTTTCCTGATCAGCTCACGGGTTGTGGATTCTCCTGTTTCAAATTCGGCCATCATTTCCCGTAGCAAAACGAGCATGATACTTTCTTCATAGCCGAGGGCGCGGCGATGGATCCAGCTGAAGCCGATGTTATCGTCTTCCGAAAAATTGTGGGAGAGGTAAGCATAGCCATCTTCCTCATCCAGCGTCATTTTAAGTCCGATGGAAGGCAAAAACGTCTGAATTTCATGTTTATGCATGAGTAATTTTTCCCAGTTGCTTTTTTCGAAGTATTCAAGTGGTCCTTTCAGTAGCCGGATAAACACGGGCGTGAAGGGATGTATATGGTTGTTCGGGTTCATTTTTTAGAGATTGAATAACAGGAACGGGATTTCCACGAATTTTGTCTGTTCTTTATTCAGTGGTATCAGCTCGGTGATGGAATCCAATACATTGGCTTTGCCCGGCTTTTCTCGAAGGAACCTGAAGTATCCCACCACTTCCGCAAGCCCATGTTCCAGGGGAGTTGTTTCCAATACTTCCTTCAGGGACGCCGATTTCCGGTCTTTTAAAGCCAGTTCTACTTTGTTCCATAAATATTTTTTATCAATGAGGGTTGTGTTGAGCAACCTGTCGAACCGCTCCGGATCTGATATTTTCTCGGTAGCAACAAATGGCTGGGTTACGGCTGGCGGAGTTTTTTTAGGAGCGAGCTGCAATTTCCTGTCCATAACCATTTTGATATCCGGTCCCTCCGGGATTTTTATTCCGCAGTTGATGTCCGGAACATACATGAGGTCAAAGATCAATTCTTTGATACCGGACAATTGCTGCCTTAGCCGCCTGTGTTTGGCAATTTCCTTTTCGGTAATAATCCTGCTCAGTTTGTCGGCCATTTTATCATTAGCATCGTACACGGAGCGGCCTTGTTGGAGGAGCAGCGATTTTACGTTCTGGATAAAGGTATCATCTGCGTGGATTTCTCTTTCTTTCAGCATTATCAATAACTCATCTGTAAGGGTCTTCCATTCTTCCTGGCCCGCGCGGGAAATGAGAAAATCCCAGAAAGCATAAAAGCTTTTGCCCTGGCTGCTGTTGCGCAGGGCGTCGTAAGCTTCGAAAGCATAGCCAAGGATGGCGCCTTTGTGCTGTTCGGTACGGGTGTGATGTTCTACAATGGATCGGTGGATTTGTTTGAAATTATCCTCCACTTCCCGGAAGTCGCTGATCAGTTCGTAGCAGAGGCGGGAGAATAGGTCGAGACGCTCCTGTACCTGGGCGTTATTATAGCTGTCAGGAGCGATACCCAGTTCAATGGCTTTGATTTCCTTATCGATTTCGGCTCTTTTGTCTTTTAGTATTTCCAGCCGTTTCCTGGCATCGTCTTCGGAGTGCTCCACGATATCGCGGAGCGAGTTGAATAACAGCTTGAAACGGCTTTCGGTGCCTACGTGCTGTCTGTTCTGCAGGCTGGCGATCCATTGAAACAGTCTTTCGGTATGGGCGCTGAGCTGATATTGAATGGCGCCGTCCGAATCGATAAGGTCTTGCAATATTCTTTTTTGTACCCAGTTGAGGATGTATTTCCGGCTTCTGATTTCTTCATTTTCGCCAAAAAGAATATTGGCCTCCGCCAGGTCTTCGTTTCCTTCGGATTGGATGAGCAGGAAGTCCGCTACTTTCTGGACGAGTGAGGCTTCGTCGATCAGCATTTGGTTTTCTTCCTTGAATGCGCTGTAAAGCAGGGGTAAGACCCATTTTGAGTTTTGCAGCCTTAATATCAGGAAAGCTGGGTTGGTGGCTATAATATGAGATACATCCTCGCTATTCATCCTGGTGCAGGGTTTTTGTGCGTAGCTAGTTATTAATCAAGATAGTAATATATGCCTTTTCGGCAAAAAAACGTAAACCCGGCCCGTGCGAAGCCTGGGCCGGATAGGTGCATATTCCGAATGGAGGCCGATGTTTCCAATTGCAATTTTTACTTTGAAGCAGCATTTGATATTATGTATTTATTTAACATATAAGTGGAGAGAAGTTTGAGCTTTCGTTCGAAGTTCACCGGATGTTCGCCATCGGCGGTAAAGTATTCGATTTTTCCATCGATTTTGGAATACCAGACTTTGCCTAACGACTGGATCGTGATGGTATCCGGCCGCGTGATTTTCCTGAAGTTTTTCAGTTTCACGGAGTCCAACGCAATGACCCGTGCGTTTTCGATCTTTTCGTTACAGGCGATGGGCTCGTAGTGGTCTTCCTTCCAATACATACAGCCACCGTTCAAGTCCAATGGCTGGTTGGTATCTTTCCACCACCAGGTAGCGGCGGTACCCATTGCCAGCGATAATATGGCGGCAATGGCCAACCTTTTTGCGGATTTGCTTTTTGTATTTTCTTTTACAATGGGGCTGTTTTCCGCGTTTACTCTACCCTCCAATGGCATTGGAATTTCCGGAATTTCCGGTTTTGAAGCTGGGGGGATAAGCTCTTTTGACAATGAGGTTGTCATAAAATGGGCTTCCACTATCTGTTTGTCAAGTACTGGTTCAGGCTCATTTGTTGCCGGTGCCTTAACATTTACTGCGGAATAATCTTTTCCGGGCGTGAAGGGTCTGCCTGGGAAGTCTATCAGCCATGCCAATAGCTCAACATGCTTCTCGTCAGGTTTCTCCGATTTTCCCTTTATGAAGTTTACCAACGGTCTGAACTTGTCCGTTTCACAGCGCTGAACAACCGTCAGGATGGTTTTGGCTTCGTTTAGGTCTCCGCAGAATTGCCGGATGGTCTTCTCGTCCAATTTGCTGACAGATTGTGTGCATCGCAACTCACAATCTTCTTTGATTTTCGCGGGCGTCAGATACTTAAGCCCGTAAGGCAGCGCATTATCCTTCTTTTTTCGCTCATACGCGGCCAAAACCATGTGCTGGTAGTCGATAAAAAATGTCGCCATAAGTGAAATTATATACTGAATTATCGGAATTGATCCGGCATTTCCGGAATTACAATAGGAATATCAGGAATTACAGGAATCATTGGAATTGTTTGCTAATCAGCCTTTTATGTCGCTTTACCTTTGTTTTGCAATCGGGTAAGACCTCAATAGCTAAGAGGTTTTCTGTACAGGCCCGGTTCACCCGCGGGTTAAGAAAGCGGATGCCGATAACCGGCTTGGGAAGCGATTAAAAGCTTCCGCGATCCACGCCCGCACTCCTTCCCAAAAAAAACAAGAAGCGCTTCTTGACTGACTCTAAACCGCTGCCGGATGCCCCGGCAACCGGCAGCCCTTTTTTTTACCCACAAACATTTAAAACAATGATTCACATTATATTAGGCTTCTTCCTGGCATTGCTCTGCCCCAGCCATTCCAACAACGGTAATAACAACAACAACAATGGCGAACAGGTTACTACTTTCGGAGATACCGGTGGCGAAACCGGGACCATCACCCCCAAAAAGCCCTGACGCTTAATTTTGGTGAGGCAAGAGTTTTCTTGCCTCATTTTTTTTATCTGCCAGGAATAGTTCCCTGGAACGGGAGAATTCAATATTTTTAATAGAAATAACCTTAGTGCGCCCCCTACACTTCATCCTGCCTATACTACTCGGTGGCATTTTTGCCTGTTCATCCAACCAGGAAGCCCCGCAACCCGTATCCGCCCCTACGCTGGATAAAGGGGTAGCTCTCTTTAATATCGATAACGACTCGGCGTTTTATTATTTCAATCTCGTTGCCACCACCGCCGGTAACGACAGTCTTGATGTTGCGATGGCCTATACTTACATGGGCATCATCCAGGCTTATGAGGGAGATCAATACGGCGGACAGGAAAGCCTGCTGAAGTCCCTTGCTTTTTTGCACGAGGATAAACCTGAAGATTACGACTGTCTGAGCGCAGACTACCATGAGTTAGGCAACATCTGCCTGAATCTCAAAGACTATGACGCGGCGCTCGGTTACTTTCAAAAGGCATTCAAATATATAAAACATCCGGGCGACGAAGCCATTGCCAATAATAGCATCGCCCTTATTTACCAGAAGAAGGGCGACTATGACAAGGCCGCCGCGTTGTACAAATCGCTGCTAACCAAGAGCAAGGATAAGTCAAAGGAGTTTGCGCGCATCTTGTCCAACTACGCCAAAACCAAGTGGCTGAGGGATTCTACGTATCCTGCCGGGCCAGAGTTGCAATATGCATTACATATCCGCCGCGACTCCAACGACACTCGGGGGCTGAATGCCAGTTACGCCCATTTGTCCGATTTCCATACCGCTTCCTCGCCCGATTCAGCCCTTTACTATGCAGAGAAAAGATATGAAGCGGCCCAGGAAATGAAAAGTCCGGACGACCAGGTAGAGGCGCTTTCCAAACTCATTACATTAAGCCCTGCTAACGCCTTAAAAACATATTTCAATCGCTATCAATTTCTTACCGACAGCCTGCAAACGGCCAAGAACGCGGCGAAAAACCAATTTGCCCTCATCCGGTTCGAAACAGAGAAAAGCAAAGCAGACAACCTGCAATTGCAGAAAGACAATGCCCAGCGGAAAACCCAGCTGGTGGCGCTTTGGTTTGTCGTAGCCGTTATCCTTCTTTTGTCCCTTTTCATCGTGGTTACGCTTGCGCGCCGGTCGCGGCGGCGCCGGCAGCAGATTGAGGCCGAATCCCGGCAAGAAATTCAAGCGGACCGGTTGAAAACTTCCCAGCGCGTGCACGACGTGGTGGCCAACGGCTTATACCGCGTCATGGCGGAGCTGGAGCACAAGGAGCCCTTCGATAAGGAGGAGCTGATCGACAAGATCGAAGCACTATATGAACAATCCCGCGATATTTCTTATGAAAGCCCCGGGGCGCAGGGGATTCCATTCCACGAGAGATTGGATGATCTGCTGCAATCCTTCGGGTCGGATCAAATCAAAGTTGCCATCTTTGGGAACGGCCCGGGGCTCTGGGGGCAGGTCGATGCAAAAATTCAACAGGAAATAGTACATATTCTGCAGGAATTGTTGGTAAATATGAAGAAGCACAGCCAGGCCCGCTCCGCGATGATCAAGTTCAGTCAGCAGGATGGCCGGGTATGGGTGCTTTATTCCGATGACGGCATCGGGATTTCTCCGCAAATTAGTTACGGGAACGGATTGAGGAGTACGGGAAACCGTATTGAGAAGAATGGTGGCAAAATTACATTTGATCGTCCTGAAAAAGGGACAAGGATCCATATTTCGTTTCCAATAGCTCAAACTGTATGATTACAAAAGTACTGATCGCCGAAGACCATGAAAGCGCCAATATTTCGGTGCGGAAAACACTGGAAGATCTGGGCATCACCGATACGGCATACGTCTATTATTGTGATGACGCCCTGAACAGGATCGAGCATAGCCAAAAGGCAGGAGAACCCTTCGATCTCCTGATCACAGACCTGTATTTTGAACCGGACAATAATAAACAGGTGCTATCCGGCGGAATAGCGCTCGTAGCTGCTGCGAAAAAAGTGCAGCCGGGCCTGAAGGTGCTTGTTTTTTCGGCAGAAAGCAGACCGGCGGTGATAGAACAGCTTTTTAGACTGGAAGACATAGACGGGTTCGTTCGCAAGGCCCGCAACGATGCCCGAGAACTGAAAGAAGCTATCCATGAGCTAGCCAGGCACCGTCGGTATTTTCCCCGGAATGCCGGCCATCCGGCAGACAAAAAGAATGCCTATTCCTTTTCGGAATTCGATATCACTATCCTTACATTGCTGGCGCAGGGGATGCTGCAAAAAGACATTCCCGCCCATCTCCAGCGAAATGGAATAAAACCCGCTGGCCTGAGCAGTATCGAGAAGCGGCTTAACCAGATGAAAGAGGCTTTCGGTTTTACGAAAAATGAACAGCTGGTCCTGCATTGCAAGGAGCTCGGCGCAATCTGAACATCGCTGAAAAATTTCATCAAATTCAGTGAATTACGGTTTCCCATAAAATCAGGCAAGACAGCAGGTATACTTTTGATTCATAAAACAACTACGCTATGAAGCAGAAGTATTACGTAAACAACAATCCTCAGCCAAATGGCGATTACGAGGTACATGTTGCCACCTGCAAATTTTTTACTTTAATGTACAATGTCACCTACCTGGGGGAGTTCGATACCTGCCGCGAAGCGGTTCGTGAGGCAAAGAAGCGTTATCAGCGAACGAACGGGTGCTATTATTGCTGCCATCCCTGCCACACTTCCTAAGTAAAGCGAACATCCATTTGTAACCCGCATTGAACCAGTCAGGCTATGAAAATTCTCCTGTTCGCCTGGTTGCTCTCTTCCCATGTTAACTGCAGCCAGGTTACGGTATACGTTTGCGAAAGCAAGAGTGCCACAAAATATCATTATAAATCTAATTGCCGGGGATTGAGCAATTGTAAGCATAAGATCGTCAGCATGCCCCTCGATAAAGCTTCGAAAACACGGAGCCTTTGCAAGTGGGAGGATTAAACCGGCAGTAACCGAAACCGTATTTCAATCATTTTATTCCTGTGTTATGACCTCAACTCCCAATCATCCCCCGTTGAAATATTTACAGTTCGAAGGGGATCAGTCCTATCGCCGGTTTATCCAGCTGGACATTCCGGAAAAGCCGCCACTATCTGCTCCGCGGGAACCGGCATCAGCGGAAGCGAAATCCCACGGCAGTTATGGTGCGCTTCTTTTTCACCCCAACTGGAAAGCGCGACGCAGGGAAATCCTTCAGCGTGATATGCACCGCTGCGTGCATTGCCGCAGCGATCAGGACCTGCAAGTGCATCATCGCCAGTATCACTTTCTGGCGGGCGAACAGAAGTACCGGCTGCCCTGGGACTACCCGGGCCATTTACTCATCACTTTGTGCGAAACCTGTCATAGTAAGGGGCACAGCAGGTATAGAGTGCCAACAATCATCATCAAATAAAACACCATGGGCTTATTCGATATTTTCAACCGGCAGCGGCCGAACGGGCATAGCCATGCTTTGGCGATAGACAGCGTTATCCCTGATATTCCGGAATCCACTTTTATAGAAAAGGAAGCGCCGGAGAATGAGGAGGCGGAGGAGAAAGCGGCTACGCCGCAGATCGGGGGGATTCACCTGTTGTACGAGTTTCTCGACAAGAATTTCGAAACGAAAGGTTATAACGATGCGCTGATCAACCCAGACACCACGCATCTGGACCAAAACGTGATCGCGTTGAAGAACGACCTGGAGCGGTCGATCCGGAAGGTGAAGACATTTTATGAAGACTTCATCCGGCAGATCGATTTCCATATCACCAGCAGGAGCAGGAGCGGAATGATAGATACGGTGGAAGAGCTTACGGTAAAGAAAGAGATCGCCGAGAGCCATATCGGCCAGGTAAAGGAGATCGAAGAGCAGGCAAAGAAGAACGAAGGGGTAGGGCATGGCATCATCATAAGTTACACCCGGGGATTCCGGAACGGCCTGGCGGCTATTTCCAGTCATATGATCCTGAATAAAAGCTTTTAAACCAACATTTATGAAACATCTATGGATTCGTTTCGGCTGTTTCCTGATCGGGTACAATTACAGCATCCTCCGGAATTGCAGCGAGGCGGCTTTCAAGTCCGTTAAGAAATTCACGGCGGCGATGCTGATCGTTTGTATCCTGTGGTTTTTTATCGGTTTTACATTCGCGCACCGCTACCTTTCGCTGGGGCTGCCGGGGTGCTTGCTGGCAGGGACATTGTCGACGGTGATTATTGTACAGGTGGAGAAGCAGATCGTGTTATCTATCAACCCAAGCCGATTGCTGCTGATATTCAGGGGATGCCTGGCTTTCATGATGTCTATCCTCGGGGCTGTGATCATCGATCAGATATTATTTGAAAAGGACATAGAAATCGAGAAGATCTCCTACGTCTCGGAGAAAGTGGATAAGATTCTACCCTCAAAGACGGAAGAATTAAGAAGACAGATTGCCGCGATAGACACCGTCATCAACCAGAAAGAAACAGAGAAGGAGAGTTATGTAGAGGAAATTACCAAGCGCCCTACGATATCCGTGACATCTTCCAGCTCTGCGGTGAGAACTGTACCGGTGCATGCTGTAACCTCCGCCGGGAAAGATACTACGATTCTTAAAAGAGTCAATGAGGGTAGTGTTTCGACAATATTGGTGCCTAACCCAAAGATTGCATTGACATATGCGCTGGATTCCACCATCGGCGCTATGCGGCAGCAATGTAACCAGAAGGAAAACGAGTTGTTACATATGAAACCTGCGCTGGAAAAAGAGATGAAGGAAAGTACGGGGTTCCTGGACGAGCTCACGATCATGGCGCGGATGTTATCGGCATCGCATGTGGCAATGGCATTCTGGTTCCTATGGATTCTATTCTTCCTTTTTATCGAAATGTTGGTGCTGTTCAGTAAGATGGGAGACAGGGCTAACGACTACGAGAAAGCCGTGCTCCACCATATGAATATCCAAATGCGGCGGCTGGATGCCCTGGGAAGAGGCTTCAAATAGCGTTCAAGTTTTATCATACACTTTTAACTACCGATTTATATGGATTTTAAAGATGAAATCAAGCTTTTCGGTGACAAAGTCGAAAAGCTGAAATCCCAGATTCAAACAGAAGAAGCAACAAAGAATGCTTTTATCATGCCTTTTATCAAAGTGCTGGGATACGATGTGTTCGACCCCTTTGAGGTGATGCCGGAATTCGTCGCGGATATCGGGATCAAAAAAGGTGAGAAGGTCGACTATGCGATTCTGAAGGAAGGACAGCCTTCCATACTCATCGAATGTAAGCACTGGGGCGAAAGCCTCGACCCTCATAACTCCCAGCTCTTCCGATACTTTCATACAACGAAGGCGAAATTCGGCCTGCTGTCGAACGGGATCGTGTACCGTTTTTATACCGACCTGATGGAGCCGAACAAGATGGACGAAAAGCCGTTTTTCGAATTCAACGTGACGGATATAAAAGATAATCAGGTTGAAGAGCTGAAGAAGTTCCATAAGTCGTATTTCAACATCGAGAGTATACAAAATACCGCCAGCGACCTAAAATATATGAACGAGCTGAAAATACTGATGGTGGAGGAATTCCAGAACCCTTCTGAAGGATTGGTAAAGTTATTCGCCAAACAGATCTACCGGGGGATGCTAACTTCCAAAGTCGTGGAGCAATTGGGCGGGCTCACCAGAAAGTCGATCCAACAATATATCAACGACTTGATCACCGAAAGGCTCACCTCCGCATTAAAGAAAGAAAGTGAACCAGAACAGACTGCCGCGGACAGGGATGTAACTGCCGTTGCTGCGGAAAAGGGCCTATTGATCGAGACTACCGACGAAGAGAAAGAAGGGTATATGATCGTAAAAACCATCCTTCGCAAACACATCAATCCGGCAAGGGTAGCTCATCGGGATGCACAATCCTACTTCGCCATACTGCTGGACGACAATAACCGGAAAACGATCTGCCGTTTGTACATGCATGGCTCCCGCAAATACATTGGCACCTTCGATGAACAGAAGAAGGAAACGAAGACTGAGATATTTACAGTGGACGATATTTTCAATTTCGAAGAAGTATTGCATAAAACAGTGGAATGGTATGATATGGACCGTGTACCGATGGCGACGAATGGATAGGTTGTCTTCTATTGGCATAAAATAAATTTCATCATAACTACTAAAAATTAGATTTATGGCAGATCTCCAGATTACCTGTATTAACAAAACGCCACGTAACGATTCGCATGAGGGTATCACGCATGTTGGCGGCCCAACATGGAAGCTGACCAGGGGCGAGGCGATAGCGCATATTGAGAAAAGGACACACTCCTTCTATACGCTGGTTCGCGGCAACAGGGCAGAAGTGGGCGTGGTGGAAGGCGCTAACGGGAAGTATTTGAGAACGTACGCAGACGGTAAATGGAACGATAATTTATTGGCGTTGCCCGAATGCCGGTAAGTTATACGGCTGTGACAATAGGGATATGATTTAGAAGGTGCCAGTTTTGGCACCTTATTTTTTGTAGGGTCGAGTTGCAGAAAGGAAACGGTATTTGGGAGAATGAATGGGAATTCTTTCCACGTGTTTGTTATCCGGATGTAGAAATTGTAGGCAACACGGTTAAGCCATGGTGGTTAATCGAAAGGAAACGGAATTGAAACGCAAAGAAAATGCTGGGGCAGGAATGAAGAGGTGGACTTGATGCGGAGACTATGTGAGGACGTGATGGGGAATAGGAAGCAGAAACTTGTAACGGTGGTGTGGTTGCTCTCCCTGACTGCAGGATGGCGCTGTTCAGCGGGTTTACGATACTGCCCTGGCGTTGGATGTCGATGTCCGGATGATGGTTTTCAAAAGCAGAGCTTCCTGCAGGTTACATATTATCCAATGGCGATTACTGTTCGATTAAATAGTTACTAAGGTAACATTGATAAGGGCTGGAGGATTTCAAACCTACTTAGCATCATCAGATCAATGGTGCCAGATGAGACATTCGGTTGCCATTACCAGCGCCTTAGAATTTGACTTGATCCGTTTACTTCAATATGGATCATTATAAGCAAAAGGGAATTCAACAAAAAAAAACTTGCCTAGCGCGGATCTCCTCTAAATCGTGCGGGCCGGGAGGGAAAATTATCGAACTTTACTCTCCAGATCTGACCAAAAACAAAAAAGGGGACAATCACTTTTTACATGATTTGTCCCCTTCTGCGGGCTGGGAGGGACAATTATCGAACTTTTCAGCTTGACATGTCATTCTATTATGCGATATTATATTATTCATATTTATCATGTCTAAAAATACATGGCAGTTATAGTCGCGAGTCCACTTTTTCACTCTCCAGCACCAATAAACAGGCAACTGCATGCACGTGTAAGCCAATGAAGAAAAGGTCTTGCAACACACTTCCCCCAAAGGCGAATATCGTTTAAGGAATTACTGTTTGAGGAAAAAGTGCTGTATCCTGGATGACGCTTTTTTCCCATGCGCATTCAACAATTCCGTAGCAAATAAAGCACGGGTTAACACGAGGGGCAGCATCCGCACCGGTTTTACCCGAGGCATTTCAACCCTCTCGCATCATCTCCATACCTGTTGACCCTCCCTATATTCAAACGGCCGTTCAAGGCGGCCATCTCCGTGCTTGTCGACCAGGCGGTAGATACCACCTGCCGGGGCTTCCACTTCCGGCAGCACGGCATCCCGCTCACAGCGGACGTCAGTTAGAGCCAGCCATTCTCCTTCCGCTCCCAGGTAATAAAGGGTGTAGGCCCTTCCCTTTTCCACCCACGCCCTGGCACCCGTATTGAGTTTCGTGAGCTTCATCTTCACGAGGCGGCGCGTGTCCGGCGAGAATACCTGTTGCCGACCGGAAGAATCCCAGACAAACGGCCGGCCGGCCAGCCGAAGCCCTTTCCCTTCGGGCCATGCAGTGCAATACAGCACATCCTTCCCCATTTGCCGGAAAGCAACCGCTCCCCCGGCATTCACCTTTCCCCAATACACCGGCTGCCATTCACCGTAATTAAAAGCGCAGATGTAGGCCAACTTACGGTGCATGGGCCCGGGCATGACGGTTTCGATATCACCAGCGCCCGTATGGTCCGCCGTCGCATCTTCCCAGTAATCATGTGCGATAGCGGGCAACATAAAAGAATCCTTTTCAATAAGCGGCCGGATCGAATCCCGCCAAATGTTCACTGGCAGGAAGCCCAGCCGGAACACCTTGGCGGCGTGCACCAGTTGATGCCGGGGGATCGCGCCCATTTTACCATTACTGTCTAATGCCGCAACCTCCGCGTGGCCACCGTTTCTGCTCCCCCAGCAGGGTACGATATCCAATGCTGCGGGAATCCCAAAACTGCGCAATATATACACCCCCGTATACGCCCCGAAATAGCAATTGCCTTTCCGGACGCATTTCATCAACGGGAAAGACAGGGACCCGTTGCCTCCCATCCCTGCATCCTCATACGTGAACCAGTTGTTAGCCATATCCATCAGCACGATCGCATGTTGCGTAGGGTTTTCTCCAAACCAGCCCAGCCCGAATCGCCGGGACGCCAATACCTTTTTCAGATAATCGTTATGTGCTTCGATGAAATATTCCCGCCATGCACCGGGCTCCTCACGGAATACTTTATATGCCAGCAGGTAATTATGAAGCGTACGCCGGTCGGCCTTCCGGTTCCATGCCCATTTCCGCATATACAAGTCGTAGCTTTCGATGTGCGATTTGAGTATCTCGTTCGTCACGATACCGGCGTCGGGCACCTGCTTTCTGGTGAGCGCAAGATGCCTGCCCGCAATCAATTCTGCAATGGAAACTTCGCCTTCCATACGGTCCCAATCCAGGACTACCGGCTCCCCGGAAATTTCGTCGCGGAAGTCGTTCACTTCACTGTACTGGCTTGCCAGATGCTCCTTAAAAAACAGCGCGGCTTCCTTTTTCAGGGAATCTTCCGGCCGTACGGAATATTCCCCGACCAGCAAGTCGATATCAAGCCCCGGACGGACACTGCAGGCCGTCCAAAATGCAACTGCCGCAACCGCGATCGCCCATTTAACGAGGCTCCCCCGCCAAAGGCGGTACCGGCAACAAAAAACGGCTTCCCGGCAGCCACCCCGTTTTGTAAACTTCCCCGGGCCCCCTGAGTATCTTAAAACTTCTTCCATCCGCTGAGATTTTTATTGCGTCCACGCTTTTATCCAGTTCCTTCACCGCCGGCCCTCCTTTCCATAATGCCCAACGGATCAAAGACCAATAACGGTCATTCTCGAAAAACAATTCCACCCGCCTTTCGTCCTGATAAATGTCCCAAACCACTGGCAAAGGCGTGTCCATGCTTAGCGCCGGCAACCCGCCGTGAAGCGTGCGGGTTTTATTCATATAGCCGATGGCCTGCCGGCTGTCGCCAGCCTGGCAGCTGGCCTCCGCAAGATTCAGGTACACTTCTCCCAGCCGTATCAACGGCAGAAAATGGTCGGTACCATCCGTGTACCATACTTTTTTGGTCTCGTACAGCAGTTTCCGGACGTAATAACCCGTCGGCGTGATGTCGTTCCCGTCTACACGTGCCCGTGTATTGAGATTGCCGCTATCCCTCGTAAATACGGTGCTGTTGAAGTAGCGCGATGAATCATGCACGATGCTCGCATAAAAACGACGGTCCCGGTTCGCGTATAAAACCGCCATGGCATCGTCGAGCCCGGGCCGGAATGCTTTGTACCGGCTGGTTTCATTCCACCGCTTCGCCACGCCATCGGTATCCACGGCCAGATAAGCGTCCGTAAGGTCCTGCGTGGGGTATCGTTTCGACCATCCATCGAACCGGTCCTGCAACAACGGGCCGTACCCTTCCCGCATTTTCGAGTTGGCCTGGTTGACGACCAGGTCTTGCATCAGCGTTTGCTGGAAGCTGGTATAGGCGCGTAGCCTGCAAATGCCGAAAATCGTCTCGCGGCTATTGCGGCTACCGTCGAAACTGTTAAACAGCCCGGCATAGTCCTGATCAAGGCTGTAAGCGCCTTCCGAGAGTATTTCCTTCCCGGTTTGCAAGGCAAGTGCCAGGTACGCGTTTTTTTCGTCGGGTAAACAGGCGGCGGCCTGTAAGGCCGCACGAAGTATCATAGCCTTTGCGGCGGTTTTGTTTGCCCGGACGGCATTCCGTTCCTCCGGAAGATGTACCATGCTCCGCCGGAAGGCGTCTATCGTAAACCGGTAAGTTGCGGACAGTGAGGCCCGGTTCCCGGCGGGGTGGAAAAGTGGCCCCTCACCATTGGCAGCGGCCGTCACGAAGCCACCGTACCGCTGCACCATGGCGTAATACAACATTGCCTTCAGGAACTCCAGCTCCGCCAGCAACCGGAGGCGGAAGGGGCCGCCGATGCTGATATGCTGCCCAATTACCTGCTGCAATTGCCTGCAAACCCGGATCTTCCCGGCCTGTTCCCAATCCCGCGCATAAACGGTATCGATAGCGGCGCGCCCAAAGGGGTTATACAGGTTATCCGTGCGTTCATCCGTTTTACAGGCGTCGTAGTACAGGGGGATCAGCACCTCATGGTAAGCAGCGTACACAAGGGCGTCCATTAGTACGCTATCGCTTTCCATCGCCTCGGCAATGCTTTCCGCATGCTTCCGGGCCGCTGGCTGCAGGCATCCATACAGTATCAGCAACATGGCCGCCAAAACAGTAATTCCTTTCAGGGAGGATTTCATGTGCTATTCCTTGAGTTTCATGCTTACCAAAACCGGATTGCTTTTCCTGGTCTGCTTCTTAAAGTATTCCTTCAATACCGGCGGATACTGCGGATGCTTGTTTTTTGTCTTTTCCTTTGCATTGAACATATCCAGCGATGACACATAGGAATAGATCCGCCCGCCGTGATGGTAGACGCCGTTAATCATCAGGCCGTCCCTCGGGTCGAATGCAGGCAGAAAACTGCATCCTGCATCGGGCGCCAGCCGCTCCAATGACACCAGTTGACGGCTCAGCGTATCATACACGAAATTATAGATGCTGTTCGCCCCTGTACTCAGGTAAGAGAGGTAATACGGCGATTCTCCCTTGAAAAACAGTTTCCGTTTGTTGTAAAAGATCTTGCTGATGCTGATGATCGTGCCCACGGGCCTGGCGGCGGCCTTCACGCTGTCGAGCAACCGCGTATCCTTCATTTGCAGCACGCTTTGCGGATATGCGGTATTCATGGGGAATACCACCTGGTAAACAGGCACCGCGGTATCTTTCGAAATGCGGTACATCAGGTTCTCAACCGCCGTAGCCATGTAGGTAACCCCGTCTTGCACGATAAACCCCGAAAAATCCCCCCCGGCGTTCACCACTTTGCCGAACAGGTAGCAGAACGCCATTTTCGCGCGTTGGTTATAGGGAAGCAACCGCTTGTACAATGCGTCTCCCTTATATATTTCCGCCAGGTAGAAAATGCTGTCTTTCGGCTGGGCGCCCTTCCCGAACTGGCAGTTGTTCAAACGCAGCGAATACCCCTGCCCGAGCGGCAAATGCCCTTGCGGGTAGACATAATTCCGGAGCCGCGGAGCCGGGATCGCCTGTCCCGACAGGGAGTAATAGGCCAGGCTTTTCCTAGCCTCATCGTATTGATGGATGTAATAGACCTGGATGACCTGGCCGGAGCGGTCGTACTTTATTTCGGGCATCGTATTGGCCGGCCATTTCACCTTCCCGGCAAACCGGCCGTTCGGGCGGAAGAAAAGCGTGGAGCGGGTGTCCATGTCGGCAATTACGAAGCTGCTGTCTGTGACGATAAGCTTACCGATGTCGCCAAACAGGCTTTCCTTCGTGGTTTCCAGCGGGATGTATGTGACGTCGCTGAAAAAATCGGAGATATTGCCGCCGTACGCCTGGGAAGGGTCGATCCGCAACACAGGGGGCTTGCCCGATTGGGCATTTGCGTTCATGAAGATGGACATGGCGGCAGCGGCGGCCATAAGGATCCGCCGGAGATGGTTGATGCGCCTCATTTTACATGTAATATGCCGATGCTGTCGTATACGCGCATCGACTGTTGTGATGAAAACGGGTTTTCCGCTGCCAGGATGTTGTTACCCGCATCGGTCAGGATCACATTGGTGGCATCGGTCACCAGGATGCCCGGGTTCAGTTTTTCGATCGCCCTGTCCTTATCCGTAATCAGGTATTGATTGGCGGCCAGTTGCAACTTGTATTTGTTCAGATAGTATTTTACCAATACCGTATCTCTTCCCAATACAAAAAAATGGTACGCCGTACTGTCTTCAACAGCTCCCCTTCCTTCCCTGCATTTGTTCAGGAAATCGAGGAGCGGCACTACGCAAGACGAGCATTCGCCGTTAAAGGAGTAAAAGACATTGTACTTCAATTTCCGGAGCTCTCCCGGCGGCAGCTTCAGCGTTCCGGATACGGGGGGCGGGATTTCCGTACCCGTCGGCTCCTTATTTTCCGGCCGGCTGTGGCCGCAGGCCGTGAAAACGCCGAGCAAAACGCAACAGGCCATTAATTTCAGATTCATGGTTCGATGTTTATGGCAAGGCGTACCGCATCAGTTTTGCGGGAGCGCCGAATTTGCTGACGGTGGTGCCGTAGAGAAACTTCTCATCGGGCGAAATGGAGATGTTGTATAAATACTCTTTCACGTTGTACTGCCGGACCAGGTTACCGTCCCAGTCGAACTGCAGGATAGCCACAGGCCGCTCTACCCGCGTGGCGTTGAGGTTGATGCCCTGTACGCCGAGGTACAGCAGATACACATGCCGGTCTGTACATGCGCCGGGGTAATAGGCACGATAATATTCCGCGTCCTTGAAGTAAACGGAGGAATCGCTGTGCTGCTCGTATTCGGGCCGTATGTTGTCCGGCCCTGTCAGGCGCTTGACGACCTTGTCCTTATGGCGGTAAATCACGATTTGGTCGCGGTAGTTATCCACGACCCACATCAGATCCCGGTCCGGGTTGATCAGTATTTCCCCGCCGGAAACGTTCGATGTAAAGAAAGTCGGTTTCATCAGGCTGTCGATCCGCATGCATCCTTCCTCGCTGGCATTTGCCACCGGCAGGAACAAAACGGGAGTTTTGCTGCCGGGGTTCATGGGGCTTTTCCCCGGCTTCAGGAAATACGAGTTGAACAACACCAATGTATCGTTGCCGTACAGCGCCGGGGCTTTGACGAAAGAGGGCAGGTTATAATGGATGCCCTGGTAATCGCTGCCGGCCAGCATGGAATCGATATTAAACTTCGAAACGCGTTGTTTGGTAATATCGTGGATGGTAAAGTAGTTGTCGGCGGGATTGGGGTACCGGATCGCGCAGCTCACGAATGCGGCGCTGTCTTCCCCCCGCCGGGCGATCTGCCGGACGAGCCTTCCGTTGCGGAAGTTGACCACATCCACAAAATAGGTATCGGATTCCCAATAGGTGACCATCGCCAGGGAATCACGGACGATGTTGTACTGTAATGGCCTTCCGCCCGGGAGGCCGAGCGGCACTTCCTCCCCAGAAAGGCTTTTCGTTTCCGGAAAATCCTTCCGGGTGAAATAGATCGTTTTGTCTTTCCCTCCCGGCCGGCAAGCGGATAAACCGCCAGCAGCCAAAAGTGCGACCAGGATACTTTTTGTCAGTAATTGCATAAATAGTTATTCAAAAAATCCGTTGCATTCAAAAACAGGCGCAGTGCCGCCCGGCGGCCGTTTGTGGCCCCCAGGCAGCACAGTGCCTTCGTCCGGCCGGTGCTATTCCGTTCTGTTCACACAAACTTTCGCGTTCTCGCAGGAAACGGTGAACCCGCCTTCCGTCCGCGAACATCTTTCGTTTGCCATCGGCTTGCAGGAAAAGATGGTAACGGACATCCCAAATTTCGTTCCCTTAACGACGCACATGTTACAATCGGAACCGCCGCCATCGCCTTCATCATCTTCCACGAACGAGGAGAGGCTCACCAGCATAACGGCCGCAGATACAGGCGCGATCATCCATTTCAAATACTTTTTCATAGCTATCGGGTTTAACATTTTTTAGCATTGGCGCAGCTAACGGTCACCGTTACTTCGCCCCATTGTTCTGTATCCACTTTTTCGGAAAACGAGCAGTTTTCGTTCGCCATCGATTTACAGGAAAACACGACTTTCTTGTTCCTGTCGGTAACGCGGCACTGGTTGCAGGCGTCGGCGCCGCCTTCATCGTCTTCAACGAAAGAAGACATGCTCGCAACCATGATAGTCGCCATAATAGGGGCAATTGCCCATCTCAGGAATTTCTTCATTACAATGAATTTTCTTTTGGGTGCAAAAAATATTTTATCGGAATAAATTTAGCGCCGCCCAATGCCTGAAATGGTCAGTGCACTTACCTATAAAAATCATTTTTTACTTCTGTTGGCCGAGCGTTCTCCTGGCCGCTTCCAGCACATCGTACACTTCGGCGGATTGTACCTTCACTGGCATCCGGAGAATATCCTGCGCCACCTTTCGCGCGTTCAGCGTGTCTCTCATGGCTTCGTACGTCTTTAGCAGCTCGTAACGGGGCATAAACCTGTTGGGCAGGAACTGGCATATCCAAATCCGATGCCGTAGAGCCGTGTCAAATTGGCCAAGCTGCGCATATGCAGCCGCTGTTGCCTCCATTGTTTTGCGGCTGGTGAAATACGCTTTCGCGCGCTCGAGGACGATGACGGCATCTTTGCAGCGGGCACTGTCGCGCGAGAGCCATTGGCCATAGTCTGTGAGGAATTTCCCGTTGTTCCGTAACACAGGGTACAAAGCAGCATATTCGCTGCCGGTTTCCGTATCCGGCAACTCCACACCAGCCACCTGACCCCACCGGCATACCGCGCTTAGCTCCCGGGCGCCACGGCAAAAGGCGGCCACCAGGACCATCACGGCCACCGCAACATACAATCGCAGGAATTTAACCGGTACGACCAAATGCAGGCGCGGAAGCAGCCTGTTCTCCCGCAGGGCAACGGACAGCACGCAACAGATCATAAATATGAGGGTAATCGCGTTTACATGGAAGGGATAGGAAGTAAGCCCGCTAGCCAACACCGCCACCACCGTTAGTTTCACGGCATTCAGCAGCGCGTTGTGCTTAACCGATTTCGCCGTAAATACCGCGATCATCATCGCTACAAAAATGAAAAGCCCCACGAGGCCCGTCTCTTCGAAGATCTGCAGGAATTCATTAAACAATATGTAGCTTTCCCCTGCACTCATCACGAATGCAGCCGGCGGCTCAGGGTTTTCCCGGAAATAGGCGGCCTGCCAGCATGGATAATACCAGCTGAAACGCCCCGGCCCGGTCCCCCACCACCAATGGTCCGCCCAATGCGCTCCAGCCACCTGCAGTTTCAGCAGCCTTCCCGTTGCGCTCATTCTTTTAATCCCGAACAGGGCATATGCCCCGCCCGCTACTGCAGCCGTGCCGGCCAGGATGAGGCCCCAAGTTGCCAACGAAGGCCAGGTTTTCAATACCCGGGCCAGATTCTCCCTGTAATAGCCACACAATCCCGCCGCCATTGTAGCCGCCAGCGCTATGCAGGCCGTACGGCTTCCGGTGACGCACATCAGGCCAATGGCAACGGACGATATTATAAGTGCAACCGTCTTCCCCAACTTTCCGTCCACATATCTGCGTACCAGCCATATCGCCAGGGGCAGCTGAATCACCAGGTAGCAGCCGAAAACGCCCGAATTCTGCAAGGAGCCCTGGAGCAGCCGCGAAGCGCTTTGCCCCGTAAGTACCGCATCGTACAGCTGCATACAGCCTAAACTTAGTTGCACGATGAATACCATCACGAATATGGCAACAATGATTTCCTGCCCGGCAGACCAGAACATGCCCATGGCCAACAGGCCGCATGCGGCAATAGCCCAGCCATGCTCGTTCGAAAATGAATATTTGCCGCCAGACAGGAGCAACAGGCCCAGTGCTATGAGCATGCCCGGCACAATCGCATAAAGCCGGTTGCTGCCTCCGCCGGGCATCGCAAGGCCCAATACCGCAGCGACAACTGGCAGAACAAATATCAGCTTGTACTGCTCGTTCATCCCCAATTCGTAATTGAAGGAAAATCGATAGTAAAAAACAAAAAACAGGAAGGCGAGCCCAATGCTGCCCACCACGAGGAATGTAGTGACGCGACTTTTCGCATTCATAAAAACGGTGTCAATCGCCGTGCCTTCCAAATTTCCTTGGATAGTACGACAGGGTTATCATAAAATATTGCTGCAGCACGTTGCTGGTAACGAATGTCTGGGTATTGCCCGTTACCGTGTTCACGATCCCCTTGTTCTGCCGCAGCAGGTCGAGCGCAGCGTATTTTATCTCCCCGCGCTTGCCCTTGAGGAAGCGATAGGTAAGGCTGGCGTTCCAGCGTACGAACGTGACGGCGTCCATTCCGCGGACGGTGCTCGAGTTAAAGGAAAGATGCGTATTCCAATACAGGTTCGCCGGTATCTGAAGCACCCCATCGAGCAACGAATAACTGTTGATGCTGCGGAAACGGCTGTGATTGAAGCCTTGTTGCTCGCTGTTGTACAGCGCCCATCCCTGTTCCGCTTTGAGCGACAGCCGGCTGCCCTGCCGGTAACTGACTTGCGCCGTCATCTGGTGACTGGTACTGTGGCTTAGATTGAGCACATGTTGCTGGTATTGCGGATATCGGCCGGTGGTAACCACGTAACGGGCGCCCAGTTCCACGGTTTGCCCGCGCAACTCGATCGATTTCTTCAAGCTAATGTTGCCCCCTGCAGACCGGTAACCGTTCAGGTTCACCGTGTATATGGAACGTATGCCGGCACTGTCGTAAAAAGTGCTGTCGCCGATTGCCCTTGTAATTTGGGTCAGGCTGACAGTGGCGTCGATCAGCAAGGGATCCCGCCCTTTCCTCGTCGCAAAATGATAGCCGGCCGAAAGCGTCTTCTTGAACTGCGGCTGCAAACGTGGATTGCCCTTCGGGATGAACCATAAATCGGCGCTGTCTGCCAATGGCGCCAGTTCGTTGATGGCAGGATATCCGGCGAGCGTAGCAAAGTTCAGGCTGTATTTCGACTCGTAGCTACCGAACTGATGATTATTGAAGACAACCGACGCCGCTGGCAGGAAGCGCGCGTACCGGTACGACAAATCCTGCGATTGTTGCCAGGCCTCGCTTTCAAATCCATAAAATTGTTGCTGAAGGTTGGCGGAAATGTCGATCCATTTACTGTAGCGGTTGGTCAATTCCCGTGTGATCATTTTGGAGAACTGCAACGCCGGCTTGAAATCGGAGGTCTGCACCTGGCGGTAGTTCGTCAGGAAAGGGTTTACCTGGTATCTACCGGTAGCGGCTTCCTTGTCCAGCACGCGGTCGTCGTTCTCCACGCTGTTTAATGACAATGATACCGATATCCCGAAATTGATCCCGCCCAACTGTGCGTGATTGAAGATCAGCCTGCGGAGGCCGCCGTAGCTGGCGTTCAGCGTATGTGAGAAGCTGCGACTGTTCTGACGGTCGTAGCGTCGGTCGAAAATCCGGTTTTCCGCTGGCGCTGCTATAGATTGAAACTCCGAGAGGGCATGGGCTTGCCCTTCCTGCTCGTCGTACGTAAACTGGTAGCCGGCCGTAAAGCCCCTCGGCGCGCGTTTTCGGTTTCGCTGGCCGGAAATATTGTTTTCCTCGTAGTTGGTATAACTGATGCCTGTGGCCGCCCGCTTTTTGTGGGCGGTGTTATCACGGCGGGAAACACTGCTGCTCAGCATCCCTGTCCCGGACTGCTCCTGCGCTGTCTGACTTTCCGTTATCGTTTCGTTATCGACAAGCGCCGCCTCGGCGTTGACCTCCCACTTATACTTGTTCGTGCTGCGGTCATAGTTGGCGTTTAATTTCTGTGTTGTTTGCCGGTTGTTCGCCGTCCCGCGGGATCGTGCAGATAATTCGGTGGCCTTGTCAAGAAACGTTCTGGTCAAGCTTTCATCAGCATTCCGGGTCTGGACATTGTTCACGAAATAGTTCGTGCTCAACCGGCTGTCCAGAAGGTTGGCGGTGCCTGGGAAAAAGTCGTAAATAAACTTCATTCCCGCGGCCATGGGCCTGTTCAGGCCTTTCATATTAAAATCGCTCTGATAGCTTTCTCCAGGCCCTTCTCCCTGGTAACCGCTGTTCCTGATCAGCACATCCGTATTGGCGGCTATTTTGTTGATATTATTCAATGCGCCCACCGCACTTACCTGTATGTGGCGGTTAAAGCCACTTAGCATGCCGTCTGCAGCATACCGGTTGTCTGTTCCCAGGCCGCCGCCCGCTTTGCCAAATTGGCCGGATTGGCTGTTTTCCTTGAGCTTGATGTTGGCGAACATGGTGGAGTCCATCGGGTTTTTCTCATCGCGCTGTTGATACACCTGAATTTTGTCCAGTGCCGTTTTCGGAATATTATGCGTGGCGATTGCAGGGTCTGTGCTACCCATAAATGCCTTTCCCTCCACCAAAACCTGCTGGATCTTCTTCCCGTTGTAAGTGATATCGCCATCGCCCCAAACGGTAAAACCGGGGAGCTTCCGGATCAGGTCTTCGGCGGTGGCGTTACTGTCGAGGCGGAAGGCGTCCGCGTTAAACTCCAGGGTATCTCCGTTCATTCTGACCGGCGACGCGGCGGTTACGACGATTTCCCGCAGGGCGCCTTTGCCCTGGTGCATGTACAAAGTTCCCAGGTCGAGCTCTTTGGCGCCTGCGTCCAGGGTCAATTGCTTTACGAAAGGCACGTACCCTATGTGCGTGACAACAAGCTTAAGCGGCTTGCCTGCCGGGAGTGCGGCTAATTTGAATTCGCCCAGGTTATCGGGCATCGTATATCTAAGCAGCATCGAATCGGGAGCATGATAAATGGCTACCGTAGCGCTTGTAAGCATATAGTTATATACTGAATCCTTCACCCTGCCCCTTAGTTGTCCAGCCTGTGGCGCATCGGCATGTTGCGCCGATGCAGCCGGGATCAATCCTGCCATCGGCAGGAGCAAAAGGAAAAGCCAACTGGCAAATTTCGCCTGCATCAATCAATGGATGTTCTCTTCTTCGAATGGAGTGAATTCAGCACTGAAATGCCCTTTTACTTTGTAATAGTAACTTTTACGCTTGCGGCAATAATCGATTGGAGCTCCCAGCCGCTTGAGCAGTTGGATATACCGGTGAACCTGCCTTTCACAGATATTCAGTTTTTGCGCGAGCTCTTTCGGCGTTCCGGTGGACGTCCGCCCGATGCTCTGGCTTATCTTTTTCAAATGATAAATGACCTTATAGGCATGCATATCGGGAATTTATGGCGGTATGGGGGAATAACCCATCAAAATGGCCTGTCGGGAAGCTTCCCTGCTGACGATAAATTTGATTGGGTGTTATGCCGGGCAACATGCGGTATTCGTTTTTTCGAGGGTTACGGTAATTCGGGTTTTCGATTTACTCAGGGTTCATTCACTGCTTCCAATTGCCGAGACTGACTACGTTACATTCCAAAGATATTTTTATACCCAGGGGTTAACCACAATTATTTTGCTGATTATCGATGGTTTATTGATTGTCGGTGAGAATATCAGGGGATGGCCTAGCCAATGCGTAGATTGATAATAAAGTAACGCACCTTGCGCGGGTCTCTTCTAAATCGTGCGGGTTTGTAGGAACGATTATCGAACTTTTCAACGTAACCTTTTGATCGGTTATCGAACCGAAAACATCAACCCGCTGTATTGTAAAGGTCATTGAAAACAGAAGGGAACTCGACTAAATACTCGACTTAAAACAGAAAACCCGCGCCAAGCGCGGGTCTCTGAGATGATTTGCGGACTGGGAGGGACAATTATCGAACTTTTGATCTAAAATTACCCAGATTATATTGTTGATTTATATTATAATAAATACAAATGGACCTTATATAAGACACTCTTCCCAAAAGCAGAGGTCGAATTCAACCATATCAATTAATTATTTTTTATCATAAATTTTCAATCAAACATTTCTATTTGGGCCGGATAAATTAAACTTTCACGTAAAAAATACGTTTACCTCCTGAGTCATTATCGCATCAAAAATGTATAACTTTAGCATATCCGGCAAATATTCATATATAGTAAATTTATAATTTATAATGAACGACTTAACCCGAAATTACATAAAGTGGATTAAGGATTTCGACGAAATTCAATTTGATAAGGTTGTTGAAACCTATATTAAAAACGTGTGGAATATTGAGGACTTGGTTCTTACAGATGGAACTAATGATGGCGGTAATGATATCAGAATATTTCAAGATAATACCAAGCTAAAGATTCAAATCCAAGTTACAATTCAAGAAAGAGGGATTGAGGGAAAAATAGAAAAAGAAGTAAAAAATGCAGTAGCCAACGTCGAAAGTTTTGACTATCAAAACACATTGTATTTCTTCTATTCACATCCAATTTCTGAAGAAAAAGTAAACGAACTTGAATTAGCTGCATTTTCAAAACATAAAATAAGATTGCAGATAATTGATCCCAAAAAAATCGCTGCGGCTGCTAAAAGATTTCCAGAAATCTCAGATGTAATTAGGGTTCAATACGGATTAGATCCAATAAAAGATGATAACGTTTCTGAAAATGACAGGATGTTGTATGACTTTATTTCATTTGGTAGTCGTACGGCAGAAATAAAAAATCAGATCATTAAGTTTTTTATCATTCATAAAATATACCAGCAAGACATAGTTGACAGAGCTTCAATAATTTCACTATGCTGCGAACATTTTGGGAATAGTGATAGTCGTTTTTTTGGGAGGATCTTCGAATCTTTAATAGACAGCGGCGTACTAATCGCAAGTTCAACAAAGAACGGGGAGTTTATCTTGGCAAAGGACGAAGTAAGCCGAATTGATGCATTAAAAGCTCAGTTTCTGTTGCAAGAGCAAAAGTTGGACGCAGACATCAAGATGTTACTTGAAAAATTCGGTGTTCAGACAGACTTTTCGGCTCAAGTGATTGACCAAATCCGAATCTTGTTTGAAAGTAACTTCAATGTGGACAAACAAGAAATACTAGATAAAGCATATAATCTAGAGGAAGGAGAAACACTAACAAGCTTTAAAAAATTCTTCAATTACATAAAAAGAATTGCTTCTGGGAGTTCAGAAAAGGCAAAATTGCTTTGCAAGAGATTACTAGAGACTTGTCGGGAAAATGATATATTACAAAGGCTTAGTGCTGGCAAGCTATTTTCTAGTTTCACTAACCCAGACATAATTAGAAACTATGTAAATCAGGCTGAAAGAATTGTTTTCGTTGATACTCAAATTGCGCTATATGCACTTTGCTACTATTTTGAACAATCAGATTATCCAAATCCTTTTTATCAATCGGTAAAAGACTTGCTGACTATTAAAATTAAGCAAAACGGCATTTCACTTCAGTTTTATCACAATTATGTAAATGAAGTAGCATATCATTTAAAAGAAGCTCTATTGCTCATTCCATATGAAGAAAGTGGCCTTTTAGATGGGCTAGGTGGATCAAACAACGTTTTTTTTAACTACTATCTTTATCTCAAATCGGAGGATTTGTTACCAGATAATATTGATTCATTAAGCGAGTTCATATATGATGGTTTTGAGTTAAAAGAAAGCGACGCCTTCCACAAGCGGTTTTTCAATATTGCAGATGGACTCTTGCAAGAAAGATTAAAAAGCATAGGTATCGAAACGTACTCCTACGCTCTTCATGGGCAAGCGGATGAATTTGAAGCATCTAAGCAGGTAATTAGGGATTGCTTACTTGAAAAGGAAAAAGAACGTCCTGATCCGACTATCAACAACGATGCTAACATGCTTTCGATATTATTTGATGAAGAGGTATCTGTAAATGAGCCAATTTTTGTTTCCTGGGATCAGATAATGTTTGCTGCGAGGAAAAGGTATTATGAATATTACCCAGGGAGTAGATTATGGCATTGGTTTACACCCAACCAATTTATTACACATATCTCACTATTAAATTTTTCCATTAACTCTTCGACAATAACGAGAGAAATTTTATCTCTTTTTGATAACGACTTTTCCTTATATAGGAAAAGCCATCAACTTCTCGATACTATAAGTAAAATTGTAAATGTTCGAAATGAAACGGGAAGGAAATATATAAAAGTCATTAAAGAACTTAAACGAGATTACATTTTTGAAGTTGACAGAGAACTGGAAATGGGAGAAATGATTACTGAGCAAGTTTATCCAATTGAAGATTTAATCGTTAGCCTAACTAAACATTACACCTTTGAAGACAAATTTTATAACTTAGAACAGTTTAAGATTTTATTTACTCTAGATAACATTTTTGACAAGGTCCGAGATTACTTTGAGAATGAAATGGTCTTCTATAAAACGCACAAGAAAAATACTAAAGATTACATAAATAGAATGAACGAACTGATCAAAGAGGCTGTATTAATTACAACAGACGAAAACACTGAACCTAGCTAAATATTTAAATACTAGATTTCGTCATTGGGACTTTCAATATCACTCCTATTATTACTGTTTATAATTTCAAATTCCCGTATATAGCAAATTTTCGAATCAGAAATTAAATACTTTTTATAATTCAAATACATACTAAACAATAAGCTCGGTACTAGACGGCTATTCTGTTGTAATTTAATTGTTCCTACTATTTGAAAAAATGAAGTTGTTGAAATAAACAACGGTAGTTGCTTTTTAGAATACTTGGTTAGGAGATTGCGATCAGTTGTATCTGAAAGTATGGTTTTATCGTTCACCAAGCAAATTTTCGTTATAAACTTCGCACCTATCAATTTCTTAGTCAATTCGAGATCTACTAAGTTTAAGCTCCCATTTAAAATAGATTCTTCTGCTTTATTTAGCTGTTCAATAGCTTTTGATAGAGCTGAATTACGTTTTGTTTGTTTATTACTGATAATATATTTTGATTCTATTAATAATGCAGCTTCCGAACCGCAGATAACAAAATCAGTGAACTCATTACCATCTGATTTGACTGGACCGACAAAGAATTCCTTCTCTGGTGCAAAAAATCGAGCCAAATAATTCATAATGGAAAATTCTTGATAATATCCATGCTTTCCATCTCCTTCAAAATCCTTAAGATGAAATACACCCTTGTTTTGCTCCCATTTTTCGCGCCACTCCTCTTCATATTCTGGAGATATTAATATTAATTTTTCAACAGATGAATGATCTTGATTTAATATTTTAATTGGGAATCCTATAATCGGGGTTTCCGGATGATAGTTACCGTCGGGATCATTCTTGATGCCTCTATAGAGTTCATCGTTATACACCTTAAATAACCAGGACTCTAAAGTGTAACTGGGCAATGCTGTTTTTAGAAGGACGGAAAAAATGGGATGGGTAAGTTCATTGAATAAAACTACCCTGACTTCTGAAGACCTTGCTAATTCAATTGCTATTTGATCAAAATCGTGCAAATTAGGGTCTGGATTACTAAATTCCTGCCAAGAAACATAAAATGGGTTATTGGGAATGTCATGGACATATAAAGTACAGCTTCTAGATTTTGCATGAGGATTTCGTAGTACTACTTCAAGTATACATCCGGTAATAATACTGTTTAATAGAGAGGCCTCAAGTTTTATTAATATTACAACAATCCCATCTTTATCTTTCTCTATCCAGAATCCCTGTAGCAATCCTTGCAAGATCCCCAATGTTGCGTCACTAGGCATGTAAAAGTCGGGCATAAACAAGATTTTTTTTGGTATAAGTCATTTTTGAGCGGAATACAGCATTGGGTTGAGTAAAGTAAATTTGATCAAGTAGAAGCTGTTGTTTGGATTCTATATATTCGAATCTATTTCATTGGATTTCACATCCTTGAGGCTGTCTAAATGCGTTTTGTTAATGTTATAATGATATAATTGGGAAAAATTAAAAACATTCACTATTAGTTGAATGATAACAATTATAGAAGTGATAAACCCCAATAGCAATATTGATAAAATAGCCCAATTTACTAGCAGAATTAGGTAATCTGTACTTTTAAATATCACTTTTTTATGCAGATCGATCCATGTAATAATGTGAATTAGATAAGCCATTATGAGGACAAATGCCTGTATTAAGATATTGCTGGCAAAGGACGCGCTTGCAAGTTGATATAAGCTAAATATCGAATCCTTTCTAGGTCCAGATATTTTTTTGATCAACTCTGGCTGCGTAAAACCAATCAAAATAGAGTATCCCCCAATTGTAAATCCAAGGATGCCAGGGAGTAAAGAAATTAGTAAATCTTTTATTTCGATTATTAGTAAAAAAGGGGGAATTCTACATAAAATTAATATTGACAATAATATGATCCAAAGCCAGAATGCGGCTTTAAAAAGGGTTGGTTTTAGCGGATTAGTGTAAAGCTGCGATATTTTAACAATACCGCGGATATTCATAATTAAACTTTGTAATAACTCTTCTCCACTTTTATAATTTCGATTCGCGGAACTCATTTATTACAGTTTTATAGAGGTTAACAATTCTATTTTCGAATGTCGTAATAAAATTTAATCGGTTCGGCGAAAACTTGGTTTTAATTTTTTCCTTTTTGCCATTGGATACAATTGTAGCTTCCGCCTCACCATTGGATTTCGCTGTAAGTAAGGCACCTTTAAGTATTTTACTTTTATTTACTTCAATTGAATTTTGCTCCTTTCTTGAAGCCTTAATTTCCATTTCGCCAACATTAGATGATTTTAAATCATCCTCGATAAACTCCTGCAATTCTTTGCTAAAATCATTATTTGAGTAATTGATTTTCACCCATATTTTCTCAATTTGCTGAGCATCTAAGATTCGCTGGATGGTTGAGTCATCGGTCTCAACATCTACCTGAACTACATATCTCCCATGTAAAAGAGTTCCAAACCCGTTTTGAAGAAATTTTCTAACCGAATATGGATTTATGTAATTGGCACTTGAAAATTGATAGCAAAAACGATGGACTAATGGAATAAATACATATTCTGTAATTCTCGCATTTGCTGCATATTGATCTGGTATTTTAAAAGAATTATCTAATGATTTCTTAGCTTTATTAAACCACCTTTTGTTATTAATATTTGTAACTTCAGCAATTTGCCCCCAGAAAAGAGGTTCTCTTCCCTTAATTTCCTGCTCAACGCGGGAAATCAACACACATTCTTTTTGTCTACTTGATTTTCCTTGAATTGCTGCATCATAAAACTCTCTAAACAATTGAGAATACTCAGTGGGTGTTAATTCAACTTCAGAGGAAATTTTTCTAATCTTTAAATTGACAATATAGAATTTGTAGGTAGATTTCTTTTCATCACTAGATGTGGAATGCAATTTGGCCATAAATAAAGGGTTAGGTATATAAATTTATATGTTCCTAATTTTGAGTTGGAGTGTATTATGGGGTTTTATGGGAATGTAATATATTATTTTGAAGGGATTAATTCATAAGTTGAATAAATATAATATTATTTGGTTTGGTTAGTTTCAAAAACTAACTATTGAATTATTTCTACCCACGAAAAACTGGTGCATTGAAAAATTCAAAGAAGTTTGTATCAAGAGCATCAATTACCCTCACCAGCGTATCCAATTGAATAAACGTATCCCCACGCTCATACCTCCCAAACTGGCTAGTACCCATATCATGCTTATAAGCGAAATCTTCATAACTGGAATACCCCTTCGCAATCCGGAGTTCCCGGATGCGGGCGCCCACCAGGCGGGCCATTTCTCTTTGACGATCTTCGGGTTGACTGGATTTTGCCTTTACCTTCTCTGACATACTGTAAATCTGCTCTTTCCTACCGAATTGCACCAGATTCAATTAGGTCGGCACTAATTAGGTAGATTCAAAAATTCCCCATATATTGCAGTAATAAGGAAAAAATTCACATGATATGAATACATCGTAATTTTTACATTTGCAATCCATAATATAACCAAGCGAATTTGCTTTTACACTCGCGCCTGAAACTACGACCTTCTGACCGTACGAGAGTATAAGGTAAATCGCCTGCATCATACTGGTGTGGGCGTTCTTATCTCGTACGGGGTGTCGTAGCCCTCAGGCCGGTAGGAACTAACCCACGCCATTTTTTTGTTCGTTAGTTCCCAGGCACCCCATTTTCTCACCCATTCATTTCCACTATTTATGAAAGTCAAGTTGACCGACCAGCTAGGCTACTGCCTCTCCAAGCACTATTTTTTCTTCTACGCCCACAGCCAGCTCGCCCGAAGATTCAAAGAAGAGGTCTGTAAGGAACTCGGCTGGAGCGACCAGACCTTTACACGTAGCCTCGCCTATTCAAGGCTAATTCGAAAGCCGGAAGAAGATATCATCTTTAAAATCGCGTTCTCCTTAATGCACGAAATGCAGGTATTTACCGAGCAAATCATCAAAGAACGGAAAGACGAAAACACAGCCATCAATACCTTAATCCTTGGTTATGACAAACTTAATCATTAAAAACCGCGAGGAATTGGAGTTAGTGATGACCGAAATGTTCAAGTTGCTGCAAGAAGTCAACCCTTCAATCAAAGGAGCCTTCCTCACCCTCCATTTCGAAGCAATCAGTCCGTTAGTATATCCCGGCATCCCAATCAGTTATGAGTCAATTACCCTCAAATCAACTTTATGGAATTCGGTAACCTATGCCGTTTCTCCCCCAAAAGACGCAACGAAAAGGGCAAATTGATCCGAACCGGGTTAGGGCACGATTTGAAAACATTTACGCACTATTTGAAAATGTTTGAAAATGTTTGGAAATGATTGAAAACGTTCGATAATTCCAGTTGAAGACTATGATCAAAAAGATGAATTACCGTGAAAAGCCGGGAAGTTTCAGGACAATCCAGGCAAAACCCGGAACAGACTATTTAAGAAGGGGCATATTGCTAGAAAAATGCCATGAACCCAAAAATCCCGCACGCCGACTGGACTGAATCCCTCCGCCAAAATCCCTCCTTCGGTCATTTGACAGATGATCAGAAGGAGGGACTAATTGATAGTATAAAACTCTTGACCAAAATCCTATTGGCTTTACCCAAAAAGAATACGGTGGTAAATCTCCCTAAGGAGTCCGTCAAAGCCGCCGCCTAATAGGTTTTACTTAAAACTGAAAGAACATGTCATCTCTAAACTCCTTCTCAAAGTTTGCAAAGCCCTCCAGAAGCAGTGCCCCCGCCGTCTTGGTGAACAATAGCATCGCCTACACACGGGTTTCTTCCAAAGAGCAATACGAACACAACATGAGCCTATCCACGCAAAAGGCGCTGATTGACCGGGAGGCCGCCAATCTTAAAATTCCCATCGTGGAATACTTTGGCGGCACCTACGAAAGCGCCAAGACCGACGGCCGAAAGGAATTCCAACGGATGCTGGACTATATCGCGGTCAATAAAGGGCGGATTAAATACCTGTTCGTTTACTCTTTCGATCGGTTCTCCCGGACGGGCGGCGCCGCGATCAAGCTAAAGGACGATCTTTTGGAGCAATATGGGATTCATGTCATTTCAGTCACCCAGCCCATTGACACCTCCAATCCCAACGGATCCTTCCAACAGGATATCCACCTAATTTTCAGCAAACACGATAACGTAGTCCGCCGACAGCGTACCATTATCAACATGCGGCAGAAGTTTGAGGCCGGCATATGGGTAACGCTGCCGCCTCAGGGCTACGAGATAGTGCGGTCGGGTGGAGAGCGGAAGATCCGTGTGAATGATATCGGTAGGAAGATCCGCAAAGCGTTCGTGTGGAAAGCCGAAGGAATGAAAAATGAAGAAATTGTCACCCGCCTGCGGGCGATGGGCGTAAAGATGTACAAGCAACAGCTCACGAAAATCCTGCAAAACCCTTTCTACTGCGGTATCATCAATCACAGTCTGCTGGACGGAAAGGTGGTAGAAGGGAAACACGAAAAGCTGATTTCCCAGGAGTTGTTCTTAAAGATCAACGGGATCAATGAAAAGGCTCAAGGCTACGGAGTGCCCCACAAAAAAGAAGAAGCAGCCTTGCCCTTGAAGAACTTCATCCGCTGCGGAGAATGTGGAATCCCCTTCACTGGGTACGTCGTAAAGGCGAAAAACCTTTGGTACTATAAATGCAACAGGGTCGGTTGCCGTTGTAACCGTAGCGCCAAACTAATGCATGATGACTTCATAAAACTGTTGGAAGCGCTTTCCGTAGATGAAAACTGCATCCCGTATGTAGAACAGGCGCTAATCGAGGCGTACCACGAATCAACCGCCGGGAATAGGGAACAAGAGAAAATCTTACACCGAACGTCTGAAAGAAGTGGACAAGAAGATAGATGCCATCGAAGAGAAGTATTACGCCCTGAGCGAAATGACCAAAGAAACCTTCCAAAAACTCGCCTTCCGATACGCAAAAGAAAGGGATGAAATCAGCCTCGAACTCGGAAAATGTCAGGTAACAATATCGAACCTGGAAGAGAAGGTAAAATCGGTCGTTGAATTTAGCTCCAGACTGCCTACCACATGGCTTTCCAGCGAAATCGAGCAGAAAGAAAAACTACAAAAACTCATCTTCCCAACCGGAATTTTCTACGACCGCAAAAAACAGGGTTATCGAACCGAAAACATCAATCCCCTATTCGTCCGTATCGCCCAACTACAGCGGGTTCTGGCTAAAAACGAAAAAGGGGACAATCACTTTTTACATGATTTGTCCCCTTCTGCGGACCGGACGGGACTCGAACCCGCGACCTCCGCCGTGACAGGGCGGCATTCTAACCGACTGAACTACCGATCCATTCCGTTAACCGGGTTGCAAATATAGCGACAAGTCCCGTAATTTTACAAATCATTTTTTTTATGCCGCTTTCCGACACTTCCCACATCGCCCAGGCACCCCGCCTCACCCGACTGGCCCCCACGCCCAGCGGATTCCTGCATGTGGGCAACCTGCTGTCGTTCGCCGCCACCATCGCACTGGCAGACCGCCTCCAGGCGAAGGTCCTCCTCCGTATCGACGATCTCGACCGCGACCGTCTCCGCCCCGCGTACCTCCAGGACATTTTCGACACCCTCCACCACATGCACATCCCCTGGCACCAGGGCCCCCACGATCCGGAAGATTTCACCCGCAACTGGTCCCAATCCCTGCGGATGGCACGCTACGCCGAATTCCTGGAAACCCTCCGCGCAGGCGGCCACATCTTCGCCTGCGATTGCTCGCGCGCGCAACTGGTAGACGGCAACTACCCCGGCACCTGCCGCCATAAAAATATCCCGCTCGATCAGCCAGGCGTAGCCTGGCGGCTCATCACCGACCCGGATGCGATCATTCCCATGCAGTCCATCGGGAAGTTGCGCCCACCCATGCGGCTGCCGTCTTCCATGTACGACTTCGTAGTACGCAAGAAAAACGGAGAGCCCGCGTACCAGCTGGCTTCCGTGGCCGACGATCTTCAATTCGGCGTAAACCTGGTGGTGAGGGGCGAAGACCTCCTGCCTTCGACCCTCGGCCAACTCTATCTTGCGTCGCTGTTGCCGCCCAATCCGTTCCCGCAGACCGTTTTCTGGCATCACCCCCTGCTGGAAGGCCCCTCAGGCCACAAACTCTCCAAATCCGCCGGAGACACTTCCATCCGGTTCATGCGAGAGCAGGGCATGTCGCCCGCGGAAATCTGTACCGCCACCGCCCGTTTGATCGAACCCGGCGCAGGGCCGCAAAATGTACCGGAACTCGGAAATTGGCTCCTGCAGCGGGAAGGAGCGGATGAGCGGATTATCTGACCGGCTCCCGCAAAATCGTTTTCAATTTTTCCTGGGCGGTTTTCCGGAAATCGGAAAGGTAGATTTCGTGATGTAACCCGTTGTGGGAAAGGTTTTGGGCAACCATGTACTCGTGCATCACTTGCAGCGACTCTCCTTCACGGCTAAACGGCCCTTTATGCAGCATCTGGAGCGATTTTCCTTCATGCATGCGGAACAATCGTACGTCTTTCGCCTTTTCCACCCCTTTTTTCTCCGCCGCAGCAATACCGGCGGCAACATCTTCTTCCGTTACGAAATCGGGAAGCCGGATGAGCAACCGGTACGACCATTCGCTCCGCGGCACCCTGGCCGGCGCATCGGCCATCGTAAGGCCGGGATAGGCGTCCATGTCGAACCACCACTGTGCCTCGAGCTTGGCTACGGTAAAATCGTTTTCGCGCGCTTTGCAGCGGAATTTAATGGCGTAGGCCACCGGATAGAGCGTGGCAATATTGGCGGCGAACGCTTCGCCGGAAGGGTCGCCGGAACCGGTCAGGGAAAGGTAGTGCGCCGGGCCGATGTCCACGATTTCCGGTTTGGAAGCGGCGCTGTAATAGGTTTTGTACTTTTTTGCAAGGTCCATTTTTTCCATGGGGACTAATTTTGATGCAAATAAAATAATGGGGTGAGACAACCCTATGTCAGTAGTAATGGTAGTTTATTTTTATTAACTTTCGAATCAACTAAAACAACATCCTATGAGTAAATTTGTCATCACCAAAAGATCGAACGGAGAATTTCAGTTCAATCTGAAAGCCGGTAACGGCGAAGTTATCCTCACCAGCGAAGGATATTCTACTAAAGCAGCCTGTCAGAACGGCATCGATTCCGTTCGCAACAACGCCCGGCAAGACGAGCGTTTCGAGCGGAAAACGAACGCCGGCGGAAAATTCTACTTCAACCTGAAAGCCGCCAACGGCCAGATCATCGGCACCAGCCAGCAATATTCCTCGGAAGCGAGCCGCGACGGCGGGATAGATTCGGTGAAGAAAAATGCGCCCGATGGTGAGGTTGACGATCAGTCGGCAGCATAAAACAATATCTGGATTTTCCACCTAAAGGGCTTGTTTACGGACAGGCCTTTTTTGTGCCTGGATTTTGCTGTTTCCCGGCGGGAGGTTCAATTTAAATCGCCATACTTTCGTACATTCATTTTCGCATAATCCGGAATTGGCCATGACCATACACACGCAAAATGTTACCGACTACCCCAACAATAATACCTGGTTCCTGGTTTGGAACTTCAGGGAAAACGCTCCGGCGGAAAAAGTGACGGCCGTTTTCCAAAGGGTTTGTGCCCTGGTGATCAATCTTAACAACTCCGCCCTCGACCGTTTCCCGGATGCAAAAGCAAGTTGCGTGCTGGGGATCGGGTACGACGCATGGCTGAAACTGGCGTTGCCAAAGCCTTTGCCCCGCGAACTGCGGAATTTTGAAGCCATCAGCGGCGGTAAACATACTGCCGTGTCAACGAAAGGCGACCTGCATTTTCATATCCGGGCGGATGAGAAAAGCCTCGCCTACGACATGGCTTCGGCTATTTCCGCGCATATGAAAGAGGTCGCAGAATGCGCCGTGGAAGTGCAGGGCTTCCGGTATTGGGACAGCCGGTCTATCCTGGGATTTGTGGACGGAACGGAGAATCCGCATGGTGCGGA
This sequence comes from Chitinophaga sp. NPDC101104, assembly GCF_050277495.1. Lineage (NCBI taxonomy): Bacteria > Pseudomonadati > Bacteroidota > Chitinophagia > Chitinophagales > Chitinophagaceae > Chitinophaga > Chitinophaga sp. NPDC101104. Next base: position 3,952 of record NZ_JBNNSF010000004.1, on the reverse strand, counting down.
CCGTGAATTTTTTGCGGTAGTAGGAGATGAGGATGCCGGTTACAAGGGTGGAAGTTATCTTTTCGTGCAAAAATACCTGCATCAGCTCGATGCATGGAAATCGCTTTCGGTGGAAGAGCAGGAAAAAGTGATCGGCCGTTCGAAGCAAGACGACATTGAAATGAGCGATGAGGTAAAACCCGCCAATTCCCATATCGCGCTGGCCAATATCGGCGACGATTTCAAGGTCGTTCGGGATAATATGCCTTTCGGAAATGTGGCCACCAACGAAATGGGAACTTATTTCATTTGCTATGCCAGCACTTTTTCGACGGTTGAGCGGATGCTGAAGAATATGTTCATCGGTAATCCTCCAGGCAACTACGACCGGATACTGGATTTCAGTACGGCACAAACAGGCACTTTGTTTTTCGTGCCTTCGCTGGATATGTTGGACGGGTTCGGGGGATGATGAATCAAAACCGGCATGGGGGGATTGCAGGAAAAGCCCCAAATCAAAAAATGCCCAAAGACCGAAGTCAATGAGCATTTAAAGCTTGCGGAGGAGAAGGGATTCGAACCCTTGATTTTTTCGCCAGACCTCCGAAAAGTTGTAACTAACTGGTTTTGTTGATGTAAAGAACGTCGATTTTACTTTATATGATCTATGTTTTTACTCCTTCGTTGACCCTCCCGTTGAGGGCGCAAACTTGTTTGTGTAAAGTTTACTACCTCTTCAGTCCAAAATTTAACCTAATCCCGCCGCCCGCGCCTCTCAATGAATGGCCTCCAGCAAAAACCTCAACAACCTTGTACTGATATCCAACATAGCCACCAGCACCAAAAACAGTTTTTTCATTAAACACGTGATGGTTAGAGCCTTGATTTACGTAGTCGTATTTCTCTCCTCCGCTAGCAACTATCTGCACATTAACCCCTTTCCACACAAATCGACTATATCCCAAGTCGATACTATAAAAAAAATCTTTAATACCGGCAAAGCCCGGAGGGTACACCCTGTTATCATGTCGGTCGGCCTTACCTTCTTTGTCGGTAAATTGATATGTAGCTCCTATATGAAACCGATTTTTATTGAGTTCGAAGAACAGGTCTGTGTTTAAACACTTTTCGGTGTGAAAGCCTACAGACACTCCAAGGCCTTTGGTCTCAGATTGTGCAAAAACGAATATAGGGGAGAAAAGAAGTACAAATAATACTGTTTTCATAGTTTAGCATACCTGTTTTTGTGAACTTAAAAAGAGTCTTTGGTTTTCATCTTCTCGTTAAAAGCTGCCAGAATTAATTGCGCTTCTGACATGGCGTAGTTTTTAACACTATAAAATACCTTGTCTTCAGTCTTTTTTGCGTCGCCTGGGAATCGTCTCATGTATATTGGTTGATTTAGATCGCCATACTCTGTTCCTACTGAGGGGCCGTATGCTGAAGTCAATTCCCTACCCGAATGCCTAAAATCTGAAATTACCATGCGATATTTACCATCCCGAACATCAATCGACATAACGTACGCAATAGTTCCGAAAGGACTTTTAGGAAATGACATCATCGCTTTACCGATGATTTTACCGGCTTCTTTATCATGCATGTCTACGACAGCCTTTGCAGAGCCATATGATTTTGATACCCATTCGAAAGCTCGAACAAATAGTTCATCTTTCTTGTCGGCGGATGTTTCAGTTAACGTAAATTCAAACGGGGTGGGATAATTCTGCTTCACAATCTTGCCCCCTGGAGCACAACCCGAAATGATTGTCAAAAAAAGGTAAACAGTTAATCGAATGTACTTCATGGTATTTTTAACTTTATATACGCATATCCAATGCGCACTGCGATATTATGTTTGTTGAACCTACTACCTATTACACTGTGTTAACCTCCAAAACTGTACGACATGAGCCGCAAGAAAAAAGGAAGGAAAACCAGCTCTACAGCAGCTTTAAGCCCTTCTTTATCTCTCGAATTTTATCTTCAACGTCCGCTTTTGATCGGTCAAGCTCCTGCGATAACTTGCTCCCTAGGATCGTTATGCCCTTTTCGGATTTTGCCAGCTGATCAACTTTCAAATTTAACTCTGCAATTCTTTCCGCGTTGACTGATTCAATCGCCTCCATTCTAATGAGTTGAGCGATAACGAACTGGCGAAAGTTCTCCAGAAGCTCCTCTTGAGCAGCAACCAGTTTTTTTAATGCCGCTTTTTCAGGATCAGTAGCGGTTTCCTCTCGCAGCAAACCCGGATTACGCTCAAGCTCCTCAATCGCGTTCTTTATGACATGTGCGGTTTTTTCTCGAGGTGCCGCACCATTTTCCCAGTTGTGTATCGTTCGTTTATCAACCTTTAAATAATTAGCAAGTTCTTCCTGTGTAAGGAGTAACGTATTTCTTTTTTCGATAATGTACTTGCTGAAGTCCTTCATATTAAAATTGGTTCAATAAAACCAACAAAAGTTTAACAAACTTTCAACTGAAATTACATTGAAATTTCAATGAAGTTTCGTCTATTTGTACTGTAATCGCACGGCAAAGCTACACCGGCGTTACTGAATAATTACACGTGAAAGTACGCAAAAATCATAATACGTATGATTCCTGAAGACAAGAAAGAAGAATTTAAGGAACTCCTCCAGCAGGTGAACGTGTCGGAGATCTGCCGCCGCCTTAACCTGCGCAATGCCTCGGTGAATGAATCCCTGAACGGACGGCGCCGGAATCATACGGTTTTGAAGGCTGTGGTGAGAGAGGCGCGCCGGATCGTGGCCAAACAGAACGCTGAAATCCAAAACCTCTGACCGATGGATTCTAAACGAATTGACAGACTCGAAGCAAACATATTGGCGCTCCGGAAGATCGCTGACCTGCTGCTGGTAGAGGTGCAGGCCGAGAAATCGGCCGCACCCGCCCGGCGGCGCAGGAACTCGACACTGGAGGAAGACGCCGCGAACCTCCGTATGCGCCTGATGTGCGGCATCCGGAAGCCTGAAACAGCCAAAACCCGTAAAAAGAAACGTGCATGATCCAGATTATCGACTACATCATCGGCGCCGAAGGTGCCAGCCTGTTCATCGCGTGGGACTGGAAAGGCGTTCCGCAGGAAGATATGGAGTTGGCCGCCGACGTGCTCATGGAACTCCTCCTGCAGGCCGGATACATCTGCGATTACCACCACCACGGCGATGCCGATGTAGCGTTCTACGTTGATGGCTTCAAAAACTGGGTAGATCTCCCGTCATTCCTGCGCGACGAGGTCAGCAACCAGATGTGCATCAACCTAATCCAGGAGCAATTCAAACAAGTATAAACAGCCTCTTCCGGAGGTAATTCCAAACCTTAATTCTACCAATACAATTATGGAAAATTACACCCTCCCTACGGGGAAAGTCCTCGTATTGCGTTCATGTAAGCCCGACATGTCCAGCCACAGCAATTTCGTATGGGCGACCTCCGGGCCGGTTTCATGCCCCGACTGGCGCGACAATAAAGAGTGCGGCAACGGCTTGCACGGCTGGTTATGGGCCCAGGGCAACTTCGGTCTGAAATATAAAGAGCCAGGAGCGAAATGGCTTGCATTGGAGGTAGAGGAAAAGGACATCCGTCAACTGGATGGTAAAGTAAAATTCCCTTCCTGCACCGTGCTTGTCACCGGGACTTTCCGTGAAGCGTACGATTTCGTTATGAAGCATTTCTGGCTGAAGCATGCGGCCGAACTCGCCGTGCAGGTTGTACAGGATCCCAACGCAAAATATTCTGACCAGGACGAGGTAAGCGTAGTTACCACTCTCGCCCGTGCATCCGCATCCGCTGCTGGCAAGAACGGCCACGCATCCGCTGCTGGCGAGTACGGCCACGCATCCGCTGCTGGCAAGAACGGCCACGCATCCGCTGCTGGCGAGTACGGCCACGCATCCGCTGCTGGCTACAACGGCCACGCATCCGCTGCTGGCTACAACGGCCACGCATC
>NZ_JBNNSF010000003.1:18320-471205 GCF_050277495.1 Chitinophaga sp. NPDC101104 | reverse complement strand
CTCTCCATTGTAAAGAAGTTGTTTGAACTGACTAAATTTTCTCTCGAAAATCAGACGTTTCAATTTAATGTTGTCGCTAACATTACCTGTGTTTTGTTACATTCCTGTAACGTGCTGTTGTTTCCAAACTTTCAAAGATCTTTCGTTCCACCATCGCTGCAATTACTGCAGTGAACGGTGAACTACTCGTGGGCGATATCCAGGTTGCGAACCTGCAGGCCTAAAGCCAATATCATTCATTGCAATTTGCTGCTCAAGAACTTTCTTCGTGAACCACCCTGTTTCGATGGGAGTGCAAAGGTAGAGATGTTTTTCATTCCGTCCAAATTTTTTCGAAGAAAATTTTCATCTTTCTTCGATGATCGGTTTCTTCTGAAAACCTTTACCATCTTGCCTTTCAGCGATCCGGTGGACTATAAAAAACGATGTAAAGAACTGAAGTATTTCGTTGTTGTTGGGGGCGCAAAGATAGCGAAAGTTTTTTCTTTCGACCAAATTATTCCTTCACTTTTTTTTCATGCCGTCCGAAGATATTCATCTCTCATCCTGCAATCCGCATCCAGCTTGATTTTCAAACAGATACATCCGTAAAGGCGCCTCGTAAAGAACTTGTTGTTTTCCGCGTTAACGGGTCGCAAAGGTAGCGTGTTTTATTCCGTCTTTCCAAATGTTTTTCGACCGTTTTCCGAAGAAAAACACAGAAACAGCCATAGGCAAGCCTTCCAGCTACAAACTTTTTCCAAACGAACCCTCTGGATACTGCACTTCCATCAAACATAAACCCTGCGGCGGCACCGCAAAATCAGCCAGCGTACAATCCCTGCTTTCGATCGCAACCCTGAACGCATCCAGCGAAATCCGCTCCCGGCCCACACGCAGCATCGTCCCCACCATCCCACGCACCATCCCGCGAAGAAAACGGTTCGCACTCACGTTATAGACTATACGCTCGCCTTCCTGCTTCCAGACAGACTCACGGATCGTACAATTGAACGTTTTCACCTGGGTATTCCGCTTCGAAAACGTAGTAAAATCACGGTATTCCATCAACACCGCAGCCGCTTCCTGCAACAGGTCCATGTTCAGCCGATAAGGGAAGAAATAGCCACGATCGCGCAGGAACGGGTCTTTCGAAGTATACAACGTGTATTCGTAAGAACGCCCCGTGGCCGCAAAGCGGCTGTGGAGCTCGTCCGCCACCGGGTACACCCCTTTCACCACGATATCCGGCGGCAAAATCGCGTTCATCTTATATACGAACTGCGGATGGAGCGGCTGCTCCATATCGAAGTGCAGGAAATTCTGCCGGGCGTGCACACCCGCATCCGTACGGCTGGAACCCGTCGTTTCCACCCGCTCGCGCATGAGCACGCTGATGCCGTGGTCGATTTCCGACTGCACCGTCAAGGTGTTTTCCTGCACCTGGAACCCGCTGAAACGGGCGCCCATATAAGCTACTTCGATAAAATACCTGGCCATGATGCGCGAAAGTAGGCATTTTTAAAACGACAAATGGTGAACGGACGCATCCATTCACCATTTGGCATTCGCTTTTTTTATCGTTTACCGTTTCAACATCGCCTTGAAACGATTCTTATAGTAATTATCGCTCAGCAGATCGGACAATTTGGAGAAATTGTCGGAATCGTACGTCCGCGCGTAAGCCGCATCCATCAGCTGGTAGCGGTTTTCGTCGGACGAGATAAGCTGGGCGAGGGCCCTCACCTGCTCGGTACTTACGCAGGTGTTGCGGGTGCCTTTCCGGAAGGCATCGACCATGTCCGCGTCCGTTTTCCGGCTGTTCATGGTGCGCAGCAGTTTGCGGAAGGCCTCTGTTTCCAGGACTTTCGGGCAATCGCTGTTCACCATTTTCAGATCGGATTTCTTTTCCTTCGATTCCGGTGCAGCGTCGTGCCAGCCTACGTTTGCGAGGCTGTCGCGCGAGAGGGCTTCCCGGTCGGCCGCTTCACGGGCCGCTTTCTTTTGCTGGCGGCGGGCTTCGCGGGCGTCTTTCACGCTGGTCCCCTCTTCTTCAGCCGGCACCGGTTCCGGCACAGTGGCGGCAGGTGTAGCAGCAGGCGTGGCAGCCGGGGCTTCCCCGAAATCTATGAATTCCGGCTCGGAGCCTCCTTTCTTCTTTTTCGCTTTTTTCGGTTTTTCTTCCGGCGCTTTTTCTTCTACCGGCTGTTCTTTGGCCGCTTCTTTTGGCGCCTCTTTCACGGATTCACCGGTGGCGGCAGCCTCTGCTTCCTTGAGGGCTTCGTCGGCCGCAGCACGTTTTTCCTCTTCCATTACGGAGCCGAGCAATTCCTTTTCCTCCTCGGTCAGCGGATCGCGCTGGCCTTTTTTCCGCTTTTTGGCAGGCTTTTCGGGCTCAGCAACGGGGGCCGATACATCTACAGGTGCTTCAGTAGCGGCAGCTGGCTTGGGTTTCGGGAGATTCATCTCAGCGGGGCGATCATCCGTCACGACCTTATCCAACGATTCTGCGAAGCTGTTTTTCTTTTTCGGATCGGCCTTCGGAGCGGTTTGCGCAACAACGGGGGTTGTATCGGCAGGCATTTCCGCCTTCGGGGCTGAGGTTTCTTCGGTGGGTTGTTCCCCGGCAGCCTTTTCTTCCGCTTTCTTTTTCGCCAAAGCGGCCTCCACGTCGGCCTGCACGTTATTGATCAGCTCCTTCTGTTCGGGCGTTGCGCTATCGCTGGAAATGCGGGTTACGGCCACCGCTTCCGATTCAGCGGGCTTTTCGGCGGGTTGAGCGCCGCCGGCACCGGCCGATTTGAGGGAAGCGAAGGTTTGAAGGTCGTACAGCGCCCATTCCTGGTCTCCGCTATTTTTGAGCAGGTACCCGTAATCGCGGTTACCGGCGAGGCGGATGGTGAATTGCTGTTCGGGAGCTTCTCCTTTGGGAAAACCGATGGTAACCGGCACTTTACCGGCTTCCATTTTGGGAAGGATCACATACCCTTTCACGGAGGAGCTGAGCAGTTTCCCGTCGAGTTTGACGTAGAAAGGCTGCTGCTTTTCGTGCTGTATATATACAAAATACGACGCATCCTGCGCGGCCAGGCCCGTTGCGATGAACAGGCAGCACGCCAGATACAACAGTTTTAGTTTGATTGATTGCATAATGATGACTGATACAAATATTATTCCAGCACGATGAGCACTTCGCCTTTTTCGACGGCCTTCCGCTCAGTGACCCTGATCTCTTTCACCACCGCGTCTGCAGTGGATTTGAATACGTTTTCCATCTTCATGGCTTCCAGGATGAGTACCGGATCGCCTTTTTTGATGGTCTGCCCTGGCTCCACGAGTATTTTCAGCACCATGCCGGGCATGGGCGCCTTGATATCGTTCACCTTCCTGGCGGCAGCCTGGGTAAGCCCCATGGATGCGAGGAGGCGGTCCATCGGCCCCTCGAGCCCCACTTCGTATACGGACTGGCCGATGCGAAGGGTGACGGTTTTCTCCGAACGGTCCGTCCCCACTACTTCGGCAACGAAGCTCTTCCCGTCCACCAGCACGCTGAACCCGCCCGAAGGCAGGGGCTCGGCAGACCAGGATACGGGCTTCCCGTCGCACTCCGGCCTGCCATCGGCGCCGGAAAGATTTATTTCATACGGCTTGCGGCCGTTTACGGTAGCTTTGATCATATAAATAACATGTCCTATCTGTACAAAAATAACAATTTTAACCGCTTGCGTCGTTTTTGGGCCATTTGTTTAAATTTGACCCCTGCCCTCCCCGAGGGCGCTTATTTTTGAACAAATCGTTTTGCATGTATTTACCAACTAAGAACATTCCGGCTCTCCTGATGGCCGGGGTAGCCATGCTGGGCATCTACGCTCCCGCTTTCGCGCAAAGCGCGGCGGAAAAAGAGGACCCGCAGCTCAGCATCTACCGGGCGTCCCCCACCAAAATCAACAATGTAGTCCACACGAAACTCGACGTACGTTTCGACTACGCCAAGCGCCACCTGATCGGCAAGGCCTGGCTGACCCTTAAACCCCACTTTTACCCGACCGACAGCCTGACACTGGATGCCAAAGGTATGGACATCCGCTCCGTAACCCTGGTTCAGCCGGCAGGCGCATCCGTCGCGAAATTCCCTTCCGACGGGCTTCTCAAAACCGCGCGCAGCACGCCGCTTCAGTATGTATACGACGGAAAGGAGATCCGCGTCAAACTGAACAAAACTTACAGCAGCAACGATTCCTATATTGTTTATATCGATTACACCGCCAAGCCCGACGAACTGAAAGTCGAAGGCAGCGAGGCGATCACCGATGCCAAGGGGCTTTATTTCATCAATCCCGACGGCACCGAGCCCAACAAACCTACGCAGATCTGGACACAGGGCGAAACCGAAGCCTCTTCCGCGTGGTTCCCCACCATCGACAAAACCAACCAGCGCACCACTTCGGAGATTTCCATGACGGTCGATAAAAAGTACGTCACCCTCTCCAATGGTAAACTGGTAAGCCAGAAGCCCAACGCCAACGGCACCCGCACGGACACCTGGCGCATGGAGCTCCCCCACGCCCCTTACCTCTTCATGATGGCGGTGGGAGACTTCGCCGTTGTGAAAGACAGCTGGCGCGGGAAAGAGGTGAACTACTACGTAGAAAAGGAGTACGCTCCCCACGCCAAGGCTATTTTCGGCAACACGCCCGAAATGATGACCTTCTTCTCCAAACTCGTAGGGTACGACTATCCCTGGGTGAAATACAGCCAGGTAGTAGTGCGCGACTATGTGTCCGGCGCCATGGAAAACACCACGGCTACCGTTCACGGCGATTTCGTGCAGAAAACCGACCGCGAATTGCTGGACGATGACGATCGCCTCGGCGAATCCGTGATCGCGCACGAGCTGTTCCACCACTGGTTCGGCGACCTCGCCACCTGCGAATCATGGAGCAACCTCACCATGAACGAATCTTTTGCCGACTATAGCGAATACCTCTGGTTCGAGCACAAGTTCGGCAAAGACGCAGCAGACGAGCACGGGTATGCGGCCATGCATAACTACATGGAATCCGCGCAATACCGTGGCGACCGTCACCTCGTTCGCTTCCATTACCACAGCCAGGAAGACATGTTCGACGCCGTTACCTACCAGAAAGGCGGTCGCATCCTCCATATGCTCCGCAATTACATGGGCGACGACGCGTTCTTCAAAGCCATGGGCCTCTACCTGAAAACCAACGCTTTCAAGGCGACAGAAGCCCATCACTTCCGCCTCGCGGCAGAAGAGGTGACCGGGCAGGACCTCAACTGGTTCTTCAACCAGTGGTATTTCGGCCAGGGTTACCCTACGCTCGATATCTCCTATGACTACAGCAAGTCCGGCTTCGCGGGCGTAACCATCGAGCAGAAAGGCGAGAAGATCTTCGATCTGCCCATCGCGATCGACGTGTACGAAGGCGGAAAGAAGACCCGGCATAACGTGCGCATCACCGAAAAAACGAGCAATTTCAGCTTCCCGGTGAGCAGCAAGCCTGATTTCGTGAATGTGGACGGCGACAAAATCCTCATTCTCGAGAAAACCGACCGCCGTAACCTGGCTACGTACGTGTTCCAGTATAAAAACGCCACAACCTACCGCGACCGCCGCGAAGCGATCGAAGAGTGCCTGAAACAACAGACCGGCAACGCAGACGCTCGCGCCATCGTGATCGCCGCCCTGCGCGATAAGTACGCAGGCCTGCGCGCCCTCGCCATTTCCGGCCTGAAGATGGACAACAGCGATGTGAAAACCGCTGCCATCCCGGTACTGACCGACCTTGCGAAAAACGATCCCGCGTCCCCGGTTCGTGCCGCTTCGCTGAAGCAGCTCAGCAAACTGAAGGACCCGCAATACGCTAGCCTCTTCGAAAACGCGCTGAAAGACCGCTCCTATCTCGTGGAAGGCGCCGGACTCGTGGGCCTCGCCGATCTCGACGTAAAGAAAGCCTACGCCCTTGCCAAAACCATGGAAAAGGACGCCCGCGGCGGACTGGGCACTGCTATCGCGAACGTATACGCCCAGAACGGCAGCGAGGCAGATGTGCCCTACTTCGCTACCAACCTCGCGAACAGCACCGGCCAGGACAAGATCGGCGCAGCCATCCTGTACCTTGGCATCCTCGGGCAGATCGACAATACCGCCCTTGTCAACAAAGGCGTGACCGATGTGTACGACGCCATCACGCAATTCAACAACAGCTGGGTGAACAACTACATCATCAACCTGATGCAGCCGCTCGCCAAGAAAAAACAGGAAAAGGCCGCCGCCGCTACTACCGGCGAGCTCCGCAACGAGCTCAGCAAACAGGCGACCCACATCCTGCAGACCGCTCAGAAAATAAAAGAACAGACGAAGGAAGAACAATAACGGTTAACGGCGGGAGGGCCTGGATTGGCCACCGTTGCACCGCTCATTCCGGTCCCGATATCCTTTTCAGCAGCTCCTCCACCACGGGGAGCTGCTTTTTTTATGTTATTTCTAAACCGGCTTTGCTATCTTCAGGGGAATAAATTCCACTGTCCATGCTATCGCCCTTATTGCTCGTCGTACTGTCCATTCTCCTATTGATCGCGCTGATCATGTGGGTCAAGCTCGATACTTTCATCTCTTTTATCATCGTCAGCATTTTCCTGGCGCTGGCGTGCGGGCTCAACGGGCCTGCCATCGGAAAGTCGATCACCGGCGGGATCGGTTCCACGCTGGGCTCGCTGGTTACCATCCTGGGATTCGGCGCCATGCTGGGCAAACTGGTGGCCGACAGCGGCGCGGCGCAGCGTATTACCTCCTCGATGGTGCGGATTTTCGGTATCCGTCATATCCAGTGGGGCATGGCGCTGGCAGGGCTGCTGGTGGGCATTCCCATGTTTTATACGGCGGGCTTCGTGATCGTGGTGCCGCTCATCTTTGCCACGGGGCTTTCCACGCGGCTGCCGCTGCTCTATATCGGCATCCCCATGATCTCGGCGCTCTCCACCGCGCACGGCTTCTTGCCACCGCATCCTTCTCCCACGGCGATCAGCCAGCAACTGGGGGCCGACCTGGGCAAAACACTCGTGTACGGCCTGATCATCGCCATACCAACCATCGCCATTGCCGGCCCCCTTTTCGGCAGGACGCTCCGTAAAATGGAGGTGACGCCCGAACAGGGACTGATCCAGATCGAGCAGCGGCCGGACGATGCGCTTCCCGGACTGGGCATCAGCCTATTTACAGCGTTGCTTCCCCTCATCCTCCTCACCATTACCACGGCGGTGGACCCCTTCCTCGCGGCGGACAGTGTGCTTCGCCCGGCGGTGTCGCTCATCGGCGATCCGAATATCGCGATGCTGCTTTCCCTGCTGGCGGCTATTTACTTACTGGGCCTCCGCCGCGGCACGCCTATGAAAGCGCTTATGAAATCGCTTGAGACGGCGTTCAAGGACGTGGCGCCGATCATGCTCATCATTGCGGGCAGCGGGGTTTTCATGCAGGTGATCAAGGATGGCGGTATCAATACTTACATCGGGCAGTCGATGCAAGGGATTTCCGTATCCCCGCTGGTACTGGGCTGGCTCATTGCCGCGGCGATCCGCGTTTGCGTAGGATCGGCTACGGTAGCGGGCCTGACCACGGTTGGCATTCTCCTCCCCATTATTCAGCAACAGCAGGTGCATCCGGAGCTGATGGTGCTTTCCATCGGGGCGGGCAGCCTCATGTTCAGCCATGTGAACGATGGCGGGTTCTGGCTCTTCAAGGAATATTTCAACCTGACGCTCAAACAAACCTTTGCCACCTGGTCGGTCATGGAAACGATCGTGTCCGTCTGCGGGCTCATCGGCGTGCTGGTTTTACAACAATTCCTGTAAGCCCGGGGATGGCTGCAAGTATAAGCAGGAAAAGTGTTGCCATATTGTTCAGTTTTTATTGCTGGTATAGATACCTTCTGAAAATGAATAAAAATGGATGATATCCGTCATTCCGCGTGGCCGGAAGATTACGTAATTTCCATAACGCTTAATGCAGCAGTAGAGATGAGATACCTCCAGCTGGTATCGCACAGTCACCGCAACATAAAATTCCGACGAAATTCAAAATCGAAACGCGAAACCATTACCAAATTCAAGGTTCCAGCCTTCGCGTTTTGCCAAAATTGCGATTAAACCATGGCTTATTTGCCACGAATTCTGCAAATACTGCAAATATTTCTATTGGAATTGCAAAAAATATTCGATTAACTTTAAACAAATTTCGTGATGACCGCAGCCGACAACTTCGCCGCACTGGGCCTTGTGCTTCCGCCGCCGCCCGCGCCCAAAGGGGTTTACAAGCCCCTGCTGATCGTCGATAGATTCGTTTACGTTTCCGGCCACGGGCCCGTATTGCCCGACGGCTCGCTGCTTCGCGGCAAAGCTGGCCTGGAACTGAACGCAGACGGCGCCAAGCTCGCCGCGCAGCAAGTGGGGCTCACCATCCTATCCACCCTGGTTTCCCAACTCGGCTCGCTCAACCGTATCAAAAGGGTGATCAAAATACTGGGAATGGTCAACGCCACCCCGGAATTCAGCACCCACCCGCATGTGCTCAACGGCTGCAGCGAACTGTTCGCCAAAATCTGGGGACCGGAAAACGGCGTGGGCGTCAGAAGCGCCGTGGGCATGGGATCGCTGCCGGATAACATCACCGTCGAGATCGAAGCTATTTTTGAATTATCAGATTAAATCATTCATGCAAACTGACGCACAGCCATCCGTCGCGCTTCCGGGAAGCCTGCCCTCGCCCGCGCTCCTCGTTTTTCCCGATCGCATCGCCGAAAACATCGGCCGCATGATCGCCATGGCCGGCGGCCCGGAACGGCTCATGCCGCATGTCAAGACCCACAAAATGGGCCCCGTTGTCCGCATGCAGCTGGAAAAAGGCATCCGCCGCTTCAAATGCGCCACCATTGCCGAAGCCCGCATGCTGGCAGAAGCCGGCGCCCCCGACATTCTGCTCGCCTATCAGCTCAACGCCCCCATGGCAAAGGCTTTCGTCGACCTCCAGCGCCAGTTCCCCGCTTCCCGCTTCGCTTCGCTGGTGGATAACATCGCATCCGCCCGGCTGATGAACGACCTTCACGCAGCTTTCGGCTCAAAAGCCCGCCTGTACATCGATATAGACGACGGCATGCACCGCACCGGCATCGCTCCCGGAAAAGCAGCGGACCTCTGGCGCGGCATACAGCAACTCGGGAACATCGACCCCGCGGGCCTGCACGTCTACGACGGCCATATCCGCCACCCCGACCTCGCCGAACGCACCCGCGAATGCGACGCCGCCTTCCAACCCGTGGAACGCCTCGCCACAGACATCCAGCCACCGGAAATCATCGCCGGCGGAACACCTACCTTCCCCATTCACGCACGCCGGGGAACGGTCGTTTGCAGCCCAGGCACCTGCCTGCTGTGGGACGAAGGGTATGGTACCGGCCTGCCCGACCAGCCGTTCCTCGTAGCCGCCCAGCTGCTCACCCGCGTCATATCGAAACCGCAGGAAGGCTTCGTGACGCTGGACCTGGGGCATAAAGCCGTTTCCGCCGAAAACCCCATCACCCGCCGCGTTTTCTTCCATCAACTGAAGGAATATGAAGTGATATCCCAAAGCGAAGAGCACCTGGTCGTGAAAACGCCCGAAGCCGCCACGTTGCAGGTGGGCGACATACTTTACGGAACGCCCTGGCACGTATGCCCCACCGTGGCGCTGTACAACGAAGCGATCGTGATCGAGAACGGGAACCATGCCGATACCTGGGCGATCGCGCGGGGACGGTTAATCTAACTATGAATCATTCAACCAGAATATATCTATGCAATCAATGATTTTTGACGCGCACCTGGACCTGAGCATGAACGCCATGGAGTGGAACCGCGACCTTACCAAATCCGTACAGGCCATCCGCGACCGGGAGAAAGGCCTTACCGATAAACCCGACCGCGAGCGCGGCACCGTTTCCCTTCCCGAAATGCGCAAAGGCCGCGTAGGTCTTTGCGTGGCCACACAGATCGCGCGGTATGTGGGGCTCGACAATCCCCTGCCCGGCTGGCATTCGCAGGAACAGGCCTGGGCGCAGACGCAGGGCCAGCTGGCCTGGTACCAGACTATGGTGAAACGGGGCGAAATGAAGCAGATCACCAATGCCGACGAGCTTTCCGACCATCTCAAGCTTTGGGAAACGGCGGAAGACACCAGCTCCCTGCCCGTCGGGTTCATCCTCAGCCTCGAAGGCGCCGATTCGTTTTATGAACTGGCCTGCGTCGAAAAAGCCTGGGCTTACGGGCTTCGCGCCATCGGCCCGGCGCATTACGGCCCCGGCGTATACGCCTACGGCACCGATTCCACCGGCGGCCTCGGCACCAAAGGCCGCGCGCTCCTCAAGGAAATGGACCGCCTCGGCTTCATCCTCGACGCCACCCACCTGTGCGACGAAAGCTTTTCCGAAGCTATGGACCTCTACACCGGCCCGGTTTGGGCCAGCCATCATAACAGTCGCGCCCTCGTGCCGCACAACCGCCAGTTCAGCGACGAACAATTTTCGCTACTGATCCAGCGGGGCGCGGTGATCGGCACGGCATTCGACGCCTGGATGCTCATTCCCGGCTGGGAACGCGGCAAAAGCACGCCCGAAAACACAGGCGTTTCGCTGGAGCACGTGGCCAATCACATCGATCATATCTGTCAGCTCGCAGGCAATTCCCAACATGCCGCCATTGGCTCCGACCTCGACGGCGCATTCGGCACCGAGCAGTCCCCGGGTGACCTCGGCACGATCGCCGGATTGCAGAAAATACCTGACATCCTCCGTCAGCGTGGCTATAAGAGCACCGACATCGATAATATCATGTACAAAAACTGGATCCGCTTTTTGCTGGATGCGTGGAAATAAAAATGAAAAGGCGCCTTCAGCGGGCGCCTTTCTTCATGCTAATCAAATATGAACTTACTTCAGCTTTAATTCGATCTGACCACGAATTTCGCCTTTGGGATAATTTTCCGTCTGGATGTTGATGTACCAACGGCCGGCCAGCAGATCTCCTTCCAATTGATTGGTACCGTTCAGAAAGAATTTCGTGGTAAATTCCCCCTCTTCACCCCTGTCGATCTTCCGCGAAAAATCTACCAGCATGCCAGCATTTTCCCCCCTGGCGGCGGGTCCCTGGATATAAGCGTGGGTGATGGGGCTACTGAGGTCTTCCCAATGCATGTCCAGCCTCACCTTACCCGAACCGGGCGTATAGATAAAAGTGAAATATCCGCTGGCAGAGGTCCAGACTCTCGGCACTTCCTGCTTGCCGGTCATATCGCGGTTCCTGGTGTAATAATCGCCGTCGTTGATCTTCCGGCACGAAAAAGCCAAAAGGCTGGCAACCAATATCAGGCCTGCAAAACGGGCACGTAGCATACCGATACTTTTTATAGTAATATAACAAAAAAAGGCCGATAAAAATCAGCCTTTTTCTTTGGGGTTTTGTTCCTGTTTTTCGAGAAACCGGTGCGTCTTTTAACGGCCTCATGCCGTATGCGTTTTCATGCCGGCCGGCAGTGGATGCGCTGCCAGGCCGCCGTTGTGTCACTCACTTGAGCGGCGGGGTGGCTATCGTCGCCGCTCTTTTTCGGATGCTTTCCTGTTTATCATTCGTCACACGTCCAGTTTCACCGATCCGGAACCGGAATTGTTGTAGCCTCCGGTCGTCTTTCTAATATTAATAAGTCAGTTCGATCTGCCCGCGGATTTCGCCACCGGGGTGGGCCGCTGTATGGATGTTCACGTACCATTTCCCGGCGAGGAGGTCTTCTTCCTTCTGGGTGGTCCCGTTCAGGGTGAAGCTGGTGGAGAAGTTGCCGCTTTCCGTTTTCGGGATGATGGTGGTGAAATTTTCCAGTACGCCGGCGTTTACGCCTTTAGCGGCAGGGCCGTGTATGTGGGACAGGGTGACCGGGCCGCTGAGGCCTTGCCAGCGCACGGTGATGTTCAGCATTTTGGAGTCGCGGTTGTAGGTGATGTCGAAACTGCCGGTAGCCGTTGTGGTAACGGCCGGCACTTCCTGAGCGCCGGTCATGGCGGTGTTTTTCGCGGAATAGATGTTATCGTTCTTGTCCTTGTCCTTTTTGCAGGAAACCGCCGGCAGGCAGCACACCAGTAACAGGCCTAAAGCCCAGGCTCGCATGTTTTTCATATCGGTTTTTCGATGGATACGGAGCGCCGGGGCAAAAGGTTGCCTGCATCATTATTTCAATTTTCCGCAAGAATGTTTGTGCCGGGGCGATTTTCTATTTTTTCAGCACTTTCCCCTCGCGGTTACTCCAGCGCCAGGGCGTTCCTCCCAGGGGGATGCCGCCCAGCCAGGCATTGGAAACCGGCGCAAAGGCCAGGTAGTCGTGCTCGCCGCGGAGCACTTCGCGGCCAAGGTCCGTCAGCCGCACCATTTCGCTGTCGTGCTGCACCACGCCCGCGTCTGCCATGCGTTGCAGGGTGGCGCGCAGCTGGAAGTCCCCGAACCCGAAAATCTTTTTTTCGTCCCAGAAAATGGAAAAGAGCGCGCGTTCGGAGAGCGGCGCCAGGGTGATCTGTTCCATAAAGAACCTTTCAATACTATTGAGCCCGTTTTCTTCCGACGGCAGCCTTTGCAGATGGGCCAGCAGGGCGCCGCCGAGGAACGGCAGATTGGGGGCCGATTGGGTGGTGAGGGCCGCTATGGCGAGGGGATCGCTGCCGGTATAGGCCTCCCAGGCCGAGGAAGCCAGCTGCCAGTCGCCCGCTTCGAGGTACCTGCGGTTTTCGAACAGGGGTGGAAAATGTTCCGGTTTCAACATGCCGAGCCCCCGGAAATCGGGCACTTCGGGGTGACTGCCCGGTTGTACCACGCTGACGCGGGGCATGGGCGTATTCAGGCGAAGGAGGTAATTGATAAGGAAGATCAGGTTCACCTGGCAAAACAGGTCGAATTCGAACCACAATACGATCTCTTCGAACTGGGAGGCCTGCTGGAGTATTTTGCGGGTGTTGCCGATGTCTGCAATGTATGCTTCCCGGTTTATGCCGTACACATCGTGCAGGTAAGCGCCCCTTTTCTCGAAAAACAGGCCGAGGTCGCAGCCTGCGGGGGTCTTGCCTTCGCTGAGCATTTCGCGCCAAACGAGGGGGCGGCCGGGTACGCCGCTTTTTTCGAATATTTCCAGAGTTGCGTCGCCGTTCAGGATGTGGAGTAACATAAAAAAACGGATTTTCAGTCAGGTAGCGAATGTAACGATTTCTTCCGCAATGCCCTGACTGAAAATCCGTTGCACCGAATGGCACGGTTGTTACCAGCTGCCGCTGGCGCCGCCTCCGCCACCGGAGCCGCCGCCGAAGCCGCCGAAACCTCCGCCGCCGAAGCCACCGCCTCCGCCGCCCCATCCGCCGCCACGGCTGCCTCCGCCGAGGCTGCTGCCGATCATGCCGCCGATGATGCCGCCGAAGATGCTGTCGCCACGCCGGCTGATCACCCGTCCGCCACCGCCGCCTCCGCCGCGGGAGCCGAAAATGACGATCAGGATGATTATAAGGATAATGAGGCCGAAGATGCCGCCGCCGCCGCCGCCGTCTTTCGAGCTGCGGGGAACGCCTGTATATTCACCGGCCGCTGCGGCGATGATTTTGTCGGTGGCTTCATCGAGCCCCTGGTAATAATGTCCCTGCTGGAACGTGGGCTTGATAATTTTGTTGATGATCCCGAATGCGACGGCATCGGGGATCGAGCCTTCCATGCCGTAGCCGGTTTCTATGCGGACCTTGCGATCGTCCATTGCGGCGAGGATGAGAATGCCGTTGTTCTTTTTGCCGCCGATCCCCCATTCGCGGAGGATTTTCAGGCCGTATTCGGAGATATCGTAATCGCCGGTGGTTTTGATGATGACGATGGCGATCTGGGTGGAAGTGCTATCGTCGTATGCCACGAGTTTCCTTTCCAGCTCGTTGACTTCGGATTGCACGAGGATGCCTGCGAAATCGTTGACGAGCCGGGGCGGTACGGGTTTGGCGGGGATGTTCTGGGCAAAGGCGCCCAGTCCGAACCAAACCAGCCCCACAGCGAGGAACCAGCGAAAGAATGTCTTGTTTGTTAGCTTGTCCATCATTTACCTGGTCTACTTTCCAAAAACAATATCGTCCGGCAGTTCGTTGGCGTCGCCGGATTCGTAGGGGAAGTGCTGCAGGAGCGATTCCCCGATTTCCTTCACGCAAACTTCGATGCCTTCCACGATGCGCTGGCCGGAAAAGTGATGGCGCAGGATGTCGGCTTCATGTTTCCAGAAGTCGTCGCCCACTTTATCATGAATGCCCTGGTCGCCGAGGATGGCGAACTGGTGATCGCGGAGGGCGATGTAGAGGAGGACGCCGTTGCGTTGTTTGGTTTTTTCCATACCGAGGGAGAGGAATGCTTCGCGGGCGCGGTCCATGGGGTCCACATATTCGCAATGGCTTTCCACGAACAGGCGGATTTCGCCGGAGGTGAGCCTTTCGGCATGGCGGATGGCCTGAACGAGGCGGGATTTCTCGTCTTCGGTAAAGAATTCTTTTTTCCTGAAGGGGAACAGTTTCATTGGGAAACGTATGTTGGGCATCCTGTAAAAGACGGCCGGGGGCAGTGTTTCGCTGCCCCCGGGCCGCCTTCTGCGGAGGCGTTTGGATTAGAATTGCACTTTAGGCGCCTTGTCGGAGCCTTCGGCCGCCTTGAAGTAACCTTTCTCCTTGAACCTGCCGATACCGGCGATGAGGTTATTGGGGAAGGTGCGGATGCTGCTGTTGAAGTCGTTAACAGCGGTATTGAAATCGTTCCTGGCTACCGCGATCCGGTTTTCCGTGCCTTCGAGCTGGGCCATAAGGGTTTGGAACTGTTCGGTGGTGCGGAGTTGAGGGTACTGTTCAACCGTAACGAGCAAACGGCTGAGCGCGCCGCCCAGTTCGCTTTGCGCCTGCTGGAATTTCGCGATGTTCTCGGGGGTGAGATCGTCTGCGTTTACCTGAACGGAAGACGCTTTGGAGCGGGCTTCGATCACTTTGGTAAGGGTTTCCTGTTCGAAATTGGCGGAGCCCTTCACGGTGCTTACCAGGTTATCGATCAGATCGGCCCGGCGCTGGTACTGGGTTTCTACGTTACCCCAGGCCTTTTTCACCGTTTCGTCGCTCTTTACCATTCCATTGTACTTGCTGCAACCAAAAAAGCCCAGCAATACCAGGAGAATGATCACAATGATTCCAGTTTTCATATTGATTCTATTTTTAATGAAAATAACGGGTATGCTCAAACCTACAAACAATAACGGAAAGCGCAAAAATAGGTTTGATCTTGAAAGCGGTTACCAGCCAACTTCCAGCGGTTACCAATCCATTAACGGCGGTCGTCAGAAAGTTGAAAACGGGATACCAAAAAATATCTATGTTTGGATCGGATTTCCCGCCCATACCGCCAAACGGGGGCGGCCGCGGGAAACGCCCGGGAATGCCGATCCTTTGATAGTTTTGACACCCGCGTAACATTTCATTGTTCGCTATCTCGCTTATTTTTATTAACTTACTTAAAGTCTACTGCGTACATAATGAGTGCACAACATATTCACATCCTCTATATAGATGATGAGATTCACAATCTGAATGCTTTTAAAGCCTCTTTCAGAAGAATTTATACGGTGCAGACCGCAGAATCAGCCGAAGAGGCCTACAAGTTGCTGGAAGACCACGAGTTTCACATTATCATTTCGGACCAGAGAATGCCCAAAATGACGGGGATCGAATTTTTCGAATCCATTCTCAACAAATACCCCGAGCCCATCCGGGTCTTGCTCACGGGGTACGCGGATATCAATGCCGTGATCGACGCGATCAACAAAGGCCAGGTTTATAAGTACTTCTCCAAGCCCTGGAACGAAGACGAGCTTCGCCACAACATCGAGAAGGCGTATGAAGTGTACGCCCTCCGCAAAGAGAACCGGGAGTTGACGGAAAAACTCCTGAGCGTCAACGAGCAACTCGAGTTTCTGCTGCGGCAAAAGCTCATTTCCTGAGAAAGCAAACCGTTCGTTATACTCCGGAGAGGAAGGGTACGCCCTTCCTTTTTTTATGCCCTTTCCGACCGGAAGCAATGCCGAACAGCCTTTCAGCCGTACAAGGGAGTGACACAACGGCGGCCCGGCCAGCGGCCTCCCGGCCGGCCGGCCATCATTTTTCGTCCTCCGGAAACGGGCCGAGTGCCAAATTCCACTAAATTGCGTCCATTGTGAACGTTTAATAGCTCAAAAATGCAAGTTTGGAAAGATTACCAGGCCCAGCACAAAGACCGTTTCCTGAACGAGTTGCTGGAACTGTTGAGGATCCCCTCCGTCAGCGCGGACTCCCGCCACAATGAAGACACGAAAAACTGCGCCGAAGCAGTGAAGCAAAGGCTGGTGGAAGCAGGTGCTGACAAAGTGGAGGTGTGCCCGACTGCCGGTCATCCGATTGTTTACGGCGAAAAGATCATCGACCCGAAACTCCCTACCGTACTCGTTTACGGCCACTACGACGTGCAGCCGCCCGACCCGCTGAACCTGTGGGACAGCCCGCCGTTCGAGCCCGTGATCAAAGACGGCAAGATTTTCGCCCGCGGATCGGCAGACGATAAAGGCCAGTTTTACATGCATGTGAAGGCGTTCGAGACCATGTTCAACACCAATACCCTTCCCTGCAACGTGAAATTCATGATCGAAGGCGAGGAAGAAGTGGGCTCCGGCAACCTCGGCAAATTCCTTTCTGAAAATAAAGACCGCCTGAAAGCGGACGTGGTACTGATTTCCGATACGGCCATGATCAGCCTCGACACGCCTTCGCTGGACACCGGGCTTCGCGGCCTGGCGTACATGGAAGTGGAAGTGACCGGCCCGAACCGCGACCTGCACTCCGGCGTTTACGGCGGCGCGGTGGCCAACCCGGCTACCATCCTGGCGAAAATGATCGCTTCGCTGCACGACGAAAACAACCACGTCACCATCCCCGGTTTTTACGACGGCGTGGTGGAATTGACCGACGAAGAGCGCAAAGCCCTCAACAGCGCGCCTTTCGACGAGGCAGACTATAAAAAGGACCTGGGCGTGGACGAGCTCTGGGGCGAGAAAGGCTATTCTACCTTCGAGCGCACCGGTACCCGGCCTACCTGCGAAGTGAACGGTATCTGGGGCGGTTACACCGGCGAAGGCGCCAAAACGGTATTGCCTTCCCAGGCGTTCGCGAAGATCTCCATGCGCCTGGTGCCCGGCCAGGACTGGGAAAAGATCTCCGACCTGTTCGCGAAACACTTCGTGTCCATCGCACCGAAATCCGTTAAAGTGAAGGTAACGCCCCACCACGGCGGCGCTCCTTATGTTACACCGACGGATTCCGTAGCCTTCAAAGCGGCGAGCGAAGCCATCAACGCTACTTTCGGCAAACAGCCCATCCCCGTTCGCGGCGGCGGCTCCATTCCCATCGTGGCCCTGTTCGAGAAGATCCTCGGGCTGAAAACGGTGCTCATGGGCTTCGGGCTGGACAGCGACAACCTGCACTCTCCCAACGAGAAGTACGGGCTGGACAACTATTATAAAGGCATCGAAACCATCCCTTATTTCCACAAGTATTTTGCGGAACTGAGCGGTAAATAATGACCGTTTTTAACGGAAAAGCCCGGCTGGTACGACCAGGCCGGGCTTTTTTATTATGGTATTAATACCTTCTTACTTTCTGACCGCCGCGATGCCGGGGAGCTCCTTGCCTTCGAAGAATTCGAGCATGGCGCCGCCGCCGGTAGATACGTAGCTTACTTTGTCGGCCAGGCCGAACTGGTTTACCGCCGCAACGGAGTCGCCGCCGCCTACGAGGGAGAACGCGCCGTTTTCGGTCGCTTTCACGATGGCGTCGGCTACGGCTTTGGTGCCGCCCTGGAAGGCGGGCATTTCGAACACGCCCATGGGCCCGTTCCAGAGGATGGTTTTGCTGGCGGCGATCACTTCGCTGAATTTGGCGATGGATTTTTTGCCGATATCGAGGCCCATCCAGCCGGCGGGGATATTGTCGTTGGAGACTTCCCGGGTGTTGGCGTCTGCCGCGAATTTGTCTGCCGCGATGGAATCTTCGGGGATGAGGAGTTGCACGCCGAGGGATTTTGCTTTGGCGAGCAGTTCGAGGGCGAGGTCGAGTTTATCGTTTTCCACGAGGGAGTTGCCGATTTCCTTGCCCTGGGCCTTGAGGAAAGTGTAAGCCATGCCGCCGCCGATGATGATGTTATTGGCTTTGGACATGAGGTTCTCGATGATGAGGATTTTGTCGGACACCTTGGCGCCGCCGAGGATGGCGGTGAAGGGTTTTTCCGCGCTGTGGAGCACTTTTTCGGCGCTGGCGGTTTCGGCTTCCATGAGGAGACCGAACATTTTCTTCTCTTTCGGGAAGAATTCGGCGATCACGGCCGTGGAGGCGTGGGCGCGGTGGGCGGTGCCGAATGCGTCGTTCACGTACACATCGCCCAGTTTGGCCAGTTTTTCGGCGAAACCTTTGTCGCCTTTCTCTTCTTCCTTGTGGAAGCGGAGGTTTTCGAGGAGGAGGACTTCGCCCATCTGGAGGTTATCTGCGGCTTTTTCGGCGGCTTCGCCGATGCAGTCTTCCGCGAATTTCACGGTGGCGCCGTCCAGCAGTTTGATGAGGTGGTTGACCAGGTGGCGGAGGGAATATTTATCGGTGGGGCCGTCTTTCGGGCGGCCGAGGTGGCTCATGAGGATGACGGCGCCGCCGTCTGCGAGGATTTTCTTGACGGTGGGCGCGGCGGCCTGCATGCGGGTGTCGTCCGTGATTTCGAGCTTATCGTTGAGGGGCACGTTGAAATCCACGCGCACTACGGCTTTCTGGCCTTTGAAATTATGCTGGGAGAATTGGCTCATTGTTGGGTGAGTTTTAGGAAAGTAAGACAAAAAACCCTCCGCACGGCTGGGTTTCAGCTGGATGCGGAGGGTTGGCGATATGATCGGCGGGCTTGATTATTTGGAGATCAGGCCTGCGAAGTGCTTCACGGTGCGTACGAGTTGGGAAACGTAGGACATTTCGTTATCGTACCAGGAAACGGTTTTCACCATTTGAACGTCGCCCTGCGTCATCACTTTGGTCTGTGTTGCGTCGAACAGGGAACCGAAGTGGATGCCGATGATGTCGGAGCTTACGATTTCGTCTTCGGTGTAGCCGAAAGATTCGTTAGCGGCGGCTTTCATGGCTGCGTTCACTTCTTCTGCCGTTACCTTTTTGGAGAGGATGGTGGTCAGTTCGGTGAGGGAGCCGGTGATGGTGGGAACGCGTTGGGCGTTGCCGTCCAGTTTACCTTTCAGCTCGGGCAGTACGAGGCCGATGGCTTTAGCGGCGCCGGTGCTGTTGGGCACGATGTTGGCGGCTGCGGCGCGGGCGCGGCGGAGGTCGCCTTTCGGGTGCGGAGCGTCGAGGGTGTTCTGGTCGTTGGTGTAAGCGTGGATGGTGGTCATGAGGCCGGTAACGATGCCGAATTTATCGTTCATTACTTTTGCCATGGGAGCGAGACAGTTGGTGGTGCAGGAAGCGCAGGAGATAACTGTTTCGGAACCGTCCAGGATATCGTGGTTTACGTTGAATACAACGGTTTTGAGGTCGCCGGTGGCGGGGGCGGAGATCACCACGCGCTTAGCGCCGGCGGTGATGTGCGCTTCGGCTTTGGCTTTGTCGGTGAAGAAGCCGGTGCACTCGATTACCACGTCGATATCGTGGTTTTTCCAGGGAATCTGGGAGGGATCTTTCTGGGCATATATCTTCACTTCCTCGCCGTTTACAACGATAGCGTTGTCGGTGTGCTTCACGTCCTGTCCAAATCTACCTTGTGCAGAGTCATATTTCAGCAAATGTGCCAAAACCGCGGGGCTGGTCAGGTCGTTAATCGCTACCACGTCGATGCCGGGCATGTTGTAAATCTGGCGGAAGACCAGGCGGCCGATGCGACCGAAACCATTAATACCAATTTTAAGAGAAGTTCCCATTTTACACTGTAGTTTGTAGATGAAAAATTGAGTAGCGAAATTACAAGGTTAGCGGGGATTAATCAATAACTATTTACTTAACTGAATTTTTTTTTGGAAATTTCGAAATGGATATTACCTTTGCAATCCCAAACGGGAAATGCCGCGTTGGTCAATCGGCTAAGACGCCTCCCTTTCACGGAGGAATGACGGGTTCGACTCCCGTACGCGGTACATAACAAAAAATCCTGCTTCTTTGAGCAGGATTTTTTGTTATGTCCTATTATATTGAAACCCCATATTCAATTTTCCTGAATTTTTAACAGCTCAACGGAAAAACCCAATGTTCCAAGTCGTTTTGCCGCATTACGCAAGGTAATCTTGCTAAAAAAAGGCAACGTAGGTCTATGCCCTTTATCCGAACTAATCACGCCAAAAATAATTTTGAATTCAGCTGCACTAATTTTCCCTGTAGGAACTTTAAAGCCTCCCGTAAGTCGTTTGTTTAATTCGCTACGAAATTCACTATCCGAGATTAGTAATTCTCCTGACACTGCTCCCTGATTAAACAAATGACTAAGGACAGATGAGCCCCCTCTTCTCTTTACATGAACAATCTCCTTACCTTTTGAATAGAGATCGCAAAATTCGATCTTGCTCCTACCCCCTCCATACGTAATATTCTCCCTGTCCATCAGCATAAAATCCTTGTTTGATTTACAGACTGCTGCATTATAGGCTCCTTCATCTTTGTGATTAAATATGGGCAACTTCAAAGTTGACAGCGCTATTCTTTCGTAATAACTATTGACATCATTCACATAGTCATTACTGATCTCATACCACCTTCCGTTAACAATTACGAATTGTTTATCCGCAATTGATATTTCAGCGCTAATACATTCGTAAATATCCCACACCTCTTTTTCTAAATCGTCTACGCCAATTACTTTAACTTTTCTCGCTTTCAATTGATCCGCGCTCGTGAGTTTACCCCGGAAAGCCTGTATTAGCCTTTCAATATCCAATTCTGCTTCCAATGTTCGGGCATGAGGAATATAGGAGTACCCTTTAACATCCACTTCATCAATAACTGCGGGAACGGAAAAACAAACATTACTATAATCACCTTTATTTAACAATTTCACAAGGGCCGCATCAAGTTTCCTTATAATCTCTTCACTTCTTACAAATGCAATATGGTCAACCCAATCGAAATGCTTTTTGTACTCGTTACTTTGATACCTTGTGTAACATTTTATCAAAAATGCTTTTAATGTCTTCACGTTTACATCTACGTTTACTGAAAGTGCATCAGTTCCGGAAATTGTTTTTCCAAGAAATTCATAGTTTGACTTCCCCTTTAACGATGTCAATAAATCTTGCTCTATATCAATTCCAAAATCCGCAGTTGATACCCCCTTGCTCATCTGCTCATCAGATCGTTTGACAATTGTTGCAATATTGTGTTTTTTAATACCCTTTACATTTTGATGATGTACAGAATTGAGAATTACCCGTAGTCCAAAATTTTCTACTATTACGTTTGGCCTGATCATATGCCTTCCTGTACCAAAAGAAAGAACGAAAGTGAGAGTTTCTTTTTTGTGCACGACTCTGGTAATGTATAACCCTTTAGCTGAAGAAACCATCAAATCGTCAATATCTGATAATTCGGAAAGGAAAAAATCGTAAATCCAGCGAGGAGTTTTAGGACTTGAACTTTCAGTGAAAAAATCCCCACTTTCTAATCGCAAATGCTTCCCGTATCCTGAAACAATATCCTGATTATCTGACACACCCTGTTTAATGAGATAAATAGTTAATTTGTTTGCCATAATTGATATTCAAATTCTGAAATCGATACATTTTCGGGCTTTTTGCAACAGATGAAATCAAGATATAGATTCGAAATATTCTAAAATGGGTGAACAAAAAGAGAGCATTTTTAGGCAACATCTAACCAAATTGACATTTTTGACGATTTATTAAAAACACTAATTTATACAACCATTACATGCGAATCCAAGTGAACTCCTCAAAAAATTAATTTCAAGTGCTTTTTCGTGAAACATCATAAATAAAAAACAAAGGCACGATCCCTCGTGCCCCTATCCCCTGAACCCAGCATAAACTCCCTACCGCAACGTCTTCATCAACGCGGAAATGCGCTCCTGTCCGAATCCCGCGTCCTGCGCCTTCCGGAACATCTGCTGCGCGAACCCGGCAAACCCGCCGTCGATCTTGTTCTCGGCCGACAGGCGCACCATCAGGTCGAACGTCCCGGCGCAAATATCGATCGAACTTTGCGGCTCGGCATAGCGCTGCTGATGGACGTCGTCGCCAGTATCCTTGATCATCTGCCCCAACACCGGTGAAATATCCCTTACCATCTGGCCAAGGTCTGCCACCGACATACCTTCCGACTCCATAATCCCCGCACCGTTCAAAAATCCGATCATCATACCGAACATGCTCGACAACGCAGCGAGGTCCCAGGCGGATGCAGCACCGGGCGCTTCACCCATGTATCTCAGTCCGCCCCCGAGGATCCGCAACGCCGGCTCCGCATGCTTCCAGGCCACCACGCTGCCCGACAAAAAGATCGGTGTTTCCGCCGCGCCCATTTGCGACGGCGTAGCCAGAATAGCGCCATCCAGGTAGGCGGCGCCTCGCTCCGTAAAAGATGCTGCCATGGAACGGGCATCCTGCGGCGTACCGGTACTAAGTTGTACAACCGTTTTCCCTTCGAGCGATACGCCGGCCAATACCTGTTCCGTTGCAGGATAATCGAGCAGACAAACCAATATGATATCGTTTTCCGCGACCGCGCGGTGAATATCCGCGGTAAAAACAGCGCCGGCTTCCACCAGTTTACCCGCCTTCGCCTCCGAACGGTTCCAAACGGTCACCTGTTTTCCCTGCTCCAGGAGCAAACGCGCCAATACGCTTCCCATAGCGCCTAATCCGATCATTAATATTTTTTCTTTCATCTCGTTTTCTTTTTAAATGTTGAATATGGTTGGATCAGAAGATGGCAGCGCCGAGGGCCCGCCAGCCATCTTCGCTTTCACCACACAAAGAAACGGCAAGCGGAAACGGCTGACAATACGGGAAAGAATAGTCAGGTAGGGATAATTTTATCCCTGTCCGCCGAAACCCTTAATTTCGGTGACGTAAAACCCAGGCGATATGTATGAGAAAAAAATCCCGAAAGATTTCAGTTGCGGCATGGCCGTTTTGATGGAAATTATCGGAGGAAAGTGGAAGTCGTATTTGTTGTTTCTCATCAGCAACGGCATCCGGCGGCCGAGCGAGCTGCACCGGCAGATCCCGACAGCAACGGCACGTGTGTTGAATTTGCAGTTAAAGGAGCTGGAATTTCATGGCATTATCCAAAAGGAGATTTACCCGGAACTTCCGCCGCGCTCGGAATATTCGCTCACAGCCCTTGGGCAGTCGCTC
Source organism: Chitinophaga sp. NPDC101104 (assembly GCF_050277495.1). Classification (NCBI taxonomy): domain Bacteria; kingdom Pseudomonadati; phylum Bacteroidota; class Chitinophagia; order Chitinophagales; family Chitinophagaceae; genus Chitinophaga; species Chitinophaga sp. NPDC101104. Next base: position 447,708 of record NZ_JBNNSF010000003.1, on the reverse strand, counting down.
ATGCCCGTCATTAATGCCATGGACGCCTGGGGAAGCGGGCATGTCGGGGAGTTCCAGCAATTGATGGAGCGCAAAAGTGAGGGATTGCTGTCTTCCAAGTAAACGGACGGAAAATTTCAGCTATCCTTCCCCCTCAAAATAAAACACTCGGGCCTTACAGCACGGGCACCCCATCAAGTCATTAAGTTCACCATTTACTCAATATTCACATCGCAACACATTATTCGTTACCCCTTGCCTTCTTCCAATTGCGCTGTATCATAAAAAGCCCAATCCAATAGGGCAAAAATATCGGAACGAACATCCCTACCAACAGGCCTCTTATCCCTTTACTGAATACCATTAACATTATAACTGCCACCCACAATATGGCGACGATCCAGTTAAACCGGATGGCCAGCTTCCTTTCCGACCGAACGAGCTCCCCCATCAGTACAAACAATATTCCCGGCAAAATCGCCCCGATCCAGTTGCCCACGCGATAAGCTGCCTCGTCTGGGGAATTGCTGACCAATGCATCGCCGGTGCCGACGAAGGTTACCATCCAACCTGCATAACAAATCATAAACAATCCGAAGAAGATGATGATCCACATATAAACGACCAGCCATTTCGGCATCAGGTCGCGTCGGCGCGGTGTATTGAATGCTTCGAATTCCTCGTCGAAAATAGTATGGTCTTGATTCATGGTATAAGTAAAATTGACAAACACAATATAATATTAAAATATATCAAGTCTGCATTCCAGATATACCTAAGTTACCGTATTCCATTGCCGACCGCTTTTCCCATGTTTTGTCCCCGCGCATAAAAAGCGCCCGGACCTCTCAGCCCGGGCGCCCCTATCAAGTCCTAAAAATCATCAATCCTTCAAAATCCACATCACACCATTGGTATTGTCGCCACCGGGATACTGGCGCTTCACGGCATCGTCCATATTCGTATTGTTATAGGTCAGCTCGTTGGACGGGTACAGCCAGCGCACGGGAAACGCGGTGCTGGGCGTGTTCAGGTTGGAGTTGGGATTGAGCTTGAAGACCGGGTACCCCGTTCTCCGGTTCTCGAACCAGGCATTGTAATTCGCGCCCTGCAGGAACCCGGCGATGTATTTCTGCGTGATGATCTGCTGGAGCTGCTGCGCCGTAGACCCGGTAAGCGCATTGGCGGTGATATAAGCCTGGATATATCCGGCGTCGATTTTCATGTTGTGGTGATAGTCGACGTTATCGGGCGTGTAATCTGCCGTGAAACGCATCGCCTCGCCGATACCCGCAGCGTAATACGTTTGCGCGGGCGAATTGGCGATCCATCCGCGGAGCGCGGCTTCCGCCAATACGAACTGCTGGTCCCAATACCCGAACACGCTCACCGGCTCCGCATTCACCAACTGCACATACCGGTTGTTCAGGTCGGCGTAGTCTTTGGACACACGCTTGTCCTGCAGCACCGGGAAAGGATCTGAAGGCTCCGCTCCCGGATAGGCGTCCCAGTCGGAAGGGAGCTTCCCTGCGGCGATCTGCACGGGCGAAGGTTTCGCGAAATAGAAAAGACGGCGGTCGCCGAGGGCTTTCAGCGGATCGAGGAAAGTGGACGTGAGCATCGTGTAGTTCGATTTCACGAAAGAGTTCCCCGAACCGGCCGGCACGTCTGACCAGGGATAGTTCTGCCCCTGTGTATTGTTGTAAGCCAGCGCGAAGTTGTCGCTGTAATTGCGCATCAGCGGACGGTTGTTCACGATGTCCTGGAACCGCTGGATTACCTTGAGGTCCGTATCCGCCGTTTTGCGATACAGTTGCATGAGCACATGCAATTCGAATCCGTTCACCACCCGGCGCCAGTTGTCGACCTTACCGTTGAAGATAGGATCGCCGTCGAAGTTGGACCCGCGCGACAGCAGCGCGTTGGCACTGTCGAGCTCGCGGAGGATGCCCAGGAAAACGGTTTTCTGGTTGTCGTACTTCGGTTGTACCACACCGTCGGATTCTCCTTTAATGGCATCGGTATACGGAATATCGCCGACCTGCATGGTGGTTTGGTAAAACTGCCAGGCGCGGATGAACGCCGCAAGGCCGGAATACGAATTCCGCTGTGCGTCGTCGAGCGCAGCGGCCACCATGGGCGACACGTTGCGCAATACCGCCAGCCGCTCGAAGCTGGCCCGGTTGAGGCGGTTGAACTGGAAGTTTTCCTGGTTCTCGCCCCAGGTGATGTACTTGCCCAGCATATAAGGCTGCATAAAGCCCTTGGTAGTGGCGATAGTGCTGCGCGTTACGCTGAGGAGCATGCTGGTGGCCAGCATGCCGGAGTTTACCTTGTCGGTCTTATCCGGATTGGTGTTGATCTTTTCGAAGTTGGAACAGCCCGCCAGAACGGTTGCTCCCAGTATCATCGTATAAAGTTGCTTTTGTTTCATGTGTCGATGTTTTGATGGATGAATGGCCCGATCAGAAATTTACCCGCAGGTTCATGCCCAGCATCCGCGCCGAAGGCGAATTCAGGTTTTCCGTGTCAACGTCCGGATCGGAGAAGCGGAATTTGGTGAACAGGAACAGGTTTTGCGCGGTTACCGCTACGGAAGCGTTGCGGATGCCGTAACGGTGCAGGAACCCGGAAGGAAGGCGGTAGCCCAGCGACATCTCCCGCACTTTCACGAAAGATTTCTTCTGCACGCCATAATCGCCGGCCCTGAATTTCTGGGTGTAGTCCTGGTAGGAAACGGCCACGTCGTTCGGGGCATATTTGCGCGTATCGGTGAGGATGTTGCCGTAGTTGTCGTACGTTACATCGCCCGACACTACTTTCACGCCCTGGCCCACATAGTTCGTTTTGTTGTTCACCACTTCATCGTACCGCCAGTTATTATCCGTATCGGGATGGGTGCCGGTATCGAACATTTTGTCGTTCACATAGTTGTACATCACGCCGCCGATACGCCCGTCCACATTCAATCCCACGGTAAAATCGCCGATGCGGAAGGTGTTGATGAAGCCGAAGCTGAACTTGGGATCGGTGTACCCGTAATTCATGTCATAATCGCTCAGCACGGGCATCCCGCTATTGTGGATCACGTTGCCCTGCGGATCGCGGAGCCAGTAATTGTCGAGATAAACGTCTTTCCGTTTACCAGCCGCAGCCCAGGGGTTCTTCGGAGAATAGATACTATCCAGCGAGGCATAATACCTGTGATTCACCGTATAGTTGATGGTAGATTGCCATTCGAAATTCGCTCTTTTGATCACGCTGCCGGAAACGGTGATCTCGAATCCTTTGCGCAGTTCGTCTTCGTTGAAGTTGATGATGGTGGAAGTGAACCCGGAAGATTGCGGGATCTGGGGATTGAATTTCCGGTTATAGAACAGTTTGTTGAAATAGGCGATGTCCACATTCAGGCGGTTGCGCCAGAAATAGGCGGCGGTACCGATTTCCCAGGTCCGGATAGAAGTCGGCAGCACGCTGAGCGGCAGCAGATTGCTGGGGTAATTGGCCGAGTTGAGGTTGTTCCAGGCCTGCGGCGTGGTGGAATACAGCCGGTTGATCTCGTATACGTCCGCCGGCGTTTTATAGTTGGCCCATGATCCGCGGATTTTCCACATATCCGTGAACTTCGGCATGTTGAACAGTTCGGACAGCACCACGCTCGAGCCGATGGAGGGATAGAAATAATCGCGGTGCTCCTTCGGTTGCGCAGAGTTCCAGTCGTTACGCCCCGTTGCTTCCACGAATACGGCATTCTTCCAGCCGAACGCTGCCCGGCCGTACAGGCTGTTTACCTGGCGGGCGCCATGCATCTGCGCGATCGCCGCCGGGCCTACCGATCCTGCGATGGAAAAATAGCGGGGAGACGAAAGCCCGTTACGCGTTGCTGCGGAAACGGTATCGTTCGTATAATAATAGATCGTTCCGCCGGCCATGAGATCGATCGTGAAGTCTTTCACTTTCTTTTTATAGGAAAGCATGATATCATCGTTCATGCTCCAGCCTTTAGAGGCGATGTTGCGGTAATACCCTTTCGCATCCCAGCCACCGCGGGTGGAGAAGATGTTGGCGGTGGGGTTTTGATACGTTTCTTCGTTGCTGTAGTTGTCGAACCCGATCCGCACCAGCAGGTTCAGGTCTGGCGTGAAGCGGTAATTGGCGGTCAGGCTGGCGTTGACGGTATTTTGCTGGATACCGTTAAGTTTTTCGTGGGCGATGAGGTAAGGGTTATCGTACCAGTTGGTGTACATCCAGTTCTGGGTTTTATTGGGCACTTTCCAGTAATCCCTATACTGGCGGATGTCATATTCCGGGCCGGTCCACATGGTGAGCTGGTAAATATATCCCTGGTTGCCATATCCCGATCCCCAGACCTGCGGCGCCATTCTTTTGCTGATGCCGGTATGCGCCTCGAGGGTAAATTTATCGGTCGCTTTCAGTTCGCCTCCCATGGTGAAGTTGAACATGTTGGCGCGGGCGTTGGGGAATTGCCCTTTATTATATATATGATTGAGCGATGCCCGGAAGCTGCCGTTCTGCCCGCTTTGCGACACGCTGATATTATTATTGGTCACTACGCCCGTTTCCATGAAGTTCTTCAGGTTGTTTTTCCCGATGGAGCGGAGCGGACGGTTGTCTTCGAACTGTTTGGTTTCGGGGTTCCAGTCTGTGGCGGTGTTCCCGATATCGAGCTTGGGGCCCCAAACGTAGTCGTTATCGATTTGTCCGTTTTGACCGCGGCCGTAGGAGCCCTGCACTTTCGGAATGGCGAGGAACCCGGTTTGCAGCATGGTGTTGCTGTTGACGGAAACGGAGAGCCCTCCGCCGGAGGCTTTCTTCGTGGTAATGAGGATTACGCCGCCAGACGCGCGCGAGCCGTAGAGCGAAGAAGCCGTAGGCCCCTTCAGCACGTCGATGCTTTCGATATCGTCAGACGGTACGTCGCGCAGGGTGAGGTTGCCGTACGGCACGCCGTCTACCACCAGCAGGGCGCCTTCTCCCCGTAGCTCGATGGTCGGTTTGGCGAAGAATTCGGTGGAGTTTTTCACGACAAGGCCAGACACCTGGCCGGTGAGCGAAGTGGCCATATCCACGCCTTTCACCGTCTGCAAGGCTTCACCCTTAACTTTCTGCACGGCGTAGCCGAGGGCTTTTTCCGAGCGCCGGATCCCCAGGGCCGTTACCACCAGCTGGTCCAGCGCGATGGCAGACACATGCAGTACGATGCGGACGTTCTCTTCCGCGCCCACGGTATATTCCTGCGGATTATACCCCACGAGTGAAAACACCAGCACATCACCGGCTTTGAGGCCGGCTAAGGTGAATGCGCCGTTGCCATCGGTGATCGTTCCGCGGGAAGCGCCTTTCAACCGTACTACCACGCCCGGCATGGGCGCGCCGGTGGAGTCGGCCACGGAGCCGCGGAGGGTGATTTCCTGCGCAGTGAGGCTGCCGGATTGGGCAGCCGCATTTTGCGCGGCCGTTTCGGCCCTCACCACGTACAGTTTACCGCCGATTTTCCGGCAAACAAGGCCCAGCGGAGCGATGTAGCGGTTCAGCTCGGCTTCGATGTTGTCTTTTCGGAACCCGGTTTTATCGGGTGAAGCGATCTTTTTTCCTTTAAGTAACGTGGCGTTGTAGTTGAACCGGACATCGAACCGGTGTTCCATGTCGTTCATAACGGAAATGAGCGAAACCTGTTCCGGTGTGGCTGTTTCACGCCCCGGTTGCGCGCTCGTGACGGGGAGATTGCATAGCAATAGTGCAACCATGATCAGCCCGGAGCTGATGGTTTTGATTCTGTTCATAGCGAGGATGTGTTAGTTTTGGCTGAAACGCTATTGTTTGTTCACATGTAGTCGTCTGTTCCCGATACTGATTTTGATGGAAAATGTTTGTTCCAGCGTAAGGATCGATTGCTGCAGGTCGCTGGTAGAGAGGTAACCGGTAAAGACCAGGTTTTCCGTCTCCGGCCCGTCGAACGTAGCGGCATAGCCGAATTGTGCCTGCAGGAAGCCCATTACTTCTTTGAGCGGGCGTTCCCGGAAAGGCAGCAGTTCGTTTTTCCAGGATGTGTGCATGAGCGTATCCGCCAGTTGGGTAGATACCTGTTGCGCTTTTGCGTCGTACACCGCCATTTCGCCCGGCTGCAGGATCACTGCTTTCCCGCCGTCTCCCACCTTCACCTTACCCGTATTGAGCACCACTTCCGTGGCCTGCTCTCCGGATTTTACGTTGAAGGAAGTGCCCAGCACGGTGATATCCAGCTGCTGTTGCGTGTGGACGATAAAGGGTTTGGACGCATGCCCGGCGATGGTGAAAAACGCTTCCCCTTCCAGCCAGGCCTCGCGGTTGGCGCCGCCGCGGAAAGTGAGGCGGGCGTTACGGTTGAGGCTGACTTCGGAGCCGTCTTCGAGCCGGATGACCTGTACCGACCGGGTGTTGTTGACATAGCGCTGGCTATCGGCGGACCGGTCCCACAGCAGCCAGGTACTTAATCCAACAACGGGCAGCAATACGGCAGCGGCTTTCCACCAGCCGAGGCTGCGGACGCGCACCGGCGCGGCGGGGCGGACTTCAGACAGGATGCGCATCCTGATCTGTTCTCCGGCATCCTCCGGCATTTGCGGCCAGTTCCTGGTCGGCGGGAGCTCATCGGCCAGCGGCAGGGCTTCCGGGAGGGGCGATCCCTCCAGGTAATCCAGCAACTCCTGCCGTTCAACGGGCGTGGAGGTGCCATCCGCCAGTTTGACGAACAATTGCCTGATCCTTTGCTGTTTGTCCTCCATCACAAGTAATACGATCGAAAAATGGGGAAAGACGATCCCCGCCGAAAAAAAATTTTAACCCTGCTGCGCGGCGTATACCGCGGCGAGCAACATGGCGATGTCCGCATTCCGTAAAAGGTAAACCCGGACGAAACGGGACGCCTTCACGAGCTGATCGCGGACGGTGTTGATGGAAATGCCCAGCCTGTCGGCGATTTCCTTGTTACTGTACCCGTCTACCTTACTCATGGTGTAAATCAGCTGGCGCTGGGCAGGTAGCCGGGATACGGCGTTGTGTTTGAGCGTTTCGAGCTGTTTGGAATACAGCAGATGTTCGGAGGAAGCCGTCCCTTCTTCGAAAGCGTGCATGAAATATTGCCGGAATGCCTGCTGATGCACGGCTTTCTTCAGATAGTCGAGCACATAGTTCCGGGCGGAACGGAAGAGATAGGACTTAATGGAACGGTCGGGGTCCAGGGCTTCGGCGCGCAGCCAAAGATGCATGAACACCTCCTGCACAGCATCCAGCGCCACGTCCTGCGAGCCGCAGAGCTTCAGAACGTAACCATATAGTTGGTGGCGGTACCGGTCGTACAGCACATTAAAAGCAGCGGCATCACCCAACCGAACCTGGCCGCACAACGCTTCATCTGTTGCTTCCAACATCGCGAATTAGATTTGATACAAAATAAGAAAAACTTTAACAGACTTAAATCGTCTTTCCGCCGGCCGGTCGCTATTTTTTCATAATCCACTGAAAACAAATCAATTACCAAAGCAACAACTGACGGTGGTTTCATTTATCCTTTTGATTATCAGTATTATATATACCTTTCAATGATGTACCCGCAATCGCCATTCCGTTAAGAAAACTACCTTTGGTTGTCGAAAAACAACGGATAGTGGCGGCTTCACAACCAAATGTGGTGGCTTTAATTTGATCCGGAAAAGGGAAGGGACCAATTTTGTGGCGTCACTAAAAACCGACATCGTTATGCTAAATTCCAGAACCATCGGCAACAAAATCGCCGAAGCCCGCAAGAAACTGAATATCTCCCAGGCCCAGTTGGCGCAATCCCTGTTCATCAGTTCGCAGGCAGTGGGCAAATGGGAGCGCGGAGAATCCATGCCGGACATTGTTACGTTCAACCGCCTCGCGGAAATATTGCAGGTAGACCTGAATTACTTTTCGGATGGCTTCCCTTCCACCGAAAAATCGGAAACGATCTTCACGGCCTTCCCGCCCGCGGCGCAAACGGTTGCGCCTCCAGAAAAAAAGCCGGTCTGGGACATGTCTGGCGGCAGCTGGGTGGACGCGGATTTCTCCGGGCTGAAAAACCTCCACGAAAAATTCAGCGGCTCCAATCTCCAACGCTGCAAATTCATCGGCTCAGACATGCGCGGCCTGTTGCTGAAAGGCAACATGATCGAGGGGTGCGATTTTTCGGGGTCGGACATGAACGGCAGCCAGCTCGAAAAATCGTACGTCACCCACGATAAATTTACCGACTGCTCCCTCCGCGACGCCAAATTCACTTCGAGCCACTTCAAGGACTGCGATTTTACCGGCTCCGACCTGTCGGGCGCGGAATTCGACCACAGCAGCGTCCACAAAAGCAGTATGGCGGGCGCTATAGTACAGGGTACGGTTTTCCGCGAATCGGATTTTTCGGAAGTGATTTTCGAAGGAACGGTGGAAGACGGGTATTTCGATAATTGTGCGTTTTCCAAGGTTACATTTCAAAACACACGGCTGATCAACACCTTTTTCAAATGCAGCACCCGGAGCCTGAAGCATCTCAAATTCGTCAATTGCCAGGCCGACCGGCTGACGATGGAAATGTTAAAAAGCGGAAAGGCGGATTTGAGCGGGATTACGTTGATACCCTCTTAAAACCAGCATCCGCAAGCCTTTGGGGCCGCTCGTCCACGGGCAGCCCTTTCGGCGTTGGGGATTATTCCTTCGCCGCCATCTCGCCGCGGTGCAAATGCCTGGACAGTACCTCCTGCGCCCGGGCGGGCTTCCCGGCCTTGAGCCAGCGCACGATCTCGCGGTGCTCGCGGTCGGTTTCTTCGTAATCGTCCATTTGTGAAGCCTGTGGCCCGCGCTTCAGGTGGAACAGCGGGATGTTGCTGAGCTCGTACAACAACCTGAGCTTCGAGTTGCGGGAAATGCCGATGAGCGTTTCGTGGAAACGGATATCCGCCTCGCAGGCGCCCGACCAATAACCGTTGGCCACCATGGCGCTGAAATCTTCACAAAGCACTTCCAGGCTGGCGATGTCTTCGGCCGTAAGCCGGCTCCCGGCGAGGCGGAGGGCGCCGATCTCCAGCAATTCCCGCACTTCACGGACTTCCCGCAACCGGTCTTCCGTCATCGATTTCACAAAATATCCGCCTTTGCCGCCCTTTTCCAGCAAACCTTCGCCCAGCAAACGGTTCAGCGCCTCGCGGACCGATACGCGGCTCACTTCCGCCCGCGCCGCCCAATCGTCTTCCTTGAGCCGCGAACCGGGGATCACCTGGTTCGCGAGGATTTTGTTGCGCAGCACTTCATATACTTTCCCCGATTGAGATTCGGCTTTCATACCATTGTATTATTCTACGTCTTTCGCGTGGTACGCCCTGGCAGGGGTCACGCGGTATTTTCCTGCACCGGCGGTAAAGTGAACGGTATTGTTACCGGCCACCACATCCAGATTGACATCCATGCCACCGCCTTCCTGCCGGATATTCCAGAATCCCGGTTTCAGGCCGGCGAGCACCACCTGCCATTGCGCACCTGAAGGAACCTCCACGGTGAAAGGCTTTTCCGCATCGGCGGCGCCTGCGCTCATACATACCACCCTATCCGCAACGATCAATTGATACATTCCGTCTTTTTCCGCAAACTGAACGGGCAGCGGCTTCGCGTCGCCTTCGGCCATCTGGAAGACGGTGAGGAACCGGTCGCGGGGATGCGGTTCTGCGGGCGACACCATCATGCGGAAAGCGCTGGCTTCCGGCTTGGTGGATTTCACTTCGAAACGGTTACCGAAAGTACTGTTGGCATCGGGGCCGCCGAGCACTTCCAGCTTACGGTCTGCCGCGGCGGGGAGGAGCATCTGCACGTGTGTTCTGCCTTCGGCGCCGTTCAGCGCGTTGCGCAATATCCAGGTATCGCCATCGGTCTGCGGGGGGTGCAGCGTATTGATCTGCCAGTATTTTTGGAACGAAGGATCGGCCGTGCGCATATCATCGGTCAGGATGATGACGGCGGGCACGTCTTCGCGGAAGAGGTTCAGGAACAGGAACCCGCGGGCATACTGCGCGATCTTCGAAGAATAGGCCCCGGTAAGATCGGCTTTGAAATAGCTGAAGGCGGGCTTTTGCACGGAGGGACCAAACGCGGCAGACATCACTTTCCCGTTATCGAACCAGGGATCGGTGGTGGTTTCTTCCGGCGACTGCGGGAACCGCTGGTTGAAGCGCGCACCGCCGTCCTGCAGTTTTGTGCGGAAGCGGAGTTTCTCTTGCGGGTCCATGGCCAGCATCATGCTATGCGCGATGGATCTTTTATTGAAATTGAAATCGTACGGCGTTCCGTAGGAAAGGTACAAACCGATATCGCCCACCTGGATGCCGTGATGATAAATCTGCAGCGCACCGGCGTCTGCATGCTGGTGATTGGCGAAATGGTAACCACCGCCTTTGATCTCCGCGATCACATCTTTGCTTTCGGGATTGTTGTTCCATCCCGTCCGCGCCACCACGCCACCGAGCACTTTCCCGAAATCCTTCGTCAGCGGGAGCTTCGTCAAATCATGGTCCGCTTTCAATGCGGGATCGTTCACCAGCAGGAACAATACCGGATTGTCCGGCAAACCGCCCTGCCGCTGGAACTCCGCCTTCAACACGGGATCGTTGGCGTAGGCATAGCCGAGCAACATGGCCATGGGCTGCTTCCAGTACAGGGGCGCGCTGCCGCCGCCTTTCACGGAAAACATATCGCCGTCGCGGAGCATATACCCGTCGGGCAGGCGCATGTAGAGCCAATAGTACGGAAGATGTTTGATGTTGTCGTCGAACACGGGTTGGCCCGTCATCCTGTAAAACAGCCACACGGCATGCATTTCCCACATGAGGCGGTAAGCGCCGTAATCCACGCCCTGGTTGTGGCGCGGCGATTCGTACTCGAATTTGCGCATGGGCACCAGCTCTTCGAGCACGGTGTAGGAAGTGTATTTGTAAGGAAGGGGATCTTCGTCGTACAGGGCGATAGACATGGCCAGCAGGTCGCGGCTGATCTGGGCTTCGTTGCCATGGCCGTTGATGATGCTGTCCATGAACGGCGGCCATCCAATTTCCATGTCGCGCGCGAGGCGGAGCATGTGGAAGCGGAGGTTTTCCAGTTCGGATTTGCCCAACAGGTCGAAGCACCAGTCGTACACCAGTGCGGCCACGTAAATCGACCGGCCGATCTCGCGGGTGATGTCGCCATAGGTCACGTTCCCGAATTCGAGGACAGACAGGTAATCCTGCATGAGTTTCGCTGCTTCGCGGCCCACGGCTTTATCGCCGGTCATAAGGTAATAGAAGGCTTTCGTTTCCACGGCTTTCTCCACATCTTCCCGGTAAAAAATCTCTTTCTGCGGATCGAATTCGAACGAGAAGGGAGAAATGGCGGCGGCGCGTACTTTTTCCCACGCGGCCTTGTTTTCGCCCTGGGTGAGGCGCGCTTTGATGACGGGCAGCTGTTGCGCCGTTGTCCAGATGCGCGGATGCCCGGCGGGCGGCGTGATGCGGGGCTCGTAGCGTTGCGCTTTTTCCGGGATGGCAGGATCGTTGGCATTTTTCCATTCGATCCAGGCGAGGCGCATGCCGTCGGGCAGCCAGATTTTCACGGACCGTTCGCCGGCTTCCATCTCGAATTTCCCGGAAACCTGGCGGTTGCCGTGGTAGGCGTCGAACAAAATGCGCCTGGTGGGCCGGTGGTTCCCGATCTGTATTTTGACGTGGGCGGCTGCAGCAGGTGCGCCTTCCTGTTCGGGAACGGCGAAAGTCGACAGTTCGTACCACCCTTTCGCCGGGATCTTTACGGTGAAGGTGAGGGTTGCCGGGCCGGAGGGGTCGGCCTTCACGCCGCTTTTCAATCCCACCACCTTCCCGTTTTCGCCGGCATTCACTACCACGGCCGATTTCCCGTTCAGTTTCGCCAGGCGGGCCGGCTGCCGGTTCACGTACTTATCCCCCACTACCGCCGGGTACTGCTGGGCAAAAACGGTCACTGAAACGAAGCTCAGCAAGGCCCAGATCATCCAGCCAGATTTCACTTTCATATTCATAAACTATTCCATCTCATGATCGTTGATAAAAACCGGATTCCCCGGAGCTTTCGCCCCCGGGGAACCGGCACAAACTACAGTGGTATCTTAATACCCCGGATTCTTCGCCATATTCGGATTGGCCGCCAGTTCCGATTCGGGAATGGGCTGCACTCTCCTGAAGTCGGACGTTTTTACTTCCACGTAGGCCGAGTGCGCTTTCGCGCCCATGTCGGGCCGGTTAAAGGTAGCATTCTGGCGGTAGAGGTCAAACAACCGCAATCCTTCGAAAGCCAGCTCCTTCCGGCGCTCCGCGATCACCGCATTCACCAGCGCGGCGCCGGTCAATGTATAGGCCACCTGGTCGGGGTCGCGGTTTTGCGCTACCATGTTCAGGTATTTCTGTCCTTCGGTGTTGTTATTGAGCCGCGCTTCCGATTCGGCGAGGATGAGCAGCACTTCCGCATAACGGAGCAGCTTGATCTCGTCGCGGTCGGTATTGGTGACGTTCTGGTATTTGTTCACGTAATGAACGGTCTGCGTACCGCGCACGCCGTCCACGATGAGGCTGCGGCGGCGGTCGGTGGCGGAATAGAGGTCGTACAGCTCGTCGGTGGCCAGCATGTCGCCGAGGCTTTTGGAGGAATAGATCGCGTCCAGCCCTTCCACGCCTGCATTGGCGGTGGCGTTGTTGTTCAGTTCGAAAAGCGTTTCCTGCTTGTCCGTCCGCGCTGCGTTCGACGCCCAGAAAGCCGTGAAAGCCGCTTCAGTGGCTGCGAGCGAATATCCGCCTTCATCCACTACCTTTTTTGCCGCATCGCGGGCTTTGGCGTATTCGCCCATATAGAGGTAAGCGCGGGCCTGGAGGGCTTTTGCGGCGTATTTGGACAGGAAGTTCGTATTGCTCGGATGCACGTTCATGCCGGTGGCGGGCATGAGGTCGAAGGCTTTGTCGAGATCGGAAATGATCTGTGCATACACTTCCTTCACCTTGTTGCGTGCGGGTTTGATGAGCGATCCGCCGACGCTGGTAGGCAATATCACTACCGGAACACCGTCTGCCTCGGGGTTTTCCGCGTAAGGTTTGGCGAAGAGGTTCACGAGATAGAAATAATTCAGCGCCCTCAACGCATACGCCTCGCCCAGCATGTGGTTCACGTTATTGCTGGCGGCCAGGCCGGCGTAAATGACGCGATTCGCCTGTTGAATGACGTAATAGGCCGACGACCAGATATTGGCCGCCTCGGCGGAGGAGCCCACGAACGTATAGTTGTTCATGGGGATCAGCCGGCCGGAATTGGAGCTGGACAGGTACACGTTGTCTGCCAGCAGATCGCCGAACAGGGGCACGTTCCGGCCGAAATACAAAGAACCGGTCATGTTGCGGTACGCGCCGTTCATGGCTTCCAGCATGCTGCCTTCGGAGATGATAGCGTTGCCGACCGACACGCTGGTGGAGGGCTCTTCGTCCAGGAAGTTCTTCCCGCAAGACGCTGCCGTGAAGCTGGCTGCGGTCAATATGGCGATATATGCATGTCTTTTCTTCATGTGTCTGATTTTTTAAAGGCCCACGTTAATGCCGATGGTAAACGTTTTGTACTGGAACATATCCTGCGAGTCGAGCCCGCTGTAGGAAACTTCCGGGTCGAAGGGCAGGCGCTTGTCGAACGTTTTGGTGAAGAGGTTGGTAGCCCTTCCGTACAGCGCCAGTTTGGAAACGCCCAGTCTTTTCACGAATGCCAGGTTGTTGAAATCATATCCCAGCTGGATGTTTTTCAAGCGGATATGATCGCCTTTGTACAGGCGGTAAGTGCTCACCGTGAGGTCGGATTTCGTCGTGAACTTCGGCACGTCGGTGATCTGGCCCTCATAGGTCCAGCGGTGGTCGAAAATGTACTGGTACTTGTTATTGATGTAGTAGTTGCCGAGCGTGAAGTAAACGTCCTGCGCGCTGAGGATGGAATATCCCAAAGCATAACTGAAGTCAACGCCCAGCGAAACGCCCTTGTAGGTGAACATGTTGTTGAAACCGCCCGTCGCTTTGGGGACAGACGTCCGGCCGAGCGGGATCATTTTCGCATCGCCCGGTTTGTTGGTAGTGGCGGAGTGGGACTCGTCGGTATAAAACAGCGGATCGCCGGTTTGCGGGTCTACACCGGCATATTCGCGCATGTAGAACGTATTGAAGTTGTAGCCTTCCTTCAGGTAGAAGTTACCGTTCTGCACGGGGGTATTGGCCGGCAGTTTGGTGATTTCGTTCCGGTTGAAAGCGGCGTTGAAATTACTGTTCCAGGTGAAGTTTTTGCTGCGGACGATATCTCCACGGAGCATGAACTCCCAGCCTTTGTTGGCCATGGCGCCTACGTTCTGCAAAACGGACGGGAAGCCGGTGGTGAGGGATGTAGGCACGCTGCGGATGAGCCCGTCGATATTGTTATAATAATAATCTACCGACAGCATGAACCGGTTTTTCGCGAACCCGAAATCGGCGCCCACATCGAACTTGCGGGAAGTTTCCCAGGTAAGGTCGATGTTGCCGATCACGTTATATGCCTGCCCGATGACGCCTGCGTAGGAAGATCCCAGGCCATAGCTCACCTGCGGCAGCCATTGGTAATTGCCAAGGCTCGCGTTGCCGGTGGTGCCGTAAGAAGAGCGGAGCTTCAGCGCGGAGAAGATGCCCTGCTTTTCGAAAAACGCCTCTTCATGGAGGTTCCAGGTTCCGCCTACCGACCAGAAAGTCGCAAAACGGTTGTTGGATGCGAAGCGGGAAGAGCCATCGCGGCGGAGCGACGCATTCAGCGCGTATTTATTCTGATAGTTCACACTGGCGTTACCGTACGTGGATACAAAAGCATAATTACTGTAATCGCCATACACGCTTTGCGGCGTACCCGCGTTGCCCAGGGCCGTCAGCCCGGGGTGCGACGACGGGAAACCGATCCCGTCCGCCGACATTTTATATTCCTTCGAACGCTGCGCTTCGTAGCCCACGGAGGCCGTGGCGTAGAAATCTTTGGCCGCGTCGATGTCGTACCGGTAATCGAGCTGGTTGCGGGTGAGCCAGTTGAAGAAACGGGAGTAATAATTGCGGCTGCGGCCTTTCAGCGTGCCGCCACCGTCGCCCATCACGGGGTTGAGGTAGGTGGTTTCTTCCAGCGTATTGTAATCGGCGCTCACGTAGGAGGTGAAAAACAGTTTGTCCCAGATATTGTACCGCAGCTTGGCGTTGCCCAGCGTTTTGAACATGGACAGGTAGCGTTTGTCGTTCTCCGTGGTCCACAGCGGGTTGTAAATCCCCGGGAAGTTGGTGTTGCCGGAAGTGGAATTATTGATGGAACCGTCGTCGTTATACGCCAGCTGGAACGGCCGGAGGCCGCGTGCGGCCCAGATGGGGTTCGACGAGAAGTTGGTGGTGGTGGGCGTGTTCTGCCCGACGTTCGAGATGTTGAGGCCCAGCGATAATTGCAGGCGTTTGTTGATCTGGTGGTCGAGATTCACGAGCCCCGAGATCCGTTTCAGATCGGCGCCGATGGTGGTGGCTTCCTGCCCGAAATATCCTGCCGATGCGAAGAATTTCGTTTTTTCGCCGCCGCCATTGAGGCTGACGTTATATTGTTGCTGTTTGCCGGTGCGGGTGATGAGGTCGTACCAATCATTGCTTTTGCCGCTGTTGAGGCCGTAGCTGTTGGCGAGGTCTTCGATCTGTGCGGGCGTGCTGCCGCTGTTGGCGAGCGCTTCGCGGAACATGATCGCGTATTGTTCGGCGTTCAGCATTTTCCCGGCTTTCGGCAAGGGAATTTCGCTGGAAACGCCGCCTTCGGCATCTACCCTTACCTGTGTTTTCCCCGATTTGCCGCGTTTGGTGGTAATGAGGATCACGCCGGCTGCGCCGCGGGAACCGTATACCGCCGTGGCGGCCGCGTCTTTCAGCACGTCGATGCGATCGATATCGTTCTGGTTGAGGCCGGCGAGGGCGTTGGAAGTGGTGGAATAGGAAGTGAGCTGACCGGAGTTCACGATCATCCCGTCGATAACGATGAGCGGGTTGTTGCTCAGTTGCAGGGAGCTGACGCCGCGGATGCGGATGTCCATGTTGGCGCCGGGCTGGCCGCTGGTGATGGGGGCGGTAAGGCCGGCTACCTGGCCCTGGAGCGACTGTGCGAAGTTGGCGAAGGGTTTGTTTTCGAGGGTGCTGCCGTTGACGGTGTTGATGGAACCGGTGGCGGTAGCGGAGCTGAAATTCCGGTAACCGTCGGTGATCACTACTTCGCCGAGGGTTTTAATGTCTTTTTCCAGTTTGATGTTGATGACGGATTGGTTGGCCGGCACCTGGCGGGTTACGTAACCCACCATTTTAAAGGTAAGGGTGGCGCCTTCGGGCACGTCTTTGAGTGTGTAGAAACCGTTTCCGTCGGTGATCACGGCTTTGGAGGTGCCGGTGATGGCTACTACAACGCCCGGCATGGGGGCGCCTTCGTCGTCGGTAACGTTACCGGAAATCTGGCTGAGAACGATGCGTTCGCTGGCGGTAACCAATACGGGCCTTGCGTTGGCCGTGCCCGGCAAAACGCCTGCGCCCATCACCGCGATGCAGAGCGCTGCGGCCTTTACTGCCGCGGATTTGCGGACGGCCGACAACCGTGCATTTTTCCCGATATGAATTGTACGATCCATACTTCAGTGAAATAGAAGATTAAAGAATTGAATAATTACCGTTGTGCTCCTGATTAAAAAGCCATAACAGGCATACGGAGAAATATGCCGCGGCGGTGCTTCATGTCTGCATGTATCGTCATAGGCAAAATGTACAAAACCATCCTTTGGCCGGCGATGAAAAACACACCCTTCCCCGGCCCTTTAGCCGGAATGATCGC
The DNA here is from genome assembly GCF_050277495.1 of Chitinophaga sp. NPDC101104. NCBI lineage: Bacteria > Pseudomonadati > Bacteroidota > Chitinophagia > Chitinophagales > Chitinophagaceae > Chitinophaga > Chitinophaga sp. NPDC101104. The sequence continues at coordinate 430,785 of NZ_JBNNSF010000003.1, read as the reverse complement.
TGTATTAAAATGGAAAAAATAAGATGCGTACCCGTTTCCCCGATGACGCCTCTGGTGGAATTTGCGCTTACTTTGGTTGAATGACTATGTAAACAAATGTAGTGCTTTTATGTAAACATTTATCCCTTTCAGCAGTTTTCTTTCAAAAAATATTTGGATGATGATAATTTATTGTTTTTCAATTGTATTAAACGAATGTAGGGATTATTTGTATACAATAATGGAATCAATCGGTAAACGTAGCGTAAGAAAACCAGCCTGGAACGCGGGCGTTCCCCAGGGAATCATGCGGGCAAAACGGAGGGTATATCACGGGTATGAAAAAGAATCACAGGCCTTATGGACCGCTCATAAATGATGATTGGCTTCCCGCGGATACACAAATAGAAAGGGCTGATCATTACTTTTTGATCAGCCCCCAATAAATAAGAAAATAAACGGTCAATCCTTCTCCTTTTTCATGTCCCGCAACAACCCGCGCACCACCAGCGCCAAAACCCCTATCACCACAATGATCCCCAACCATATCCACCAACGCGAAGTGAAAACGCCTGCGGCTTCCGTCACCGGTTGCGGACGATCGATCGCGACGGGCGCTTCCGGCACCAGGTCGCGGCCCACCTGCTCATGATACGCAAACCTGAAAAACTCGGCATCGTATTTCGGTGCACGCATGCCAGCCGCACCGCCGCGCAAAGTATAATTCCCGGGCTCGAGTTTCGTGATCAGCATATACGCATCCTGCCAGATCCCGGCGTTTCCCGGCACCAACGGAAGATTATCCCCGTTCTCTACCTTCAGCACCAGGCTATCGAACACCGTATTAGGCCCCATTCCGATGACGTTCACCGAATCTTCGGAGCACAGCACGGCCGTGGCCAGCAATTGCTCCGCGCCGTTTTCGATCGACAGCAATTGCACATCCCTCCGGTACATCGCCGGTTGAGATATCGGGACCGTCACTTCCCGCACCGGCAAAGCTGTTGGCAGTGTTATGAGGAAACGGTCGGTTCGACGGTCTTTCCCATCCATCAACACCAGCTTCACATCGGCAGCTTTTATTTTTTCCTCCACCAGTTGCGGCTTGTTCCTGAAACCGACGCAATTGAAATGAAGCGGTGCACTGGCGGAATCGTCGATCACCAGTTTGAAATACCGGTAACCGGAAACCGGCATGTTGACCGTTTGTTCTACGATCGTTTCCTTGCCTTTTACGGGAACGGCGGCGGAAGGCGACAACAGGAACTCCGGGCGGATGGCATACCATTGCACGCCGTCGTTACTTCCCGTCAGCACCGCCGTTTTCTCCACATCGGTATTGGAATATCGCAGCCCGAACGATTTGAGCGACATCTGCGGTTTGGGCTCGAATACGATCACCGTTTCCTTTCCGGGTACAGATTCCAGCTTCGGGGTGGCGTATGCGATGAAATCACCTTCCGAGACCACGCGGTATTTGCGTTCCAGCAAATAAGGCACCTCGCCCGCATCACCCACAATCCGGATGTCCCATTCTCCGCCGCGGAAGGCTTTGGCACTGAGGGCCGGCGTAACCGGGATACGGTAAAAAAAGGTACTGTCTACCTTCGGCAGTTTCGCTTCCCAGGTAAATTTAGCGCTGTCCTGCGCGGATGCGCTCGTCGCGCAGCCAAGCAGGAACAGGCTAATCCGGCAGTTTTTCTTCAACAGGTTGATCATCTGTCAGGATAATTTTCTTTAACCGCTGATACATGAACGATATCAGCAACAATAATATACCCAGCGAAATAAACGCCGCGATTTTTCCGCCTTCGCCCAATCCGCGAAGGTCGAACACAAAGAGCTTCGCGAGCGTAATACCGAATACGGTGATGGCCACGATCCGCAAGTCGCGGGATTTGCGGCGCAGACCGATGAACATCAGCACGAAAGCGAACAATCCCCACAGCAGCGCATACCCCGTTCCATGCACCGTTCCCAGGGTAGCGGCGGCCGGCACCGGGGCGCGAAGCACCACCACGAGATGGTCCAGCTCCGCACTCAGGAGGTACAACGCCATGAACGACAGGAACCAGTTGAACCCGGTTTCCAGCCGGGGAATGCGGAATTGCGGGATGGTTTTCTTCATTTCCACCAGCAGCCACACCAGCAATGCCGTCTGCAGGTAATGGAGACCGAAAACCCACATCGGGGTTTCGCCGGCCAGCACTTCCGTCCTTACCCGGATCACGGACAGGTTGAAGTAACCCAGCATGGCGAGCGCCGCGAAGAGCGAAAGGAACATCAGTACCACCGCCCCTTTATCGTTCCGCCGGCGCGCCAGCAGCAAGAGCACAGCCAGGTAGCCGTAATTGAAGCAACCGGTAGCTATCGCAGTGAGCGAAGGTTGATAGTCGTTTACCTGGTGCACGATCTCGAGGAGGAAAACAACATATATCAATATCACGAAAATCGTTTGCAACACGCGCGAAACGCCGCCTGCGCTCATTACGGGGAACAGGGGAACGGAAGGCGCTTCCTGTGCCACCTGCCTGCGCAACAGGTACACCGCCACGATGGCGGCGATCCCCGTCACGAACGCTTTATTGATCACCGGCCGCAGCTCGGGCCCCAGGAAATACAGTTGCGACCAATCCATCATCAAACTGATCAGCATCAATACCAGCACCGCCATGGACGCGTACTTCATCTGCACGATCCCCGATTTCCGGAACAGCCAGAAAATCAAAACCGATTCGGCCGCCCAGAAAAGGGTAATGTAATTTCCGTTCAGCTGCACCGGCGCGGCGAGGCTCATGAACGTGAGCACCAAACCGATGAGCAGGTACACCATCGTCCGGTCCGCTTTGCTGTTGCGGAAGAGGAAATATGCGAACAAGCAGTTGAAAACGGCCATCAGCGCAGTGAACAGCCCCTGCCAATCCTGCCAGCCGCATTTCTCCATGAATAACATCCCCGCGCTGTAATAAAATAATGTGTTACTGAGCAATATTCCGATCTCCAGCGCGCGGAAACGCGTGCCGTTGCGCACGTTGTTGATCACGTTCATGAGGAAGAAAACCACATAAAATGCCGTCGCGAACACGAAAGCCGTCCGCACATCGCCGAGGATGATACTGTCGCCCTCCAGCGCACCGGAGCCCATCCATCCCCCGAATATCAGCCAGGTGAGCGCATAGCAGATAATATTGACGAGGTTCCATTTTTTGAAATAGGCCAATACCAGCATCCCAATGTTCAGGATGAGCATCCAGGAGAAGAAGGCGATGAGGTTGGCATGACCGGTAGATACCATGAACGGCGCCCCGAACCCGCCGAGGATCGCCAGCACCGCCAGTTCCTTCCGGTCGTAGGAAATGGAAAGGAACACCGTAAACGCCGTAATGGCCACCGTTAGCAGGAAAGCCGCCGTTTGCCCTACCAGTGCATATTGATGGAACGCGATGGCCACGGTAAAATACAATACTGCCACACCGCCGCCGACCAGTACGGAACTGAATGCAGCAAACGATTTCCGCATGCGGTGCGCCAGGCCGATGAGCGCCGCGCCGCATAAGAACCCGATGAACGTCCGGCCGATTTCGTTGATCCAGTTTTTATCAATAGCGAACTTGAGGAAAAACCCGATCCCGATCACCAGCACCGCGATCCCGATCTTGTTGAACAGGTTTTCGCCGATGAATTTCTCGATGTCGGGATTCTTTTCCATAAATTTTTCCCAGAACGAAGGTTGCGGCTCCGGCTCCACATATACCGCTTCCGCCCCGCGCTTCATTTCCGCAGCCTGGAAAGCCGCGCGCATTTCTTCCATCTCTTCGGGTTCCGGCGCATCTTCCACGAACTGTGGTGCCGGGGGTTCAGGAACAGGGGATTCCTGGCGCAGGGGAACGGGCGCAGGCGGCGCCTCGAATACCGTCCCGGGACCCGGGGAAATTTCCGGGGAAGCCGGGCGCTCCCGGGCCGGGGATACTTCCCGCTTTTCCAGCTCTTTGCTCAGCTTATCCAGCCGGTACAATATTTCCGACATCCTTTCGGCATTCCGGTTCTGGGCCATCACCACCAACACCAGCAAAGCGATCAGCAACAGGATAACAAGTGTAATTGACATAGGAATTGGGGATTATAGCGGTAAATATAAGAAAAGCCGCCCCAAATGGAGCGGCCTTTCCTTATAGGACAACGGGAATCACCTGAGTTTGGTCGCCTCTTCCCCTTCGATATCCACCAACTGCGACTCGGTCGTCAGCTTGGTATTGATCTGGATCCTCGCTTTCATCCAGCGGCCCAGGGCTGGACTATACTCCCCGCCCAGCTTGATGAACACGCCCGCCACGTAGCTCACGCTCAAGGTGTTGGTGCCGGACCGGAAGAAAGGCTGCGAAGCCAGGGAAATAGGATTGATCACGTCGTACCAGTCGGTATTGGTGATGCGGTACCCGATCTGGTTGGCACCTTCTGAAAGGATCTGGCCGTTCTGGCCTACCATCACCACATCCACCGGCCGCGATTCTTTCGTGACCACCGTTCCTTCGAACACCGCCATTCCGGAAGCGTTGCCGCTGTTCGCCAGCAGGTTGCCCGTTTTCTGGCCGAAGTCGTCGCCCGCCGTACTGCCGTAGTTGAATGAACGGATCCATTTGGCGTTGCTGATGCTCGTAGAACCGGTGCCGTTAATGAGCTTGGTGGAACAGCCCACGTAAAAGAACTCGCCTTTGCTGACGGTACCGGATGTCAGGTTGAACTTGTACGTCCGCAGTCCGCCCGTCGCCCATCCGTTTTGCGGGATGCCCGTAGGCGTGGAGGCGCCGGCATTGTTGGTCGTCACCAGCGAATATTTCGTTACGGCGAAGTCGATATCTCGGGTAGCCATCAGCTGGATATACTCATAGTTATTATCCGTCAGGCCGGCAGGATCGGCCAGGAACCCGGTGATGACGATCGGCGCGATCTCCACGGTGGAACTCAGCGTTGTGATATCGTCCGTTTTTCGCACGCGCAGCTCCGGCACAAAATCCCCGCCGGTCCCCGGTCTCATCCAGACCAGGCTGCGGAAATTCGCCAGCACGGGCATTTGCACATTCGCTATGTCCGATTCCGGATCTGTCAGCAAAGGGATATCCCCAAACCCGTCGTTCAGCAATTTATTACCGGACAGCACATCGCCCGGGCCCGGCAGCGGATCGAACCCACCCTTTACGATCATGCACAGCGTACTTTGGTACACTTCGGGGTTGGCGATGATTTTGTTGGTCGTAACCCGGTTGATGGGCAGCGGGTTATTTTTGGAGATCACCTGTATCCCCGCGGCACTCACGCCCGCGAGCTGGAAAATCCCGTCGCGCCTGGTGAGCGTTGCGCCCGAAACGGGAATGATCACCGAATCACCGGCTTCGTATTGCGCGGCCGCGGCACCAACCGGAATGGCGATGCCACGCTGCGCCAGGCGGCTGGAATCCTGCACCACCAGCATGCCATCGGGCATATTGCCGGCGCGGTGGTCAGACACCACAAGGCACCGGAGCGAATGGGCGCCGAACATATTTTCGGCATTCAACTGAATATCCTGCCCCTTGTACATGGCCCGGATATCATAAATAGCGATGTAGGGACTGAGTTTCGCGCCGGGATAGGTGTCGTCTTTCACACATCCCCAGAAACCGGCCACGATCAGCATCATCGTATATAAAGCGATTTTTTTCATGTTGCGTTTTTTAGTACTGTATCAGCATTACGGTTTCTGCCACCAAACCTCCGTCGAAATAACGTCTGATCCCTGGCGGGCAACGGCCTGTTTGTAATTGGTCGGGTTGGTGGATTGAACATATACGGGATAGTTCATCCGCGCCGGCATCACGCCGTTGTTGCGCAGGCCGGGGCCTTTCGGGAGAATGGGGTGCCCGGTGCGGCGATATTCGAACCATTGCTGCATATCCATCAGGAACATCGCATAATATTTCTGGATGTGGATGGCTTCCATCTTTTCCTCTTCCGATCCGTTATCGTTCCAGTGCAGGTCGGCTTTGTCGATATAGTCCGTTACATCGTCCCACGCCGGGATCCACTGTTTGATGGTGTATTTGATGCCTCTCGTATAAAATGCGTCCGCGCTGCCGGAGATCCATCCTTTCACTACCGCTTCCGCCAGCATGAACTGTACTTCCGCCGCGTTGAGCATCTGGCCGGTGAGGGCGTCTGTCTGCAGATTAAAGAGCGTAGTGGTGGTTTGCGAGTAGAAATACGATCTGCGGACGGGCGCCTGGCCCATCTGGTATCCGCTCGGTACGCCGCTGTAGCCGCCCTGGTAGGGCGCGATGCGCCAGCGGTTCACGCTGTTGTTGCCCTTGGAAGGATCGATGAGCGGATTGTTCCAGTTCACGAGGTTGTTGATAAAAAACTCCCCGACGCCAGGCCCCCTGAAATCCTGCTCGCGCACACTCAGGAACGGAGACACGAGCGGCCCCGCGCCTGTCCACCGGAGGATGGCCGATTGCTCGGTGGTATCGATGATCGGATAGCTCGATTTCTTCGTTTCCGCCACTTCCTTGAATTTGGCGATGGCCACATCGGCCACTTCCGCTTTCCCGGAAATGCGCATCAGCAGCCGCAGGTAGAGCGAGTTGCCGAAGCGGCGCCACTTGGTGATATCGCCGTTGAACACGGGATCGTTGTTGGCATTGATACCGTAAGTGGTATTGTTGAGATACACGTTGGCGGTATCCAGCTTGTCGAAAATATCGAAATAGATATCCTTCTGCGTATCGAACGGCGGCTCAAAAAACGCGGAATCGCGGGCGAGGTTGGATTTGAAATAGGGAATATCGCCGTAGGTATCGGTCAGCAGGGAATACACCCAGGCCTGGCAGATCAGCGAAATGCCGATGTAAGAGCGGTTGTACGATTTGGGATCGCGGGCCACTTTCTCCATATCCTTGAAGTTCGTCAGTTCCGAGTACCAGGCATTATACAGGTAATCGGCCCAGGTGGCGCGGAAATCGTAACGGAACACCTTGCCGTCGGATTCGGAAATATCCACCGTCACCTGCATCAGTTCGTTATTGAAATTCCGGTTGCGGATCATATTGGCCGACAGCGTATTCACCAGCGCCGGCGCCATGAGCGCATGCGCCGTGGCCACTTTCGTTTCGTTCGGGTTCGTATTGATATCGGTAAAGTCTTTGGTGCATGACTGTGTCGCCATTCCGAAAAGCACCAATGCACCGATTATTGCGTGTTTCATCTTCTGCATGTTGAAAAATTTAGAAGCCAATGACCAGGTTTACACCGAAGGTTCTGGTAGACGGGAACTGCCCCACTTCAAAACCCTGCACGATATCCGTACCGCTCAGCGTCCCGAATTCGGGATCGAATGCCGGCCAGTCCGACCAGATCGCCAGGTTACGGCCATACACGCCCACCGTGGCTTTCTGCATGCGCAATCTTTTGGTGAGGCCGGCGGGCAGCGAATAATCGAGGCGCGCTTCGCGAAATTTGATGAAGTCGGTGCTGAAGGTGCTGCCTTCTGCGTTATCCTGGCCGTAATGCGAGCGGTAATATTCGTCGATGTCGGTAGCGATCACGTCGTTCGGCCGGAACTTTCCGTCAGCCATCTGGATCACGCCGTTACCGATGATGCCGTTGTAGCGCCCGGGCAGGGTGTTCTTCGTTTTACCCTGTTCGGCCAGTTTGTAATGCGTGAGCGAATGCGCCACGGCGCCCCACTGCCCGTCGAACAGCAGGTGCAGGCGGAACTGCCCGTACGAGAACTCGTTCGTCCACCCCAATTTCCATTTCGGAATGGTATTGCCGAGATAGATCACTTCTTCCGTCAGCTTCGCCCAGCCGGTCTTTTCATCGTAAATGATCTGTCCGTCGGGAGAACGCTGGTAACCACGGCCGTACACCGCGCCCATGCTGCCGCCGGGCTTGGCCACGATCTGTCCGCCGCCCACGGGGCCGGTCACGAGCACTACCGAGCTATCGTCCAGCTCGCGGATGGTATTGGTATTGGAAGAATACACCACGCTGGTGTTCCAGGAGAATTTGCCGCGTTTGTAAGGCGTTCCGTTCAACGCCACTTCTATCCCTTTGTTATTTACCCGCCCGGCGTTGATCATCGCGCGCGACCAACCGGTAGAACGGTCGATGATGCGGGACAGGATCTGGTCTTTGGTGAAACCGGAATACATCGCCAGATCGAGGCCCAGCCGGCCTTTGAACATCTTCATGGCCACACCGCCTTCATAAGTGATGGTGCGCAGCGGGCGAAGGTCGGAATTGGCGAGGATGGAAGGGTTCCGCAAACCGCCGGCATACAGGCTGCCCGCGGAAGGATAGGTGAATTCGGTGAGATAAGGCGTGGTACCGCCGCTGCCCACGCTCGCCAGCGAGAATCGCAGCTTGGCGAAATCGATCGCTTTCGGCAGATCGATCACTTCATTGGCCACGAAGCTCAGGTTCACCGACGGGTAGAAGAAACCGGAATTGGCGATACGGCTCTGCGTGGCCAGGACGCTGTTCCAGTCTTGCCGCCCCGTGATATCGGCGAACAGGAAGTTTTTATACGACGCGGAAATCAATCCATAGAGGGAATTGATCTGGTACGAAGTACGGAAAGGCATGGTAACGAGGGGGCCGAGATTGTTGGCCAGGGAATACACGCCGGGGTACGCCAGCGAATCCGCCCGCACCTCGTCGCGGATGTACCGGTTGCGCAATGCAGCGCCGCCGGCCGTGAAATTCAGCTCGAAATCGCGCCCCACTTTGGTGTTGTAGCGCAACAGGAAATCGGAATTGAACTCCTGCGACATGATGTTCTGCGTCCGGAAGCTGCCGTACGGAAACTTGGCGCCCGCATCGTAAGGCCGTTGCTGGGAGCGGTCTTCGTACCCGAAGTCCATCGCCGTGCGCACCTGCAGGCTGAACTTTTTGGTAATGTTATAGGTGGCCGACACGTTGCCGGTAATGCCGTGGCGGTTGGATTTGTTGAGATATTCGTACGCCACCGCGTAAGGGTTGCTGGGGAACGAACTGAAGGGAAACATGATCTTCAGCTGCTCCTGCCCCAGTTCCCAGTAATTCTTCAGCCAGTCGATGTCGGCGCTGGGCTGCCAGAAAATGTACCAGTACATGATCGACTGGTTGCCGTAACCCGCACCGGGGAGGTTATCGGAATATTTGTTGGTATAGTTCACTTTCGACGAAATCTGCAGCCGGTCGTTGATTTTCGAGTTGACGGACAGCGCCACGGTATTACGGTCGTACCCGGTGTTGGGCAGGATCCAGGTGTTGTGGACGTTGGTGACGGAGAACCGGGCCGTCGTCTTGTCTGTTCCGCCATCCAGCGAAATGGTGTTGGTGAAGGTTTTACCGTCGTCGAAGTAGGAATTGACTTTGTTGGGATACGGTTGCCACAGCGTCCTTTCCGTTCCCTGTTTCTGCGTAACGGGGTCGAACTGGTGGAACATCTGCCCGTCGAACCGGGGCCCGTAAGCCGAGCTGGTGCCGCTGGTGGAGCCACCGTCCGGACCGGCGCCGTAGGAATAATACGCGGCGCCGTCGAGGCCCTGTCCGTATTCGAACTGGAGGTCGGGCCAGCGGTTCACTTGTTCGACAGACGCATTGGAATTGAGGGAAACGCCGATGCCTTTGCGTTTGCTGCTACCGGATTTGGTGGTGATGATGATGGCGCCGTTGGCTCCTCGGCCGCCGTACAGCGCCGCAGCACCGGGGCCTTTGAGCACGGTGAGCGACTCGATGTCTTCCGGGTTGATATCGTTCAGGCCGCTGCCATAGTCGGCCGGCATGTTATCGCTGCCGGTGCCGTAAGTGGCTTCGCCGCCCACGGCCGTTCTGCGGCCGCTTCCCTGGTTGATCACGACGCCGTCTACCACGATGAGGGCTTCGTTTTCGCCGGTGAGGTTGTTTTCGCCGCGGAGGATGATTTTATTGGAACCGGTGGGGCCGCTGTTGGAGCGGACGAGGTTCACGCCCGCTACTTTGCCGGACAGCGCGTCTGTCCAGTTACCGGAAATGGCTTCGGTCAGTTGTTCGCCTTTTACGACGGTGGCTGCATAGCCGAGGGCTTTTTCTTCCCGTTTGATGCCGAGCGCCGTTACCAGCACTTCGTTGAGGCTTTTGGGATCGGCGGCGAGCTGCACGTTGAGCTGTTGCGTTTTCTGCACGGTGATTTCGCGGGTGATGTAACCCACGTACGAGAAAACCAGCACGTTATTGGCCGAAGTGGTGGAAACGAGGAAAGCGCCCGCAGCGTCTGAAGTAGCGCCTTTGGGAGTGCCTTTCACCTTGATGTTGACCCCGATGAGCGGGTCGCCGTTAACGTCGGTCACGCGTCCGCGAACAACGATCGCCGAATCCTGGAAAGGACGCGGCCTGGCGGGTGTTTTGTCGTAAATGCCCGGCCGGAAGACGGTGGGTTTCCGCGATACGTCCTCCGTGGCTGCGTGAGCGAATGCCCCGATCTGCAAGCCGGTCATGAGCAAGAAAAAATGTTTCATTCAACAAGTTTTATAATGTAATGATTCCCCTTGTGGCAATGTGGGTGCGCGGCCTGTGGACGATCCGGGATACTGCGCAGGCGGTACTTTCCGGGAAAACATCCCCGGGCGGGATGAGCCATCCAGCCGGTACCTGTTCAAGTCAGCGTATATTGGTAACCGTTATTCCTCCTGCCGGACGGCCGCGCAGCGGAACGGATAAACGGAAAGATGTTTCTTCATACTGTGGATGATTTTGGTTTCATTCAATACTTACTCAGCCTTTCATTCAAGACAAAAATTCTTCGTGCAGGTGCGTAACCGGCAATAACCTGGATGATCGTTCCCGGTGGCGCCACCGGGTATTTTTCCCGAAAAACCTTGCGATTGATACAGCCGGATTCACACCGGATGATCGTGGAACTTCACTTCATCTAAGGGACATTCGCTAAAGTAGAACAAAAGTAAAATTAAACAAAAAATAATTACCTGTAATTATTTAGAACTAGATATGAAATATAATGAAAGAATGGACAGATTTGGGTGCATTAAATTGATTATCAACATAATAAGTTAAAATACAAAAAGAAAGGAGGATAGACCGGCCATAAACGGGCGCTCCATCCTCCTTTTATTTGAAACTTTCCGCAATCAGCTCGCCTTCACCGCCTGCATCCGGCAGTTGCGATGCCGCTGGCCCCAATCGCTCAACTGTTTCCACACCGGGATCAGTTCTTTGGCCACATGCGCCAGTTCGTATTCTACCCGTGGCGGCACTTCCGCGTATACGGTACGGCGGACCAATCCGTCGCGCTCGAGTTCTTTCAACTGCAAGGTCAGCATTCTTTCGGTGATATTGGGAATGGAACGGCGCAGTTCGCTGAATCGCATCGCTCCTTCTTCCAGCCTGCAAAGGATCAGCAATTTCCAGCGGCCGCCCACCAGGCCAATAGCGTAGGTGAGATCGCATTCGATGATGTAATCGCGGTTGATGCTGTTCGATGAATTTTCCTTACGCTTGCTCATTACTTACAAATTTGTTAGTACCATACAACGAGATGTATGCATACAAAGGTAAGGGTAACCCCTCTACTTTTGCTGTATCAAATTTTTGTTACGTGAAAAACACAACCATGCTTGCCCTGGGAGCCCTCCTGCTGACGCAGCCCGCTTTCTCCCAACAGCCCACCCCCGCTACATTCCAGGAAGCCCGAATAGACTCCCTCGCACAAAGGCTTGTCCGCACCGGCAAAGTCCAGGGCGTAAACCTGCTCTTCTCCCAACACGGGAAAATCATCTACCGCAAAGCCTTCGGAAAAGCGGACGAAAACCGCCCGCTGCAAACAGGCGATATCTTCCGCATCGCGTCACAAACCAAAGCCGTTACCAGTCTTGCCGTGATGATGCTATGGGAAGAAGGGCGCTTTTTGCTGGACGATCCCGTGTCGCAATATATTCCCGCTTTCGCCGGCCTCCGTGTCATCAAAGACTTCAACGCCGCAGATACAACGTATACTTCCGTAGCGCCCAACCGGCCCGTGACCGTGCGCGATCTTTTGCGGCATACTTCCGGCATTTCGTACCCCCTCATCACCGGCGACCCGCGGTTCCAGGCCATTTTCGCGAAAAACAAAGTGCCCACCGGCATCGGCAGCCCCGGCAACCTGAAAGATTTCGTAGACCAGATCGCGCAGCAGCCGCTGGTGCACCATCCCGGAGAAGCATTCACTTACGGCCTGAACATCGACGTGCTGGGAAGGCTCGTTGAGATCTGGAGCGGCCAGCCGCTGGAGGTTTTCTTACGTGAACGGATCTTCCGTCCGCTGGAGATGCACGACACCTATTTCCGCGTTCCCGACGATAAAGCGAAGCGCCTCGTGCCCGTGTTCTCCGCCACCGGCGGACGTTTACACCGCCAAACCGCGCCGATCTACGAAGGCAACGACGCCGGTTATCCGATGCAGGACGGCATTATCGTATCCGGCGGCGCGGGCCTCAGTTCCACCACCGCAGACTACGCGAAGTTCCTGCAACTGCTGCTGGACGGCGGCGTATATAAAGGAAAGCGGATCATCGGCAACGCCGCCATCCGCCTGATGACGACCCCGCAAATCCCGCAGGGCGCCACTGCGAAGTGGGACTGGCCGGATTTCTCGTTCGGACTGGGCTTCAGTCTCGTAACGCCGCAAAACCAGGCTGCCGGCCCTGTTCCGGTGGGATCGTTCTTCTGGGGCGGCGCGTTCAACACGCATTATTGGGCCGATCCGGCGAATGACATCGTCGGCATCGTGTTCACCCAGGAATATGCACCCGCGTCGTACTGGGATTTAGGCACGCTGTTCAAAAATGTTTTCTACACCGCATTGGAAAAATAAAAATGAAAAAGACCGCATACATCGGATGCCTCGGGCTGATAGGCATCATAACGACAGAATTCGGCGTGATCGGAATATTGCCGCAGATCGCTGCGCATTACCGGATCCCCATTGAAAAAGCGGGTTGGCTGCTAAGCGCGTTCGCCATGGTGATCGCGCTGGGCGGCCCGGCGATGACGCTGCTCTTCTCCCGCGTGAACCGCAAGCTCATCATGAGCCTTGCCATCGGCATGTTCATCGTCACCGGCGTCGTATCGGCACTTGCACCGCCTTTCTGGCTGTTGCTCACGGTGCGCGTATTGCCCGCCATCCTGCATCCCGTCTTCGTTTCCACGGCCATTGCCGCGGCCATCCAGGCGGCGCCGCCGAAAGAGGCCACGCGGATGATGGGCATCGTGCTGGGCGGGATCGCCATCGCGATGGTGACCACTGTTCCGTTCGCCACCTGGCTCGCGGGGCGCATCAACTGGCAAGCGGCGTTCTGGGCGCAATCGGCCATCAGTTTGACAGCGTTGCTGGCGATCCTCATCGGGCTGCCGCAAATCCCGAAAGGCGAAAAGGAAAGCCTGGGCAGCCAGGCGGCCATCTTACGCGATCCTATTTTCGTGACCAGCAGCATCGTGAATGTGTTGCTCATTGCCGCGTGGTTTTGCACATATAGTTACTTCGCGGATTTTCTGGGAAAGGTGAAAGGAATGGATGAAGAAAGTATCAGTTATATGCTGATGGTGTTTGGCCTGGCGGGGATCCCCGCTAACTGGATCGCCGGGAGATGGCTCGGGAAGCAGCTTTCGCTGACTACGGCGGCGTTTCTCGCTGGCGCGTTGTTCATACCGTTCCTGAGCATCGCCGTGGGCGGAGGGATCGTGGTGAATGCGGTGGTGCTGGCGCTGTGGGGATTTTTTTATGCGCCCTGCTATCTTACCGCGGCGGCGTATCTGACCTCCGCGGCACCGGGAGCCGTGGCTTTCGCCAATACGCTTGCGATATCTTATGGTAATTTGGGAATTACGGTGGGGACGACGGTCAGCGGATGGGTGATCGCGCAGTACGGGATCGCGGCCGCGCCCTGGGCGGGCGCTGCTTTCGGGATAGCCGCGCTCGTTGCCATGGCGCTGCGGTCGCAACTCGTGGCCCGCCGCGAAATACGCCGCTCCTGCATTGCACCATGATGATCGTAAAAAAAATACTTGCAGACCGTCTACCGTAAAACCGGTAGACGGTTTTATTTTTATCCCCGGCCCGCAGCCCCGTTTCCCCTGAAACTCAATATCTACGCACTTGTTCCCGTTTCCATCGATGCAAAGCCGACCCATTTGCCCTTCCTTTTACTAGATAAAATTTTTTCGAGCGTTACAACTTTTATTTAAAAACTTGAATTATATTGCGATCAGTTAACATGCAGGCACAGAAAAAAAATTCATCCAATGCCAGCTAAGCGGAAATAGAAATCTAAATCAAGCGTAACCAGAATCTAACGTAACAGCTTCATCCTTTCACTTCGCCATCTAAATCGAAAGTCTGTAGATTCCTGTTTGCCAAATTTTATGAATAATGTTTTGAAACGGTCAGCAGTAGGCCTTTTCAGAGAAATCATATTTTTTTTCAACTGATTGCTCCCCGACATCCAGGGAGTAGCATTGCAGCATATTCGCGCCGGCCTGACCGCCGCGCAGCGGAAGTTATATGCCATGCCAGACCATAAACTAAAATCTAAATGATGTGACTATGAAAAAAATCGCAGCCCGGCATTTATTGATGATTTAACCAGGATACAGGCAACCCGACCGTAGCCGTCAGCAGCATATGATATTGACCTAAAAGCCTCTTCCCGATGGCTTCCTGGCCATGCCATGCCTGTTACGGACCGGCGGCCCATTTCCTCCAGATACAACTTATACCGCTTCATCAATTCAAATCTAAACCGAAATCGAGTATGAACACACGATCGTTCCTGATCCCGCTAATGGCGGTATGCGTAACTAACGCTTACGCGCAAACGCAGCAAGCGACCGGGCGGGTAACCGACGCCAGAGACGGCACTCCCCTTCCCGGCGTTACCGTTCGCATCAAGGGCTCCACCACCGGCACCATCACCGATGCCAACGGCAGCTTCAAACTGAACGCACCTTCGGGCGCCGTTCTCATCTGCTCCTTCACCGGCTACTACAACAAGGAAGCCGTCGTAGGCGCAGGCCCGCTACACGTTGCGCTCAGCGCCGACCAGAAATCGCTGGACGAAGTAGTGGTAGTGGGTTATGGCACCCAGGACCGCCGGGACGTGACCGGCTCCGTGGGCACCGTAAAGGGAGACAACCTGAAAACCATCGCCGCGCCCAGCTTCGAAAAAGCGATGGCAGGCTCCATCACCGGCGTGCAGGTGAACACCACCAGCGGCATTCTCGGCGAGCCCGCCCGCATCCGCATCCGCGGCGTCAACTCCATTTCCAGCAGCTCCGACCCGCTGTACGTGGTAGACGGCGTTCCGTACATTTCCGGCGACCAGAGCGGCTCCCAATCCGTTCCCTACAACCCGCTCGGCGACATCAATCCCGCCGATATCGAAAGCGTGGAAGTCCTGAAAGACGGTTCCGCCACCGCCATTTACGGCTCCCGCGCGTCTGCAGGCGTAGTGCTCATCACCACCAAAAAAGGCAAGCTCGGCAAGCCCCGCCTCAGTTACGACGGTTGGATCGGGATGGCGCAGGCTTCCAAAAAATTCGACCTCATGAACGCGGCAGAATTCATGGAAGTGACCAACGAAAAACTCACAAACGCCGGCGCCGCAGCAGCCGCCAAACAGCCGGCAGACAAATATTACGACACCGACTGGCAAGACCTCGTGTTGCGCAACGCCGTGCAGCATAGCCACGCCCTTTCGCTCAGCGGCGCTACCGAAGGCACCAACTATTACTTCTCGCTCGGCTATTCCGACTTCGAGGGCATCGCCGTCGCTAACGACCAGAAGAAATACAACGTGCGCGCCAGGGTGGAACAAAAAGCGTTCGACCGCCTGAAGATCGGCATCAACATGGCCGCCACGCACACCACAGACAATGGCCTCAATTACGGCACCAACGCGCTTTCCGGCAACATCGCCGGTGCCATCCGCGCACTGCCCAACGTTCCGGCGAAGTGGGAAGACGGCAGCTACAACCTCAGCGCCGACAAGCAGCGCCTGGGCCGCGCCGGGAACGGCCGCGAAATAGACGATAACTACACGAACATCCTCTTCGTACTGGAAAACAACATCTACAAAAACCAGAGCCTCAACCTCACCGGCAACACGTTTGCGGAGCTGGAGATCATCCCCGGCCTTACGGCGAAAACACAGGTAGGCATCAACTACCTGAACGGCGAGTATTACCGCTACTGGAGCCCCGTTCACGGCGATGGCCGCGGTGTGAACGGCTCCACCGCCCAGTACAATCTTCCGCAGTTCAGATACAACTGGCAGAACACGCTGAACTTCAACCGTACTTTCGGCGATCACAAAGTGGGCGCCATCGCAGGCCTGGAATGGCAGAAGACGCGCAGCCGCTACTTCTACGCCAGCGGCACCAATATTTCGTCCGAGTTTTTCGGCGGGCAGAACATTATCACCGATGCCTGGGGCGCCCGGTCGCTGGGCGGGTACGTAGCCGAGAAGGCCTTCCAGTCCGTGTTTGGCCGCGCGAATTATGGGTATAAGGACAGGTACCTCATCGCCGCCACGCTGCGGTACGACAAAATCTCCGACCTGCCCTGGGGCAACCAGGGCGCAACGTTGCCCGGCGTTTCAGCAGGGTGGCGTATTTCGGAAGAAGCGTTTTTCAAGCGGTCCAATTCCCTCAACTTCATCAGCAACCTGAAGCTGCGTGGCGGTTTTGCGAAAGTGGGGAACGTGGAACTGGGGGCCGATTATCCGTATGCAGGCACCTTCAGTCCCTACCTCTACGGCGAGATCATGGCAATAGCTTACAGCCAGATCAGCAATAACAACCTCCGTTTCGAAACGGCCAATAAAATCAATATCGGGTTAGACGCGGGACTGTTCGAAAACCGGGTGAATTTCTCCGCCGAGTATTTCAGCAACAACGTGGACAATATGATCCTGGCGGCGCCGCTGGCGCCTTCGCTGGGTGTTCCCTACAACAATATCAAAATGAATATCGGGGAAATGACCAACAAGGGATGGGAATTCTCCGTGAACGCCGAAGCCGTTGCCACCCGCGATTTCCGCTGGAATACGGCACTGAACCTCACGCTCACCAAAAACAAGGTGACACAGTTGTATAACGGGGCAGACATCATCGGCACCTATCACATCATCCGCGAAGGGCAGCCGGTGGGCATGTTCTACGGATTCGAGTACGCCGGCGTGAACCCCGCCAACGGCAATCCGCTCTGGGTGAAGGCAGACGGCTCCATCGTGCAGGGCGTGATCAGCCGGCAGGGTTACGCGAAATACGATCCCGCCAAACCGGACGATGTTTCGGTATCCGCGCCCGCATTGAACACCAACGATAAAAAGATCCTCGGCAACTCCAACCCCACCTGGTTCGGAGGGTTCAGCAATACTTTGTCCTACAAACGGTTCGACCTCGGCATCAACCTCGTGTTCTCCGGCGGCAACAAGGTGTTCAGCGCCACCCGCCAGGAAACCCTCGCCAACATGAAGTTCCAGAACGCCGGCCGCGAGCTCCTCGACCGCTGGACCACGCCCGGCCAGGTGACCGACGTGCCCAGGCTCATGTACGGCAGCAACCCCGGCAACTTCATCAACCAGAACGGCAATACCAACAGCCGCTTCCTGGAAGACGGTTCCTACCTCCGCGCCCAAAACATCACGCTGGGCTTCAACGCGCCCTCCGCATGGCTGAACCGTTTCAAAGTGAACAGTCTGCGCGTGTACGCACAGGTGCAGAACGCATTCGTGATCACCAACTATTCCGGCCTCGATCCCGAACTGACCATCGTTGGCACCAACAATGCCGCCCGCAACTGGCAGGCCGGCCTGGACTACAACAGCAATCCGCTCCCGCGCACTTACACGCTGGGCGTAAACCTGGGATTATAAAAACATGACCATGAAAAAACTAACATTCAGATCATACAATTTCCGTCGCGCGGCCGTAGCAGCGATACTGCTCGCGGCCGGCACCTCGATCGTTTCCTGCAAGGATTTCACGGAGCTGGCGCCCATCAGCCTTGCTTCGGAAGAATCCGCATTTGCATCTCCGGGGAATATCAAGCTCGCCATGATGGGTGTATACGAGTCTGCCGCCATCGGCACGTATCAAAACCTGAAAAGCTCTGCGCGCGGCTATCCTTTCGGTGCGGCGGCGATAGAACAGGGGGAAATGAGGGGCGAAGACATGCTGAACATCGATCAGTTCTACGCCATCACCTACGAAGGCGGCGCCAACCCTACATCGCTCAACAACGTTACGATGTGGCATACGCTCTATGCCCTCATCAACCAGGCCAACATCCTGATCGAAGGCGTACAGAAAGCCGGCGCCAAAGGCGTCATCACCGATGCCGAAGCCAAAGCCTATGAAGGCGAAGCGCGTTTCATGCGCGCCCTTTCCCACCATGAGCTGCTCGTCCATTTCAGTTTCCCGTATGCGGATGCGGCGGGCGGCAAATGGGGCGTACCCTATCGCACCAAAGCCATCACTTCCCTGGCCGCTTATGAAGAAGGGTTGAAAATGGACCGGGGAACGGTGAAGGATTGTTATACCAAACTGATCGCAGATCTCGATTTCGCGGAAGCCAACCTGCCCGACAAGCAGCCGGACGGCGTGCAGCGCGCCACCAAAGGCGCCGCCATCGCCCTGAAAGCGCGCATCAAACAGCATATGGGCGACTGGGACGGCGTGATCGCGGAAAGCAATAAGCTCATCCCCGCATCGGCTCCCTACAAGAGCCCCATCGGCGCCTTCCAGCTCACGGCAGAGCCGGACGGGCCGTTCACCAGCTATAAAAACAATACCGAGTCCATCTTCTCCATCGCCAACGGACCCAACGCCAATGGCGGCAGCAATGGCGCGCTCCCGGCGATGTTCGGCCCGGCTTCGCTCAACGGCCGCGGACTGGTAGCTACGAGCCCCATCCTGTACAACGCTTCGTTCTGGAAAGCGACCGACAAACGCCGGGCTTTGCTGCAGGTGTACCAGCCTACCACCGGATCGCGGTATTATTTCAATTACAAATACCGCGACTATACCACCCGTGCCGACTGGGCCCCGATGCTCCGCTATGCGGAAGTGCTGCTCACGGCCGCCGAAGCCCATGCCCGTAAAGGCCAGAACGATCGTGCGCTGGCGCTGCTGAACGCAGTGCGCAACCGCTCCGTGGAAGCCGGCGACCAATTTACCACGCCTCCCGCCGACCTCGTGCTGGCCATCCTTCAGGAGCGCCGTATCGAGCTGGCAGGCGAAGGGCGCCGCTGGGCAGACATCCACCGCCTTGCGCTCGACGCCGCTTACGGATTCCGCGGCATTCCCGCCAAAATGAAGAAGGAACAAATGAAGCTCGACGGCACCGATTACAATGCCGTAACGCCTCCCACGTTCCCCGCTACCGGCGGCGTTCCTTCTTATGCGTACGAAAGCTACCGCTTCCTCTGGCCCATCCCGGCGGAGGAAACCGCGGCCAACCCGACGCTGCGGGCACAACAGAACAAATTGTCCGACTAACTTTTTTCTTTGGATATGTATTAATTTATCATCTATCGTACTAACCAATAGCGCCGCAGATCCCCGCGGCGCTTTTTTATTTGCATTCCGGGCGATAGCGGTGTATTCTAATGGGTCCCTGCCATATAAAGAATTCCTTACCCAGATGGCCATTTGCTGTATGGCGACGGCCGGCGTGCAGACCAATAACGCCGTTCCATAAAAAAGTCAGTAGTTTTAAGATATGAAACGCGCCACACGTGCCGACAAAGCCCTCGTAACGGGCATCCTCACCCGTTCTTTCGCGCAGAACCGCAGCGTGCTCGCCGCCGTGCGCAGGCATGGGGATGCGGAACGGAATATCCGTGGATTGATGGAATACGCATTCGATGTCTGCATCCGGTATGGCGACGTGCTGCTGTCTGACGATGGGAACGGTTGCGCCCTGGTCCTGTACCCGGACCGGAAGCCGGAAAACCTCCTCACCCGCTGGCTCGATCTGCGGTTGGTTTGGTGCTCCATCGGATGGAAGCATTTACCGAATGTGAAAGCCCGCAGGAAGCTGGTACAGTCCGTCAGGCCGGAGGTACCCATGGCCTACCTGTGGTTCATCGGTGTAAACCCGGATTCCCGGCGCAGGGGCGCCGGCCGGCAATTGCTCAACGACGTGATCGAACTGGCGAGGTTGGCAGACCGGCCCGTTTACCTGGAAACGTCCGCCCCGGAAAACGTGTCCTGGTACAGCAAAGCCGGCTTCCGGACGTACGCGGTTACGGACGTGGGGTACACGCTGTATTACCTGACCACATCTCCCCAGGCTATTCCCTGGCTGCAACAACAATGACGCGGCCGGTGTTGTTATTATCTGTAACTTGACGACATGAAAGAAGAATACATTGGACTTCCGTTGGTGAAGAATGAAACGGACCATCAGTTCGAACTGACGGTGGAAGGGCATACCGCCATTATCGTATATAAGGAAAGCGGAAAGAAGATCTGGCTCATCCATACCGAAGCGCCCGCCGAGCTCGAAGGCAAAGGCGTAGCCACGGCGCTCATTGAAAAAACGCTCGCGTACCTGGAAGAAAACCACTATACGCTGGTGCCGCTTTGTCCGCTGGTAGTAGCCTATCTGAAGCGCCATCCCGAATGGAAACGCATCGTAGACCCATCCGTCACCCATCTCTGATCCGCCATCATGGAACCCGCGCCATACGCCGTCATCAACAACGAAGCCAGCCAGCAGCTGGAAGTCTGGATAGCCGGTGAAGCCGCTACGCTCACTTATCGCTATTATAAAAAAGACATCGCGTTCATGCATACCACCGTTCCGGCTGCGATGGAAGGTAAAGGCGTGGCTACCGCGCTGGCGAAGGAAGCTTTCCGGCTGGCCGCCTCCCTGAAAAAGCCGGTGATGGTGTATTGCCCGTTTGTGGCGGGGTTCGTGGAGCGCCATCCGGAATACCGCTCCCAGCTCGATCCGCAGTATTACGGCAAACGGTGATTCAATCCGCCAGCTCCAGCACCGATCCCTTCAAATAACGCAGCTTTTCGAAAGCCGCCGTTTCTTTCCAGCCGGCGTTCAGCCAAACGTTTTTGTGCTGCGGGTTCGCATACAGCACCTTGATCTTACGGGGGCGGCGGGCCCGGCTTTCCTTCACCCGCTCCACAAAATCCACCATCGCTTCTTCATTGAAAGGGTTGAACAGGAAAATGACGCCCGTCTGGTCGGAGACCTCCATCCGCCGAGCGTCTTCACATAATACTTCATACTTCCCCGGCTTCACGGATTTACATAATCCGGGCGACAGCTCGATCCCGGTAATATCATCGAATCCGTAAAATTCGGCCATGGCCAGCACGCGCCCTTTCCCGCAGCCCACATCGAGAAAACCGGTTTTCTTTTCGGCATCGGTCACATGGTTTAGCAGCCATTCGGCCGAATAATAATTGACGGGCTCGTATTGCGTGGCCTGCGCTTTGGCCGAGTCCGAGATGGCGTCTCCCAGGTAATGCGTGCCGATGGTGCGCAAACCGTACTTCCGCTCGCCGGCAATTTCGCGGCGGATGACGAACAAAGCCATTTCAAGGTCCCAATGCCAGGCGAGGTACAAAAAGTAACGGATAAAGCGCATCCGCCCAAGTTACAAAAAACCCCGGCCCAAAAGAGCCGGGGCAATTGCATTTGCATGATTTCCGTATCAAGGTGTTAATGCCATTTGTAGTTGGACGCGGAGGCGAGACTCCACTTCCGCTCCTTCGAATCCTATATTGGCAAATCGTATCCGCCCGTTTTTGTCGATGACGTACGTGGCGGGAATAATATTGAAATTGAATTTTTCGCCGATGTTGGGATCGGTGTTGTAATACACGGGGAAGGAATACGTTTTGTTCCCTTTCCAGTTCTGCGCATCCTGCAGCGTGTTTTTCGCGCCGCTGTTGACGATCATGAAAACCACGTCCGGATTGCTTTTGAACTCATCGTAGAGTTTCTGTACGAAGGGCATTTCCTGCATGCAGGGCACGCACCAGGTAGCCCAGAAATCGATCAGCACCACTTTTCCGCGGAGGCTTTCCGGGGTAACGGGATTGCCTTTCAGGTCTACGAACGACGAAAGCGCCGGTGCGGGCTTGTCGATCATTTGCCTGGCCACGGCGGCTTTCAGTTCCCCGAGGCGCAGCGCGCCGATTTCCGCCAGTGCCGTTTCGCGGCCGGTCTGTTTGTAGAAGCGGCTTACGTTTTCAAGGGTTTCGTGGTCGTGCGAAGCGGCGATCGCGGCGCGCATGTGCGCTTCACCCTCACCGTCTTTCCCTTCCAGCATATCGATGAGGCCGAGCATTGACAGGAGGTTCCCTTTTGCCTGGGCGGTTACCGCCCGGCGGGTGCTGTCGTCTACCAGCGGAATGATATGTCCCGTTTCCGGGAAATACCGGATGAGCCCGGCAGGCCAGCGGTCGGCCATGGCCAGCGCCATGTTGGTGTATTGGCGCGCCAGCGGCAGGGCCACCGCGTTTTCGATGAGTGTTTCGGCCATGCTTTTGTAGAAACGCGGGAGATGGGGGCTTTCCATGTCGTGGCGCACCTTTCCTGCGTGGAACACCGTTTTGGCGGAGTCTTTGGCACGGGCGTACAGTTCGAACAGTTGTTCATGGAAGGGCGAAAAATCCGCTTCGTTCTGTTCCGTTTCTTTGTCCAGCGCCAGTTCCAGCAGGGTGATGCGGCGTGCGGTATCCTTTTCCCGGCCGATGAAATCCGCATGCAGGCTCCGACCCAGCGCGGTTTCCGGGTACCGGGCGCCCACTTGCTTCCGGATGGAATCCAGGCGCGAGGGTTCCCCGATGATAAGGTAGCCCATCGTTACCCGGTTGAGGTTTCCGCGGTCGGAAGGCGCTTCTTTCCACTTGGCTTCGATGACGTCGTGCATCCGGCGGCGGATGGCTTTCTTTTCCGAAGCCAGTTTCGCCACCTGCTCACGGTATACCAGCAGCCGTAATCTGGCTTCATAGTTGTCGGGGAACGCTTTCAATTCCTGTTCGTACAAATCCGCGGCAGCCGCCGCGGCACCGGGCGCTTTGCCCATTTGCGCGGCCATGCTGCCACCGCGGTACAACAAGGCATGGCGGACGGGCAGGCCGTTTTTGTATACCATCACTTCGTAAAGCCGGTCGGCCGCCGGCCGTTCGATCGTGTTGCCGCTGGTAAGCTGGAAAGTGGCGAAGGCCGCGTAGGGCGCCAACCGGAAGCTGGCGGTCCATTTACCGTTGGTTTTCACCATCGGGATGCGGATGGGCAGGTCGTAGAAGTTGGAGGTGACGAACTGTACCGTTACGGCGGTGGCGCCGGCGGGAATAGGGCCTCCGGGCACGGAGGGGTCCAGCGTAACGGTGACGGTTTCCCCCGCCTCCGGTTTCCCCGGCGCGATCACCACACGCTCCTGCGAGCGCGCGGTGAGGCCGGTGGTTATGAGGAGGAGGATTACAAAAAGTAATTTATTTTTTATAGCCTTCATTCTGCGTCAGGTTAATGTTGGTACTGATGGCATAGGCGGGGATCGGGTACAGCGTGTCGGTCGGCTGCCAGTTGGCACCCTTGATGGGGCCCAGTACATCGGTGGCGCGTTGGGTACGTTTCAGATCGAACCAACGGTGGCCCCATTCCGCGAACAGTTCAAATTTCCGTTCATGTTCCACAGCCAGGATCAATTGCGGCTGCGTAAGGGCGGTATTCAATTTCTGCAGGTTGGCGCGCTCCCGCACTGCATCCAGGTCTTTACGGCCATCATCCAGTTTATTTTGGCGGATGCGCGCTTCAGCCCTGATGAGGTATTGTTCGGCCACACGCATTACCATGGTATGCTCCTGTACCGGTGTCGCGTTACGCACTTTGTATTTGGCGGGCCAAAAATACGTAGCACCCGTTGCCAACGTCCTGTTACCCGTCCATTTGGCGAGGCGCGCGTCCCCAGCTTCGAACTTCCGGATCAGATTAAGGGTATCCAGCCGGAACAGCGGGCCAGAAGTAGCGTTTGCCGGAATGGCTACCTGTGCTTCCCAGGTATTCCGTCCTCCCCCTACATTCACCGACTGCAGTTGGAAAATTGCTTCACGGCTGTTGGCGAGGAACACGGCGTTCAGATCTTTCAGCAGCTCATAATTACCGTTACCGATCACGGCATTGGATTCCGTTTCGGCCAGCGCCCATTCGTGACGGTATAGGTACACCCGCGCCAGCAGCGCAGATGCGGCCGTTTTGTTGGGACGTACGCGGTTGCCGTTGGGGTAATTATCGCCCAGCAAGCGTTTGGCTGCCTGCAGGTCCGCCACCACCTGGTCGTACACTTTTTCCGTTTTCTCGCGGGGCAGTTTCTCGGAAATGCGGTAATCCGTCGTCAACACCAGCGGCACGTCGCCATACATATTCACGAGGTAGAAATAAAAATAGGCACGCATAAAGTAGGATTCGCCTAGCAACTGGTCTTTCAGTGCCGGCGTCAGCTTCGTGGAAGCCGTCAACCCTTCAATGCAGGCGTTAGCGGAATAGACGTAACTATAAACAGCGTTCCAGAACCGCTCCACATAAGTACTGTTGGGTAGCAGGCGCGTTTGTTTGAACACGTCGTAATCTTCAAAATTGCTGGCATAATACACATCATCGGCATGGATCCCGGCGAGGAAGTTCATCATCACGTTCGCCCAGAGGTAATTGAGGCTGTTCATGCTGATGTAAATGCCGGTAACGGCGGATGTGGCGGTTTTATCGTCGGCGAACACCTTTTCGTCCCCCACTTCCGTTTTCGGCGTGGGCGTGTCGAGGTATTTGTTGCAGGACGCGGAAAGCGTGGCTGCGAATATGATAAGAAGCGAAAATCGTTTCATCTTGATGCTTTTGGATGATTGTTAGAAACTCAGCTGGATACCTGCGGTAATGGTTTTCACCGGCGGCAAACGGATGCCCTGCGTTTCCGGATCCATTCCCTTATAGTTCGTGAACGTCAGCAGATTCTGCGCGTTCAAATACACTGAAGCGTTGTTCAGCTTGATTTTGCGTGCGTATTCAGACAGGTCGTACCGCAGCGAAACGTTCTTCAGGCGGATGAAGCTGGCATTGCCCCACACTGCACTGGATAACCGGTAAACGTCGAACAGGGTGTTGGCGGGGTTTGTGGTGGCACGGGGAACATCGGTCACATCACCCGGTTTCTGCCACCTGTCCAGCGCCTCCCGGCCTTGGTTGAAACGCGTTCCATAAGCGTTCGCCAGCCGTCCGTAGTTATATTCGCCACCTTCCTGCTCCACGAACTGGAAGAGGAAATCCAGCGATACTTTTTTATACCGCAGCGTATTCTGCAAACCGCCGTAGTATTCGGCCATAGCGTTGCCGAGGATCACGAAATCCGTGAATTCCACCGGCCTGCCGCCGCTACCGTCTTTCGTCCAGAAAACGGGCACACCGGTAGCAGGGTCCACATACTCGTACTGGTAGCCTTTTACGATGGTAAGCGGCTCGCCTACCACGTATTTGTCGCGATAAACGGTTTTCTCGATGCCGTCGAACTTCTTCAGCTTGTTTTTCGGAATGGTAATGTTGAACGAAGACGTCCAGGAGAAATGATCACGGCGGATATTATCTGTTGTGATGTCCATTTCCCAACCGGAGTTCTGTACCACTGCATCGAAGTTGTCGCGCAGGCTGGAGAAGCCTACCTGCGGCGTGAGCGAAAGATCGATGAGCTGGTTATCGGTCAGACTGTAATAATAACCGGCATTGACAAGGATGCGGTTCTTCAGGAAACCCAGCTCGATCCCGCCTTCCGATTTACGCGATTGTTCCCAGCGATATTCCGGATTGGCGATGCGGGAAGGCGTAAGACCGGTACTGCCGTCGTACACGTACGCGCTGTTGGAAGCGGCCCAACTGGCGAGGTAATCGTAGTATCCGATGTTATCACTTCCCACGGAACCATAACTTCCGCGCAGCTTACCGTGCGACAACCACGGTAATTTCTTTGCCCAGGGCTCTTCCGAAAAAATCCACGCGGCGCCCACAGAGCCAAAATTGCCCCAGCGGTTATCCGGCCCGAACCGGGTGGAACCGTCGCGACGGAACGTGGCGTTCAGGACATACTTGCCGTCCCAGTTATACGTAGCGCGACCGAAAATGGAATTGTAGCGGTACATATAATAATTGAGGTTCTCGTTGCGGACACCGGCGGAATCCAGGATGTGCATGAACTCCTCACCGGAGAACCTGCTGGCATCCGTACGTTTCCCGTCGCGGACGCTCTCCTGCCAACTGGTGCCAACGAAAACGGAAAGGTCGCCCTTGCCGATGGCGCGTTTATATTCCAGTTGCGGCTCCACCACGTAGGAATGCGCTTTCACATCGCCGAAATACGTAAAGGCGTTGGCGGCGTTCTGCGCATTCAGGCTCGACGGCGGTGTGATCTGCATCTGATCCATGGAGTTGTGCGTGTACCCGCCGGTTACCCTCGCCGTAAGGCCAGGCAATACCGTGTAGCGGATTTCGCCGCTGGTGATGAGGTTCCGGGATTTGGAAGCATACGTGCGGGAAAGCGGCGCGATGGGATTCTGATCGCTGCTGAACCAATAGAATTTCCCGTCGCTGTCATACACCGGAAAGTTCGGCGAAAGGTTATATACGTAAGACATGTCGCTGGGCAGCGAATTGCTTTTATCGCCGCTGTAGCTGGCGGAAACTTTGAACCCGAAGCGGTTGTCTTTGCTGTTATGATCGAGGCTGAAGCGGCCCGTTCCCCGTTTGTACGCAAGATCGTTGGGCAGTACAGTGGATTCCTTTCTCCAGGTGCCGCTCAGTAAATACCGCGTTTGCTGCGTCCCCCCAGACATCGAAAGCTGCGCCTCCGTTTGGTTGGCCGTGTTGCCGATGAGGCGTTTCTGCCAGTCGTTCGTTTCGGTCTGGCTCCATTCCAGCAGGTCCGGCGCATTGTCTGTCGAAGGTGTAAGATTATCATTGGCGAATGCCTCCTTCCGCATGTCGATATATTCGGAAGTGTTCAGCATCGGCATGCGATTTACGACTTTGCTGCCGCCGCTGTAAACGTTGGCATTTACGGAAAACTTGCCGCTGCGACCTTTCTTGGTGGTGATCATCACTACGCCGTTGCCCGCGCGTGAGCCGTAGATCGCCGTTGCGTCAGCATCCTTCAGCACATCGATCCGCTCGATATCGGCGGGGTTCAGTGCCGCGAGGGGGCTTTGGGTGCCGCCGGCTACGGGGATGGTCGTGTTCATGGGTTCGTCCAGATACGGTACCCCGTCAATAACGTACAACGGCCCGTTGGCCTTCAGCAGCGAATTCTGGCCGCGGAGGGTTACGTTGAATGAAGTACCCGGCAACCCGCTGTTCGAGGAAATGAACAGGCCGGGCACGCGGCCCTGCATGGCGGCGAGCGGGTCGGTCACCGGGCTGTTGGCAATGTCTTTGCTTCTCACGGAAGACACGGAGCCGGTGAGGCTTTTCCGCACAGCGGAACCATAACCGATGATCACGGCTTCGTCGAGCGCGCTGATGTTCGGTTTGAGGCGGATGCTGAGGGCGCCGGCGCCTACGGTCACTTCCTGCGGCTCGAAGCCGATGTAGGAAATGACCAGCACATCACCGGGCTCGGCATTCAGTTTGAATTTCCCGTCTACATCGGTGGTGGCGCCCGTCTGGGTGCCTTTGATGCGGATGGTGACCCCGGGCAGCGGGGTACCGTCTGTCCCGGTAACGGTACCCGTCACTTCCTGTCTGGCTGCTTTGGCGGAAGGAGCGGTAGGAGCAACTGGTTTCGGTTTGATGAAAATGGTCTTGTCCTTGACGGAATAATCCAGCGGCTGGTTTTTAAAAACCGCCAGCAGGAAAGATTCCAGCGGTTGGTTGCTGGCCTCTACCGTCACTTTTCCAGCACCGCGCAACAGGTCCCTGTCGTAAAAGAACAGGTACCCGGTCTGGCGCTTCACGGCGGCAAACACTTCTTCCAGCGAAGCGTTTTGCAGCTTCACGGTCACCCGTTGGGCATAGGTAGTGGCGGAAACGTTGAGGCAGGCCGCCAGGATAAGAAATGCTGTCCATCTCATGATTCGTCTGAGTTTGGTTGAAAGCAGCCCCTTTCCAAAACAGGGGCCGGCATGATCGGTCAATTGCATAGATTTGCATTGTCTGGTTAATAGTAATTCAAGTTCGTTGCTAAGATGCCTGACATTCGCCGGGGGTGGGTCCAATCACCTCCGGTTTCTGTTTTTTATAATGGTTGAATAATGATCTTCGATCCTTCGATGGTAAACGACATGCCCGAAACCCGCAGTCCATCGAGCACATCCTGCAGCGGCAGGTCCCGTTGTATTTCGCCGTCGAACCGGCGGCCGGGCACATTCCCGCGATATTCCACTTCCACGTCGTACCACCTTTGCAGTTGCCGCATAACGGCTTTCACGTCTGCGTTCCTGAAATAGAACACGGCGTTCCTCCAGGCCAGGGCTTCCTCCACATCCGGCCGCGCATCCACCACCGGGACGCCGCCGCTGATGGCGGCCTGTTGCCCGGGCGCCAGCTTCCGCGTTTGCCCGGCCGCCGTCACGGCCACCGAGCCTTTCACCAAAGTGGCGCGGATCGCGGGCTCGTCGGCGTAGGCGTTGATGTTGAATTCCGTTCCCAGCACCGCCACTTCGGCCTTCCCGTCTACCGCCACCGTAAAAGGTTTCGCGGCATCTGGCCGCACCTCGAAATACGCTTCGCCCGTCAGCTCCACTTTCCTCGCTCCCGGCCCGAACACCACGGGAAACCGCAGCGACGATCCGGCGTTCAGCCAAACCTGCGACCCGTCGGGCAAGGCGATGCGGAACTGTCCGCCGCGCGGCGTGCGAAGGGTATTGTATTGCATCGCCCCTTCCTTTCCGCCGGGCTGGTAAACGAGCGATCCGCCGTGCTGGCTCGCCGTGGCGCCCTGCTGCGCGAAGGTCTGGTTGCCGGTGCTGTCCAGCGGAATGGTGGTCCCGTCTGCCAGGGTGAGCACGGCTTTGCTGGTGGCCGGCAGGATAGTTCGCTGGGCCGCGGCCACGGGGGCTTTGGCGGCTTCCTGCCCGGGCTTCCAGAGCCAGATACCGGCTGCGGCGGCTACGATAACGGCGGCAGCGGCCCACCAGCGGTAATCCATACGCTTCACTTTCTCCCCTTCGCTATCCGCCGGGGCGGGAAAGTGTTTTTCGGCAAACCGTTGCCAGGCGGCGTCTTCGTCGGGCGCACCGAATTTTTGCAGCCGGCTTTGCAGGCCGGGCGCACTGGTCATCCGCTCGTAAAACGCACGATGTTCCGCATCGGCAGCCAGCCAATCCTGCAATTCGCGGGCCTCGGCTTCCGTCTGTTCGCCGCGCAGTTCCTTCAGGATCAGTTCGGCAGGTCGTTGTATCAGTTGTGGGTCCAACATTCAATTTTTTTATGGATTACTATAGAAACAACGGGTTTGTTATTTCGATGACAAGGTTTGGCGGATTTTTTTGAAGATTTTTTAGCCCGGCTCAAAAATCGATGGCTTTGTCCGCCCGGAAATCGTCCTTCCCCCACCAAATTTTCCATCCTCCCAAAATATTTCCCTTTGTCGATCGTCAACTTAAACAACCGCAGGATGCGGCCGATCTATCCATGAAGAGATTATTTAAAATTCTGAAATACATGATGTTAGTATTGATCGTACTGGTAATGCTGCTGACCGTCACTACTTATTTTTATATGAAGCGCCCCCAGTTCGGGGCCTTACCGGAAGGCAAAAGGTGGGAATCCATACAAAAGTCGCCGCACTTCAAAGAGGGCCGCTTCCGCAATCTCGTGGAAATGCCCGTGATCGCTGAAGGGTATTCCATGCCGGGGGAAATTTTCAAAACCCTCTTCAAGAAATTCCCCAACCGCGAACCGGTAGATCCCCTGCCGTCCGTTAAAACCGACCTCCGCAACGCCCCGCACGACAGCGACATGATCGTCTGG
Source organism: Chitinophaga sp. NPDC101104 (assembly GCF_050277495.1). NCBI lineage: Bacteria > Pseudomonadati > Bacteroidota > Chitinophagia > Chitinophagales > Chitinophagaceae > Chitinophaga > Chitinophaga sp. NPDC101104. The sequence goes on along the minus strand of NZ_JBNNSF010000003.1, from coordinate 400,775 downwards.
TTCGGGCATTCGTCGTTCTTTCTGCAGCTGGATGGCGTGCGTTTCCTCGTGGACCCCGTGTTCAGCGGCAAAGCCTCGCCCCTGCCGGGCGGCGTGAAGGCCTACAAAGGCAGCGACGTCTACACCGCCGCCGATATGCCCGATATCGATTACATGCTCCTCTCCCACGACCATTACGACCATCTCGATTTCGAAACGGCCGTGGCGCTGAAAGACCGGGTAAAATTCGTGATCTGCGGACTGGGCGCGGGCGCGCACTACGAAAAATGGGGCTACCGGCCGGAGCAGATCATCGAAAAAGATTGGTACGATCAGCTGGAGATCAAACCGGGATTTACCATCTTCACCGAATCCGCCCATCATGATTCGGGCAGGGGATTCACCCGCGGACAAAGCCTCTGGCTGAGTTTCTACATCCGCTCGCCCCGGGGGAGCGTCTATTATAGTGGAGACGGTGGATACGACAGCCGGTTTCAGGAGATTTTCCGCAAACACGGCGCGCCCGATTGGGCGATCATGGAATGCGGCCAGTACAACGAAGCCTGGCACTCCGTGCACGAACTGCCGGAAGAAGTAGCGAAAGCGACGGAAGAACTGCATGCCGGGAACCTGCTGACGGTCCACCACTCCAAATTCACCCTGGCGAACCACCCCTGGAACGAGCCACTGGAGAAAATTTCAGCATATTCACAAAACAAGCCTTACCGGTTGGTAACACCCATGATCGGGGAACCTGTCCGGCTACACGATCACGCACAACAATTTGAACAATGGTGGAAAAAGATACAATAACCCTGCTAATGGAAATGCCGGGTAAACGCCAGCCAGGCATAGAATACGGGCAGGAGATCCCGTTTGAGCAGGGCGGCGCGGATGAGTTTCAGGGCGCGGAGCTTCTGGGTCCTGACAGTGTTGTAGGAAATGGACAGCTCCCCGGCGATCTCCTCGTTTTTCTTCCCTTCCAGGTAACTCATCTTGAAGATACGCCGGCATTGGGCGGGCAACTCATCGATCTCCCGGTACAGACTGGCGATGATCTCGGTCTCGGCCAGCCGCGGGTCGAAAGCGCCCGTGTCGGGAAGGGCGTCGCCGGCAAGGTAGGCATAGTCTCTATCGCGCGACTGCTGCCTTTCCTTTAGTTTGAGATGATTGAGGCATGCGTTGCGGACAGACACGTACAGCCAGGAGCGGAGCGCGGCGGCATTGGGGAACACCGGCCTTTTATCCCACAGCCGGGAAAACACTTCCTGTATAAGGTCTTCCGCTTCCTGCCAGTCGTCCACGATAGTGCCGGCATAATAGCAAAGCGCCTTATAATGCTGCTGAAAAACCGATCTGAAAGCTTCCTGATCTCCCAGGGCTATCCGCTCCAGCCATTCCTGTTCCGTATTTCGATGCGCAGGCAATAAAGTCCTCCCGGTTGTTTTGTTGGTTTCGGTCCGAAGCTTTAAAAATACCAAAAATCAGCCGTTTTCCCATCTTGTCCGCTTTTGGACGGCGTGTCCGGTTTCGTAAACGGCCGTTTCGCGCCCGCCGGTCATCATACAGCTGCTCCTTCCGGTTTTTCCGCCCATCGTTGCCCATCCGCCGTCAAACCAATGCCCAGACAATGTTTTCCGCTACCGCCCGAAAGCGGACAACGGCGCCTCCCATCCTCCACCCTTCCCATTTCACTTGCCGTCCGCCATTTCCGGTACTAATTTTACATCGCAGTTAGTTTAACAGAATTTTAGTCAGCCGCGCATGAAGGTTAGACCATACGCCGCTGGGAACATACGATGCAGAACGTATGTTCCGTTTGTTTTCCTCAAAAAAAAGGGCAGCCACTTATGGCCGCCCTTTCCTTATTCCGTTTGGTACGATCTTTTACTTTTTGATGATCTTGTCCAGCGTTTCCTGCGCCAGCGGATGATAGTTGCCGCGGTATTTCCCATAGATGGAACGCGCCATGGCCGTGCCTTCGGGCGACTTCATCATCTCCGAGTACAGCGGCGTGAGGAATTTGCGGCGACCCACCTGGCTGAGGAACTTTTCCATGTTCCCGAAAGCCGGCTTATACCCCGCCGCAACCGACATGATGAACCACTGGTTCGCCACTTCGCTGTTGCCGGTTTGGGTGAACCGGAATGCCCCGTCCAGTTGCTGCATCTGCCCCAACTGCAAAGGCTTCGGCATTTTGCGGAGGAAATGCAGCCATTCGTGGCTCGTCCAGCCCTGCGTTTGCAATCCGCCCGCGGCATCGCCTTTGAGGAATTTCTCCCTTTCCGCATCCACTTTGCCGAACCGGGCCTGTGGCACACGCGGGCAATTATCCGGGATCCCCGGGCCATAGACCCAATCCTTCACCCGGATTTTATTCACCAGCGCCGTGTCCCCTTTCATCAGCTCCGCGTTGAAATATTCGAGGAATTGCTCGGTAGACATCGTTTTGAACGCATGGGAATTGAAATATTTATACAGGAACGAATCGATTTTCTGCCTTCCCACTTCTTCTTCGGCACGGCGGAGAAAGTGCGCGCCTTTTTCATATGCCACGTCCGTGAGGCCGTCTTCCGCGCTGCGCCCTTTCAGGTCGAGCTTCAGCCAGGTGTCGCGGCTGTCTTTGCCGAGATCGTTCACGGTTTCCTGCATATCCTGGTACCCCAGCTCCCATAACATATCGGCGTAATCCGCGCCCATCATGGCTTCCATGATCCGGCGCTCGAAATAGACGGTAAACCCTTCGTTGAGCCAGAAATCGTCCCAGGTGGCGTTAGTCACGAGGTTGCCGCTCCAGCTATGCGCCAGTTCATGCGCGATGAGCGACACCAGCGAGCGGTCTCCCGCGATGATCGTAGGCGTTGCGAAGGTGAGGCGCGGGTTTTCCATGCCGCCCAGCGGGAAGCCGGGAGGCAGCACCAACACGTCGTATACGCCCCAGCGGTAGGGCCCGTACAGCCCTTCGGCCGTGGTCACCATTTTGCCAACTTCCGCGAATTCGTAATGCGCTTTGTCCAGCATCGCCGGCTCGGCATACACGCCGGTACGCCCGTCTATGGCGCGATACGCCACATCACCCACGCCCAGCGCCATGAGGTACGCCGGCACGGGCTGGTCCATCCGGAAATGATACACCCCGCTATCGTTCTTCTGGCGCGGGTTTTCGGCGCTCATAAGGGCCATGAGGTCTTTGGGAACGGTCACGCGCGCGGTGTACGTAAAGCGGATACCGGGGCCGTCGGGGCCGGGGATCCAGGTGCGGGCATACGTGGGCTCCGACTGTGTATAGAGGAACGGTTGTTGCTTGCCCAGGGTCTGTGCGGGTTCCAGCCATTGCAGCGCCGTGGCCGTGGTAGCGGTTTTGTACCATATGCGCACGAGCGTGTCGGATTTTTCGATGGGCACATTCAGGCGATTGCCAAGGAACGCAATGGCGGAATCCAGCGTGTACGGCACTTTGCGGCCGCCTGCGGTAACGCTGTCGATCGCAAGGCCGTCGGTATCGAGGCGGAGCACGGAAAGGCCGCCGGGATTGGTGAAATGCCAGGCCGCCGAACCTTCGATGCGGTGCGCGGCAAAATCCACCCGGATGTCGAGGTCGAGGTGGCGGACCCGGATGCTGTCGGCGTTCGACAGGGTATGCAGGTCTTTGGCCGGCGGCGTGTCCGCGGTTTGATTGTTGGTTTCCGGGGATTGGCAGGCGGCGGCGAGGAGCGCCCCTGCCAGCAATGCATATCTCATAATTACAGGTTTGTTTCGGTGTTTTGACGGGTGGCCTTAGCGCAGGGGCTCCGGTGTTTTCTCCGGCGACTCCATCACATACAGCCCCCGTTCTTTCAACAGCGGGATGAATTTCGCCAATCTTTTCTCAAATCCCGCGAAATCCTTTTTCGCCGGTGCCGTCCACGCCGCTTCGGCCATGGCCAGCAAGCGCGGGAACGTCATGAAATAAAGGCGCTCTTCGGACTGGATGACCTCCGTCCACTGATTGGCCTGGTAACCGATGATCTGCCCGCGGTTGGCAGCAGTGACGGCCGGATAATCGTTCAGGTTGAATTCGTACACCCGGCGAAGCGGGTTAAATTCCTTGCCCCATCGCCGCCCCACGGTATGGGAACTATCCTGCACAAAATCGAAATAAAACGGCAAACGCGGACACACCACTACCTTGTACCCCTTATCCAGCGCGCTTTTCAACTGCTCGGGCCGTTCCTGCCGCCACCAGAACACGATGGTTTCCTTCACAGGAAGGTCGGCCGCGGTCACTTCGTCCCAACCCAGCATTTTGCTTTTGATGGCCATGAGCGAGTCAGACATGCGGCGGATGAAGTAATGCTCGACATCCACCAAAGTTTTCATGTTCTCACGCTTCATCAGGCTTTGGACATGCGGATCGGTGTTCCAGCTCGCGGAGCCGAAACTCACCTCGTCGCCGCCGATATGGACCATCCCGGCCGGGAACAACGCGTTCACTTCCCGGAGGATGTTCGTCAGATATTGATAAGTCCCCTCTTTCCCCGGATTAAAAGTGAATTCCGGGTATTTCGCCGTGCCGCCGCCGCTGAATTCGGGATATGCCTTGTTGGCCGCCGTGGCATGGCCCGGCATATCGATCTCGGGGATCACCGTGATGCCGCGCGCGGCTGCGTAAGCAACGATTTCCTTCACGTCTTCCTGCGTATAATAAGCCGCCGGCGCCAGCGAGTCCGTTCTGTTGCCGATGCCGCCCACGGTGGTGAGCCGCGGATATTGTTTGATCTCGATGCGCCAGCCGGGCTCGTCGGTCAGGTGCCAGTGGAAACGGTTGAGCTTATACATCGCCATTTCGTCCAGCAGTAATTTGATGGTTTTCTTCCCGAAAAAGTGGCGGGACTCATCCAGCATGAAACCCCTCCAGGCCATGGCCGGGGCATCCTCGATCCGCCAGCAGGGTACGGAAATCCCCGCCCCTTTTTTCCCGAAAACCCGTGCCAGCTGGACCAATGTCATGACGCCATGAATATAGCCGTCGCCGGAACCGGCTTCTATCTTTACCCGTTGGGGATTGACTTCCAGTTTATACGCATCGCCCTGTTCCAGCACACCGCCGATAACGATCAGGGGCGGAAATGAATCGTCGGGGTTGCCGACCAGCGATTTGATGTATTTTTCCCGGTTAACGGAATGCGCGATTTTCACTTTCACGCCGGTATGTTTCAGGAGCTCCTGCTGCAGGAGGTCGCCCACGGCATTCTGCAAGGGATCGATCACAAAGATTTCCGTGTTGGCGCTTATCGTGAATTGGCCTTTCAGCTTGCCCGCCTGCTGCGGCCTGGGAATAACCGGGCATTCCTGCGCCTGCACAAAAAGGCTGATGGCCATGGTCGTAATGAAAAGGAGCGTTCTGAGCATGATCGTTGGTGGAATATTGGTTGAAGTTTTAAAGATAATCATCAATTCCGAACGAACATATTTACTACCTTTCTCCTCCAAACGCGAAAATCATGCTGAACCTTAGCCTCAACTACCCATCGGTACCGAAAGAAATGGAGATTTTCCGGGAATTTACCAGCCGGCTCAACGAGCGCGACCAGTTCGACCTCCTTCATCCGCCCTACGATCCCCTCAACGAATATGCCCTGTCTGTTTTAGGGAGCCATCTCCGCTTCGACCCTGCCGCCGTGGCCGTAACGCCCGTGCCCAGCGCCAACAGCGGGCTTTTCACCATCGCAAAATACCATCGCCCGCTGACGGCCGGAGTGGCCATCGAGCCGTTTACTTTCCCGGGCTGGCGCATGATCGCGTCAGACGCTGGTTTCAACCTGCATGTGGTGGAGGCCGACGGAGAAGGCATGCTGCCGGAGAAACTGGCGGAATGCCTCGAAAAAAACGACTCCAAACTGATCTACCTCCAGCCCACACTGCATAATCCCACGAACGCCGTCATGAGCCTGGAGCGGAGAATGGCCATCGCGGAAGTGGTGCGCAGTTTTCCGGGAACGTACATCGTGGAAGACGACGCCTATCGTTTCCTCCATGCCGATCCGCCGCCGTCGTTCCTGGAACTGGCGCCAGACGTGACGATGCATGTATTCAGCCTGTCGAAGCCGTTCAATCCCATGCTGCGGTCGGGCTATGTGGTGCATCCGGCGGATTTGCTGAAAGGCGCGTCGAATTTCGTCAAAATGACCAGCAGCGGCACTTCCACGCTTTTCAACCAGTTCAGCGTGCAGGTCATGGCCGGCGGATGGCTCGGCAAACTCGCCGACCTGAAGCGCGAAGCCGCCACGGCCGGGCGTTTGCTCATGGAAAGTTATTTTCGCGGGAAGGAATATCTCAGCCACCCGAACAGTTTCCACTACTGGGTCCCCTGCCGCGAGCCGGAAAAAGTGACCGCTTTCCTCCTTTCCCGGCAGATAGACGTCAGCAACGGGAAAATGTTTTCGCTGACGGCCGACGATCAGTACATCCGCGTGGCCCTCGGCGGCGCGTACGACGCGCCCGAACTGCCGGAAGCCCTTCGCATGATCGCCGAACTGACCTGATTCAGTCCATCTCTTCGATCCGTTTCAACAACCCGTCTTTCAACCGCGTGAGGAAAGACGCCATTTCCTTTTTGCGCATGCGGATGTCGCGGAAATTGCTGTACACATTCCCGAAATCCACGTCCAGCGAGTTTTCCAGCCATTCAAACACCTGTTTGATATCGGCGTCCCCATTGTTGAAACTGCCGTTAAGGTGAAGGGCGTACCCCAATTCCACGAGGTCGGTTTTAGATTCCGTCCATCGCAGCCGTGGCTTGTACTGTAGGTTCCGGGGCAGGGCGTAGAGGTTTTCCAGCCGCGTGATCAGGTATTTGCTGACCCCTTCCAGCGCGATCAGTTCCGCCAGCTTGAAGGAGGTGACGGTGCAGAAACGCGTGTCCAGCATACCGTCGAGGTCAACGGGATATTCGTTGTTGTAGGTGCTGTTGCGCAGGAAATACTGTTCGTCCCGCTCCGTGGCGCCGCCGCGGAAATAGAGGAACAGTGCGTTATGGACTTCAAAAAACATTGTGATGCGCTGCAGCTCCTGGTCGAGGAACTTGTGGTAATCGTCGCGGATGGTCTTGGGCCTGTCGGCCTCGATCCGGAAGAGTTGTGCGTAATAGATTTTTTTTGCGAGGATATGCGGCTGGATGTGCTTGAAGAAAAATATTTCATCGATGGTGCTGTCGAAATGCTGCGGCACGAGGTGTTTGAGCTGGGTTACGGAGTCGTCGGCCAATTGCGCGCCGGTTTTAAAACGCTCGAGGAGATTGGGAACGCGGGCTTCCATGGCCATGAGATCTCCTTCCAATTTTGACAGGATTTGCCTGAAATCGGTTTTCATTTGCATGTTGTTTTCCGGATAAGTAATGGGTTAATGATCCGCGCTGGTACGCATCTGCGATTCATAATCGTTGAGCCTGTCGAGGATTTTCCCGATCCATTGTTTACAGGCGGTGATGGTGGACAGGCTCGGGTTCTGGTACTTCACGCGAAACGCATCTTCCGCGATGGTATCGGCTTTGCGGAGATGCAGCATGTCGGCAAGGGAAACGAACACCTGTTGCAGCGACGCGGTTTTCACCAGGCCTTCTTCCAGGTACACCCGGGCCATGAGCGCGGCCTGGGGCACGGTGAGGCGGGTGGTCCACGGCGCACCGTCGGCGCTGCGCGCAACCGGGGCCATGAGGTGGCGGATGAAGATGCGCTCTTCCTCCAGCCAAACGATCAGCTGGTCGCGGATAGGGAAAGATCCCGGCCGGAGGCCTTTCTGCCTGTCGGCCGGCGGGATGCGTTTCACTTCGCGGAGGCACCAGGCGAGCACGCGCATCCGCTCGCGGAAGCTGCGGTACTTTAACATCTCGCGGCGTACGGATTCCACGCAGAACACGAAATAGCCTGCTGCATTGAAATTCAGGTCTACCAACAGGTGGTGCACGTCGATCATCGCCCTGTCTGCCGTGGTACTGCCCGGGTAGGTGAAAAAGAGGAGCCGGGTGAGGAGGTCGCGGAGGAAGAATAGTTCGCCGAAGGTGATGCGTTCTTCCGGGCGTTCGAGGAAATTCCAGACCGGCTCGAGCATGAGGCGGCGGAAGGGCGCATCAATGTTGAGGCGCCCCATCCCCCGTTCCGCCTGTAACATTCGCGGCAGCAGAATGGAACGGGCAGAACGGGCGTAGGCCTGCGGAAGGAGGAGATCGGGAGCGAGATCATCGCGGAAATGCTGTTCGAGGCCGGTCATGACCTGGAGCAACTGCTGCGTGGCGGCGGCGTAATGCCGGGTGAAGCTATGCGTGCCGGGCGTGTCTTCATAACTCCGCAAAACGTCGAGCAGGCGGGCGATGGTACGCTGCCAATACCTGACGGCGGCCGTGCGCCGGGCATTACCGGCGGGGAGGTCAGACAGGCGGAGGAGCAACGCGGTGACGCGGTTTTTCTCGGATTGCAACTGCTCCAGGCATTGCGGGACTTCCCCGATCATTTCGGTGAGCGCCTGTGGGCAAAGTTGCACGGTTACGATGTGGTTGAGCAAAGTCATTGGCTTACTAAAAAAAGGTGAAGCTGGAATATCGAACGGCCGGCGCGCGATTACACAAACATATTTGTGAGACTGGTTGGCCCGGTGAGCGATTCGGATCATTGCGACACGAAAATGGCGAAACAATGAGGACCGCTTTCACAGGTGGGAAATATTTTCTCATGTCTGCCGGCTGAGGGGTTAACCGGGGAGAACGCTCGCACGTTAAGAGTTCCAGGTGGTAAATAGATTATGCATGAAATGTTTTTCTTCCTTGATCCATTGCAGGAGCTGGTCCCGGATGGAGCCTTTACCTGGGTATAGCGCATACTCGTTTGTAGGCAGGTAGCGTAATTCCTTTTCGTACCAGGACAGGAGGCCTTTTTTTTCCTGCAGGGTGCGGAGTGCGACGGCCCTTCTGCGGAGTACTGCGGCGGCGTGGCGGAGCAGTTCGGGGCAGTTGAAGTTATGGGCGAAGAGGATGAACAGCGTCCGCTCTTCGGGGTCCATGTAATAATGATGGTCGGGCTCGCGGAGGTCGCGCATGAGGCGGCGGAAGTATTGTGCGGTGCCGAAGGTGGGTTGCGCGCCATTGCGGCGTAAGGGAGCGAAGATGAGCTCCACGAGCCGCGGATCGGCGCCCCGGTCCAGCAGTTCCGCTTCCGTTTCCCGCATGCGGGATTCCTGCATGGCGAGGATGTGTTGGGCGTAGGGCCCGGGGAGGAAGAGATCTTTGGCGAGATGTTCGGGGAAATATTGTTCGAGGGCCATGATGAGTTCCATGAAGAGCGTGGTGGCTTCCCTGTAAAACGCCTGCAACGCGGGGCCCGCCTGTAGCTGGAACAGATGGAGCACATCCGTGATGGCGACGAATTGCAGTTGGTACCTGCGGACGGCCTGCGCAGATTCCGCGGAATCGGGCTGGCTTTCGATCTCCAGCATGTGCGCCGTCATCCTGAGCTTCTCCGCGCGCAGTGCCGCGAGCAGGGCCGGAACGTCTGCGGGATGGGAAGATAGTTGCGCCGGCATCAACCGGGCATATACTAACTGATTTACGCTGTCCATGATTGATAACTTTAATTGGCTGCGATGGGGTTCTCTCAGGCTAATACAATATGTAATTAAAGATGGCCGATGTTTCCGAAAGGGTGAATTAACAACTGTAGATTTTGATGGCCGGAAACAGGCCCTGTTAACAAATCCACGTGTTTCCGCGACCCGTTTGCGGTGTAAAATTTCCTTCCATTAACAAACGAAAAAAATATTCCGGTTTTTTCCTTTCCCCGTTCACCCCGCGCACCTCAAAACTGTATCTATATATTCGGATGGAAAACGAAAATCACATACGCATCCTGCTCAATAAAGAGTTGTTCGGAACGATTACTCCCGAAGAGCAGCAAGCGTTGGATGATTTACTGGCTACCAGCGCAAAGGCGCGCGCCATCAGGAGCGAAATGCGGGACCAGGAACGGTTTGGCGGGCAGTCGGTTTTTCCGGCGAAGGAACTGGAAGCGGATTATTTCGCCGTGTTGCAGCGGCATCGCCGCCGCCGCATGCAGCGGATATGGAACTGGTGGATCGGCGCCGGGCTTACGGCAGGGGCCGCCATCACCGCGCTGCTCATCTGGCCGCGCGATCCGGCACCCGAACCGCCCCAGGCCGTGATCCCTGCTGAAATACAGGAGATCACCCTGCAGTTCGCGAACGGTGAAACGCTCGCTTTCCGGGATGGCGGCCAGCAACGCTACCGCGTGCAATCCACCGGCATCGTTTTCGATAACGGCACACTGCACTTCGAAAGCGGCACCACCGGCGCCCCGGGATGGAACAGCCTCAACGTTCCCCCCGGCCATCAAACCCGCCTCCAGCTGGAAGACGGCACAGCAATAGTGCTGAACAGCGCATCGAAGATCCAGTTCCCCTTCCACTTCGGCTCGGGCAGCCGTGAAGTGTACCTCGAAGGCGAAGGCTACTTCCGCATCGCGCCCGCCGGCAACCGGCCATTCGTCATCCACGCCGGCCAGGCAGACATCCGTGCGAAAGCAGGCATATGTAACATCAACGCATATACGCCAACAAACGTATCTGCCCAGATCGTGAACGGCACAGTGGAAATGGAATCCGGAGGCGTCAGGATACCGGTATCCGCCGGAGAAGAAGCCACCGCCGCCACCGGCAAAACGCTCACCGCCGCGCGGATGCAAGACCAGTACAGCCTTTCCTGGCTGAAAGGGGAACAGTTTTTCAGGGATATGCCCGCAGCAGATTTACGGGATATCATCGCCAGGTGGTTCAACACCACGCTATACATCGATTCCCGGGAGGCAGAAAAAAAATTATTAAATGGAAGGATTTATCGCAACCAAACGCTTTCCGAATTTGTTGATAATATGAATGCACAAAACGAAGTGGAGTTTTACTGGAAAAACGGCATGCTTCACTGCAAATAAAATAGACTCAAAATAGTTGTGTAGATAAATGATAGCATCCTCCAAAAGGAGCTTAGACTTTCAAAAAACCGCTCCCGTAAGAGCGGTTTTTTGATCCAGCCGGCAGAAAACATGTGTAGATAAATTGATAGCGACCTCCTCAGCCGAGGCAAACAAGAAAAACCGCTCCAGCTGGGGCGGTTTTTTCATGCTGTTAACACTGATGAAGAAAGGTTAAATGTTCGTTCCGCCATCTACCGTAAATCCGGCACCGGTAATGAACTGGCCGCCTGGCCCGGCAAGGTAAGCCACCATCGCTGCGATATCTTCCGGTTTTCCGTAAGTACCGAGCGCAGTAATGGAACGCTGGTAATCGGCCCCCGGGCCGTCTGCCGGGTTCATATCCGTATCGATGGGGCCGGGATGCACGATGTTCACATTGATCTTCTTCGGCCCCAGTTCCCGCGCCAAAGCCTTGGTGAGCCCTGTGATGGCGGCTTTGCTCGTGGAATACAGCGCGCATCCGCCGAAAGTGATCCGGTCTACCAGGCAGGTCCCGATATTGACGATGCGCCCGCCGTGCTGCATGTGCCGCACCGCCACGCGGGATGCGGCGAATACGGCGCGGACGTTCACCGCCATGGTTTCATCGAAATCTTCGAGGGAACATTCTTCCAGGGGTTTGATATTGCCGATGCCCGCATTGTTGACGAGCACGTCGAGCCGGCCGAAATGCGCCGCCGCCTGGTCCACCGCCGCTTCCACGGCATGCGGGTCTTTGCTGTCGGCCGCAATGGCGAGGGCTTCCACGCCGAGGGCTTTCACTTCCGCCACCAATATCTCCGCTTTTTCTTTGGACGATTGATACGTAAACGCCACATTGGCGCCTTCCTGCGCGAGCTTTTTCACGATGGCCGCGCCGATGCCCCGGCTGCCGCCGGTTACGAATGCTGATTGCTGATGTAGATTTTTCATGCAGCAAAACTATTTCAAACACTTTACCTTTGCAGGTACTGACGCGATTGTCAAGTACTAACAATAAAGTAAGTATGCGTAAAGCCAACTCCACGAATAGCATCAACGAAAACCGTCTACACCTGCTCTGCGGCATGTCTCACGCCCTGTCCGTCATCGGCGGCCGCTGGAAAGCTTCGATCCTTTTCAGTCTTACCGACGGCTGCAAGCGCTACAGCGAATTGCGGAAAGACATTCCCGGCGTTTCGGAAAGGATGCTCGTGGCGCAGCTCCGCGAGCTGGAAGCCGACGGACTGGTGGAGCGTACCGTGTTCCCCGAGGTGCCGCCGCGTGTAGAGTATGCGTTGACGGACTTTGGCCGGTCTACCCAGCCGATGTTGCGGGAGATTTCCGCCTGGGGTGCGAAGCACCGGAAGAGCTGAACGGATATTTTTTCAGATATTTTTTGGAATTGTAACGGAATCCCCTACCTTTGCAATCCCAAACGGGAAATGCCGCGTTGGTCAATCGGCTAAGACGCCTCCCTTTCACGGAGGAATGACGGGTTCGACTCCCGTACGCGGTACAAAATAAAAGAGATGGTCTAATCAGCCGTCTCTTTTTATTTTTTGCACCTTTCCTCTCTCCTCTTTTAATATCCTTTCAAGTTCAACTTCACTCGGCAGATTTATCAGATACTTTGACACGAATAATTTGTGTGCCAGACCTGCTGTCGCATACCTTACCAATGCTTCATTCTTTCCAGAACAAAGTATGATATCAATTGGCGGATTATCTCCGGAGACAGACTCGTTCTCTCTGTAATAATTTAGATATACGTTCATCTGACCTGCATCAGCATGTGAAAAATCGCCCAGCTTCAAATCTACCAACACATGGCATTTCAGGATACGATGATAAAAAACGAGGTCTATTCGATAATGCGTATTATCAAAAGTGATGCGTTTTTGTCTTGCTTCAAAACAAAATCCCTTTCCAAGTTCTAATAGAAATGTTTGTAAATGATCGATAATTGCTGCCTCCAGATCACATTCGGTATATTGTGCTTTATCTTCTAACTGAAAGAACTCAAGCAAATAGGGATCCCGAAAAAATTGTTCAGGCACCAAAGTATCAACGGTTGTCCGTTCGCAACGAATTTCCCTATGCTCGCTCAACCCTGTTCTTTCGAATAAAAGGCTACTCATTGCACGTTGCAATGCTCGTACAGACCAGCTATTCCTAAGAATTTCGGCTTCGTAAAAGAATCGGCTGGCATCAGAATTGGCCTTAAACAATTCGATAAAATGAGAAAAGGATAGCCGATCCAATAAATCGCCTGCAGGATGGTAAATTCCCGGCAGCTTGCATTCCCGATAACCCACAACTATTTGACATCCAATATGTTCAAATTCAACAGACACTGTCTGATGAATCTGTGGATAAAGCATATAGAACTGTCTGAACAATCTTAAGTTTGATGCAGACATTCCCTTAATGCCGGCTACCTTTAATTTTTGAGACAACCGCTCAAATAAATGTTGTCCATATGCTGCCCTATCTTCTCCGTCCTGCTCATATTCAACTATATAGTATCCAATTATCCAATTTCTTATAGTAAATGCAGTATTTACCTGCTTATAAGCCTTATTTAGAAAGTAAGAATTCGTTTCAAGTATTTTCCCTTCTAGCAGTTGAATATTTGTGATCATCTAAAGAAAATTTTCGGCAGGTTAACAATCGCTAATTATCAATTTTTCCTCTCTGAAAAAGTTAAACTCGTGTTATTTGAAAAAAGGATGCGAGATCGTCTAAAAATCCGCACCCACATAATTTCCGACGGAAGAAAAAATTGTAAAATATGCGTACGAACAAATCGCAACAGACAAATGGGCACAAATGTATTGCGAATAGCCAACCAGATTCGTATTTTAGGGATTATGATCAGATCGTCCTGCCTGTATCTTACAGCTATACTCCTGTTTTCCACTGCTGCCGCCTACGCACAGCACACCGGTAAAGGACTGAAAGACTTTTACCGCAGCTACTTCCCCATCGGCGTTGCCATCACGCCCCGCCATTTGCAGGACTCCGCCACCAGCGCTTTCATCGTCAGGCATTTCAATAGTCTTACCGCCGAGAACGTGATGAAAATGGAGCCCATCCACCCGGAAGAGAACCGCTATAACTGGGGCGGCGCCGATGCCATCGTTCAATTTGCAACGGAAAACGGACTGAAAGTAAGGGGCCACACCCTCTGCTGGCACAACCAGGCACCCAAATGGATGTTTTACGATGCAAACGGCAAACTGGTGAGCAAAGACGTACTGCTCGGCAGGCTGCGCAAACACATCCACGACGTCGTTGGCCGTTACAAAGGGAAAATCTATGCCTGGGACGTCGTAAACGAAGCCATTTCCGACCAACCCGGTGAATTTCTCCGCAATTCGCTATGGTACCAGATCTGCGGGGAAGATTTTATTGCCGCGGCATTCCGGTACGCGCACGAAGCCGACCCGGACGCCGTTTTGTTCTATAATGATTATGGTACAGAATTTCCCGGAAAAAGAGACAAGGTTCACCGCTTGCTGAAAAAACTGCTCGATGCAAACGTACCGGTGCATGCGGTCGGATTGCAAGGCCATTGGTCCGTAAACGATCCATCAAAGGAATTACTGGTGGCCGCCATCGAAAAATATGCATCGCTGGGGATTAAAATACAGGTCACGGAGCTGGACGTATCCGTCTACACCAACAATAACATGCCGGAACAACGCAATTTTACGCCTGAGCAAGACCAGCTGCAGCAACAGCAATACGCCATGCTTTTTGAGACGTTCAGGAAATACCGCGACAAAATTACCGGCATCACTTTCTGGAATGTTTCTGACCGTTATAGCTGGCTGGATAATTTTCCGGTGAGGGGCCGGAAAAACTATCCGTTGCTATTCGACGAAAATCTTCAACCTAAAAAAGCATATCGGAAAGTGATCGATTTTTAAGCGATCATTCACATATTCCTACTTTCTTTTCGACGCTCCGGCCCGCTTCGACGATTTAGCCTGGTCGTTGTAAGCAAGGCACAACTCCATCCAAAACACGAAATCCTTCCTGCTTTTATACCCTTCCGGCGCTACGTAGCAATAGCCCGGTAATTCCTTCCCCTTCATGATCATGGGAAGAAAGCCCGTCCTTTCCGACAAAGCCTCCGTTTGGTCCGGATCGAACCGGCACATCAGCCGGTCTTTCGATACATTGACGCACATTTTATCGCTGACCATAAAAGCCAGGCCGCCAAACATCGGCTTTTCCGTCAAATCCAACACCTTTTTATCATACAAGTATTCCCTGACACGGTTTGCCAGATTGAGATCATATGCCATGGTAATTGGTTTTATCCGCCTATTGCATCAACCCGATAACGAGCGACATGCTTAACATCAAAACGAGCTGATACCCGTTATTTATCCAGGTCAGCTTTGCAGGCTTCAACTCGAACGCATTGTGCGTTGCCAGCGTTGTGGCTGAAAATGCCAACCACGCCATGAATCCTGTCAACAATGCAACGCCAACGTTCTTCGTTCCGAAAACGATGCTGCCTGCAGGTATTAAAACCGACAGCACGATCGCCGTGATGAGATTCGCAAATAAGGTAATGACGATCGGGCGCTTACCCGCTGCCTGGGATGCGGCTTCGCCGATACCGGTCAATTTTCTCCAGACCGGCCCGAATGCCGTTTTCCTGTACCAGGATTTAGCACAGATCATTCCGGCGAGGGTCGCCAAAACAACAGCAAGCCAATTCACTTCGATGTCCATATAATCAGGTTTTAAGTTTAACTTGCACTTGCGATTTGCAAGAACTAAAGTAAATAAGTTCTTGCAAATTGCAATAACTATTTTCGATTTTTTATGGAAAAGAGCAGATCTGATTGTCCGATTAGCTGTGCGCTGGATGTTTTCGGTGACAAGTGGTCTTTATTGATTATCAGGGACATTATGTTACGGGGGAAGGTGTCTTACAGTGAATTCCTGGGGTCGGAGGAAAAAATAGCCACCAACATCCTGGCGAACCGGCTGAGCGTGCTGGAGAAGGAAAACATCCTCGTTAAAGAAACATCGCCGGCCAATAAATCGAAGTTCGTTTACAGCCTGACCCAAAAAGGCGCCGACTTATTGCCGATCGTTATCGAGATCATGGATTGGGGAGCGAAGTATAACGCCAATTCCCCGCGCCGCGAACTTGGGAAAAAGATCCAGCAGAACAAATCTTCCGTGATCAGGGAATTGAGTGAAGCGTTGAAGAAGAAGGTGAAGTGAAAGACGTTTCCATTAGTGGCACGAAGCATAGCGCTCCGGTTCCCCGCAAGTAAGCATTATTTAGTTACCTTCATCGCCAATCTCATTTCCAACACGAATGCTCCACATAGCAGGAATCATCATTTCCATCTTCCTTGCATTCCTTCTTTTTGCCAAGAAAGGCAAATCCGCCGCCGACCTCGTGCTGGCCGCCTGGCTCGTCGTGATTTCGTTTCACCTGCTTTGCTATCACCTCCTCATCTCCGGCGCCTACACCGGATTTCCGTACCTCCTCGGTACCGAGATCCCCCTTCCGCTCGTGCATGGCCCGTTCCTGTACCTCTACACGGCTTTGCTGACCGGTCAAACCAGCAGCCGTATCCCCTGGCCCGTACATTTCCTCCCCGCCGCCATCGCCTACATGCTGCTGTCGAAATTTTATTTGCTGCCAACTGCAGCCAAAATCGCGGTATACGAAAATCATGGAAAGGGATTCGAAACCATCACCGCCATCATCCGCTTCCCCATCGTGCCCTCGGGGATTCTTTATGTGGTACTGTCGCTCATGATGCTGCGGAAACACCGGATCAATATTTCGAAGCAATTCTCCTATTCCGAAAAAATCAACCTGGACTGGCTGGTATACCTCGCCCTGGGAATGGCCGCCATCTGGCTGTCTATCATCTTCGGCGGCGATGTTTCCACCTTCATATTGGTTGATCTCTTCGTTTTGTTCATCGGGTATTTCGGGATCAAACAGGTCGGAATATTTACCAACCGGCCGGAAGCACCTATCCCGCAAACCGGCGAATCGCCGCTTCCGGAAACCGTCCTTCCTTCCGAGCCGCCAAACCATAGCGCACCAAAAACCAAGTACCAAAAAACGGCCCTTGGAGATGACATGTTGTCAAATATCCACCAGCAACTCACTGCGCTCATGGAATCGGAAAAACTTTTCACCGCCCCCGAATTGAACCTGGACGACCTCGCCGCCCGGCTTTCCGTCAGCAGCAACGCCCTGTCGCAGGTCATCAATTCCCTCGAGCAAAGGAATTTTTACGATTACATCAACGACCTCCGCGTCCGGGAATTCAAACGCCTCGCCGTTCTGCCGGAAAACAGCCGTCTCACGTTACTGTCCATCGCCTACGAAGCCGGTTTCAATTCCAAAACCTCCTTCAACCGGAACTTCAAAAAAGCCACCGGCATCTCCCCCCGCGAGTTTTGCCAGCAGGAAAAGATCCTTCCCGAGCCTGAATAATGCTTCTAAAACGGCCCATTCGCCCCGGCGGCACCTAGAAAATAGGGACCACCTTACCTTCTGGAACGTTTAAAACCCGCGACCACGCTTCCTTTGCCGAAAAAACGCATGGCAAAAAAATTTTCATGGGGACTAGTAGCGATCCTGTCGATTTTCATAGGGCTGTATCCCGGCCTGTTCCTCACCGGCGATCAAAAAGCCGGCATTCTTAACATCAAACCTGCATCCCTTTTCTCCAATCCTTTCTGGCTGATCAGCTTTTACACGCACATCACGCTCGGCGGACTAGCCCTGTTGACCGGGTGGCTGCAGTTCAGCCAAAAAGTCAGGGCTGCTAGTATAAGACTACACCGCACCCTCGGAAAGATATACGTCATTTCCGTATTGGTGAGCGCGGCGGCGGGGATCCATATCGCCTTCTACGCATCCGGCGGATGGCCTACCGCCCTGGGATTCATGAGCCTCGGCATCACCTGGTTCTACACCACGCTGCAGGCTTACCGCTCCATCCGGAAAGGAAACATCCCGGCGCATGGGAACTGGATGATCTATAGCTACGCCTGCACTTTCGCGGCGGTCACGCTCCGGCTCTGGATGCCGTTGCTGGTACCGCTGTTCGGGAATTTCATGACGGCATATACCGTTGTGGCCTGGTGGTGCTGGCTGCCCAATCTTGCCGTCGCCCGTTTCCTGACCAGGCAGCCGAAATCCATCGCTAAAATTCGATAACTTCGTCGACCATCATTCTTTAACCTGTCAACGCCCAAAACCATGGCAGTCTATTACATCAACAGTTACGACATCACCGATCCCGAACTGTTCAAGACCTACGGCCCGAAACTTCTTCCCATCCTTCGCAAATACGGCGCTGAAATCCTCGCGTCGGATACGGCGGGGATTGCGGTGGAAGGGAACCCCAGGCGCATGAACGCCATCGTCAAATTCCCGTCCGAAGAAGCGGCCATGCAATGTTACAACGACCCGGAATACCAGCCCGTAAAGGCTATCAGGCAGCAGGCCACCGCCAATTGCACCATGGTTTTGGTGAAGGAATTCCAGCTGCCGGCGAAATAAACTCAAAACTACCGGCATGAACTGGTCGATCCGAAAAGCCTCCCTGCAAGACATTCTCCCGCTGCGGCCGCTGTACCTCCAGGAAAGTAATTTCCAGATCAGGTACAACGCACGGCACGAACGCGGCTGGACGGACAGCTACCTCATTTCCACCGACGGCAGTGCCATCGGTTACGGCGCCGTGGCGGGCAAAAACGATCATGGCGACCGCGACAGCCTGTTCGAGTTTTACCTCGTGCCGCCGTTCCGGCACCTGGCTGCGGAGATTTTCGCGGAACTGCTGCGGGTTTCGGGCGTTACCGAGATTACCTGTCAAACCAATGACCTGTTCTTTGCGTCGCTGTTCTACCGCTTTGCAAGGAACATCCGGGCGGAGGCTTTCCTTTTCAGCGAGCAACACACCACTTATTTCAGGCAGGAAAATCGGGTGTTCAGGAAACGGCAGGCGGGCGAAGTGATGAACCGGTACGAGGAAAATCAAATGGGCGGCTATGTGGTGGTTGCGGACGGGAAACCCGTTGCCACAGGGGATTTTTACCTGCACTACAACCCGCCGTTCGCGGATTTATGGATGGAAGTGATGGAAAGTCACCGGCGCAAAGGGATCGGCAGCTACCTGCTCCAGGAACTGAAAACCGCCTGCTACCTCGCCGGGCGCATCCCCGCGGCCAGGTGCAATATCGATAACGAAGCGTCCAAAGCCAGTCTGCTGAAAGCGGGACTGCAAGTGGCGGGATGTTTGGTGAGCGGAGACGTGATCGGGTGATCCCGTAACGAAAAATATCTGGTACCCGCAGCCGAGCACAGAGCTGCTTTCATTTCCCCCCTATTACTGAACGGCATCTGCGATGAGCTCCAAACCCTTTTCCGCGGCGGTTTTCGTAGCACCGAACACCACGATCGTATGCGCCATGCCCGCAAACCGCACGGCGGAAACGGGCACACCTGCGCGGTGCAGCGCTGCGGCGTATGCTTCGCCCTCATCGCGGAGCGGATCGTATTCGGAAGTGATGACCAGCGCAGGCGGGAGACCGCGGAGATCGGGCGCATCCAACGGCGACGCATATACGGAATGCGCGTCTGCCGGTCGGCGGAAGTACCGGGAGCTGAAGTAATCCATCGCCGCGCGGGAAAGGCCGTAGCCTTCGGCAAACTGATCGATGGACGGGAAATGCCGGACGTTGGACAGGCGCGCGTTGAGAAGGATTTGCCGGTAGACGGGCAGCTGCAGCCCGTCGCGGTTGCGCAACGCGAGCCCTGCGGCAAGGCTGCCCCCGGCACTGTCTCCCGCGATGGAAATCCGCCGGGGATTGAACTGGAACGCGGAGGCATTGTTGTGCGCCCAGGCAAGGGCGGCCAGGGCATCGTCGAGGCCCGCGGGGAAAGGGTGTTCCGGCGCCCGGCGGTAATCGACGGCTATCACGGCGGCATTTGCGGCGAAGGCAATGTTTTTCAGGACGCGGAGGTAACTGGAGCTATCGGTCAGCAATCCGCCGCCGCCATGGAGATACAACACCGCGGGCAATACGCCGCAACCGGCCGGCCGCACGATCCGGAGGCCGAGCAGTTGGTTTTGCACCGGGATGTGGAGGTACCTGCAATCGAAATCGCCTTCGTAGAGGCGGGGCGCCATGAACCGGGTGGCTAGGTGGACCATCCCGCGCATAAGCGCCAACGGCATTTTGGGGTTAAAACTACCCTGGCGCCTGAACTGCTTCATTAATGCGGGATCGGGAGGAAGGGAAGCCACGCCCTCGGGCCAGGTGCCCACGCGGAATGATGTTTCCATATTACCGGGTTAAATATGCGCACGAATGTACGCGAATCCGGCGCGTAGATCATACCGCGCACCGTACGGCGTCAATTCTGCCGGATGAAATGTATTTTCTGCGATGTGAATGGTATCAACCCGCCTCCCGACAAAAGAAAAATCCCGCTGCGAAAGCGGGATTCCAGCTAATTACAATACTATTTATCAAATTCAGGTTAGTGGGTTTAAAATTTGTGGCCCGAATGCCGGATGCAAGTCGCCATCGCCCGGCGCCAAATCAGGAACCCGGATTCCGAAGGTTGGACGAAACCTGTCCGGCAGGACATTCAATCTCCCATCACGTTTGCGCCAGTTCGTGCTTATAATATTTCGTCAATTTGATTGTCTTTCCAACATGAAATCCTGATGGAAAGCGTTATCGGGCATAACACTTGCCGCTATGGGCGTGAGGATATGCTTATCATACAATAAAGTCTTCCGAAAATTACTGAATTTATCCGGTGCGGGTAACATTATTTTAGCGGATACGCACCCAAAGTTGACAAAACGTCCTTTTTAGGGTCTGTCCGTCTATCTTTATGATACCTCCGTGCCCGGCGCGGAGCCAATATTCCCATATGAAAAAACTGCTTTTCCTGTTCGCGGCCCTCGCTTTCGGCCCGTCCGTTCCGGCACAGAAAACCATCGGTATTTCCTGCATTGGCGACAGTATCATGTCTGGCAACGGCCTCCCCAGCCGGGAGCGCAACAATATTCCCGCACAATTGCAAAACATGTTGGGGAAAACGTTTGAGGTGAAGATGGACGATGCTCCCGGCAAACTGGCCGCACAACTGCAAAACATGTTGGGAAAAGGATATGTGGTAACGGTGGAAAAGAATTCCCGCTTGCCGGACATCGTCCTGATCTGCTTCGCGGATGAAAAACGGATCGACAGCGCAGTGTTGGCCTGCGAGGCGAAACGCATCATCATCGCCCTGCCGCCGGTTCTTCCCGGCAGCCACCCGGGAGATCGGGAGCGGCGGATGTCGGCCATTCGCGCGCGGGCGGCGGAACGGTTGTGCGAGATCGTGGACCTGGCGCCCGTGGTGTCGGCGAAGCCTGAAAATTTCCAGGACCCGGCGCACCTTTCGTCTTTGGGCGCCACGGAAATCGCGCGACGGCTGTACGAAGCCGTGCAGTTCCGCGCAGCGGCGCCATTGGATATCGTTCGCCGGTTGGGAGCACAAGCGGGCGGGTCGTTTTTCGGGTTCAGGACTTTCGTGGTATCGGGAGAAGGCAACAATAAAATTACGGTCATAAGTCCGCATCAGCCGGCGAAAGGGTACCACTGGGCGCAGGTTTCCGGTGATAGGACAGACAGTGTTACCCTATTGGGATTGCTGGAACGGGGCGTCCATGTCGTGATCTCCGCCGATGCAACACCCGGACCGCAATTGAAAAAGGCAGGACTGGCCGCCCAACCCGTAATTTCATCCAACAACACCTGGACATACAACGGGCAACCACTTGTGCAATTCAGTGAGCGGCCGCTTCCGGGAATATTGCGCGCCCTTGGCCTGCAACCCAACTTTGCGGCCATCGCGGCGCCGGGCAGTGAATACCGTTCGGGCGCAGGATGGTATCCGGGGAAAGATTGGTGGGCGCAACACGAGAATATCGACAGCCTGTTGCGCGCCCCCGGCCGGCTGGACATCGTTTTCCTGGGGAATTCCATTACACAGGGAACGGGCGGCCACAGGACCACCACCACTTACAAACCCGGTTTTCCCGCATTCGATTCCGCGTTCGGGATGTACCGTTGGGAATCTGCGGGCATCAGCGGCGACCGTACCCAAAACGTGCTCTGGCGCCTTCAAAACGGTGCGTACCGCGAAGCCGCGCCGCGGCTCATCGTACTGACGATCGGCGTCAACAACTTCCCGGACAACGATCCCGAAGAAGTGGCCGCGGGCATCAAAGAAATCGTGAACTGGATCGGCAAGCACATGCCGAAAACCAAACTGCTGCTGCTCGGCCCTCTTCCTGCAGGGAACCAGCCCGGCGACATGCGCCGCGTCAAATACGAAAAAACACAGGCCATCATCCGGGGGCTCGCGGTGCGGGGGCGTTACCTCCCGCTCGCCGGGACTTTCATTCTTCCCGGCGGTCCGCTCGATCCGAAATTATATTCCGGAGACGGGATCCATTTGCAGACAGCGGGGTACCAGGCCTGGGCGAATGCGTTGAAACCCGTAGTGGATGAGATGTTACGGTGACCGGGAGGGTTTCTGTTGCCAACGGGGCAATTCATCCGTCAATGATGAGGTGTTTGCTTCCTCCGCTGTGAGACCGGATAATTGGTGTGCAGTTCCATGCATTTTTACGTTGAAGTGTGCGACGCAACGGCGGCCCAATAGCGGAAAAATGACCGGCTACACCCATAAAAAAACCCGCGACCTGGTAGCCGCGGGCAATCACTACTTTGTAATGCGATGAATCAGAACAATTTTTCCTGCGGAGGCGTCACGCCGGCAAGGCGGAGGTAAACGGTGGTTTGGCCGCGGTGGTGCGTCTGGTGCTCGAACGATTTGGCCATGGCGGCGCCGCGGGTCATTTCGAATTTATCGAACAGTTTGATCTGCTCGCCCGGCTGCACGGTAGTTTTGCGGATGTTGTCGATCACCCAGTCGTAGCTCGCCATGGTGAGCTTGATGACATTGGCTTTCGATTTATCGGTCACCTTTTCGGATTCCCCGAAATTCACGGGACTTTTCACGCCCAGCGCAGCTGCCGTGAGGCCGTAATTGGCGTCTGTGATGTGCAGCATCTGATCGGCGAACGAGCGCATTTCGGGCGTGGGTTTGAGACTGTAGCCGGATTCGGGCATGGCTTCCAGGTATTCGAGCGTATAGGCTTTGGCCCTCTCCCATTCCTTGGCGATGCCTTCTGTGGTGGATTGCGCTTGTGCGAGGTTGCCAGCGCCCAGGGCGATGGCGAGAACGGCCAGGATTCTTTTAATGAACGTCATGACGGATTTTTTTGGTGATTAAAAACGGGGGACCAGGGGATTATTGACAGTATCAAAGGTAATGAGGTATTTTCATTTGCCGTTGATCCAATTTTCGGGAATTTTCCGCTGCGGGATGTGTATTTTGACAAGGTTCACCACAATACTGAATCGATTTAGCAAACCGTTATGAAAAGGAACTGGCTCCTGATTTGCCTTGCAGGCATGTTTACCCTGCCGGCGCTCGACAGCTACGGGCAAAAGGGAAAATTCACGCAATACGTCAACACTTTCCTGGGCACTGAGCCCCTGAACGATTCCGCGATCGTGGGCTACCGGTTGCCGGACGGCTGGCGCTCCTGGGCAGGGCTCACCTTTCCCGGCAGCTCGCTCCCCAATGCCATGGTACAATTGAGCCCCATGACCGAATACGGCTCCGGCGCAGGCTACGAGTACGAAGACTCCCTCATCCTGGGTTTCACCCACACCAATAAAGGCCACTGGAACCTTTGCCATGTTCCCGTATTGCCCTTTTCCGGGGAAACCCCGGGCAAAGGGTCGCGCTTCTCGCACAAAAGGGAATCCGCGGCGCCGGGGTACTACCAGGTGTATCTCGATGACTATAAAATTGATGTGCGCCTCACTTCCACCCTGCGCTGCGGGTTCCACCGGTATGTATACCCGCAATCCACCGGCCGCCATATCCTGTTCGATCTTGCCCGGGCCAATAACCGGGTGGGCGACTGGCAGATAGAACAGTCTGGCAGCAAGGCGTTGCAAGGTTTCCAGCAAACCGGCGAACGGATCTATTTTTACGCAGTGCTCAATACGCCGGTGGCGAAACTGGAGAAAACCGAAGAAGGGAAACGCACCGGTCGCGCCATAGCCATATTGGAAAACGGGAAGGGCCCGGTGGAAATGAAGATCGGTTTCTCGTTCGTAAGCATCGCAAATGCAAAAGAAAACCTGGAAAAGGAGATCGGGGAACGATCGTTCGAAACCGTCCGCGCTGCTGCGAATGCGTCGTGGGAACAGCTTTTGTCGAAAGTGGAAGTAAAAGGCGGGACGGAAAAACAGCGGACGCTGTTCTACTCCAGCCTGTATCGCTCCTTCCTCTGGCCCGCACTGCGCAGCGATGTGAACGGCGATTTCACGGGGGCCGACCGGCAGAAGGCGAACACCGGATTCCGGTATTACACCGAACCGTCGCTCTGGGATACGTACCGGAACAATGACGTGCTGCTGGCGCTGCTTTCGCCCGATGTGGCGCTGGATGTGATCAGGTCCATGAAAGACGTCGGTGATAAAAAAGGCTTCATCCCCACGTTCTTCCACGGCGACCATGGCGCGTCTACCATCGCCGGGGCGTACCTCCGGGGGATCGATGGGTTCGATGTGAAGGGAACGTACGACATCCTGCTGAAAAACGCGAACCTGGAGCCCGGCGCACGGCCGCATATCAGGGAATACATCGAAAAAGGGTTTATTTCCGATCCCGATATCGAAAACCCCCATGTGGAAACCAAAGCGAAAGCAGGCGTTTCCAAAACGCTGGAATACGCGTACGACGATTACTCCCTGGCCCAGCTGGCCCGCGCGCTCGGCGATTCCGCCAACTACCGCACGCTCATGCAACGTTCGAAGAACTACCGCAATATGTTCGACCCTTCGACCCGGTTCATGCGCGGCCGCCTGGCGAACGGCGACTGGATCGCGCCTTTCGATCCGCAATATCCTTATTACGAATACATGTACCGCGAAGCGAACGCCTGGCAGGTATCGTTTTACGCGCCGCACGACATGCCCGGCCTCATCCAGTTGTACGGCGGCGCAGCGGGTTTCGAATCGAAGCTGGACTCGCTTTTCACCGTGCCCTGGAACCCGCGCCACATCGCCCGGAACGTGGAATCGATGATCGGGCAGTATTGTCATGGCAACCAGCCCGACCATGAAGCGCCGTTCGCTTATTATTTCATCGGCAAGCCGGAGAAATCGCAACGGATCATCGATACCATTCTGAATCACCTGTACGGCATCGGCGAATTCGGGAACGCGCTCTGCGGGATGGACGATGCCGGTGAAATGTCTGCCTGGTATGTATTCTGCGCGGCGGGCCTCTATACTTTTTCCGCGACGGACCCCGAGTATCTCGTTACCGTTCCGCTGTTCGATGAAGTAAAATGGAAGGCGGCAAACGGCAAATGGCTGACGATGCGCAAACAGGGCCGCAGCCGCAGCCTGAAGGGCGTCCGGGTGGATGGGGAACCGCTTGACGGGTGGTTCGTACCGCACCGTTTGTTCAGGAACGGCGGGGAGGTTTTGGTGGAAACGAAGTAATATTTACTTTCAATTTTTATGATATTTAGATACAGCGTTAGCTTATATGGGGTTAATCTACAACCCAAAAACGTTATCCCTAAAGTGAAAGGCGATTTTATACTTGAAGATTACTTCCATCCGGATGATGATATAATCGATTATTTCCAGCCCGGCGTGAATACCGGGAAGAAATATGGTTGTGGCGAGATGACTTATTTCCATCCGATGAAAGTAGCCTGTGATGATTGGATAAAAGAATATGAAGAGGAAATTGTTGAATTCGTCCAGATGAATAACAGATTATTCTGGGATAACGACGTTGAGAAATTATGTGTTTTCCTGGAAGTTTTCTATGACGGCGGCCAATGCAATTTTTCCATATTCGATCAGGCGAAAATTAAGCGCCTTGCGAATTGTAACATTGAATTTCCTATTAGCATCTATGCTTTGGACATGGATACTTATCTCAACTGGGAAAAAGAAACTCAGACAAATTGGGAGAACCGTTGATTCATTCATAACTCCGCTTCCATATAGATCGCGCCTTGCATGGGATTGAACCGGTAAGGCGCGATCCTTTTGAAACCATGGGCTTCGTAGAGTTTGATGGCGGACGTCATATCGGGCATGGTATCTAGCCGGAGCTTTTGGTAGCCCAGGTCTTTGGCGGCCTGGAGGGCACGGACGAGAAGGGTTTCGCCGAGTTTCATGCCGCGGAACCCCGGAACCACGTACATTCTCTTCAGTTCGGATTCGGTGCCCGACAACTTACGGACGGCTACGCAGCCGATTACTTCGGAATCGTGGTAAGCGAGGATGAGCGCGCCTTCCGGGGGGCCGTATTGGCGATCGATATCTTCCAGTTCTTTTTCGAACCCCTGGAACTGCAGATCGAAAGCCAGCGATCGGGCGTAGGCGCGGAAGATAGCGCGGGCGGCTTCGTATTGCTGCGGCGTGGCGGCGATGAGATAATTGACGTTCGTTTGCATGGCAATCCAAAACTAATCAATTTAGTTGCTTTTGTCAACTATTTTCAAATGCGCGCATAACTATCTTATTTTCAAATACATAACTTTTATAATTATCCAGTGGACTGTGCACTTTCAGCAGTTATATTTCGTATATTCAGGATATGAAATGCCAATAAATCCCCCGTTATGCAACACCCCATCCTTCTCGCAGCATGCTTCCTGCTCTGCGCCGTTCCGGCCAGCGCGCAAGACGCCGACCACAACGCGCTCCGCAATCACAATGCCGACTGGATCCAGGCGTACCCCGAAAAAGACACCACCGTTATCAAGCGAATTGCGGCAGACGACCTGGTGATGATCACTTCCAACGGAACGCGCCTGAGCAAGAAAGAGCTCATCCGCAACGTGGCCAAACCCGCTGCACCGATCACTTCCGCAACGATCGACAATGTAGACATCACCGTGAAGGGAAACATCGGGATCGTGGTGGCGCAGGTGGAATTTATTATGGTCGTCAATGGAAAAGAAACCACCGTCAAGAATAATTACATGGACATTTATGAGAAGCGCGATGGCCAATGGGTGGCTATTGCAGCGCATGTGACCCGGCTCGACGTCAAGTGAATTTTTTCACCCTTTTTTTACCATCCATTGTCTTTTATTCGTAACACCAAAACACATCCCCATGCAAGCCTATCAAAACCTTGGCGGCACTTCGGCCGTGAAGGCCTATGAAATCGACGACAGGTACATCAATGTACATTTCAGAGACGGCACCGCCTATCATTACAATTATGTGGTGCCTGGCGTTACCTATGTGGAAAAGATGAAATCCCTCGCCCAGCGGGGCCTCGGGTTGAACACGTTCATCAACCAATTCGTGAAGGATAAATATGCGGCGCGGTTGAATTGATCTACAGTTCAGATAGGCGTGTTGAGGGTTACGGCCGCCACCGACACATCGCTTCCTTTCGCAGCACTTACATGCAAACGGTAAGCCGCCGGATTGAAAGGGATCTCGACTTTCATAACGGCACCCTTGCCCAGGCGCTCTTTACGGACAGCCTTCCCTTCCCTGTTGAGCCGCACCAACACCCATTCAAAAGTAATATCCCCGTCAACGGCGTATTGCCAATTTCCGTTCTCCATGAGGAGGGCACGGTATTCCAGCGTTTTACCTTCGCTGGCGGTTACCGCCGGCCTGAGAATGTTGACGGGCGGCAATGCTTTTGACGGACGGGTTTGATGCCAGATAGCGCGGAGCCGGTGCCAGTCGGGTTTATGACGGCCTTCCACATCCAGCAGTCCGTTGAAAGTAACCCGGTTCGTAGCTTCCTCATCTTGCCAGGCCGCCACGAAAACGCCGGTTTCCTCCGGCCCCGCATTCGCATACAATTGCACCGGCGTGGCACTGAGGAACCATGGCGCGGCAACATCTTTCAGCTGTACCAGTCCTTCCCCGCCCGGAGGCAGCACCACGCCGAAGGCCGCCGCCTGCGGGATTTCGTCGGCCAGGTACTGGAGCATGCCCGCCAGGTTTCCCGGAGCGTCTACGTCTATCGTAACGGGGCGGCCGGGATCGGCCTCGCGGATCCTTTGCACCAGGGCCCGCAGCCAGGCGGTATAAGCCTTCTGCTGATAGAGATAGGCCGGTTTCACGAACCGGTACTGCAATAATTTGAACGCTGTGTTCCCGAGGCTCCAGGCTTTGATTTCCGGATGATGTTTCATGCGGCGGACTTCCGCCACGATCGCATCGGCCTTTTTTTGCATGGCTTCCGCATCCGCCAGGGCATCGCCTACCGGCGGCAACCAGAAGCCATAATGCAGGCCAATGCCCGTTTCCGCTGCCGCTACCAGCACATTCCTGTCGTATGCGCCGGGGCCGTAGCGGCGCACGGTATTCACCCCGACGGCCCGCATCTCCCTGAAATCGTTCACCACTTCGGCCCGGGTAAGCGTGTGCAGATTGCGGAACCAGTTACCGCCTTTTTGATATTGCATGCCGCGCAAAGTGTCTGTCCAGCGCGGACGGGAAGCCATCCGATCAGGCGGCCGGATGAAATGCAGTTGTTTGAGCGGCGCTGTGGCACCGGGTTTCCCGCCGGTCAACCGGAAAAAATCGCCCCCATCCTGCAGCTGCCAATCGATTTGCGGAACATTCGCCCCGGGCGGCACATTTTTATCGAAAGCGGAATTGAACACCACGAACGCCTGTACTTCGCGGAAGCTGCCGGCGATCGATTTCGCGGCGTCTTCCATCCATTTTTTCTGGCGCTCGCCGCGCAGCGATCCGCCTTCCGCCACCATTACCGGCAGGCCCGACCGTAAAATGGGTTTCCGGTGGAAGGGCGCGTACAATTCCGAAAACGTGTAGTCTTTTCCGTTAGCAGACAACGTATCGTAGTTTAGCATCGTTACCCCGATCCAGTCTACATACCGCCGCCCCGGGAACCCCGGCTCCACCGCTTCGGGCTTCCAGGGATTCCACACCCACACGGCGTTGTAGGCGCGCTCGGCCTGGAAGAGGTCATGGACATGGCGCCAGGCGTTTTTCGTTTCCGCCGCCGTGTTCCCGCCTTCCGGCGACCATGGATAGGCGGGATTGTCGGCCTCATGCGCGAACCGGATGAACACGGGCCGGTTCAAAGCCCGCACCTGCCGCGCGAATTTTTTCACGTATTCGTCGAACACGCCTTCCGTGATGCGCGACATTACCTTCCGTTCCCTAGCCAGCTCCGGATCGTTGGCGGAAAAAGCGAAACCCGAGGCCCAGGGCTCCCAGGTGATCATCGGCGCCGATCCGTTCCGGTAGATTTCTTCGGCAAGCGGGAACGGCAGTTCCGATTGCGGCCCCTCGCCCCAGGGGATGTACAGGGAAACGATGTCTGCATGCGTGGCGAACTGCCGTTGAAATTCTTCCCAACCTTCCCGCCGTGTGATCCCTCCCGGTTCCGAAGGCTGGAAAACACCGGTGTAAAAAATGGGCTCCCGGGCCTGCAAGCCCGGCTCGCCCGATAAATACGCCTGTTGCGTGCTGCCGAACAAGTATAGCGTGGAAATCGCCATCAGCAACATGATCGGGAAGGCAAACTGGCGCAAGCCCGCGTAGATGCCGTGCCGGAAGTTCCAGAAGTATTGCTTCAACGTGCGGTAATACGAAAAACTGTTGCGCAGCACGCGGAACTGCGTCCGCATTTCCTGCACGTCTTTCTGCCGGCTGATGGCAATGTTGCAACTCATCACGAGGAAATTGATCCCCGCGATGCCGGCCATGATCCAGGTGTAAGGGTTCCAGTCGATATACAAACCATACACGATGGCCGTCAGGGAACATATGGCAACAATAATGTTGGGCAGGTTGAGTATCCAGTTGTCTTTTTCCTGATCGTCTTTCGGTGTGGGGATGTACGGCACTTTTTTCCGGATGATGGTGTAAACGAGCCCCAAGATATGCACCCACCAGGTGCCGATGAGCAACACGCCTCCCAGCACATGGTTTCCCCGTTCGCCGCGGCCCATCACCCATCGCTGCACGAAATGCCGGATCGCCAGGATGCTTACCAGGAACGGAAGCCCGGCGAGGGCAAACAGTACCAGGTCCATTTTGAACGGGATGATCCCCATCGACAGGGCCAATACCGGAACGATGAAATTCAATCCGAAAATCAGTCCGGATAAGTAATGCAAAGGCGCCGTCCCGTAATGGAGCCGTTGCGCCCAGGTGAATTTCCGGAACAGCTTCGGATAGGTGACCAGCAGTAATTCCAGGCTTCCGCGCGCCCATTTCAACTGTTGTTTGTAGTAGGCCGACAAGGTAGACGGAACGCGCCCTTCCGTGAGCACGGCGGGCAGGTAGGCCGATTTCCAGCCTTTCGCGTGGAGCTGCATGGCCGTGTGCATATCTTCCGCCAAACCGGCCGCATGCCCGCCGATGGAATCCAGTGCCGCCCGCCGGAAGGTACAATTGGCGCCGATAGCGAGCACCGTGCCGTAGCGGTTCATCGTCATCATCATCGGGCCGTAAAAATGGAACGTCTGCTGCGCCGCACCTTTGGCGATCAGGCTGTCGCCGAGATTATAATACGCCTGCACGATCTGCACATAACCGATCTTTTCGTCGTTAAAGAAAGGAACGATGGGATCGAGGAGCCCGGGAGACGGGATATGGTCCGGGTCGAGGATGACGCAAAGCTCGCCCGTGGCGAATTGCAGTGCGTTGTTGATATTCCCGGCTTTCGCGTTGGTGCGGTGGTTGCGGGTTACATGCCGGACGCCCAGTTTGCGGCACACTTCCTTGAGATAGGGGTCGTCGGCTTCGTCGCACAGCCAGGAAGTATGCGGATAGGTAACGGCCTGCATGGCTTCGAGGGTTTGCACGATCATTTCGTATGGTTCCCCCGGGCAGAAGGTCGTCAGGATATCCACCGAAAACTGCCGGTTACCGGGTTTGGGTTTCGGAACGGAAATAAAGAGATAGTGATACCATTCGTGCAATATCCGCAGACAGGCAAAAACCGTTGCGCTGACGAACATCCAGTACAGCACGGGGTGCCCGATGTGGGTGGGCCGGAGCAGGCAATACAGGAAAAAACACAAGCCCAGCGTGCCGATGGCGATCATCAGCCGCAAAGAGAGCATATCGCTCCGGGTGGGTTGTGGGGCTTGTTTCAGTTCACGCATGGTTTATTCTACTACATAAAAAGGCGTATTGGCGGTGGCGATGTGCCCTTCCCGGTCTGTGACCTGTACGAAAATCCGGTAGGGCCCTCCGCGCCGGGGCGTCACGAAAGACAACTCCAGCCCGTCTTCCACGCGAACGGTGGTGTCGATCATAATATCGGGTTTCTTCGTCCGCCCGGTGCTGTGATACCAGTTTTCCTGCGTCACTTTCCATGCCAGTGTGGCGATGGGAGCACGATTGGCAGCATCGAGGAAGAGACTGGCCGTTTGCCGGCTGCCGGGAGTGAGCAGGATGTTGTCGCGGGCGCCTTTGCCGCCGAGGAGCATATATTTTATCAGTGGCCAGGTGGTGTTGGCGTTTTTTCGTCCCCATGTTTCGCGGAGCGCCGCTACGGATTCGGTGGGTTGGCCGGATGTGGAGAAAAGGCTGAA
Organism: Chitinophaga sp. NPDC101104; assembly: GCF_050277495.1. NCBI lineage: Bacteria > Pseudomonadati > Bacteroidota > Chitinophagia > Chitinophagales > Chitinophagaceae > Chitinophaga > Chitinophaga sp. NPDC101104. The sequence goes on along the minus strand of NZ_JBNNSF010000003.1, from coordinate 369,091 downwards.
CCATGTGCCGGTGGCTTCTTCCCGGTAACCCCAGTAAAATGCGAGGGCGCCCAGGCAGCGGGGGTTTTGCAATGGCAGTTTGGTCGCCATTTTGCGTAACTGTTCCGCTTTTTTGCTGCTCGTATTTTCGACGGGCGCTTGCCAGGCGGTGTATTCCGCCTCCCATGGCCCGTATGCGCCCCATTCCGCAACGAGGAAAGGCCCGTTCCAGATGCGGGAAAACTGTTCCAGCCGCTCGTCCAGTTCATGCAGCCGCCCGAAGGTATTGAATGAGATCACATCGAGCCCCGGCACGCATTGCCGGATCATCCAGATCTGCGCGATATTGAAATTGGGAAGCGTAGTGGTGACGGGATGATCGGGATCGAGCTCGTGGACCGTGGCCAGGAGGCGGTTATAAGTGGAATAAAACCCCCTGTGCCCGGGCTTCCACGTCATCACCGGCTCATTCCCCAAACACCACATGAGCAGCGCGGGATGATCGCGATAGCGAAGCACGGCGGCGCGGACGCCCGCCTCCAGCGAATCCGTCTTGCGTTTGTCCCGGTAAAAAAACTTTTCATAAGGGCTCGAAGGAATGGGCAATCCTGCGATCACGGCGAGGCCATGGCTTTGGGCTTCGTCGAGGAACGCGCGGAGGTTGACGGTGTCATAAGTTCTGACCGTGTTGCCGCCGGCCGCGGCGAGCGAAGCGAGGTCTCCCCTGCCGGAAGCGCCCTGCACAAAAAACGGGCGCCCGTTCCGGTAGAGCGTATAATTCGCGCCATCCTGCCGGATATGTACCTTTCCCTTATACCGCAACGGCTGCGCCAGCGGCCCGCCACCGTTCAGCAACGGCATGCTCCACGCCGCAACGGCCAGCAGGGCTGCAAACGCCCCCATCCAGGTCAAAATTTTCCGTATCTGCATCCGTTTGTTTGCGGAAGGAAAATTAGCGCATTGAGGGGCCTCAAAAGACTACTCATTCGAGTAGTACGGCGGGTATACGACAGATGCCGTGTTACTCGTTTGAATATAAAGCAAATGGTAGCCCGGCGAGTTCTTCATCGGTGTTACACCTCATAATATAATGCGGAGGGGGGATGCGTTTTATCACACAAACCACCACAGCACCGGATACATGAAATCGAAATCCATCAGCACATAAAAATGGCGACCTGAAAGCCGCCACTGAACAACATTTCGTTTCTCAGAAAAATGAACGTACCGTCCTTTTCAACATAAAAAAAGGCGGCCCGAAAGCCGCCTCCCAGGTGGTTACACCTTGTAATATTGTTCCCAACCCTTGCGCGGGGGCGGGCCCACGAGGAGCGCATTGGCCGCTTTGTCGTTGGTGATGATTTTCTTTTCGCGGTCGAACTGGATCTTACGGCCTGTCCACTGCGCCACTACGCCGAGGCAGAACACCTGGCTGAGCGGGCCGGCGATCTCGAAAGGAGAACGGGTCTTTTCCTCGCCTTTGCATGCCAGCAGGAAGTTGGCGTAGTGATTGGAAGGGCTTTTGGGCACTTCGGGCAGTTTGCCGGCCATCTCCTTCGCTTTTTCTTCAGGGATGATGGAAAGCGTAGATGCGTGCGAACCGCCTTTGAACGTGAGGTCTTTGCTGTAGATGATCTTGCCGGGGTTGAGCTTGGCGGGTTTGATGGTGCCGGTGCTCGGGGGCGGAATGTTCGGATCGAGGCCGGAAACGCCGTAGCCGGCGGGGATCGGCGGGAGGTTGTCTACCCCGTCGTACCACATCACATCCACCGCGGGCATTTGTTTGCGTGCGGGGAATTTGAACGAAAGCGTGGTAGACATGGGATAGAAGAAATTGTTGTGGCCCGTCAGCTTGATGGGATCCACTTCGTGGGGCAGGCCCAGGTCGAGGAACTGGTGGGCGGTATCGAGGATGTGCGCGCCCCAGTCGCCGAGGGCGCCCATACCGAAATCGAACCAGCAGCGCCATTGGCCGTTGACGAAATCCTTATTATAGGTGTGCCCCTGCGTCTGCATCTGCCAAACGTTCCAGTCGAGCGTTTCGGGCGTGGGCTCGGTGGCGGGGAAGGATTTGATATTCGTATCCCATCCGTGCCAGCGGCGGGGCGAGTTCATATGTGCAACGATCTTGTCGACGTCTTTGATGATCCCGGCTTCCGTCCAGGCTTTGAACTGGAAATAGTTGGCTTCGGAATGGCCCTGGTTGCCCATCTGGGTCACTACTTTCGGATGTTTGCGGGCGGCTTTCATCATGAGCTCCACTTCCTGGAAGGTGCGCGCCATGGGCTTTTCGACATAGACGTGAATGCCGAGGCCGATGGCCATCATGGTGATGGGGAAATGCGCGAAGTCGGGAACGCCGACGGAAACGGCATCGATCTTTTTGCCCATTTTGTCGAACATCTGCCGGAAATCCTGGAACCGGGGCACGTCCGGGAACATTTTCATGATTTCCAGGGTATGGGGAGCGCCCATGTCTACGTCGCACAGTGCTACGATGTTGGCCAATCCGGTTTTATGCAGTTCGCGGATAATTTCTCCTCCCCGGTTGCCGATACCGATGCAGGCCAGGTTCACTTTTTCGTTGGCCCCGATCCTGCGGGGCCGGGCGCCGCCACTGGCCATGAGAATGCCGGGCGTTGCGAGAGCAGCAGAGGCCATCATGGCCTGTTGGAGGAACTTCCTCCGGGAGTATTCGTTATGCATCATACAATTATTTCATTCGATTGCAAAAACAAGATACAGAAATAAAATCCAGTATTCGCACAGTTTTTGCAGGAGTGGAGAAATAATTATGCGGGCGCGGGGGATTGCGCCTTTCACCACTGAAAAACCGATATAAAATGAAAGCCATATCTGCTGTATTGTATTTCCTGAGCCAGCATCCTGCCTGGTCGTTCTTTATTATCCTCGCTGTTTTTGCGGGGCTCGCGGTATTGTTGCGCCGCTTGTGGCTGCTCGTTCCGGGTTTCCTGCTCGGAATCGCCAACATTTTCTGCGCTTCGTTCCTGAACGCTTGGTTCCTCCAGACCTGGGGCACGCCGGGCACAGCCGTCGTCATCCAGGCCACCCAAACCAATTCCACCCTCAACGATCAGTACATCTTCGAATACGCCGTCATCGCCAAAGCCGGCGGCAAAGATGTGAAAACGGGCTTCTCGTCCATGTCTGCCGCCATCTGGCCTATCCGCAACGAAATTCTCATCCCGCCGCCCGGACAGGTTTTCGTTACCAGATACATCCCCGGGTATGAGGAAAACATCGTGATCATGGCCGACGAATCCATGTACGGCAAAATGCGCATCATCGCTTCCAACCGCGAGGCGGTAGACCGCGCCCGCAATCAACTGGCCGCCAGTCCGTCGAACGAATCTTACCAGGAAGAATACCGCCAGGCGCTTCAAACCTTCCTGTCAGACCCCGCCAACCGCCTCGATTCCGTGAGCATCCGGCAGTTCAGCGACGCCCTCGGCCAGCTGAAAACCGCCGCGCCCGCGCCGTAACACGAAATCACCCGCCTGGCGGATCATCCCGCAGTTTCGCGGAGAATAGCCAGCAGCTGGGGGCTCACCGATCCGAATATCGACACGCCAGCGGCTCCGTTATCGATCGCGAGGCGGATGGCTTTGCGGATATCGTCGTTGTTGCCGTGGAAATCCGGGAGGAAAAGCCCGGCGTAAAGCGGGAATTTCCCTTTCAGCGCGTTCACGCCTTCCGCCACCGCATCGCCGATCCATTGTACGTTCTCATTGTAAAAACCGTGGTAGATCATGGGGCAAACCGCGTCCAAAGGCCAGTTCGTCCAGTCTTGCCGGACGATCCGCTTCGCGATTTCCGGTGTGGGAAAAACGGCTGCCGTGATGGGTTTCTTCTTCGCATGGGCTACCTCCGATAAATTCCGGACGATGTTCGTGATGCTGTCGTACCGGAACTTGCGCCACGACGGACTTTGGTCCGGATGCGCCATTTCCAGCGGGTCCTTTCCATACACGGCCGCATATTTGTCCCGGCAGGTTTTGCAATAGCAGAAATCGTATTCCGGCAATTCTTTCGACTGGTCGATATGGTATTTGGCCCAAAGGTTCACGGGGAGTATGACGTCCACGAAGCGGACATAATCCAGGTGCAGCCCGTCGATATAATCTTTGGCGACCTGTTCTTCCGCTTTGGATTTGAGGTATTGAAGCGTTCCCGGCTGGTTGGGACAGAGGAAGCGGTAGTAACCTACATACGGCGGTTTGTCCGCGCAGGATTCGCCTTTGCGGTTCACGGAAAACAGTTCGGGATGTTTTTCGCGCAGTTGGGGCTCGTTGCGGTTCATGGTCCAGAACCAGCGGTGGGCTTCCATTCCGGCTGATTTTGCGGCACGGAAATGGCGCTCGCTGTCTTCCTCGAAATAGATCACCCCGATGCCGGCGGCGCGGTATTCCGCATAACGTTGTTTCAGTTCGGCGTCGGTATCTTTTTCGCTGGGGTTGATCCAGATGCGATGGCGTACCGGTGCTTTGGGCTTTTTGTTCTCGTCGCGGTTGCCGGCGATGGACATTCCGGGTTCCATGAGCGCGAGGCTTCCCAGCCCGAGCGCCTTCAGAAAATGACGTTTATTCATAGCGGTTGAGTTTTCCTTCCTGGTCGATAATGATGGTGCGGCGGCCCTGCCGGATGATGGCGGAGAACTGCCGGCCCGTGGCTTCCATATCCACTTCGAACTTTTCCTTATCCAGTTTCAGCTCGCTCATGGTGGATGCGAACTTCCCGTTTTCCCGGCGGAACCGGTGCTGGCGGTAATAAATCTCCCAAAGCAAGGCCTCCGCTTCCACCCAGGCGGGCGCTGCGTAAAGTACCTTTTCTCCCGGTGATTTCGTCGTGAACTGCAGGAAACCCCATCTTTCGGGGGCATGCATGTCCACGATCCCCTGGGGCGACCAAACCCAGTTGTATTCCGGCGTCCCCTTCCGCTTGCGGTAGGTATTCCCTTCCACTTCGTGCTGCCACTGCACCCGCGAAAAATTCACGCGCCAGGTGCTGCCGTCGCGCGGCACGATGCGGGTATGATACGCGGCCAGCGCACGGAACGGGATGGCCATCTCCAGCGTCCAGCGGGTGTCTGTATCCTGGGGATCATTGAGCGTCCCTTTGATGTGGACGGCCGTTTGCAGCCCCTGCACGTCCCAGTTGAGGATCGCGCGGCCACCGGCGCGGTAGGCGCGGGGCATGAGCAGGTCCATCACGGTGTTGAGGGCATTCACTTCGATCTCGAAATATTCATACGCGTTGCCGTCGGGGTCGAGGAACATCTCGAAATCGTTATCTGCATAAATGATAGTGTCGCGCTGGCGGAGGCTGCCCCAAACATGCGGTTCCTCCAGTTCGGCGAACACGTAGAGGTAATTTTCGTCCCACAGCATTTTGGCGCGCGTCCGATAAAGCGGCGCGGGTTTGCGATGGCCTTCGATGTCGATGAAATCATCCGTCCACGGTGCTTTATTCCACACGGCTTCCCCGTCTTTCCCATCGATGTCCATAGGCGATGCAATGTGGTGGCAAACGTAATGGCGGGGCGTGTCCGTAAATACACGCGAATGTTCACTGTGCTGTTGCGCGCGCAGGGCGAAGGGGAGCAAAATCCATCCGCCTGCCATCGCTGCAACCAAATTCCGTAAATGCTGCATTATGGTTAAATATAAAGAATGGGGCGGGATGATGGCGGGCTGTGCTGACATACGGCTGATTTCATGTACCGGCGGCATAAAAAAAGCCCGCCGTTTACCGGCGGGCCTGTCACAAAAAGAGTAGCACCTATGGGTTTTATCAATAATTCGGATTCTGTTTCAGGTTCCTGTTCACATCGATTTCTTTCTGCGGGATGGGCCACAGGTAGTTTTTGGATGCGTCGAACTTCCGGGTTTCCACCACCACGTTGGTGCCGGTGAGGGTGAGCGCGCCGGTGTTCGGATCTACCTTTCCGGGGCGAACGCCGTGGATGGCGCCTTTCCGCACCTGGTCACCGATTTTCCAACGCTGGATATCGTACCAGCGGAGGCCTTCGAGCGCCAGTTCCACCCTTCTTTCACGGCGTACCAGTTCGCGCATTTTCGCCTGGCCGGTGTATACCGTCTGGTCCACATCGGGCATTCCGGCGCGGTTACGAACGTCGTTGATGGCGTCGTACACGCTCTGGTCGATCTGGCCTTTCTCGATCTTCGCTTCGGCGTAAGTGAGCAGCACTTCCGCGTAGCGGATGAAGATCGCGTTCTGGCCCGTGTTCCACATATCCGCGAAATCGTTCAGGTCGTAGGTGAACTTGCGGAAGAGGTAACCGGTTTTGGCGTTGTTATCGCCCTGGTAGTAATCGCCGGATTCGGGATCGATCGGATCGTAGAATTTGCCGCCGTATTGCTGGCCGGGAACCACGATGGAAGCCTGGAGGCGGGGATCGCGGTTGGCGTAGGGATTGGCGGCATCGTAGCCGGAGCCGGCTTCGGTGATCAGCTTCCCGTTCTTCATTTCATAAGCGTCCACCAGTTCCTGCGTGGGGCTGATAGAGCCCCATCCGCCGTAGCCAGACGACGGCATGATGCCGAGCCAGCCATTGGAAAGGGTGTTTTCCATGTATTGCAGGTCGAGGATCACTTCGGCGTTGTTTTCGTGCTGAATCCTGAAAAGGTCGGGATACACGGGGTACAACTGATAGCCGAGCTGCATTACTTTCTGTGCGTCGGCGATGGCGTCGTCATATTTGGCCATGAACAGTTCGAGACGCGCACGGAGGGCCAGCGCAGCGCCACGGGTGACGCGGCCCTTGTCGGCAGCGGTTACCTCCAGCTGCGGCGCGATGGCGGCCAGCTCCTCGAGAATGAACTGGCGCACCTCGGCCTGAGGGGCTTGTTTGATCGTATTGGCTTCATCCATGGTTACCGTTTTGGTTACCAGCGGAACATCGCCATATAGCTGTGTCAGGGTAAAATACTTATACGCGCGCAGGAAGCGGGCCTCGGCCTTCATGCGGTTCTTTTTGGCATCGTCCATTTTCACCTGGTCCACATTCTCCAGGAAGTTGTTGCATTTCTGGATGGTGGTATAGGTGAAGCGGTTTTTGGCGTCGGGGTCAGACGGGGTGGCATCGCCATTGCCGTGGGCCGTGAACCCTTCCCAGAAATACTGGTTGTAGGCGTTGTCCGACACGCAATCCATGTAGATAAGGTTTTCCGCGTCTTCCCAATCTTTATAGCAGCCATTGAGCGCAGCCAGGGCGTCGGATTCCGTTTTCCAGAGCACGTTGTTGCTGTACGCGTCCAGCGGCGTGCGTTCCAGGAAATCTTTATTACATGCCGAGAGGAGGGCTCCGGCAGATATTGCAGTTAATATGATGAAGTTCTTCCTTTTCATTTGTCAGTTTTTTTAAATGATACCTTCCGTTAGAATGTTACGTTCAGGCCCAGCGTATTCACTTTCACCTGCGGATAGTAGTAGATGCTGGAAGAGCTCGGTGCTTCGGGATCCACCCATTTGTACAGACCGCTGAAGGTCAGGATATTCTGGCCGCTGTAATAAACCCTTGCACGCTTGATGCCGATGCGGCGGAGCATATTCTCAGGCAAGGTGTACCCGAGCTGCAGGTTTTTCAGGCGGAGGTAAGAAGCGTCTTTCACCCAGAAGGAAGAAGGCATGCTGGACTGATCGTTCTGCTTCCAGGTGTAAAGGATCCTGGGAAGGGAAGCGCCCGGGTTCTCGGGAGACCAGGTATCGAGGAGGGCCGAAGTAGGCTTGCCGGCCGAAGTGCTGACGTTACCCAGTTTACCACCGTCGATGTAGGTTTTAACGCCTGCAGCGCCCTGGAAGAACACCGTCAGGTCGAAACTTTTCCAACCACCGTTGAGCGTAAGGCCGTAGGTAGCTTTCGGATAATAGTTGCCGATATAGGTCTTGTCTTTGGTATCGATGACGTTATCGCCGTTGAGATCGCGGTAACGGATATCACCTGCATTCGTATTGCCGTTCTGCTTGGCGTGGGCGTCCACTTCGGCTTTCGACTGGAAGATGCCGTCGGCGATGTAACCCCAGAATGCATTGATGGGCAATCCTTCCTGTTTGATCGTATAGCCGGAGGGGCCGCTGGAAATGAATTTCTCGATGTTGTTGCGGATAAACGATACGTTACCGTTGGCGCCCCAGTTGAAGTCGCCCTTGCTGTCGCTATACCCTACCGTGAATTCCCAGCCTTTGTTCACCACGATACCGGCGTTCTGCGCAGGCGGTTTGAGGCCGTACACGGCGCTCACGGGCACTTCGATGAGGATGTCGCGGGTACGTTTCTTGAACCAGTCTACCGTCAGGTTCACCTTGCCGCCCAGGATCGATGCGTCCAGGCCAACGTTGGATTCTGCCGTGGTTTCCCAAACGATGTCGGCATTGGCGCCGCGAAGCAGGGAGATCCCCGGCGCGATAGCGCCGCCGAAACCATAGTTCTGGCTGCCGAAGTACATCGGGATGTAAGGATAGAACGGCGCTGCGGGGTTTTCCCCATCGTCGGCGAGCGTCTGGTTGCCCAGTTCGCCCCAGGAAGCACGCAGCTTCATCGCCGTCACATATTGCTTCACGCCCTGGAAGAAGTTTTCACGATCGATGTTCCAACCTGCGGAGAACGAAGGGAACGTGCCCCAGCGGTTCTTCTTCGCGAAACGGCTCGAACCGTCGCGGCGGATGTTGGCTTCGAAGAGATATTTACCGTCGTAATCGTAGTTGATACGGCCGAAGAGCGACTGCAGTGCGGACTCATATGCATAGCCGCCCGTGGTTTGCCCGTCTGCCGAACCGAGGTTCAGCTGGCTGAGGTTGTTGTTCAGGAAGTTTTTCCGGAAACCTTCGTTGAACGTGTATTTGGTATATTCCTGGAAATAACCGGCGAGGGCTTTCAGGTTGTGTTTGCCGAAGCTGGTACCGTATTCGAGGAGGTCCTGGTGGGTCACTACCATGTTGGTCTGGCTGCCGTCTTTCAGCGAGTTGGGACCGGGGTACATGGTCGGATTACCGTTTTTGTCGTAGTACTGGATGTCGGAGATGAAGGATTTGGTCTGCACCGTACGCTGGGTATATGCCAGCGAAGGCTTGAAGTGCAGGCCTTTGATGATTTCCAGGTCGGCAGACACGTTGCCGAGCAGATCGGAAGTATTATCGTTCCGGAAGCTGGGCGATTCCAGCCATGCGGCCGGGCTGCCATCGGCGATGTAACCGTAGTGGCCATTGGCGAACTTGTACGGTACGGTCGGCGAAATACGGTTGAACTGGCGGATGATCTGGGTGAAATCGGGCACGCCGGGGTAGCTGGACTGCGGTTCTTTCACCGGGTTGTAAGTGTAGGCCAGGTTACCGGAAACGCGTAGGCGCTGGCTCAGTTGCTGGCTGATGTTGAAGCGGGTGGTGTAGCGTTTGGCATTGGTTTTTTCTACGAGACCGGCCTGGTCGAACATCCCGAGCGACAGCGAGTATTGTCCCGTTTCGCTGCCTCCGCTGAGGCCAAGGTAATAGTTTTGCTGGATACCGGAGCCCTGGTAGGCGAGGTCGAGCCAATCGGTGTTGGGGTAGTTGAAAGGATCGGAGCCGTCTTTGAATTTCTGGATCTCTTCCGGTTTATAGTAAGCCGCATTGCCCTGGTTCAACTGGGCCTGGTTGTACAGGGATGCCGATTGCCAGGAGGGCAGGAAGTCGGGCAGCGCGGTGGCTTTTTGCTTGCCTACATAAGTATTGAATACGATCTGAGGCGCGCCTTTCTTTCCTTTCTTGGTGGTGATGAGGATCACGCCGTTGGCCGCACGGGAACCGTAGATGGATGCGGAGGCGGCGTCTTTCAGTACGGAAATGGATTCGATATCGTCGGGGTTCACATTGTTCATGCTGGAGATCACACCGTCTACCACCACCATGGCGCTGGAATTGTTCAGCGTGCCGATACCGCGAACGCGGATGACGCCACCGTCTTTACCAGGCTGGCCGCTGTTGGCTGCCGTTACGGCCACGCCGGCCATGGTACCCTGCAGGGCGCTGGCTACGTTGGTTACCGGGCGGTCGGCCAATTGCTTGGAAGTTACGGCGGCTACGGAGCCGGTGAGGTTCACTTTCTTCTGGGTGCCGTAACCCACTACAACTACGGCTTCCAGGTCGGATTGCTTCGGTTTCAGGACGATCTTCATGTTTTCGGTCGCGGGCAATTCCAGGGTTTCGAAACCCATTTGGGAAACGAGGAGAACGGCGCCGGCGTCTGCCTGCAGCTGGAAGTTCCCTTCGCCGTCGGTAACAGTACCGCGTTGGGTGCCTTTGATCTGAATGGTGGCGCCGGGAAGCGGTTCACCCTTTTCGTCGGTCACTTTGCCTTTAATTTGCATGAGCGGTTTGGCATCGGGAATTTCCGAACGGGCTGCTGCGGAAGCAGCTTTTTCTTTCACGATCACCACATCGTCCAGCAGCGTAAATACCAGCGGCTGATTCCGGAAGCAGGCTTCCAGCACCTCGCTGATATGACGGTTTTTCACGGAGAGCGTAACCGGCGCGGCCTTTTCGAGTTGTTTGGCCGTGTACACGAAAGAAAAGCCGGTCTGGCGCTTGATCTCCCGGAACACCTTTTCCAGGGGAGCGTTCTTCTCCGAAATAGTCACCTGTTGACTGAGCGTTTTGGCGCTCACGCACATACATGCAGACAACAGGAACAAAGCGGTGAGTTTCATGATCCGCAATTTTTTGTTAATACCCTCCGGCAGGAAGGCATAAAGGAGCTTTAAATGCATAGATTTGCATAGTTTGAGTGATTCAATAAACTTTCTATCAGAGTGGACTGTTTTTAGTACTCAGACCTTCAGCGCCCTGCGGACCAGGCAGGGCGTTTTTATGTCCGGTACCTGCGTACGTGGTGTTTTACTTCATAACGACGATTTTTTTGCCTTCTATTTTAAATTTGACTTTTCCTGTTAATTCGAGCGCCTTCAGCACATCGGAGAGTTTTTTGCTGCGGGGCAGATCGAGGTAGAAACGATCGTCTACCTGTTCTATATCTCCCACCTCCACATCGTACCAGCGGGAAAGCTGGTTCATGACGCGGGCGATAGGCTCCCCTTCGAACACGAACCGTCCGTTCTTCCATCCCATCACCTGGTCGAGGTTTACGTGCTGATGCACGTCCAGCCTGCCGTTGCCGGCCTGCGCCTGCTCGCCCGGGGCGATGGTGCGGGAACCTGCGGCGGTGGAGACTTTCACTTTCCCTTCCAGCAGCGTGGTGCGCACGGCGCCGTCTTCGGGATACGCGCTTACGTTGAAATGCGTGCCCAATACGGCAATGTCTACCCCATTTGCTTTTACCGTGAAGGGCATCTTCTCGTCTTTCGCCACCTCGAGATATACCTCACCGGTGATCGTCACGCTGCGCGAGGCTCCCGCGAACGCGGTGGGAAAAGTGATGGAGGAAGCGGAATTGAGCCAGGCTTTCGTGCCATCGGGCAAGGTGAGGCGGTATTGGCCGCCGCGGGGCGTAGTCATGGTATTATATACGATTTCCCCTTCCCGGTTGTCTTCGCCGTCGTAAACGAGCTGGCCGTTAGACAGTTTATTGACGGAAGTGCCGCCCTGCTGCGCCAGGAGCCCGTTGGCCGCGCTATCGAGCACGATCTGACGGCCGTTGGAGAGGGTGAGCACGGCCTTTTCACCGCCGGGCATTACATCGTTGGCGACTTCTTCCTGTACGTTTGCGAGGGGCTCCTGCGCCGTTCTTGTACCTTTCCAGATGCCAAGGCCCGCCAGGAACAGCACAGCGGCCGCAGCGGCGGGTTTCCACCAGGCGATGCGCATCCTTGTACGGTCCGTTTCGTCGGAAATCCGTGCGTATACGCGCTCCATGGCGGCTTCGCCAAGTTGCCGGTCGGGCGCCGACGGCTCGTAATTGCGCCAGGCTTCTTCCAGCACCGATTGCAATGCCGCGTCGGATGCAGACCGGTTTACCCAGTCGGCCAACTCCTGCCGTTCGTCTTCCGAACTGGCGCCCTCAAAAAAGCGGTTGACGAGATATTGGATCCTTGCGTTAGACATATGGTTGAAAATTAAGATAACGTGAGCCCGCCCATAGCGTTGCTACAGATAAAGACAACCGCCGGAAGCGATAGGCATAGTGGTCGGGAAAAAAAATTTAACAAAATGGAAACACGAGGCAGGGCAACAGGAGGATTTCGAGGGAATGGGGGTGCCGGCTGAGCGTTTCGCGGAGGGTGCGCAGCGCCTGGATCATGTGGTTTTTTACCGTACCGGTAGTGATTTGCAGCCTCCGGGCGATTTCTTCGTGCTTGACGCCCTCTTCGCGGCTGAGGAGGTAAATGGCTTTCTGACGGGGCGGCAACTGCTGAATGGCCTGGTGCAACAGTTCGCGGGTCTCTTTCAGGGAAATATGGGACTGGGGGGTACTGTGCGCCGGCGCTTCATCTGTATGCAACTGGCGGATGACGTTCTCTTCCCGCGCCATTTTCCGGAAACCGTTGATGGCGTGGTTTTGTGCCATGCGGAAGAGATAACTGCCGAAGGAATCCACGTCGCGGAGCGACTTCCGGTCTTTCCATAGCTTCAGGAATACGTCCTGCACCACATCCTCCGCCGTGGCCGGCGAACCGGTCAGCTTGCTGATGAAGCCGTACAGCTTGAACTTGTATGCATGAAAAAGATGCGTAAACGCTAGCTCATCCCCATCTGCAGCCATTTTCAGCCATTCCTCCTCGTATTGAATAGACGTAGACAACGTGTTTAATCCCCTTGAAATTGGTCTCGACAAATTTATCGACATTTCAACTAATTGCCGCAGAACTTTTTTAGCGGGAATCTGCATGGATATCTGACTGAGAATCAATTGATACTATTTTCACACCCCCAAACATGACATTTCCCTCCAAATAAAAAGACCGGAAATTGCGGGATCGTTCCCAAATTTCGGGGTGCCCCCCGCAAGAACGAAAGCGCCCCCGGCCGGGGGCGCCCCTGTTTCCTTTTCCGTTCTTACCGCATATCGCCCTGTTCGTTGCCGATCAGTTCGCGTTCCCGCTGCGATGCATCGTGCGAAGAGTGTGTCCGCCATTCGTTTACCGGTTTGTCGGTCGGCTGCATGTTTTCATGCATGGTTTCGGCGTTGGCCTCGTCGTGTTTGGCGTTCATCATGCCCATCATCATTTTCGTTTGTGCGCCAGACACCACGCGGGATTCGCCTTTCACGAGCGCATCGTAACCATCTGCGGCCACTTCGGCCGGGTCTGCCAGGGAATGCTCCTGGTATTCTTTGGAATCATCCATATGCGCTTTGAAGAAGAAATCCGTGTCCGTCCGGCCAGGCACCAGGGCAGTCACCGAAACGCCGGTCCCTTCGAGCTCCACGCTCAAGGCCTGGGAAAACGACAGCACGAAAGCCTTCGATGCTGCATACACCGAAAAATCGGGGGCGGGCGACTTAGAGACGATCGACGCGAGGTTTAATATCCGTCCTTCCCCGCGTTCCACCATATCGCAGGCGATGAGCCGGGTGAGGGTGACGACGGAGGTAATGTTCAATTGGATGATGTCCAGGTGCCGTTGCAGCGGCACCTGGCAAAAGGGTCCCCGTTCTCCCTGGCCGGCATTGTTCACCAGGATGCTCACGGGCAGGTTCTGCGCACGTACCGTTTCATACACCTCCTTGGCCGCTTCCGGCCGGAAGAGGTCTGCCTCCAGCGGAATGGCCGTTACGCCCTGTGTGCGGAATTCGTTGCACACTTCTTCCAGCCGTTGGCCACTGCGTGCTACCAGGATGAGATTGTATCCGTCTTGGCAAAGCAATTTCGCCAGTTCGTACCCGATGCCGCTCGTTCCCCCTGTTACCAGTGCGTAGCCCCGGCCGGAAGGGTTCAGTTCGTTTTTCATGTTGCAGGTTTTTGATGTGAATCAATCTTTCGTTTACCCGGTATGCGCGTCAAACCCCATTCCATTCCCCAACAGCCTTGGTCGTGGCATGAAATGTGGACGATTGCCGTAAAACGGCTACCATGGCAACAACCACAAGAAAAACCCCCGTGAAGAAGAAACCCGCCACCCGCAGCAAACCGGTAGCGAAAAAGAAGGAAGCGAAAAAAGACGCCGGCAAAGCGTACGACGAGTTCAAGGAATTCGAAGGGCAACATTATACCGGCATGCGCGTGGGCCGGTCGCACAAATGGAAATATGACGCGGGTGACTGGAAGGAGACCAAAATCACCCCAGACCTCTGGGAAATCAGCTACGCCGTTACCAAACGCCGCGCAGGCCGCGCCCCGGAAGGGTCTGGCGTGCCCACCGGCACGGAATACCACTGGTACATCCTCGCGCACCAGCACGTTCGAAAACTGAACGCGAACGACTACACCACCTCCATGACCGGACTGAAGTATAAACTGGCGCATAAACGCGCCGATCGGAATAAATGGAGCGCCACCGCCAAAACCCAGCGCAAACGGCTCGTCAAAATGCTGCAGGAAATCATCGCACAACTGGAAAAGGAACCCGTTCCGCTGGAATTCGAGTATGATGGAAAAACGTACAAAGGCGAAGCGTTCCCCATCTCCCCTACCTGCCACGACGGCGTGTGCGACCAGCTCGAGATCACACTGAACGATGAAAACCTTGGCATCATCCGCTGCATGAAAAGCGGCTGGAAGCTGGACGGGGTGAAAGATCAGGGGTTGATCGACGCCATCGGCGAGGAAATTTTCCTGTGGTTCGAGTAGATTCGCTACCTTGCCGGCAATCAGCTATATCGGCAATTATGCGAGCGTTCACCCATATCCGGGATCTCTACAAACCCGTCCAGCCCGCGGTTTCCGCGGCCGGCGAAGCGGTTTCGTATGTGGAAATGCTTCCCTGTCCTGCCCTGCAGCCTTATATTTATTGTTACTGGCAGCTGAAAACGAATGAGGCGGCCGTGGGAGCGTTTCCGTACCGGGTGGTGGCCGATGGCTGCATGGATATTTTCTTTGCGCCGGGGAACGCCGCCGAAACCTGGTTGATGGGTATCTCTGACGCCTATACGGAGTTTCCGCTGACGGGGCATTTTCATTTCGCCGGGATCCGTTTCCTCCCCGGTATCTTTCCGCAACTCTACCACATTCCGGCCGATGCATTTACCGGGAAAACGGAACACCTCGCCGCCATCGATCCGGAATTGACCCGCCAACTGGCCGACCGGTGCGCCGGCATCCAACAACCGGAAGCCCTGGCGCTGGTGCTCGACGAGCTCCTGCTCGGGCTCATCAGTGGCAATACGTTCAGTCCCGACGGGCGCTTCTACGAAGCCCTCGATCTCATCCTGCGCCACAACGGCACCATTCAACTGGAAAAGGAGATCCAGACGGGGATCAGCCCGCGGCAACTACGCCGCATGTTCGGGCAATACGTCGGCGATACGCCCAAAGCCTTCAGCAGCATCGTCCGTTTCCAGCGGATATTGCAGGCCAAGCCTTCGTTGCGGAGCCTGCGGGAAGACAAGCTTTTCTTCGACGCCGGTTATTACGACCAATCCCATTTCATCCGCGAATTCAGGCGGTTTTACGGCCTTACGCCCGGCCAGGCATGGGGAAGGTAGCATTATGTCCGTTTTGTACTATGATCCCGGACGGTACCGGCCGAACTTTGTACCGTCATCTTCTAACAACCGAACATCATGCAGAAACATTTCTTACTGGCGGCCATGCTGCTTTTCTCCTTACCGCTATTCGCACAAAAAACCACAAAACCTCCGACCATGAAAATGAACGCCGGGATCATTACGCCCAAACTCGCGGAAACAAAAAAATTCTACACCGAAACACTGGGTTTCGGCGTAACGTTCGAAAACGAATTCTACCTGCTCATGCACACACCGGGCCATGCCGCGGAAATCAGCTTCCTGCTGCCGAAACATCCGTCGCAGCAACCGCTGTTCCAGCCAGCGTTCGGCGGCCAGGGCGTATACCTGACGATCGAGGTGGATGAAGTCGATAAAATGTATAAGGAATTGAAATCCAAAGGCGTTACGATCCGCATTGAATTGCGCAACGAGCCCTGGGGCGACCGGCACTTCGCCATCGAAGACCCCAACGGCATCGGGATCGACATCGTGACGTACGCCCCGCCTGCACAATAAATCAATATCCGGCCAGTTCCCGATGGGGCTGGCCGTTTCGGCCGTGCTGTTTTAGCGGTTCGCTTCGTCTATCCGGAAAGAAACCTTGCAAATGCAGCCGAACGTAGTGATCTGACCGTCTTTCACATGCACCTTGATATCCTTCACGTACACGGAATCCACGTTATGAATGGTTTTGCTCACTTCCGTAACAGCATTACGGATCGCATCTTCCAGGCTTTTTTCTGACGACGCGATGATCTCGATGACTTTTACGATAGGCATAATGCAGATTTAAATGGTGATGAATGGAACTGACAAGGGAATGCGCACACAAAACAAGCCAACCCCAGCTGCCGTAGCGGCTTTCAGCCATGCAGGGAATTGATCCGCAAAGCGTTTGGCGGCTGTTCTTTCCCGGAAATATATAACACATCCCCCCAAAAAGTGTTGACCTGCCGCCCCGGTCCGCGCCCTGTATGCGGATTACAGGTCGAATACATTACGCGGTTATAATATTTGTAAGATTTTAGATAGTCCTGAATGCAATGGAGGCGATGTATCGGCCGAATGCTTATTTTTAACCATGATTTCCGGCTTCCCTTCTGCCTTACAATTTTCCGAAAACGGCTTCGCCATCACGCAGCCGCTGTTCTCCGACGATCAGATCGCAGCGATCGTCCACGCCATCGATGCAACAGACCATTCCCAGCCCACTTTCCGCAAATCGGCCGATCTGTTTGCCGTGCGGCGCTTCCTGCACGAGGTCCCCGCCGTTCAGCCGCTCGTGCTCACCGATGCATTGTTGCAACTCGTGGAAACTTTTGCCGGAAGCGGTCATCGCCCCGTTAAATCCATCTATTTCGACAAGCCCCCGGAATCGAACTGGTTCGTGTCCTACCACCAGGACCTCACCATTTCGGTCGATAAAAAATCCGACGCGGAAGGCTATGGCCCCTGGACGGTGAAGCCCGGGCAGTTCGCCGTTCAGCCGCCGCTTGAAATGCTTGAAAACAATCTTACGCTGCGCATCCACCTCGACGATACAGACGAGCACAACGGCGCGCTGCGCGTGGTGCCCGGCTCCCACCGCAAAGGCGTCTACCGTCCTGAAACGATCGACTGGCAGCGGGAAACGGAGGTTTCCTGCGCCGTACCCCGCGGCGGCGTGATGCTCATGCGCCCTTTGCTGCTGCACGCTTCGGGGCGCACCACCAATAACCGCCGCCGTCGCGTTATCCACATCGAATTCAGCAACAGCGTGCTGCCGGAAGGGATGCAGTGGTCGGAATTGCTGCCGGGGACCTTCGCATAAAAAAAAGGGGACCTCCGCCTGGAAGTCCCCCTTGCCGATCCCAAGGCGTATTTATTTACCGGACTTTTTCCGTGTCTGTCAGGAACACGCGGGTACTCACCGTGTAAGGATCCCCTTTCTCCTGGCTGTATTTCAGGTCTACGTAAAATGCCTGGTAACCCGTTGCCGGCAATGGGCGCGACACCGAAACGTTCGACGTCGCGGAAATCCCCAGGCTTGTGGACGTCCATTTGTCGTTGCGGAAATCCAGGTCGGGCGAAGTTGCCGTCCAAACCACCACGTCTTCCAGTTTATCGGAAGTAGCCTTGATGTTGAGGGTCACTTCCTTGCCTTTCTTCTTCACGGTATAACTGCATTCGGGGTAGTGCTGTCCGTTGAAAGTGATGCCGAAAAAGGCGCTCAGCCCGTTCATCACCTGCTTTCCGTCGCCCATATTGTGCCCGGCGTTCGGGACGTAATTGAGGAGATATTTTCCGGGGATGTCATTGATATAATTCTTTACGTTATCGACCACCCAATATTCATCGTTCGTGCCCATGAACAGCATTTTCGGCATGTCCAGCTGTTTGCGGTAGCTGTACGGGTCTACCATCGCGGTAATGGCTTTTCCTTCCGCCGTGCCCGTCTGTTGCGGGATGCCGAGTTTTACATAATCCTCGATCTGGATGCTGTATTCTTTCCAGGTCTCGATCTGGTAGTCGAGGCTTTTGGGCATGTTCAGGATATCGATCACCATCGGGGCGATGGCTTTGACGCGGCCGTCGCTGGCGCCGGTGAGCCAGGTGGTCCACCCGCGCTTGGAAGCACCCGCCACCACGAACTTTTCCACGGGTTTGGAGGCGCGGCTGCGGGAAAGTTCCTGCACGGCGTCCATCGCGCGAACGGCGCTTTTCACCATCGGGAACAGCAGCGGCCAGGTGTAATCTTTCGACTGTTTGAAATTGTGCAGGGTGTAGGAAATCAACGCGTCTTCGGTGAGATCGTTGTACAGGGGCTGATTGGGCGTTTGCCGCAGCACGGCCGTGATGGCCTGCCGGTCGTGCGCGATCTGGCCGATGGCCTGGTACAATTTATCGTTGGCGCCCGTCCACCGCGGCTCCCCGTCTTTCAAAGATCCGCCGGTGATGAACAGCAAAGCGCCGTTATGTTTCACCGTTTTCGGGACAAAAACCATCAGCTGGTGTTTCCAGGTATGCTCGCGCCATTGTTGCGACGTGAGGGCTACGGAATAAGCAGTGATGTCGGCTACTTCGAACGAGTCGCGGACGGTCCATTGGAACGATTTGTCGTCGTTGTTGAGGTACGACCGGAGGGCGGTTTCGGGCGTCACCTGTGCGCGGGCGGCACCTGCCGCCAGAACGGCTACCAGGAAAATGTTAAGCGTTTTCAACATGCTGTATCTCATAATGCATCGGAATTTTCGGGTTGCTTACCAGGGTTTGCCGGTGCCGCTGATAACCCAGGGTTTCGACCAGGGGCTGTTCTGCGGACCGTTGGCGCCGAAGGCGGAATAAGTGGTTATCTCCAGTTTTGCCGCGGCGGCCATGATATTGGTGTTGTTCAGGTTTCTTTCGTCGAGCATATAGTAAAAACGGACGGGTACCACGGGCCCTTTCGCATTGGGACCAGCGGTCAGCACAGGGAAACCGGTGCGTTTATAATCCGCCCAGGCTTCGGTGGCGTTCGTCCATGCCGCGATCCATTTCTGTTCGATGATCTGCCGCTGCGTTCCCTGGAAAGTTCCGGCCGGGCCGGCCAGGTAGGCCGCCAATTTCGCCGTCACGCCCCAGGTTGTGAAAGACGCTTCGATCCCTTTGCGGTAATGCGTTTCCGCATCGCCTGCGGCCCAACCTTTCAGGGCGGCTTCGGCCAGGATGAAATGAACTTCCGCCGCGGAAATGAAGCGCGCTTTCAATAAGGGGCCTTTCGCCTCCTTGTAAATATCGTTCAGCCACGACACATGTGCGTTGGTGGATGCCTGCGCCGCATCGTTGCTCATGTTGTACACCGCAGGACCGGCCAGCGCGGGCGGAAGCCCCACGTAATCCACGTCCTGATCGATGTCTGCCGGCGTGAGCCCCCGGGAAGCCAGCACATCGGGCGAGATGTAGCGAACCTTGCGCGGCTCGCCGTTCACGATGGTATCCCGCGGTTGATAGATGTTCCCTGTGCCGGCGGGCTTCGTGTCGTCCACCAAAAGAAAACATTCCACTTTCTTTCCCCAGACGCCCAGCCGCGGATCGCCGAGCGATTGCAGCATATTCACGAATGTACTGCACATTTTGATGCGGCGGTAGCGGCTGCCGGCTTCGCGGTCGTACGTGGCGTTAACGGGCCAGGAATCCGCGTCGCTCGTGCCGATGAAAGCCATGGTAGCGTCGTCTGACGCATTGAGGATCAACGGGTACTGGTCCGGCGCCCCTACGATTTTTTCGATGCCCGGCCTGGCCACGGCGGGCAATTTTTCTGCGAGGCGCATGTAATAGCGGAGCGCGAGGGAATTGGCCATTTTCCGCCATTTGGCGGGGTCGCCCTGATAATAGACGTCTACGAGATCGATGGGTGCGGTGTATTGGTTTTTAGGTTTGGACAGGAGTTGATTGGCGCGGTCGAGGTCTTGCAGGATACCGGTGTAGACCTGCTGCTGGGGGTCGCAGGCGGGAGCGGCGTTGCCGGGGCCTTCCTGGTCGCCGCGGAGCGCCTGGCTGTAGGGGACGTCTCCGTAAAGATCGGTCAACAGGCCGAACAGCATGGCTTTCATCACCAGCGCCACACCTTCGTGCAACTCAAAACCCGCTGCCTTGGCTTTTTCAAGCACCAGCTGGTTGTTGCGGAGGATGTCGTAATAGGCCGTCCAGCTGTTGCTGCCGCCCCAGTCGTATTCGTTGTGCGTGCCTACCCATCCGTCTTTCTGCGTATGCTGCATCACGCCGGCGAGGTCCTGGAACCCGAGGTTCACGTAATTCTTCCCCGTTTCGGTGAGCACGGTAGACAGCACGAAGCTGGGATTGGTTTTGTCGGGATTGGCGCCGTTGGGATTCTCGTTGAGCGACATGAGGTGCTTCCGGCACGATGGGCCCGCAAGCATCAGGAGGCAACATACGATGAGGGTCTGTCTGCTTTTCATGTCGAATAATTTAAAATGTCAGGTTAAGTTTGAAACCGATCGGGATCGACCAGGGCGTTACGTTATACCGTTCTATACCCTGCTTGAACTGGATCCCCGATCCCTGCACGCCCGAAGCCGGCTGGTACGCCTGTTCCGGGTCCACGCCGATCTTGGCCGCCGTCCACAAAATAATGTTGCGGCTGTACACGGAAAATCCAGCGCTCCTCGCCCCGATGCGCTTCACGATGTTGCCGGGGATGTCGTAAGACAGCGCCACTTCCCGCAATTTCAGGTACGACGCGGGAAACAGGAACGCACGGGTGAAAGACCAGGTGGTACTGCCTGCATACGGCAGCGTCAGCGTTCCCGGTCCGCCGAGATTTTCAGCGAAACCGGTCGGATTGCCCTGCGGATCGAACCCCGTTGGGCGTACCCCGGGAATGAATACGCCGCCGTACGGCAATGTATACGGGCCATACGTAAAGGGATACCCGTTATATTCCGGCGTGGGCCCGCCCACCAGCGGGAAATAATTCCCGTTGACGCGGATCAGCCTGTCCTGGTTGGCTTTCAGGTAGTTGGCCAGCTCTTCGCCACGCATGTTGCCCGGGTTGATCAGCTTGTCGAGGAAACGCTGTGAATTGCCGTGCTCTTCCCCGTAACGATAGGTTTGCGACACAAAATCGCCGCCGTTCCGCCAGTCAAAAGTCATCGCCAGCGAAAAACGTTTATAACTGATCGTGGTTTGACCGCCGAGAATGAAATCAGGATTGAAGTTGCCGATCTTGTTGCGGGTATTTTGCGCGTCGATCGCCTGCCATTTGCCGACCGCATCGAGGATGGGATACCCGAAATACGGAGATTTCTCGTCCTTCACCGTCACCAGTTCCGCATCGTAAATATCGCCGATGTCTTCGCCGACATACGTCCAGGCGCCGCCACGCCCTTCTTCCCACAACACGTAATACGGCATATCTTCTGTAAGACTGGCGATCCGGGTGCGGTTGCGCGTGAGGTTGAGGTTTACGTCCCACCGGAAATCCTTTTTCAGCACCGGCGTTCCGCCTAGCGTCACTTCCACGCCGCGGCTGCGCAGCAATCCGGCGTTGATGTTCTTGCTCGAATACCCCGACGACGGCGGGATTTTGGTGCTGAAAATCTGGTTTTTATTTTCCACGACATAATACGTGAAATTGAACCGGAACCGGTCTTTGAAAAGAACCACATCCGTTCCCACTTCGTACGACGTCGCGATTTCGGGTTTAAGATAAGGATTGAGCAGCGTGCCCGAAGTGCCGAGCCGCGGGATATTCCCCCAGGCGCCGGCGTTGTTCAGTACCGCCTGGAGTTGGTAGGGCGAGGCGTCGTTGCCCACTTTTGCAATGCCCGCCCGCAGCTTGATCATGTTCACGTTGCGATGGTCCCATCCCGCCAGTTTATCGGCCAGCACGCTCAGCGAAGCACTGGGGTAGAAATACGGCGCCGCGTCCGGCAGGGTGCTCGACCAGTCTGTTCTGCCCGTTATGTCGAGATAAACGCGGTCGCGGTAGCCGACGTTGGCGGTACCGTACACGCTGTGCACGCCTTTTTCGTAGCGGCTCGTCCAGGCATCGAGGTTTTCGGGCAGGATGTTTTGCAGGGTAAACACGCCGGGAACGATGAGCCCGGTGCCGGGTTTATTCGTATTGCTGACGGTTTTGCCCGTTTGATAGCGCAGATTGCCGCCGGCGGACACGGAAAAATCGAATTGTCCCGCGCGTTGTTTGTAGGTCAGCAACGCATCCGTATTCCGTTCCATATGACTGATCCCGATGACACCGTAAGCACCGTTGCGCGAATCGAGGTAACTGCTGGCGATCTTCGTTTCGCGTTCTTCCCGGTAAGTATCCAGCGCATAGCGGACCATGAGGCTCAGGTGCGGCGTGATCTGCCAGTCGGCATGAATGTTCCCGAAAACACGGTCGCGCACGAAGCCATTCTGCACTTCGTACGCAAGGAACCAGGGATTATTGAATACGCCGTTCGACTGCGTTCGCTGCTGGATCCCTTCCTGCCCCGGCATCCAGTAATCGCGCAGGTCGTTGATATTGATGTGTGGACTGAGGCTGTAAAGCCATTGCAGGGGATTGGTACCGCGGTCGCCGGCGGGGCGGTTATTGGAATTGCTCCGGCTGTAATCGACGTTCGCGCTCACGCTCAGCTTCTGGTGGAGGCGCATCGTGGCGTTCAGGTTGAGTGCGTTGCGGAAAAGGTCGGTATTGGGGATGATGCCTTTGTTCGTCATGTTCGCGTACGACATCCGGTAGGCGATCAGGTCGTTATTGTTGGCGATAGAAAGATTGGAAGCGGATGTGATGCCCGTGTTCACGAAATTCTTCGCATTGTCCGGGTAAGATACCAGCGGCTTGGCGACTTTTTTCCCGTTGGCATCCAGCGGACTGTTCCACTGCACTTCCTCATAACCCATATCGAGCTGTGCGCCGTAAGTGGCATCGATGTTTTCAGAGACGAGGGAGCCGAAGGGATTGGTGAGCAAATTGCCGCTCCGCGAAACCGGGATGCCGGAAAATTGCCCCGACCCGAATTTGGTTTGCCATTGGAGATATTTGTAAGGGATGTCGAAAACGACGTTCTGCGCGGCGTTGACCGTTAACCGGTCTACTTTCCGGCCGGTTTTGGTGGTGATAATGACAACGCCGTTGCCCGCGCGGGAGCCGTACAGTGCCGCGGCGCTGGGGCCTTTGAGCACGGTCACGCTTTCGATATTGTCCATATTGATATCGGAGATGGCGTTGCCGTAGTCTACTTTGTTGTTGCTGCCGATCTCGCTGATATTGTTGAGGGTATTAGCGACCGGTACGCCGTCTATGACGAACAGCGGCTGGTTGTCGCTGCTGAGCGAAGTGGCGCCGCGGATGACCATATTTACGGAAGACCCCGTTCCGCCGGTGCTGCTGATGGTGACGCCGGCCATTTTCCCGGACATGGCGTTGAGGAAATTTTCCTGCGTTACGCGGTTGAATTCGCGGGAACCGAGCTCTTCCACCGAGTACCCCAGTGAGCGGGTGGCCCTTTTGATGCCGAGGGCGGTGACGGTGACGGCGCCCAGTTCGCGGCTTTTCTCTTTCAGCACCACGGAAAGCGTGGCCCTTGCGGCATCCTGGATGGTGTAGTTGCGCAAGGTGTCGCGCATGTAGGCTACGTGCGAGAACACGAAATAATACGGGCCGCCGGGCGGGACTTTCGTCATGACGAAAACGCCTTTATCGTTGGTGACGGCTTGCCCGAGTGCGCGGGCCGATTCGTTGAACAATTCTACGGCAACGCCTTCTACCGGCTGCATGGCTTCGTTCCGGACGATGCCGGTTACGGATGGGGTGGCGGTGGTTTGTGCGGAGGTGGTGATGTTCCAGCACAGCAACAGCAAAAGGAAGGCCTTTCCCGAAATAGAGCGTAAATGAGGTCTCATATCGGTAATGATTTTAAGAGTATAGGATGCGCCCTGCGCAGTGGTGCTGCCGGGTGCGGTACGGGTGATGTTTAGGGGGAGATCAGCAAGCTGTCGCCCGAGTGGCGTATCTGCAGGTTATTCAGCACGGCGATCGTCTGCAGGAAATTGTCCAGGGATTCTTTACCGCTGTTGAACGATCCGGTGAAATACCTGTCGCGCAGCAGTGCCGGGTCGTACAGCACGTGCAGGTTTTCGCGGGATTCCAGTTGCCGGAAGAGTGTTGTGAGCGGTGTATTGTCGAAATGTATGATGGCGGTTGTAGGAATCATTTCTTTGGGGGATGGGATGGCGGCGAGGGCGGGGCTTTTGCGGGCGGGGGGCGCTGGCCGGGAGACTTGTAGGGATTGAAGATGCGCATCGTACCGGAGGAGCTCTCCGGGGCGGAGGATGATATCTTTTTCGTTGCCTGCCTGCACTTTCACTTTTCCGCTGATGAGGAGCACGGTGGTGGGTTTACCGGGGACCGAGGTGATTTCGAAGACGGTGCCCAGGGCGGTGGTGTTCGTTTTGCCGGCGGAGACGGTGAATGGTGCGGGGTTCCGGGCTACGTCGAACCGGGCTTTGCCGGACAGGGTGATATTTCTTTGATGGGTGGGGAATGGATTTTTGTAACGGAGGGAAGCGCCTGGTTGGAGGAGTACGCCGGAGCCGTCGGGGAGCCGGTGCGAGAGGGGTTTGCCGGTGGTGTTTTCCAGGAACCCGGCGGGCGTTCCGGCATCATGGTTTTCTGCCACGACGGGTTTTGCGGCGGGACGGGTCAAATACCAGGTAGCGACGGCTGCTGCCAGCATGGCTGCTACGGCGGGGAGGCGCCATCCCCGGTCCCAGCGGCTCCTGGGGCGGTGAGCTTCGTTGCTGCGTTCTCCGCCGAGGGAATTCGGCATCCATTCATCAGATGCAACACTTGCTGTGGAGCGCCTGTTATCATCTGATGCATTCCTTGATGCGTTGCCCATTCCATCACCGGATGCGAACCCGGCTTCATTGCTGACTCCATCATCCAATACACACTTGCTTAATCCATCATCACCTACAATCCTTGCGTCTTTATTCCATCCATCACCGGATGCGAACCCGGCTTCATTGCTGACTTCATCATCAAAAGCGCATTTGCTTAATCCATTATCACCTACAGTCCTTACTTCTTTGTTCCATCCATCACCGGATGCGAACCCAGCTTCATTGCTGACTCCATCATTATATACACACTTGCTTAACCCATCATCACCTAAAGTCCTTGCTTCTTTGTTCCATCCATCAACGGATGCGAAGCCTGCTTCATTGCTGACTCCATCATCAGATACACACTTGCTTAATCCATCATCACCTACAGTCCTTGCTTCTTTGTTCCATCCATCACCGGATGCGAACCCGGCTTCTTTATTGACTTCATCATCAAATTCACACTTGCTTAATCCATCGTCACCTACAGTCCTTGCTTCTTTGTTCCATCCATCACCGGATGCTTCGATATGTGCTTCGATCTGCCCGTACATCGATGCGGAAATCCCCTCGGGCAAACGGCCCTCCGGATGAAACTGGTCCCATTGCTCTTCGGTAATGTATTGCTCCAGCGCGTCAGGATGCTGCAACAACCACGCCCTTACCATAGCCGTTTCCGCTTCCGTACATTCGTTCCGGAAGTAACGCTGGATCATATGGGATGTAATTTCGGTCATCTGTACTTTGAATGTCGATTGTCTGATTGCTGAGATGGGGCCTATGCCGGAAGTGCCCCCACTATTTATAAGTTAACTGCATTTACATGCTAAATTTCGTACAACTTCCATCCTCTTCCATTCACCTTCCACACAACTTTCCGTCTCTCACAAATCTTACATTCGTTCTCGTTCCCTTCCATTCAACTCCGTTCATCTTTCAAACATATTTCCAACTCCCCACATATCTCACATACTTTTTCCATTCGTTTTCCATCCAACTACCACCCTTCTTCCGCACACCTTTCCATCTCCCACACATCTGCCATTCATCTTCCATCTAATTCCCATTCATCTTCCACACATCTTTCCATCTCCCCACAAATCTCCCATACTTCTTCCATTCGTTTCCCATCCAACTACCATCCTTCCTCCAAATATCTTCATCACCCACAAATCTCCCATACTTCTTCCATTCGCTTTCCATCCTACGGCCACCCTTCTTCCACACACCTTTCCATCTCCCACACATCTGCCATTCATCTTCCATCTAATTCCCATTCATCTTCCACACATCTTTCCATCTCCCCACAAATCTCCCATACTTCTTCCATTCGTTTCCCATCCAACTACCATCCTTCCTCCAAATATCTTCATCACCCACAAATCTCCCATACTTCTTCCATTCGCTTTCCATCCTACGGCCACCCTTCTTCCACACACCTTTCCATCTCCCACACATCTGCCATTCATCTTCCATCTTAATCCCATTCACCTTCCACACATCTTTCCACCTCCCACACATCTTCGATTTATTCATCCATCTCCCCCACATCTCCCAGCCCCCTATCACAACAACGCCTTCCGCAACTGGCTCACCGCCCGCAACACATGATTTTCCACCGTACGCGGAGAAATCGACAACGCCTCCGCGATCTGCTGGTACGTCCATCCCTCCAAACGGCTCATCCGGAATACATGCCGCCGCACCGGCGACAAATGCTCTAAATAAAAATACACCCGCTCCAATTCCTCCTTTCCTTCCAGATCAAACGCAGGTGACTCCCGCTCCTGCCCTTCGGAAAACACCCCCATATGCCGGTCCCGCACATACTCCTTCCGCAACAAATCAATCATGATACTCTTCGCGATCCGGAATAACTGCTGCGATATCGAAACTTCCGGCGATAAAGACTCCCGGCGCTCCCACATCCGGATAAACGTCAATTGCACCGTCTCCTCCGCAACATATGCAGATTGCACATGCCGCAGCGTGAAGTAATACAACTTCTGATGATATAATTGATATACCATCCGGAAGGCATCCTTATTTCCTAGCCTGATATCCTGCGCGGTGTATCGCATATAATTCAATAATATCAATCGTATTCAGGTCACGACTTCTCAAGTATCAGCGTCAACGGAACCGTCGCCACATTCGGAATGACTGCTGTAATGGAAATTTTCAGGGTTTTATCCGTCAATTCGTCTATCCAGTGCGGGTCCGGATCGCCCTGCGCAGATTTGAGCAGCAGCACGGCATCATAGATATCCAGGGACCAGGTTCCGTCATTCCCCGTAACAGGAAATAAAAGCTCCGTGCAACCCGCCACCTTCATGGTATTGTCCTTATTAAAACGATATGTATTGTTCTTCGTGCAGGTAATCAGCGCCCCTCCAGGCCCCAGCATCGGCGCTAACACCATCATGCTCGTTCCCGCAGGAATATTCTGACCTCCCAATTTCACGCTCACCGCTATCACCAGGTCCTTCTGCTTCCAGGAACCTTCCACCATCTCCCTCCGCCCCGATGACGGAGGCGCCGCGTCGTCCTTCTTACGACATCCGGAAAATAACGTGAATAGTAAACATATCAGGGCTACGTAAACAGGCTTCATAAAATGATAACACTATTAAGTTAATGAAATCACCCGTATCTGCATAGTATTCGTTTGCCGGGGGAAAAGCCCTCACTGGGGACCGAAAAAAAATTCTTCAGCCGCCCGCATCCAGCAAAAACCGGCAATTCAACACCTTCTCCAACAAATCCTCCCCGGTATAGAAATAATGATTGGACGCCTCAAAACCCAACGTCGAATTCCCCCGCTGCAACACCAGCATCCGCCGCGCCAGCCGCAGCTCATCCTCCAGCAACGCCGCCCGCAGCGCCTTTCCCGCCTCGTCACCCCGCAACGCGATATATTCGCACTGGTTCGCCGCACTGCGAAAATGCACCGCCACCGCTTCCGCCACCTCCTGCTCGAACATCAACTTTTTCGCCTCGTCCGCCGGCAATCGCAGTCCACCGGTCTCCTTCCTCAACGTCTCCAATCCCTCCGCAAAACCATCCGCCACCTTGCGCAACTGCCTCACGTACACCTCCTGCGGATAATGCCCCCGCCAACGCGCGAGATCGTCGTACGGAAAACCCACCATCGTGGCCTGGTACCCCGTCCCCACATTCCACATCAAATTCGCCGGCCCCGTTTGCATGGGCGAAAAATACAAGCCTCCCCCAAAAGGGAATTCGCTGAACGCCTTACTGAACGCCTCCCAGGCCCGCGTCACCGCTTCGCCCGCAGCACCATACCGCGCAGCCGCCACCCTTGCCATCGCTTCTTCCGGCCGCAAATCCTTTTCCTTCATCATCAACGCCACAACGGCCAGGTTGGGAGACGGATACCCGCCCAGCGTCCAGCCCAGCATAAGCCCGTCCACCTTTTCTGCGCGCAACGCCGCCGCATGCTCCGCCACGTTCCGCAACGCCGGGATATACGGCACCGCCGCGATCTCCCAGGTATTGCCCGCCTGTATCTTGGCCATGGTCCTGATCCCGGCAAAACGCGCCGCGTCCCAATGCACCCTGGCACGGGGTCCCGGCCCGATCGCCGATATGGAATATTCTCCTATACTGCTTTTCACGCCCCCACGCTCAATGGTCACATCCCATTCGGACACGCTCATCAACAACACTTCCTTCGGCAATGCCGGAATGATCTGTTTCCCCCATCCCGCCGGCCAGCCCCAATCCCACACGATCAGCTCCGGCACCGGCCCGTCTTCCCGCTTCTCCATTCCCTTCCGGATGCCCTCGGCGTAATTGTGGTTCAGTTCCGCGATCACCGCCGGCCCGCCGCGCGGCCCGCATCTCGGGCAACCTGCACCCTGGCCGTGCGACCAGCAATTGGTGCGGTTTTCGGAAGCCGTGATGGAAAAGAACCCGCCCAATCCAGGCACCGCGCGCGTAATGGCGGCGATGCCGTTGCGCAGGTACGCCTGCACGTGCGGGTGGCTCGTACAAAGACTGACCACACCACCGGCTTCCGCACCCTTCAGCCGCGGATACTTTTCGAAAAAAGACGCGGGCCAGGTCCTCGGTTCGTTGAGGTATAAAAATATTTTGACGTTGTGCTTTGCGGCGCGGTCCACCAGCTTCCGGAGATTCTTCAACCGGGTTTCATGGCCTTCGCTTTGGAAGGCATCCCAGGGAAACGGGACCAGTTTGTGCAGTACGATGTGGATCCAGACGCTGTCTATCCCGCTGGCGGCCAACCGCGCGAGGTATGCATCCGGATAGGGATCGGAAGCCGCGTCCAGCAAGGGATCGCCATACAGCGCGAAATAGGAATAGCCTAGCCGCGGCGAAAATCCCGCAGATGGAACACCATGCAGGGAATTTTTCGGATCGCTCAGTTCGCGGATGAAATGGAACAGCGGTTCCCGGCTTTTGGGGAGCCCTTCGGGGAATTCCCGCTTCATCACTTCGCCGATAGCAGCGGTAGCGGCGGATGGCGGTTGATATTGCACCGGCGCGCAGGAAGGCTTGAAGCTTCCCAGTTTTTCGTAAAGAAAATCGTCTTCGCGCAGCGTGAATTCGAACCTCTTTTCATCCCATCCCAACAAGTCCGTTAACTGCGTCCGCGGCAACAGGTGCCAGTTTCGGCGGATGATGGTGATGTAGCTCCGCTCCCACGCCAGCTTTGCAACCGGTGCCGGCTTTTCGAGGCCCATGGCCAGGCCGGTGGAAAGGATGTTTTGCACAGAAGTGCCCGCCACGCGTGCCAGCGTATCGTGCGGCACCAGCGACCAGTTTCGCCAGACGAATGCGTGGTAAGTATCCGGAAAATGCGGCAGCGCGAGGGCGGCCTTTTCGGTCAGCGGAGGCATGGCCGCAAAAGAGCGGCGCCAGTTCAGTAAAAAGCCGGCAGTGGCCAGCGACAGATTTCCGAGGAATTTCCTTCGGGCAATAAGGTGCGGCATAGTAGGGACGTGGAATATTACCCCATGATACAAAAAACCATGCGATAATCATAGCACGCCCCGGGTTTTACCCGATCGGATGCGGGAGCGGCGCTCCTTTCAGCCCTGCGATGATATTTTCCGCCGCCATCCTCGCCATTCCGCCGCGCGCTTCTTCCGTAGCCGAGCCGATATGTGGCAGCACGGCCACATTGGGCATTTGCAGCAACAGGTTGTTCCGGTCCATGGGCTCGGGATTGGTGACATCCAGGCCCGCGCCCCAGATACGGTGCGTCCGCAAGGCATCCAGCAAATCGCTTTCCTGGTGCATCGATCCGCGGGCGGCATTCACGAAAATAGCCGTGGGCTTCATTTTCCCGAAGGCTACGGCGTTGAATATCCCTTCCGTTTGCGGCGTGAGCGCGGCATGAACGCTCAGCACGTCGCTTTGGGACAGCAGTTCGTCGAAGCTCACATATCGCGCGCCCAGCTCCTTTTCCGCGGCTTCGTTCCGGCTGCGGTTGTGATAGATCACTTCCATATCGAACGCGCCGCGGCACTTCCGCGCCAGCGCGGTACCGATGCTCCCCAACCCGAAAACGCCCAGCGTCCGGCCGTTGAGCTCTATCCCGAGATGGGCCGTGGGGTCGAAGAATCCCCATTCGCCCTTTTCGATCCGCTTATGCATGTAAAACGCCTTGCGCGAAACGGCCAGCATCAACAGGAAAGCCGTATCAGCCGTGGCATTGCTCAAAACGCCCGGCGTATTCCCCACCGGGATCCCCAGTGCCTTTGCGGTAGCCACATCGAGGTTGTCGTACCCGGCAGACATGAGCGCGATCACTTTCAAATGCCGGCACGCCTGCAAGAAATCCGCGTTCAGCTTATTCCCGCCCACGCTCAGCAGCGCATCATGCGCCTTGCACGCCGCCACCAGCTCTTCCGGTGCGAGGTCCCGCTTTTCCGTATGTTCCGTGAATTCGATACCTACGTCGCGCAGCAGCCGTATCCCCGCTTCGGGAATCTGCCGGGTGATGAATACTTTCATGTGAACGGATTTGTTAGGTGTGTAAACAATTTTCCTGCAATTTAAGTTTTAGCTTTATGACCCTTAAAAATCATGCGCATGGATAAAAGAACTTTGGGAAATACCGGCCTCGCCATCGCTCCGCTGATGTTCGGCGGGAACGTACTGGGCTGGACGGCCGACGAGCAAATGTCTTTCCGCCTGCTGGACGCCTTTACCGACGCGGGATTCAACGCCATCGATACGGCTGATACCTATTCCCGCTGGGCCCCGGGCAACAGTCCCGGCACTTCCGAACGGGTGATCGGCAAATGGCTGAAAGCTTCCGGGAAGCGCGGTAAAATCGTGCTGGCCACCAAAGTAGGCGGTGTGATTTCGGAGGAAAAGAGAGGCCTGCGCAAATCGTACATCCTGACTGCCGTAGAAGATTCCCTCCGCCGCCTGCAAACCGATCACATCGATCTGTACCAGTCGCATTACGACGATCCGGAAACCCCGATCGAAGAAACCCTCGAAGCCTACGCCTCCCTCATTTCCGCCGGGAAAGTCCGCCACATCGGCACCAGCAACATGACGCGGCCCCGCATCGTGGCTTCCGCCGCCATCAGCAAAGACAAGGGATGGCCGGCTTACCAAACCCTACAGCCCGAATACAACCTGTTCGACCGCGAAAAATACGAGACCGAATTTGCCGCCTACGCAGCGGAACACCAACTCGGCGTGATCCCGTACTTTTCCCTCGCCAGCGGCTTTCTCACCGGCAAATACCGTTCCGCGGCCGACATTGCCGGCAGCCCCCGCGCCAAATTCCTCGGAAAATATTTCAACGATCGCGGCACCCGCATCCTGGAAGCCCTCGATTCCGTAGCGGCCAAGCATCAGTCCAAACCCGGCATGGTAGCCATTTCGTGGGTGAAAAACCGGCCCACCGTGACCGCGCCCATCGCCAGCGCCACCAACCTCCAGCAGCTCGGCGAGCTCATCCGCGCCGTTTCGCTACAGCTGGATACAGCCGATATGGAACTGCTCAATACCGCCAGCGCGTTCTGATGTACTGCTTTCAAAAAACGAACGGCCCGGAGCAAACGCTCCGGGCCGTTCCGTTCGTATTATTCTTCTATCGGGTCTGCGATGCGTTCTTCAGCCGTTCGAGCGCTTCCGCCATGGCTTTCACCTTGTCGGGATGCTGCGCGGCGAGGTTCTGTTTTTCACCTACGTCCGCACGCAGGTCGTACAGCTGCGGGAGCTCGTCGTTGCCGGACTCGATGTTCACTTCTTTCATGAGCTTCGCGCCTTTCGACGGGGTGATGTATTTCCAGTTTCCCTGCACGAGTGACAAAGAACCGCCCTGCAACACAAGCCAGGAGCGGCCTTCCGGCTTTTTGCCCAGGAATGCGGGCAGCATGTCGTGACTATCCGGCGCGGCATTTTCGGGCAATTTTTGTCCGGTCAGTTTCGCGAAAGTGGCGTAAAGATCGACCTGGCTGATCAGCGCGTCCGACGTACCGCCGGCCTTCACGGTGCCGGGCCAGCTTACGATCCAGGGCACGCGGGTGCCGCCTTCGAACGCGCTGTATTTGCCGCCGCGCAGCGGGCCTGCGGGCTGGTGACCGTTCTGCTGGGTAACTGCGCCATCCACATAGCCATCGTCGAGCACGGGGCCGTTATCGCTGGAAAAAAGGACGATCGTGTTTTTCTCCAGGCCGAGCTGGCGGAGTTTGTCCATGATGCGGCCCACGCTCCAGTCCATCTGCAGGATCGCGTCTCCGCGGTAACCCAGTTTGCTTTTGCCTTTGAAGGCGGTGGCGGGCATGCGGGGCACGTGGATATCGCTCAGGTTGAAGCACAGCAGGAAAGGTTTTTTGCGGTTGGCTTCCATGAATTCGATGGCTTTGTCGGTAAACGCGTAAGCCACCTCTTCGTCTGTCCATCTTGCGCGGGAACCGCCTTTCATCCAGCCGATCCTGCCGATTCCGTTCACGATGGTATTGTTATGGCCCTGGCCGGGTGATGATCGCATTTTGAGCAATTCGGGGTTTTCCTTGCCGGTGGGCTCGTTGCCGACTTTCGACTGGTAATTGACTTCGATGGGATCGTCAGGGTCGGCGCCGATGATGGAGCCGTTTTCCACGAAAACGGTCGGCACGCGGTCGGCCGTGGCGGGGAAGAAGAAGGCGTAATTAAATCCGACTTCGTTGGGACCGGGCCTGATGGCGGTGTTCCAGTTGATGGGGGAACCGTCTCCCAGCCCCAGGTGCCATTTCCCGACGAGGGCGGTCTGGTACCCGGCTTGTTGCATCATGGACGCGAGCGTGGGGGAACCTGGCGGGATGATCATGGCCGCGTTGCCGGGGAGCACGCCTGTTCCTTTTTTGCGCCAGGGATACTGGCCGGTGAGCAGGGCGTAGCGGGACGGCGTGCAGGTAGCGGATGTGGTATGGCCGTTGGTGAAGCGGATGCCGCTTTTGGCCAGGGCGTCAATGTTGGGCGTTTGCACCTGGGTGGCGCCGTAGCAACTCAGGTCGCCATATCCCACATCGTCCGCATAAATGATAATGACGTTCGGCCGCTGCTGGGCAATCGCTTCTCCCGCCAGCATGCCGCATAAAAACATAAAGAGTAACCGTTTCATCCGGATAAAATTGTTCCGCGCAATCTTACTCAATATTTCCGCATAATTCAACTTAAAATGATTAATTTGATAGGGATATGCGGCGGGCGATAAACAAATGCATTTATTTCCTCATGCGAGTTTTTAGCCTTTGTAATCGTATAATCTATGACAACTGCTGTACCCAATCTTTTATTGATCGACGATGATGCGGACGACCAGGAGATATTTTTGTCTGCGCTGGCGTTCATTGACAATTCCATCCGCTGTTCCCTGGCATCGAACGGGCAGGAAGGCATTACGCACCTGAGTACATCGGAATCGTTGCCAGACCTTATTTTCCTCGATCTCAACATGCCGGTGATGAATGGCATGCAGTTTTTACAGGAGTTGAAAACCAGCCAGCGGACCAAACACATCCCCGTCATCATTTATTCCACGGCATCCGACCAGCAAACGATCCGGCAGGCGCTGGAACTGGGTGCTTTCCAGTTTTACACGAAACCGGAAAAGTTCTCGGAACTGGTGAGCATGCTCCACAGCCTGCTGTACCCCGCCACCCGATAACATCCATTCCCGGAATACCCGCCATCAGCCTGACTATTTGCGACCTGGGCAAGCAACCGCCCGAACGGATTTTCCGTATCCCGAACAATACCTTTGCATGAAGCACCTGTCGCTCCTGATGCTGATCATGGCCTTTTCTGCCGGCCTGCGCGCGGACCATATTACCGGCGGGGAAATGTATTATACGGTACTGTCCCGCGCCAACGGCAGCACCACTTACCAGGTGACGCTCAAACAGTTCCGCAGTTGCGGCACCCAGAACCGTTCCTTCTACAATCCCATTTACATCGGCGTGTACAACCGGGCCACCAACGCGGAAATCTTCATGCTGTCCGTCCCCCTCAACCGGGAAGAACAGCTGAGCCATACGAGCAACGACCCCTGCATCACCCGTCCACCCACGATCTGCTACTACGTCGGGTACTGGCATTTCAATGTTACGCTACAGGATTCCCCGGATGGATATGTCATCACTTCGCAGGTAACCAACCGCGTAAACCAGATCAGCAACCTGGAACCAGGCTACGACCGCATCGGCGCCACCTACACCGCTGAAATCCCCGGCACGGCGCAATTGGCCACTGCCACCGACAACCGCAGCGCACGGTTCACCGGCACCGACCTCGTTACCGTTTGCGCCGACAACCCGTTCCAATACAGCTTCGCGGCCGAAGACCCTGACAACGACGAGCTTCGCTATTACTTTTGCGAAGCTTACCAGACCATCGGTTACTCCAGCGGCAACCCCGGCACCGGAGGCGGGGGCGCCACCAGCCAGCCCACCGTGCCGCCGCCCTACGTAAGCGTGCCGTATGGCACAGGATACAGCCAGGATGCGCCCCTCGGCGTCCGCGTTTCCATCGATCCCGTCACGGGCCTCATCACCGGCATCGCGCCGGAAGTGGGGATTTACGTGGTTACCGTGTGCGTACAGGAACTGCGGAACGGTACCGTCATCGCCACGCAACGGAAAGACCTGCAGCTCAACATCACGGGCTGCACCCTCGCGTCTGCCACGCTCCTGCCGGAATATATGCTCTGCGGCAATTCGCAGCAGCTCGTGGTCGCCAACCGGTCTACCAGCCCATTGATCGCCCGCTGGAACTGGGAGTTCCGCAACGCCGCCGGCCAGCTCGTGTATACCTCCGCCAATCCCGTCGCGGATTTCACGTTCG
The DNA here is from genome assembly GCF_050277495.1 of Chitinophaga sp. NPDC101104. Taxonomy (NCBI): domain Bacteria; kingdom Pseudomonadati; phylum Bacteroidota; class Chitinophagia; order Chitinophagales; family Chitinophagaceae; genus Chitinophaga; species Chitinophaga sp. NPDC101104. The sequence continues at coordinate 333,771 of NZ_JBNNSF010000003.1, read as the reverse complement.
CGCAGCCGGGTACTTATTCGGTGAAGCTCACAACCAACCGCGGCCTGCAATGCCCGGATTCCACGGAAGCCCTCGCGCTGGTATACCCCGGCTTCAACCCCGCCTTCTCTTCCGCCGGCTCCTGCATCGCCAAACCCGTTTCCTTCACCGACCAAACCACCACGGCCTTCGGAACGGTGAATTACTGGAACTGGGATTTCGGCCAGGCCATCACCATGACCAACCGTTCGGAAGATCGAAACCCAAACTGGACGTACCCTTCCACGGGCCGCTACACCGTTACGCTCATCGCACATAATTCCGTAGGCTGCAAGGATACGGTGCAGCAAGCGATCGATATTCTCGACAAACCACCGATAGGACTGGCGTTCAGGGATACACTGATTTGTCCGCCGGACCCGCTCACGCTCCGCGCCTCCGGGTCGGGCAATTTTACCTGGTCGCCCGCCGTGAACATGACCGGCTCGCAAACCGCCACGCCGAATGTGAACGTCACTTCCGACACGAAATATTACGTAGACCTCGACCAGAACGGCTGCCTGAACCGCGACTCCGTCCTGATCCGCACCACCAGCCAGGTGACGCTGCAGATGCCGGCGGATACGCTGATCTGCCAGGGAGATACCATCCGGTTGCGGCCGCAATCCAACGGGCTGGTCTACAATTGGGCAGCTGTCCCTGGATTGTTGCAGGCTGGGTCGCCCGCGCCGCTGGTGAGCCCGCCGGGAGATACGCGTTATTTCGTGACGGCCAGTGTGAGCGCCTGCACGGCCAGCGGCAGCGTTTGGGTGCGCGCGGTGCCTTACCCGCTCGCGCGGGCAGGGAACGATACGGTCATTTGTTTCGGAACCCAAGCGCAATTGCACGCCGCTACCGACGGCAGCGGATTTGCGTGGTCGCCCGCATTGCCGGGAACGCTCGACCCGGTGGTAAGGCCGGCGGAGAGCACGGCTTACGTTTTCACGGCTACGGATACACGCGGATGCCCTAAACCTTCGCGGGATACGGTGCTGGTGACGGTCCGCCCGAAAGTGCAGGCTTCTGCCGGGCGCGATACGGCGGTGGTGGTGGGGCAACCGCTGCGATTGCATGCTTCGGGCGGAACGCGGTATGAATGGTCGCCGGCGGCGGGGCTTTCCGACCCCGGCAATCCCGATCCCATTGCCGTGTACCGCAGTGCCAATAAGGGTTTGCGGCTGAAGGTGCTCGTGCAGGACCAGGCGGGCTGTGCGGATTCGGCGTTCCTTACGGTGAAAGTTTACAACACGCTGCCGCAGGTGTTCGTGCCAACGGCGTTCACCCCCAACGGCGACGGCCTCAACGATTGGTTGCGGCCCATCGGCGCGGGGATCAGCGAGATACGGTACTTCCGGGTGTACAACCGCTGGGGACGGCTCGTGTACAGCGGAAATGAAAATAACCGCGGATGGGACGGCCGGACGAAGGGCGAATTGCAGGATAACGGAACGTACGTCTGGCAGGTGAGCGCCGTGGATTACTTCGGGGCGGACTTCTTCCTAAGCGGCACGGCCACGCTGTTGCGATAACGCTTATATTCGCGTATGGCTTCGAATCAGCACCTGCCCGTTATCCGCATACAGGACATCTGCACACCGCTCAAGGCGGAGGTGTTCAGCATATTCCGGCATGAGGATCAGGGCCGGGCGAGCCTTCCGCAGCCCCACAAGCACGATTTCTACATGCTGCTGGTCGTAACTGCCGGCAGCGGTACCCATACGATCGATTTTTCGCCGTATCCCGTTACCCCGGGCTCGGTGTATTTCCTGGCGCCGGGGCAGCCGCACGACTGGGAATTGCATCCGGACACGAAAGGTTTCCAATTGATGTTCGGCAGGGATTTTTTGACGGGAGACACGCTCCAGTGGCCGTTTTTCTCTTTCTCCGCCAATCCGCACCTGCAACTGGAGGAAGCGCCCCTCCAAGCGGTGGTCCGGGAACTGGAAAGCATCCTCGAAGAATATGCCCTGGCCGATTACCTGACCGTCCGCATCATCACCTACCGCCTGCTTTCCCTGCTCACCATGCTCGAGCGCCGGTACGACGAAGCCCATCCCACCACCAACCAGCCACCCGTTCAGCGCCTCGTGAAGCAGTTCCTCGCCATGCTCGAAAAAAGTTACCGGGAAAACGCAACCGTCGAGCATTACGCCGCGCAACTCCATGTAACGCCGCAATACCTCAACATCGTCTGCCGCAAGGAAACCGGCATCACGGCGGGCAATCTCATCCGCCGTCGGCTGCTGCTGGAAGCGCGGCGGTTACTGTCGCTCACGACCCAGGATGTGAAAGAGATCGCGTATGAACTGGGATTCTCCGACACGTCGTACTTTTCCCGCTTCTTCCGCCGGTATACCGGTCAAACGCCCCTGGAATTCCGCCAGCAGGTTCAGAAAGTACCCTGATCCGCACGTTTTTCCCCTTTCCGTCCATTTGATTACGTTTAATTTTGGTAAACGACACCAGATGATGAAAACCATGTTACTGGCGCTGGTATTGGGCGTAACGATGCCCGCCTGCGCACAGCACGAAAAGGAGACGAGCAAGATGGACAACAGTGCAAATAAAAGGTTACAGGCCGCCGCGGCTGCGGGCGACACCGCCGCCATCGGCGACGCGCTGCGCGCCGGCGCGCAACTCGAATCGCGGGATGCGGAAGGCCGCACCCCGCTGATGACGGCCGTATACAAACATCATGCAGCAGCCGCACAGGCGCTGATCGATGCGGGAGCGAACGTGAACGCGCAGGACAAAATCCTGAATTCGCCTTTCCTCTACGCAGGCGCCGAAGGGATGACCGACATCGTGCGGATGTGTATGAAAGCCGGTGCAGACTACACCGTTTATAACCGGTACGGCGGCTCCGCCCTCATTCCCGCCTGCGAGCGCGGGCATGTGGAAACGGTGATCGCCCTGCTGGAAGACAAAAAATTCCCCATCAACCACATCAACCGGCTCGGATGGACCGGGTTGCTGGAAGCGGTGATCCTCGGCGACGGGGGACCGCGGCATATCCGCATCGTGCAACTGCTCATCGACGCAGGAGCAGATCTCAATATCGCTGATAAAGATGGCGTTACGACGCTGCAACATGCCCGGCAGAAAAAACAGACCGAAATCGCCAGCCTCCTCGAAAAGGCCGGCGCGAAATAACGACTGAGAGTGATAGGCGAGGAAAGAAGAGAAAAGGCTTCCCGGATGGGGAGCCTTTTTGGTATTTACACAAACGAATTGGCGTGGATATTAAGTTTTTGCCTGCACGGATGGATTGATTACATTTGAAAAGAGCCGGAAAAAAATTGGTCCGGAAGCCCCTGAACGTGATGGATACCTGTTCCTGAAATTTACCCTGAAGACATGAATATCATCGCCCCGATAACCCGACTGCTGGACACCGGTTGCACACGCTTTCCGGAGGAAAAACGTTGCCAGGTGCGGATCATCAATTCCCTTTCATTAGCGATCGGGAGCAGTCTTTTCATGCTCGGGGTCGTTTATTATTTCATCACCCGGTTGCCGATCGTATTCTTCGGCAATACCCTGGCGCTGGTGTGTTTCTGCATCCCGGTGATTTTCAACCGTTATGGCAAACTGAAGACCGCCACGCTGCTGCTGGTCGCCTTCCAATCTTTGTGGGCGGTTTATTTCGATTGGCTCCTGGGGCCGGGGGTACTTTTCATCATCGCCTGCATGTCGATGATCAGCCTCACTTACCTGACGATAGAAACCCATTCCTGGCAAATCATCGCCGTGGCCACGCTCAGCTCCTCCATCGTGTTCATGGAATGGCATCTGCTGAACGGCAACCCGCCGTACCTGCAGCAACCCGAGCCCGTGATCCGTTCTTTGCGGTGGATCAACATCGCATGGCACGTTTTCATCCCCCTGCTTTGCATTTACCATTACAAAAAATCCTATAACGATCTGCTGAAGGAATTGCTGCATAAACGGGACGAGCTGGAAAAATCCAACAAGTCGAGAAAACTCTTCCTGCAGGAAACCAGCCACGAAATCCGTAATCCGCTCAACGCCATCTTCGGCATCGTGCAGCTTATGCGCATGGATTTGCAGAACGGCCGTCCGCCGGAAACGATGGGCAGTCTGGTAGATCATCTGTACGTGGCGAGCTTCAACGTGAAAGACATTATCAACAACGTGCTGGAGCTTTCGCGCATAGAATCCGGGCAGCGGGACGAGGCGCATCCGGCCGAAGTGCGCACGCATTCCTTCCTCCACAACATCGTCCGCATCTACGAACTGCTGGCCCTCACCAAATCCGTCACCATCCGCCTCAGCATTTCGCCGCGCATGTTGACGGTGGTGACAACAGATGAAGTGAAGCTGTCGCAGATCCTCAATAACCTCATGACCAACGCCATCAAATTTTCCCCCAACAACAGCGAAATCCTCGTGGAATGCGGCGTGGCGGAAAAGGAGTGGTACATCAGCGTGACGGACCAGGGTGGCGGCATCCCGGCGGAAAAGCAGAAAGTTATTTTCGAGCCGTTCGTGACCGTGAAAAAATCATTCGTGGAAGGGACCGGGCTGGGCCTGCACATCTCCAAGTATTTCGCGGAATTGCTCGGCGGCCGCATCGGGGTTAATTGTGTGGACGGGATGAGCACCACTTTCACCATCTCCTTCCCCGTTCCGGACGGCGCCACGATTCCCGAAATGATGGATGAAACGCCCGGCAGGACGAGCTTCGCGGGCAGTACGGTGCTGGTGGTGGAAGACGACCGGATGAGCCAGATCATCCTGCGCAACTTCCTGCGCGCGAAAGGCATCCATGTGCTGGCGGCGGATAACGGGAACGAGGGATTGACGATCGCCCGCGAACAATCGCCCCACCTCATCATTCTCGATTCGCAAATGCCCAACATGAACGGCAGCGAAATGCTTGAACACCTGAAAAGCGATCCCCAGCTCCAGCACATCCCTGTAGTGATCGCCAGCGGCGACGCCTATTCCGAATCGGCCGATAAATTCCGGCTCCAGGGCGCCTGCGATTATGTCGTGAAACCCATCGAGCTGACCGCCCTCGGCCATGTGTTGGAGAAACATCTCCAGCAACCGTAACCTTTCTTTTACAACATTCCTGTTTTCTGTTATACAATTTTGGTAATCGCCAATACTGGCAAGGCATTTGAACATTCATCCCGCAAACTTGTTTTCCATTCAAACCACCGTACCATGAGCCCTAACGATCCGCACGAGCATCATCCCGAGCATCACCATCATCCGGCACCGCATTCCCATCCGCCGCAAGACCACACCCACGTCCATCATGACCATCCCCAACCCGCTCCCATGACCGGCCACAGCCAGCACACGGGCCACGAAATGCATGCAGACCATGGCGGGCACGGAGGCCATGATCACCACGCCATGATCGCGGATTTCAAGAAAAGGTTCTATGTGACGCTGGTGCTCACGGTGCCGGTATTGCTGCTGTCGCCCATGATCCAGCACTGGCTCGGCCTCCCATGGCAGTTCCCCGGGTCAGACAAAATACTCTTCGGGCTGTCGACCATCATTTTCGTCTACGGCGGCTGGCCTTTCCTCAAAGGCTGGTTCACTGAAATGAAATCCCGCAATCCGGGCATGATGACGCTGATCGGGTTCGCCATCACCGTGGCTTACGTCTACAGCGCCGCCACCGTGTTCGGGCTGGAAGGCATGGACTTCTTCTGGGAACTCGCTACGCTGATCCTCATCATGCTGCTGGGCCACTGGATCGAGATGACGTCGGTAGCGGGCGCTTCGCGCGAACTGGAAGCCCTCGTCAAACTGATGCCTTCCTCCGCCCACATCATCAAAAACGATACGATCTCCGAAATACCGACCGACCAGCTCCAGAAAGGCGACCTCATTCTCGTGAAACCGGGTGAAAAGATCGCTGCAGACGGCGTCATCACTGAAGGCGAAAGCGCCGTCAACGAATCGATGCTCACGGGAGAATCCAAACCGGCGGAAAAGAACCCGGGCGACAAAGTGATCGCCGGTTCCATCAACGGCAACGGCGCCCTCCGCATCGAAGTCACGCATGGCAGCAAGGAATCGTACCTGCAACAGGTGATCCAATTGGTCAACGAAGCGCAGCAAGACAAATCGCGCACACAGCTGCTGGCCGACAAAGCCGCGCGCTGGCTTACCGCCATCGCCATCGTGGCGGGGCTCGCTACGTTTTTCGCGTGGTACCTCACGGGAAGCACGCTGGCCTTCGCCATGGAACGGATGGTGACGGTGATCGTGATCTGTTGTCCGCATGCGCTGGGGCTCGCCATTCCGCTGGTGGTAGCCAAATCCACCGCACTGGCAGCGCGCAACGGGCTGCTTATCCGCAACCGTACCGCTTTCGAAAATGCGCGCAAGATCACCACGCTGGTTTTCGATAAAACGGGAACGCTCACGGTTGGCCAATTCGCCGTGACCCGGTTCGAAGCATTGACAGGCGATGTCACGAAAGCAGAAGTGCTCCGCCTCGCGTATGCGCTCGAGCAAAGTTCCGAGCATCCCATTGCCACGGGGATCGTGGCGAAAGCGAAAGAGCTGGGCATCAGCGCCGAACAGGCCGGCAAGATCACGGCTATCACCGGCAAAGGGATCACGGCGGAGCTGAACGGCGCCACGATTTCGGTGGTAAGCCCCAACGCGCTGCAAAACCCTCCTGAAAAAATCCGCGCCGGCGAAACGCTGGTGTACGTGCTTCGCAATGAAACGCCCATCGGTTTCATCGCGCTTTCCGACCAGGTCCGTCCTGAATCTGCAGCCGCCATCCGCACGCTGCACGAGCAAAACATAAAAACGGTATTGCTCACCGGCGATAATAGAGTGGTGGCGGAAGACGTGGCGCGCACCCTCGGCATGGACCAGTTCTTCGCCGAAGTACTGCCGCACGAAAAACTGGAAAAGATCGCGCAGCTCCAGCGGTCCGGCGAGTTCGTTGCCATGACGGGAGACGGCGTGAACGACGCGCCCGCTCTCGCCAAGGCGGACGTAGGCATCGCCGTGGGCTCCGGCAGCGATGTGGCCGCCGAAACGGCAGACATCATTCTCGTGAACAGCAACCCGAAAGACGTGGCCAGTCTCGTGCTTTTCGGCAAGGCCACTTACCGGAAAATGGTGCAGAACCTCGCCTGGGCAACGGGTTACAACGTGATCGCAATGCCTCTAGCCGCAGGGGTGCTTTCCGGCGCGGGGATATTGCTCAGTCCCGCCGCGGGCGCGGTGCTCATGAGCATCAGCACCGTGGTGGTAGCCATCAATGCCGGTATGCTGAAGATCAAATCATAACATCGAAATATCATAAAAACAAAAATCCCCCTCGTTGCGAGGGGGATTTTTGTTTATCGGGCGATCTGGTTGATCTCGCGTAGGCCTTGTTTGATTGCGGGTTGTCCAATTACTTGTTATCCGCCACCCACCAGCGGTTCACGGTATTCTCCTTCCCTTCCAGCACCACTTTATAAAACTTCGACGGCAGCTCTTTCACGTTCACCACCGCATGCCCCTGCGCTGCGGGAACTTCCGCCAGCAGCTTGTACTCGTCCGTTCCGCCGGTTTTGTAATTATTGGTGGTGGTCACCCAGATTTTCACATTGCCGCCCGGGTCGGGGTTTATCCATGAAATGTCCAGCACGTCCTGGAAATAGTTCACGTTGGCGCGGGCCACGGAAATCTTGCCCGTCAGCGCCACCCCGTCCGATTCGCGGGCCACGTGCTGCGGCAGCGGCAGCCCCAGGAACCGCGCGATGGTCGGCATAATGTCTACCACACCTGGATACGACGTTCTCGCATATACGTTCGGTTGCCTGATGTTGGACACGATCCACCCGGAACGCTGGCGGAACGACTGCCCGCCGTGATGCTTGCCCGATGGCTCGTCGCGGCCATGATCGGTCGTGATTACGATCATCCATTGTTCCTTGAACTGCTTTTGGCGATATTGCACCGCTTCCCAGATCTTGCCGATCTTTTCGTCCATTTTCTGGATGGCGGAAGAAAATTCCGGGCTGTCGCCGTACATATGGCCCATATCATCGGTATATTCGAGGTACACCCAGCTGAGGTCGGGGGCTTGCTGGCGGATGGATTTCGCCGCTTCTTCGGCCACGTGCGCATCGATCCGCTCCATGTACGCCTTTTTACGGTCGTGCGGGAAACGGACGGTATCCAGCTCGAAGCCGTCGTGCTTGATATCGATCGCGAGGTTACCGGTGGCAGGCAGGCGATCGCCCACGAGCCTGGTACGGTTATCCTCCCAACTGCTGTAAATGGCGGTTTTCTTTTGGGGGAAGTGGGATTTGAACGTCCGGAAGATGGTCCAGTATTGATAGTTGGGCTCCTTGATATCGTTGTCCCACACATTATGCTTGTTCACCCAGGTACCCGTGAGCACGCTGTTGTAGCCTACTGCGGAGATGGTCGGGGTTTGGGAATAGCCGCCTTTTTCGCCGCCGACGAAGGCGCGGAGGTAACTGCCCGACTGGATAATGCGTTTGAAATGAGGGAGTTCGGCACGCTCGAAGACGTCTGCCGGGATGCCGTCCACAATAATGAAAACGGCTTTGCGGGACTGCGCCTGTACCGCAGCGGATAAGAGTAGCGCGAAGGTAATAGTCAGGTATTGTTTCATAGTCGATAAAAATACATTTATTAAATTTAAACCCTAATCTCTACGTGTTATGAAAATGAAATATGCCATCCTTAGTCTTTTCCTCGCCGGCGCGCCGGGCGTGGCCGCCCTGGCACAGAAAGCCACGCTGACGAAGCTCTGGTCTACCGACACCACGCTGAAAGTACCCGAATCGGTATATTTCGACGGTAAACGCAATGTGCTGTATGTCACCAATATCGACGGCGAGCCCTGGGGGGCAGACGGACAGGGGTTCGTATCCAAAGTATCCCCCAAAACCGGGAAGATCGAGCAACTCCGCTGGGTGGAGGGGCTGAACGCCCCCAAAGGCATGGGCGTCCATAAAAACCGCCTGTACGTCGCCGACCTCGACGCCGTCGTGGTCATCGATATCGATAAAGGCGCGATCGAAAAAAGGATCCCCATCGCAGGCGCCACCGGCCTCAACGACGTGACCGTGGCACCCAACGGATACGTGTTCGTCACCGATTCCAAACAGAAAACCGTCCATCTCGTGGTCCCCACGATCTCCGACGCCTACATTTCCAAAGGCCTCAAAGGCCCCAACGGCATCCTGGCCAGCCCCGCAGGGCTCCTCGTGCTCGACGATAATTCCGTAAACCTCGTCCAGGCCGATAAATCCCTCAAGAAAGTAGCCCCCGCTTCTTCCGGCGCAGACGGCATCGAACATGTGAAGGGCGACGAATACATCGTTTCCTGCTGGAAAGGCGATGTGTATTACGTAAATATCAAAGACAACACCGCCGACAAAATCCTCGACACCCAGGCCGAAAAACTCCAGACCGCAGATATCGGGTACGACGCGAGAAAGAAAATCGTATACATCCCCACCTTCTTCGGCAACCACGTCACCGCCTACCAACTCACCATCAACTAATCCATATACTGCCGGAAAGCAAACAAACGCTTTCCGGCAGTTATTTCACCTGCATGAAGTATCTGTACCTGCTCGCACTCCTGATCTCCGTCTACACCGTTAAAGCTCAGTCTTCGCGGCAGGCCTACGTCTTCTCCCACCTTTCCATCCAGAACGGCCTCACCGGCAACCACGTGTCCGCAGTGCTGCAGGATAAAAAAGGGTTCATCTGGATCGCCAGCAACGCACTCCAGCGGTTCGACGGCGAAAACTATATTACCATCACCCAGTTCGACCGGTTGCCCGGTTCCATTTTCTACGACGACATCGCGCTGTACGAAGACCGCCAGGGCCGTATCTGGATCGGCGCGCCGGACAATATCCGGATTTACGATCCCGTTACTTCCCGCATTTCCACCGTTCCCATCGAAGCCGGCCTCACGCCCGGTTCGGAAATCGGGTGTTATGCTTTTTTGCAGGACCATAAAGGACGGCTGTGGATGACGGCCGATGCGGGGCTGCTGCAATACGATGCCGCGCTCCACCGCTTCCGCCGGCCCGCCGAAATCCCCGATAGCATCAGCACCAAAATGCATTCCGGCATCATGGAAGACGCATACGGAAGGCTCTGGATCAGCGGCACCAAAGAAATGTACATGGTGTCCCAGGACCGCCGGCAGATCTTCAGTACTTATAACAATCCGCACCGTTATCCCCTGCTCGATATCCGGACGAGCGTGAAAGAATTGCTGGAAGACAACCGCGGGCGCATCTGGGCCGCTACGCGCGGCACCAACGAATTGCTTTGCTGGCCGCCCGACAGCAGCGGCATGCGGCGATTCCAGTTCCATTATGGCAGTGCTGAGCCCGACCAGGTGTACGAGCTCGCGGAAGACCACCACGGCAATATCTGGGCAGGTATGAAAACCAACGGCCTGTTCCGGTATACCGACGCGCAGGGGAAGTTCTCCCTGCACATCGCGCCCTCGAAATCGCCGCTGGGCCTGCATCTCAACTACGAAACCAATTGCCTGCTTCCCGACCGCGACGGACATCTGTGGGTCGGGACAGACCTGGGCGTCAATATATTAAGCCTTCATAACGAAGGTTTCACCCGCATCGATCCGCCGGCGCCGCAAACTGCCGGCGCGGAAATGACGGGATTGCTGAAAGGGAAGAACGGGGATGTCTACATGGCCTACTGGGGCGCGGGGTTCTCCCATCTGCGGCCCGACCTCACACCCGTGAAACATTATACCCACGGCCCCGGCGGCATCCCGGAAGACAGGAACCTCGTCTGGAGCCTGGCCGAACTGCCGTCGGGGAAAGTGCTCATTGGCCAGGAAAACGGGATGATCTCCGAATACGATCCGCAGGCGCAGCGGTTCAAACATCATCGCCCCCCGCAATTGCACGACCAGACCGTGCTCACGATGTGGCCCGAAAACGATACCACCGTCTGGACCGGCCTCTACAAATTCGGTTTGGCCAAATGGGACCCGCGATCCGGGAAAGTCACCAATTATCCGCAGCTCACGGAATTCATCCGCCGGAATACGGCGATTACGGCCATCGTTCCCGGTGGTGACAGCCTCCTGTGGCTGGGGTCCAGCCGCGGCGGGGTTTTGCGGTTCCGCAAATCTGACGGACAGGTCTCGTCTGCGGTGATGTTCATGCGCGGAACGGATACCGTGCGCAACGTGACGGCGCTGCTGCGGGTCAACGATACGACTTTGCTGGCCGGTACCGATCACGGCGTTTACTTCTATTTTCCCGTTTCCGGGCGATGGGAAACCCTCATGATCAACAACCGCCAGTTCGACGAATGGATCCTGTCCATGGCGCCGGCCGGCAACGACCGGTTCTGGCTCACCACGCCCGCCGGGTTCTACCGGCTGAACAGCCCTACCCGGACGATTTCCACGTTCGAACAAAACAACGACATCATCACCGATCCCCGGAAAGTGCGGCGCTGCATCATCAGCCTGGCAGACGGGCGGCTGCTCGTGGGCGCGTCCGACCATGCCGTGGCGTTCCTTCCCGAAAAACTGGAAGTAAGGCCGCCGCCGCCCGACGTGACGATCGTAGGGTTCCGGGTGCTGAATCAGCCGATCATCGTGGATTCCGCGCTGTTTTTCAACAAGCCGGTGTATTTAAAGCATCATGAAAATTTCCTGGGGATCGATTTCAAATCGCTGCAATACCACGGGGAAAAACTGCAATATTTTTACCAGCTGGAAGGGCTGGACAAGGATTGGGTGCCGGCGGAAAACGTACTGTCTGCCCGTTACACCAAACTGCCGCCGGGCGAATACACTTTCCGGGTGAAGAGCATGAACACGGCCGGGATTTTCTCGCGCAATACCACTTCTTTGGAAATCGTCATCAGGCCGGCGTTCTGGCAAACGGGATGGTTCCGGACCTTGCTGTTCTTGCTGGCTGCCGGTTTGGTGTATGGATATTTCCGGTTCAGGATGTATCTGGTAAAGAAGGAAGCCCGCAGCAGGGCTGCTTTCCGGGAAGAGTTGTCGCAACTGGAAATGAAAGCGCTCCGCGCGCAGATGAACCCGCATTTCATCTTCAACGCCCTCAACTCGATCCAGACGTTCATGCTGAAAAACGAGACAGACACGGCGCTGGCGTACCTCAGCCGCTTCGCGAAGCTCATCCGCAACGTGCTCGATCATTCGCAGCTGAACAATATTTCCATCACGCGGGAAACGGAAATGCTGGAAAACTACCTGGAACTGGAGCGCCTCCGCCTCGACGGGCGCTTCGATTACACGATCACGATCGATCCCGACCTCGAGCCCGACTTCGCCGAAATCCCCGCCATGGTGCTGCAACCTTTCGTCGAAAACGCCATCTGGCACGGGCTCCAGCATAAAAATGAACACGGCCGTCTCCTCATCCGCTTCACCCGGGAAGGCCAGCAGGTGCATTGCGTGATCGAAGACGACGGCATCGGCCGGGAAGCCGCCACGGCACTGAAGCAACACAGCCATCCCGCGCACGTGTCGCGGGGCCTCCAGATAACAAAAGACCGGCTGCAGATTTACAACAGCCGGTACAATATGGATGCGTCTTTCGACATCGATGATCTGAAAAATGAGAACGGACAAGCTGCCGGAACGCGGGTAAACCTCTGGTTCCCGCTCACGGAAGATTAACCCAGCCCGATCTCGAAATGCCGCGTGGGGATTTCAATATCCTGGAACCCTTTCTTCAGCAGCCAGTCGCGGAACACGGTCTGCACTTCGTATTCGCCATGCACGAGGAAGAGCTTCTTTACATCGCGCGGGTTCTGGCAGGCGAGCCACTGGCTCATGTCTTCGTAATCGCCATGCGCGCTCATGGCGCGGATGATGCCTACTTCGGCTTTCACTTCATATCTGTCGCCGTAGATGGAAACTTCCTTGGCGCCGCGCATGAGCCGTCCGCCGAGGGATTGCGGTTCGCAATACCCGACGATCAGGATGGTATTTTTCCACTGCTCGATGTTGTTGGCGATGTGGTGCTTCACACGGCCGGCTTCCGCCATGCCGGATGCGGAAATGATGACGCAGGGCTCCTTGCGGAAGTTGAGCATCTTCGATTCCTCTACCGTTTTAATATAGCGAAGTCCGGGGAAGCTGAACACGTCTTCGTCCACTTCCAGCAGCTTGGCGACTTTTTTATTGAAGCATTCCGGGTGCATGCGCGTTACCTGCGTGGCTTCGAGCGACAGCGGGCTGTCCACGAAAAGGTCTACGGGCGGGAGTTTCCCGGCCAGTTGAGCGCGGTTGAGGGCGTAAAGGATTTCCTGCGTACGGCCGACGCTGAACGCGGGAATGATCAGTTTCCCTTTCTTCATGACACAGGTTTCGTGGATGAAGCGCAACAGCTCTTCGTCTGCCGGCGCGATGTGCGGGTGAAGGGTGCTGCCGTAAGTGGATTCCATGATGATGTAATCTGCCTGCGGGAATGCTTCGGGGGATTTGAGGATGGGATCGCCGTAGCGGCCGATGTCGCCGCTGAAAGTGATATGCTCCGTTTTCCCGCCTTCCTGGATCCGCAAATGCACGCAGGCGCTGCCGATGATGTGGCCGGCGTCGGTGAACATCACTTCCACGTCTTCGTCGATCCTGGACCATTTTCCGTAATCCACGGGCGTAAGTTGGTCAACGGCGCGCTTGGCGTCTTCGACCTTGTACAGCGGCTCGATGTAAGGCTTGCCTTCGCGGGCGTTCTTTTTGTTCACGTATTTGATATCGTCTTCCTGGATTTCCGCGGAATCCAGCAGGAGGATCTCGGTGAGGTCTCTTGTGGCGGGCGTGCAATAAATCTTGCCGCTGTAGCCCATTTTGCTGAGGCGCGGCACGAGGCCGGAGTGGTCGATGTGCGCGTGCGACAATACCATAATATCTATTTCTTCGGGGTTGAACCCGAAGTCGAGGTTGAGCGGGGTGGTTTCGCGCCCCATGCCCTGGTACATGCCGCAGTCGAGTAAGATCTTCAGTCCTTTCTTCAGGGTGATGAGGTGCTTGGACCCCGTCACTGTGCGTGCTGCTCCGTGAAATGCGATTTTCATGATGATGCTTTTTTAAAACTCCACGTAATCCTGAACCGTGCGATCTCCGTTGCGTCTTTGCTTTTGCCCGTCACTTCCACGGTAAGGGCTACGGGTTCGCCGGTTGCTACTGTCTGCGCGATGGCGTCCCGTATTTTGGCGCCTTCGTTGCAGGTGAAATATGTTTTCGATTTTGCCTTTTTGAGGAAGATGCCTTCCATGCCCGTCACCAGCATAGATACTTTTGCGGGCGCGGCATACACGTGCCCCATCGCCAGGATGCCGCTGCTCATTTCCGCGGCCATGGCCAGGCAGGCGAAATAGGTGCTTTGGAAGGGATTCTGCGACAGCCAGCGGTAAGGCACCGATGTGGTGCACGATTCTTCCGACGCCGCGCCCGCGCGCACACCGGAAATCCAGGCGCTGGGGAGCTTGTAAAGGAGGAACAGGGAAAAACCGAACCGGTTGTTGACCCTGTTGAAGAATGTTGCAGCGCTTCGGGTTGTTGCCATACCGAGGGTTTTACAGTTGCCGGACGTATGTATATGTATCCCGCTGGGCGTTCACATCGGGAGCTCCCGCTTCGCGGGGCACCGGCAGGTTGCGGGCGTCGGCCCCCAATATTACGGCATTTGTGTTATCCGTCAGCTGCAATTGGATAATATCTTTCAGCTGCCGGCGGTACACGGGGTCGTATATCGGGAAGCATACTTCGATCCGGCGGTGCAGGTTGCGGTTCATCCAGTCCGCCGATCCCAGGTACACCCGTTCGTTGCCGCCGTTATGGAAAATGAAGACCCGCGCATGTTCCAGGAACCGGTCCACGATCCTGCGCACCCGGATGCCTTCGCGGGGCACCAGGCAGCAAATGCTCCTGACGATCAGGTCGATCTCCACACCCGCGTCTGCCGCGGCATACAGCTCGGCGATCATGCTTTTTTCCTGCAGGTTGTTCAGCTTGATCGTGATGCGCGCGGGCTTCCCGGCCCTCGCCGCTTCCGCTTCGGCGCGGATCAGGGAGGTAAACTGGTCTACCAGGTTGAACTGCGCCACCAGCAAATGTTCGAAATGCATGAAATTGAATTTCCCCGGCACAATACCGGTCTGCATGTAGATGAACAGCAGCTCCAGTTCCTGCGTGATGCCCTGGTGGCGGGTAAACAGGATATGATCGGCATAAAAGCGCGCCGTGCTTTCGTTGAAGTTGCCCGTGGCCAAAAGCGCCGTATGGTCCCAGGAAAAACCGCGCTTGCGCTTCACGAGGGCCACTTTCGCATGGACCTTCAACCCGGGGATACTATATAATATCCTGACGCCCGCGGCTTTCATCCGCTTGGCCCACCGGAGGTTGTTGGCCTCGTCGAACCGGGCTTTCAGTTCCACCATCACCGTTACCTTCTTCCCGTTCTTCGCCGCGCTCATGAGCGCATGCACGATGCGGGAAGTAGACGCCACGCGGTACAGCGTTACGTAAATCTCGCGCACATCGGGGTCGGTGGCGGCCTCGTTGAAATATCTTAAAATGTAGTCGTACGACTGATAGGGGACATGCAGCATTTTATCGCCCGCCTGTATCTGGTCGAGCAGGGGCTTGTCCAGATCGATGGCGTGGCAATGCGCGGGGGGCATTTTCGGATATTCGAGGGACGGATCGGCCGGCAAAGGCAGATCGGAAAGATCGCGGAGATTGTGGTATCGCCCGCCGGGCACCATTTCCAGTGCCGCGATCCGGAAATATTCGCCCAACTGGTCGCGCAGGGCATCCGGCATGGCGGCGTCGAAGAGGAATCTCGTGGGAACGCCCATCTGGCGCTGCACGAGCATGTCTTCCACTTTCTGGAGGAGATGGCCGCTGAATTCATCCACGTCGATCTCCGCATCCCGCGTCACCTTGATGCTGTACGCCGCCTGAATGCCCACATGGGGGAACAGGAATTCCAAATGCTGGCGGATCACGTCATCTATAAATATCACATCGTTGCCGGACAGCCGTAAAAACCGCGGCAGATGGTCTGACGGGATGTTGACGATGCCCGTTCCGCCGTCTTCCAGGCAAACCACGAGGTACAGGGCGTTATTTTCGAGGAACAGGTCCATCGGCTGGCCGAACTGGATGCGCACGGGCTGAAGATAGGCCAGCACCGTGTTGTAGAAGTAATCGCGGATGGAAGGGAGGTGCTCCGGCGCGGGGGATTCCCCGTAATACACCCGGATCCCTTTCTCCCGCAGTTCCGGCAATACCGACTGCGTGAAAATCTTCCCGTATTCGTTCAACTGGCGCGCAATTTCCTGCTGCGCGGCTGCGAGCGCCCCTTTCTCCCCTTCCCGCAAATGGTGCAGCGCGAGGAGCGCCGGCATGCGGACGCGGAAAAACTCGTCGAGGTTCGAAGAGAAAATGGACAGGAACTTCACCCGTTCGTACAAGGGGACAAACGGCTCGCCAGCCATGGAAAGCACGCGGTAATTGAAATACAGCCAGCTCAGGTCGCGGTCGTTCAAGGGTATCGTTTGCTGCTCCAATGCTTAACCTTTTACCGGGAAAAATATAGCCGCCACCGTGAATGCGATCACGGAAGCCACGAGCCCGAACATGAAAGTATTGTACGCCAGGCGCAGCAGGCGGTATTTCCGGCCCAGCACCACGCCCAGGTTGTAAATATCGTGGATCATGTTGCTGTAGAGATAGTCGGTATTCTTGATGATCGTATCCATACCGGCTTCGTACTCCTGGTAAGACATCTGGTGGAAATTCCCGAAAAACAGGAGGTTCGATTTCTTGTTCTTGATATCTTCTTCCGTGAAGCGCCCGCTTGTTACGTTGGGCCGGGTGGCCAGCACGGCGAACACGATCGTGGTGACGCAGGTGGCGAGGAAAAGGACGGCGGGGAAGATGAAGTTGGGATAATCTTCCAGCTTGCGCAGGAGCACAGACAGCAATACCGAAATGATGATGGAGTTTACCGAGATCATGATGTTGGCCTTAGAATCGGCCATGGAGCTCAGGCGGATGTGATTGGTGCCCGTGGTCCGGAACATCGTTTCCACGCCGGGTTTCTTCTTTTCGTCCTTTTCCTTGTCTTTATCTTTCTCCGCTTTCTTCTTGTCCGGTGCGATGCCGATGCTTTCTTCCATGGCTTCCCGTTGTTTTTCTTCCAGCTTTATTTTCAGCTTTTCGATATTATCTTCTTTCTGCGGATTGAGGAGCGTTCTGGCGTATGCGGTGTGGTACTGGTGGGATTCGAGGAACTGGATGCTGGTGCGCGTCCATTCGGCGCTGCTGATTTTTTTGCCGGCGGCAAGTTCGGCTTCGGTGCGGAGGAGTTTGTTCCTTTTGGAGAATTCCTTGCTGCCGAGATGGAAAAGGTCGGCGTCGCACACGATCTGCTCCAGCAGGTTTTTCGGCTGCTGGGGGATTTTGGTGGCGAGCACGCAATCTGCCGCCGCGCGGCCCGTGGCTTCGGGGAGGCCCTGTTCCTGCGCGAAAGCGATCACCGCATCGGCCCCGGCCGATTCGTGGGCTGTGCGCTCCCCTTCCAGGTAACCCATGTCATGGAACCAGGCCGCCAGCATCACGATGAGGTGGTCGGCCTCTGAAAGCCGGTAATAGGCCGCTATCTGGTCGGCCGCCTGCACTACCTGGCTGGTATGCACGAGGTTATGGTATACCAGCACCGGGTCCGGGTGCGATTCGTACTGCCGGGACACATAGGCTTGCGCGGCTGCTATCACTGAACTAATTTCCATCTGGTGGTGTATTTACTATATTCCAAATTACGGCATTTTTTGCGTTAATTTTATCCTACAAAGAATGGCTTATGAAGATGTTAACTTGCCTGTTGCCGGTTATTTTGTTGCTGTCCTGCCAGTCGGCCGGCCAGAACGATGCCCGGAAACAGACTTCCCCCGAAGGCTACCGGCTCGAACAATACGAACGTTTCAGGGTGCGCGAATCGCTCCAGGAGATCTCCGGCCTCGTGTTCCACCGCGATGAAGCGCATTTCATCGCCAATAACGACGAACAGGGCAAGCTCTTCCAGGTAGACCTCCGCGCCACCACCCCCTACCCTTCCTGGAAGTTCGGCAAAAGCGGCGATTACGAAGAGACCGTGTTCACGGGGAAAGACTGGTTCGTCCTCAAAAGCAATGGCAGCATGAACCGGGTAGACGGCATGTTCTCCGACTCCGTTTCCTCCACCATCGCGCATTTCCCCCACAACTGGAAACGCGAGTTCGAAGCGGCGTATTACGACCGTGGCACCGACCGGATCGTCGCCATCTGCAAAAACTGCGAAGCCGATAAAGGACAACGGCAAACGAGCGCCTTCAGCTTCCGGCCCGATTCCATGACCTGGAGCCCCGAGCCCGTGTTCCGCGTTCCGTACGACAGTATCCACGGCCT
Source organism: Chitinophaga sp. NPDC101104 (assembly GCF_050277495.1). Classification (NCBI taxonomy): domain Bacteria; kingdom Pseudomonadati; phylum Bacteroidota; class Chitinophagia; order Chitinophagales; family Chitinophagaceae; genus Chitinophaga; species Chitinophaga sp. NPDC101104. The sequence continues at coordinate 315,290 of NZ_JBNNSF010000003.1, read as the reverse complement.
GAAGGAAGGTCCCGCCAAACACTTCCGTCCCTCCGGCGCCGCTGTGCATCCTATCGAAAACAGGGTATATATCGTGGCTTCCGTCAACGAATTGCTCGTTATTACCGACCTTCAGGGCAACGTCCTCGAAACGCACCGCCTCCCGCGGAAACATTTCTCCCAGCCCGAAGGCATCACCTTCGCGCCGAACGGCGATATGTACATCTCCAACGAAGGCGACGAAGACCATACGGCAGATATTCTCAAATTCAAATACCACCCAAAAAATTGAAATACCTCGCACTCCTATTCCTCGCCTGCTTCTCCTTACGCGCCACAGCGCAGGAAGACAGCGTCCAGCAACGGATCATCCTCATCGGCGACGCCGGCGAGATGCGGAACGGCATCAACCCCGTCGTGGATGCGGTCAGGCGCAACTTCAAGCTCAACGAAGGCAGGCACACCGTGCTTTTTCTCGGAGATAACGTATATCCGCTCGGGTTACCAAGCCCCCTGGCCAAGAATTTTCCCGAAGCCCGCGCCATCCTCGATTACCAGGTGAACCTGGTGCGGGGCACCGGAGCGAAAGGGATCTTCGTCCCCGGCAACCACGACTGGTCCAAACACCGGCCCGACGGATGGCGACAGATCCGCAACCAGCAGCAGTACATCGATTCGCTGAACCTGCCCAACGTGGATTTCCTGCCGAAAGACGGATGCCCCGGCCCGCTGGCCGTTCCTTTGGGAGACGACGTCATGCTCATCGTGATGGACAGCGAATGGTGGCTCTACCCCGGCGCCAAGCCCGGCCTGGAATCTTCCTGCGATCAGAAGACGGAAGACGAAGTACTGGCGGAAATCAAAGACATCGCCGCCGCCAATCCCGGTAAACTGCTCGTGTTCGCGGCACACCACCCGCTGCGCAGCCACGGCATCCATGGCGGATATTATACCATCAAGCAGCATATTTTCCCGCTGACGGACGCCAAACCGTACCTCTACGTGCCCATGCCCGTCATCGGCAGCGTATACCCGCTGGTGCGGGGCGTGTTCGGCACGCGCGAAGACCTGCCGCATCCTTTGTATAAAAGATTGATCCGCGGGATCGAAGGCGCCATTCCGGCCGATGCGCCCACCGTATTCGTGGCGGGCCATGAACATACGCTGCAGCTCATCAACGAAGGCCACCGGTATTTTCTCGTGAGCGGCGCCGGCGCAAAGGATAGTCGCGTGAAACAGGGGCCCGGCTCCCTGTTCGCCAGTAAATATTACGGTTACAGCGTCATCTCGGTGATGAAGAACGGAAAGGTGAAAGTGGATTTCTATAACGAAAACGACGCCACGCCCATCTTCTCCCATTCCCTTTTCGACCTGAACGAATACCGCCGCAAACTGGCGCAGGAAGCCGCGAAGCCCACACCGTCGTCGGTAACGATGGCGGCCGATCCGCGATATGAAAAGGTGAACGGTTTCCACCGTTTCATGCTCGGCGAAAACTACCGCAAAGTCTGGAACACGCCGCTGAACTTCCCCGTGATCGATATCGATACCGTCAAAGGCGGGCTTAAAGTGACCAAGCGCGGCGGCGGCATGCAGACGCGCTCCCTCCGGCTGGAAGACTCTTCGGGCAGGGAATGGGTATTGCGGTCGCTGGTGAAAAACCCCACCTCCGCCGTTCCCGAACCGCTGCGGGAGACCTTCGCGCGGGAGATCGTCCAGGACCAGATTTCGGCATCCAATCCGTACGCGCCGCTCGTAGTGTCTTCACTCGCCGAAAAAGCCGGCGTTCCGCATACCAATCCCGCATTCGTGTATTTACCGGACGACACCGCGCTTGGCATCTTCCGCCAGGATTTCGCCAACGGCGTGTATCTTTTCGAAGAACGCGAGCCCGTTACGGCCGGTAAAACCTACAACACGCTGAAAGTGCTCGAGAAACTGCTCGAAGACAATGATAATTCCGTAGACCAGACGGCTGTGCTCCAGGCGCGCCTGCTCGATTTTTTCATCGGCGACTGGGACCGGCACGACGATCAGTGGCGCTGGTGGGCGGACACCAAAAAGAAGCGGAAAATCTTCAACCCCATCCCCCGCGACCGCGACCAGGCGTTTTTCGTCAACGAAGGCCTCATCCCAAGAATGGCGAGCCGCGCCTGGCTCATGCCCAATATCCAGGGCTTCCGGAAAAACATTCCCAACATCAACGGCCTCAATTTCAACCCGCGCTACTTCGATCGCAACTTCCTGACAGATCTGTCGGAAGAACAATGGTCGAAGCAATCGGCGGAATTCTCGAAGCTGATGACGGATGATGTGATCGAAACAGCCATCCGGCAACTTCCCGATTCCATCCGCCAACTGACCGGGCCCATGATGCTGGAGAGGCTGAAGGCAAGACGGGACATCCTACAGCAGGAAGCCCTCAAATATTACCGCTTCCTCGCAAAAGGCGTTGATGTAACCGGTTCGCAGAAAAACGAACAGTTTATCATCGATCGCCTGGAAGACGGGAAAGTCCGCGTGACATCGCGGAAGATCAGCAAGTCGGGCGATATCGAGCAAAAGCTCTTCGACCGCACTTTCGATCCCAGGCATACCCGCGAGGTGGCGATTTACGGCCTGGGCGGCGAAGACCGCTTCATCTTCACCGGCAACGGCAATCCCCGCATCCGCGTGCGTTTGATCGGCGGGCCCGAAAAAGATACGTATATCGACAGTGTGTCCCGCGGCGGCGGCAAAAAAGCGCTGATTTACGATCTCAGGCAGAAAGGGGATTCCTTCGCCGTGGGCGCCCGTACCGGCATGCGCCTGTCCTCCCACCCCGACGTGATCCGCTATAACCGGATGGCCTTTAAATACAATAAACTCATGCCGCTCGTTACCGGCGGCTTCAACCTCGACGACGGGCTGCTCCTCGGCCTGGGCATGGAATATACCGGTCAGGGATTCCGGAAAGATTCCTTCGCCGTCCGCCACCGGCTTACCGGCATGCACGCCCTGGCCACGGAGGCCTGGCAATTCCGGTACGAAGGCCAGTTCAACGACGTCGTCGGCAAATCCGACCTGCTGCTGCATGGCCTGGCGAGGGCGCCGCATAATACCGTGAACTTTTTCGGGTTCGGCAACGAAACGGAATACGACAAAAATAAATCCGACCCGCCGATCCGGTATTACAGGAGCCGGTTCGATTTCTATTCTGCCGAAGTGATGCTGCGTACCAAGCTCGCGCAAAACATCACCTTCGCCGTGGGGCCTTCCATTACCGCGGCTACGCTGGAGCCGGAGAACAATTACGGCCGCTTCCTCGACGATTTCGACAAAGCCGATTCCGCGCGGCTCTTCGCCAATAAAAGCTACGCCGGCCTGCGCGGCACTTTCAGCATCGACACGCGCGACAATAAGCTCGTGGCCACCCGCGGCCTGCTCTGGAACACGAGCGTGCTCGGCAGCAAGGGCCTTACCGGCGCCAGCAACAACATGCTGCAGGTGCGGTCGGACATGAGCATCTACGCCAGCCTCGGCCTGCCGCCCAACGTGGTGCTCGTAACGCGGCTCGGCGGCGGTTATACCTGGGGCAACCCGGAATTCTTCCAGGCGCTTTCGCTGGGGGGAACAGCCAACCTCCGCGGCTTCCGCAACAACCGGTTCACCGGCCACGGGATGTTCTACAATAACATGGAGCTGCGCATCAAACTGTTCGACTTCACTTCCTACATCCTTCCCGGATCGGTAGGCATGATCGCGTTCAACGATGTGGGCCGCGTCTGGCTGCGGGGTGAAGACTCCGGGCAATGGCACAACGGCTTCGGCGGCGGGCTTTACTTCTCGCCGGTCAACCTCGTGGTGGTAACGGCCGTGCTGGGCCATTCGTCTGAAGGCACGTTGCCTTACGTGACGTTCGGGTTTAAATTCTGATCGTTCTTGTTCGATATGGAAAGAAGGCGCCTCCGGAACGGGGCGCCTTTTTTCATGCCGGTGATGCCATCATACGAATCTTCAATATTCGTTATAACAGGCGCAAACGACAAGGGCTGACCAAAGCGGTCAGCCCTTTTTTCGTATTATGGCAATCGTTAATTGACGTTTTCTGCCGGGGCAGGCGCCGGCAAAGCGCGGCCCATGTTCACGGTGAGCCGGATGGCCTTGAGGCCGCTCACGCCCTGAAGCTCTTCCAGATCGAGCATTTCCACATCGCGGAGCAGCACGTCTTTGTCGATGAGGAAGTCGATGAATTTACGATATTCTTCCGCTTCGCGGGTATACGAATATACGATGGCGATCTTGCCGGGCTGCGTGAGGCGCTCGTTGGTATCTTTGATCCGCACCTTGTCGATCCGCTTCTTCATGATCTCATACCGCATGTTGTACGCCCCTTCCACATCGAACCGCCGTTCGTCTTTCCGGAAACTGATGGCGATGGGGTTGGAATGCGCGAGGATCAACTGCGTGGTTTGCAGCGGCAACGTGAGCGAAGGCGCCAGGTCGTGCGTGAGCCGCGCGATCTTCGCCATCGATGAAAGCTGCCACAGCCGGAGGTTCCGGAGGTACATCATGTCGAATTTGCGCTCCGGCGCTATCGACTGCCCGATGTAAATATTATACTCCACGCCATCTGTCCGGTATTTTTCGAAATAGCAGGGATAGGATTGCTGCAATTCGTCCTTTTCCTTTTCCAGGAAATTATTGATGGCGGCATTGATTTCGCGGAGGCTTTCCTCGTACTCCCGGCGATGATGGTAGATGTGGCCCGTATGCTTGTCGATTTTCGTGAAGTATTCGTTGAGCAAGGGTTTGAGGGCATCCTCACTATCGTACAGGTGCCGGAAGGTGGGAGCGATCTCGTGATCGAGGAATTCGTTGATCTTCACTTCGTCTTCCGCGAACAGCGTATCGTGCATGCCGCTGAGCATCCGGTTGTTCTTGTATTGGAGTTCTTCCAGCAGCGGCAGGTGCAGACTGCCGTTGATGCTTTTGAACGTTTTCTGGATGAGCTGCAGTTGCTCGCGAAGGTCGTCGCGGATGGCCGTTCCCCTTTCCACCGAACTGTTGCGGATATCTACGGCGCCATACAGCGGGTACACATCTTCGAACAGGATGTTACCGATATCTTTCTGTTTCACGCCTTTCGGTGTGTGGAGATATTCCCAGGCCGCATCGGTGAACTTCCATTCCACCGCGGGTTGCAGGGCGGTGAACTGGTCTTTGATCACTTCGTTGATCCGCTCGTTGGCCAGTTCCACGCTGCGGCGGAGCAACATGGAGCCCAGCGCGTAGACGGGCTGCAGGTTGGCGAGGATTTCAAAATCCAGCGGCGTAGATTCGGAAGTGGCCAGCTCGAGCATGCCGAGCAGGTTGTTTTCATGCTGGATCGGGAAGAGGATGAAGCTCTTGATGCCGTGCAGCGGTAAATATTTGAGGAAAGGGTACAGCTCCACCGACTGCCGCGTCACTTCAGGAAGCACCAGCGGCAAGGGGTTGGCCTTGAGGAAGGCCATGAGCTGATCGTTGAGCGACAACCGTTCCTGTTCGCTTCTCGCACTGCTGAAAATGATGCTCTGCGAAATGTACGTTGTTTCGAGGACGCTGCGGTTGTTGACTTTCAGGAACGGAACGAGATGAACGTTCAGGTCTTCCCGGCCCGCCAGTGTTTTGAGGTACTCCCGCGCCTGGGTGTAGGTTTTCAGCTCGTTGTCTTTCCGGATGTTGAGAATAAGGCTCTTCAGGCCGTTCACCACATAATCCCGCGTCACGTCCTGGATCGTCCAGATCACGAACCCTTCCAGCGCAAACGCGTCCAGCGGAACGAGCTGCTGCAGCACGGAAAGGTCTTGCGCCCGGAAGTCGCCCGCGCAGATGGACCCGCAATCCAGCTTCGGCAATTCACCTTTCAGCCTTACGTCCACGAACCGCGGATCGATATTCACTTTTATGTATTGCGTGAGCCCTTCGCCGTTAAAGGAAATGGGATGCACGATGTCTGTGTCGTAATTGATCTGGAGGTTGTACCAGCGTTCCAGGATCAGCTTGTAGAGCCAGGAAAGCTTGTCGCGGCGGATCTTTTCGGGAGACATGCCTTTGGGCATGGCCAGCAGTTCCTTTCCATCTTCCGAAAAAATCTGCTGGAACTTGTCCGAATAATAAAATATGGCGAACCGATACGGCACGCCGATGCCGAAAATATCGCGGGTATCGTCTATGGTGACGGGGAACACGGTGGCGGTCACGAGGTCCAGGTACTCCTGGTATTTGGCAACGTCCACATCGCTGGCGAGGGGCTGGCCCAGTTCGGGATTGCTTTCGAAATGCCTTACGATTTCGGAGAAGAATGCAGCCCTGGCCCCCTTGGCCTTTTGCGCCTTGTCTTTCATGAAGCGCACGAAAGGGACGAAAGAGATATGGCTCTCAATCAGGTGTTCCTCTATCAGCTGATCCCGGTTTGCGGTAAGTATCTTCATAATTTTCTAAACCTTTATGGCTAACAGCGACAGTGCAGGATAACAGAATGTCTGGGGGGAATAGTTGCTAGGGCAAAGTTACGTAAAAATACGAAATCCGGGCATCGGCATCGTCGAAGGTAAGGGGTTGCTGCTTCCGGAAGCGGTGCATATAGCCGCAAAGCCCGAAATCGCCCATGCAGCAGATCGTATGGAAAACGTACATCCCCAGGAAAAAGGCCCGCCAATCCGGCGCCAGCCAGGCAGCCACGCCCATGGCGGCGGAAAGGACGACAAATGGCCCCAGCGCTATCACGAGGAACTGCCGGTAATTCACGGCAAAATTGTGGGCCACGGCGTAAAACATGAGCTTTTTCCAGACTACGCCGTACCGCACGTCGCGGGCGCCGAACAGTCGGAACAGCAGCCCGTGGATCAGTTCATGGATGGGAATGAGGAGGAAAACGGCCGCTATGCCGAGGGTTAGCCGGCCGGAGAACTGTCCGCGCGTGAGCTCGCCCGCCTCGCGGGAAAGGATATAGGCGGCCACGATCGATATGCCGCCCAACACGGAGGCCGCCATGAGGAGCCAGTAGAAAAGGGAACCCCTGCGCATACCGTCCTTCACCGGCACCAGCAGCTCGCTTATCCGGAAAGCGGCCAGCTCCGTGTAGCCTCGGGCCTGAAGTTCGTCGCGCAGGGGTGATGGCATATTTTTTACAGGGAGATTTCCACCTGGTTCTTCAGCAGGTCGTCGATCGTATCGCGCCGGCGGATGAGGTGGGCCTTCCCGTCTTTCACGAGCACTTCGGCGGGTTTGAGGCGGGAGTTAAAGTTGCTGGACATCTCGAAACCATAGGCGCCGGCGTTGTAAAACACCAGGAAATCGCCCTCGCGCACCTCGGCGATCTTGCGGTCCCAGCCGAAAGTGTCCGTTTCGCAGATATTGCCCACAACGGTATAGATACGCTCCGTGCCTTTCGGGTTGGAGATATTTTTGATGAGATGGAAAGAGTCGTAGAACATGGGGCGGATCAGGTGGTTGAAGCCGCTGTTCACGCCAACGAACACGGTGGCCGTGGTCTGTTTGATCACATTGGCCTTTACGACGAAGTAACCGCACTGGCTCACGAGGAACTTTCCCGGTTCGAACCAGAGCTGCAGGGGCCGTTTGTACGATTTGGCGAACTTGTTGAAAGCCTCGCTCAGCTTGCGTCCGAGCAGATCGATGTCCGTTTCCGGATCGCCCTGCTGGTAAGCCACTTTGAACCCGCTGCCGAGGTCGATGAACTCCAGGTCGGGGAAATGCTCGGTCATTTCGAACATGATCTCCACGCCGCGCAGGAACACGTCTACGTCCTTGATCTCGGAGCCCGTGTGCATGTGGAGGCCTGTCACCTTCAGTTTCGTGCTTTTCACGATCCGCTCGATGTGGCGCATCTGGTGGATCGAGATGCCGAACTTGCTGTCTACGTGCCCGGTCGAGATCTTGAAGTTGCCGCCCGCCATGATGTGCGGGTTCAGCCGGATGCAGATCGGATAGCTGTCGCCGAACTGGTTGCCGAACTGCTCCAGGATGGAAATGTTGTCGATATTGAGGTTCACGCCCAGTTCCTTGGCCGCGATGATCTCGCCGAGGTCCACACAGTTGGGCGTGAAAATGATGTTTTTAGGATCGAAACCGGCTTTCAGCCCCAACTGCACTTCCTGGATGCTCACGGTGTCGAGCCCGCAGCCGATGGAGTTGATGTAACGAAGCACGTTGATGTTCGTCAGCGCCTTGCAGGCGTAGAAAAAGCGCGCATCGGCCTTGCTGAAGGCGGTCTTCAGCTTTTCATACTGGGTTTTGATCTTCTCGGCGTGATAGATATACACCGGGGTGCCGAATTCCTGCGCTGTTTTTACGAGAAAGTCCGCGCTGAGTACGTCGCTTTGTTTAGCCATTGTATCGGGTAAATTGAATGTGCGAAAATAATAAGAAATTAATCTTCCTGCATAAAATCGTCGAGGTCGCGGCGTTCTTTCTTCGTGGGGCGCCCGATTTTGCTCTGCCGTTTGCCGGTATCGAAGCTGGAAGCCACGCGCTTGTTGGGATCCAGGTCTTCTTCCGGGGTAAGGTCGATGTAATATTTGATCGCTTCCGAATACGCCTGGCGGTTGGCGAGCAGGCCCGTCACCTTCACTTTCCATTTGCGCGCATCTCCACGGACCTCGAATTCATCGCCGATATTCACGGCCCTGGCGGCTTTGATGGACACCCCATTCAGTTTCACCCTGCCCGCATCGCACGCTGCGGCGGCGGCCGAGCGGGTTTTGAACACCCTGATCGACCAGAGATATTTGTCTACACGCAGTTTTTCAGCTGTCATCCTGCAAAAATACGAAACGCGCGTTTTCCTTCACAACGCTGTTTGACGTATGCCGGTCGTCCGGAAGCTGCGGCGTTCATCCACCACAATCCTGTCATAACCAGCTATTTATCAACCAACAAACTTATTTATCCGAATGGCGGAGCGGGAGGAAGCCGGCAGTTGTCCGCTGCCTGGCCGCCGTTGCGTCGCACCCTTCCGCTGCAGGACCGCTGGCCGGCATCGCTTCTCCGCAAAAAACCTCCCATTTCAGCCCATCCGGAACAGCCAGGGCTGCAGCCTCCCCCCGGGCGCAACAAATCCCTGGAAACCGGCCCACCGGTCCTTCGCCGGAAAAGGCGCGCAGATGAGACTTAACGTGCAGATTTCTGAACGGTTTTGTATCTTGTAGGCCTCAAAAAGTATCGCCTACATGCAAAAACGGCACCTGCTTTACCCCATAATCATCGGAATTTTCGGAGTGATGATCTGGTTCATCATTTCCCGGGGCCAGCATCTCCCGCATGCTGCCAACTCAACCTCGCCCATCCTGCAGCCGGTGCCTCCGGCCGCGGCGCCTGCGGCTGCGAACGGAAGCCTGGTAACCGACCTGCTGCACCACTTCCAGCATCCGTTGAGCATGCTCCTGCTGCAAATCATCGTCATTCTTTGCGCCACCCGCGCATTCGGGTTCATGGCGCGGAAAATCGGGCAGCCGGCCGTTGTCGGTGAAATCATCGCCGGTATCGTATTAGGGCCTTCCCTGTTCGGGCTCCTGGCGCCAGACGCCATGGCCGCCCTTTTCCCCAAATCTTCGCTGCCGCCGCTGCAGTTCCTCAGCCAGATCGGGCTCGCCTTTTTCATGTTCATCGTGGGCATGGAACTGGATATCCATAAAATCCGCCAGAAAGCGCACGACGCCGTCATGATCAGCCACGCCAGCATCGTGATCCCCTTCTTCCTCGGCGTTTGCCTGGCCTACTTCACGTTCAGCCAGTTCGCGCCGGCCCATGTTGGGTTTCTGAGCTTCGCGCTGTTCATGGGCATTGCCATGAGCGTTACCGCCTTCCCCGTGCTGGCGCGCATCGTGCAGGAGCGCAACCTCACGGGAACGCCGCTGGGCGCCATGGCCATTACCTGCGCTGCGGCAGACGATATCACGGCCTGGTGTATCCTGGCCATCGTGGTAGCCATCGCAAAAGCCGGCGGCATCGCCAGTGCCATGGTCACCATTGCCCTGGCCATCGTTTTCGTATCCGGCATGCTGTACCTCGTGCGCCCCTGGCTCAAACGCCGGATGCGCACGCTGCAGGGCAACAAAACCAAAGTGGCGCTGGGCTTCTTCGTGCTGCTCATCGCCGGTTATATCGCCGAAGTGATCGGCATCCACCTGCTGTTCGGCGCATTCCTCGCCGGGGTGATCATGCCGGCGGAATCCAATATCAAACAGGTGCTGACCGATAAACTGGAAGACGTGAGCCTGGTGATCCTGCTGCCCATCTTCTTCGCTTTTACCGGCCTGCGCACCCAGATCGGGCTGCTGAACGAAGGCGCGCTCTGGGGCGTGTTCGGCGTCATCATGCTCGTGGCCGTTGCCGGCAAATTCGCCGGATCGGCGCTCACCGCCAAGCTCATGGGCCAAAACTGGGAAGAATCCCTCTCCATCGGCGCCCTCATGAACACCCGCGGGCTTATGGAACTGGTGGTGCTCAACATCGGCTACGATCTCGGCATCCTCACGCCGCAGGTCTTCGCGATGCTGGTGCTCATGGCCCTCGCCACCACATTTATGACCGGCCCCCTGCTCGACTATTTCGGATGGTATTTCCACGGCCGCAAAGCCAAAGCCATTTCCTGATAACAAATTGCTACGAAAAAGGCCCCTTCCAACGAGAAGGGGCCTTTTGTATTCCGAAAGGTCACATCAACCTTTGATCCGCAACACCTCGAATTTCCCCTCGCTGATACTGACCACCGCCGTTCCGTTCACCTCCTTCGCCTGGCCGGAAAACGTGCCCTGCACCAGTTCTCCTTCCTGCCCGAATTTCGTGATCTTCACCTGCATCGTTTGGGAAGTATAGGTTTTCCCGTTCAGTTGCATGGTCAATACACTTTCTTCGTAAGTACCCGCAGCTTCGGCTTCGACGCGCAGAGAAAGTTGCTGGTTGCCGGCAACCATGGTGCACAGGATTTCGTGGCTATGCACGTCGTACATGCCGAGCGCCACGAATGTCTCCCCGGCCTTTCCGCCGATCTGCACCGTCTGCTGGTTGTACCCCCCGCCATTGATTTTGAATTGCGCCGGCTGCAGCTGGTCTTTCGCACAAACTTTTACATCCCCCAATTCCTTCCCGGAATCGTCTGCAGGGATGGCTATGGTCTGTTCCGAACTGCCGCCTACCATGTCGAACGCTTTGAGCACGATCGTTTTGCCTTTGGGACCGAAGATCAGGAAGCGCGACTGGTCGTCTGTATACGCGCTGCCGAGGTGCTCACCGTTGAGGTACATGCTCACGAACCCGACCCATGGCTTGCCTTCGCAGTTCGTAATGCGGCCGGTAAGCTGCGGCCCGCAAGGGAAAGAGATGTTTTGGGTAACGGAACCGCCTGCTGCCATCGCGGCGATTTCTTTCGTGGTCCCTCTCCCGTTGTTGAGTTTGGGGTCCAGCTTCATGGTGGTGGGCATGCCTGCGGGCACGCGGGCTTTGAATTTGCCGTCTTTATCGGTCTGCACGGTTATCTGCCCGATCGTAACGTTGGCGCCGGGCACTTTCGGGGAACCCGATTGGCAGGGGTCGGCTACAAATCCTTCCACCATGGCCGAAATTTTAGGATCGTCTACGTTCCAGGTGGAAAAATGGCCGACCGTGCCCACGTAACGGTTGCCTTGCCGGGTGGCGCTTCCTTCTTCTTTCCAGACGCCGGATGCCTCGTCGAAGTGCCAAAGCGGAATGGTAGCGGGGGCCGTTGCCTGTTGAAAAGCCGGTATGGGGAAGGAAAGCAAGGATGTTTTCCCGGATTTGAGTTGCAGCTTTTCACCGGCCGTTGTCGCCATGTCTACGTCGATCATACCGTAGGAATAAAGCACCACGGCCGATTTGTCCGTCCGTTCGGCGGCCAGGTCCCCGCCGGGGATTCTAACGCTGAATTGAGGATCGGCGGGGTCGAGGTGCGTTATGGCCAGGTCTACGGTTCCGGTGTATGCGCTGCCGTCCGATTTAACGATCGCGCCGGCAGGTATCTGAACGGATGCGCCGCCGGTCAGGGTGAGGGTACCTCCGGCCGCGGCGTTGAGCGTGTGGGTGGTGGTCCTGTTTTGCAGGGTGATCCTTACGCCGGCGCTGTTGCCGCCGGTGGCGGTGAGGTGGCGCGTCTGGCTGTGGTAGCCGTTTTTGGAGCAATACACGATCAGCGCGTTACCGACCGGTTTTACACCACCCAGCCTGAAATTTCCGGTTGCATTCGTAGTGGTTTGCAGGTCATCCGATTTGATCGCGGCACCGGCAACGGGCACACCGTTTTCGTCAACGACCGTTCCATTCAATTCAATGATGGCACCGTTGTTACCGTCGGGGCCTCCGCCGGATTCGTTGCTTTTCTTGCATGCGGAAAAAAGCGCGGCACAAAACAGCGCCGCGAAGAGCATTCGGCGCTTTGGTTGTAACATGTTGGGATTGATGAGCATTTTACTGATGATGAAGGGTAAAAAATGAAGGGTAAAAGCGCGAAAAAACTAAACAGGGGCGACAAAAGACCTTCATCCACCGTCAACTGCCATTTTCCTCCATCCAACGATCCTATCAACCCGTTGAAATGAAGGCAAAATCTATCTTGCCTCCATTTTACCATCCGCCAATACCGTTTCAGACCTGCAAAATCATGGATAAACTGCCATTTCCGGCCGATCGGATGACTGCTAACCATATCCAGCATTGGACTGCCCCCTACCTGCGGCCCATACGGCTGCACTGTATTGCAATTGCCCCGTCAAAGCACCTCCACTTATCCACATCATATGCGTAAGACAAACGATACATTTTAAAATGCGTCCCAGTTAAAGTTGCCCGGCCGGTCAATTCCGTCATAGAAACTTCATTATCCACATTTTAATGCGTTTAATGACGATAGGCAAGCATATACGAAGCCGCACTATTTATCGGGATCTTGATAAAGTCGCCCCAAACAAAAGCCCCCGGAAATTCCGGGGGCTTTTGTTTGGGAAAAGGGAACGCGAAGATCGTTAACCCAATATCCGCCGCACAATGAATTTCCCGTTTTTGATCTCCACCTTTTCGGTGCCCCCGGAAAGCGTCAATTCGCCGGAGAAAGTGCCTTCCACCAATGCTCCCATCACGCCGTATTTCGTGACGGTGATTTGTATTTTATCGGAAATATAGGTTTTGCCGTTCAGGTTCAGAACTACCAGGCAATGCTGGTACACCCCGGTTGCCACGCCTCCGAATTTCAGCGAAAGGGTCGTCTGGCCAGCCGATATCGAGCAGTCGGTCGTGGATTCGGAATTTACGGCCAGCGCCCTTCCGCCTTCCAGTTTAATGGGTGTTTCCTGGATTCCCTGCTTTACGGTGAACTCGGTGGCCGCCACAGGCTTCGGCGCGCACAGCTCGATTTGTCCCAGGTCGGTAACGGTATTGCTGTTCGGCATGACCACCGTTCTTGCCGCTATGGCGCCATCGGGCCCAAATGCGGTGAGGGTTACCGTCTGACCCTGCGGCGCAAACGCCCTGAAGCGGTTTTGCGCGTCGGAGAATACCATGGCGATGACTTTACTGTCTTTCTCCAGGCGGATGTGAGAGAGCTGCGTTTCGGCGGAACATAAGGTGATGCGGCCTTCCAGCGTAGGTGCGCAGGCGAAGCTGACGTCTTGCGTAGATGTAGCGCCTTCATTTATGGCGGGCACATTCCTGGAAAAAGTTCTGCCATCGCTGAATCTGCCGCCGATGCTCAGCTCGAACGCCATGCCGGCCACCACGCGCGCGGTGTAATTTCCCTCGTCGTCGGTAACTGTAGCAGTCTGACCCAGATATACCATCGTCCCTTTTACCGGCGCGTTGTTCGCGCAGGCATCCGTTACCTTTCCTTTTACTATGGCCATTTTCGCTGGTACATCCACGTTCCATGTCGAGAAATGGTTCACGCTGGCTTCGTAGATCGTGCCGTTGAGGGTGGCGGAGCCTTCCTCTTTCCAGATCCCTTTGGCTTCATCGAAATGCCACATGGGAATGGAAGCTGGCGCGCCTGCGCGTTGACTGTTCGCGACCGGGAAACGGAGCTGGGCCTGTTTACCGGTTTTAAGTTTCAGCGGCTGCCCGTCTGCTGAGGTCAATTCCACGTCGAGCATGCCGTAGGAATACAGGGTAACGGTAGAATTATCCGTGCGCACGGCGCTCAGATCGCCCCCGGGGATTTTGAGGCTGAATTCGGGGTCTGCGGGGTCGATATGCGCGGCCGACAGATGCACATTACCGGTGTATGCGCTGCCGTCTGCCCGCACCACGGCGTCTGCCGGGATGTTGACGCGTGCGCCGCCGGGTAGTTCTGCCTTGCCGCCGGCGGCCGCGTTAAAGGTGATGGGTTGCGTCTGGACCGGCAGGGCGATCAGCAACTTTGGATGGCCATTACCGCCGGGTACCCGCCGGATTTGTTTACGGTAGCCGTTTTTGGAGCAATCTACCACCAGCATGTTGCCATCGCCCGTTTTGACATTGGTGAGGGTGAAGGAGCCGTTGAGGGCGGTGTTGACTTGTTGTCCGTCGGCTTTTACGGTAGCGCCGGCAACGGGTTGGCCGTCTTCATCGAGCACGGTGCCCTGCAGGGTAACGGGGTTCCCGGTGTTGGGGGGATTGACTTCCCGGGGGCCGCCGTTTATTTCTTTTTCCTGGCAGGCGACCAGGAGCAGCGCTCCCAGCATACAACAAAGGGAACTACGTAGGGTTTTGATCAGAGGCAATGAAAAATTCATCGTTATTGGATTATACATGAAGAGAATATCCCATGTCAAACGCGGGGCAAAAGTGAAAGTTACCGGGTGGCTACCGGATTGCAGATAAGGCTGATTGGACAGGAGAATTGCGGGGCTGAATCGCGGGGGATGGAAAGAGTAAGTAGCTTTCTATTGGAGGGTTCCTGGATTGAAATGAAAAGTTTGACTGCCGGGAGAGAACAAGCCAGAGCAATGATGCCGCTTTTGACAAAATGATTGCTGGGTAAACCAAACTCCCCATGGAACATCGACGAAGCTATCAATTTGCTGATTCCCAGGTTAACAAGCGAAGCGATAGTATGACCAAGAAAACCAACCTACTTCATCGCGGTCGATTGCTGCACAAAAAAAGCGCCATGTTGCCATGGCGCTTTTACAATATCGGAGTGATGTTATTTTTTCCGGGTAGTGGTCCGTTTTTTCGCCGGTGCTTTTTTGGCGACGGGCTTTTTAACGGGCGCTTTCACCTCAGGCTTTTTCACCGGTGCAGGGAACCTGCTTCTGTCAACGGTGGCGGCCTTGTCGTCCAGCGTCATTTGGAGGGATTCTTTGAGGATCTCCTCTTTTTCGGCCTGGAAGAGTTTCATTTTCTCTTTCGGAACGCGGAGGTCGTAGCTGTTGGATTCTCCGGCGATGGCCTGTGAGAAGCCGGGGTTGAGCCTTTCCAGTTCGTCGGTTTCCATCGCAAGTTTTTTGGCGATGGCTTCGAGCCGGTATTTGCCGGAGATATTGAACTCAACGGTGTTGAACATATCTTCTTCGGTGAGGGGGGCCGCTTTTCTGAATTCGGCGGCGGTGCTCATCCTGGCATTGGGCAAAGGCACGTTGGCCGTGTAATTGCTGCCGACGCCGAAGAAGGTGTTGAACCTGTCGAGGATATAACCGGTGGCGATGAATTTATATACATGGGAGCGGGACTCTGCGGGCAGGAAATACTGGATGCCCCAGAAATCGCTCCGGCCGCTGATCCTTTGTGCGCGCTGAACGCCGCCGGCGCCGCAATTGTATGCGGCAACTACCAGCAACCAGTCGTCGAACTGATCATAGAGCTCATTGAGGTATTTGGCGGCAGCCACGGTGGATTTATAGATATCCTTCCGTTCGTCCACTTTTTTACCGACGTTGAGCCCGAAGATGCGGGCGGTACCGCTCATGAACTGCCACATGCCCACGGCGCCCACGCGGGAGCGGGCGTTGTGCAGGAGGCTGGATTCGATCACGGCGAGGTATTTCATTTCCTCGGGAATGCCGTGGTCAACGAATACTTTTTCGATCATCACGAAGTATGGCGCAGACCGTTCTACCATTACCGCGAGGTGCTGGGAATAACGGGTGGCATAATCGTTGATATAATTTTTTACGAAATTATTGTTCATCTGTTCGTACACCTTCGGAGTACTGATAACAGACGGAAGAGCCTGGGCAGCTCTTTTTACCGAAACGCTGGCAGGAGCCCCGTGCACCGTTGTGTCTTTCGGCAGGTGCGCGGTCTTTTTTAAGGTAACGGAGGTATCGGCGGATGCATCCTGGATCGGGTACACCATCTCCTTATTCACCTCAACGCTGGCGGCAACCACACTGGTACTCCCCACTAAAGCCGGCAATGATAGAAGTAAAAAGACTTTCGTCATACGCGTTGGTTTGTTTTAAACTGTATCTACTTGTTGCATCTGCAACATGGTTTGCGCAATTTCTAACAAGTTCTGCTCGTCTAATTCTCTCGTTATGATCTGTAGGCCATATGGCATCCCGTTGGAATGCCTGGTCAAAGGAACGGAAATCGCCGGAACCCCTGTGAGGTTGGCCAGCACTGTGTAAATATCGGCAAGGTACATCGCGATCGGGTCATCCATTTTCTCCCCGATTTTGAACGCGGTCGTCGGTACTGTCGGCAACAGGATGGCATCGTAACGCTGCAAAATCGCCTGCATCTTTTCCACCACCAGCCTTCGTACCTGCTGCGCTTTCGTGAAATAAGCGTCGTAATATCCGGCGCTCAGCACGAAGGTTCCCAGCAATATACGTTTTTTTACCTCCTTCCCGAAGCCTTCAGACCGGCTTTTTCGATAAAAATCGGTCAGATCGATACCCTTTTCCGGCGTCCGGTGGCCATATTTGACCCCGTCGTACCGGCTCAGGTTACTCGATGCTTCGGCGGTAGTAAGCACGTAATATGCCGCTACCACGAAATCAAGGTATTCAAAATCAACCGGTTCTACGGTATGACCTTCCGCCTTTAACTGTTCAAAGAAACTTTCAAATCCTCCCCTCATTTCCGGGTCCAGGCCCTCGTGATGGAGGGCATCCCTTAGATACGCGAATTTGCGCTTTTTATTGTGCAGATCGGTACTTAATTGATATTGAGGCACTTCACTTTGTGAGGCCGTGCTATCATAGGCATCGGGACCGGCTATGACTTGCAAAACTCTGGCAACATCTGCAATATTCGAGCCAAAAATGCCAATTTGGTCGAACGAGGAAGCATAGGCCAGGAGCCCATGCCGGCTTATACGGCCATAGCTGGGCTTGAGGCCCACAATGCCGCAGAAATCGGCCGGCTGGCGCACGGAGCCCCCGGTATCGGAACCGAGGCTCACATGGCATAAACCCGCCTGTACCGCCACTGCCGAACCGCCGGAGGAGCCCCCGGGCACGCGCGTCTCGTCGAGCGCATTGAGCGTAGGCCCGTAAGCGGAATTCTCATTGGTAGATCCCATCGCGAACTCGTCGCAATTGAGCCTGCCAATGATGATAGCTCCTGCTTCCAGGAGCCTTTCCACGGCCGTGGCGTTGTAGAGGGACTCAAAACCCTCCAGTATCCGGCTCGCCGCACTCACGGCGTGCCCCTTATAACAAATAACGTCCTTGATGCCAACGACAACGCCCGCCAGCAAACCGGGCCGCTCCCCATTCCGGATCTTTTCATCCAGGGAACGCGCCTGCCGGAGGGCGTCTTCCGTAAAAACTTCCAGGTATGCGTTTAAATGACGGGTCTGCTCGATGCGGTCAAGGTACATCCGTACCGTTTCCTCGCAGTTCGCTTTCCCGGCATACAGCGCCTCCTGAAAAGACGATATACTGCTGTATTCAGTCAAACCCAAACCAGTTTAAATCTTACAATGGTAGATCTCTGCAAAAATCGGCTCTGCACCTGCTATTTAGTCGCGGGAGCTTGGATTAAGCCTGTTTTTTAACTTCGGATTCACGCATCCCTTCTTCCACTTCGCGGCGCACGTTGTCTTTTGCATCCTTGAACTCACGGATACCTTTACCCAGGCCGCGCATCAGTTCGGGAATTTTTTTGCCGCCAAAAAGCAGCAATACCACTGCGGCGATGAGGATCAGTTCAGTCATACCGAGTTCCTGGAAAAGTAAAAAAGGTGATTTAACGAAAATAGCAGTCATTTCTCAGTTTTTTATAAATGTTCAGCTAACAAAGATAACGTTTATTTGGGCTTTCGCAACCCTTATCCCCCACTTTAATCGAGTTTTAAGGTCTCCTTCACATCTCTTCATAACGGCCTGTCTATCAACAAAAAAAGCGGGAATCCTTCCGGATCCCCGCATACTAATTTCCCTGTATAAAATACTAAACCCTTTTTTCCTTGATACGGGCAGCTTTACCCTGGCGCTCGCGCAGGAAGTACAGTTTAGCCCTTCTTACCTTACCAACTTTGTTCAGCACAATGCCGTCGATGTTGGGAGAATACAGCGGGAAGAGCCTTTCAACACCCACCCCGTCAGAAATCTTACGAACAGTGAAAGTAGCCGTGAAACCAGTACCCTGGATCTTTACCACATCACCTTTGAAGGATTGGATACGCTCCTTGTTTCCTTCAACGATCTTATAGTTAACGGTAACGTTGTCACCGGCTTTAAACTTCGGAAATTGCTTGTTAGCAGTCAACTGCTCGTGAACAAAAGAAATCGCGTTCATCTTTCAATTATTATTAGGACGGCAAAGGTAAGGAAGAATATCCAATAACCAACACCTTTTCCCGGTTTTTTAAAATTTATTTGATTCAATCATGGTCCAACAAGTCCGGCCGGCGGGCTTTTGTCCGTTTCAGGGCCTCGTCGTGCCGCCACTCGTCTATCTTTCTGTGGTCCCCGCTCATGAGGACCGCGGGCACTTTCCAGCCCCGAAACTCTTCCGGCCGCGTATACACCGGCGGCGCCAGCATATTGTCCTGGAACGAGTCGAAAAGGGCCGAAGTTTCGTCGTTCAGCACCCCGGGCAACAGCCGCCCGATCGCGTCCACCACCACCGCTGCGGCCAGTTCGCCGCCCGACAGCACGAAATCGCCGATCGAGATCTCCATCGTCACGAAATGCTCCCGCACCCGCTCGTCGATCCCCTTGTAATGCCCGCAGATGATCAGCAGATTCCCTTTGAGCGACAGCCGGTTGGCCGTTTTCTGGTTGAATTGCTGCCCGTCGGGCGTCATATAGATGATCTCGTCGTAGGTCACTTCTTTTTGCAGCGATTCGATCGCGGTCACCAGCGGCTCGATCATCATCACCATTCCTGCCCCGCCGCCGAACTGGTAATCGTCGGTCTGGTTGTTTTTCAGGGTAGAAAAATCGCGCAATTGATGAATGTTTACCTCCAGCAGGCCCTTTGTTCTCGCCCTTTTCATGATCGAGTGGGAGAACGGGCTCTCCAGCAGATCGGGCTGTACGGTAATGATGTCTATCCGCATAACGTTATTTCTGTTACCCTAAATAAATGTCCAGCAGGCCGGCCGGCAGTTCGAGATGGAGCACCTTGCCCTTGCGGTCTACCTTCAACATGGTCTGTTCGTTCAGCGGCAGCAGCATTTCCTTTTCCTTATAGGTGACGCGGGCCAGCAGCTGGTGCGGCATTTCGATGATCTCGTCCACCGTTCCCAGCACCCCATGTTCCGCATCCTGCGCCGTAAAGCCCAGGAGGCTCAGGGGCGCCTGGCCGGAAGCCTGCGCCTGGAAATCTTCTTCCTGGAGGTACACGCCTTTCTGCAAATAGGCCCTTGCGGCCTCGCGGCTGTCTATCCCTTCCAGTTTGACGTAAATATGCTCCGCATCCTTGGCTTTGGCTTTCTGCACGAAATAAGGCAGGAAACTGTTTTTCCGCTCTTCGATGAAAATAGCGGGCACGTCTTTAAGGGAAGACCGTTTGCCGAGGCTGTGCTTCAGCAGGAATTCCCCGTCGGTGCCATGAACGGCGGCCAGTTTGCCGATATTGAAATAGTTCGCCATGAACAGGTGTGATAAAAAAGCAAAAAGGGAATCTTTGCGAGCAAATCTTCCCTTTTTGAAATGTGTTATACAGCGGATTATGCTTCTGCCGGTGCTTCGCCTTCTTCAGCGGCGGGAGCGGCCGGAGCTGCGTCCTCAACTTTACGTACTACCGGAGTGGCAGCGCGTACTACTCTTTTCTGGCTTTCGCGGCGGGCGGTCACTTTTTCTTCGTGATCAGCCTGCCATTGCTCGAATTTGGTGTAAGCGGTAGGTTCATCGAACAGACCGAGTTTCACACCACGGAGCAGGTGTTTCAGGTACAGAACGCCTTTGAAGGACAGGATCCTACGAACAGTGTCGGTGGGTTGAGCACCTTTCTGCAGCCAGCGGAGCGCTTTCTGCGTGTCAATGTTGATAGAAGCCGGTACGGTCAGCGGGTTGTAGGTACCGATTTTCTGAATGAATTTACCATCACGGGGCGCGCGGGCATCAGCCACTACGATAAAGTAAAAAGGTCTTTTCTTGGCGCCGTGTCTCTGTAATCTGATCTTAACTGGCATAAATAAGTCGAATTATTTTTTGCGAGTGGTGAAAAAAAATTGTTTCTATTGGGGCAGCAAATGTATAGCTAAAAATGAATTTTACAAAATAAAAGTTCACTTTTCACTTTTGCCGCTATTTTACTTATTTCATTTTCAGCCCTTTGGCTCCTCCAGGCATCTTATTCATCATTTTCATCATCTGACGCATTTGTTCAAATTGCTTCATGAACTGGTTGACGTCGGCGATTTCCTTCCCTGCGCCCCTGGCGATGCGGCGGCGGCGGCTTCCGTCGATGAGATCGGGATTGGCGCGCTCCGCGGGCGTCATGGAGTTGATCATGGCCTCAATGCCCTTGAACGCATCGTCGCTGATATCGAGGTCTTTCACGGCTTTGCCTACGCCGGGGATCATCCCGAGCAAATCCTTGATGGAGCCCATTTTCTTGATCTGCTGCAGTTGTTCCTTGAAGTCGTCGAAATCGAACTGGTTCTGGCGGATCTTCTTCTCGAGCTTTTTGGCCTGTTCTTCGTTGAACTGGGCCTGTGCGCGCTCCACGAGGGTGGTGATGTCGCCCATGCCGAGGATACGCTGCGCCATACGTTCGGGGTAGAAAACGTCGAGCGTGTCGAGCTTTTCGCCCATAGACACGAACTTGATCGGTTTCTGCACCGTGTAGGTGATGGTGAGGGCCGCACCGCCGCGGGTGTCGCCATCGAGCTTGGTGAGCACGATACCGGAGAAATCGAGCTTTTCGTTGAAGGCCTTGGCAGTGTTCACCGCATCCTGGCCGGTCATGGAATCCACCACGAAGAGGATTTCCTGGGGCTGGACGGCCTTTTTCACGTTGCTCACTTCGGTCATCATCACTTCGTCGACCGCCAGGCGGCCGGCGGTATCGATGATCACGACGTTGTTGCCGTTGGCTTTCGCCTGTTTGATGGCGTTTTCCGCGATCTGAACGGCATTTTTATTTTCGGGCTCGCTATACACTTCCACCCCGATCTGGCCGCCGAGTACCTGCAGCTGGTCGATCGCCGCGGGGCGGTATATGTCCGCTGCAACGAGCAGGGGCTTTTTGTTCTTTTTGGATTTGAGGAAATTGGCCAGTTTACCGGAGAAAGTGGTTTTACCGGAACCTTGCAGGCCGGCGATGAGGATCACGGTGGGATTGGCTTTGAGCTCCAGTTCCACTTCGGTGTTGCCCATCAGTTCCACCAGTTCGTCTTTCACGATCTTCACCATGAGCTGGCCGGGAGAAATGGCGGTGATCACCTTTTCGCCGAGGGCTTTGTCTTTTACTTTATCGGTAAAGTCTTTGGCGATCTTGTAGTTCACGTCCGCGTCCACCAGGGCGCGGCGTATCTCTTTCACGGTAGTGGCGATATTGATTTCCGAGATACGACCTTCGCCCTTTAGTTGTTTAAAGGCCGACTCGAGCCGCTCTGATAATGATTCAAACATATTGGTAAGCTGGTATGATCTTTAAAAATGCAAAATGGTGAATATTTCGAATATTCACCATTTGGACTGCAAAAATAAGTTTTTGTTGCGTTCGCGGGAAAAAAATCAGCCACCGAGATAATTCCGCAGCAGTTTGCTTCTTGAGGTGGTGCGGAGTTTGGTGATGGCCTTGTCTTTTATCTGACGTACGCGTTCGCGTGTGAGACCGAATTTTTCGCCGATGTCTTCGAGGCTCATGGGATGTTCCACGCCGATGCCGAAATAGAGCATGATCACGTCTTTCTGGCGGTCGGTGAGGGTGGAAAGGGAGCGTTCGATCTCGCGGCGGAGGGAATCGTGGTGATCGAGCTCCTCGTCTGCGCTGACGGCATTGGGATTCTCGAGCACGTCGAGCAGGGAATTGTCTTCACCGTCGATGAACGGAGCGTCCATAGACACGTGGCGGGCGGCAACGCCGAGGGTGGCTTCCACTTCTTCGGTGTTGATTTCGAGGATGGTGGCGAGCTCGTCGGGCGAGGGCTCGCGTTCGAATTCCTGTTCGAGCTGGGAGTAGGCTTTGCTGATTTTGTTGGAAAGGCCTACTTTATTGAGCGGGAGGCGCACGATGCGCGACTGCTCTGCGAGGGCCTGGAGGATGGATTGACGGATCCACCAAACGGCGTATGATATGAATTTGAAACCGCGGGTTTCATCGAAGCGCTGTGCGGCTTTGATGAGGCCGAGGTTGCCTTCGTTGATAAGGTCTGAAAGGGAAAGGCCCTGGTTCTGGTACTGTTTGGCTACAGACACCACGAAGCGGAGGTTGGCTTTGGTGAGCTTTTCCAACGCGCGCTGGTCGCCCTGCTTGATGCGGATCGCCAGGTTCACTTCTTCTTCCGGCGTGATGAGATCCACTTTGCCGATCTCCTGCAAATACTTTTCTAGCGACTGGGACTCACGATTCGTGATGGACTTCGTGATTTTTAGTTGGCGCATTGACATAGCACGGGAACAGTTACAGGTTATTAATAAGTTAATTTAGAAGAATGCCCAACAAAAATAACTTTTTTTAGATACGACCCAAAAAAAATTACTAACCATTGAATCCTTTTCAAGCAAAATCGATTGTTGGTGATAATCCGTTCGTGTTATGCCGCATTAACCGGCACTGATGCTGGATTCACCTATGATTGCCGGGGTGTGGAAAACGGGGTTGGTTTAACCGTTTCTTCAATCGCAAAATACATAATTAAATATTTTTATATTCCATTTTGTTATAAATCGTGAAAATGAGCGCTTTAGGCGGGAAAATGTTTTTCAAAATTTATTTTGATAGAATAAATAATTTTCTATAATTGCAGGCAGATGATTTTGATTTCTATAATAATACAGTGCGATGTCAAAGAAAGTGCAATATGAGTTAGAATATCCGGTGCGGTGCTCCCCAAGTATTCTTTATGAATTTTTGTCGACCCCTGCTGGTTTGCAGGAGTGGTTTGCCGACAAAGTGGATTTCCGGGATAATGTTTTTTCGTTTTCCTGGAATGGTTCCGCAGAGGAAGCAGAAGTGCTGGAACAGGAAGAAGACGAGTTTATCCGCTTACATTGGACACATGCTCCCAAAAACGAGTATTTCGAATTCAGGATTCGGATCTCCGAAGTAACGAACATGACAATCCTGGTAATCAAGGATTTCGCAGAGAAGAAAGAAGTGGCGGACCAAAGCCAGCTCTGGGATTACCAGATCAAGGACCTTTTCCACCGTATCGGCAACTAACTATCTGAGGAACCTCCCAACCAGCCCAGCAGCGATGCATATTCTACCGCCGCAACGGGCAGGATATTTTCCCAATCTGTCAACTTACACTGTTTTGCTATTTTAACGAAGGGCTGTTGCAGGATGCCTTTCCAATGCTCCTCCGTGAGCGTGGAAGCCGCGCGATAGTTGTCTTCCCCGAAATGATGCTGCCAGGGATCGTCGTTCACACAAACGTACCATCCTGCGGATGCGAGCCGTTCGTGCATGCCCGTTAGCGCCCCGCGCCGGCGCTCCAGCTCCTCCCCCGCCAGGTGCAGCGTGAGGCTGAAATAGCGCCCCCACCAGAAAAACGTCCGGCAGGCGAATATGCTGTTCCGCGAGAAAGCACGGGGATAGTCGAGCATGACGTACGGCAGGCCCAGGTACTGTTCCCCCCGCGAGATCTTCGGCGGCTGCGCCCCCTCAAGCTCCCATCCCCCGATCGTCTTATCCGCCTCCATGGCCGATTGCAGCGATCCAAACATCGCATATACCTTTTCGATCACCCGGTTTTTCGTGAGGATGATCTCCGCGTCTGCCGCCAGTGCCATTTCGCTTTCCGTAAGCCTGTAGTCTTCCATGCCGAAAATATTAACCAATTTTTGGGCGGGCCGCTGTTCCTCCTGTCGGGATTCGTATTAACTTTGTGCGGCCGCTTTTCAAAAATAAGCTGAAAACCAGGCCTTTTTACATTTTACCGTTTTATTTTTCATTCGCCGATTCGTGAAGAAACTCGATAAACTGATCATCAAAACCTTCGTGGGCCCATTCATCGCCACGTTTTTCGTGACGCTGTTCGTGCTTATCATGCAGTTCGTCTGGAAGTATATCGACGATCTCGTGGGCAAAGGGCTGGACACGCCGGTGATCATGGAGCTGCTCATCTATACCAGTGCCAGCCTCGTTCCGCTTGCGCTTCCGCTGGCCGTGCTCCTTTCTTCCATCATGACCTTCGGCAACCTCGGCGAAAGCTTCGAGCTCGTGGCCATCAAATCGGCGGGCATTTCCCTGCTCCGTTTCATCCGCCCCCTGCTCATCCTTTCCATCGGCATCGGCATCGGCGCTTTCCTTTTCGCCAACTACATCATCCCCATCGCCAACCTCCGCGCCAAATCGCTCCTCTACGATATCACCAATTCCAAGCCCGCCTTCAACATCAAACAGGGCGTGTTTTACGGCGATATACCTGGATACACCATCAAAGTAGCGAAGAAAGAAGCGGATAACAAGACCATCCACCAGGTGATGATCTACGAAAACTCCCTGGGCGATAAAAACCCGCGCATCATCCTCGCCGAAAAAGGCACCATGGAACTGTCGGCCGATAAACGCTTCCTCCTTTTTACGCTCTATAACGGCTGGCGATATGAAGAACGCGGCAACACCCGCGCCCAGCAAGGCAATGAGTTGATCCGGCTCGGGTTCAGGAAATACATCAAACCGTTCGACCTCCAGACGTTCGCGTTCGACCGCCTGCCGATGGACCTTTTCGCCAGCAACCAGCAGATGCTGAACGTCCGCCAGCTGGATTACGGTATCGATTCGCTCCGCCGTATCGATTCTTCCATCGTCCGCACCGTCAACGCCTATGTGACCACCCGGTATCCGTTCTACAAGTGGAAAGACACGGGCTGGGCGGCCAATGTGAAGCCTTTGGCTACGGACACTTTTTTCAATTCGATCCCTGAAGCCAGCCGCAGGTACGTGATCGAGCGGGTGGAATCGAACCTCCGGGAATCGGAGTCGAGCCTTTCCACTTCTTCCAAAGATTACGTCGACAATAAGGAAAAAATATCGCTTTTCAAGGTGGAATGGCAGCGCAAATTCTCACTGGCCGCGGCCTGCGTGGTGCTTTTCCTCATCGGTGCGCCGCTGGGGTCCATCATCCGGAAAGGCGGGCTGGGAACGCCGCTCGTGTTTGCGGTGATCTTCTTCGTCATCTTCAACATCTTCTTCATGACCGGCGAAAAAATGGCCAGAAGGGAAGTTATGGCTTCCTGGAGCGGCATGTGGCTCGCCAATATCGTATTGTTGCCCATTTCGGCTTTCCTGGTGTACAAGGCCATGAACGACAGCCAGCTTTTCAACAAGGAATTCTACTACCGCTTCTTCCAGCGCGTGAAAAAGGAATGGCAAAAACGCTTCAAAAAACAGCCCGCCTGAGTTTGCGGCACGGTTGATGCGGTAACAGCTTTTTCCGGCCGGGGCACTACCGGCGGGGAAAATGGCGTTATTACCGTTGAACGGCCCGAGAGACCGGCAAACCATATCCACTGATGAAGCAAATCCTGACAGTTCTGGCGGCAGCACTGCTGTTCCTTCCTTTTCCTGTTTTATTCCGGACGGGCCTTGTGCCTGGAGCGGACGCACCGCTGTACGGATGGCTACAATCCGCTGCGGAAGCGGTTTTCGGCCAAGGTCCTTTTGCTGCGCGCGTTCCCAATGCGCTGGCGGGCATTTTGACCGTGCTCACCTGTTTCCAGCTCGGGAAGCGGCGCGACGATGAGCGTTTCGGGATGTGGTGGGCCCTGGTGCTGGTGGGTTCCTGGCTGCCGCAACTGTTGTTCAGGAGCGATGCGCCGATGATCTGGGGCAATTATTTCCTTTTTCTTTCTATTTACCTGGCTTACCGCCTGTCGTGGAGCACGTCGCCCTGGCGCGCGGCGGCTTTGTCGGGCGTGGGTTTGGGGATCGCGACCTTGTCTGCCGGGCTCGTGGCGCCTGTCATCTGGGCGTTGACGGGGCTGGTCTACTGGACCTGGAAGCGGTTCCATACCGGTTTGAAATGGCCACAGCTGTTATTTATCGTCATGATTGCAGCGGTGACTGCAGGCTGGTACTATGCCTGGCTGGGCTGGCGCGGCGGGCTGACGGGGCTTCGCATCCAGCCGTATTCGTCGGCCGGCCATTCGTTTTCGCTGCACTGGCTGGCCATGGTGGCCTGTTTCCCGGTGCTGGTGTTTGCGCTGACCTGGTTGCAGACCGCTCGCACGCGGTCTATTTACCTGGCGCAGCCGGCGGAAAACAGGGATATGTCGTGGTGGATGTGGGCGTTGTTCTGGACGGGACTGCTGGTGCTTTCCGTGATGCGCGCACCGCTGGAAAGTGCGTCGTTGCTGCATTTGCCATTGGCGTACCTGGCGGCGGTGCAGGTGCACCGTGTGGTGGAGGGGCGGCTCCGGCTGCGGCCGTGGAACCTTGCGCTGCTGGGCATTTTGGGCATCGGCGGAGGGTTGATGCTGGCGTTGCTGCCGCTGGCGGGCAAATATCACCCCGAGCTGCTGCCGACCTGTTTCCGGCCGGATGCGGATTGGCATATCGCGGAGATGGCGTATGGCATTTTGTATATGATCTTCACGGCCGTGGGAACAGCGATGGTGGCGAAGAAGCGGGCGCAGGAAGGGTTGATGCTGCTGCTTTTCGGCGGGATGTTGCTGATTACACTGGCGGCGGTGAGTTTCGGGGATAAGGTGCGATTGGCGCCGCAGGGCACGGCTGTCGAAACGAAAAAGTGATCTTTTACAAGTAAAGTAATGAAGGGCCTGTACCATTTTTAAGGTGCGGGCTTTTTTCTTATGTTGGGGCGCCAGGCCGGGAAACTACCTGCAATTGCCGGCGGACGGCCATAAAAAAAGCGACCGCTGCGCGGGGCAACGGTCGCGGGCATATGTTGGGCCGGGGGCCTTATTTCTTCAGTGCTTCTTCGTAGAGCGCGCTCACTTTTTCCCAGTTTACCACGTTCCAGAAGGCCGCGATATAGTCGGGGCGCTTGTTCTGGTGTTTGAGGTAATAGGCGTGTTCCCAGACGTCGAGGCCCAGAATGGGCGTTCCGGGTTCTTTGGCGAGGTGGGTCATGAGCGGATTGTCCTGGTTGGGGGTGGAAGTGATGGCGAGTTGCCCGCCTTTCTTCACGATAAGCCAGGCCCATCCGGAGCCGAACACGCCTTTGGCGGCGTCGCCGAATTGCTGGCGGAAGGCCTCGTCTGACCCGAAAGCCGCGGTGATAGCGGATTTCAGTTTAGCGGAGGGTTCCGTTTTGGTGGGCGACAGCAGGCTCCAGAAAAGGGAGTGATTGTAATGGCCGCCGCCGTTGTTACGAATGGCAGGCGATGCCGCGGTAACGGCGGACAGGATCTGACCGAGGGATTTGGAGGCGAGGGGGCTCGACTTCAGGGCATCGTTCAGATTTTTCACATAAGCGGCGTGGTGTTTCCCGTGATGGATTTCCATGGTGAGCTGGTCGATATTCGGCTCCAGCGCGCCGGCGGCATACGGAAGGGGCGGCAGTTCGAACGGGGCTTTGGCGGCGAGGAGGTCTTTATTCTGCTCCCCTGCGGCGAAAAGCCCGGACGGATTGGCTATCGCAGCCACGCCGGCCAGTCCGGCCAGTTTTATGAATTCTCTCTTATTCATACTGAACATATTATTATTACAAATCTATTATTTCCACCGTAAAACCATGCAAATATTACACCAATGACGGGCGTTTTATTAATTTGCGGCTAAGGAGGCCATTATTTTAAGGTTACTGCAAAATAAAGCCTTCGTTTCTCGTTTAATTTGAAATTAATTGCTATTTTACTTTTATATTCATGTGTAAGCTGTAGTGT
This sequence comes from Chitinophaga sp. NPDC101104, assembly GCF_050277495.1. Taxonomy (NCBI): domain Bacteria; kingdom Pseudomonadati; phylum Bacteroidota; class Chitinophagia; order Chitinophagales; family Chitinophagaceae; genus Chitinophaga; species Chitinophaga sp. NPDC101104. Next base: position 286,917 of record NZ_JBNNSF010000003.1, on the reverse strand, counting down.
ACTTAATCATTTTGAAAAGATGAAGCCATTTATCCCTGGAGCCAGGATCAGTCCCCGACGGTACGAAAGGTATGCCGCAGGCGAGCCTGACTGCCAAATCCGGCGAAATCCGGGCATCGTCCATCTCCCCTTAAAAGTCAAATCAAGCGCCATTCTTTTCCATTCAAGTTCATTAGTTAATACCCCTGTTTCCTGAAAAAGGAAAAGGTGACACAGGATTCCCGGCCGTTGGGGTTATGCAAACGGTTGAATGCAATAAATTAAACCGGCCGGCAGCCGAAACGAAGCCGGGCGGAATTTGATTTTTGGATATAAGTATCAGAGCACAGGCAATAAATCATAAAAAGAAAATCGAGCGTAGCGGCAGTATGACACTAAAGGAACGCATACAAGAGACACAATCGGCGCCTATCACCTACACCCCGGTATTTTTCTACCCGGACCGGGCTGCAGATCAGGCAGCACTGCAGCAATTGCTGCAGGCGCAACCGCATATAAGGGTATATGATGAGCTGGCCGGTCAGCTCCGGGAACTGGTGAAAGTCCAGCACCCGACGCGCCGGCTGTCGGAAGCGGAAACGGTTGCGGCCGTGGAAGCGCACCTGAACGGCGTTCCGCAAGACCAGTACGGCGTTTGGGTATTTTACCCGTGGACGGCCAAGTTGGTGCACCTGCTGGGAAAAGAAGAATTCATCGCGCTCCGCACTTCGCGGAACATGCACAAGATCACGGCGGCGGAAAGAGATGTGCTGCAGGAGAAGAAAATTGGCGTCATCGGTCTTTCCGTAGGCCAGACCATCGCCCTCACACTGGCCATGGAGCGGATTTGCGGGGAATTGCGGCTGGCGGATTTCGACGATGTGGAACTGACGAACATGAACCGCCTGCGCACGACCGTCGACAACCTGGGGATGCCCAAAGTGATCGTGGCGGCGCGGGAGATCGTGGAAATGGACCCTTATATCCAGGTGAAAGTGTACCTGGACGGGGCTACGGAAGCGAACCTGGACGATTTTCTCACCGGCGGCGGCAAGCTGGACATCCTGGTGGAGGAATGCGACGGGGTGGACGTGAAGATCCTCAGTCGCCAGAAGGCCCGCAAACACCGCATACCCGTGGTAATGGATACCAACGACCGCGGAATGCTGGACATCGAGCGGTTCGACCTCGACCCGGAATATCCCCTGTTGCACGGGCTCATCCCTCCTATCGAAGACCTGGGCATGTTGAAACATTTGAGCAACGAGGAAAAGATTCCCATCCTGGGGCCGATGGCGGGTATGGCAGACATGAGCCCCCGCATGAAATATTCGCTGGGAGAGATCGGCAAAACCATCACCACCTGGCCGCAACTGGCCTCCTCCGTTATGCTGGGCGGGGCGTTGGTGACGGACACCTGCCGGAGGATATTGCTGGACCAGCTGAAAAGCTCCGGCAGATATTATGTGGATTTCGATCAACTCATTCAATAACGCCCAAATTAACTAAACGAAGCAATCAATGAGCGCACCGATCAACGTTAGGGCATTTTTCGCACCAGACGACCCGGAAGCAGCCATGCGATTTTACGAAGGCCATAGTAAGCTGTTGCAGATTTACTTCGGCATTCACAAGATCACATCCGGCAATGTGGACTGGATCAGCCACCGCAATACGGTGGTGGTGATCGTGGAAGACGAAACAGGCACCAAAACCTACGGTGGCGCCCGGGTCCAGATTGCGGACGGCGTACTCCCCCTCCCCATCGAAATGGCGGTGGGCAAGTACGATCCGAAAGTGTATACGGACGTGGTGCCCGGCAGCGCGGAGATCTGCGGGCTGTGGAACTCCAAGGAGGTGGCGGGCATGGGCATCGGGAGCCTCATCCTCAGCAGGGTTTGCGTCGCGCTCACCACGCAGCTGCCCGTGGGCAACGTACACGTACTTTGCGCACCGGTAACGGTGAGGGGCGCCAAGCGCGTAGGCGCGGTCATCGACACGTCGCTGGGGAACGAAGGGGTGTTTTATTACCCGAAAGACGATCTGGTGGCAACGGCGATGATCATCCGCGACAACCACGAGCTGGCCAGCGCCGATCCCTCGGAGCAGGCGCTCATCGCCGATCTGCGGAGCAATCCCAACCAGGTGCGCACCGAAACAGGGCCCAAAGGGACCTTCGAAGTCAATTACATGTTGGGCCTCCCACAAATGGTTCCTTAAAATCAGTATGTTTGCTGCGGAATTTGCCGCCTGACTATATAACAATCGTGAACTAAAATGTCTATACGTTTATTCGCCCTGATCCTGCTTACCCTTGCTGCCCAATTGACGACCCGCGCACAGACGCCCGTCGTATTCCGCGACAGCGCCCAGCTTTTGCAGGTAGGCGAATACCTGGACCTTTATATCGACAGTTCCAACGAGCTTACCATCGACCAGGTGCGCAAGCAGGAATTCCGGCACTCCGGCAGCAGGGTCCCCAATCTCCAGATCACGCCCTTCACCAGCTGGGCCCGCATCCACGTCACCAACGCCACGACCATCACCCGGCTCCTCCTCGAAGTGGAATACCCCACGATCGACGAGATCTCGCTGTACGAAGTGCTCCCGGACGGAGGGTACAAAGTGACCGAACTCGGCCAGTACCAGCCTTTTAAGATACGCCCCATCAACCATCAGAACTACATCTTCCCCCTCGATATCCAGCAGGGGCAGACCCGTGAATATTTCCTGAAGATCCGCGCGGGCGAACAGGCCCAGCTGCCCATGTACCTCGGCGCGGAGTCGACGCTCTTCGCCAAGAACACCGAGCGTAACTTCATCTTCGGGCTGTACGCCGGCATCATCCTCGTGATGGCGCTATACAACTTCTTCATCTGGCTCACGGTGCGCGACAACAGTTACCTCATTTACGTGAGCTATATCATCTGCGTGGGCCTCACGCAGGCCTCGCAGCAAGGGTATACATTCCGGTTCCTGTGGCCGAACAGTCCATGGCTGGCCATGCACGACACGCTGCTCATCCCGGTCTTCAACGGGATCACAGCGGCGCTGTTCATACAGTCGTTCCTGCATACCCGTGAAAAGTACAAACTGGGGCATAAACTCCTCACCGGCGTGGTGGTCGCCTATTCGCTGGCGCTCGTTCCCACGTTGATGGACAATCACTTCGTGGCCAACATGATGACGCAGATCATCGCCATGACGGCTTCGTTGCTGGCGATCTTCGTGGGCTTCAAGGTATGGCGGAAAGGATACGGGCCGGCGGCTTACTTCCTCGTGGCCTGGGGGATATTCCTGGCGAGCGTGTGTATTTTCGTGTTGCGGAATTTCAATATCCTGCCGTATAACGACTTCACGTATTACGCCCTGCAGGTGGGCTCTGCGGCGGAGGTAACCCTGCTTTCCTTCGCGCTGGCCAACAAGATCAATATTTACCGGAAGGAGAAGGAGGAATCCCAGGCGGTGGCGCTCCGTATTTCCCAGGAAAACGAGCAGCTGGTGCGCGAACAGAACGTGATATTGGAAGCGAAAGTGGCCGAACGCACCGAGGCGCTGCAAACTTCCAACGGCGAACTGAACAAGGCGCTCACCAACCTGAAAAGCGCCCAGACGCAGCTGGTGGAATCGGAGAAAATGGCCTCGCTCGGTCAGCTCACCGCCGGCATCGCCCACGAAATCAACAATCCCATCAACTTCGTAACGTCCAACATCAAGCCGCTGAAGCTCGATTTCGAGGACATCCGCACCCTGCTGCGAAAATACGACACCATCCGGCCGGGAGACGACGTGGCCGGGCAACTGGCGGAGATCGAACGGTTCAAGCAGCAGATCGATATCGGGTATTTGCATGAGGAGATAGACACCCTCATCAAAGGGATCGAAGACGGCGCCAACCGTACCGCAGAGATCGTGAAAGGCCTCCGGACGTTCAGCCGCCTCGATGAAAGCGACCTCAAATCGGTAGACATCCATGAAGGCCTCAACTCCACCATGGTATTGCTCCGCAACAATATCCCCAAGAACGTGACGGTACATTACGATTACGGCGAACTGCCGAAAATCGAATGCTTCGCCGGCAAGCTCAACCAGGTGTTCCTCAATATCATCAACAATGCGCTGAACGCCATCAAGATGAAGCCGGACCAGGGAGACGAGCGGCTCACGATCAAAACGCGGCTGGAAGCCGACAAGATGGTGAGCATCAGTATCAAAGACAGCGGCATCGGCATGTCTGACAAGGTAAAGGAAAAGATTTTCGAGCCGTTCTTCACGACCAAAGACGTCGGTGAAGGCACGGGCCTCGGGCTATCCATCGTATTTAGCATCATCGAGAAGCACCACGGAAGGATCGTGGTAAATTCCGAACCCGGAAACGGAGCGGAATTTATCATATATTTACCCCAGAATGTGCCTATCGCTCAGAGTCATGCGTAAATAAAAGCAGAAAGAACCCTACATGAAAAATAACCGTATCAGGATCTTGTACATCGACGATGAAGTACATAACCTTAATGCATTCCGCGCGAATTTCCGCAGAACTTACGAGATATATACCGCCAGTTCTGCCGCCGAAGGCATGCAGGTACTGAAAGGAATCGAAGTTCACATCATCATAGCAGACCAGAAGATGCCCACTACCACCGGTGTGGAATTCTTCAACGAGATCAAGGATTTGCTGCCAGACCCCATCCGCATCCTCCTGACCGGTTATACCGACGTGGAAGATATCATCGACGCCATCAACAAGGGGCACATCTTCTCCTACATCAAAAAACCCTGGGACGAGCACGAGCTGTTCAAAACCATCAACAATGCATACGAAATCTATTCCGCCCGCAAGCAGCTGAAGGAAAAAGTGGCGGAACTGGAAAAGACGAACGACGAACTGAACCGGTTCATCTATTCCACCTCGCACGACCTCCGCGCACCGCTCATGAGCGTGCAGGGCATCATCAACCTCAGCCGGCTCGATAACACGATGACCGACCCGCAGGGGTATATGGGGATGATCGAAGTATGCATCACGCGGCTGGACAGTTTCATCCAGAAGATCATCGAATATTACCGGAATTCGCGGCTGGACCTGGAGTATGAGAAAATCGATTTTGTAACCCTGCTGAACGAAAGCATCGACACGTTCAAGCATCAGAATACCAACATCGGTTTCAATGTGAATGTGGACCAGCCGGTGCCTTTCAAGGGCGATTTCTTCCGGATCAGCGTTATCCTGAACAATCTGATCAGCAATGCCGTTAAATATCAGAAGCCGGACGAGACCTCCCCGCAGGTGAACCTTTCGGTGAAGGTAGAGCCGCATAAAGCCACGATCAGGATAGAAGATAACGGGATCGGGATACTCAGCGAGCACCTGAGCAACATTTTCAAAATGTTCTTCCGCTCCAAGAACAACAACAAACCCGGAAGCGGTATTGGCCTGTATATTGTAAAAGAAGCCCTCAACAAGATCGGGGGCACCATCGGCGTAGATTCCCGTTACGGAGAAGGCACGCAATTTGAAATTACCATTCCGAACAGAAATGAATTCGATACCTGATCTCCGCGTAATATTAATCGACGATAACGATATCGATCTGCTCCTGCATGAAAGGCTCATATCCATTCAGCAGATCAGCCGGACGATCCTTTCCTTCAGCAACGCCAACAAAGCGCTGGAATTCCTGTCCAGCAACATTACCCTCCCCCACATCCCGCCCACCGTCATCCTCCTCGATATCCAGATGCCGGAAATGGACGGGTTCGAATTCCTCCGTTCCTTCGACTCCTATCCGCAGAAGATCAAGAACCAGTGTTACATCATTATGGTTTCCTCTTCCCTCGACTTCGGCGATATTTCCCGCACCAACGCCAACCCGATGGTGATCCGCCTGCTCAAGAAGCCCTTGCAGCCCAAAGAGCTGAAAGACGTCATAGAGGGCATTTTCCGCGATCAGTAAATAAAAAAGGCTTCTTCATGCGAGATGAAGAAGCCATATATGTTCCCCGGGCACGGGCCCGGAAAACGGACCCCCTGGTTACAATTCCTTCCTAGTTTTCGTTGATGCCGTAATAATAAGCTTTTCCACTGCCGGGATACGTACCCTCGATCTGGTAATTGCCGTTCTGACGCGCCAGGGCCGCTTTCAGCTCGTCTACCGTGCGCACGGCGATGCCGCCCACCCGGGTAATTACAAATCCTTCCTTCATGTTCGTTTGCTGGTCGAGCAGGCCGCCTTCTTCGATGGATTTCACTTGCACGCCGCCTGCAATGCCCAACCTGGCTGCATCCTGGCGTGAGAGGGCTGCAAAATCAGCCCCCAGTGCGCTTACCGAAGCACCATTGCCTGCGGCCATATTGCCGAGCTTACCTTTCAATGTTGCACTTAATTGCTGTTCACTGCCATTACGTTGCAGTGTGATCGCCACTTTATCGCCGGGCTTGAGCCTTGCGATCTGTTCAGACAGTTCCGAACCGGAATTCACCGCCGCGCCGTTCACCTTCGTGATCACGTCCCCCTTCTTCACACCGGCCGCTGCCGCTGCGCCGGAAGGATCGGTATCCATCACGTACACACCGTCTGTATTGCTGGCGGTAATGCCGAGCTCTTTCTTCTGTGCATCGTCGAGGTTCTCGGGCGCCATGGAGATGCCCAGGTAACCGCGCTGCACGCTACCGAACTGTTTGATGTCGTTGATCACTTTTTTCATGAGGTTAGACGGGATGGAATATGCGTATCCCGCGTAAGATCCCGTGGGCGAAGCGATGGCGGAGTTGATGCCCACCAGTTCCCCGTTCGTGTTCACGAGCGCGCCGCCGCTGCTGCCGGGGTTCACGGCCGCATCCGTTTGCAGGAAGGCTTCCACCGGGGCGGAACCCTGGCGGTTGATGCCGATGCTGCGCGATTTGGCGGAGATGATGCCCTGCGTTACGGTAACGTCGAGGTTGAGGGGATAGCCGATGGCCAGCACCCATTGGCCCAGTCGCACGTCGTCAGAGTTGCCGACCGGTATGGCGGGCAGGCCTTTCGCGTCGATCTTGATGAGGGCCAGGTCGGTATTGGGATCGGAACCGATTACCGTTGCCTTGTAGTTTTTACGGTCGGTCAATGTAACCGCAATCTCGGAGGCGCCGTTCACCACGTGGTTATTGGTGACGATGTAACCATCTTCGCTGATGATCACGCCCGATCCGGAAGCCCGCTGTTCGGGGGTGCTGAATTGCCGGCGGCCGCCGCCTTCGCCGAAGAACCGGCGGAAAATGTCGTCATCCATCCCTTCGAACGGATCTTGCTGGGCTACCTGCCTGCTTTTCACGACCGTGCGGATATGCACGACGGAGGGCACCGCGTTCCCTGCCGCCTTTTCAAAATCAGTAGGCTGGGCCGAAGCCGGGCCTGTATATGCTGTTTGAATGAGGGGTTGAGGGTTTCCGAAGCCGATACCGTCCGAAATTCTGCCGGATTTGCCGCTGAGGACGAATCCGCCGGCTACCACGGCCCCACCGATGAGGAGGCCTGCAATGAGTTTCTTATTGATCATAGTATCCAGAGTTTTATGGTGTAAAACTGCCGTGGCATTCTGAATACTTTCTGAATATCGGGGAAGCGGGGAACGATTTTAACTTTTCATTATCACCTGGAAGTTGTGCATGCCTTTCTCCCAGCTGTATTTCACTTCGAAACCGTAGAGATCGCAGATCTTGCGGACGATCTCCAGGCCCAGGCCCAAAGACTCCGCATCCTTGCTGTTCTTGGCAAAACGCTGATAGATGCGGTCTTCCTGCAGCGGGTACGCCTGGCCGGTGTTGCTGACGGTCAGCATGCCGTTGGCGCCCTTCACCACGATCTTCCCGCCGGGCAGATTGTGCCGGATGGCGTTAGACAGCAGGTTGCCCAGCAGCACTTCCAGGAGGTTGGGGCTCATGTTCACCGGCAATTCATCGAGCCAGTCTTCTTCCACCTGCAGCCCTTTCTGTGCGATCTGCGGCTCGTATTGCGCGAGCAGATGCCGCGCCGTTTCGCGGACCAGCACGGCTGCCGTGTCGGGGAATTGCCCGTTCTGGATGCGCGTGAGCAGGAGGAGCCCCTTGTTCAGCCGCGTCATCCGGTGGCTGGCGTCCGCCAGTTCGCTGATGAGCGCGGCCTGCTCTTCGGACAGCGGTGTGGTTTGCATGAGCATTTCCAGCTTTCCCTGGAAAACCGCCAGCGGCGTCCGCAATTCGTGGGACGCGTTTTCCGCGAATTCTTTCTGGGAAAGATAGGACTGGCGGCTTCTTTCCGCCAGCTGCTCCACCGCCGAATTCAGTTCCCCGAACTCGCTGATGCCCGATGGCGCCAGTTGCAGCGGCGCCGGATCGTCGACCTTATACGCCCGCAACTTGCGAAGCGTCTGGTAAAAGGGCTTCCAGATGCGCTTCGCCAGCGATTGATTGATGAGCAACAATCCCGACAACAGCAATATCAGCAGTACGGATTGTAAGACGATGATACTCCCGATCAGCCGTTGATGGTCTGCCAGCGACGATTTGATCTGCAGCCGGTACGTTTCCTGGTTGATGACGAGGTAAGACGTGAGCAGCCGGTATTTATCGGACGTGTAGAGCGAATCGCTTTCGGGCCGGCGGGGCGCTTTTTCGAGCGTAACGCCATCGTCCAGCTGGGGTTGCAGCGCTTCCGGCTCAATTTCCATGACGCGGAGCCGCGGGATGAGCTGCGTTTTGGTGGCAACGAGACTGGCGTCGATGTTAGATAGCACGATGCGTTGCAGCACGTAATAAAAGACCGGGATCGCGACCATGAGGAGCACGATCGACAGCCAGAAATAATATTGGAGGGTTTTGTTGAGCAACTTCATCGGTGAAACTTTTTAACGTGTCAGGGCGTTTCGAGTTTGTACCCCATGCCATAAACCGCTTTGATATGATCGGTCCACCCGGCCTGGATGAGTTTCTTCTTGAGGTTTTTCATATGGGCGTAGATGAAATCGTAATTATCGAACAGTCCTTCCCCATCACCCGACAAATGCTCTGCTATCGCGTGTTTGGACACTACGCGGTTGCGGTTGGTGAGCAGGTAGAGGAGCAGGTCGTATTCCGAGCGGGTGAGGTCTGCGGGTTGATTCCCAACGCGGACCGTCCGTGCGGCGGTATCTACGGTGAGGCCGGCGGCTTCGAGTATGGAAGAGCCGGAGAAGCGCCTGCGGCGGATGACGGCGGCGATGCGGGCGCTCAGTTCGGAGAGGTGGAATGGTTTGACGAGGTAATCGTCTGCCCCGAGCTGGAGGCCGTGGATGCGGTCTTCGATGCCGTCGCGCGCGGAAATGATGATGACGCCGTCTGTCTTGTTGTTTTCGCGGAGGGCTTTGAGCACCTGGAGGCCGTTTCCGTCTGGCAGGGAAATATCGAGGAGGATGCAGTCGTAGTCGAAGGATTCGATGCGCTGCAGGGCGGAGTGTTTATCGGCGACCAGCTCACAGGTGTACGCTTCCGCCTGGAGGTAGTCGGAGATGCTTTGGCCGAGGGCTTTTTCGTCTTCGATGATGAGGATCTTCATAATTCCGGGATGAAAATACGGAATTTCGGCGGTGGGGGATGGGAGATGTTATGGCTATATTTTGGGGGAGGGATGCCCGGCGGGAATAAAAAAAGCCCCGCGGCGGCGGGGCTTCCGGTAAAGTTGCGGGGTTGGCTTATTTGGCCGGATTGCGTTCGAAATCGAAGGAAGGGTCTGGATTGTAGGGGTCGGGGCCGTATTTGTTTTCCGACTGATCGCCCTGCGTGATCGCAAGGATGAGCCCGTAAATGGGGATGAGCATGTACCATCCACTTTTGTTCACATCGTGCGCGCGGCGGATCATAACGGCCACACCGGGCAGGATGAATATCAGCGTAACGACGAGGCTGACGATGGAGAGCAAGGCGGCAGGAAGCACGAACGCCCCTGCGAAAGAGATCCCCCAGGAAACGATGAGATTGAAAAGGAAGAACCACCAGAATTCGGCGCGGCTGGCGCGGCCGTTGAAGTCGGTGGATTTTTTGAATACCGTGATTACGTGTTGTTTCATAGTTGCAGGATTGGTTTTAAAATTATCCGGGGCAAAATACCGGTGGCCGCACCTGCTAATGAAGGGAAATCCGCGGAAGCGGGGATTTGGATCACCGGAGGCCAATATTCCCGGTATGAAAAAACAACCGGGAACGTGAAGAAAATCGGCGGCCCGAAAAATTGCAAAAGATTTTTTTTGAATTTTGAAAAAAGCCCCTATTTTTGCACTCCATTCACGCAAGGGGGGTTAGCTCAGTTGGTAGAGCGCTTGCATGGCATGCAAGAGGTCAGGGGTTCGACTCCCCTATCCTCCACCAGGAAAAAGCCTTTCAGAAAAATCTGAAAGGCTTTTTTGTTTTATGCACAGATTAAGAAATTTCGCCAAAAGATTCCAATTTCGAATGGTTCGCTGATTTGCCGTAGCGTAGTAAGACTAACTTGAATGAGAACCGATCAGCGGACTTTTTTGCCGGGCAATCTCATATTCGATAACCGGCAATAACCGCATACATCCGCCGTCGAATTCCATAATATTAAATCTGACCACCAATCCCAGGTCCTTTGCCCAATGGTAAAGCTGAAGCCCCTGCAAATTTCCATTTAAATGATACCCCATATGGGTAAGAATCCTTGCCCATATCCCACTATTCACTTTTCCAACATAAAGCGTCCTTGAATTCCTGATGCGCTTGTAAATAACGGGTAGCTGCCTGCCTTTCCCCACCTCCCTGCTACTATCATTATATTTTCTCATTGCATCAACTATTTCCATATTAGTCACCTCCTGACCAACTATATCAACCCAATAGATGCAAGGGCCGTTCATCGTCTTTAGATTATCAAATAAATCTTTAAACTGATCAGATGTGTCAACGGGCGCTATCAAATAATTGCTTAATGTTTCGCAGTGAATGTCAAAAGAATGCTCATTTCTCACTCCAGATTCAATGAAATTTTCCAGGGCGTTCTTCAATTTGAAGGCTTCTTCGCGGACGAAAGATTTTGTTTGCTCCATAAGTATCGGATTTGACGTAATAATTAAAGTTACTTGATATCCGCCTTTTCCGACACAGCCAAAAGAATTTCATTTAAAGCCCGGAAATTGAAATAACCGGGCAATTACTCTGTCGTTGAAAGCGCCCCTTCCTATACTGAATTTCCTTTGTGGACCAGCATATGAAGGGGCGCTTCGTTTTATCAAACGACTGTATGACTCAAGGTTGTGCTATCTTCACCAACGTTTCCTGCACGCGCTTCAGCTCGCCGGAAACAGGGTCTTTATAGGTATAATCCAACAGAAAAGTCTTCGTGTCCGGCAGATATTTGTTGACGCCCGTTGCGGTAATCTCCATGCCGGAAGTCAGCGTCACCGACCGGTCGGCCGCAATCGTCAGCAGGATGTTGTATTTCGCATTCACCGTATCTTCAAACACCTTATCCGCATACATTTCCAGCGAATTTTCGGACATCGCGCGCAGGGTTTTCTCCTTCCCGATGCTCTCCGCCCCGAGAAGGCCGGTCATGCTGTAAGCGCCGGAGAACTGGTTATTGAACACCAGGTGATACAGCACCCACTTCTTGTCCTGGACGACCTCAAATTCCGACGACCGCGCGATGCTGACAGGCAGCACATAATCTTTCCTGGCATCGAGGCCATGGGTCGTGATCGTGAACGGAAGACGGGCGTATTCTTCTCCCGATTTCACGGTAACCGACATGTTGCTGATCTTGTAATTGGCCGCAGGCAACGGTGTGTACAGTGTAGTGCCAGTGGTAGCGATGTCGTTGAGGCTATCGACGATGCGGGGCACCACTTCCACCCCCACGTTCACATCGCGGTCGTTTGGCGCCACGCCGCTGACGTACACGCTCACGAAGGCAGGGTTTTCGGCACCGAACATGACATCTGCGCTGAGCACGCCGCTCCGCACCATGTACACCTGTTTTTTGTATAATTCTCCCTGCGTGGCGTCTTTCTCGCAGGCCGACATCAGGATGGCGGCAGCGGCCAGGCAGGACCAGTATGATTTTCTCATGCGAATCATTTCAAATTGGATTAATGCGTCACCATCCCGGGTTCTGGACGAGCGACTGGTTCTTGTTGATATCGGTTTTTGGAATAGGCCAGAGGTATTGCTTGATGGAAAACTTCCGCACGGCTTCCTTCGCGACGGTGCGCACAAAGAACTGGTCTTTGTTGGCTTTCGTGATCTCGGTGTTCATACCGGTAACGGGCTTCGCATCTTCCAGCGGGGCAATTTTCCAGCGGCGGGTATCGAAATACCGGCGGCCTTCAAACGCCAGCTCGATCTGCCTTTCGCGGCGGATGGCCGTGCGCAGCGATGCGGCGGACCCCAGCTCTTCGGGGCTGAGTCCCGGCAGTCCCGCCCTGAAACGGATACGGTTAAAATACTTCGCGATCTCTGCCAGGTCGCGCTTATATTCCTTACCATTCACGGTATGCGCGGCGCTCAGCTCATTGAGGGCCTCCACGTAATTGAGGTACACTTCCCCCATGCGGAACAGCATGAAAACTTTCCGCGACCGCGAAGATCCTTCCCAGGTGTAGCTATCTTCCGGGTGGATATATTTCTGGATCGAATAGCCCGTCAACGGATAATCGCCGCCGGCCTTGCCTTCGTTCCCGTCGCGGTAATATTCCACAACGAAGTTTTTGCGCCAGTCTTTCGCCGCGCTCGTCCCTTTCCAGAAAAAGCCGGTGAAGCCGATGGATGCGTAGAAGCGGGGCTCGCGGTTGGCATACATTTTAAACACGCCCGACCGGGTGAACTCGTCTGCCGTAGCGGTGTATCCGCTTTCGCTGTAAGGATAGTCTGCGCTGGCGTTGTCTTTCGTATGGCCATCGCGCATGTAGTAAGCGTCTACGAGCTTCTGCGTGGCGCCGCCGCCATTCCAGCTGTCGGTCTGCCGCGGCATGCAAAACTGGATGGTGTTGTTGAGGGAATTGACGGAGCGGACGAAGATGGCTTCGCGGTTCTTGCTGGCCAGCACGTCTCCTCCGGCAAACATATCGCGGTAAGACAGGAAGGGGTCGATATCTCCCGCGCCATCCGGATAGTTGCCCGAAGGTACATTCGCGGGCAGCTTCGCCGTTTCGGGCACTTTGGGCGTGGTATACAGTTCATACTGGTTGAGATCGATCACGGCTTTGGCGGCCGCGGCGGCCTGCGCCCATTTGCCGTCGTCAAATTGCTGGCTGATAAACGGCACCCCTTTGGCCGTGCGAAATCCGCCGTACTCCGTGTTCCCGTTGAACAACGGGCTGGCGGCATACAGCAACAAGCGCGATTTCACCGCCAAAGCCGCTCCTTTCGTCGGTTGCCCGATGGTAGTCGGCGATGTGCTCAAAGGCAGCAGTTCCGCCACTTCCGTGAGCTCTTTCGCTACATAATTCACGCAGGAGTCGTACGTGGAACGGGCCAGCATCAGCTCTTCTATCGGCTGGCTGAATTCCAGCGGCTTTTCCGGCGCAATGATCACCGGGCCGTATTGCTGGATGAGGCAGAAATAGAAATATGCGCGCAGAAACCTCGCCTGCGCTTTCTTGTCCTGCTTCTCCCCTTGCGACATATCCTTCACCTCATCTACCCGGTGAATGAATACATTGGCCGAGCGGATGCCACGGTACAGGTTCGTCCAGAAGTTGTAATACCCCGTGGTAGCGTCGTATTCGCCGGCTGCGATGTAGGCTGCCGGCAAATCCGCTCGCCTCCAGACCTGCACGGCCTCGTCAGACGCGGGTACCCAGGGCGTTCCGCCCGAGCGGAAAAAATCGGATTCGTCGGGGATATAATTGTAAATGTCGTAGAGGTAAGACGTGGCGTAAGAGGATTTGGCGAACACGGTGTCCATGTTCATCAGATCGTTCAGGTACGGGCGAACGTCCAGGAATTTTTTGCAGGCCGTCATTTGCGATACCGCCAGCATGGCTGCGGATACGACAAGGAGGCGGAAAAATGGCTTCATAAACTAAAAATTCAGCTTCAACAATCGGTTATCAGAATCGCAGGTCTATCCCGAAAGAGACGGTTTTCTGGATGGGATAAGCAAGCCCGCCGCCGCTGGCCAGCTCGGGGTCCCAGAGCTTGACGTTGTCCCAGACGAGCAGGTTGAACCCGGTGGCGTACACGCGGAGGGTTTTCACTTTCAGCCGTCGCAGCCAGGACGGGGGAACGGTATACCCGATCTGCATTTCCTTCAGGCGGATGTATTTGGCGTTGGCCAGCCAGAAAGTGGACGCCTGGCTGTTGTTGGTGCTGTTGCCGTACGTCATGCGGGGGAATCTTGCGTCGGGGTTCTCGGTGCTCGGGCTTCCCTTGCCGCCGCCGGAATACCAGTCGGGCGTCCAGCGGTTGGCGGGATCGTTGACGATATCGAGCACATTGCCGGTTTCACCGCCCAGGAACGGGAACATCCCATATCCCGAGTAGAAGAAATCGGATTTGGAAGCGCCCTGGAACCGGAAAGCCAGGTCGAAATCGCCATACCGCACTTCCGCGCCAAAGCCGTATACGACCTGCGGAACGGTGGAAGTGCCGATGGGGACTTTGTCATCGTCGTTGATGAGACCGTCGCCGTTTACGTCCCGGTACTTGATATCGCCGGGGCGCACTTCACCGAAAGTCTGCACGGGGCTGCTCATGATATCGGCGGAATCCTTAAAGAGGCCCAATGCCTTGTATCCTTTCAGTTGGCCGTAGGGGAAGCCTTTGAGGCCCTGGTAGGGGAACCGGGGCTTCGGCTCGTCGTATTCCAGGATTTCGTTGTGGGTGTAGGTGAAGTTGCCGCGCAGGGTAACGATGGTTTTGTTGAACTGATGGGTATAGCTGGCGCTCATATCGAAACCCGCGTTCTTCATGGCGCCCACGTTGCCCCAGGGCGCGGTGGTGTTGCCCACTACGTCGGGCAGGGTGGTGCGCAGCATGAAGATGCCGGTACGCTTGCTGCGGAACAGGTCTGCCTGCACGGTAACCCGGTCTGCCCAGTTGAGATCCACACCGAAGTTCAGCTTGTGGTCTACTTCCCAGCCCAGGTTGTCGGCCCCCAGCTCGCCTTCGCGGATGCCCGGAAAGCCGTTGTTGCCATAATCGCCGAAGGCGTATCCCGGCGCGCCGGTATTCACGAACGTCATGTAAGGGAAGCGTTTTCCGCCGCCGATCTGATCGTTGCCCACCAGTCCGTAAGATGCGCGCAGCTTCAGCTGGCGCAGGTCCGGGAGGAGTTTTTTGATGAAGGGCTCTTCAGACAGCGCCCATCCCGCGGCGATCGACGGGAAGAAGCCGTACTGGTTGCCGATCTCGAAATTCTCGGAGCCGTTATACCCGAAGTTCGCTTCCATGAGGTACCGCGATTTGTAACCGTACGTCACACGGCCGCTGGTGCCCATCGCGCGGTAAGGGATCGAGGTGACGTCGGTAACCGCCTGGTTGTCTACCTTATCCCGCCGGTTGAACAGCAACAGGCCCGATACCGAATGGTCTTTATTGAAAACCCGGTAATAGTTCAACGCCGCTTCCAGGTACTGGGAACGGGTGCCGTAGGCCAGTTTGGAGAAGCTCATCGGGGTAGATTCGGTTTTCTTCTGCAGCATGAGCGCGCCGGTTTCCGGATCGCGCTGGCGCTGGGCCAGGTACAATTCAGGGAATTTTACGCGGTTGATGTTATGCACGTTGTAGGAGTCGAACGAATAGAGGATGTGCACTTTCAGGCCCGGCGTAATGAAAGGCAGCTCCTGCGTGAGCTTCAGGCTGCTTTCGATCGTATTCTGCCAGTCTGTGATGAAACCGGTTTTCGTTAACAGCACATAAGGGTTGGCCTGGTTGTTCATTCCGTACGACGCCATTTGCCCCGAAGAATATTGCAGCGGAACGGTGAGCGGCGTGAGCGTGCCCATCGATCCCCAGATAAAATCGGATGCGATGCCGGGCCGGTTCTGCTGTGCGATGTTGCCGCCTACGCCGATATTGATCAGCATGGTGGGCGTAACGTCTACGTCTACGTTCGAGCGGAAAGTATATTTCTTGTAATTGACGTTGCTGTTGTAGTTGTTGAGGTTATCGAATTTATAGAGGCCTTCTTCGTTATAATACGAGCCCGACAGGTAATACCGCGCCGTATTGCCGCCGCCGCCGATGCTGGCGCGGGCCATGAGGTTGCTGGTGTGGTCTTTGATGGTGAGGGCGCGCCAGTCTACGTCGGGATAGATATCCGGATCGAGGCCGTATTTGATGATCTCCATTTCTTCCCTGTTGTACACGGGGTTCATGCCGCGTACTTCGCGGGCTTCATTGGCCAGGCGGGCATAGTCGTAGGCGCCCACATAGTCTTGCAGCCGCGAAGATTGAAGGGTGCCACGCTCTACGCGGAAATTGATGGAAGGCTTCCCGGCCTTTCCGCGCCTGGTATTGATGAGCACAACGCCGTTGGCGCCTCTCACCCCGTAAACCGCCGTGGCGGAAGCGTCTTTGAGGATGGAAAAAGACTCGATATCGTCCGGGTCGATTTCGTTTATGCTTCCCCGTTCGATACCATCTACCAGCACCAGCGCGCTCTGGTTGGCACCGAAAGTCCCGATACCGCGGATCCAGAACTGCGAAGCATTGCGCCCCGGCTCGCCGGTGCGCTGCATGGCGATCACGCCCGCCGCATTGCCCGCCAGCCCGTTAACGAGCGATGCGGTGGGCGTGCGGAGCGCAGACACAGGAACGGTAGTTATCGCACCCACCATCGTCGCTTTTTTCTGGGTCGCATATCCTACCACTACCACTTCATCCACATCCGATAATTTCTGCGACAGTTTGATGAGGACCCTCCCTCCGCCGGTGACCCGGTATTCCTTTTCCGCAAACCCCATCGCCGTCACGAGGATGACATCGTATTTGGCTACAGACAGCTTGAACTGGCCTTTCCCGTCTGTCACCGTTCCGAGACTGGGCATATTTTTTACCACAACGGTGGCGCCGGGAAAAGGCTCATTACTGGCACTGTCGAGCACCTGCCCCTCCACGGTGAATTTCTCCTGGGCGTAGAGCCCCGCGCTGCATGCGAGCATACAGCAAAAAACGAACAGTATTTTCTTAAACATACGTTCCTTGTTAAATAGGTTGAATTGTGTTGCTTACTCCACCGTTACTGCGCGGATGCGGTGATTCCTCATGTCGGTTACGTACAGCACATCGTTTTTATCGACCGCCACGCCATTGGGAAAATTGAACTTGGATTTCAGGGGAAGACCATCTTCGTATCCGGCGGCTTCTTCCGGCATTCCGGCGTAAGTGGTGACAAGGCCTGTGGGCGTTACTTTCCGGATGCAGTTGTTCCGGGAGTCGGCTACATACATATTATTCTGGCTATCGAAAACCATGTCTTCCGGCGCATTGAATTTCGCGTTGGCACCGGGCCCGTTGAGGAAGCCCGCGCCGCCGTCGGTCCCGGCAAAAATAGTGGTGTTACCGGTTGCGGGGTCCACTTTGAAAATGCAATGGCGCGCGCGGCTGGAGGCGTAAATCACGCCGTTATTGTCTACCGCAACGCGGCCGAACCCGTTGAAGTTGAATTGCGTGACCACCTTTTCTTCTTTCGTTACGGGATTCACATAATTCAGCCGTCCGGCCAGCCAGTTGTAGATATAGAGCTTTCCCGAAGTATTATCGTAAGCGCCCGCGAGCGGATAATCTCCCGCGCCGAATACGGGTGACCCTGGCGTGGTGGCGTAAAACGCTTTCGGTTGCCAGCTGTTGAGCGGCGCCAGCCCGGTCAGGATAACGGGGTACTGGTTATCCCGCTGGATGGCGATCACCTGGTTGTCGGATTTGCGGATGGTAACACCATACGGAGATCCGGCGGGGATGCGCGTTACTTTGTTTTGTGAAATGGAAACCTGCCGCAGTCCGCGGAAATCGGTGCCATCGTATTGCAATACCATGAGGTTGCCCTCATCGTCTGCGGTGATATACTGCGGGAAGCTGAATTGCGCCTCGGCGAGGGGACCGTCTGCCGTAACGCCTTTCCCATCCGGCCCAACTTTTCCGGAGATGGTGCTTACGGATTGTGTAATGATGTACCTGAATCGTTTTTGGGCACTCACTTCGCGGTCATGCACCTTCAATTTTAGATCTACGTCGCCGCTGAGTTTCCGTGGCACCAGCGCATAGATTTTGTTATTCTTCACGCCCACCACTACCGCTTTCTTTCCGCCTACGCTCAGCCGGACATGGGCGGTGTCGTTCCCGAAATTATCGCCGGTGATGACGAGTTGCGTGGCCTTTCCGCCCGAGTCCGGGGAAAAATGGGAGATGGTGATAGGTTTGCCCGGGTCATAGGGGTCTGCTTCCTTTCCGCCATCGTTGTCTTTCGAACAGGCGGCCGTTAAAAACAGGACCGTTAGGGGGATAAGGAACCCGGGCGATTTGATGTTACTCGTAAATCGCATGTGCTTATGTTTAGACAATAAAATAGCGGCATCAGGGCGCTACCGTAAAAACGTGGTTAGAATGTATGCCTTGGAATTTTGGCCCTTCCGCAGGGCCATCGGAGTCTTCACTTTCATTTTGGTCGATCACAAAAGACGGGCGTACGCATCTACGTCCTGCTACAAAAATAGCATATCGTTTAAGCGGGGGTTTAAGGATATTAGCAGTAATTATAACGATTTTAGCGCCGGGAGCTTTCTTATCGCGCTATTGTCACGGAAAGGTGAAATGCAGCAAGGGATAAGGTTTCCCCATGCCGTCCGTTTCCGACCGCCCTGTTTCCACAAATCCCATTTTCCGGTAGAAGCCCACGGCCTGGAGGTTTTGCTCGTTTACGTCCACCTTCGTCACGCCCAGTTCCGACAATGCGAAACGGACGAGCTGCCGCCCGATCCCCTGCCCCCGCGATGCCGCATCGATGAACAGCATTTCCAGGTTTTCGCCCGAAACGCCCAGCACGCCGGTCTGCCGCCCATCGTGGCCGGTCACGTACAGGTCGAGCGCAGGCAGGAATTGTTCCGGGATGATCTTTTTGAACAAATCGAAATCGGATTTTTGGAGGAAATGATGGGTGGCCAGCACGGAAGATTCCCATACGTGCATGATGCCGGGGTAATCGGCGGCGGTCGCTTTTCGGATGTTCATGTCCGCAAATTAGGTATTTCCACGTCAGAGCAGCGTGCCGGAAGCGATCACCACGATACCGACTGCGCCGAATCCCTTCAGTTCTTCCCGCATTAAGCCCAGCGATCGGGTCATGTGTTTTTCCACGGCTTTTACGGAAATCCCCAGTTTCTCGGCGATCTCTTTATAACTGAGATGGTCGCGGCGGGAAAGGAGGAAAATCTCCCGGCTGCGCTCCGTCAGCTTGTCGAGCGCCGCCGCGAAGGCTTTTTCCAGCTCGCGCAGGTCGTAATTGATATGCAGGTCGGCCGTTTGCCCGGAAGGCATTTGCTGGTGATGCTGTTCGTGGAGGAGGGAGTTCCGCAGCTCGTTGAAGATCCGGTTGCGGAGGGCGTTGTATAAATAGGAAGGAACGTTCTCGATATGGGCCAGCTCCGTCCGCCGGCGGTAAAAATTCGTAAAAACCTCCTGCAGCAGGTCTTCCACGATCGCCGGAACGGGCAGTTTCCGGAAGGCATAGGCATACATCGCCCCGGCATGCCGCTGGTACAGCGTCTCGAACGCGCGCGCATCGTTTCCGGCCAGCAACGTCACCAGTTCCCTATCAGACAGTGCGGTATATCCCATGATCGGCGGTAAAAATAGGAGAAAATTCAGGATTTTGGCAGGAAGGGGGTAGGGTCGGGCCCCGATACCGTGTCTTATCCTCACACAAGCCCACGTAATGAACGACCAACATCTGTTGCAACTGCTGGATAAATACCTCCGGGACAACTGTTCCCCGGAGGAAAAAGAAGCCCTGGAATCCTGGCTCGAGCGGTACGAATCCCCCTTCCGGGATGCCGCCCCCGACCCGGCGCCCAGGCTCGCCGCAGTGTACGACAGTATTTCGGCCCGGCTGAAAGCCGAAGGCGAAATGCCCGAAGCCCCCGCCACGCCCGTTCGCCGCATCCGCGCCCGCTGGTGGAAAGCCGCAGCCGCCGCGGCCATCCTCCTCACCGGTGCCGCCGCTACCTGGACCGTCTTACGCAAGCCCGCCATGCTCCTGGCTTCCGCCCCCGCCGGCGAAAGCACCTTCGTGGAGCTGCCCGACGGCAGCCGGGTGTGGCTCAACGCCAGCAGCAGCCTGGAATACCCCGGCAACATGGCCCGCAACGGCCGCACCGTGCGCCTGAAAGGCGAAGGATATTTCGAAGTGGCGCCCGACCAGCAACAACCGTTCGTGGTACAGACGCAAGACCTGTCTGTCCAGGTACTGGGCACCTCCTTCAACCTCAAAGCCTACAACGAGGACGCCGCGCTGGAAACCGCGCTCATCGAAGGCAAGGTGGCCGTTTCGCTGCTGGGCGCACCGGCGCGCCGGCAGCTCCTGGCCCCAGGCCAGAAACTCCTCCTCACCCGGAAAAATACGCCGGGCGCCGGCGGGGAAGACTGGGGGAACTTCTACGCACAAGTACAAAACAATACCAAAACAAAAGATACGATCGCCACAGAAACGCTCTGGCGCAAAGGGCGCCTCCAGTTCCGCGACCAGTCGTTCACCGAACTGGCCAAAATCATGGAACGGTGGTACGATAAACGCATCATCATCGCCGATCCTGCGCTGAACGACAACCGGTTTTCGGGGGAATTCCGCAAGGAAGGGATCAAAGACGCGCTCAATGCCCTGCAGCTGATCGCAAATTTCACGTACGACATGAGAGGGGATACTGTCATCATCAAGCAATAGTCAACCAACAAAAACAGCTATGGAACGATCCACACCTTGCATTACATCAGACTAGGCGCTCTCCGGCCGCCATCGAATTAAAAAAGGATAGTGCTGGCACACTACCCTTTAAGCTAAACATGGAATGAAACAAGTTTTCCGTGCGGGAAGGTTTTTGTTTCAAATTGTTCAACACTCAATCCAAATTTATGAAAAAAACGCTGCGTTCAAAACCAGCATTACCCAAGCATTTCTTGCGAAAAACATTATTGTTTATGAAGCTATGCCTGATCCTCATGACTGTGACCGTTCTGCAACTGCAGGCAGCCGTGGGATATTCGCAGAACCGGTTTTCCATCGAAAGCCGGCAGATAGAGCTGAAAAAGCTGCTGGAGTGGATCGAAACGAAAAGTTCCTATCGCTTCCTGTACAATATCAAGACCTTCCCCGCAGCGGATAAGGTGGACGTCAAGTTCGACAATGCCACCCTGCCGTCCGTGCTCGACCGCATCCTGCAAGGCCGGGCCCTCACATACCGCATCCTCGACGACGGACTGGTAGTCATTTCTCCCCGGCAGGATGAAAAGATCACCGTGAAGGGAAAGGTACTTTCCGCCGAACAGACCGAACTGATCGGGGTGAGCATCCAGCTCAAGGGCACCAGTACCGGAACGGCCACCGACGAGCAGGGCAATTTCAGCCTCAGCGTGCCTCCCAACGGCGTGCTGCTCGTCTCTTACATCGGGTACGAACCGCAGGAAGTGCCTGTGAACGGGCGCGCGCAGCTCCCCAACATCGTGCTGAAATCTTCCAGCTCCGGCCTGAATGAAGTCGTGGTACTGGGTTACGGCCAGAAACAGGTGCGCCAGAGCGTTACCGGTGCGATCAGCAGCATCCAGACCAAAGAGCTGAAGCAAAGCCCGGTAGCCAACCTGACCAACGCCCTCGCCGGCCGCCTCCCCGGCCTTATCACGGTGCAGCGCAGCGGACGGCCGGGCTCCGACTATTCGCAGCTGTTCATCCGCGGTATTAATACCACAGGCTCCACGAACCCGCTCATCGTGATCGACGGTCTTCCCCGCGGGAACGCCGACCTCGGCCAGCTCGACGCCAACGAGATCGAGTCCGTTTCCATCCTGAAAGACGCCTCCGCCACTGCGCTCTACGGTATCCAGGGCGCCAACGGCATCGTGCTGGTAACAACGCGCCGCGGGCAGGAAGGGCCTCCCAATATCCAGATCAACGCGCAAACCGCCCTGCAGCAGCCCGTTACCTTCCCCCGCTTCCTCGACTCCTACCGCTCCGGCCTCCTCCAGAACGAAGCGGCCAAAAACGATGGTATGGCACCCCGCTGGAGCGAACAGGAACTGGAATATTTCCGCACCGGCCTCAAACCCTACGATTATCCCAATACCGACTGGTACACCGAAATGGTGCGCGACTATTCCCCGCAGAAAACCGTGAATGTGAACATCAACGGCGGGTCCAAATATGTCCGCTACTTCGTTTCCGGATCGTACCTGCGCCAGGAGCCCCTCTACAAACATGGCAATGAGAACATCTACGGTATCAAGTACAAATACGACCGCTTCAACTTCCGCTCCAACATCGACATCACGCTCGACAAAAACACCGACCTGCAGGTAGACCTGGCGTCCCGCCTGGAAAACCGTACCAGTCCTTCGCTCGACCGCACCGGCGGTGAAATGTTCTGGGTATTGCTGTCGCAAATGACCAATCACCTCACGCCCGTGAAAAACCCCGATGGCAGCATCGCTTCCGGGAACATGCGGGAAGATTTCTATAACCTTTACGGCGTGCTCACGCAAAACGGCTACCTCGATGCATACTGGCATAGCACGAGCGGTTCGGTAGCGCTCACCCGCAAGCTGGATTTCATCACGCCCGGCCTGAAAGTGAAAGGATTGTTCACGTTCGAGAATTTTGGCGACATCAATACCGCGTTCGACCAGGAGTTCGATTCCTACCGGTACAAATCGAAGCCCGGCACGTTCAACGGCGAATATTTCCAGCACCGCACCGCTACCAGCCTGCAACGTTCCGGCGCCACCAGCGGGCAGCGTTATTACTATTACGACCTGAAGCTGATGTATGACCGGGATTTCGGGAAACATTCGCTGGGCGGGCTTTTCCTCTTCAACCGCAACCTCCGCACACAGGCCGGCGACCTGCCCCGCGTGTATGAAGGATATGTGGGCCGCGTGACGTACAACTACGATAAAAAATATTACCTCGAATTCAACGCAGGGTACAACGGGTCGGAAAACTTCCCGGTGGGCAAGCGCTACGGCTTCTTCCCCGCATTTTCCGCCGCGTGGATGATCAGCAACGAAGATTTCATGCCGAAAGACGGCGCGCTCAGCTTCCTGAAAGCCCGCTTCTCGCACGGGTATGTGGGTAACGACCAGATCGGCGGCGGGCGCTGGCTGTATATGTCCGACTTCTCCCGCACCGATGGGTTCACCTTCGGCAGCGTAGCCACCGGCAACGGCGGTTACTACGAAAGCCGGATCGGCAACACCGCCATCACCTGGGAAAAGGCGTCGAAAACCAACCTCGGTTTCGAAACCGGGTTTTTGAAAGACAGGATCAAGTTCAACGTAGACATCTTCCGCGAGCTGCGCAAAGACATCCTTACCTACGCCGGTACCATCCCTTCCTACCTCGGCATCACGGCAGAGATCAACCGCAACCGCGGCCGCATCGTGAACCGCGGCATCGAGGGCGACCTGCATGTGAACATGGACCTGGGCCGCGTGGGCATCTTCACCAAGATCAACTACCAGTTCGTGAAGAACAAAATCCTGGAAATGGACGAGCCCAAGCTGGAATATGCGCACCAGAGCGTGGTGGGCCTGCCCATCGGGTACGGGCTCGGATATCTGGCGGAAGGATTGTTCCAGTCGAGGGACGAAATTTCCAAACACGCGCAGCAGAACTTTGCGCCGCTCATTCCCGGAGACATCAAGTACAAAGACGTTGTGGAAGACGGGGTGATCAATGAAGCCGACCGGGTGATGATGCCCATGCTCAACGTGCCCACCAGCTATTTCGGCGCCACTTTCGGCATCGATTACAAGGGGCTCGACGTCAGCGCCCTCTTCCAGGGCGCCCTCGGAGGCCGGCAGATCTATTCCGCACAGCTGGTATGGAACTACCGCGAAAGCTACCGCCCCATCCACGAAGGCCGCTGGACGCCCGAAAACGCCGCCAACGCCACGTTCCCCGCATTGCACTACAGCGAAAGCAATATGGGCAACAACTTCATCAACTCCAGCTACTGGGTCCGCAAAACCGATTACGTAAAACTGAAAAACGTGGAGATCGGCTACCGCCTGCCGAAACATTGGATGAACCGCGTCAAGATCAAAAACGCGCGCATTTTCGTGAACGGCATGAACCTCATCAGCTGGGACAACGTCCGCGAGCTGGGCATCGATCCGGAATCCAATACCGGCGACCGCTGGGGCTGGCAACCTTATCCGCTCATGCGCGTCTACAACGCAGGCATCACCATCAACCTCTAAACCAGCATCATGAAAATAACAAGCATTACGAAGCGATTCATCTGGCTGTTGCTGCCCCTTTGCTGCGCATGCAACAAGAATTTCCTGGACAGGAAGCCCAGCGATAAAATCACCGAAAGGGAAGTGTTCAAGAATATCGAGAATGCTGAAAAGTTCGTGAACGTGATCTATCAGAGCCTTCCGAATATGTTCAAACCCGGCGGCGCCTGGATCCTCGGCAGCGCAACCGACGAAACCAACCAGTCTATCGACGCATCGGCCTCCTACCCGGACGCCGGCAGTTTCAATAATTCGTCCATGAGCCCTTCCGCATTCCCCATGCAGGGCCAGTGGGCGGAATTCTTCGGGAAGATCCGTTCCTGCAACCTCTTCCTGTCCAACTACGACATCATCCCCAACGATCCGAATTATCCCGAACGCAAAACCCGCCTCCGCGGCGAAGTGCTCCTGCTGCGTGGTTATTACTACTTCCAGCTGATGATCCGCTGGGGAAAAGTGCCCCTGCTCACGGCCGTGCAAAACCCGTTCGATAACCCGGAGGATATTTACTACAAACGGAATTCCATCGACGAAGTCGTAGCCCAGATCGCCAGCGACCTCGATGCTTCCGCGGCGCTGCTGCCCGCAGGTTACGACCAGCGCCCCAACAACTGGGGCCGCGCCAGCAAAACCATCGCCCTGGCACTGAAAGGCAGGCTGCTGCTGTATTACGCCAGTCCGCTCTACAACCCCACCAACGCCGGTCCGCGCTGGGCCGCGGCCGTAACGGCCTGCCGCGCTGCGCTGGACACCGCGCTGAACAACGGGTACGTCCTCAACGCAAAATACAGCGACGCGTTCACACAATATTTCAGCCGCGAAGTGATCTGGAGCCGTCCGGCGCCGGGGGCTTACCGCGATGGCGGGCTCGACCAGGAAATGAACCCGCGCGGTGCCGGCGGTTACGGCAACATCAACCCCCTGCAGGAATTGGTGGACGCTTATGAAATGAAAGCCACCGGTCTTCCCATCACCGACCCCGCATCCGGGTACAACCCGCTGGAGCCGTACAAAGGCCGTGATAAACGCTTCGAAGAAACCATCCTGTACCCCGGCGCCATGTGGAAAGGCCGTGCGCTCGATCCCAATGGCGCAGACGCTCCGCGGCCCGGCCAGGTCATCTCCAACTACTGGCCCCGCAAATACCTCCTCGAAAACGTGAACCTCTTTAACCTCACCGGCGCTACCGACCGCAAGTGGGTACTGATCCGCCTCGCCGAACTCTACCTCAACTATGCAGAGGCGCTGAACGAAGCGAACGGCCCCGTGGGAGACGTCAACGCAGCCATTAACGCAGTGCGTAATCGTGTGGACATGCCCGCCTATAACGGCACCGACCGGGACAAGATCCGTGAAAAGATCCGCAATGAAAGAAGGGTCGAACTGGCGCTGGAAGATCACCGCTTCTGGGACGTCCGCCGCTGGAACATCGCCCATATCGTCGACAACCGCGAGGTGCATGGCGTGAAAGTGATCGGCCAGGGGAACGTGACGTATGAATATCCCGTAGTGGAAAAGCGCATTTTCAACAACAACCAGAACCGCGACTACTGGCTGCCGGTCCCGCAAAACGAGATCGACAAGGTGGCTGGCCGCAATTCGGAATTCAAGCAAAACACCGGATGGTAAAACCTTTCAAACCGACATCAATGACGAAACATATCGCATTCCCCCTCATAGCTGCGCTGGCGCTGTTCGCAACTGCCGGCTGCAAGAAAGAAAAAGGCTTCGAGCACGATCCCAATGCGCCCGTGGTGATCGAGAAATTTACGCCGGAAGTGGGCGGCGCAGGCGTGGAAGTGCTCATTTACGGCAGCAATTTCACCAAAGATACCAGCGGCGTTTCCGTAACCGTGAACGGCGTTCCGGCGTTTGTGGCCGGTGTGGTGGAAGACCGCATCCTTATCGCCATCCCTCCCAAAGCCGGGACGGGCAAAATCGAAGTGAATATCCGCGGCCATAAGGGATCGAGCAAAGACGATTTCGGGTACAAACCCTCCACCGTCGTAACCACCTTCGCCGGCAGCGGAAATTCCAGTTACGTAGACGGGAAGGGCACCGCCGCATCGTTCAACATCGGCAACCGCTGCGGAATCGATATCGACGAAAACGGCAACCTCTACGTTCCCGAAGCCGGCAACCTCCGCGTGCGCAAGATCGCGCCGGACGGAACGGTGACCACGCTAACCGGGAACGGGAACAGCGGATACAAGGAAGGCTCCGCATCCGAAGCGGAATTCTATATGCCGTTCGACGTAGTGGCGGCCGGCAACGGGATCGTGTACGTTTCCGACCCCGCGGCATGGACGATCCGGAAAGTGACCGCCAACGGCACCACTTCCCTCGTAGGCTGGTTCGAAGCCTGGGGAATGGGCATCGACCGGCGCAACGGCACGCTCTATTACACCGATGCGCGTGGGGACGGCAGCGTGTATAAAGTGGACCCCGCGACCGGCGCTTCCCAAAAGATCATCGGCGGCCTCAGCTATCCTTCAGACGTAGCGGTAGACAGCAAAGGGAACCTTTACGTGGTCGTGAACGGCAGCCACATCATCCGCCAGTACAAAGCCGGCAGCTGGGAACCCGGCGTTACCATCGGCATCCCCGGCCAGGCAGGCCTCGTGAACGGCCCCGCCGCTTCCGCGAAATTCGACCTGCCCTGGAGCGTGGCCGTAGACGCGAACGACAACCTCTTCATCGCCGGGAACGGCAGCTGGGACGGCAGTTCCACCAACACCAACCAGTGCATCCGCTTCGTGAACACGACCTACTGGGAAGTGAGCACCTTCACCGGCGGCAGCACGGCAGGTTTCGCGGACGGTACCGGCTCCGCAGCCCTCTTCAGCGCGCCCACCGGCGTTACCGTTGGGGCAGACGGCGCGGTGTACGTGGTAGACAGGAAAAACGACAGGATCAGAAAAGTGATAGCCGAATAATCAATTATGCAAAGAATCATGAAACATCTGCTGGCGGTATGCATCCTTGCAACTGCCAGCATTACCGCCGCCGCACAAACGGCCGCGTACAAATGGAACGAATTGCCCGTGAGAGGCCTGCTGATGAGCGCTCCGGCGAAGCAGGACATAGCCGTATTCTGTGATTTCGTCCGGAAAGCGTTGCCGAAGGAAGGCGTCAACACGCTGGCCATCCGCATCGAATACGGCTACCAGTACAAATCGCACCCGGAAGTGGCAGAAAAGAACGCCCTGTCCGAAAGCGACGTGAAACAGATCGTGAAAGCCGCCAGGGAAGCGAAGATCAGGCTCATCCCCATCATGAACCTCATGGCCCACCAGTCGGAAGCCTCGGAAATGGGGCCGCTCCTGAAAGCCTATCCCCAGTTCGACGAATCGCCCGACTACAACCCGCCCGTTCCCTGGAAAAGCGGCGGCATGTTCGATTTCTACAGCAAAAGCATCTGTCCCCGCCACCCCGATCTGCTGAAAGTGTTCTTCCCGATGATGGACGAGCTCGTGGAAGCGTTCGAAGCAGACGCGCTGCACGTGGGGCTCGACGAAGTGTGGATCATCGGCTACGATAAATGTCCGCGTTGCGGCGGGGGCGACAAATCCGAAATTTTCGCCGAATACGTCAACAAGCTGCACGCACATCTGAAAGAGAAAAACGTGGAAATGTGGATGTGGAGCGACCGCCTCATCGACGGCAAAACCACCAACCTTCTCGCCTGGCAGGCCAGCATGAACGACACGCACCGCGCCATCGACCGCATTTCCAAAGACATCGTGATCACCGACTGGAAATATGAAAGCGCCCCTCCCACACCGGGCTACTTCGCGTTGAAAGGATTCAATGTGCTCGCCAGCCCCTGCTCCAACACGGAAGTTGCGCTCGACCAGCTGAAGCAGGTGCTCCAGATCCGGAAAGACGCCACCCGTGCAGAATGGGCCCTGCCGCTGGGACAGCGCATGCAGGGCGTTTTCGAGACGATGTGGTTCAATTCCAAAGAGTTCATCGACGCGTATTACGAGCGCGGCGAGTACCGTCCGCTGGCGAAAGAGAACGTAAAAGCCTTCAAGGCGCTCTTCAAAGCCGTGCGCGAAGCGCAAAAGCAATAACAGTTACCATCCCTGAACAATCCCTATACCATGAAGCCGCCCATCCGGGCGGCTTTCCTTTTATCCAGCCGTTAAAACCGCACATAACCGCCACCGCAACAACTAGGTAGCACTACCTATAGGCGGGCGTTTTCCTCGAACTATATTTGCGGCTGAAAAGAAATGAACCCCAAATGAAAAAGTTGTTATGCGTATTCCTGCCGGCCCTGGTGCTGCTGGCAGCCTGTAAAAAGGACCCGAAGCCGGCGGAGCCGGGAACGGAATTACCGGGAAAAATCCCCTCAGATCCGAAACCCCGCCCAGTTGGCGAGCCCATCGGCCCAGGCGTAGTCGCCATGGTAACGCCGGCCGGTGCCACCATCACTTCGGCCGATGGTTCGTTCAAACTGCGTATACCCGTCGGCGCGGTGAACGCCAATACCGACATTCTGGTCCAGGAAGTGAAGAACACCGCTCCCGGCGCCGTGGGCAGAAGTTTCGAGCTGCAGCCGCATGGCACCGTTTTCCAAAAGCCCGTGACCCTCGAATTTTCGTGGGAGGGCCACGAAAGCTGGGTAAACATTCCCGAAGCGCTGGGCGTTGCGCGGCAGGACGAGAAAAATTTCTGGCGGCTGGCCAAAGCGCCGGTCATCGATAAGGTGAAAAAAACCGTTTCCGTGCAGACGACCCATTTCTCCAACTGGGCCCTGCTGCAATGGCTGCAACTGGAGCCGGTGGCCACTACCGTGAAGGCGGGCGGCCAGGCGCAGCTGACGGTGAAGTCGTACATCCCGCTTTCCGCCGACGATCTGCTGACGCCGCTGGTGCCTGCCGACGGTCAGGATATCGCATTGGGCGAAGGGAAGCCTTTGCCCGGGAGCTTCATACAGTCGTGGACGGTAGGCGGCGTAGGAACGGTGCAGGGCAACGGCGGACAGGCGACTTACTCCGCGCCCGCAACCGTACAGAAGCCTGAGATCGCGAACGTGACCGCTACGCTGAAAGACAGGAAGCAGCAGCTGATGGTAGTGAGTACGTTGACGGTGATCCCGCAGGGCCTGGTGTACCGGATCAACGGCGGGCCCTGGCACCTGTTACCGGCCGATGGCGGCGCGGGAGACGAAGGGTTCGAGGTCACCGCATCCAACGGGATAAGGTACATCGTGCTCGCGTGGGGCGGCGGCACCGGGGCTTTCCATTGGGACAGGCTCATGAAAACGGCACTGGTTTATTCGGACGGTGCCGATAAGCATACCGCCAGCATCTATTACGACAAAGCCCTCAAGCAATACGTTCCCGCAGGCGGTGCGCTCAACGTTGTGGAACTCGGCGCCAAAGGCGATTTCATCAGTGGAAGTTTTACCATGACCGGCGGCGGCGAATTCATCGACAACGACCAGGAGCCCATCGGTAAAAACAATATTGAAGGATACTTCTGTGTAAGGCATGATCTTTGATTTTATCGGAACATACATTTCATCCACACCCCTGACGCATCCATTCCCCCAAAAAATTCATCCATGCCCCGCACATCCATGCTGTGACCTCAAAACCGCTGCATTCATCCATCCACCCCGAAAACAGCATCCATTTCAGGCCGTGAAAATGGCGGTTCAGCCCCGAAATTCTCCGGTTCGCCCTGCCAAACGCGGCAGGGCGGCCGATTAGCGGGAAAATGAAGTAACAAATCCGCGTTACTGCCCGTTTTACCTGCAATCATCCAGCCCCATCATCCAACTGTTGCCTCAAAATTATTCAACAGCTATCATCCAGCTAACCCCAATAATCCATCTAACCCCAAACATCCATTCAGGCCACAACCCGGTCTTACAGCCCCAAACTATTCCGGTCTGCCCTGCCCGTGTGGCAGGGCAGCCGCATTTTTTCCCCTATTTCCACGGAAAGAGTAACAAAAAGACCGCGGCCGCCGTTTTACCCGAAAACACTGCGATGAGAATTTTCTACATTTTCCTGTCCGCCATCCTGGTAACGACAGCCTGCAAGAAAGACGGGAACAAGCCCCCGGAAGCCTTCCGCGGGAAATACGCCGGCAGGTTTTATGTGGAAAAGGGCGGCGTCAATTATAACATTTCCAACGTCAGCATCCGGTTCGACGGGTGGGAGTACGAATTCGGGGTTTCGGACGTGGCGAATTACCCCAGCTACAACCAGGGCGGAAAAGGGTTTTTCCTTACACCGCCGGATAAAATCACCTTCAACATGCTGCTGCCTACGGCCACCCAGCTCAAGCGGGAATACATTTATACCATTAAGGGAGATTCCCTGATTTTCATGAACCCGATCAGCGATACCGAGCGGGAATATTTCCGGCTGAAACGGGTGCCCTGATACCGTAAAATCCCTTCAAAACATTGTCAAAAGCTCCGCCCGGCGGGGCTTTGTCTTTTTTTCCCTATTTTTACCGTTAGCCAACTTGTTACAACAATGAGCATATCTAATTTTACCCGAAACCTGATAATTGCAGTGAGTATGACGACAGGACCATCCGCTATGGCACAGGCGCCGGCAGCTACCAACCCGTTTCTGCTGGAATTCAACACCACTTTCAAAGTACCGCCCTTCACCGAGATCAGGGCCGAACATTTCATGCCCGCGTTCGAGGAAGGCATCCGGCAGCAGCAACAGCGCATCGGCGCCATCACCATGCAGCGCAGCGCGCCCACTTTCGAAAATACCGTGGCCGCACTGGAAAAAAGCGGGGATCTCCTCCGCAATGTGAGCACCGTATTCTTCAACCTGACATCGGCCAATACGAATCCCGACCTGGAAGGCATTTCCCGCCAGATCGCCCCGAAAATGGCCCAGCACAGCGACGATATCTATCTCAACCCTGCGCTTTTCAACCGCGTGAAAACCGTGTACGAAAAACGCAACACCATAAAACTTACACCGGAGCAACACCGCCTGCTCGAAAAAACCTATAAAGCCTTCGTGCGCAGCGGCGCCAACCTCGATGCCGCCAAACAGGCCAGGATGCGCGAGATCAACAAGGAAACTTCGCTGCTGACCGTGAAATTCGGCCAGCACCTCCTCGCGGAAACCAACCAGTTCGAGCTGATCGTCGACAACGAAGCCGACCTCGCCGGGCTTCCCGCTTCCCTGAAAACCGCCGCCGCCATCAGCGCCAAAGAAGCCGGCAAGGAAGGGAAATGGCGCTTCACCCTGCACAACGCCAGCGTGATGCCATTCCTTCAATATTCCGCCAACCGCCCCCTCCGCGAAAAAATGTACAAAGCGTACATCAACCGCTGTAACAATAACGACGAGCGCGACAACAAGGAAATCGTAGCCCAGCTGGCCGCGCTCCGTGCCGAAAAAGCCGGCATGCTCGGCTACGCTTCCCACGCCGATTTCGTGCTCGAAGAAAACATGGCCAAAACGCCCGCCCAGGCCAACGACCTTCTTAACCGCCTCTGGGAAGCCGCCCTGCCCGTAGCCAAAAACGAAGCCGCGGAAATGCAACAGGTGATGGACCGCGAAGGCAAAGGCGAAAAGCTCGAAGCGTGGGACTGGTCTTACTATGCCGACAAAGTGCGCAAGGAAAAATACAACTACGACGCCGAAGAACTGCGCCCGTATTTCCAGCTGGAGAACGTTCGGGAAGGGATTTTCTCCGTGGCGAAAAAGCTCTACGGCATTACGTTCACCCAACTGAAAGACATTCCCGTTTACCAGGAAGACGTAGTGGCGTATGAAGTGAAAGAAGCCAACGGCGACCATGTCGGCGTGATCTATATGGACTTCTTCCCCCGCGGCTCCAAGCGCGGCGGCGCCTGGATGACTTCCTACCGCAAACAGGCCACCGAAAACGGGAAGCGCGTGGCACCGGTGGTTTCCATCGTCTGCAACTTCACCAAACCCGCCGGCGACCAGCCCGCATTGCTCACGCCCGACGAAGTGGAAACCTTCTTCCACGAGTTCGGCCACGCGCTGCACGGGCTGTTGTCTAACGTGAAGTACGAAACCCTCAGCGGCACCTCCGTTCCCCGCGACTTCGTAGAGCTGCCTTCGCAGATCATGGAGCACTGGGCGTTTGAGCCGGAAGTGCTGAAGATGTACGCCAAACATTACAAAACCGGCGAACAACTGCCCTCTTCCCTCGTGAAGAAAATGGACGACGCTTCCAAATTCAACCAGGGCTTCGTGACGGTAGAATACCTCGCCGCCTCGCTCCTCGATATGCAATACCATACCCTCGCCCCCGGCGCAAAGGTAGACCCGTTGCAATTCGAAAAACAGCAGATGGACAAACTGGGCCTCATCCCCCAGATCGCACCGCGGTACCGCAGCACCTATTTCCAGCATATTTTCGCCGGCGGATATTCTGCGGGATATTACAGCTATATCTGGTCCGAAGTGCTCGACAGCGATGCGTTCGCTGCGTTCAAGGAAACGGGCAACATCTTCGACCCTGCCACCGCCAATTCGTTCCGGAAAAACGTGCTGGAAAAAGGCGGAACGGCCGAACCGATGGACCTCTACAAAGCGTTCCGGATGCGTGCCCCGGAGGTGAAATTCCTCCTCAAAAACCGCGGATTGGAGAAATAATACATACGCCCGAAAGGCCGGAGTCATCTCCGGCCTTTTTTTATGTTGCAACTTATAAAGTTCAAACGTGTGCGCCTATTGGATTTAACCGCCTTTTTGTTACATTTGCTGACACTTAAAGACAAAACCCGTCCTGACGATGAAGCCAAAAATTAGCTGCCTTTTGATTGATGATGACAGGGACGATCAGGAAATTTTTAAAATCGCCTTGCAGGATGTGAACGACGAAGTGCATTTTCTGGCTGCCGACGATGGCGTGGAAGGCCTTCAGCTTCTCCAGTCGGGCGAACACGGAACACCATCCTTCATCTTCCTCGACCTGAACATGCCGCGGATGACCGGCAAAGACTGTCTCGCGGCCATCCGCAGCCAGCCGCATTTGAACGGCATCCCGGTCGTGATCTACTCCACTTCTTCCGACCCGAAAGACATCCAGGACACCAAAGCCCTCGGCGCCACGGACTACGTGGTGAAACAATACAGCATCACCTCCCTGAAGGAAATCCTCCGTAGATTCTTCAACTGATTTTATTCCATACCCGCAGCCGTTGCGGTAATTGCCGGTACCTCGGGGCTATCGGGGAATAGCGCAGGCTTTCCTTGGTACCCAGCGCCAGGAACCCGCCCGTTTCCAGGCTGTCGTCGAACAACTGTAGCGCCTTGTTCTGGAGGTCTTTGTCGAAATAAATGAGCACGTTCCTGCAAAGGATCAGCTGGAATTCGTTGAAAGACCGGTCTGTAGCGAGGTTGTGGGAGGAAATGACCATCCGGCGGATGAGGTCCTCACCGAATTTGGCCAGGTCGTATTTGGCGGTGTAATATTGACTGAAATCCTGCGTACCGCCCGACTGGATGTAGTTTTCCGAATACTGTTTCATGGACCGGAGCGGGAAGATCCCCTTCCGCAGGTTCTCCAGCACCGCCGGATTGATGTCTGTAGCATATAACAGCGACCGGTGCAGCAATCCCGCTTCGCGCAGCAGGATCGCCATGCTGTACACCTCCTCTCCCGTTGAACAGCCGGCGTGCCAGATGCGGATCAGCGGCGCATGGGCGATGGCCGGCAAAACCTCCTTCCGCAGCAACCTGTAAAACGCCGGATCACGGAACATCTCCGTCACGTTCACCGTCACCTCCTCCACGAAATGCCGGAAATACGTTTCATCGCCCAGCACGCGGCGGCGGAAATCGTCGAGGTTCCCGAAGCGGTCGAGCGCAATGAGCCGGCCGAGGCGCCGCCGCAGCGAGGGGCGCGCATAATTGACGAAATTATACCCGTGCGTCTCCAACACATCGTGCAGAAACCTGTCCAGCCACTCATCCTTCATTTCCATCTGCTGCATCCGAATATTTTATTTTCCTGCATCGTATAACCATACCCGTAATAAAGACAGCAACTGGTCGATGTCGACCGGTTTGCTGATGTAGTCGGACGCGCCCGCCGCGATACACTTTTCGCGGTCGCCCTTCATGGCCTTGGCCGTAACGGCGATCACGGGCAGATGGCGCGTGGCGGGATCGGCCTTGATGCGGCGGGTAGATTCGTATCCGTCCATTTCGGGCATCATCATATCCATCAAAACGATGTCGATGTCCTTGTTTTCCGACAAAAGTTGCAGTGCCTCGCTGCCGTCTGTCGCGGAAATGACCTTCATGCCGAAGCTTTCCAGCGCGCGGGTGAGCGAAAAGATGTTGCGCACGTCATCGTCTGCCAGCAGGATATTTTTCCCGCGGAGCACTTCCGCCAGCCTGCCGAGCCCGTTGCCCGGGCGTTCCGCGTCTTTCTTCTCCCCTTCCACCAGGTGCAGGAAAAGCGACACCTCGTCCATGATCCGCTGGTACGAATTGGCGACTTTCACCACCACCGAATCGGCGTAGCTGCGGATTTTCGATTCTTCGTCGCGGCTGAGGTTCTTGCCGGTGAACACGATGATGGGAATATTTTCCAGTCCGGGCTCCCGCTTCACCTGCTCCAGCGTTTCGTAAGAACGGGCGTGGGAAACCCCCATGTCCAGGATCACGCAGTTCACTTCCTGCTTCTGCAGCGATTCCAGGCTGCCGCTGATATCGTTCCGGATCTCGGTGTTGACTTTGTAGTTTTCGAGGAAATACGCCAGGGCCTTCGCATGCTGCAGGTTTTCCTCCACGATGAGCACTTTGCGCGGGTTTTCGTGAAGCATGAATTCGATCTTCCGGAAGATATCGTCCATCTTGTCGAAGGTCAGCGGCTTATCGATGAAGTCTACCGCACCTTTCGACAGACTTTTAAACCGCGCCTGGAAGGCAGACATGATGTGGACGGGAATGTGGCGGGTGGCGGAATGGCTTTTCAGTTCCTCCATCACTTCCCAACCGTCTTT
Organism: Chitinophaga sp. NPDC101104; assembly: GCF_050277495.1. NCBI lineage: Bacteria > Pseudomonadati > Bacteroidota > Chitinophagia > Chitinophagales > Chitinophagaceae > Chitinophaga > Chitinophaga sp. NPDC101104. The sequence goes on along the minus strand of NZ_JBNNSF010000003.1, from coordinate 251,500 downwards.
GACGGGCAATTGAATATCGAGGAGGATGCCGGCGGGGAGGAATTGCTCGGCGAGGGATTGCGCCTCGTCGCCGCGGACCGTCACGATGCCCTTGTACCCCTTGCTCCGGGTGAACTCGAGCAACGACCGCGCAAAATTCAGGTCGTCTTCCACGATGAGGATGCATTTGTCTCCCGGTTTCATCGCCGCACGGTCGTCTTCCACCGTTCCCACCGGAATGGCGTCGCTCACGAACCGCTGGCGGTAAACGCTTTTTTCTTTGGCGGGCATCAGTTCGGAGGCGGACAGTTTTTCCACTTTCCCGACGCCGGAGGAAACGGGCAGCAGTACGGTGAACTGGCTCCCATGGCCCGGTTCGCTCACCAGCCTGATCTCGCCGCCCATGAGCCGCGCCAGTTCCCTGCTGATGGAAAGCCCCAGGCCCGTTCCGCCGAAGCGCCGGCGCGTGGAGCCGTCTTCCTGCTGGAATGCCTCGAACACCACGTCCTGCTTATCTGCAGCGATGCCGATGCCGGTATCCGACACGGTGAACGCGATGGTATTGGTATAATCTGCCGGGCGCCAGGCGCGCAGCGTCACCGTGCCTTCGTCGGTGAATTTGATGGCGTTGCTGAGGAGGTTGCGCAGGATCTGATCGAGCCGCTGCCGGTCTGTCTCGAAAACGCCCTGCACGTCTTCCGCGATCTCCATTTCGAAATCCACGCCTTTTTCCCGCGCCAGCGGTTCGAACAGCGCGCGCATGTCTTTCACCACTTCGTCCACACCGGCTTCGGTATACACCAGGTCCATTTTCCCCGCTTCGATCTTGGACAGGTCGAGGATTTCGTCGATGAGCATGAGCAGTCCCTTCCCGGAGTTCTGGATCACGCGGGCGTATTCGATCTGTTCCGCAGAAAGGTTGCGCTCGTTGTTTTCCACCATCAGGCGCGACAGCAGCAATATGGAATTGAGCGGCGTCCGCAGTTCGTGCGACATATTCGCCAGGAATTCCGATTTATATTTCGTGCTTTGGGCGAGCTCTTCCGCTTTGCGCTGGATCTCGCGGTTGGAGTCTTTCACGAGGCGGTTGGTCTCTTCCAGTAGCCGCGCCCTTTCTTCCAGTTCGGAATTGGCGTCTACCAGTTCTTCCTGCTGGGTGCGAAGCTCTTCTTCCGAGGCCTGCAGTTTTTCCGTCTGCGCTTCCAGTTCGCTGTTGGCGTTTTCCAGTTCGTTGTGCTGGGCCTGCAGTTCTTCGGCCTGGCTCTGTGTTTCTTCCAGCAGTTCCTGGAGGCGCTTGCGGTTGTCGAGGATGTGGATGACGGTGCCGATATTGAGCACGGCCGATTCGAGGAACGATTTCTCCTGGTCGCTGAAACTGCGCAGGGACGCCACTTCCAGCACGCCCATTACTTTCCGTTCATGATACAGCGGCAGGGCGATGACGGATTTCGGCTGGATGGCGCCGCAGCTGACCTGCATGCGCAGCAATCCTTCGGGAATGTCTTCCAGCACGATGGGCTTCCGGCTGAGGGCGCTTTGTCCCGCGAGCCCTTCGCCGAAGCGCAATACTTCTTCCAGGCCGTCGCTTTCCGCGGCATGCCGGCCATACAGCCGCAGCCGGCCGCCTTCTTCGGCCACGTATACCGCGCCGGTGCTCCCGTTGGTGTAAGGCACTACAAAATCCAGCACGCGCCGGGCCAGCTCGTCGAGCTCATATTCTCCGATCATCTGGTCGTTAAGCGCCGCCACGCCCGATTGCAGCCATTCGCGGTCTGCCAGGTCGGTAAAGGATTTTTCGAGGGATGCCGCCATGCGGTTCAGGGAAACCGACAGCTGGCCGAGGCCGTCGTCAACATCGTCCGTAACGCGGGCCGCATAATCGCCGGCCGATATTCTGGCGGCCACTTCCTGCGTCATCCGGATGCGGCGGGTGATGTCTTCGTCCTTTTTCTCCAGTTCCTTTTGCAAAGCGGTGCGCTGTTTATAGTCGCTGTTGACTTTCAGGAAGGAAACGATGGTGATGATAATGGCCACGATGGAAGCGATCAGCACAAAAACCGGCGTAGTGCCGGCGAATGCGTTCATCCGGCTGGTACGTTGGGCGAGGAGGTGTTGTTCGGAAGTTTTCATTTCCGTGATGAGCATCCGCGCCCGTTCCATATGCACTTTTCCCCGCTCCATGTCGTCTATCGTGATTTCAGACCCGCGTTTCTTCTTGTCGATATTATTATTGAGCACGGCCAGCCGCTGCCGGATGGCGAGCGTCAGCTCTTCTGCAGAGGCTTGCTGCCTGACGTTGTCGGCCGTCATTTCCTTCGTGAGGCGAATATGCCGCATGATACTGTCTTCCGCGCCCTGGTATGGCTGCAGGAATTCGCGGTCGCCGGTGATGAGGAATCCGCGCTGACTGGTTTCCGCGTCTTTCAGATGGGACAGCACATCATCGAGATGGCGGATCACCTGGTTGGTATGTTCCACCCATTCCGCGCTGGAAATGAGGTTGCGGATGCTGATGATGGACGCCGCCGATCCCGTAATGAGCAGGAATAGCGAGAACCCGAACCCGATGATGAGGTTGCGCTGGAAATTGGACTTCATGTATCGCTTGCTTGAGTATGGTTTTCGTGTTGATGTTGATGAACGGGCAGTACGATCGTAAATACCGAGCCTTCGCCCTCGCGGCTGCTGGCCGTAACCAGGCCGCCGTGGGTGTCGATGATCTTTTTGACGATGGCCAGGCCGATGCCCGTGCCTTCGAATTCGTTGCGCCCGTGCAACCGCTGGAAGATGACGAATATTTTGTCGAGATACCGCTCGTCGAACCCGATGCCGTTATCCCTGACGGTGATGCGGCAAAACGCCCCTTCGGCGGAAGTTTCCCCGGTTACGGACAGTTCCTCCGTTCTTTCGGCGACCACGCTGATTTCCGGGGGAACGCCGCGGCGGGAGAATTTCAGGGCGTTGCTGAGGATGTTCTGGAATACCTGCCGCATCTGCGAAGGGATGGCGAGGAGCAACGGCACGTTTTCCATCCGGATCACGGCGCCTTTTTCGCGGACGAGCAGTTCCATATCGTCGAGGATATCGCGGAGGATGGCGTTGACGTCGGTAGCACGGAACTGGCCGCCGATGGAGATCTTCGAATATTCCAGCACGTCGGTGATGAGGCTGTTCATGCGCGCGGCGGAGGAAACGATCTTGCTGAGGTAATGTTCCGCTTCGGGCGCTTCCGGCCCGAATTTCCCGCTGATAAGGTTGCTGAACACCTGGATTTTGCGGAGGGGCTCCTTCAGGTCGTGCGAGGCTACGTATGCGAATTGCTGGAGCTCGTGGTTACTGTATTCCAGGTCGTGGTTGGCCTGTTGCAGCGCGCGGGTCCGCTCTTCCACACGGTTTTCCAGCAGCTGGTTGATCATTTTCTGTTCGTGGATATCGGTGAAGATGCAGACCCACTTCCTGATGGCACCTTCTTTCCACACCGGCGTCAAACTGAAAAGATGATACCTGAAATCCGGTTCCCCGATGGGCCGGATGCGCACTTCGCAAACCTCCTGCCGGCCAGACGCCATGGCTTTTTCGATGCATTCCGGCAGGGAGGTTTCCCCTTCAGGCGTAGCCGGAAAGGTTTCCAGCGATTCCGCGTACCGGTACCAATACCGGTTGGCGAACTCGATCCGGCCCGAAGGCGCGAGCGTGAAAGCGATCTGCTGGATGGATTCGAGGATGGAACGGAGCTCGTCCAGGCTGTGCGACAACGCTTCCTGCGCCGCTTTCCTTTCCATGACTTCCTGCCGCAACGCTTCCTGCGCTTCGTGCAGCTCGCGGGTTTGCTGGTGAAGGCGGTAGAAGGTGCTCACTTTGAGCAGGAGGATTTCCGGGTCTACGGGCTTGGTAATATAATCCAGCCCGCCCGACGAATAGCCGCGGGTGATGAACCGCTTTTCCACGCTCACGGCGGAAAGGAAGATAATGGGAATGTCTTTCGACTTGCTGTAGCCTGTGATCGCTTCCGCAACTTCGAACCCGTCCATTTCCGGCATCTGCACGTCGAGGATGATGAGAAAATAGGTATTGCGCAGTATTTTCCGCAGGGCTTCCTCTCCCGAGGAGGCCGTATCCACTTTGAAATGATTCACTTCCAGAAGTTGCTGCAGGGAATAGAGATTCTCAGGCCTGTCGTCTACGATTAATATCATATTTGGCTGAATAAAGCGGCTGAAAAATATTCAATTTTCAAACAACAGGACTGTGGATTCTTCTCCACACTCAATGCATTGATTTACAACAACATAAAATGAATTTTCAATGGCATGGTTTTTAATGCCGGCATAAAAAAAGGAACAGCGCCTATCACTGCGCTGTTCCTGTCAACTTGGCCACTCATTGATTCGTATCACTTCTTGATCGTCACGGCAGATCCGTTCCTGATTTCGTCGTTGGCCTTTTCCACAAGCATATCTCCATCGCGGAGGTCTCCGAATATTTCCGTTTTGCCTTCTGCCTCGCGGCCTTTCTTCACATCCACCCATTCCGATTTATTTCCGTTCACGCGGATGACGAATACTTTTTCGGTGGAGCTGACCACGGCGGTGGTGGGTACCACGAACACGCTGTCTGCCGTAGCCAGCGGGATGTGCACTTCGGCTACCATGCCGGGCAGGAGGAGTTTATCGTTGTTCTGGACGTCCATTTCCACACGCTGCGAGCGCAGCCGGGAATCGAGCGCGCCGGCGAGGCGGTTGATGATGGCGTCGAATTCGCGGTTGCCGAGGGATTTGATCACGAATTTCACGGCGCTCTTTTCCTTGAGGTACGGCGTGTATGCTTCGGGAACAGACACCACGAGGCGCAGCTTTTTCTGTTCCTGCAACGTGAACAGCGGCATTTCCGAACCCTTGCCCGAAGGGCCCACATAGGCGCCGGCGCTCACGTTACGTGCGCTGATCACCCCGGAAAAGGGCGCCCTGATCTCCAGGTAATTCCGCTGGTCGGCGATTTCGCGATAAGCGGCACGGGCGGCTTCTTTCTGCGCAAAGTCGCTCTGCTGCTTGGCGAAAGCCATGTCCAGGTCGTTCTGCGACACCGTACCGGGCGTGAGGCTGGTTTGATATAATCTGTCGTAATTGGCTTTGCTGGCGAGGTACACGGCTTCCTGCGAGCGCAGGCGCGATTCGGCGCCAGACAGGGCGCTACCCAGTTCGGGCGCTTCCATGGTGGCCAGCACCTGGCCCGCCTGTACGGTGGAGCCCACGTCTACATTGAGTTTGCGGACGAAGCTGTTCACCTTCGCGTAGAGGTCTACCTGCTGGAAAGCCTGCAGCTCTCCCGGCGTTCTCAGGGATGCGGAGAAGATCGCTTTCCCGAGCGGAAACGCGGTGACGGCGGTGGCCGTTTCCACTTTCGTATTTTCCGGTTTGCTCTGCGAAACGCCGCAACCGGCAAGCCAGATGGCCGCTGCAAGGGCAAGGCCCGGCGTTTTATTGATTGTGATCATACAGGGAAGGTATATAGTGTTTACTTTCTTTGTTTTCTGGATTGAGGGAAACGCTTTGCGTGGATGCGGATTTCATCACCCATCCAAACACCAGCGGGAGCATCACGAGCGCCGCCACCGTAGAAGCCACCAGTCCGCCGATTACCGCGCGGCCCAGCGGGCTCACCTGGTCGCCGCCTTCGCCGTGCCCGATGGCCATGGGGATCATGCCCACCACCATCGCGAGGCTCGTCATGAGGATCGGGCGGAGCCGCAGCGCGGCGGCTTCCCTGGCCGATGCCAGCGCGTCGCCGTTATGCTTGCGCAAATGCTCCGCGTTCGTGATCAGCAGCACCGCGTTGGATATCGATACGCCGACAGACATGATGATGCCCATGTACGATTGCAGGTTCAGCGTACTGCCCGTGATGCGCAACAGCAGCAGGGAACCCAGGATCACCGCGGGCACCGTGGTCAGCACTACGAAAGATACGCGGAACGACTGGAAATTGGCGGTCAGCATGAGGAAAATCACCACGATCGCCACGAGCAGGCCGCTTTGCAGGCTGCTCAGCGTTTCGGTGAGCGTATTGCTCAGGCCCACGGGCTCCATCGTTAAACCGCGGGGCAGCTCGCCCAGGGAGGCGATGGCGGCTTTTACGTCTTTGCTGGCGGTGCCGAGGTCGGTATCGTTGAGGTTCGCGGTCACGGAGATCATGGGCATGGCGCCGAGGTTGTCGTTCTCCCCGTAGGTGGTCCCCGGGGTGAGGGTGGCCACGTCTCCCAGCACGGGGCGCGATGCGTTTTTCAGGAGCGGGATCTCAGCGATCTCGTCTATACTGTTCATTTTGTTCTCCGGCACTACCACCTGCACGCTGTAGCTGAGGTTCGTTTTCTCATCCACCCAAACGTTCTTTTCCGTTAACCGGCTGGAAGACGTGGAAGCGATGAGCGAACGGGTAACGTCCGTCATATCCGCGCCCAGCTGCGCCAGCCGCGTACGGTCTACCTCGATGTTGATAGACGGGTATTTGGTGGATTGCTGCAACTGCACGTCGCGCATGTAAAGGATCGCTTTCAGCTTATCGATGATCTTGTTGGCGTATTCTTCGTTCAGCTTTTTATTCCTCCCGGAAATGCGCACCTCCACCGGCGTCGGGGAACCCTGGCTGAGGATTTTATCGGTCAGCTCGATGGGCTCGAAAGACAATGTCATGTCGGGCACTTTTTCCTTCAGCGCGGCACGCAGCTGCTCTTTCAATTCTTCCAGCTCGAAATGCTTGTCCTTGTTCAGGCTCACCTGCAACACGGCTTCGTGCGGACCGGCCATGAAAAGGTAGATCGGGCTCACGGAGAACAGCGAGGGGTGCTGGCCTATATAAGACGATGTAATGCTGATATTTTCCTTGCCGATGACGTTTTCGATGGTGTGGATGGCGCGGAGCGTTTTTTCTTCCGTCCTTTCCATCCGCGTCCCCTCTTCCGCGCGCAGCCTGACCTGGAACTGACCGCCGTTGGTGCGCGGGAGCACGTCGCGCCCGATACCGCTCAGCAGCCAGAACGCGATGCCGCTGACGATGACGAGGTATGCGATCACCACGGGTTTGCGGACGGGCATGAGCCGGTCTATCAGTTTCATGAAACGGTTCCGGAATTTCTCGAAGCCGCTCACTTTCCCGTCGTTATTGAAATCGGCACGTTCCACGAGCACTTTCTTCTGGTCCCAGGTATCGTTTTCGTTGGCGGGAACATGTCCTTTTTTATGCGCTTTCATGATCCAGTTGGCCATTACCGGCACAAACGTCTGGGAAAGGAAGTAGGAAGTGATCATGGAGAAACCGATCGCGAGCGCCAGCGGGAGGAACAGCGAACCGGGGATGCCTTTCATGGTGAAGGCGGGCGCAAACACGGCGAGGATACAGAACAGGATCAGCAGTTTCGGGAACGCGATTTCCTTACAGGCGTCCCAAATGGCGAGGGCCTTGGGCTTGCCCATGTCGAAGTGCTGGTGGATGTTCTCGATCGTGACCGTACTTTCATCCACCAATATCCCGATCGCGAGGGCGAGGCCGCTCAGCGTCATGATGTTGATGGTCTGGCCGAAGAGGCTCAGGAACAGTACGCCCGAAATGATAGACACGGGAATGGTGAGGATCACGATGAGCGCGCCGCGGAGGTCTCCCAGGAACAGGACCACCATCAAACCCGTGAGGATCGCACCGATGATGCCTTCCGTCACGAGGCTTTTCACGGCGTTCATCACGTAGGTGCTCTGGTCGAATTCGTAACTGAGCGTCACGTCTTCCGGCAACTGCGCCTGCAGCCGCGGGATGGCTTTCTTCAGATTCTGTACCACTTCCCAGGTAGAGGCGTCGGCCGATTTGGCGACGTTCAGGTATACGGACCGGCGGCCATTCACGAGGGCGTACCCCGCGGCAATGTCCGCCCCGTCTTCCACCGTGGCCACATCGCGGAGGAAGAGCGTCTGCACGCCGCCTTTGAACAGCGGCAGATTCTCGAAATCCTTGATGTTTCTGACGGTCGTATTCGTTGGTGTGATGTAGTTTTTGTCGCCGATGCGGACGTTGCCCGAGGGCGCCACCTGGTTATTCAACCGGAGCGCTTCCACGAGCTGGTCGGGCGTGAGGTGATGGATGCGCAGCAGCTCGGGGTCTGCCTTGATCACCACGGTACGGATGTTGCCCCCGAACGGCGGCGGCGCCACCAGGCCGGGGATGGAGGTGAACGATGCGCGTACGTACACGTTGGCCATATCCATCAGTTCGTTGTTGGTCCGCTTGTCGGAACTGAGCACGAGCTCACCCACCGGCAGCGTAGACGCATCGAACCGGATGATGAACGGGGGCTGCGAGCCGGGCGGGAAAATGGCCTGTGCGCGGTTGGAGAAGGCGGACACTTCCGCCGCGGCCTGGCTCATGTTGGTGCCTTCGTAGAAGTTGAGCTTCATGAGCGTGAGGCCCTGCACGTTTTTCGTTTCGATGGATTTTACGCCGTTCACGAACAGCAGGATATTCACGTATTGCTTGGCGAAGAAGGCTTCCATCTGGTTGGGCGTGTATCCGCCGAAGGGGTGCGCGATGTAGAGCACCGGCATGTCGAGCTTGGGGAAGATGTCGACTTTCACTTCCCGCACCGCTTTCACGCCGAAGAAAAACAATCCCGCCACCAATACGAGAATGGTGATCGGTTTGTCTAGCGCGCTTTTGATGAGTCCCATTATCTGCTATGATTAAAATTCGTTGATAAATATTCCGAAATCCCCGGCGGCCGCCGATTTCAGCAGCAGCGCCTGCCACACGTTGCTGTACGCCACGTCGCGGTCGGTTTCCGCACGGTTGAGGGTATACAGCGCCTGGGTGACGTCTACCAGCGTGCTCAGCCCGTTCTTGTACATCACGGTTTTCTGGAGATAGGCGTCAGACGCGGATTTGATCTGCACGAGGGCTTCGCGGTAAGTATCCAGTGCGTTTTTCATTTTGGTATCTGCCAGCGACAATTGCGCTTTCAGTTGCTGGTCCACCACTTCCATTTCATTTTGCAATGCTTTGGACGTGTACGCCTGTGCGCCAAGCTGCTTGTTCACCCGCAAAATACTGGTCAGGTTCCAGGTGACGCCCAGGCCCAGCAGGTAGTTGGTGCGGGTGGGCTTCACGCCGTCCCAGTAATTATGGGTGAATGCGGTGTGGTCGGTGATATATTCCGCCTGGAACCCGGAGCCGCGGGTCTGGATAATGCTGAAAACGCTGAACGCGGGATATTGCAGGGTACGGATGTACTTTTCCTGCTCCTGGCTCAACTGGATGCGGCTTTGGTAAAATTGAAGGATGGGGTGCGCATCCGTCCGCATAGCCACGGTATCGGTCACCACCACCGGCAAGCGGGTGAGGATGAGAGAATCGAGGACGAACGGCTGGGGCGAGAGGCCCATGAGCTGCGCGAGCAGGTTGGCCTGCTCCTGCTCCACATCGCGCGAGCGCGTGAGGGAAATGCGGGCGCTGGCCACTTCCGCATTGGCGAGGGAAGAATCCACCCCGGCGATGAGGCCGTTCTTGGCACGGCGCGTTACCACCGAGCGGAAAGTATCCGCCCGCTCGAGGTTGCGCTCCCAGGCGGCGCTGAGGCGCTGGGCGGCCAACAGGTTAAGATAGGCGCCGGCCACTTTCACTTCGTGACGGAACTGCTCCTGCTGCCAGTCGCGCTCGTCGCGCTGCGCGAGCTGCTGTGCGGCTTTGATCTTTTCCTTCATCCTGCCGAAAGCGAAAAATTCCCAGTTCATGTTGGCCAGGTAGAGCGCCCCGAAAGCGGCGTTCCAGTTTTGCTCCGGCATGGCCATACCGGAAGAAGCTACGCCCAGACCGCCGAAACCGTAGAGCGGACCGTTCTGTCCGTTGATGGTACCATAGTCTTGCTGGGCAGACACGCTGAAGTTGGGCAGATAATCCCGGCGGGCCTGTTCTGCAGAGGCTTTGGAGGCGGCGACGTAGTTGGCTTTCGCCTTGATGGAACCGTAGTTGTTCAGTGCCGTTTGTACAGCATCTTTCAGGGTAAGCACCTGCGCGCGGGCGCCGGTGGAACCGGTGAGAAGGATAACAGACAACAGCAGATGAACAGGATAGCGTGAAGTCATCTGTTTCAAAAATGAGCGATTTTAAAGCATGGCAGCCTTACAGCTGAGTTTTCTCATGCAAAGAGCGCGCATCATTCTGAAGCAATTTTGAAGAAGTGAAAGTGGCGGGAAAATCGATCGAAATTATGTGATGACCGGTTTCAAAGCGGTATTCAATGGTAAAGCCGTTCATATCGCATATTTGCTTGACGATAGACAGGCCGATGCCCACAGAACTCTGGCACCGCATCCCCTTCCTGAACCGCTGGAACATCTCTTCCGGCGGCCCCTGTGGCTCCAGGCCGGTATTGGCGATCACGAGCCGGCGGCTCGTCAGCTCCACGGAAATATGCCCGCCGGGGTAATTGTGGCGGATGGCGTTGCCGAGGAGGTTGTTCAGCAAAATATCCACCAGGGCCGTATGGAGCTTCACTTCCACTTTTTCCTCGATGCGGTAGTCCATCGTCAGCCCCTTGATCGTCACCAGGTCGCAGAAGGTGTTGACGGTATCCCGGGTGTACCGGGAAATATCGAGTACCCCGGTGGAGGCGAACTCGTTGTTTTCCAGGCGCGCCAGCAGCACGAGGCTCTTGTTGATCTTCGTGAGCCGGTCTACCGCGTTCTGCATGTCGGAAATGAGAATGGCCTGTTCGCCCTCAATATTGTATTCGGACATGAGCTCCAGCTTGCTGCGGATGATCGCCAGCGGGGTTTGCAGTTCGTGGGAGGCGTTCTCGGAAAATTCTTTCAGGGAAATATAGTCGTCCACCGCCTTATCGGTCATTTTGCCGACGAACTTGTTCAGCTCGTTGAACTCCTTGGTGCGGGTGGGCTTGAAATCGAGCTTGGTGCGCGATCGCAGGTTGAAATGCTGCAGTTTCTTGAGGGTGTTGTAAAAGGGCGCCAGCACCAATCTTGAAGCCAGGCGCGCCGTGAGCACGATCAACCCTATCAATATGACCAGCTTCCACAGGATACTGGTCCGCAAACCGGCCAGGATCTGCTCGGAACGCGTCACGTAATCCCCCGAAATGATTTTATAACTTTTGCCGTTGATCATGTGCCACGATGCCACGGTGATCTTCCGGTCGTAATCCTCCATATTGGGATCGTGCTTGACGTCGCGGTCGGAAATGAGGAAGAAATCCGCCGGCATGGTGGAATCCGACGGCGCCGCCTTGATCCGGCAGCCCTGCATGAACTCGCCGATGGCCTCTCCCCGCCCCAGCTGCTCCGCCGCCCGGCTGTTGACATGCTTCAACCGCTCCACCGCCGCCCGGTCGATCTCCCCCTTGATGCTCTGGTATGTGATGAAACTGTTGATGGGGATGATCAGCATCGTAACGCCCAGGAACCACAACGTAAATCTGTCTACGATCTTCATGCGCTGTTATTGTCGGGATGTATTGAATTTATACCCCAGCCCGTACACCGTGCCGATGTAATCCGTCCCGTTGGCGGAACTGATCTTCTTGCGGATGTTTTTCACATGCTGGTACACGAAATCGAAGTTGTTCAGGTTGTCGGTATAATCGCCCCAGAGGTGCGCGGCGATCGACTGGCGCGAAAGCACCCTGTTCTTGTTGACCATGAAATACATGAGGAGGTCGAATTCCTTCCGGGTCATGTCCAGCAGCATGCCGTTCACCCAGGCTTCGAACGTATCGATGTTGAGGGTGATCTCGTTGAAGACGATAATGTTGCTGCCGCCCAGCGTTTTCCGCCGGTAAATGGCCCTTAGACGGGCGTTCAGCTCCGGCATGTGGAAGGGCTTGGTCAGGTAATCGTCTGCCCCTTCCTCCAGCCCGATGATCTTGTCGTCCAGCGAATTTTTGGCGGAAAGGATGAGGATACTGCTTTGCAGCCGCTCCTGGCGCATGAACCGGAGAATTTCCAGGCCGTTGCCGTCGGGCAGCATGATGTCCAGCAAAACGCAGTCGTACTGAAAGGAAATGAGCTTGTCCTGCGCATCGCGGATGTTGTAGCTCACTTCACAGATATACCCTTCCCGCGCCAGGAAGGCCGAGATGCTGCTTGCCAGCTCCACATTGTCTTCTATCAGCAACACTTTCATGATCCGGCAAAATTACGCACAAATTTGAAGCAATTCTGAAGCAGCGAACCGTTTGGGCATTCCGTGTGTTATCACTATGCTACTAACTGACTGAATTTCAATAGCTCACAAAACTGGCACGCGATTCGCAACGTACAGCCCGTTTTAAAATCCTTTCTTATGAAGCCATATGTTTTATTGTTCCCTGCGCTCGCCGGACTGGCCGCCTGCGCCGGCGGCGGCGAAAAAGCCGAAGCCGAAGCGGCGGACGCGGCCCGGTTGACGGCCATCAGCGAATATGTGTCCAGCATCGACGAAAAAGCCGCTTCCAACAAGATGATGGCCGCGCACAACTTCGTGAACGGCGATAATTCCGCCGGCGTCATCGGTTTATATTCCATCAAAGACACGCCCATCCGGCTCTATATCTTCCCCGAAGGCCCTCCGGGCGATTCCAGCATCGAAACCTGGTTTTACCTCGATACCGTTTCGGTTGACGTGAAAATGCTCCGCGAAGTGATCACCACCAAAACGGGCGTCATCGAAAACACGTTCTATTTCGACGTGGATACGCTCGTAGGCTCGGAAAGCCGCAAGGCCAAAGACCTCGCCTCCCTGGAAACCGCCGCCATCACGCCGTACGAATCACCCTTCGGCAAAACCGATTACCGGTTCAGCCCCGTCGAAGTGAACACCCTGGCCGAAAAAGCCAATGCGGCGCTGCTGATCGACCAAAAAGACCTCAGCCCGAAAGCCAACGAAATGCGCCGCCTCGGCGCTTCGCACTGGGCGGTGGGCAACGAGCCGGGCTGGTTTCTGGCCATCATTCCCAATAAAAAAATCATTTATACCGGCAACTACGGCGAAAACGTCATCGAATTCCCCGCAGCGCCCGCCCAGAAAGGCGATAAAGACGCGTCCATCTTCACCTCTTCCGCCAACGGCCACACGCTGACCGCCCAATTCGACAACCAGGTGTGCACAGACGATGGCGATAAAAAATACCCCTTCACCGTAACCCTCAAGGTAGACGGGAAAACTTTCCGCGGTTGCGGCCAGCCGCTCTTTTGACATCGTATCACAACTATAAAACAAAAAAAGGACGCCCCATTGCGGAGGCGTCCTTTGCTTTTTTATTCCGGTCGCGGATTATTGCTGCGCGGTGTTGCTCACTTTCTTCCAGCCTTCCAGACCGGCTTTCAGCCAGTTGGAATACTCCTGGATGTCGGGCGTGTAGGCCACGGGGAGCGTCAGCAGCCTTTCGTCGGGCGTGATGAGCACGTACAGGGGCTGCGACTGGTTAATGAAATTCACCCGTTGGAAGGTGGCGTATTTATCGCCGATGGTCACGATCTTTTTGGACCAGCCTTCGTCGGATTTGAAGAGGAACTGATCATTTTCGCCGAGTTTCTTGCGATCGTCGGTGTAGAGCGAAATGAGGATGTAGTTGTCTTTGATGAGGGAATGTACCTCGGGATCGGTCCACACGTTTTCCTCCATGTTACGGCAGTTCACGCAGGCCCAGCCGGTGAAATCGAGCAGCACGGGCTTGTTCTTTTCCTTGGCGAGCGCGAGCCCTTTTTCGTATTCGTTGATGATATCGGGTTCCACGGCGCCTTTTTCCGTAGCGGTGCTATGGCCGTACCAGCTGTAAGACATCGGGGGCGCGAAGCCGCTCATGAGGCGGATGCGGGCGTATTTCGTGTTGGTGATGCCGGGGATCAGGTAGAGCGTGAAGGCTCCGAAAAGGATACCGAAGAAGATGCGCACTTTGCCCAGTTTTTTAATGGGACTGTCGTGCGGGAATTTGATCAGTCCGAACAGGTAAGCCGTGGTGAGACCGAAGATGATGATCCAGATGAGGAAGAACGTTTCGCGGTGGAGGATGCCCCAGTGCGTAACGAGGTCTGCGTTAGACAGGAACTTGATGGCGAGGGCAACTTCCACGAAGCCGAGCACTACTTTCACCGAGGTGAGCCAGCCGCCGGATTTGGGCAGCGAGTTCAGCCAGTTGGGGAAGAGGGCGAACAGGGCGAAGGGCAGCGCCAGGGCGATGCCGAAGCCGGCCATGCCCGCGGTGAGCATCCATGCGCCGTTGGCGCCACCGGCCGCGGAGCCGGCGCCTGCCAGCAGGGATCCCATGATGGGGCCGGTGCAGGAGAAGGAAACCACCACCAGGGTGAGGGCCATGAAGAAGATGCCCACGAGGCTGTTCTTGTTGGCTTTGGAATCCGCTTTGGAAGCGAGGCCGCTGGGCAGGGTGATCTCGAACAGTCCGAAGAAGGAAAGGGCGAATACCACGAATACCACGAAGAAGGCCAGGTTCAGCCAGACGTTGGTGGAAATATTGTTGAAGATGGCGGAGTCGGCTTTGCCGGCGATGTGGAAGGGCAGGCTGAACAGTACGTAGATCAGGAAGATGAAGAACCCGTACATGGTAGCGTTGAAGATGCCCGACTTGCGGTCTTGCGCGGATTTGGTGAAGAACGAAACCGTGAGCGGGATCATGGGGAACACGCAGGGTGTTACCAGGGCCACGAGGCCGCCGAGGAACCCGAGCACGAAGATGAGCCAAACGCTGGATTCGCCTTCGTTACCGATGCCGCCCACTTTCATGATGGGGTTGGCGAGGTCGATGGTGGGACGTTTGAGGCCGGCGGCGGCTTCTTCGTTCACTTTGAGGCCGCCTGCTCCGCCGGCCAGGTTGCCGGAGGCGTCTGCGGTGAAGGTGAACGGTACCTCTTCCGGGAGGATCTCTTCACCTTTGAGGATGAAGTAGTTTACGGTGCCGCGGAGGTCTTTTACGGAGTCGGTGTTATACTTGACGGTGGCGGTGATTTCCGCTGCGTTCTCGAAGTATTTGATCTCCATGTTATCGAGCAGGGGCTCCTTGGCGGTGAGGGGCGCGGAAGCGTCTGCCAGGGCCTGGATTTTAACGCGCGTGTCGCTCAGGCTGTCGAAAACGATGCGGGAGTTGGGCTCGTCGTCGCCCATGGAGGCGGCCATGAGTTTCCAACCCGGTTCTATTTTGGCTTTGAATTTCAGGATATATTCTCCGGGCGCCTTTTTCTCGGCGGTGAATTCCCATGCGGAGGTATGAACTGGAGCGTTTTCCGTTTCCTGTGCTTTGGTGGCGAAGCCGATGAGCAGCAGGAAAGCGGAGATCATCGAAACGATATACTTCATATGTACGATAGACTTAACAGGTTGTATGAAAGCAAAATGCAAAAACGAGTTCCTTCGAATGAAAGAACTCGTTGTTATGATCAATGAGATGAGACAGGATTATTTACCTCCCACGTTCACGGCGAATTCCACTTCTGTAGGGGGAAGGCACTGGTGATCGTCGCATACCATGAATTCAACGGAGCCTTTCACTTTGGTGACAGCTTTCCCTTTCACGGTCACTTTCTGTACGAAGGTCACGGTGTTTTCGTAGTATTTCAGCTCGGAGTTGAAGTTCTTGTCGAATGCTTTGTGCATTTTGCCTACTTCGGTCAGTTTGCCTTGCGCGGTGGCGAGGGGGTTCTTCGCGAATTTGAAGCTGGTGGGCACGGGGCCTTCGCCGGCTTCCTGTGCGTAGAGGTGCCAGCCGCGGTCGATAGTGGCTTTGGCGTGCACTTCATACGTGGTGGCGTTCACTTTTTTGGAAGTAAATTCCCACTTCACGGGGTTCATGTCCTGCGCAATGGCCAAAACCGGCAGCGCGAAGAGCATCATGGCTACGAGCAACTTTTTCATACTTCTTTCTTTAATTGGTTGGTTGTTTTGATTGGTATAGACCAGGCGCTTTGGGCCTAGTTATTATTTATCAGGCTTTGGAAAATCAGCTGGCCGTCGCGGTTGCCCAGTATTTCGCTGGTGGCGCGCTCGGGGTGCGGCATCATTCCGAAAACGTTCCTTTCCTTGTTGCAGATCCCTGCGATGTTACGGATGGCGCCGTTCGGGTTAGCAGAATCAACAATGTTGCCAAACTCGTCGCAATACCTGAAAATCACCTGGTTATTCGCGAAAAGTCCTTCCAGGGTGGCTTCGTCCGCATAGTAACGGCCCTCGCCATGGGCGACGGGGATCATCAGCGGGCGGCCGGTCACCTCTTTAGTCAAAGAAGCTTGCGTGTTTTCGCTTTTGATGAATACGTTCTTGCAAACGAACTGCTGGTTTTCGTTTTTCAGCAATGCGCCCGGGAGCAGGCCCGCTTCGCACAGGATCTGGAAGCCGTTGCACACGCCGATCACGCGGCCGCCTTTGTTGGCAAACTCCACCACGCTCTGCATCATGGGGCTGAACTTGGCGATGGCCCCGCAACGCAGGTAATCACCGTAAGAAAAACCGCCCGGCAGCAAAATGCAGTCTTCCGTGCCGAACATGCTCAAGTCCTTGTCTTTGTGCCAAAGGCTGATCACTTCCTGGTTCAAATCGTTGCGCAGCGCATCGATCATGTCTTGGTCACAGTTAGAACCGGGAAACGTAACAACTCCGAATTTCATTTATTTATTTGTTTGAATATTTCTACTGGAAAGGACAAAATTACTGACCATTGGGGAATTTACAATCACCATTCATCAGATTTATGATTACACTAACAACCACCCCCAAACCCATCAATGGCTAAAATATTGCATTACAATAACATATGCGAGCACTAATATGTGTACTGCATTGGCTACCGTATTGTTAGTGATCGACCAGAACACGTTAGCTGCAAACAGCGAAACCGGCATCACCGCCAGCACCCAGTACGTCGCCGAAAAATGGCCGCTGAACAGGGGGAGCAAGGTTGCCACCAGCGCGTAAATCACCACCGTAGCCCAGATCTTCCGGCCCTGTATGAGCATTTTTTTAAATGTGCGCTGCAGCATCAGCCAGCCGGTCACGAAAAACAGTGCCGTCCCGATCAGCGCCCCCCAAACCTTATAATCCGTAATGATCGGCAGGTTTGCCCGGAGATTGACCAGGTCGGCGATCATGTCCCAGCGGTCCGTCAAAAACAGCCAGGTGCCCAGCAGGTAAAACGGGCAAATGATCCCCAACAGCCCGATGATCCACTCCGCCAGCCTGAACGCCCGCATGATGAGCAGGCTCAGGAACAGCAAAGCCACGAACAGCACCGAAGGGAAGTAAAACAGCCCGCAAACGCCCAGCGCGAAACCGATGTTGAAAGACACGTCGCGCGCGGAATTCCGCATATACAGGTCGGTTATGCTGGAAAATATCCACAGCATCACCGTATTGACGATCAGGGCAGGAGAAAACACGTTCCAGCTTTGCAACAGCGACGTCAGCAGGAGATAGCACATCGCCGTCAGGTACGTATCCTTCGCGAAAAGCCGGTGGTTGTTCACGATGCGCGTCAGCAGCAGCGACTGCACAAAAAGCAGCATCAGCGCCAGGAACGTGAAAAACATCGGGCTCGGCCCCACCCATCCTTCCAGCCATCCCACCAGCCATTTATAGGCCAGTCCCTCCGACCCGTCTGCCAGATAAAGCGACGGGTGCAGCAGGTAGTAAAACTTGATGAACAGCATGTACAGGAACAGCAGCAAGACCGTCAGCGGGTTGCCGGATCTGAAAAACTTAATCACGATGCAAAGGTGGGGTTAAAAGTCAATTTTTGCAAAGCAAATATAATTCCTGTAAATACAGGGAATGAGCACCGTCCGCCCACTAATTTGTTTGCCATACCGGGGCATCCAGGTAAACCCTTTATCCAGGTTCCTGAGCGTAGGCTTGCGGCTCAGCTTGCCGTCGGGCCCGATCGTATTTTCGGTGAGCACGTATTGCCGGCGCTCCAGCTCGTTGAACAGGAAACGCAGCTCGCTGCCCACGTTCACGAGCATATAGCTCAGGTAAAGGTCCGCCCCGTCGTCGAACTGGCTTTTATGCACAAAGTTGCTGAACGTGAGGTCTCCCTTATCGTCGAACGCCATGATGGCGATATTGTCGTAATGGTAGCGCGTGCCCTGCCCGTCGTTCCAGTAATACGGATTGTAATAGGACGGGCTGTAGGGCGAGTAATAATAGGGATAATATCCGCCGTAGCCGCCGTACATATAGTTCCAGCGGTTCCAGGGCTGGCTGCGCGACGAGGTATAGTAAGACTCCGCCGTGAGCATGAACCCGCCGTTGGCCGTGTTCACGATCTTGCGGATGAAATAATCGTTGAAAGCCGCGTTGGTGGAGGCATCTCCCTTCGCCTGCTGCTTGAGCTCGGGGGAGAAGATCACCGTTTTCTCGAAAACCCGCTGGTTGCTGGCATAGTCGAGGCGGAGGAGGTACATCCCTTCTACGTTCCCCCGTTTCTGTTTGTAATAGAACGCCGTCACGAGTGCCTGCCTGTCTTTATTGTCCAGCTTCATTTTCACTTCGTCCAGCAACAATTCCTTCTTCTCGAACGGATACGTCTCAAAAGCGTCTGTGGTGGCGCGTTTCACGATCACGCTCCCGTTCACGATATAATCCCGGCCCGCGCCGCGCTCCAGCTTGGTGAAGAAGAGATCGCCGTCGTTATTGAGGTTGAAGTTGTTGAGGAACTGCTTCTTGCCTTCCATGGGGAGGCTCACGCGGCTGTTGTTGACGAGGTTGAAGGCGCTGTCGTACAGGAAAGTATAGAAAACGTTATTGTCTTCCTTGTCCTGGTTGATTTTATAAATGAGAATGCGCCCTTTGTCTTCAGACGTTTCCACGGAATAGATCTTATTTTCCTTGGAGTAGAAGCCAATGCGGGTGGAGTCTACCATCACCGGCGCTTCCATGAACTGCCCTTTCCCGTTGACGCGCCCCACGAAGCTGTATACGGCGTCTTTCCGCTGGAACTGGTAGATCATGTACGAAAAATCGGGGTAGGATACGAAGTCGACGCTGATGAGCTTTTTGGGAAGGAAGTCGAGCTTCACGCGGTCGAGCAGCTGCATGCCGTTGTCGTACACGGAAATATGGTATTCTCCGCGGTCTGCCTTATACACGAGGATGTTTCCGGAAACCCTGCCTACGATCTCGAATTCGGTGGTTTTGTAATCGTCCCTTTCCGGTTCGGAATAGGTGACTTTCTGGGCCATGGCAAGGGAAGCGCAGAGCATCAGCGCAAGAAATGGAAGGATATGACGGAAGCGCATGGGCATGAGTTTAAGGTAATCTACAGGATAAACGCCTGACGCAGCGGTTTTAGCATAGATCCGCTTCAAACCTACATGAAAAATATCTTATTGCCAAGTGCTGGGAAGCACCGGGATTTATTGCGTAAATTTACGGAGGATCAACAGGCATTTACAATGATGGACACGGTTTTGATAACAGGCGGCTCCGGCCTGGTAGGCAGGGCATTAACGGATTTTCTCCTCGGGCGGGGGTATCGCGTGATCGTCTATACGCGGAAGATGCGCCCTTCCCCTCACCCGAACCTCCGTTTCGCGCTGTGGGACCCGTCCCGCCAAACACTGGATGCGGCCGCCCTGCAGGAAGCCGACCAGATCGTCCACCTCGCCGGGGCCAACGTGGCCGACAAGCGGTGGACCGAATCCCGCAAGCAGGAGATCCTCGACAGCCGCGTGCAGAGCGCGCAGCTTTTGTACGACCAGTTATCGCGCATTCCCAACAAGGTCAGGACTTTCGTGAGCGCCTCCGCCACGGGGTACTACGGCGAATTCCAAGGGAAGAACTTCCTCGAAACCGATCCTCCCGCCAACGATTACCTCGGCAAAACCTGCGTGGCCTGGGAAAACGCCGTGCAGCAAATGTCGACCCTCGGCAAAAAGGTCATCATCCTCCGCACCGGCATTGTCTTGTCCAACCACGGCGGCGCGCTGAAGGAATTTATCAAGCCCGTGCGCCTCGGTTTCGCCACCGTCATGGGCAGCGGCCAGCAGTTCATTTCCTGGATCCATCTGCAGGACCTCGTCCGCCTTTACCACAACGCGCTTACCAACGATCAATTGACGGGCATCTACAACGCCGTTTCCCCCTTCCCTATCACCAACCAGGAACTGGTTACCCAGCTGGCGCGGGCCGTAAAGGGCAAGAGCTTCGTAACGGTGCATGTTCCCGCGTTCGCGCTGAAACTGGCCATGGGCGAAATGAGCGTGGAGGTACTCAAAAGCGTGAAAGCATCTTCGGCGAAAATCCAGTCTACCGGCTTCCAGTTTTCCTACCCCCGCATCCCCGACGCGCTGGCGCAACTGGTGACCTCGGGCGATTAAATTCCCAGGGCTGTGCGCAGGGCACGGGCTTTCAGGAGGCATTCCTCCCACTCTTTTTCCGGGTTGCTGTAAAATGTAATGGCAGAGCCAGTCTGGAAGGAGATGTAATGCTTTTCGGCATTGTACAGAATGCTGCGTATCACCACATTAAAATCGAAATCGCCCTCGGGCGTGATGTAGCCGACGGCTCCTGAGAACAGGCCCCGCCGCGTTTGTTCGTATTGCTCGATGAGCTGCATCACCTTCACTTTCGGCGCACCGGTCATGGAGCCCATGGGAAAGGCGTTGCGGATGGCGTCGGTGAAATGGAACGCGGGGTCGAGGGTGGCGGTGACGGTGGAGATCATGTGGTGGACCTGCGGGAAGCTGTAGATCCCGAAAAGCTCGGACACCTGAACGCTGCCGCGGACGGCCGTGCGGGAAAGGTCGTTGCGGACGAGGTCTACCACCATCACGTTTTCCGATTGTTCTTTGGGGCTGTTGCGGAGTTGTTGGATGAGGGCTTCGTCTTCCTCCGGGCTGGCGGCGCGGCGCACGGTGCCTTTGATGGGCTGCGAGGTGAGCTGGTCGCCTTCCTTGCGGAGGAAGCGTTCCGGGCTGGAGCAGGCGAGGTAGCGGAGGCCGCGGCGGTAATAGGCCGCGAAGGGGGCTGGACTGAGGCCGTTGAGGCGGAGGAAAATGGCCGCCGGGTCCTGGAGTTTGGCGTGGGCGTATTGTTCCCGGCAGAAATTGACTTCGTAGCAATCGCCTTTGAGGATATGGTCCTGGAGGGCGCGGACGGCCTCGAGGTAATCGGCGCGCTGGAGGCGGGCCTGGGAAATGATGGGAACGGGCGGTGCGGGAACGATGCGGGGCTGGCTGCGGAGATCGGTGAGGATGGCGCGGGCGTCGGCTTCGGAGAGGTTTTCCCCGGAAATTTCAAGTGCGTCTGCGGTGAGGCGGAGCACGTAGCGGGGTCTGAAGAACGAAAGATCGGGGAAACCGATGCCGTCGGGGTTGCGGCTTTCGAGCTTTTCGGTCTCGTTTTTAAGGTCGTATGCGAGGTGGCCGAAGAGCCAGCCGGGCTTTTCGTCGTGGAAGCGGCGCAGTTTTCCGAACGCGCTGCCGGCGGGGGATTCCAGTGTTTCCACGGCATCTGCGGCCAGGATGGCTTCTGCGCGGGAGCCGGCCAGGCGGTAATTGTTGTTGTCCAAAAAACAACAAATGTTGAACCGGTTGCCCCAGCTCAACATTTGCTGTTTAATTGCGCTTATATCTTTAACAGGAAAACTGTATGATAGCACGTTTGTCAATTAGAAATCATCATCGTCGTCGTCGAAGCGATCGTTGAACAGGTCCATGTCCTTGAATTCATCGTCGATGCCGAGGTCGTCGTCATCATCGGCGCTTTTCTTGGACGGGCGGCCGCGTTTGTTTTTCGGCTTGGGCATATCGAATTCTTCGAAGTCGGGATCGTAATCTTCGTCTTCGCCTTTTTCCCATGCGTCATCGTCGTCGTCGGCATCATCGTCATCCGAATCATCATCCTCATCGTCGTCATCTTTCTTACGGGTGCCGGCTTTGGCGGGTTTGCGCCCTTTTTTGGGAGCATCTTCGTCATCGTCGTCGTCATCATCATCGTCGTCATCTTCCTTCTTCGATTTTGCCGCAAGCTTATCTGATTTTTTAGATGCAGCAGACTTACGGGGAGATTCCTCCTCATCCTCATCTTCATCCTCGTCTACTTCTTTCTTCGGCTTGGCGCTCGCTTTCTTTTCAGAGGCTTTGTCAGTCTTAGGCGAAGTAGTCTTTTTAGTCTCTTTCTCTTTATCAGATTTTGATTTCATAATGGTACGTTACAATTAGATTCTAAGGGTAAAGTTTTAACAGTTTTTTTTATTCGCCAAATTTTTTTTTGACTGTTTTTTTCGTAATTTTTTGTCTTTACTTTTCGAGTATCTGATCCCTACCCGGCCCGTTGGAAACGTACTTCACAGGCACTTTCAGGTAGTCTTCCACAAAAGATAAGAATTTTTTCATTTCCAAAGGTAAAGCGTCGTATCGTTCGCTTTTAGCAGTAGGTTCCGACCAGCCGGGGAAGTTTTCCAGGACGGGCTGGATGGGAGCGCCGCAGATGTTGAACGGCATTTCGCGGGTGGTCTGACCGTCAATGGAATACGCGGTGCAGGCGCTCACGGTGTCGAACTCGTCGAGCACGTCGCTTTTGGTCATTACCAGCTGGGTAACGCCGCTGAGCATGCAGGTGTAATCGAGTGCAACCAGGTCGATCCAGCCGCAACGGCGGGGGCGGCCGGTGGTGGCGCCGAATTCGTGGCCGGCCTGGCGGAGGCGCTCGCCGGTTTCGTCTTCCAGCTCGGTGGGGAACGGACCGCTGCCCACGCGGGTGCAATAGGCTTTGGTCACCCCGATCACCTCAGCTATCCATTTCGGAGCGATGCCGAGGCCGGTGCATACGCCGGCGGAGATGGTATTGGAGGAAGTCACGAAGGGGTAAGTACCGAAGTCCACATCGAGCATGCTGCCCTGTGCGCCTTCGGCGAGCACTTTCTTCCCGGCTTTCAGGTTGCCGTTCAGCCAGTATTCCCCGTTCACGATGTTCATTTTCGAGAGGAATTCCACCGCTTCCCAGAATTCGTTCTCCCATTCGGCGATATCTTCATCGAAATTATAATTGGCGAGCAATTGCAGATGCTTGGCTTTCAGCTTTTCGTACTGCTGGCGGAAGTCGCTCCGCAGCACATCGCCTACGCGAAGGCCGTTGCGGCCTGTTTTGTCCATATAAGCCGGCCCGATCCCTTTCAGGGTAGAACCGATCTTTTCCTGGCCTTTCGACAGCTCGGAGGCTTTGTCGAGCGCGCGGTGGGTAGGCACGATGATATGCGTTTTTTCCGCAATGAACAGGTTTTGGGACAGATCGATGCCCATTTCCGCCACTTTCTGGCATTCTTTACGGAAAGTCACCGGGTCGAGCACCACCCCGTTACCGATCAGGTTCAGGGTATTGCCGTGAAATACGCCGGAGGGGATGGTATGCAACACCACTTTCTGGCCATTGACATACAGCGTATGGCCCGCGTTCGGGCCGCCCTGGAAGCGTGCGATGATATCATATTTACCGGCAAAGTAATCTACGATCTTGCCTTTGCCTTCATCGCCCCATTGCAGCCCCAGCAGAACATCTACCATTGTTGAAAAGTTAATTATGGTTTAAAGAAGTGGCAAAAATAAGGCGATTGTGTGAAAATCGGGAGGAAATAAAAATATTCTAATCTTCCAGCCTTTGAATGCTCTGGATACCCTCCAGCCCCTTGAGGCGGTTCACCAGCTCCTCCAGTTCGTCCTTATCGTGTACGAAAACCTTGATCAGGCCTTCGAACAGCCCTTCCTTCGACTCGATCGTCAGCCCCGCGATATTGATCTTCAGCTCGCCGGAGATGATATTGGTGATCTTGTGGATCACGCCCACATCGTCCATCCCCACGATCTTGAGGCCCGTCAGGAACGAGATTTCCCGGTTTTTCACCCATTTCGTCTTTACCACCCGGTGGCCGTAATTGGCCAGCAACTGGGCGGCGTTCGGGCAGTTCGTCCGGTGGATCTTCAGCCCTTCGCTTGCCGTCACGAAGCCGAAAACATCGTCGCCCGGGATGGGGCGGCAGCAATTGGCCAGTTTATAGGCGATCTTATCGGAGCTTTCCCCGAAAATGATCAGTTCCGCGTCTTTTTTGGACGATTCCTTCGATTTGTGATGCTCCTCAGCCGGCGCAGGCTCGGCGGGCTTCACGGGCTTGGGCGGTTCCAGCTTGTCGCCCAGCACATTGAACTGCTTCAGTTCCCGCAGGTCGATGTTCTTGACGGCCACCTGGTAGTAGAGGTCCAGGGGCGACGGCTGTTTATAGAATTGCACCAGTTCGTTGATATTGTATTGACTGGCGCTCACTTTCATATGGTCGAGCTTGCGGTGGAGGATGTCTTTCCCATCCATGGCCACTTTCCGTTTTTCTTCCTTCAGCGCGTCCTTGATCTTGCTTTTGGCTTTGGCCGTGAGCACGATATTGAGCCAGTCTTCCGAGGGCTTCTGCTTGTTGGACGTGATGATTTCCACCTGGTCGCCGCTGCGGAGCTTATGGCTGAGGGGCACCAGTTTGTAGTTCACCTTGGCCCCGATGCATTTGTTGCCCACGGCGGAGTGGATGGAATACGCGAAATCGAGGGCGGTGGAGCCCACGGGCAGTATTTTAAGGTCGCCCTTCGGCGTGTAGACGTAGATTTCCTCGGTGAAGAGGTTGGATTTGAAATCGGCCAGGAAGTCGAGCGTATTGGTGTCCGGGCTGTTCAGGATTTCCCGGATCTGGCTGAACCACTGTTCGAACTTCGATTCCTGGACGTTGGAATTGCCTTCCTTGTAGCGCCAGTGGGCGGCCAGGCCTTTTTCGGCATAGTCGTTCATGCGCTTGGAGCGTATCTGCACTTCCACCCACTTCCCGTTGGGGCCCATTACCGTTACGTGCAGGGCTTCGTAGCCGTTGCCTTTGGGGTTAGACAGCCAGTCGCGCGTGCGTTCGGGGCTGGGGTGGTAGAAGTCGGTGATGATGGAATAGACTTTCCAGCAGTCGGCTTTTTCCTTTTCCACGGCGGAGTCGAGGATGATGCGGATGGCGAAGAGGTCGTATACTTCTTCGAACTGGACGCCTTTGGTTTTGATCTTGTTCCAGATGGAGTGGATGGATTTCGGGCGGCCGTATATTTCGAAGTTGAAGCCTTCTTCCTGGAGTACTTCCTTGATCGGCTTGATGAATTCGTTGATATACCGGGTGCGTTCGCGCTTGGTTTCTTTGAGGCGCCGGGCGATTTCGCGGTAATGGTCCTGCTCGGTGTACTTCATGGCGAGGTCTTCGAGCTCGGACTTGATATTGTACAGGCCGAGGCGGTGGGCCAGGGGGGCGTAGATGAAGACCGTTTCCGAGGCGATTTTGAGCTGTTTTTCGCGGCTCATGGAATCGAGGGTGCGCATGTTATGGAGGCGGTCTGCCAGCTTGATGAGGATGACGCGGGGGTCATCGGCGAGGGTGAGGAGGATTTTCTTGAAATTCTCCGCCTGCATGGTGCTGGTGTTGGAATCGATGACGGTGGATATTTTGGTGAGCCCGTCCACGATATGGGCGATTTCGCTGCCGAATTCGCGTTCCACGTCTTCGAGGGTCACTTCGGTGTCTTCCACGGTATCGTGCAGAAGCGCGCAGATGGCGGAGCGAACGCCGAGGCCTATTTCCTCGACGGTGATCTGGGAAACGGCGAGGGGGTGAAGGATGTAGGGCTCGCCGGATTTGCGGCGCATATCTTTATGGGCGTCTGCCGCCATTTCGAAAGCGGTGCGCACGAGTTCCCGGTCGCCTTTTTTGAGGCGGGGCTTCAGGGCGCGTAAAAGGGCGCGGTAATGGCGGACGATCTCCTTTTTCTCCTGCTCTTCGTCGAGGTTGTATTTTTGTACGGTCACTGTATCCATGCTGAGATCAAAAATACAAAAAGGACGCCATAAGGTGATATCCTGCCATTGCGTCAGCCGCGCGATTTCCTACATTTTTATTCGCCATAATAAATTGATTATCAACATAATTACAACCTTCAATATCCATAATTTTTATAATTCCTAAAAAAGAATACCTTTGCATGCCTTGAAAAAGCGGATGTGGTGAAATTGGTAGACACGCCAGACTTAGGATCTGGTGCCGCGAGGCATGTAGGTTCGAGTCCTATCATCCGCACGAAATTTGTCGGGAGCCAGGTGTAAGCCTGGCTTTTTTTATGGGGTGATGCGGCGGCAATTTGATTTTGACACGCCAGTGTAGGATCTGGTGCCGCGAGGCATGTAATTATCCGCATGAAAATTGCCGAGCGCCATGTATTTGCCTGGCTTTTTTTTGGGGTGATGCGGCGGCAATTTGATTTCGACACGCCAGAAGTAGGATCTGGTGCCGCGAGGCATGTAATTATCCGCATGAAAATTGCCGAGCGCCATGTATTTGCCTGGCTTTTTTTTTGGGGTGATGCGGCGGCAATTTGATTTTGACACGCCAGAGGTAGGATCTGGTGCCGCGAGGCATGTAATTATCCGCATGAAAATTGCCGAGCGCCATGTGTTTGCCTGGCTTTTTTTTTGGGGTGATGCGGCGGCAATTTGATTTCGACACGCCAGACTAGGGCCCCGCGAAAATAACATCCCCTTTCGCCAAAATACCAACAGGACCGCGCCAGCCGCAGCAAATCGGGTATTTTGATTAATTTTACGCATAACACAACCAACTGTATTTGGGCGATTGGGGAACATATGAGGAGATCGATCTGTTAAGCGGGATCATGGACCTGGACGAAGCCGCCTTCGGACAATTGCATCGCCGTTTCTACCGACAGCTCTGCTATTACACGGAGCAAATCACCGGCAACGGCCCCATCGCCGAAGACATCGCTTCGGAATCCTTCATCAAGCTCCTCCACAAGCGCCATTCTTTCTCCAGCGTCGCCAAACTCAAATCCTTCCTGTTCACCGTGGCCCACAACGCCGCGCTCGACTACCTCAAAGCCGAGAAACGCCACCAGTTCAGCCACGAACGCATCAGCCGCGAATCCGAAACCCTCGAGCCGCCGCACGATCTGCACCGCATCCGCGCAGAAGTGCTCGACGCCGTTTTCCAGGAGATCGAAGCCCTGCCCACCCAGTGCCGCGAAGTGATCCGGCTGTCGTTCATCGAAGGCCTGCCCGTCGGGGAAATCGCCGCCAGGATGAACATCGCCTACAAAACTGTCCTCAACCAGAAAACCCGGGGCATCCAGCTATTGCGCACCGCAATGGTCCGGAAGTCTGTCCACCCTTTGTTACTAGCCGTTTGCGTTCCCTTCCTTTTCGAGCAATGACCTCGCGCCCGAACGCTCCTGCCGCCTGAAATTTTTTTTTTGGGAACATGCGGGACATTCCGGCGCCCTGGTCGTTAACTTATAAAGCAGCCAGCAAAAACCGGCCATGGAAGACAACATCAGACACATCAGCGCCCTCATCACAGGGCGCCTCCGGGAAACGCTTACTGACCAACAGCAGCGCGAACTGGACGAATGGCTCGACCAGTCGCCGGAAAACCGCGCCCTGTTCCATTCGCTGGCCGACGAGCGCCAGATGGCCGCCGAACTGGACCGCTTCTCGCAATACGACCCGGCCCGGAGCCTGGAGAAAATCCGCGCCGGATTCCCCGAGCTCGCCGCCCATCGACAACCCGCCCGCACCATCCGCCTGAAATGGTGGGCGGCCGCAGCAGCTGCGGCTTTGCTCATCGGCACGGCCATTTACACCTTCCAGCGGCCGCAGAAACAGCCGATGGTACAGGCGGGCCCTGCAAAACCCGCTGCCGACGCGCAGCCCGGCACTTCCGTAGCTACGCTCACCGTAGCGGGGGGCGCCACGATCCAGCTGGATTCCTCGGCACAGGGGGCCCTGGCCACCAACGACGGCTCCAGGGTATCCAAAACCGGCCATGGCGGCCTCGATTACGACGCATCCGCCGAAGCGCCAGTGATGCACACGCTGCGGACTCCGCGCGGCGGGCATTACCAGGTGACCTTGCCCGACGGGTCGAAAGTCTGGCTCAACGCCGCATCCAGCCTCTCCTTCCCCACCGCATTCACCGGCAGCTCCCGTAACGTGACTATCAGCGGCGAAGCTTATTTCGAAGTGGCTGCCGATGCCGCCAAACCCTTTACGGTATCGCTTCCCGGCGGAGGCACCATCGCCGTGCTGGGAACGGCTTTCAACATCAATGCCTATGATAATGAGCCTTCCATTAAAACGTCCCTCGTGGAAGGCCGCATTCGCATAACCGCGGCCGGCGACAGCAAAACGCTCCTGCCCGGGGAACAGGCCCGGATCACCGGCAACCGCGAACTCATCATCGAAAAACACGCCGATCTCGAAATGGCCACGGCATGGAAAGAAGGGAAAATCTCGCTCAACGGAACAGATCTCGCCGCACTCATGCGCCAGCTTTCCCGCTGGTACAATGTGGACGTAGAAATAAAAAATAAAGCCGACCGGCAGGTGATCGGCGGCGTCATCAACCGAAATGTTAAACTTTCTACCGTCATGAAGGCGCTGTCGCTCTACGGTATCGAAACAAGACTGGAGAACAATGTGCTAACTGTATATTAAATCAAATACCAACCAGCACGGCCAGAAACAATACCGCTCCGTGGACTAGACGGAGCGGCGGCTTTCTGACCGATTTCAATGCTGCATCCGCTAAGACTGCAAATTTATCCGTCAACCAGAAAACTGTTTAAAGTTATGCTTTTTACCGAGTTGTTTGGCGGGGTATCTCATGCCTTACCCCGTCCAATCCGAAAATCATGGAGAATCATGAAAATCGCGAGTGTATTGATTTTAGTGAGTTGTATGCATGTAAGCGCAACCGTTTATTCGCAAAATGTCAGTATTTCCCTCCGCAACAAGCCTGTGGAAAAAGTATTGAAGGAAGTCGAAAAGCAGACGGGCCTCTCCTTCATGTGGTCCGAACAACTGCTGGCCGGCACCCAGCCCGTTAGCGTGGAAGCGCGGAACGTGCCTTACACCGATGTGCTGACCTCCTGCCTGGAGCCGCTGGGGCTCGGCTGGACGGTCGTCGACAATGTGGTGGTGATCCGCAGATTGACACAGGCGCCCGTGCCGCCGATGGACGTCCGCGGTACCGTCAGAGACGAAAACACGAAGCCACTCGAAGGTATTTCCGTCAGCATCCGCGGCCAGGCCCGCGGCGCGGTCACCGATGCAGAAGGCCGCTTCGCCATCAGGGCGGAAAAAGGGCAGCTGCTCATGTTCTCCGGCGTTGGATACCTGCCGGCCATGATAGTGGTGAACGACGACAAACCTTTATCCATCACCATGAAACAACAAGCCATCGCCATCAATACGGTGGATGTGGTGATGAGCACCGGCTACCAGGAACTGAAAAAGAAAAATACCGCCAGCGCCTTCTCGATCGTAGACAGCAAGGAGCTCGACAGGAAGGTGAACATCGACCTCATGTCTGCCCTCGAAGGCCGCGTGCCGGGCATGAGCACTTTCAAGAACAGCATGGTGATCCGCGGCAGCAGTACATTTTCGGGAAGCGTAGGCAATCGCCCGCTGATCGTGATCGACGGACTGCCGACCGAAACCAGCAGTCTTTCCACGACCGATCTTTCCACATCTTTCGAAAGGTCGAACCTTTCCTCCTTCATCAACCCCAACGATGTGGAAAGCGTGACCGTGCTTAAAGACGCGGCCGCCGCTTCCATTTACGGCGCACGCGCTGCCAACGGCGTGATCGTGATTACCACCAAAAGCGGGAAAGGGCTCGGATCGAAGGGGAAGCCCTCCATCAAGTTCAGCTCCGATTTTATTTTTACCCGCAAGCCGGATATCGGGGACATGCATTACGCCAGCACGTCTGACCTGATCGATTATGAAATGGCGCTATACAAAAGAGCCACCAGCCTCTACCCTGGCGGCGAATCCGACCTTTGGGGCGGCAACGTGGGGATGGGATATATCGGTTCCGTGCCTGCCATCAGTTATTACTCCCCGCTGTACGACCTGTACCGCCGCAAGTACGAAGGCGCCATTTCCCAAAAGGAATTCGACGACCAGGTGCAGCATATGCGAGGGCTCGACTATCGCAAGGAATATTCGAAGCTGGCCTGGAGAAACCCCTTCCGCCAGAGCTACAACCTCTCCGTCGCTACTTCAAACGAGAAGCAGGACCTGTACATTTCCCTGAACTACATCGGCCAGCGCGAAAAGCTCATCTCCGACAACAACGAAACATTTAACGCCTACATCAAGGCGCGGCAGCAGCTGATCAAGAACGTAAACCTGACAGTGGGCGTCAACACCCAATACTACCGCTCCATCCTCACGGAAGACAACGATTACAGCAATCCCGCATCCTTCATCGAACCGTATTCCAGCATTCTCGACGGGAACGGCAACCGCGTGTACCGCGGATGGGTGGCCCGTTCCGACGGATTCAGCGGATTCCCGGCCAATGGCGGAGCGCAGCTGAACGGGAAAGTGGCCGAACAGATCGACGCCATCAACGCCCTGAAGGGCAACCGGCTGAAATCCCCCAACTTCAATATCCTCGACGAGCTGGAACGAAACTTTACCCGTGGAAGCCGGCTGTCTGTCCGCTCTTTCGCCAACCTCGACGTACAATTTGCCCAGGGGCTCAACTACAGCTCCGCACTTCAGTTCGAGACGTCCCGGAACAAAACGGAAACGCTCATCGAGCAAAACGCTTACCAGATGCGGCACCTCGTGAACAGGATGGCTACCACCACCGGCGATCCCTTCACATCGCCCGTCCCGTTTACCTACGCCATTCCCGAAATAGGCGGAAGGCTGCAGCAGAACTTCAACGAAAACTGGAACTACACCTGGCGCAACCAGCTCAATCTGAACCGCTACTTCGGCCGCGACCATTACATTTCCGCGATCGCAGGCACGGAAATCCGGCAGAACTATGCGCCGCGCATGATCGAGAATATTTACTACGGCTTCAACACGGCTACGCTGGCGTTTAAGGATATCGACGAATATACCCTGCGCAACGTGGGCCTTCGCCCCTACATCTGGAACCGTACCACCCAACTGCAGCGCATCGGTGGCAGCCCGTTGCTTTCGGCTGTCCGCCATCGTTTCTTCTCGCTGTATTCCAACGCCAGCTACACCTACAAGGATAAATACATCCTGGGGGGAAGCGCGCGTATCGACCAGGCCGACCTGTTTGGTGTCGACAAAAAATACCGCTACCGTCCGCTTTGGTCGGTAAGCGCAGGATGGGATATCTCGAAGGAAGGATTTATGGAAGAGATGAACTGGGCGGACATGCTTAAGCTTCGCGCCTCGTATGGCATTACGGGGAACGTGGACCAAACCTCGAGTCCGTACGTAGTAGCCAGTGGCGGCACCAACGGCGCTTACGATCCCCTGCTCGATTATTACGCCGTGTTCACCGCGCCCAACCCGCTGCTGCGCTGGGAGCGGACCACCACCATCAACGGCGGTGTGGATTATGTGCTGTTCCGCGGAAAACTGCGCGGTGCGCTGGATGTGTACCACAAAAAATCTGACGACCTCCTGGCCACAAAAAACCTCGACCCCACCAACGGGTATGCCACAGCGCGCATCAATAACGGCGCTATGACGAATACCGGCGTGGAGGTTTCCGCCGGCAGCGACTGGTACAGCAATAAACAATTGACGCTGACGTCTATGCTCACCTTCGCTTACAACAAAAACAAAGTAAAGCGCATCGACGCCTATCCGCGCAATGCGGAACAACTTGTCAGCGGCGGATACTATCTCATCGGCAATCCGAAAGACGCGATGTATGCGTATCAGTATGCCGGCATCAGTTCCGGCGGAACGGTAGACCAGAACGGCATTCCGCTGTTTTACACGGCCGCGGACAAATCGACCGTGAACGTGGTGAACAATGGCAGCGGTGTAACGATCGGGCGGGTAGACGATGTGGATGCGCTGCGGTATATGGGCTCCTCCGTTCCCGTGTGGAACGCCAGCTTCCAGCAGAGCGCGCGGTATAAGGGTTTTGATCTGAACCTCCTGTTTGTGGCCTACGGCGGATATAAAATCAGGATGGAATCCATGCCGATGTATTCTTCCAGCATCGGCGGCGGCGCTATTTCGGAGCTGATCGCCCGGCGCTGGACGCCTGAGAACCAAAATACCGGGTACCCCAAGACCATCGCGGATTTCCCGACGGCTCAGGGCTCCAGCGTGCTGAACCTGAACAACTACCTGCGGAATGCCGACCATCTGGTGAAAAACGCGAACTACATCCGCCTCCGCAACGTGACGCTGGGCTACACCATCCCCGCGGCGCTCAGCCGCAAGGCGAAGCTCCAGCAGGTGAAAGTATCGGCACAGGCAAACAACACATGGTACTGGTTCTCCGCCGGCAACGACATCGATCCTGACACCTACGGCGGCACCTCCGGCACCCGAAGCTACCAGACGCCCGCATCGTACATCCTCCGAATGGACATTACCCTTTAATCGCGCTCAATCATGAAAAAACAAATCCAGCATATCATACTCGCCGCCGCGCTCCTCACCGGGGCCAGCGCCTGCAACAAATATCTCGACGTTAAGCCGGAAGGCAAAGTGCTGCTGACCACTTTCGAAGACTATAACAAAGTGATCAACTTCACCTCGATCCACATCTATCCCGATGCCGAAACCCGCTACCTCAGCGACTGGGCGGCTATAAACGAGATCGCCATCGTTGGCCGCGACCCCAGCCTCGCATCCATCAGTTATCTGTTCGAGGAAAACAGAAGCCGGTTCCCGTTCCTGATTAGCGGCAACGATGGCACCTACGGCAAAGCCTATGGCGCTATCTCCCGGTATAACCTCATCCTGCAGAACATCGACAAAATTACCGACGGCACGGCCGTACAGATAGCCCGGTTGAAAGCGGAAGCCCGGACGCTGCGCGCCTATGTGCATTTCGTGATGCTCAACCTGTACGCCAGGCCTTACAATCCGGCCACCGCTTCCGGCGACAATTCCATCTGCATCAAAAAGGATTTCGACCTGGAAACGCTGGAAAAACCGGTAACGGTGGCGCAGGCGTACGATTTCATCGAAACGGAGCTGCGGCAGTCGGTAGGCGACCTCGCGCAATTCCCAGACAACGCCTTCCACCCGTCGAAAGCCTTTGGATATGGGCTCCTCGCCAAAATGCACCTCTACAAGCGGGAGTTTGCCAAGGCGAAGGAAGCCGCGCAGCAATCGCTCGCATCCAACAACTACATCTTCGACCTCGTTAAATATTACAACGAGGGGCAGGTGGAACCGGTAGACATCGGTATGCAGGAAAACCTCTACTACGGCATCACCGGTAATACCAACAACACGCCCTATACCTATACTATCTCCAAAGAAATGGTGGCCATGTTCGGCACCCAGGACACGAGGATGATGGCCCTTTTCAGCACCACTTCCCCCGTTGTCCAGAACGGTTCCGGTACCGCGTCATTCATTAAAAACGTAAGCGGTGCAGGCCGGTATTGCTACAACGCAGCCGGCATGCGCACTACGGAAGTGTACCTCACGCTCGCAGAATGCCTTTGCCGCGAAGGGAATGTGAGCGAAGCGATGAAACTGGTGAACGACATCCGCCGCAAACGCATGCTCCCCGCAGGTTACGTAGCCGCCACCGCCGCTACGCCCGCCGCCGCACTGGATACGGTGCTTGTGGAAAGAAGGAAGGAGCTCCTGTTCGGGCATAACCGCTTCTGGGACCAGCGCCGACTGGCGCAGGACCCGGGGCATGCGGTGACGGTAGTGCGCAAATTCCCGGTGGTAGTGACCACCGTTCCGCAGCAAACGTATACGCTGCAACCGGGATCGCATCTGTACGTGATCCCCTTCGACCGGAACGTGATCATCAATAACCCGAACATCGTCCAGAACACCAGCGACGCCATGGACCTCTAACGTCCGCACAACCTTCCTGAAAAATAATTACACATGAAATTGAATGGATCCATCATGGTGCCCGTGCTCACGGGCGCCATGATCCTCTGCGGCAAACTGTACGCCCAAATGCCCACGGGCGACCGCTTCCACCGCCAACTGCCGAATGTAAACTGGTCCGACGACCGGCATTTTAAACGCTATTCGTCGATGGGCATGGACAGGAAGGAATTCCTCGTAGATGCGGCCACCGGCAAACAAACCGAGCTGCCGCCGTTTAACAGGGGCACGGTTTCCAAACCCCGCATCTCCATCGGCCGCAAAGGCGAGATCGCGCTCGCCGACACCGTGATCACCGGGAAAGAAAACGCCATGTTTTCGCCCGACTCCCAGCGCGTGGCGTATGTGCAAAACAACGACCTGTACGTGATGGAAATCGCCGGCCATAAAACCTGGCGCGTTTCGAACGACGGTGCCGAAGCGGTATACAACGGGAAATCGTCGTGGGTCTATAATGAAGAAATCCTGGGCCGGGGCACCAATTACCGCGCTTTCTGGTGGAGCCCCGACAGCCGGCGGATCGCGTTCATGCATGTAGACGACCGGCCCGTGCCCGTGTACACGATGTTCGACGAGCAGGGGCAACACGGAAAATACATCCACATCCGCTACCCCAAGGCCGGAGATCCCAATCCCCTCGTGAAGATCGGCATCGCCGACGTGAAGGCACGGCAAACCACCTGGGCAGATTTCGACGAACATGCCGATCAGTATTTCGGGACGCCGTACTGGCGCCCCGACGGCCAGGCGCTTTATACGCAATGGATGAACCGGCGGCAGGATACGCTGAAGATCGAAGCGGTGGACGTGCGCACGGGGAAGCGGTCTGCCGTGTACTCCGAGCACCAGGCAACCTGGATTTCCCTCGACCAGGAGCACCGTATCACTTTCCTCCCTTCCAGCAAACAACTCCTGCTCCTCAGCGACAAATCCGGCTGGCAGCACATTTACATCGCGGCGGAAGACGGCTCCAACCTGAAACCGCTCACCACTGGCGAATGGGAAGTGGAAAACATCGAGTATATCGACGAAAAGAAAGGCTGGATCTATTTCACCGGCAGGAAAGAAAACTCCCTCCGCACCGATTTCTATAAAATCAAAACGGATGGCTCCGGCTTCAAACGTTTGACTTTCGGCGATTACACCCACCGCATCAAAATCTCCCCTTCCGCCAGTTTCTTCATCACTACTTACGGCAATATTTCCACCCCGAACCGGATGGCCGTGGTCGACAACAACGGGAAAGTCGTCCGCGAGCTGGCCGATCAGAAAGGGCCGGATTACGTGGAATTCAAAGGTCCGCGCTACGAAATCTTCCGCATCAAAAACCCTGACGGCTTCGACCTTCCCGTGCGCGTGCGCTGGCCCGAGCATTTCGATCCATCGCGCAATTACCCGGTGCTCGTTCAGATTTACGGCGGGCCAGGCCACAAGAACGTGCAGGATGGTTACATCGGCGGGCTCCGGGAGCCGGATACCAGCGCGCGCGTCCAGGTTTCGATAGACCACCGCGGCTCCGGCCACTTCGGGAAGAAAGGCATGAACTGGATGTACGGCAAACTGGGGACCTGGGAGCTGGAAGATTACGCATTCGTCATGCAGGAACTTTTCCGCCGGTATCCCCATCTCGACCCAAACCGCGTGGGGATCACCGGGTTCAGCTACGGCGGCTACCTCACCTGCCTGGCGCTCGCCAAAAAACCTGGGATCTTCCGCTATGGCCTCGCCGGCGGCAGCGTTACCGACTGGATGCTGTACGACACACATTACACGGAACGCTACATGGGGCATCCCAAAAACAATCCGGAAGGCTATAAATCCGCCGCTGTGCTGCCTTTCGTAAAAAACATCAACGGTGTTCTCCGCCTGAACCAGGGCACGCTGGACGATAACGTTCATGTCCAGAACACCCTGCAGCTGGTGCATTCGCTCATGATGGCCGGCAAGCGCTTCGAGCTGATGCTGTACCCCGGCGCTGCGCACGCCTGGTTCTGGATGCACGAAAAACAGGCGCATTACGTCCGCGAAAACAAGGAATTCATCGATAAATATCTTTTAAACCAACCCACACCATGAGTACATTGAAATCCGCCGCCTGGCTCCTGCTGCTGCTGGCCACCGGCTTCGAATCGTATGCCGGCATGATCGTTAAGGGCGTATGGGAACGCCGTCACGAAGGCAAGATCAGTCTTTACCGGATCGAGCACGGCCGCCTCATCGAAATCTCAACTTCCGTTCCGGATGGCGGGAACCGCTTCGGGTTTTACTTTGAACCGAAGGAAGAAGGGTTCTTCGTCATCGGTATCGATCCCGCGGCATCGCAGCTATCGAAATACACTTTCTACGCGAAGAAGAATGACCAGCTCGATATCACCGTCAACGACAGTACGTTCGTCCTGAATGGCAAATCCAGCAAAGAAAACGCGGAAATCGCACGGTGGCACGATTTTGTGCAACCGGTGGAATGGAAGGCCGTTTACTTCAACCGTGCCCGCAGCATTTACAGCGATTTCTTCCCCCTGCTCGAAGAAAAAGCGAAAGCAGCGGCGGCTTACCGCGCCGGAAAAACCGGCAATAAAACTTTCGATGCGGTTTTCGAACAATTCCGCCGCTACGAAATGCAACGGCTCGCGCTCATCTTCCTCAGCACGCCCCGCACTGCGCATCCGAAAACCAGCGACCTTTCCACCTTCTACAAAAACATGCGGCTGGCCGACTGGAGCGCCGATGCAGGCATTCTCCGGTTTCCTTTCGCGCCCAACGTGATGATGGCCACCGCCCGCACGGAAGCACGGCTGAAGGGTGATGATAATTTCGAACTGGTGAAGCTGATCCCGCTTGTCACCAATGATACGCTGAAAGGCGAGGTTGTCCTTGAGTCGGAAAACATGCTGAGATCTTACCTCGGCTTCCAGGAATCGGATAAAAAATATGGTCAGTACATCGTTACCGCCGATCAAAAGCTACGGCGCACCGCCATTACCGAAAAACTCGCGAAAGCCGCCGCCAAATCCGGCGCGCCTGCCATTAACTTCTCCTATCCCGACGTAACCGGGAAAATGACCTCGCTGAGCGATTTTAAAGGGAAAGTAGTGCTGGTCGACGTGTGGGCTACCTGGTGCGGCCCCTGCAAAGCAGAGCTCCCGGCACTGAAGCAGCTCGAACAGGAGCTCCACGGGCCAGACATCGTGTTCATGGGCGTTTCCGTAGACGTGGAAAAGGACAAACAGAAGTGGCTGGACTTCGTAAAGACCGAGAACCTGAAAGGGGTACAGCTCTTCGCTTCCGGCTGGAGCGAGATCGCCAAATACTACGAGATCAAAGGCATTCCGCGGTTCATGGTGTTCGATAAACAGGGGAATATCGTGAGCACCGATGCGCCGCGGCCGTCGTCTCCCGAACTGAAACTGCTCTTGCAGAACGAAATGAAAAAGTGATGTATCGTTAGTTGATAGATGGAGAAAAGCCGCCTGTGATGGGCGGCTTTCTTTTTTGATGTCCAATTCGCCCCCCGACAAAGTCTTTTCCACCCTTCCCCGGTTGCCGCCCATTCCTGTAATTTTGATACAGGATGCGAATAAACACCTCACCACCACGGCATCCTGCCACGATCCTCCTTTTTATCCCGCATTCGTTACAGCTAAAAACACTTGTATACATGAAAAACGCAACAACAACTGTAGGAAACCGGGCAGTAGTAAGCCCCGAAGAATGGACGGCCTCCCGCATCGCATTGCTGAAAGCGGAGAAAGAGCTCACTCATCGCAGCGACGAAGTGGCCAGGATGCGCCAGCAGCTCCCCTGCGTGGAGATCCACAAGAATTATGTGTTCGATACCGACAAGGGGAAACAGTCGCTGGAAGCGCTGTTCGACGGCCGTTCCCAGCTGTTGGTGTATCACTTCATGTTTGGCCCGGATTACGCCGCCGGATGCGCCAGCTGTTCATCTATCGCCGACAGCTTTAACGGCATTACCGAACATCTGAAAAGCCACGATGTGATGTTGTGGGCCATTTCCAGGGCGCCGCTTACCAAGCTGCAGGCGTTCAAATCGCGCATGGGATGGAGCTTTCCGTGGGCATCGTCTTTCGGGAGCGATTTCAACTACGACTTCGGCGTATCCTACACTGCCGAGCAAATGGAAGCAGGCGCCTATCATAATTACAAAAAAGAAGACCCCATCATCCATGCCCGTTACAAATCGGACGGCTCCAGCGATGTAGCCATGCTGTCGGGCACCGATCTTTTTACCTACGTTAAAGAGCGGCCGGGAATGAGCGCGTTCATCCGCGAGGGCGGGCGCATCTTCCACACCTATTCCGCCTTCGAGCGCGGCGTGGATATTTTGTGGAACATGTACCAGTGGCTGGACAGGGCGCCCCTTGGCCGGAATGAAAACAGCTTTTGGCTCAAACATCACGACCAATACAACAACGAACAAAACGGCTCCGGGAAAAGCTGCTGTCACTAAATCATAAAACATGTTCGAAGCGATCCTTGCCGGGTTCGGCATCGGTATGGCCGGAAGCCTGCACTGCGTGGGCATGTGCGGGCCACTGGCCTTATCGCTGCCCATCAGCGGAAGAACGGAGATCGCGCGGGTACTTGCCGTGCTTTTGTATAATCTCGGGCGCACCGCCACCTATTTTACGATGGGCCTCGCGCTTGGCTGGGCCAGCCACCGGCTGGCTTTTGCCGGTTATCAGCAGATCGCGTCCGTAACAATGGGCGCAATTATTCTGGCGCTGTTGCTGTTGAAAAAATTGCTGCCTGGTAATCGATGGACCGGGCATTTGAGAAACGGGGTCAGGAAATGGTTACGGTATTTTCTCGTGCGGAGGAACAGCGCAGGAACGTTCTTCGTTATCGGGCTGCTGAATGGCGCGCTGCCCTGCGGAACGGTGTACATCGCCATTGCTGCGGCACTTACCACCGGGAGCGCGTTTCGCTCCGGGTTGTTGATGATCGCGTTCGGATTGGGTACCCTTCCGCTAATGGCGCTGCTGATGCTTTGCGGCCATCACCTCAGCCTTTCCTGGAAAACCCGCTTTAGAAAGGCGGCGCCGTTATTTATCGCAGGTGTTGCGGTGCTGATGGTTTTGCGTGGCCTCAACCTGGGGATACCGTTCGTTAGCCCGGCCTTTTCGGGAACGGAGGAGCGCCAATTCCTCAAATGCCATCCCCCGAAATAAATCAGTTCGCATCATGCATGAACTGTAATTCCGCCGCTTCCCGGTTGTATTTGTTTTTGTACGCCAGCGGCGAGATGCCGGTAATTTTCCGGAAAACCTCGCGGAAAGCTTTTGCATCCGAATAGCCAACTTCGTACATGATTTCATTTACGGTTTTGGGGGTGGATTCCAGCGCTTTTTTCGCGGATTCTATTTTCAGGCGCTGCAGGTATTCGGCAGGCGTGTTGCCGGTGGCTTTGATGAACCGCCGGTCGAAGGTCCTCCTGCCAAACGCCAGCTCTTTCGACAATTCATCCACCGAAATTTTCCTGTCGTAGTTATGCTCCATATACTCCTGTGCCTTGCGGATCATATCATCCCCATGTTTTTTCTGCCCGGAAAAAATCGCAAAATCGGACTGCGTCTGCCGGTCGATCTCCACTTGCAGCACCTTTGAGCAATAAATCGCCGTTTGCCGGTCGTAGTATTTCTCGATGAGGTAAATAAGGAGGTTTAAAAATGAATAGCCGCCGCCATTGGTATAAATCCCTTCTTCGTCCGTTATCAGTTTTTCAATCTTGAGCTGCACTTCCGGGAATAGCTGGTGAAAGCTTTCCGCCGATTTCCAGTGTACGGAACAGCTTTTTCCGTTCAGCAGGTCCGTAGCGGCCAGCATATATGCGCCGGTACACATGCTGGCGATCTCGGCGCCTTTCTTGTATTGCCCGCGCAGCCATGCCGACACCTTTTCGTCCACGAAACGCTTCTCCAGGAATTCCCCGCTCAACGCCGGAATAATAATCAGGTCCGTTTTCTTGACGGTCGAAATACTTGCCTGCGGCTGGATCATCAGCATGCCATTCACGAGCTCCGAGCGTTTGGACAGCCCCACCAGCTCCATTTTGAACACCGGTTTCTTCCCGAGCGTACCGTAGTATTTATTCGCCTCCGTAAAAGCATGATACGTTCCTGCAATACACGCTACCGTGTTGGGCCCTGAGCGATCGTCCGGCACGAGGATACTGAGATGTTTCATGGCTTTTTTTTCAAAGTTAGCCAAAAATAGGATATCCAGATCAGCCCGCAGCAACCTTATTTTGGACACTGTAAAATGTCTCAAAAACGACATAAGCCGCCCGGTCCAGGCGGCTTATGCATTTGAGGTTGGCGGCAGGGTCATGAACATTCCCTGCCGCCTGTTTTATTTTCCATTCTCGAAAAGCGTCCAGTCGATATTGAAGAGTGCGCCCTGGCCGGGGTTGCTGAATACGAACCAGAGGTCCTGGCGCCCGGGGGTTGCTTTCACCGGGGCCGTCAGTTCCACCCACTCGCCTTTGTCGCCCGCAGGCACTTTCAGCGTAGCGGCCACCGGCCCGTCTTTAGCGCCCGTTCTCAATTCCAGCGTTCCGCCGGCGCCTTGCAGCTGTACCCGGAACCGTGCGCGGGAGATGCCGCCGAGGTCGATGTTTTTGAAGACGAAGGAACTACCGTCGTTCGCAACGCCATAGCTGAGCAGCTGACTGATCCAGTTCACAAAGCGGATGTTCTGGTCGGTATCGCGCTCTTCCGCTTCCAGTTTCGGATGGCGGAGCATGATGAATTGCTGGCCCGTGAGCGCCTCGATGCCATTGGCGCCCTTATCCGTATAGCGGGCCGTGAGCAGGTAGACGCCGGAGGCGGATTTGCCGATGTGCTCTTTCAGCGCGATGGCACCTTCCGCCGGTAACGATGCGCCGGAAGACCGCAGCGACAGGATGTAATCCACGATCACTTTGGCTTCTTCCACCGCCATCGCGGGATGCGCGCTCATGGGGCGGTTGCCCCACACGCCGCTTCCACCGCGGATCACTTTATCTGCCAGCAAAGCGGTATTCTTTTCATTGCGCTCGTATTTGGCGGCAACGTCCATGAGGCTGGGGCCGACAGACACCGTGTTTTCTGTGTGGCAGGCCTTGCAATCCAGCGAATAGAAAAGCTCTTTCCCTTTCGGCGTTGGCATTGCGCCTCCCTGCGTGAGCGCCCCGGCCATGTCGCGGCCATACGGGATGTAGTTGAACCCAACCGCTACTTTTTCCGCTGCAATGGTGCCGTCTTCCGGATCGGTGACGGTCACTTTGTAAGGGAATTGCATATTGTCCCAATAGAACGAGCTATTGGCGGTAGTGGTGATCTGCACGTCTGGCGGGGTGTTGCCGGCTTTGATGTAGATGGATGCGGTATCAAAGGCTTTGTGATCATCGGTAACGGTCAGCAG
The DNA here is from genome assembly GCF_050277495.1 of Chitinophaga sp. NPDC101104. NCBI lineage: Bacteria > Pseudomonadati > Bacteroidota > Chitinophagia > Chitinophagales > Chitinophagaceae > Chitinophaga > Chitinophaga sp. NPDC101104. The sequence goes on along the minus strand of NZ_JBNNSF010000003.1, from coordinate 210,163 downwards.
CACTTTATACACGCCGGGTTTGGCGAAGGTGTGAGACATGGCGGAATCGCTGTAATCCTTTCCATCCACGTTCCAGCTGTAATGCAATTGATCCTGCCTGTCGGGATCGGAAGACCCCTCCGCAGAAAGCTTCACCGCCATGGGAGCGGGCCCTGTGAGACGGTCTGCGCCAATCCCCGCTACCGGCCGGCGGTTGCCCGCGGCGTAGGTGATGCGGACGAGGCGCGCGTCCATGTTCCGGGAAAACCAGTTGGTACCGTATTCGATCATGTAAATGGCGCCATCGTCGGCAAATCGCAGGTCGATGGGCGCTGCCGGCGCCAGGTGATCGAGGAAAGGCTCCATGCGGAGATAGTTATGGTTTTCGTCGAACGTAACGGCCATGATCCACCGGCGTACCCAATCGTAAATGAGGAGCTTGCCGTCGTAGTAATCAGACAGTTTGTATTCCGCGTTTTTGAATTGATCGGCATAGTAAACCGGTCCGGCCATCACGCTCTGCCCGCCTTTGCCCACGAGGGGGAATTTGGCGGAAGGGCCGTCCCCGAACCAGATCATGGCGCCTTGTGCGGGCGGCAGTTCTTTCACGCCTTTATTGTTGGGCGAGCTGTTGATGGGCTTGGCCGGGTCCTGTTTGGGGCCTTCGGTTTTGGTGGCGAAGTCCCACTTCGGCAGGGCTTCGTTTTCGCCGAGGAAGTACGGCCATCCGAAGAATCCGGGCTTCCGGGCCTGGTTTACTTCGTCGTAGCTGATGGTGCCTTCGCTGCCGGGCACTTTCGTATCCGGCCCCACATCTCCCCAATACACATACTGATTCTTACGGTCTACCGTGAACCGGAAGGGGTTCCGGCAGCCCATGACATAAATTTCCGGCCGGCCTTTGGAGCCGTCTTTCGGGAACAGGTTGCCATCGGGGATTTCGTAAGTTCCGTCGGCTTTGGGGCGGATGCGGAGGATCTTTCCGCGGAGGTCTGCCGAGGAGGCAGACGTGGCCTGGTCGTCGGCGAGCTCGCGCCCGGGGCGCTCGTCCACCGGCGTATATCCTTCTGTTTCTTCTGCGTTGGTATTGTCGCCGGTGGAGAGATAGAGCAATTTATCCGGCCCGAATTCGATGTATCCCGCAGAGTGGCAGCAATGTTTCCGCTGGGTGGGGATTTCGAGAAGGGTTTTCTCCGTTTCGTGCAACAGGCGCTGGTCGCGCATTTCCATGCGGGTGAGCCGGCTCACGGGGGCGTCCCCTCCTACTGCATAATAGAAATAAACCCAGTGGTTCTTATCGAATTCGGGATCGAGGGCCACGCCGAGCAACCCGTCTTCCAGCCCGCTGTACACATTGAACTGCGCCAGTGTGATCACATCTTTTTCGCGTGCCCGGTACAGGCGAACGGCGCCTTTCCGCTCGGCGAACATCACGTCGTTGCCGGGGAGCACGGCCAGTTGCAGGGGTTCGTCGAGCCCCTGCGCCAGCATCGTATAGGTGTACCGGTTATTTTCAGGGATGGCGGGTGTGCTGCAGGCGGCATAATCCAGGCCGCTGGCTTCGTCTCCCGCTTTCGTCAGGATGCGTTCCGCTTCTTCGGGAGCGCCCATAAATACCTGGTCGTTGTCTGCCAATGCATCCAGCCAGGGCCATCCTTTCACTTTGAAGGAGGAATCCTTCATCACCGCCCAGGTGCCGCCTGCTTCCAGGTATCGCTGGAGCGCGTTGATCTGGCGGTGGTCGAGACTGTCGGGGTACGACCAGTTGCTGACGATGGTCCTGAAATGCTGCAGGGAGTCGGGATGCAGGTAGGATTTGTTCCCTTCCACCAGTTCCCATCCATTGGCTTCGGCCGATGCCTTTACGGCAGCGATCATGGTTTCCGTGCTGCCTGCTGATGGCAGCAACAGTACCTTGTTTCCGGGTGATTTGCGCGAGCAGGCGGCTAATGCCAGCATGCACCCGAACATCCATAGTTTTTTCATCAATCGTGTAGTTTTTCTACCGGGATCGTACGTCGGTATCTTTTTGTCTCGTGGAAATAATGTCAGCAAGCCGCTTAAATAGTCCGGTGACGGTAGGGTCCGTTTGCAGGCTCATCTCGTACCATCCACCTCCGCCTTCGTAATAGGCGACGGGTAAATTACGCCAAGCGCCGGCTTTTTCAAACTCATTTATATAATCGGTGTATTTTTTCTGATAGCCGGCATCGGTGATGAGCCTGTTGTCGAATTCCATTTCGAGCGCCATGTTGTGCTGCTTCGCGAAGCTGATGGCGCCGGTGAGGATGCTGTAGGGCGAGTTGAGGTCGAAGAAGTAGTTAGGTTGCTGATAGGCGATATCGAAGCCCATGTTCTGCCAGTTGCCGGCGCCGTCGGCCCCGTAATACGGGATCCAGTAAAAGCGCTTGTTGCGCTCATGGATTTTGGCAGAAACGGTGGGCAGGATTTCGGCTGCCCCGGTATTATGCTCCGCCACCCAATAGAATCCCATCAGCTCCAGGTGTTGCAGGTTGGCGGCGTTCCACATGGTCATGGCCGTATCGATGAACCACTGGCAGGCGGCCACGCGGTCTGCCGCCACGGCGAAATTCAGCTGCCTTCCGTTCAGTTCTCCCCAGTTGGCGGTAGACCGGATGGGCTCGGGAAGCGTGAGCACTACCTTGCGTTTGCGCTCGGGGGTTTTGCCCTGGGCAGACAGGCTGTCGAGCATTCCGTTCAGCGCCTTAATTGCTTTCCCGTCTTCGAAATTCCGCTGCAGGAGCCAGAGCCACTGCGCCTTTCCGGCGGGCTGCTGGCCGTATCCTTCAGCATATTCATATCCCAGGTTGTCTTTGAATTCGATGAACAGGAACCCGTCGAACAGCCATTCGAACCCGGTGGTGGGTGTCCGGAACACGTAAGGCTTGAGATGGGTGCTCGTCCACGGAAGGCGGTGGGTGCCGCCCTGGTAGATCAGTGCGAGATCGGAAATGTAGTATGGGGGCAGCTTTTCGGGAGGCTTGGGCTTTCCCATTTCGGTCGGGGCCGTTGCCGTGGTGGCCTGCATGCTTTTCTGGCAGGAAGTAAAAGTGCTTCCGGTAGCCAGCATGCCGATGGCCACAAAACTGCTGAGAATTTGCTTCAACATAACATCAGGGTTTATTGTGGATAATGAATGATGTGCAGATTTTCCATCCTGAAATACTGTGCTCCCCAGGATTGCCAGTTCATTACGAACCCGACAGACAAGGTAGTTGGCTGTGCCAGGGTAAACTGCAGGGAACGGTCGTTTTCTCCCGAGAAGTTTTTGTATGCCAGCGCCGTGCTCATTTTATCATAATCCGGCAGTGAGTTACCGGTGGCAACGGCCATGTAGCGGGCATCGCCGCCCAAAGTGCCGAGGTACCATTCCCCCGCGCCCAGGTTCACCCGCAGCTCGTATTTGCCCGCAGGCAGGGTGATCGTCTGCCAGGCCTTTCCGTTGCTGATCACCGGCTCGCCGTCCCATTTCTCGAATCCGAAAGTAGCCGCCTCCGCCAGGTTGTCGAACCCGCCGAAACCGCCATTCCGTGTTTTGGCCGCGGCATTCACGTTCCAGTCTGCCGGCGTCCCCCATCTCGATCCATCCCATGTTCCGATAGCAAACGGCCGCTTATAATTCTTGAGATGCAGCGGCGTAATGAATTCCCGCTTCAGCAGCAAAGTTTCCTTCGCGGCGTAAAACGTGTCGATACAGCTCGTATCCGGTCGGAACATCGTACGGAACGCGAAAGGCGTTCCCGGCTTGTATTCCGGCAATACGATGGTAGACTTTCCCCGGGGCGATTTCAGGATGGCCGTTTTGCCGTCTGTTTTGGTATAGGTGAGTTCCACGCCGGCGGCCGTCTCTTCTTCGGTCCCGAAAGTGATGTAAGCGCTTCCGTCGTCGCGCCATTCGGCGTCAGACACCGGCCTGTTCAGCAAGGTGCTTCGGTACTGATCGCCATAGGCTCTCCCTGAAACATTGACGGGAATGGAGCGGCGGCCGTGCATATTGGTGGTATAGATCGTGAAATTGTACATGCCTTCCTGCAGCTGCGGGAAAAGATACGAAAGCGTATCGGGATGGCTGCTGCGTTTCACCGGCAACACCACGGAATCCTTTTTCGCGGAATTGCTGTAATAGATCACGACGTTTTCTACCGTGGGGTCGGCGAAGTGTATCCAACTGAGCTGGATGCGCCTGTCGCCCGAGCTGAGCCGCAGGGAATCTACCTTCCCCGCGTAGGAACGGTCTATGCCGTCCACATAATCCATGTACTTGTCAGACTTTGTGCATGCGGCGGCGGCCATCATGAAGGCCACCGCGGTTATAATGAGTGAATGCTTTTGCATGTTGCTTGATTTAAGTAGCAGTTACCGGAATTACAGGGGTTGGCCCCAGAGCGTCAGCTCGGTGAGCGACAGGTTACCATTGCCCAGCCAGTTTTCCAGGCAGCGGATGCGGATATAGCGGACGGCGGGCTTGTTGGACGGGATATCGCCCTGGTCGCCCTTCACCCAGGCCTGCGCGTCTTCGTCGTTGTACACGGCGTATCCGAGGCCGGAGGGTTTCTTCTGCTCGTAGGTAGTGAGGAGCGTCCAGCTGTCCCAGCTGCCGTCTGGCGCGGGGTTGTTGGACCCCCAGATCTCGTAGCGCTTCATGTCTTTATGGATGTACCGGTAATAGTGGTTGATCCGGAAGCGGCTGAGCTGTGCTTTCACACCCATGTCGATCGTAACGCTCACCGGCGCCAGGCCGGGCTCGTTGGTATCGAGGTTCATCCAGTTGTTGCCCGAGCCGTCGTACGGCATGTTGAAGTCGGAAGACCATCTGCCGTCCCAGATGCTTTCGTAGGTAATGTTCCATTGAACAGACAGCTTGCCGTCGCCGGGCAGGTGGTTGGAGCGGAATTTGTTTTTCTCCAGCTGCTTTTCGAAATAGGGCGTCAGCTCGGCCAGGAGCGTGTCAGACACGTTGCCCCACCTGTCGCGGAGGAACACGCCGAACTTCGCCTTCTCGGCCGGAAGCCCCCTGAAATTGTGGTACCCGGTATCTGCAGATACGTTGGTGATGTTGATCTGCGAAAACTTTTTCAGCGAATCCGGGCCAAGGAGGACCACTTCGAGGGTCTGTTTTTCGGGGTTGATATAATCTAGCCGAACGCCACCGAAATCCGCCACGAGCTTCAATGTTTTGAAAACGGACATGAACGGCGGCAGCAAAGGCTTGATACCGGTTTCCACCGCGGCCGAGCGAACTTCCGCGCCATTCACGGAGTAGAGCTTCACTTTATATTCGCTCGTATCGCCTAACCCCTGGATCTTGATCTGGTTGGTATGGAAAGAAGACTTGAACTGGCGGAGAACGCCGGCCCTCGTCTGCACTTCGGCCACCACGTACAGGAGGTTCTTGTCTTTCGGCAGCGAGTAGGTCAGCAGTGCGCCTCCAGGGGTGGCGGTCACCTTCACATTGCTCACCAGCCCCGGCGGCGTGGGGTCGTCGTACAGCGGCCCGAGCGGATGCTCTTCGCGGCAGGCCGAAATGATCAATGCGGAAAGAGATATAGAAAAGGCAATCAGTTTTTTCATGATTCGTAATCTTTAGGTATGAACATAATTTACCAACCCGGCGTTTGCTGCAGATTCGGGTTTACCACGATGTCGTGCTCCCGGATCGGCCAGAAATAATCGCGGGGCGCCACGAACTTCTGCGCGAACAGCTGTTTCTTTCTGTAATAGTCCGGCGCTTTCGACTGGAAAATATCCCATCCTTCCACCGGCTGGTTCATATAAATCAGGGCTTTCTTCCACCGGCGCAAATCCCATAACCGCGCGCCTTCAAACGCCAGCTCGATCATGCGCTCCTGGTGGATGATGTCCCGCAAACCTTCCTGCGTCGTGAATTTCGCCGGACGGTTGGAGAATTGTGTCCAGCTTTCGGCCACGCCTTTCAACCCGGCACGTGTACGGATTTTGTCGAGATAGTTGATCGCCTCTGCCCCTTTCCCGGTTTCATTCAGGCATTCGGCATACATGAGGTAAAGGTCGGCCAGCCGCATTTCGGGCCAGGCGTAATTCTCGACGATCACATCCGTATTCGTTTGCGTGAACCGGAAGTTGGTGAATTTCTTTACCCAATAACCGGTGGTGTTATAAAACTCGTCGGTGGCTTTCCCCTGCGGCTGTCCCATTTTCGCCTGAACGGTAGAGGCGTTATCATCTGTCTGGTTAGCCTGCAAAAACCACTTTCCGCCGTCGAACGCGATATTGGCGTAGAAGCGGGGCTCGCGGTGGAAGTGAAGGCCCACCGTGGTGTACCCTTCCTGCAGCACGAGCTTTTCAGACGCGGGAACGGTGCGCATTTCGTACCTGCCGGCAAAGTTCCAGGTTTTGTCTTCGTTGATGGGAACGCCGTTTTCCGAATAATACGTTTCGATCATTTTCATGGTCGGCGACATATACGAGCTGAGGTGGGTGCGCTCGGAACGGGTGAGGCTGGGCGCAGCGCTGTAGATCTGCAAGACCCGCGTATCGTTTACCCTGCCGGTCAACGGCCAGATCACTTCAGGGTTTTCTTTTTCCGTGATGGCGCCGTTTACGCTTAAATGTATCCGGGTGGCTTCTTTCACCTGCACAAACGGATTATTGAACTCATACAGGCGGATGCCGGCAGCAGCGCAGCTTTGGATCGCTTCTTCGCAAGCCTTGAGCGCGCGGCTCCAGCGGGCGGGATCGTGGGCGGGACTGAACATGGGACTGCCCTTTTTGTCTTTGAAAGCGGCAAAGTCGGCGTTTCCGTTGAACAGCGGGCTGGCGTGGGCCATCAGTACCTGAGCCTTCAACATCTGTGCGATCGGCTTTGTGATCCGGCCCAGTTCCATGGCGCGGTCGGTGATGCTTTCCGGGAGATCGGGGATCACCTGGTCGAGGGTGCTCACGATGTATTCCGTTACCTCATCCACCGGCTGACGGGTAACCCGCACGGCTTCCGGAGGCGCGTTGAGCGGGAGGTTCACGTCGGTGATGGGAATCGGCCCGTACATTTTCAGGAGGTAGAAATGATAGTAGGCCTTGAGGAATTTCACCTCCGCGATCCAGCGCTTCTGCTCGTCGGGCGAGAGGTAAGGAATGCGGCGGTACTTATCTCCGTCGAGCATGTTTTCGAGGAAGATGTTGCACTCGCGGATGGCGATGAAATACGCTTTCCCGTGGTTGGAACCATTCCAGAAATCCACCAATGGATTGGCGGCGTTCTGCATTCCCATGGAAATTTTCCAGGGAGACTGGTACCATTCATGATTATAGGAATAGGTCCACATATCATCCGCACCAAAGTAACGGATGTTGCAGACAGGATCGGCGGAAGGCAGGAAGGAGTAGCATGTCCGGAGATATTTTTCCGCTTCCGTTTTATTGCTGAAAGCGGTCTCGATGGTGGCGATGTTGTCTGGCACCACATCCAGGAACCCTTTCTTGCAGGATCCCATCAGCAGGCCGGTCATGAGTGCAGCGCCGTATAAGCTATGTTTGAAAGTTGTTCTCATGTTTCGGTTTTTTCCGTTTTACACTAGATTAAAATCCGACGTTCACGCCGATGTTCACCACACGCTGGATGGGATAATTGAACTCGTTGCCGCCCAGTTCCACGTCCCACATCTTGAACCGGCTGAAGGTGAACAGGTTAAGGCCATTCACGTAGAGGCGGAGGTTATGCAGCCGCGCGCGCCTGGTCCAGGCGGCCGGCATATCGAACCCGACCTCCATGGTTTTGAGGCGCATGTAAGCACCGTCGCGGAGCCACCAGGTCGACAGCTCGGTGTTGTTGGGCCGCGGGTCGGAATACAGGCGTGGCCAGAAGGCGTAGGGGTTCTGGTTATCTTCCGTCCAGCGGTCGTTGGCCACTACTTCCAGCAATCCTTTTTCCGTGCGTGCGCTTTTGATGAACGGCGCGAGGGCGTTGGGATTGATGAAGAACGAAGAACGCGCGGACCCCTGGAAGAAGGCACTGATGTCGAACGCGCCGTACTTGTACGTGAAACCGAAACCATAGTTGATTTCCGGCACCCAGGGGTGGCCAACCGGCACACGGTCCTGGTAATTGATGACACCGTCGCGGTTGATATCGACATATTTGATGTCGCCCGCGCCGAACTTGCCGAACTGCTGCACCGGAGAGTTCTGGGCTTCCGCATCGTCGATGAACAACCTGTCTGCCACATACCCCCACATCTGCTTCAGCGACTGCCCTTTCCAGTAGAGATGTTTCAGGCTTTCCGGATAATTCGGTTCTTCCGCCTCGAGGTACTTGCTGGTGGCGTAGGTGAACGTTCCGCGGACAGACAGGAATGATTTTTTGCTGATGGAGTGATTGACATCGAGCGCTACTTCAAAACCTTGTCCCTGCGCCACGCCTACGTTGGCGCGCTGTACGGAATTGAGGCCCATGGTAGTGGGGATGTTGTTACGGTCCATGAGGATGTTATCGCGGCGCTCGCGGAAATAATCGATTTGGAGCGTTCCCTTGTTGAACAATCCCATTTCCATACCCAGGTTTGTTTTGTATGCACGCTCCCAGGTGATCAGTTTATTTTCGTAGCGGTTCACATACACGCCGCCGCCGCCGTTGGAGAAGTTTTCGCCGAAGGTGTATCCGGGACCGCCGCCGAGGTTTACGTCAGACATGTAAAAGAAGCGGTCGCCTTCCGGGCCGATCTGATCGTTGCCCACGATGCCGTATGTTCCGCGGAATTTGAGGCGCGAAACAACGGGCAGGAGATTTTCGAACCAAGGTTCTTCGCTCACGTTCCAGCCACCGCCTACTGAGGGGAAGAAGCCGAAGCGGTTCCTTTTGTCGAAACGCTCCGAGCCGTTGTAGCCGAAGGTGAACTCCAGCAGGTAGCGCTTGTCGTAGTCGTAGGTAAAACGGCCAGACAGGCCCTGGTTGCGCTTCGGCAGCGAACCGATCAGCCATCCTGCGTTACCGGGCTGGTTGTTGCTGAGGATGCCGATCAGCATCCCGCCTACTTCATGCTTTTTACCGATGGTGCGGTTGTAGTTGAGCGCGGCTTCCATATAGGTTAACGAGCTCATTTCCTTTCCGCCCTCGTTATAGTCGAGATAAGGCCGTCCTTCCTTGGGATTGAGCGGTACCAGGCCGCGCGGGCCTTCGTCCGGATCTATCGCCACGGTATAATAGAAGGGAACATAGCTGCGGTTGAAAGCATAGCTGGCGTAGCGCTGCGTAAACGCCATAACGCGGCCGGTGAGCCCCGGTACGAGGAGCCCCAGGTCCTGCTTGATTTCCAGCTGCGCATTCAGGGTAGAATTGCTGTTTTGCTCAAATCCGGAAACCGCCTCGGCGAAGGGGTTCATGTACAATACCCGCTCGGTGATGAACGCGCCGCCAAACAAGGCATGCTTCGCTTCGGGCGCATAAGATTTCGGATAATAAGCCGGGAACGCGACGGGATTGGCCTGCACTGCGTTGCTGAAAATGGTACCGCCGCCGCCGCGGGGGCCGCGGTAATCATAGAACCGCCCGGTTGTACGAACGATCGCTTCCGTAGTCGGCGTCATTTTGATGTTCACGTTGGAGCGGATCTCGTAGTTGCGCGCGCGGATGTTGCTGTTGAACTCGTTCTCATCGATGGTGCGGAGAATCCCGTTGTCGATGTTGTAACTGCCCGACACATAATATTGCGCTTTCTGCGCGCCGCCGCTCACGTTGGCGTTGATACGCTGGTTATTGGTGCTGGGCTTGATCATGGTGCCCACCCAGTCCATATCCGGGTATACGTATGGATTGTCTTTGTTGACGCGGTGGCGGATATCGTCTTCCGAAAACTTGCGCGTGAGCCCGGAATTCACGCGGGCTTCGTTGGCGAGGCGCATGTAGGTAATATTGTCTGCCAGCTTCACGTTGCGGGTGTTGCGGGAATTGGAGTTTTCCGCGCGTACGTTGAAACGGGTATTCCCCACCTCGCCCGACTTGGTGGAAACGAGCACCACGCCGTTTGCGCCCCTGGCGCCGTAGAGCGACGAGGCCGTTGCGTCTTTCAGGATGGAGAAACCGGCGATATCGTCCGGTTGCAACCGCGCCAGGTCGGAAGTGGTGCTTTCGCGGCCGTCGATCAGGATGAGGGGATTCACCTTTCCTGTTCCGAAGGAGGTGATGCCGCGGATGAAGAAGTTGGCATCGTCGCGGCCGGGCTCGCCGCTGGTCTGGTAAGCCACAACACCGGCGAGGCGCCCTGCGAGCATGGTGGTAAGGTTACTGGTGGGGCCTTTCAGCTCTTTGGGATTGATGGTGGTAACAGAGCCGACCATCGTCGTTTTCTTCTGGGTGCCGAATGCCACGATGGCGACTTCACCCAACTGGCTTTCGTTGCTCTTCAGCTGGATATTGAAGGTACCGCCGGTCGTGACGCGCATTTCCTGCCGCGTAAAACCCATGAACGTGAACACCAGCGTGCTCGGCGCGGAAAGCTTGAAAGTATATTCCCCGTTGGGATTGGTTTGCACGCCTTTCAGCGGGTCGGTTTTGAGGGTGATGGAAACCCCGGGCAAGGGCATCCCCGTTGTGTCGGTCACGCGGCCTTTCACGACGATGCCGGTGTCTTGCGGAGCGGAATAGATGGCGGATACGGCGCCGGTGCTGGCCAGGGATTTCGCGTTATCCGGACGGTGCTCCGCCAGCGGACCGGCAGCCATGGCGGCGCCGGCGGCGAAAAACATACCCAACGTCAATTTCAAGCGCAGGATCGCCCTGTCGGCAGCAATGCCGGAATTGACCTTCAGTGGAAATAACATAGCGTAGGTTGTTGCTTGATTTAAGTGATTTAATACATCGGTACGTGGGCCCGTTGCAGACAAAACACTGCCCGTGCGCGAAGCGGCCGCACAGGGTTGGTTATCTGTAACAGTAATAAGTGGCGGTTACTGCATATTCATCTTGTAGCGAATTTGTTTTGCTTTTGGCTGATTACGTTCTCATGTTTCGGGAAGGAAATAGGGGTCCCCGTCCGCGCATGCGCGCAAACCTGCTACTCTATCCATTCCCAATTTGATTTTTTGCTGATTGACCGGGAAGCGCACCTGCCTTCCCCTGTTTCTCCCCCGGGCCGGATGTAAACACGCTGCATCAGTTCATTTGCGTTCGCCGGGTTTCCGGGCTTCTCTAACGTGGTATTACCTTAATTTTTCATCGTACAGGTTAAAGATAGAAAATAATTTTAAAAATACTAAGCTAGTAAGAAATATTTTTGGATAATTATCGCCAACTGGCAGTATGTTTTTAATTTTATTTACAAACTAAACCGATTTTGCAAGGCCGGACCGCCGGGGCTTACATTCCTCGATACCATAGAAAACGATATACGCATAACACAGGATGGGGATGATGAAAGCCGTTGCCCACGATGCGCTGTCGATCAGCCACCCCTGCAGCACCACGATCACCGCGCCGCCGGAAATGGCGGTAGACAATATCCCCGACGCCTGTGTGATATGCTTCCCCACACCGTTTACCGATAACGAAAAAATAATGGCGAACATCACCGAATTACAAAGCCCCACGCTGATCAGCGACCACACCGCCAGCGGCCCGCTACTGGTCATAGACACCACGATGAGCGCAATCGCTGCCAGCCCGTTGATCACCAGCATCCTTTCCGGCCGCACCACGCGCAGCACCCCCACGCCCAGGAGCCTTCCGATCAGCATCGCGCCCCAATAAAATGACACATACCGGTTCGCCTCCTGCTCCGTAATGGCCAGCGTATCGGCGATGTAGTTGGTCAGGAAAGACCCCACCGCCACTTCGGCCCCCACATAAAAAAAGATCGCCAGCGCCCCCAGCTTCAGGTTCCTGAAACCCAGCGCCGATCCGCCTTCCGCCTGCCCCTCTTCCACAGGCCGCACCTCCGGCAGCTTCATCCGCCACAACACCGCACTGATCACCACCAGCAGCAACGCGATCCCCGCATAGGGGTATTTCACGGCCGACGAGCCGCCAGCCGCCATCCCGGGCAATATCACCGCCGCGCCGAACAACGGCGCCACGATCGTGCCCACCGAACCCACGCTCTGGATCATGTTCATGCGCGACGAAGCCGTTTCCGGCCGCCCCAGCACCACGATGTAGGGGTTGGCAGACACCTGCATGAAAACGATCCCCACCGCCACGATGAACAGCGCCGCCAGGAAAAGGTAATATGCATGCAACAATGCCGCCGGGTAAAACAACAGCGCACCCGCCGCCGCCACGAGAAAACCCGTCACCATGCCCTTCCGGAACCCGATGCGCGACACGATCCGCCCGGCAGGAATGGAAAAAATCCCGTATACAGCGAAGAAATAAAACTGCACGAGCGACGATTCCGTATAACTCAGCGTGAACCCTTCCTTAAAATAAGGGATCAGCGTATCGTTGAGACAGGTAATGAAACCCAGCATGAAATACAGCACCGCAAGCGACAACAGCGCGGGCAGATAATTGCGGGATGAGGGCGAAGCGCCTTGGTGGACGCTCATTTCGGGCGAAAGTACGTTGGCCATGATACGATCAAATCTGGTTGGTTATACAGTTACGGTTTGCGAAACGGCGATCTCCTCCAGCGTTTTCCAACTGAGGAACAGCGAGCGCGGAACATGGAAACATCCTTTCCATTTCCCGCCCTTCAGCGGCAGCAGCACTTCTCCCCTGCGGTCCAGGTACCCGAACCATTCGCCGAACTCGGCGTCGCGGAAATGCCGCCAGGTATAGTTGTGCAGCCGGTGGAACCACTGGAGGCAACGCTCGTCGCCGGTGTAGCGGTAGCCTTTCAGCATGGCCACGATGGCTTCATGATGCACCCACCAGAGCTTCTGGTCCCATTCCAGTTGTTGCGGAGGCCGTCCTTTCGCGTCCATAAAATAGAAAATTCCTTCGAATGATGTATCCCACCCAAATTCGAGCATGCGCAGCGCGATGTCTTTACACTTGAGCATGAGGGCTTCATCGCCCAGCCGATGCGCGATGTCCATGAGGAACCACATCGATTCCAGGCTGTGCCCGGGCGATACGAGGCGGCCCTCGAAAGAATCCGACAGGCGCCCGTCCGGCGTCACGTTTTCCATGATGAGCCCGGTTTCCGGATCGTAAAAATCTTCCATCACCGCACGCACGCATTCGCGGATGGTGCTGTCTACTGTTTCGCGCGGCAGCACATGCTCCACTTCCAGCACCAGGTTGGAAAGGATCATAGGGAGCGACAACCCCTTCAGCGGCCGTGTGCCGGGAACGGCTTTGGAATAGCTGCCCTTCGGCTGGCTGAACCGGGACAGGATGCTTTGAAATGTGCGCAGCGCCACGTCATTATATTCCGCATTGCCGGTAGCCTTGCCCAACTGCGCGAACGCCATGGCGGCGAAGCAGTCGGAAAAAATGTTGTACGCCTGCACGAGGGGGCGGCCTTCGCGGGTAAGGCTGAAATACCAGTTCTCATTGACGTCGCGCCCATGGCGCAACATAAAATCAGCCCCATGCTTGGCGGTTTTCAGCCACTCGTCGCGCTTGCCCAGTTTGTTACAGAGCATGGCGAACGTCCACACCTGGCGGCCCTGCAGCCAGGCGAATTTATCGGTATCGAAAACGTTCCCTTCCCGGTCGAGACAGGTGAAAAATCCACCAAACTCCTCGTCTATGGAATGTTCCAGCCAGAATGGTATTACATCGTTCAACAGGTTGTCACGGTACTGCTCCGCGATTTGTATCAGGTTCATAAGTTGATAATAAAAGTTCAGAATCGGGTCGTAACAAAAGATGCGGCGGCGGGCCGTTGCGAACAGCCTTCCCTTCTCCCGACAATAATCGATTGCATGAAAAGCGGTTTCAGATGAACGCGGAACGGTCGCCCGGAGGCACGGTTTCCCTTACGCGGCCGCCGGTCCACGGGTTTTCGGTCATATCCGGCGCGCGTCCCGCTTCGACGGCGCCCCGGCATAATGCAGGATGCTAAATAACAATTTTATTTATAAAACTGCAACTAGTTTTTTAATTATTTTAATAAATAAAGTGGATATAAACCTTGGGGCAAATTTTCCTACTTTGACCCCTTCAATGAAGTAGCAGCTACATGAGCCGTCATACCTTTTTCGAAGATCTCCGTAACGATGCCATCACGGGCGTAGCGTACAAGAACCTGCAGCAGAAGAAGCAGGTTCTGTCGTGGTTCGTGAATGCGGGCAACACCACCATCGCCGACCTGAGCCGCGAGCTGAACGCCAGCGTACCGAAAGTGGGCGAGCTGATCAACGAGCTGATCGCCGACGGACTGGTAAAAGATTACGGGAAGATAGAAGCGGCGGCGGGCCGGCGGCCCAACGTGTACGGTCTGGAACCGGATTCGTTCTTTTTCGTGGGGGTGGATATCAAGCAATATTATGTGAACCTCGGCCTGGGGGATTTCCGGAACAACCTCGTCCGCACCCAGGAAAAGGTGCCTTTCCATCTCAAGAACACCCCGGAAGCCCTCAACCGGCTGTGCGACATCATCACCGGGTTCATCGCCGCTTCGGGTAAAGGGAAAAAGAAAGTCATCGGCATCGGCGTGAACCTTTCCGGCCGCATCAACTACCGTTCGGGCTATAGCTACAGCTTCTTCCATTTCCAGGAAGACCCGCTCAGCAAGGTGATCGAGCAGCGGCTGGGCATTCCCACATTCCTGGAAAACGACTCCCGCGCCGTGGCCTACGGTGAATTCAGCAGCGGCGCCTATCACGAGAAAAATGCGTTCTTCATCAACCTGGAGCACGGCATCGGCATGGGGCTGCTGCTGAACGGACAATTATATTACGGCAAATCCGGTTTCGCCGGAGACATTGGCCATATCCCGGTTTTCGACAATGAAATCCTTTGCCATTGCGGAAAGAAGGGCTGCCTGGAAACGGAAGCTTCCGGCGCCGCGCTCACCCGCCTGTTCATCCGGCGCCTCCGCGAAGGGGCGAGCAGCATCGTGGCCAGGCGCATCCCCAATCCGGACGATGTGCAATTGGAAGACATCCTCGCCGCCGTGAAGCAGGAAGACACCCTCGCCATCGAGCTCATCGCGGAAATCGGGGAGAAACTCGGCCGGGGGATCGCCATCCTCATCAACATCCTCAACCCGGAAGTGGTGATCCTCGGCGGGGCGCTCGCTTCCACCGGCGATTACATTTTACTGCCCATCCGCAGCGCCATCAATAAATTTTCGTTGACTTTGGTGAATAACGATACCAAACTCGTGCTTTCCCGCAAAGGGGAACATGCGGGCATGGCCGGCGCCTGCCTGCTGGTGCGCGACCGCCTCCTGGCGCTGATCGATTAAGGAAAAATGGAGCGGCAAATGAAAATTTGCACCCTGTATGCTATTTCACTTAACACGTATCTAAATCAGCAATTATACTTTACGGTCTATGCCGATCTCGTGCCGAGTGAAGTCTATCATCCAAGAATTTCTGCGCAGGGACCGGGATATGCGGCCAATGATATCAACTGTTGCGGCAGCGGCCCGTTTTGCCAGACGCCATGCAATGCCAGCGCGGCCCCCAGGGCAGTGGCCTGCGGCACGGTAGCCGCGAACACTTCGATTCCGCGGAACTGCGCCGCCAGCATGCGCATGAACACTTCGTTCTTCCCGAACCCTCCGTCCACAAAGATCTTCCCCACCGGCGCACCTTCCAGCACGAGCGCGGTGGAACGGTATTGTGCGGTCACGAGGTCGTATATCAATTGATGGTAAGCTTCCGTATCGGATTGGAAACCGGCCAGGTCACGGCCGGCGAAGTCCCCGCCAGGCAGCATTTTTTCCATCATCGCCGCGTCGAACGGCACCGATTGGTAATGCGCCGGCTCCCGGTTGAAATGCGCCGCGATGCGCGCCACTTCCCGCTCGTGCACGAACCCCGAAAACAACCGCGACGCTTTCACCGGCCGCGCATCGTACGAGAGGTAGCACAGGCAATCCTGTTCCAACTCTTCGGCCGTGAGCGGCGTGGCGTTGAAAGGGTTCAGCGTAATGCACCAGGTACCGGTGGAAATCAGCGCGAACGGTTCCCTGAATTGCAGCAAATACGGGATGAGCGCGGCGGAAGAATCGTGGAGGCCCGGGCCTGTGGGGATTTCCCGTCCCGCCACAACACCGTTCACCACTTCGCCCGCGTTCCGCAACGGCGCCATTACGCCCGCCAGCTGCTCGTTGTGCACCCATGCATGGTAATCCCGTTTTTCGAAATCCCACATCGCGGTATGGCAGCCGATGCTGGTGATATCCGCGCAGGGAGCGCCCGTTAGCAGGAAACTCACATATTGCGGCAGATGCAGCGCATGTCTGACGTGCGCAAAAAGCGCAGGACGCTCCATGCGCAGGCGATACAGCTGCAGGCCCGAATTCAGGCTATCCAGCGTGGGAGACGCCGTTTGCCGGGAAAGCGCCGGTTTTCCGCCGTATTGTTCGTATAGCCGGTCGCGTAATTCCGCCGGGTAGGGCTTGAGATAGTTGTACAATGGCGTCAACGGCTTTCCAGCGGCATCGATATACACGAGGCTCGCGCCGTAGGCGGACACGTTCACCGCGCGTACGTCCACGCCCGGCAGCGCCATGGCTTCTTCCAGCGATGCGTGCACGAATTCGCGGAGACTTTGGATGCACTCGCAGGGATCCCCGTCTTCGTCGGCCGTTTCGGGCAGCCGCACTTTTTTTTCATGCACCACGCGATACGCCCCGTCGAAGAGGAACAGTTTTTTATTGGTCTTGCCGATGTCGAGCACGGCGATAACGGGAATCTTCGTCATGGTTTATAAACCTGTAGCAATGGTCGATACCCCTCTTCTGCTGATGAGCCCCGAACGGACTTTCTCGCCGCGGTACACGCCCAGCGGACTGAGCGCGCCGCCCGCCCGGAGGCGCGCTTCCGCTACCAGCGGCCTTACGTCCGTACGGTACGCCTGTTGCAGGATTTCCTGCGCGGCCACCACATCGTTCCTTTCCTGCGCGGCGGTGAGCGCGGCGCGGTCTACCAGCAATGCCTGCGCATAAGCGATGAGGATCGCTTCCACGGATTGCAGCAGGTCTTCCAGCGGGTCTTTCACGTTGTGGGACGCGTCGATCATCCAGCCCAGGTCTGTCGCGTGTTTCATATTGCGCGCATTCATCCCGTCTACCAGTTCGCAGAAAATCAGGAACAGCTGGTAAGGCTTGATGCTGCCGACGGTGAGGTCGTCGTCCCCATATTTCGAATCATTGAAATGGAACCCGCCCAGTTTGCCTTCCATGAGCAGCAGCGAAACGATCTGTTCGATATTGGCGTTGGGGAGATGATGGCCGAGGTCTACCAGCGTGTACGCCTTTTTGCCCAGCTTGGACGCGAAGAGGTACGACTGGCCCCAATCACCGACGGTCGTGGAATAAAAATTCGGTTCGAAGGCTTTGTACTCGACGAACATCTTCCAGTTGCCGGGCAGTTCCGCATAAATCTCGCCCAATCCTTCCAGCGTGTTTTCGAACGCTTTGCGGAAGCTCAGCTGGCCGGGGAAGCACGACCCGTCCGACAGCCAGACGGTGAGCGATTCCGAGCCCAGTGCCACGCCGTGGCGGATCACTTCGATATTATGTTCGATGGCTTGTTTGCGCACATCGCGGTTTACATGCTGGAGGGAGCCGAATTTGTAGCTGTGCTCCTGGCCGGGCTGGTCCTGGAAGGTGTTCGAGTTCATGGCATCGAACCTGATCCCGTGCGCGGCGGCGAGGGCGCGGATGTGCGCGGGATCTTCCGGGATATCCCAGGGAATATGCAGCGAAATGGCGCCGCTGGCGCGGTTGAGGCGATGCAGCAGACCGATGTCTTCTATTTTTTCTTCGAGATTGCGCGGCTCGCCGCCGGCGGGGAATCTGCCGAAACGCGTGCCCCCGGTACCGAGGGCCCAGCTGGGGATCGCCACCTGGAATTCGCCGAGCAGGCGGAGGACTTCCTCCGCATGGGGGATTTCTCCCTGCAGATAAGCCAGCGCCCGTTCATGTTTACGGAGCGCCTGGCCGTTATAACCGTCTATCTTATTCTGGTCGATTTGCATGGTGTATTGTTTTACTATCTGACAAAAGCCATGGCCACGCCGCCGTCTACATTCAACACGTTGCCCGTAGCTTTCTGCAATAATCCTCCAACGAATGCGAAACATGCGTCTGCGATGTCTTCCGGCAAAATCACCTGGTTGAGCAAAGTGCGTTTCGCGTAATAAGCCGGCAGCTCTTCCACTTTCACGCCGTAGGCTTTAGCCCTGCCTTCCGCCCATGCGCCGGCCCAGATGGTGCTGTCGGCGATCACGGCATCGGGGTTCACGACGTTCACGCGAATGCGGTCTTTCCCCAGCTCTGCGGCGTTCAAACGGCTCAGATGCAGCTGCGCCGCTTTCGCGGACCCGTATGCGGCGTTGTTGGGGCCGGATACGAGGGCGTTTTTGCTGACGATGTTCAGCACGTCGCCACCGAGGTTTTGCTTCCGCATCATTTCCACACCTGCCTGCGTCACGAAGAACTGTCCTTTGACGAGCACATCGTACAACAGGTCCCAATCCTTTTCCGTATGCTCTTCCAGCGGCTTGGAGATGGAAAGCCCCGCACAGTTGACCACAATATCCATCCCGCCAAACGCCAGCGCGGCGGTATGGTAGGCGCTGGCCACATTGCCGCCGTCTTTCACGTCGAGCAGCGCGGCGGCGCAGGCATCTTTCCCGAATTCCTTTTCGAATGCGGCTTTCGCTTCCGCCAAACGGTCTGCGTTGTTGTCGGACAGCACTACCACGGCGCCTTCCTGCGCGAACTTACGGGCGATGGCCTTCCCGATGCCGCCCGCGCTCCCCGTTACCAGCGCGATGCGGCCGGTGAGGGCTTTGGGCCTGGGCATGCGCTGCAGTTTCGCTTCTTCCAGCAGCCAGTATTCGATATCGAACGCTTCCTGCCGCGGCAGCGAAGTGTAGGAAGATACGGCTTCGGCGCCGCGCATCACGTTGATGGCGTTGATATAGAATTCGGCGGCCACGCGTGCCGTCTGCTTGTCTTTCGCGAAGGTGAACATACCAATTCCCGGGCATAAAATCACTACCGGGTTCGTATCGCGCATGGCCGGACTGTTCGGATGCTTGCACTTGTCGTAGTATTCCGCGTACATTTTCCGGTAACCGTCGAATGCGGACGCGAGCTTTTCCGCATCGGCGGCCGTTTCCGGATGCACGACCAGCGGACTGATCTTCGTTCGCAGGAAGTGATCCGGGCAGGAGGTGCCGAGGGGCGCGAGGCGCTCCAGGTCGTTGGAATGGATGAACTGCAGCACGCGCTCATCGTCCGTGAAATGCCCGATCATCCGCTGGTTCGACGAGGCGAGGCCTCTCAGTACCGGCGCCAGCTCCGCGGCTTTGGCGAGCCTTTCCGCCTGCGGAAGCGCTTCCATGCGGGCGCCGCCGAAAACAGGGCGCGATTTGCCGAGGTGTTTCTCCAGGTATTCCGCGCACTGCTCGATCACTTCGAGGGTGTTGATGTAGGATTCGTACGCCGTATCTCCCCAGGTGAACAGCCCGTGCGATCCCAGCATAATGCCGCGGATGCCGGGGTTCGCGTCCAGGCAGGCTTTCAGCTGCAGGCCGAGATCGAAGCCCGGGCGCTGCCAGGGCACCCAGCCGATCTTCCCGCCAAACAGTTCCTGCGTGATCTTTTCCCCGTCTTTCGCCGCGGCAATGGCGATGGCCGCGTCCGGGTGCAGGTGGTCGATATGTTTGAACGGCAGGAAACCGTGCAGCGGTGTGTCGATAGACGGCGCTTTGGATTTGAGGTCGTATATGCAATGATCGAAGAGGGCAACCATTTCATCTTCCATCTGCATGCCCCTGTAGATGGATTTCAGGCTGCGGAGGCGGTCTACGTACAACGCGGCGAGGCCGCTGCGCTGGAGCGTACCCAAATCGCCGCCGGAACCCTTTACCCACATCACTTCCACGGGATTGCCGGTGAGGGGATCGGGCGCGATGGCCTTGCAGCTGGTGTTGCCGCCGCCGTAGTTGGTGAGCCGGAGGTCCGCGCCCAGCAGGTTGGAACGATAGATCAGCAGGGCCACTTCATCGCCCGCCATTGCGGCGGCTTTGCCCTCATCCCATAAATAACTTACATGTTTGAATTGCTTCGTCATCGATCAATTAATTTTCAAGTGAACTGCCGTACCCTACCAGCAAGACAGACAAAATAATGGTGGCGATACCCGCCAGCACTGTCCGGTAGGTTTTGGGGGTTACGCCTTTCCATTCTTTCAGCGCAAAACCCCACAACGTGGAAATGAGAATGATGAACGCCATGTGGAGTATCCACGAGCCGGCGCCATTGCCGAGCTTGCTTTCGCCCATGCCGTAGAAGAAAAACTGCATGAACCAGGTAGTGCCGGCCAGCGCGGAAAAGAAGTAATTCGCGGCCAGGGGCGTTTCCCGGTTCGTATAATCCTTGAAAGAACGGTTGCGCGCGTTGAGGACCATGCACCAGATGAAGTTGGTCGTGAGCCCGCCCAGCATGATCACCACGAACGTGACGTTGTTGGCGAAAAGCGGGTTGGCGCCGTTGGCCACGGCCTCCTTCCCCATCGAGCCGCCTGCCGAAATCGCGAAACTCATGCAGGCGCTCAGAATGCCGGAGATGCTCGCCACCGTCAATCCTTTCTTCAGATCGAATTCCTTTATATTTTCCTGTTTCTGATCGTCCGTCAACTCTTTTTCTTTCCGCATACCCGCTTTGCCGCTGATCATGATCCCGAGGAGGCAAACCGCCACGCCGAGCAGCACGAACAATCCGCCGTGCGTGCTCACCATCGTCCCGAAGTTATTGTCGCTCTCCGCAATGATGCTCCGGTAAATGGGCGGGATGAGCGCCCCGAAAGCGGAACAGAACCCTAGCGCCACGGCCATCCCCAGGCTCATGCCGAGGTACCGCATCGATAAACCGAACGTCAAACCCCCGATCCCCCACAACACTCCCAGGAAGTACGTCCAGAAAAGCGTGGCGCCGTCAGTGTTCAGGATGATATCCATGAACCCCGGCACAGTGATCCATGCGGCGATGAACGGAACGATGAGCCAGGAAAAAAGTCCGCCGGTGATCCAGTAACTTTCCCAGTTCCAGCCCCTGACTTTCTTGTACGGCAGGTAAAAACTTCCGGAGGCGAAGCCGCCCAGCAAATGGAAGAACAATCCCAGGATAGCGTGCATAATAACGTGGATTTTGTATGATGATCGCAAAATATGCATTGCGTGCGGAACCACTGTCATGCCCCGTCCTGCCTGTGTTTTTTCAATTATTTCACTACTTTGGACAACGTTATGAAAACACCAGACATCCTCCGGCATATCGCCATCGACGACTTCTCCGCCACGCCCAAATACCAGCAACTGGCCGATGCGCTTTTGCAGGCGATCGGGGAAGGAAAGATCCGGCAGAACGACATCCTCCCGTCCATCAACGAGCTTTCTTACAAACTCGACATCTCGCGCGACACGGCCGAGAAATCGCTCAAGCTGCTGAAAGCCCGCGGGATATTGGGCTCCGTGCCGGGGAAGGGATATTTCGTACAGCAGACGGGGCTGCGCCAGCAATTCAAGATCCTGTTGCTTTTCAACAAGCTCAGCGAGCATAAAAAGATCATCTACGACGCGTTCGCAGGCAAGCTGGGCGATGCGGCGAGCATCGATTTTTATATCTACAACAGCGATTTCGGGCTGTTCAAAAAACTGCTGCAAAGGAACCTGTCGGAATACACGCATGTGGTGGTGCTGCCGCATTTCCGGGAGCGCGTGCAGGTGGATGCGCTGCTGAACGACATCCCCCGCGAAAAACTGCTGCTGCTCGATAAAAAACTCAGAGGCGTCACGGGCCCTTACGGCGCCGTGTACGAAAACTTCCGCGAGAATATTTATGACGCACTGGAGGCGCTCCGCGACCGGCTGGAGCAATACGGCGCGCTGACGCTTATTTTCCCGGAGAACACGTATTACCCCGACGAGATCCGCGACGGCTTCCTGCAATTCTGCCAGGATTACGCGTTCCCTTCGCGGGTGGTGCATGCGCTGAACGATGGCGATGTGCGGGCGGGCGAAGTCTATATCAACATCCGGGAAAGCGACCTGGTGGAGCTGATCGGGAAAATCCGTGCGCAGGGCCTGACGCCGGGGAAAGACACGGGGATCGTCTCTTATAACGAAACCCCGCTGAAACCTTTTATCCTGAATGGCCTGACGACCATTTCGACCGATTTCCAGCTGATGGGGGAACTGGCGGCGGGGATGATCCTCGACGGATCGCTGTCGCAGGTGGAGGTGCCGTTCCGGGTTACACCGCGGGCTTCGCTCTGAGGCCACGCATGAAGATCGGCCCTAATATGACTGCCTCGGGGCCAAAATTTCGGGAAAACGAACTATCTTCGCGCTTCGCCGGCAGTGGCATTTTTTCACAAACCGTTGAGATTAACTGATTTAGAGGGGGCCAAAATTCCGATTGAGGCCCGGTCGGTGATATTCTGTCGGTCTGGCGGCCCGCCCGCCCTGCTAAAAAGGCAGGTTTTCCGCACTGCGGGCCCGTGGCACAATCTTGGTTGACAGGATTGGGCACGGAAAGACGAACAAGTATATTTTCTGTGTTTTTAATATTAACAAAAAGCAAAAATGGCAACCGTAACCAGAGAGAACATTGGTTTATTAAATGATAAGATCACTGTGAAAGTGAGCCAGGAAGATTACCTTCCTAATTTCGAGAAAGCTGTCAAGCATTTTTCCAAAACCGCCAACATCCCTGGATTCCGGAAAGGCCAGGTTCCCGCCGGCATGATCAAAAAAATGAGCGGCCAGGCGCTGTTTGCAGACGAAGTGCTGAAAACGGTGGAAAAGGAACTGATGGGCTATATCCAGACCGAAAAACTGGAAATCTTTGCCCAGCCTCTCTCCCTCGAGAACGAACCGAAAAACTTCGATTACAATACACCTGCGGAATTCGACTTCGCTTTTGAAGTAGGCCTGAAACCTGCGTTCGACGTAGACCCCCTGCTGGCGAAAACCTCCCTCACCCGCTACAACGTAAAGGTGACCGACGAGATCGTTGACCAGGAACTGGACCGTCTGCAACTGAAAGGCGGCAAATCCAGCGAGCCCGAAACCGTTACTTCCGAGAACAACGTGCTGAACCTCGAGTTCATCGAGACAGACAGCAAAGGCAACATCGCAGAAGGCGCAGAGAAAAAAGAAAACTCACTGCTTGTAAAAACCTTCTCCGCCGCCGCACAGGAAAAACTGATGGGCAAAAAAGTAGGCGACACCATCGTGTTCCAGCTTTCCAAAGCTTTCGATAAAGACCGTATCGAATACATCACCAAAGACCTCGGCCTCGCTAACGATAAAGACGCTGCGAAAAAATACTTCCAGCTCACCATCACCAAGCTGACCCTGATCGAAAAACGTGAACTGAACGAGGAATTCTTCAACGAAGTGTACCCCGGCCAGAACATCGCTACCGCCGAAGCTTTCCGCGAAAAACTCCGCGAAGAGATCGGTAAATACTGGAAACAGGAAGCCACCAACCACCTGCACAACGACCTGTTCGAGACGCTGGTGCACGAAACGCCCATCGAGCTCCCGAAAGAATTCCTGAAACGTTGGCTCCAGAAAGGCGGCGAAAACCCGAAAACGGAAGCAGAAGCCGAACAGGAATACCCGAACTTCGACCATCAGCTGCGCTGGACGCTCATCAGCGACAAACTGATCCGCGATAACAAAATCGACGTTTCTTTCGATGAACTGAAAGACAACGCACGCACCAAGCTCATGTCTTACTACGGCCTCGGCGGCGACCAGGCGGAGTGGATGGACAGCTACCTGGAGCGCCTGCTGCAAGACGAGAAATACGTGGACCAGACTTATCGTGAGCTCATCACCCAGAAGCTGTTCGACTGGGCCGAAACCAAGGTGAAAGTAAAAGAAGAGGAAATTACTGCAGAAGAATTTGTTAAATTACCTCATAAACATCACCATCATGAACATTAATGACGAATTCCGGAAATATGCGATTCACCACCGCGGGATCAGCAGCCTGGTTGTAGATAGTTATGCCCGTAACTCCCGCATCAATTCGCTCACTCCTTATATCATCGAGGAGCGCCAGTTGAACGTTACGCAGATGGACGTGTTCTCCCGCCTCATGGCAGACCGTATCATCTTCCTGGGCGATCCCGTGAACGACTATGTGGCCAACGTAATCACCGCACAGTTGCTGTTCCTCGAATCGGCCGACCGTAACCGCGATATACAGATGTACATCAACAGCCCCGGCGGCTCCGTTTATGCCGGTCTGGGTATTTATGATACCATGCAGATCGTTTCGCCCGACATCGCCACCATCTGCACCGGCATGGCCGCCTCCTTCGGCGCCGTACTGCTGGTTGCCGGCACCAAAGGCAAACGCACTGCCCTGAAGCACGCCCGCGTAATGATCCACCAGCCTCACGGCGGCGCGGAAGGCCAAACTTCCGACATCGAGATCACCGCGCGCGAATTCGTGAAGCTCAAAAAAGAGCTGAACGAAATCATCGCCTCCCACTGCGGCCAACCCGTGAAAAAAGTGGAAAAAGACGGCGACCGCGACTTCTGGATGACGGCCGACGAAGCCAAGGAATATGGTATCATCGACGACGTTCTGGACAAAAATCCCCGCAAGAAAGCTGTGGAAGGTGGCAACACACCCCAGTAATCGACGGACAAACGCATAAAAAAAACGCTCCCGGCCGGGAGCGTTTTTTTTATCTCCGCAACCCGGCAAACCGGGCTACGAACGGCAATAATCCATCATATGTAAGAATTTGTTAAGTTTAAAGCGGGATGGGGCAACAGGTAGGTTTTCCCCTTCCGAAACCCGCCAAAAAACCGTAATTTTGTAACCTCGTAATCGAGGCTGCAACAGCCTTACACTAAAAACCAGATAAATGAAAGAATCCAAGATACGCTGTTCGTTCTGCAACCGGAACAAAGACGAGGTAAGGATATTGATCGCAGGTGCAGACGGCCATATCTGTGAAAACTGTGTGGCCAACGCGCAGGAGATCATCGAGCAGGAACTGAGCCCCGCCGGCGAAGCGCCCCGCAAAAGCGGCCCCTCGCACTTCGTACCGAAAGTGGCGAAACCGGTGGAAATCAAGCATTTCCTGGATGAATACGTGATCGGTCAGGACGATGCGAAGAAAATCCTCGCCGTGGCCGTTTACAATCACTACAAACGCCTCAACCAGCAGGTAACGGAAGATGATGTGGAAATCGAAAAGTCGAACCTCATCATGGTCGGCGAAACCGGCACGGGCAAAACCCTCCTCGCCAAATCCATCGCCCGCCTCCTCAACGTTCCCTTCACCATCGTAGACGCGACGGTTTTCACCGAAGCCGGTTATGTGGGCGAAGACGTGGAAAGCATCCTCACCCGCCTCCTCCAGGTCTGCAACTACGACGTGGAAGCCGCCGAAAGAGGGATCGTATACATCGATGAGATCGACAAGATCGCCCGCAAGAGCGATAACCCGTCCATCACCCGCGACGTAAGCGGCGAAGGCGTTCAACAGGGCCTCCTCAAACTCCTGGAAGGCACCGAAGTGCTCGTTCCCCCGCAAGGCGGCCGCAAGCACCCCGAGCAAAAACTCATCAAGGTAAATACACAGAATATCCTGTTCATCTGCGGCGGCGCGTTCGACGGGGTAGACCGTATCATCTCCCGCCGTATCCAAACCCATTCCATCGGGTTCACGGTGAACAAGGAACAAGAAGAACAAAACCGCAAGCACATCCTGCGTTACGTGAATTCGCAAGACCTCAAGCAATTCGGCCTCATCCCCGAGCTGCTGGGCCGCCTGCCGGTGGTAACCTACCTGAACACCCTCGATAAAGACGCGCTGAAAGCCATTCTCACCCAGCCGCGCAACGCCCTCATCAAACAGTACAAAAAACTGTTCAAAGTGGAAGGCATCGAGTTCGAAGTGGAAGACGATGCAGTGGATTACATCGTGGAAAAAGCCCTGGAATACAAGTTGGGCGCCCGCGGCCTCCGCTCCATCTGCGAAGTGGTACTGGCGGACGCTATGTTCAACCTGCCCAGCACCACCGAGAAATCTTTCGTGCTCACCCGCGCCCTGGCGGCCGAAAAGCTCGAAAAAAGCACGCTCGTGGCACTCAAGGTAGCCTGATCACCCGAATTCCAAACCGATAAAATTTGTCCAGATGCAAGAGCTCATCCAGCAAGTGAAAGATAAAGCCGGCGTTAACGACGAGCAGGCCGTAAAAGCCATCGAAGCCGTAAAAGATTTCGTGAAAAGCAAGCTGCCCCCCATGATCGCGGGCAACGTAGACGTGTGGTTCGCCGGAATGGCAGGCGGCGCCCAACCCAAAAAGCCGGACGCCGCTGAAGATTTCCTGGATTAACAACGGTTAGGCCGCGCGGCGGATGCTGCGGCAAGCGTCAGACACCAGGCAATAAATGAAATCACGCGAATTCTGCGCGGCAGACACTAGCAACAATAACATATTCATCGTTTTTATACAGAGGCGCTTCCGGGCGCCTCTGCCTGTTTATAATAATGTTCCAATTCCTTTACGGCCCCCTTCCTCCGTGCCCTCCTGCCCAGGTACCTGAACAACCGGCTTTGCAACCAGTAAGGCATAAATGGCAGGTAGGTTTCCCCAATGTCCAGCAGCACCGCGAGGTGGCCGAATTTCAAGGGTATGCCCTTCTTGTTTACCTTTCCGTCCGCCGCCAGGCCATAGGCGATCCGCAACGTATCCTCAAACCCGCGCGCCGGCGAAATGGTAACCCGGAACGTCACCGGCTGTTTATTGCTGGGGTTGAAGAAAAGGTGACGAACATATAACGCGACATCCGCCGTTCCACCCCTACGCAGGTACAAAATTTCTTTTCCCACCTGCAACCCCAGCTCCCCTTCCACCACCTCGAAATGCTCGAAATAAGTCGTGTGGTAATGCAAGCCGTTCTTGCCGCCGGGCGCCAATTCCACTTCCACCGTCACCCGCTCACCGCCCGTTTCCGCCGCCGTTTCCAGGAAAGTGACCTTGTCGCCTATTATCGGATTGTATATCGTTCTTGGAAGGGCCATAGTTACAGGGTTTTTAAATATCTGTACAATGCGGTCAGCTCCTCGTCCGAATACTGGCTCGTCATCTGCCAGGGCATGTCGTCGTTCTTCAAAGCGCGGCCGTCGGGCGTATTGCCGGTCCGCAGCACGGCGATGAATTCCTTTTCCGACCATTTGCCGACATTGCCCGAAGGTGTGATGTCCCGCACGAAAACGCCGCCGGGTATGGGGCTTTCGCCGCCTTTCAGGTTGGGCTTGTGGCAGCCGGTGCAGGACATGGAAAGATATTGGCCGTATTCGGCGGTAGGTCCTTTCGCTACCGGGGCTCCCGGCCGCCAGGCGTGATCGATTTTTTCCGCGGGGATGAGGGGCAACTGTCCGATGCCGGAAAGCACCGTGCCGAGAGGCCCCAGGCTGGGCGCGGCCGTTTCGTTATCGCGCGGGGTGGCGGATTTGAGATAGGCGATCAAGCTGCCGAGGTCGGCATCCGTCATTTTGTAATACTCGTACGAAGGCATGACCAGCAAAGGTTTCCCGTCTTTCCGGATGCCGTGGCGCAACGCCAGCAACCAGTCGCGGTCCGTGTAATCTGCCGGCCGGCCGCCTTTGCCGCGGGTGAGGTTGGTACCGTATATTGTGCCGATGGGCCCTTCGTCGAGGAATTTTTTTCCGCCGAGATCGGCACCATGACAGTCTCCACAACCCCGCGTTGCGTAGATATGCGCACCATCCGCTATGGAGGCGGAATCCGAAGGAATATCGAACATCCGTACTTCTACGCTGTAGATTTTGTCCCTACTATTTTTCACCATGATATGCATGATGAAATAAAAAATAAGTACCCCGGTAATCAGAACGGCGATGATCCCGCCCGTCCATTTCAGTATTTTCCGCAACATGAGATTGATTATTTTTGTGACATCAAAAGTACGTGCCACTACAACCCCAGGTGGTACGCGAAACGGATAATACTATACGATAAACGGATTACGTTATGACCCCAAAAGCTTCAACAACCGCGCAGGACGCGGTTTCCACGCATGCATTCTTCATGGACCACGCTACCGTGGCCGAACCTGATTTCGCAGGAGACTGGGATCCCCTGCAGGCATTGCTTCACTTTCAAACGAAGGCCGTGCCCGGGCGTATCATTCCCCCGGCCGATGTTTCGCGCCTGCAATCCGTGAAGGATTTCCTCCGCGAACATTTCCTCGACCCGCACCTGAGCCTTAATTTTCTCTGTCGCCGTTTCGGGCTCAATGAATTCAAACTGAAAAAAGGATTCAAGCAATTATTCGGCAACACCGTGTTCGGGTACGTGCAGGAAATGCGGATGAAAACCGCGCGCCGGCTCATCATCGAAGAAAAAAGAAATGTGAATGAAGTGGCCGACTTCCTCGGCTACAGCTCGCCCAATCACTTCTCCGCA
Organism: Chitinophaga sp. NPDC101104; assembly: GCF_050277495.1. Lineage (NCBI taxonomy): Bacteria > Pseudomonadati > Bacteroidota > Chitinophagia > Chitinophagales > Chitinophagaceae > Chitinophaga > Chitinophaga sp. NPDC101104. Next base: position 181,593 of record NZ_JBNNSF010000003.1, on the reverse strand, counting down.
GCATTCAAGCGGCTGTACGGCTTTCCGCCGGCGAAGCTGAAGGCCTGGCAAATGTGAAGGTGTAGTGATGAAAAGAAATACAGCGAAACTCCTCCAGGGGCAAAAATAAAAACCGCCTCAGAGTGAGGCGGTTTCTTTTTGGAGTAAAATTTTCTCGATCTTTCTTAATGTTTAGGTTGATAAATTGGTAAGGAAAGTAATTAACTCAAATTTAACTTTCTGTTATCAATTTTCCATCACACTAAGGTGTAAATATTCAAAATAATGTAAAAAAAAGCGATCGTAATCACTAAGTTATGCGATAACAGCGCTTTTACAGTTGATTAAAATATATACTTTGTCGATAAAAAGTTCGAAGATTGGGCACTTACGATCTCATTTATGAGCGCTTTGTTCTCTTCGGTCTGTTTTGTAGCCACCAAAGAGCGGATGGAAAACGTGCGTAGCGCATCGAAAACGGAGAGCGTTGCTTCCGCGGAATCCTTTCTGCCGGTGAACGGAAAGATATCCGGTCCTCTTTGACATTGGCAATTGATATTGACGCGGCTCACCTGGTTCACCAGCGGATCGATCAGCGAAGCCAGCTCTGCCGCGTCGTTCGAGAACACGGCCACCTGCTGGCCATGGTCTGCTTCGATGAGGTAGCGGATGGGCGTTTCGATATCGTCGAACGGCACCACCGGGATCACCGGGCCGAATTGCTCCTCGCGGTAGAGTTTCATTTTTTCATTGACGGGATACACGATGGCGGGGTACACGAACGATGCGTTGGCCGCGCCGCCGAAGGGATTAATCACCTTTGCGCCGTGGGCCACGGCATCCGCCACGCAGCTCTGGAGGTAGCCCGGTTTCTGTGGCTCCGGCAGCGGCGTGAGGAACACGTCTTTTTCCCAGGGCATCCCGGATTTGAGCTGGCCGACGGCCGCCGTCATCTTCTCCAGGAAAGCCGCTGCCACACTGCTGTGCACGTAAATGATCTTGATGGCGGTACAACGTTGGCCATTAAACGAAAGCGATCCCAGCACACATTCTTTCACGGCGAGGTCGATGTCGGCTTTTTCGGTGATGATCGCCGCGTTCTTGGCATCGAGGCCCAGGATCGCGCGGAGGCGGTTCACTTTCGGGTGCATTTTCTTCAGCTGGTTGGCCACTTTGCTGGAGCCGATGAGCGTGAGCACGTTGATTTTCCCGGATTCCATGAGCGGCGCGATAATCTGGTTGCCGCGGCCGTAAATGGTGTTGACCACGCCCGCCGGGAAACAGTCGCGGAATGCCTCGAGCAGCGGAAAATGCAACAGGGTGCCGTGTTTCGGCGGTTTGAACAGCAACGTGTTCCCCATGATGAGCGCGGGAATGAGCGTCGTGAAAGTTTCGTTCAGGGGATAATTGAACGGCCCCATGCACAGCACCACGCCGAGCGGACTGCGGCGAATCTGCCCGATGATGCCCTGTTCGATGGCGAAGGAAGACGATTTGCGGTCGAGGTCCTTCAGCGCATCGATGGTTGCGTGGATGTATTCTACCGTGCGGTCGAACTCCTTCACGGAATCGGTGTAGGATTTACCGATTTCCCACATGATAAGCTTTACCACTTCCTGTTTTTTGGCGATCATGCGGCCGGTGAATTTTTCCACGCAGGCGATACGCTCGACTACCGACATGGTCGGCCATTCTCCCCTGCCGTCTGCATAGGCCGCCACGGCGGCGTTGAGGGATTCCATGGCCTCGTCGGGCCCGCATAAGGGGTACGACCCGATCACGCGGCGCTCCAGGCCTGTGGGGGTTTTGACGCAGATAGGCGATAACACGGTGTGCACGTCTCCGTGCCAGTTTTTCATAACGCCGTCAGACAGATAGCTCCGTTGGTGGATTTCCCCCGGCAAGTCGTACTCCGCCGGAATAGCGGAAGCCTCGGGAAAGAGGTGATTCAATTGGTCTTCTAAGGTTGTCATATGTCAGGATTAATGGATCGCAATTTATGAAAGTTAACATTAAAAAGTAATGAAATCATTCTCAACAAATTGTAAAATTGCAATCGATTGATTATATCTTTCCAGGGGTGTATTGGAAAAGGAGATACTGCGGTAAAATAGTATGAGGATGGGGTAATATTGATAAATGGGGCCGATGGAGGGAGGCCCCCCTGCCGGAAAATCCATCCCAAAAATTATGTGAAAACCCGCGCAACGAGGCGCATCCGCGGTAAAACCGCAGCGGCCGGCCCCTGTGGGAGCCAGCCGCTGACTATGAGTTGACCTTTTACTTTTACTGTCAGGATTTGAGGACTTCCCGCGCGATGACGATCTTCTGGATCTCGCTCGTACCCTCGCCGATGGTGCATAGCTTCGCATCGCGGTAGAACTTCTCCACCGGGAAATCTTTCGTGTAACCATATCCCCCGAAAACCTGCACCGCTTCATTGGCTACGGACACCGCGACCTCAGAAGCGTAGTATTTGGCCATGGCAGCCTGTTTCGTCATGGGTAAATGCTTGTTCTTCATATCGGCCGCCTGCATGGTCAGCAGCTCCGCCGCGGCGATCTGCGTAGCCATGTCTGCCAGTTTGAAGGAAATTCCCTGGAAACTGGAGATGGGTTTATCGAACTGGTGGCGCTCCTGCGAATACTTCAAAGCCGCGTCGTAGGCGCCTTTCGCGATACCGAGCGAGAGCGCGGCAATGGAAATGCGCCCGCCGTCGAGCACTTTCATCGACTGGATGAAGCCGTCGCCTTCCTTGCCCAACATGTTCCCCGCCGGGATGCGGCAGTTATCGAAAATCATTTCGGCGGTTTCGGAAGCCCGCATGCCGAGTTTGTTTTCTTTCTTTCCGCCACTGAAACCGGGCGTTCCGCGCTCCACCACGAAGGCGGTCATACCATGGCTGTCGCGCACCGCGCCCGTTCTGGCGATCACTACGGCCACGTCCCCGCTTTTCCCGTGGGTGATCCAGCACTTAGTACCATTGATGACCCATTCGTCGCCCTCTTTCTTCGCCGTGCATTTCATGTTCATGGCGTCCGACCCGGTGTTCGGCTCCGTAAGGCCCCATGCGCCAATCCATTGGCCCGACGCGAGTTTGGGCAGCCATCGCTGTTTCTGTTCTTCGTTCCCGAATTGCAGGATATGCCCGGTGCACAAGCTGTTATGCGCAGCCAGGCTCAGCCCTACCGCACCGCAAAGCCGCGCCACTTCGCTGATGACCGTCACATATTCCAGGTAACCAAGTCCCGAGCCGCCATAGGATTCCGGCACGAGCACGCCCATCAGCCCCAGCTCGCCCATGCGGTGAAACAGGTCTGCAGGGAATGTCTGCGATTCGTCCCACTCCATAATATGCGGCTGGATGTTCGTTTTCCCGAAATCTTTGATCACCTGGGCGATCTGTTGTTGCATGTCCGTTGGCTGAAAGTTCATAACCTGAAATACGTTTTAAGGGGCGATTAAGTATTTTTCAATTTTACGATAAATGGAGTCATTCACCAAAGGCAATGCCTTTAGGTCGCTCACCTGCCTGAAACGCCCGTTGGCACTACGATATCGTATGATAGCACGGGCCAATTTCGTGTTGATGTATGGATGATCGGCCAAAGATTTTTCATCTGTCTCGTTGACATCGATCTTTCTTAGAGATTCATCACCCAGTCGTAAATAAGGTTGAATTTTTTTAAATACGGAATCGGGCAAACCATAGGTTTCACCTACTTGTATGACGCTGTGGAAGCCGCCGAGGCGGTCCCGGAACCGCACGATCCGCCCCGCATACCCCGCGCCGATGTATGGCAAACGTTCCCATTCCGCACTGTCTGCCGCATTGATCCGGACCACCGGCGGCGGTTTCCGTTCCCAGGATTTCTTCCATGCTGTATCGCGCTGCCAGGGTTTGCGAAATGCACTGTCTTTGCGATAGGATTTACCTTTCCAGCTGGCGCGCATACTGTCGTACCGCCGCGTTCTTTCGCGCGCCCCTTCCGCCAGGAGCCCCGCTACCGCGCGCTCCGCCTCCGCCATGCCCAGCGTATCCGCAGGTGGCGGCAATGGGCGGACGTGCAACCAGACGACCGGTACACATTGGAAAACTACGATGAGGATTAAAAGGCAGGCAATGCCCTGCCGTTCCCGGCGGGAAAAATCAAAAAAAGAATCCGGCACAAACAATGGTTTTAATGAGTGCCGAATGTACTTTTTTTTTTTCGATCACAAAATTATTTCGAGACCATCATAAGCCAGGTGCATCCCTTCGGGCAGCGTAGGGTCTACTTCCGCATGCAACCCAAGCTGGTGGCTGATATGCGTAAACAGCACCTGCGGCACTTCCAGTTCCCGGCCCAGCTCGATCGCTTCGTCGAGCGTGAAATGGGAGATATGTTTTTCGCGGCGCAGCGCGTTGAGCACAAGCACTTTCGAGCCGCGGACCTTTTCTTTTTCCTCCGGGGCGATGAAATTGGCGTCGGTAATGTAGGTGAAGTCGCCGAAGCGGAAGCCCAGCACGGGCATCTTATGATGTAAAACGTTGACGGGCGTGAATTTCAGGCCGTTCACCATAAAATGCTCATCCCCGATCGTTCTTAAATTCAGTTCGGGAATACCGGGGTATTTGAAATCGGCGAACGCGTAGGAGAATTCGCGCATGATCACGTCCTGCGAATAATCCGAAGCGTAAATATCGATGGGTTGCTGCTGGAAATAGTTGAAGGCGCGGATATCGTCCATCCCGGCGATGTGATCTTTGTGGGAATGCGTGATCACCACAGCTTCCAGCCGCTTCACCTGTGCGCGGAGCATCTGGTAGCGGAAATCGGGCGTGGTATCGATGACGATATTGCCGGCTTTTTCGTCGGAGATGAGGATGCTGGAACGGAGGCGGTTGTCTCGCGGGTCTGAAGAGGCGCAAACGTTGCACGGGCAGGCGATGACCGGCACGCCCTGCGAGGTGCCCGTACCGAGGAAGGTTACTTTCACGGCTGCGGGGTTTCCGGGTTTTCGTCAGTGATCCCTTCTTCGGCCTCGCCTTTACCGGCCTCGTTTTCCGGCGCTTCTTCCTTAGCGGCGGCAGCGGCCATTTCGGCGCGGCTGTCGAGCACCTGGCGGTAGAGCTTCTGCGATTCCGGCGTGAGGAAACCTTCTTCCAGGGCGATGGACGGCAGAATGTCGAGCAGGGTATTGATACGGCCTTCCACGTTCAGGAATTTGTTCACCACCACTACTTTCTTGTGTTCCAGGATGCAGTAGCCGGAGTTGAACGTTCCCTTTTCGTAGCGAATGATATATTTCGCCTCGTCAAAAATCTTCTCCAGCTTCGCCAGGTTGGCGGGGGTACTCTTCAGGTTCATATGTTCTCCCGTTGTTTAGCTATTTGCTCACCATCTTCGCCACCGGCACGATCATCTCTTCGAGCGAGATCCCGCCGTGCTGGAAGGTGTTGCGGTAATAGTTCACAAAAAAATTATAATTGTTCGGATAGCAGAGGTATCCGTCTCCACGGGCAAAGATATAAGAAGAATTGACATTCGGCCGCGGCAGCCCGGCATCTTTCGGGTCGCGGAAGGCCAGTACTTCCTTGGGATCGTAGTTCAGGTTGCGGCCGTGCTTGTATCGCAGGTTGGTGGTGGTCTGCTTGTCGCCGATCACTTTCACCGGCGTTTTCACGCGTACGGAACCGTGGTCTGTAGCTATGATCAGGTTGATCTTCTTGTCCGAAATCTTCTTCAACGCCTGGTGGAGGGGCGAATGCTCGAACCAGCTGGCGGTGATGGAACGGTAGCTCACTTCGTCGCCCGCCAGTTCTTTCAGCACTTCCATTTCCGTCCGGGCATGGCTGAGCATGTCCACGAAGTTATAAACGATCACGTTCAGCGGATAGTTCAGCAGGTTGTGCATATTGTTGACGAGATGCTGGCCGTCTGCATGATGCACCACTTTCGTATACGAGAATTTCGGGTCCATTTTGAGGCGGGCCAGCTGTGCGGCGATGAATTTCTCCTCGTGGAGGTTTTTGCCGCCTTCTTCGTCGTCGTTCTTCCATTCATCGGGGAATTTCGCTTCGATGTCTATCGGCAGCATACCGGAAAAAATGGCGTTGCGGGCATATTGGGTGGATGTGGGGAGAATGCTGTAAAAGGTGTCTTCCTCCACTACCCGGAACGATTCGGTGAAGATGGGCTGGATGGCTTTCCACTGGTCGTACCGGAGATTATCGATAAGGATGAAGAAATTGGGGACGGAAGGGTCGAGCAATGGCAGCACTTTCTTCGAGAAGAGGGTGTGGCTCATGATGGGCGCGTTTTTGGCGCCGGGGGCCACCCAATCCGCGTAATTCCGGGCGATGAATTTGGCGAACTCGGTGTTGGCTTCGGATTTCTGGGACTGGAGCACTTCCAGCATTTCGGGCGCGTCGGATTTCGCCATTTCCATTTCCCAGTACACGAGCTTTTTGTAGATATCGGCCCATTCTTCGTGGTTCGGATTATCGTTAAGCGCCATGAACAGCGTCCGGAACTGTTGCTGGTAGGCCGTTGTGGTTTTTTCCGCCACGAGGCGCTTGTTATCGATGATTTTCTTGAGCGACAGCAATACCTGGTTGGGGTTGACGGGTTTGATGAGGTAATCGGTGATCTGGGACCCGATGGCCTCGTCCATGACATTTTCCGCCTCGTTCTTCGTGATCATGACCACGGGTATCTGCTGGTTGATCTCCTTGATCTTCCCGAGGGTTTCGAGGCCGGTGATGCCGGGCATCGACTCGTCGAGCAGCACCACGTCCACGATGTTGTCGCGGAGGAATTCCAGCGCGTCGTACCCGTTGGTGAGTGCGGAAACGTGGTAACCTTTATTTTCCAGGAAGATGATCTGCGATTTGAGGGAATCAATCTCATCGTCCACCCAGAGTATATTGATTTGATTCATGTATACGAATTACGAATTTATTTAGAATATATTGGCAAATATTTAGATACGGTCAAAAATCGTACCCATGCGGTGTAAAAACGCCGGGGCGGGGCTTTCCCATCAGCAAAAGTTAGCGCGGATGGCGTAGATTTGTACCGATCGATATAAAACGACCGAATGACTGACCGAAAACGCAAGATTGTGAACGACCCGGTGTATGGGTTTATAACAATCGATCATCCATTGATATTCAGCCTCCTGTCGCACCCCTACTACCAGCGGCTGCGGCGGATCCACCAGATGGCGCTGGCGCACCTGGTGTACCCGGGCGCCATGCATACCCGTTTCCATCACAGCATGGGGGCGTATCACCTGATGAGCTGTGCGCTGGCGGAGTTGAAGGGAAAGGGGGTGGAAATATCGGAAGAAGAGGAAGTGGCCGCGAAAATGGCCATATTATTGCATGATGTGGGGCATGGGCCTTATTCCCATGCGCTGGAGCATACGCTGGTGGAGGGTGTTTCCCATGAGGAGATTTCCCAGCTGCTCATGCAGACGCTCAACCGGGAGATGGACGGCGCGCTGGACCTGACTTTGGAGATTTTTAACGACCGGTATCATAAAAAATTCCTGCATCAATTGGTTTCCAGCCAGTTAGACGTAGACCGGATGGATTACCTGAGCCGCGACAGCTTTTACACGGGCGTTTCGGAGGGGGTGATCTCGTACGACAGGATCATCAAGATGCTGACGGTGGCCGGCGGGGAGCTGATGGTGGAGGAAAAAGGGATTTATTCCATCGAGAAGTTCATTGTGGCGAGGCGGCTCATGTACTGGCAGGTGTACCTGCATAAAACGGTGCTGAGCGCGGAAAACATGCTGGTGCGCGTGCTGATGCGGGCCAAAGTGCTTGCGGGGCAGGGCGTGGAGCTGTTCGGTTCCCCGGCGCTGCGGTACTTCCTGTACCGGCGGGTGGGGCGCCAGGAGTTCGGGCACGACCCCGAGGTGCTGGCACAGTTCTGCCTGCTGGACGATTACGACATCATGGGCGCCATCAAGGTGTGGGCGGGGCATGAAGACAAGACGCTGGGCACGCTGTGCCGCTGGCTCGTGAACCGCCAACTTTTCAAGGTTACGCTGCGGAGCGACCCGTTCAGCGCGGCCGAAGTGGCCGGGCTGCGGGAAAAAGCGATGCAGGAACTGGGGCTTTCCGCGGAGGAAGCGGAATATTTCGTGTTCACCGACGCGGCCAGCCTCAAGGCGTATGATGCTGAAGATGAAAAGATTAACATATTATATAAGGACGGCAACGTGCGGGATATTTCTTCCATCGACAATGCCCTTGTATCGCATACTTTGGCAAGACCGATAAAAAAATTCTACATTTGTCATCCAAAATTCTAGGCTAACAACGTTTTACACGAACTTAACATGTTAGTGAATACGGTAATATTATCCGGAGGCGGCCTGGAAGGTAACATTTCAACATTATAACTATGCAATTCAGCGCATTACAGCTGGCTACCATATTGAACGGTAAGCTGGAGGGGGACCCGGAAGTGAAAGTGCACAATATCGCCAAAATAGAAGAGGCAGGGGACGGCATGTTAAGTTTCATCGCCAACCCCAAGTACGAAGAATTCATTTACACCACGCAGGCTTCCATCCTCATCGTGAATGATACCCTGGAGATCGACCGGCCGGTGAAGCCCACGCTGATCCGCGTGAAAGACGCGTACAGCTCCTTTGCGCTGTTGCTGGAGAAATACCAGCAGCTGACGGGTGCGGGCAACAAAACCGGCATCCAGCAGCCTTCCCACGTTCCGGCCACCGTAAAAATGGGCACCGGCGTGTTTATCGGCGCTTTCGCCTATCTTGGCGAGAACGTACAGCTGGGCGATAACGTGAAGATCTACCCCGGCGTGTACCTGGGAGACAATGTGAAGATCGGTTCCGGCTCCGTGCTGTACCCCGGCGTGAAAGTGTACGACCATTGCGTGGTGGGCAACCGCGTGATCCTCCATGCCGGTTGCGTGATCGGCGGGGACGGGTTCGGGTTTGCGCCGCAGGCAGACGGTTCCTATAAAAAAGTGCCCCAGGTGGGCAACGTGGTGATCCACGACGATGTGGAGATCGGCGCGAACACGACCATCGACCGGGCAACCATGGGCTCCACCGTGATCCTTTCCGGCGTGAAGCTCGACAACCTCATCCAGATCGCCCACAACGTGGAAATCGGCCAGAACACCGTGATCGCGGCGCAATCGGGTATTTCCGGCAGCACCAAGATCGGGCGGAACTGCGTGATCGGCGGGCAGGTAGGCATCGTGGGGCATATCCAGATCGCAGACGGTACCCGGATCAACGCACAAAGCGGATTGTCGAAATCCATCACCACGCCCAATACCGCCCTTACCGGCTCCCCGGCGTACGATTATAAAAGTTCACTGAAAAGTCAGGCAATTTTTAGAAATTTGCCGGAATTGGAAAAGCGGGTCAAAGAGCTTGAAGATATGGTGAAGCAACTGCTGGCGGAAAAAGCCGGTGTTTAAATAATTAAATCGAAACTGAATACGTAGCTATAATGATGGACACTCAGCAACAGAACCAGCAGACCCTGAAAGGTCCCGTGACCATTTCTGGCGTTGGTTTGCATACAGGAGCGCATGTGAACATGACCCTCAAGCCGGCAATGCCCGGTTTCGGCATAAAATTCCAACGCATCGATCTGCCGGACCAACCAATCGTTAAAGCGGATGTGGACTATGTGGTGGATACCGCCCGCGGCACTACGCTCGAGCACAACGGCGCCCGCGTAAGTACCGTGGAGCACATCCTCGCCGCCCTCGTAGGCATGGGGGTAGACAACGTGCTGATCGAGCTGAACGGACCGGAAATCCCCATCATGGACGGCTCTTCCCTCCCTTTCATCGACCTCATCGAGGAAGTGGGCATCCAGGAACAGGAAGCCAAAAAGATCTGGTATTCCATCGACACCAATATCAACTATTACGATGAAGTGAAGAAAGTGGAAATGTCTGCCCTTCCGGCGCCGGACTACCGCATCACCACGCTCATCGACTTCAATTCTCCCGTGCTCGGCACCCAGCACGCCAACCTGAAGAGCCTGGCCGATTTCAAGAAAGACATCGCGCCGTGCCGCACGTTCGTGTTCCTGCACGAGCTGGAATACCTGCTGGCCAACAATCTCATCAAAGGGGGAGACATCAATAACGCCATCGTGGTGGTAGACCGCGCCGTGAGCGAAGAAGAGCTGAACAGGCTCGCCAAGGCTTTCGACCGTGCGGAAATCTCCGTTCACCAGCGCGAAGGCATCCTCAACAACGCACAGCTTCACTTCCCCAACGAGCCCGCGCGCCACAAGCTGCTCGATATCGTGGGAGACCTCGCCCTGATCGGTTACCCCATCAAGGCGCATATCATCGCCAACCGTCCGGGGCACGCATCCAACGTGGAGTTTGCCCGCAAGATCAAGGCGTATATCAAGAAGAACAAGCATAACCGCGACGTTCCCATCTACGATCCCAACCAGCCCGCGATCTACGACATCAACCGCATCGTGAAAACCATGCCGCACCGTTACCCGATGCTGCTGGTAGACAAGATCATCGAACTGAGCGATACGCTGGTGGTAGGCATCAAGAACGTCACCTTCAACGAGCAGATCTTCCAGGGGCACTTTCCCAACAACCCGGTAATGCCCGGCGTACTGATCTGCGAAGCCCTGGCACAGGTAGGCGGCATCCTCGCCCTCAACCCGAAGCCGGACCCGGAAAATTACGATACCTATTTCCTCAAGATCGATAATTGCAAATTCAAGCAAAAAGTGATGCCCGGAGATACCATGGTACTGAAAATGGAGCTGCTCAGCCCCATCCGCAGAGGCCTGGTGGAAATGCGCGGAACCGCTTTCGTCGGCAATAAAGTAGCCGCGGAAGCAGACATGGTTGCTCAAATTGTAAAACGCGAAGGATAAAATAACAGCATGATTCACCCGCTCACATACATCCACCCGGACGCCAAAGTTGCGCCCAATGTAAAAATCGATCCTTTTACCGTTATTCATAAAAATGTCGAGATCGGGGAAGGCACCTGGATCGGTTCCAATGTGACCGTCATGGAAGGTGCCCGCATCGGCAAAAACTGCCGCATCTTTCCCGGAGCGGTGATCGCCGGTATTCCGCAGGACCTCAAATTCGAAGGCGAGGAAACCATCGTGGAAATCGGCAACAACACCACCATTCGCGAGTATGTGACCGTTAACAGGGGCACCAAAGACCGCTGGAAAACATCCATCGGCAATAACTGCCTCATCATGGCCTATAGCCACATCGCGCACGATTGCATCATCGGCAACAACTGCGTGTTCTCCAACAACACCACCCTCGCCGGGCACATCACCATCGGCGACCACGTGGTACTGGCGGGCATGGTAGCCGTTCAGCAGTTCTGCAAAGTGGGCAACCACGCCTTCGTGACCGGCGGCTCCCTCGTCCGTAAAGACGTGCCGCCATACGTGAAAGCCGCCCGCGAACCGCTGTCGTACGTCGGCGTCAATTCCATCGGGCTCAAGCGCAGAGGGTTCTCGCTGGACAAGATCAACCACATCCTGGACATCTACCGCATCCTCTTCGTGAAAGGCAACAATATTTCCAAAGCCATCCGCATCATCGAAGCCGAATTCCCCGCCACGGACGAAAGGGACGAAATCCTTTCCTTCATCCGCGACTCCGGCCGCGGCATCATGAGAGGATACAGCACCCGGGCGAATGACGATCTCGCTTAACCAGGTCGGAAAACGGTATAACCACGACTGGATCTTCCGTCGTTGCACCCATACTTTCTCCGGCACGGGCGGCTCCGCCATCCTCGGGCCCAACGGCTCCGGCAAAAGCACCCTGCTGCAGATCATCAGCGGCCATCACCATCACAGTGAAGGCAAACTGGAATACTTCTTCAACGATCAACTGCTCCCGCAAGACCAGTTCTTCCGCCATTGCGCCATCGTAGCCCCCTACCTGGAAGTGGTGGAAGAACTGACCCTGCAGGAATGCTTCGAATTCCATCTTCAGTTCAAATCCTTCCTCCCCGGCTTCAAACCCCGGGAAATCGCCGGCATCGTGGGCCTCGACGCCGCCTGGCACAAACAGGTAAGGCACTTTTCCTCCGGCATGAAGCAGCGCGCCCGCCTCGCACTTGCCATCTTCTCTGACGTCCGCGCCCTGCTGCTCGACGAGCCCTGCACCAATCTCGACGCCGCCGGCATCAGCCTCTACCAGCAGCTGATCCGCGAATACGGCGGCAACCGCCTGATCATCGTTTCCTCCAACGACCCCGCCGAATACAGCTTTTGCCAGGAACAAATCCGGATCAGCGACTACAAGCAATAAATTTGTACTTTCAGGGCGTCATTGTGAATGATTAAATTCTCCCTATGAGCATTCCGAACAAAAAAGTCGTGAACGGATGGGCCATGTATGACTGGGCCAATTCCGTGTACAATCTCGTGATCACGACCACTTTCTTTCCACTTTACTTTATTTCCATCACCAACGCCGAATTCGGCGGCGACGTGGTCGATTTTTTCGGCTGGAAACTGAAGAACTCCGTCCTGTACGATTACGCACTGGCCTTCGCCTATCTCCTCATCGCGTTCGCCATGCCCATCCTCGGCTCCATCGCGGATACGCGTGGCAATAAAAAGAACTTCCTCCGCTTCTTTACATACCTCGGCGGCCTTTCCTGCATGGCGTTTTTCACTTTCACCACCCATTCCTCGCTCGAGCTGGCGGTACTGTATTTCGTACTGGCCACGGTGGGGTATTGCGGTGGATTGGTGTTCTATAACTCATACCTGCCCGAAATTGCGCCCATCGAATTGAGGGACCGGGTATCGGCGCGCGGATACTCCTTCGGGTATATCGGCAGCGTATTGCTGCAAATCATAGGGTTCGCACTGGTATTGGGTTTCGACGCCATGCAACTCCCCGGCGACCTCGCCCCCAGGATCACTTTCCTCCTCGTAGGGCTCTGGTGGATCGGGTTCGCGCAGATCCCGTTCGTCCGCCTCCCAAAATCACAGCCTTCCATCGAAGATCATAAGGGCAGCGTCTTTTCCGACGGTTTCGCGGAATTGAAAAAAGTCTACGCGCAGGTACGCCGGATGCCAGTGCTGAAACGTTTTCTCAGGGGATTTTTCTTTTACTCCATGGGCGTGCAGACCGTGATGATGGTAGCCACGATCTTCGGACTGAAGGAACTGAAAATGCCGCAGACCAACCTCATCGGCTGCGTGGTGATCATCCAGCTGGTGGCGGTGCTCGGTGCCTGGGGCATGGCAAGGCTCTCGGAACGGTACGGCAACTTCCGCATCATCATGCTGACGGTTTTACTGTGGATCGGGATTTGCCTGGCCGCCTATTTCATGACCACGGAAACGCAGTTCTACTTCCTCGCCGTGGGCGTAGGGCTCGTAATGGGCGGGATCCAGTCGCTCAGCCGCTCTACCTATGCCAAGCTGATCCCCGAAACGAGAGACACCGCATCCTTCTTCAGCTACTACGACGTAACGGAAAAGATCTCCATCGTGATCGGGCTGTTCAGCTTCGGGTACATCGAGCATCTGACCGGCGATATGCGGACGTCCGTGCTTGTTTTGACAGGGTTCTTTCTCATAGGGCTTCTCTGGGTTTTCTCCGCCTTGCAGAAACAACGTAGCTTAGCAGCAGCGGAAAAATCCGCGGCTTATGAAACCGAAACTATCTGACGCATGAAATTACACACGATCAATACCGGTCTTTTCAAGCTCGACGGCGGCGCCATGTTCGGCGTTGTGCCCAAGAGCATCTGGAACAAACTCAACCCGGCAGACGATAACAATATGTGCTCCTGGGCCATGCGCTGCATGCTGGTGGAAGACGGCAACCGGCTCGTGCTCATCGATAACGGCATCGGCAACAAACAGGACGCCAAATTCTTTTCCCATTACTTTCTGCATGGAGACGATACGCTCGACAAATCGCTCGGCGCACTGGGCTTCCATCGCAACGATATCACCGACGTTTTCCTCACCCACCTGCACTTCGACCATTGCGGCGGCAGCATCGAGCGCGAGGGCGACAAGCTCGTGCCCGCGTTCAGGAACGCCACGTACTGGAGCAACGAAGCCCACTGGAAATGGGCCACGGAGCCGAACGACCGCGAAAAAGCATCGTTCCTCCGCGACAACATCCTCCCCATCCAGCAAAGCGGCCAGCTCAAATTCATCGACCAGCAGGACGGGATCGCGTTCACCGACCACATCCGGGTGCGTTTCGCCTACGGCCATACCGACGCCATGATGCTCCCCGAGATCCGGTACAACGGGCATACGATCGTCTACATGGCCGACCTGCTGCCGTCCACCGGCCACATTCCCCTCCCCTATGTGATGGCGTACGACATGTTCCCGCTCACTACGCTGGAGGAGAAAAAACGCTTTCTCATGGAAGCCAACGAGCGCAATTACGTGCTCTATTTCGAGCATGACCCCGTGGTGGAATGCTGCACGCTGCAAAGCACCGAAAAAGGGATCCGCGTGCAGGAAACCTTCCCGCTCAGCAACCTCTAACCGTTAAACCGAAACATAAGCATATGAACATCTTACGTACGCTGCCCGTTGCCGCAGCCCTCTTTATCACCGCATGCCAGGGCGGGAACACCAATTCGCAAGACGCTACCGCGGTACAGGACTCCCTCGCCATCGATTCCCTCAGCACGGAAGTGATGGCCATTCACGACGAAGGCATGGCCAAAATGATGGTCATCCGCCGCCTGCGCACCCGCGTCACCGAAGTCACCGATTCCCTCGGCAAAGCCAAGGCTGACACCGCTTCCTATCACGCCGCCGGCGCCCTGCTCGACAGCGCCAACAGCGCCATGAACGCCTGGATGCACGGGTACGACATGGAACTGGCCGATAAAGACAACGCACAGAAAAAAGCCTACCTCGAATCCGAGAAAAAGAAAATCAGCGAAGTGAAAGACCTCATGCTCAAAAGCATCGACGACGCCAAAGCTTTGCTGAAAGAACAATAAAATCGATCCATCAAACCGCTATCTTCACGTAAACAGATCGCTATGTCCAAGCAGGAAGATTTCTTACAATACATCAACAACGGATACACGTTCAAAGGAGAACGTTTCAAACTTGGCTGCGCCATGCTCGACGGTGAGGTGATCGCCGGGGCAGACGTTTACCTTCCCCTCAAAACCCTCAACCGCCACGGCCTCATCGCCGGCGCCACCGGTACCGGTAAAACCAAGACCCTCCAGGTGATCGCCGAAGGCCTCAGCGACGCCAGCGTGCCCGTGTTGATGATGGACATCAAGGGAGACCTTAGCGGCATCGCCGCCCCCGGCACCTCCAACGCCAAGATAGCGGAGCGGTATGCCAAGATCGGCGGAACATGGACGCCCTCCGGTTATCCCGTGGAACTGCTCACCCTCAGCCACGAAAAAGGCGCGCGCCTCCGGGCCACCGTCAGCGAATTCGGGCCCGTGCTCCTGTCCAAAATCCTGGAGCTCAACGATACGCAAGCGGGGCTCGTGGCCATGATCTTCAAATATTGCGACGATAATAAACTGCCGCTGCTCGACCTGAAAGACTTTAAAAAAGTGCTTCAGTTCGTGAGCGACGAAGGCAAAAAGGAACTGGAAAAAGACTACGGCAAGATTTCCACCACTTCCACCGGCACCATCCTCCGGAAAGTGATCGAACTGGAGCAACAGGGCGCCACGGTGTTTTTCGGCGAAAAATCGTTCGAGGTAGACGATCTCATGCACATCGGCGACGACGGGCGGGGAATGATCTCCATCGTTCGCGTGGCCGACATCCAGGACCGCCCGAAACTCTTTTCCACCTTCATGCTCAGCCTGCTGGCCGAGCTCTATGCCACGCTCCCGGAAGAAGGGGATATGGAAAAGCCGAAGCTGGTCATGTTCATCGACGAGGCACACCTTATTTTCCAGGAAGCCAGCGATGCGCTGCTGCAACAGATCGAAACGATCGTGAAGCTCATCCGCTCCAAAGGCGTCGGTATTTTCTTCTGTACCCAAAACCCCATGGACGTTCCGGCGTCTGTACTGGGACAACTGGGCCTGAAGGTGCAGCACGCCCTGCGCGCATTCACGGCCAACGACCGTAAAACGATCAAACAGACGGCGGAGAACTATCCCTTGTCGGATTTCTATAAAACCGACGAACTGCTCACCCAGATCGGGATCGGCGAGGCGCTGGTGACCTGCCTCAGCGAAAAAGGCACGCCCACGCCGCTGGCCGCCACCATGCTCACATCGCCGCGTTCCAGGATGGATATTCTGAGCGATGGGGAGATAGACGACCTGGTGGCCAAATCCAAACTGGTACGGAAATACAACCAGGAGATCGACAGCGAAAGCGCCTACGAGATCCTTACCGCCAAACTGGAAGAAGCCGCCGAAAAAGCGAAGCAGGAAGAAGAAGAGAAACCCGCTGCGAAAGGCCGGCAGAAAGAAGAAAAAGGCCTGCTGGAATCGGTCCTGACCAGCTCCGCCGCCAAACAGGCCGGCCGCACCGCCGCCAATATCATTACGAGAAGCTTGCTGGGCGCGTTGGGACTGGGCGGAAGAAGCAGCAAGAAAAAAGGATCAAGCTGGTTTTAAAAAACTTGCGCCATGGCATTGATTATCCTGTTGATCGGAACGATTTTTACGGTGATGGGATGGATTTTCGGAAAGTTCCCACCGAAAAACATCAATCCCATCTATGGTTACCGCTCACCCCGGTCGAAAAAGTCGCAGGCGGCGTGGGACGCGTCGCAAGTCTACTCCGCCCGGATCATGCGGAACACGGGCATGGGCATACTTGCGCTCAGCATCCCTGTCTGGCTCACCAGCGGCATGGAACTGCAATACGTCCCCGAAGTCTGGATCATCGTGCTGCCGTTGCTGTTCAGCGTTGTGCCGGCGGTGATCATCATCCTGCAGACGGAAAATTTCCTGAAGAAAAACTTCGATAGCAGCGGCAATCCAATAAAAAACAACTAAAAGATATGTCAACACCCATCAAAACCGGTCTTTGCTCCTACGGCCACAGCGGATACGCCTTCCATGCGCCGTTCCTGCACGTGCATCCCGGCTTCGAGCTGACGGCGGTGACCGAACGCTCCAAACACCTCGCGCAGCAGCGTTATCCTTATGTAAAGATCTATCCCGACGTGATGAGCATGATCGGCGACCCGTCGCTGGAGCTCATCATCGTCAACACACCGAACTATTCCCATTACGAATATACCAAAGCCGCGCTGCTGGCCGGTAAGCACGTGGTGGTGGAGAAGCCGTTCACCGTTACTTCCGCCGAAGGCGAAGAACTGATCGAACTGGCCAAAAAACAACAAAAACTCATCATCGTATATCAAAACCGCCGCTACGACAGCGATTACAAAATCGTTCGCCGGGTGGTGGAAGAAGGGCTCATCGGCGATGTGCTGGAAGTGGAATTCCACTACGACCGGTTCAAGGAAGAACTGAGCTATAAAAAACACAAGGAAGCCGCTTCGCCCGGCACCGGCGTGCTGTACGATCTCGGGTCGCACCTGATCGACCAGGCGCTGACCATTTTCGGGATGCCCGAAGCCGTGTTCGGCGATGTACGCATCATCCGCCGGGAATCTGTGGTAGACGATTATTTCGAACTGCTGCTGTATTATCCTTCGCTGCGGGTGCGCCTCAAATCGAGCTATCTCGTGAAAGAAGCCCTCCCCGCCTACATCCTGCATGGCCGCAAGGGCTCGTTCATCAAAAGCAAGTCAGACATCCAGGAGGCGCTGCTCATGAAAGGCGTGCTGCCCGATACGCCCGATTGGGGCGCGGAAGCTCCGGCAGAATGGGGCCTGCTCCACACCGAGAAAGACGGTAAAACGGTGAAGGAATTCCTGCCCGGCGGCAATGGCAACTATCTTGATTTCTACAAAGGCGTGTACGGTGCCATCCGCGAAGGCAAGCCCAATCCCGTTACGCCCGAAGAAGGACTGAACGTGGTGAAGGTGATCGAAGCGGGATTCCGCAGCAGTGCGGAACGCCGTGTTGTGACGCTGTAATTTTTTCAGGGCTTCGCCGCGAAGAGCAACCCGTCTCCATCGCGCAGTACGCAGCCTTCGGCGATGAGGAATTGCAGGGTATCGAGTATCCTGCTTTCCTCCGCGTCGAGCTTTTGCATGAGGTTTTGCATGCTCGACTTTTCACTCAGCGCGGCCAGGATGGCTTTCGCCAGTTCGCCGAACTCCCCGGCCTTCAGTTTCCCCCGGTCTTCCTTCACGCATACATCGCAGACGCCGCATCTTTCGGCGTCTTTTTCCCCGAAATACCCCACCAGCTGGCGCGTCCGGCAAACATCCGCGTTTTGCGCATACTTCGTGATGGCGTTGATCTTCGCTTCCATGACCTTTTTCCTTTGCGCGAGGCGCTCCATATCGATGCGGAGCTGCTGCGCGCGGGGGCGCTCCTGGAGGAACGACAGCTGTGGACTGTCTTTCCGCGGGTAATACCTGACCACGGCCTGGCGGTGCAATTGTTTGAGGTTGTCCACGATCTCGTCTTCCGTGCAGTTGAGGATGCGCGCGAGTTGTTTTTCGAAGATTGGGACGGGCATATCGAGAATCCCCTGGTAAGTGCGCAGGAGTGATTTGATGAGTTGATCGAGGCGGGGATTGATGTTTTCGTATTCGAAAAGCGTTTCGCGGTTGGTGATGATTTCCGCTTTGGAGGGCATGTACACGCTTTCACTGAGCTGCCATACGCCCTCCTGCTCGATGACCTTGATGGCGCTGTGCGCCACGGTGACGTTGAGCTTGAACCGTTGCACGAATTCGTTGAAATCGAAATCGAAATATACGCCTTCCACGCCACCGGCGGGCGCCTGCAGGTAGTTCACCACGGCCTGGAACACTTCGCGGATGGTGTCGAGGTCGGGGAATTGCAGTTCGAGGCGGGCTTTCATCTGCTCGAGGTCGTTTTGCGTGTAGAGCAATATGGCGAAGGCTTTCTGCTCGTCGCGCCCCGCGCGGCCCGCTTCCTGGTAATAGGCTTCTATGCTGTCGGGCACGTCGGCATGCACCACGAGGCGGACGTCGGGCTTATCGATCCCCATTCCGAAGGCGTTCGTGCAAACGATGACGCGGGTTTCGCCCTTGATCCAGGCGGATTGACGGGCGTTGCGCTCTTCGTTCGGAAGGCCGGCGTGGTAATAGTTCGCTGAAATCCCCTGGGCCTGGAGCAGCCCTGCCAGCTCCTGCGTCTGGCGGCGGTTGCGGCAATAGACCACCGCGGTGCCGGGCACCCTGTCGAGAATGGCACGGATGCGCGCGGGCTTGCTTTCCTCTTCCAGCACGCTGTAGGAAAGGTTGGGCCGTGCGAAGGATTTGATGTAGATATTCGGGGCGCGCAGTTGCAGCTGGATACAGATATCTTTCTGAACGGCGGGCGTGGCGGTTGCGGTGAGCGCGAGGATGGGCGCGTTGGGGAATTGATCGCGGATAGTGGCGATCTGCAGATAGGCCGGCCGGAAATCGTACCCCCACTGCGAAATGCAATGCGCTTCATCCACCGCGATCAGCGTCACGGGCAATACTTCGCAATACCACAGGAATCGGCGGCTCTGGAGCCTTTCCGGCGAAACGTAGAGGAACTTGATATCGCCTTCCCGCGCCATCGCCAATACTTTTTCCACATCCTTCCCCATCATGCCCGCATAAATTGCGAACGCCGGAATACCCCGCTTGTTCAGGTTTTCCACCTGGTCTTTCATCAGCGCGATGAGCGGCGTCACCACGAGGCAAAGCCCCTCGCGCATCATGGCGGGCACCTGGAAGCAGATCGACTTCCCGCCGCCCGTAGGCAGCAGCGCCAGCGTATCTTTCCCCGATGCCACCGCCTCCACGATTTCTTTTTGCATGGGGCGGAATCCGGAATATCCCCAGTATTGCTGTAATATTTGCTGTGCCGTAGACATGTGTTATTTCTTCTCCAAATAGGGCAACGACCAGCCTTTGCGCAAGGCCGTCAGCCGGATCGTGATCACAAGAATAATACTGGCCACCATGTTCCAATCCTGCTCCACACCGAGGTGCCGCAGCCCGATGTACAGCGCGGCGCCGGCGAGGCAGGCGGTTGCGTAGATCTGGCGGCTGAAGATCAGCGGGATTTCGTTCACCATCATATCGCGGATCACCCCGCCGAAAATGGCCGAAATCATCCCCAAAATCACCGCCGCCCAGGGATGCACCCCGAACGCCAATGCCTTCTGCAAGCCGATCACGGTATAAAAACCGATCCCCAGCGTGTCGAACAAAAAGATGGAACGCCGGTACTTCAGCAACCGCGCACGGAACAAAATGGTCACGATCACGCCGAGAATGATGGCGATCACATACCGGGAATCGTTCACCCACACCGGCCGCGTGCCCAGGATCAGGTCGCGCATCGTGCCGCCGCCGATGGAAGTAACGAACGCAGTGAAGCTCACCCCGAATATGTCGTGGTACATCTTCTTGTCCCAAGCCGCCAGCGCGCCGGATATGGCGAACACGAAGGTGCCGATGAGGTCTAACCAGTATATCATTCACGAACGGATTTCGATATACGAATTAACGACAAATTTTAATGGCTTACACGCTTGAAACGAAGTCGCACGGAATTGATGGCCAGCACTACATCCGACAGGCCCATGACCAGCGCGCCCACGATCGGGTTCAGGAATCCGAGCGCCGCCACGGGAATGGCCACCACGTTGTAAATAAAGGCCCAGAAAAGGTTTTGCTTGATGGTAAGATAGGTATGCTTGCCCAGCCCCATGGCGAGCGGAAGCGCGCCGAGGTGGTTGTTGAGGAGGATCACGTTCGCGCTCTGCATGGCCACCTGCGTGGAATCGGAGAGCGATACGCCGATGGTCGCCTTCGCCAGCGCCGGCGCGTCGTTGATACCGTCGCCCACCATGGCCGTGGGGGCATCCTGCATGAGGGCATCGATTTTTTCGAGCTTCTGTTTGGGCGACTGCTCGGCGAACCACGCGTCCATCCCCAGCTCTTCCGCCATTTCGCGGCATTTGCGGGTAGTGTCGCCGCTGAGGAGGATGGTTTTAATACCTGCGGACTGCAGACTGCCGATGACGGTTTTCGCTTCGGGGCGCAGCTCGTCGGTAAAGTCGAGCCATCCGGCCAGGGCGCCGTTCTTCAGAAGGTAGATATTGTGGGAATCGTCTGTGGTGAGGTCTTTGGCGAGGAGGAACGATCCCAGCTTCCATTCATTCCCGTCTTTGTCGCTGGCTTGCATGCCGAGGCCTTTTACTTCGCGGACCTGCCGGAGCGTGGTCTCCGGCGTGCCTTTCCATGCGGCGGTGATCGACCGGGCGATGGGGTGGGAAGAATATTTTTCGAGGCTGAAAACGAGGGAACGGAAAGTGGCTTCATCGATGCCGGTGGCTTGCCATTGGCCGATGCGGAGCTTCCCGGTGGTGAGGGTGCCGGTTTTATCGAACACGATCTGGCGGATGTTGCGGAACTGTTCGAGTGTGTTGGCACCTTTGATGAGGATGCCGTTTCGCGCGGCCCTTCCCAATCCCACCATTACCGCCGCGGGCGTGGCGAGCCCCATGGCGCAGGGGCATGCGATGACCAGCACGGCGATCGCCCGCATCATGGCCACCTGCAAAGGCGTTCCGCCGATAAAATACCAGCCCAGGAAGGTCAGCAGCGCGATCCCCAGCACCAGGGGCACGAAAATTGCGCTGATCCTGTCTGCCAGCTTCTGCATGGGCGGCTTGTTGCCCTGCGCCTGCTTCACGAGGTCGATGATGTAAGACAGCACGGTATCTTTCCCCGTAGCCGTGATATATACTTTGATGGAGCCGTCTTCCAGGATGGTGCCCCCGATCACTTTATCCTTCTCCTGCTTGCCGACCGGCGCGCTTTCCCCCGTGATCATGGATTCGTTGACGTGGCCGGCGCCCCAGTAAATGGTGCCGTCCATGGGAATTTTATCACCTGTGTTGACGAGCACGCGGTCGCCGGTGCGCAGGGCTCCGTTATCCACTTCGTCTATATGTTCTTCGCCGTTTTCATGCACATGCAGCCGGCGGGCGGTGGTGTGTTGGAGCCTTGCCAGTTCGGCGATGGCGGTGGTGGTGGATTTGACGGAACGTTCTTCGAGCAGGTTGCCGAGGAATACGAGGGTGAGGATGGCGGCGGTGGTTTCGAAAAAGAGGTAATTTTCTCCCATGCCCTGCAACGCCCCGATGAGGCTGTAGGCGAAGGCAGCCGTGGCGCCCAGCGTCACGAGCACGTCCATGTTCGCCACGCCGTTGCGCAGTGAGCGGAAGGCGCTTTTCCCGAAATGCGCCATGCCAACGAGGTACACCGGTACCGTGAGCGCCAGTTGCACCCAGGGGTTATGCAGCCAGTGCCAGTTTACCCACATGTGCAGGAGCAGCGGGGCGGTGAATATGGCGCAAAAGATGAACTTGAAAGTGAGGGAGGTATAGAAAGGCCGCTGTTGCGCCTCGGCGCCGGGGAGCACCACTTCGTACCCGAGCCCGTTGATGCCGTCGATGATGTCGTTCGCACTGGCGCCTTCGGGAAGGTTGAAGCGCAATTCTTCCGTGGCCACGCTGATCGCCACCTCTTCCATGCCTTTGTTTTCGAGGAATTTGGAGATGGTGAGCGCGCAGCTGGAGCAGTTCATGCCTTTTACCTTGCAACTGATCGTTTCCATATGCAACAAAATTACCGCCGGCGCCCCGCAAACCCATGGGTTTTTAATGCAACAGCGGTGCTATTTCGACGGGGCCACAGGCTATTCCGGGCGCCAATGCTGCATTTGGCCGGATGGCGGGAATTATTGCAACACCGGTGCTTTTCCGCCGCCGATTTCACCGTCAAAACCCCTGAAAACGGCATAAAACGGCCGTAAATGCGCGGGAATTGCTAAATTTAGGCTTTGATAAGGGAAAGACACGTATGAAATTGATTTTCTCTCTGGATGAATTACAGGATGCGGCCCGGCAGCTTTGGGCCAATTACCCGAAAGCGCGCGTTTTCGCGTTCAACGGCGATATGGGGGCGGGCAAAACCACCTTCATCAAAGCCCTTTGCGCGGCCAAAGGCGTAAACGGCACCACCGCAAGCCCCACTTTTTCCATCATCAACGAATACCGGTATAAAAACGGCGACGGGCAGGACAGGACCATCTACCACCTCGACCTCTACCGCCTCAAAAACCTGGAAGAAGCCGTGGAAGCCGGTGTGGAGGACTGCCTTTACCACCCTTCCGCCGTGTCTTTCGTGGAATGGCCGGATGTGGTGGCCGACATCCTCCCGGCAGATACCGTACATATCTTCCTGTCCGTCACCCCGGGCCAGCAACGCCAGCTGGTGGCCGGTTCCGCCAATCCGGGGGAATTCAGGCCTTCGCTGCAATAATAAACGTAACTTTGGAAGCCACCCAAACATACAACTGTCATCAATATGGAGCATAGGCCAAAACCTGTTGTGAGTGCCGGTTTCACGTATTCGCCCCTCGAGGAGACGCTGGACATCCCGCAGAAAAATTCCCGCCTTTACATCGGGATACCGAAGGAAACGTCTTTCCAGGAAAACCGCATCGCGCTAACGCCCGACGCGGTCAGCATCCTCACCAATAACGGGCATCATATCGTGGTGGAACATAAAGCCGGCGACGGCTCGCATTTCTACGATACCGATTATTCAGAAGCCGGCGCGGAAATCGTGTATGACAAAAAAGAAGTGTTCAAGGCAGACGTCATCGTGAAATCCGCTCCGCTGAACGACGAGGAGATCGAGCTGCTGCACCCGCACCAGATCGTTATTTCACCCATCCACCTGTCTGTCCTCAAAGCGGAGCAGTTGCAGAAAATGATGGACAAGCGGATCACGCTGCTGTCTTTCGAAAACCTGAAAGACGATTCCGGTACCTACCCCATCGTTCGCGCCATGAGCGAGATCGCGGGGTCGGCGGTGATGCTGATCGCGGGGCAATACCTCAGTACGAGCAGCCGGGGGAAAGGCATCCTCCTGGGCGGCATTACCGGTATCCCGCCAACGAAAGTGGTGATCATCGGCGCGGGGATCGTAGGCGAATTCGCAGCGCGCACGGCGCTGGCGCTCGGCTCCTCCGTGAAAGTGTTCGACAATAACATTTACAAACTGAAACGGCTCCAGAATAACATCGGCGTGCGCGTTTTCACCTCCGTCATACAGCCGCGGGTGCTCGCCGACCAGCTGCGGACGGCCGACGTGGCCGTGGGCGCCCTGTCGTCCCAAAGCGGGCGCACGCCCATCGTGGTCACCGAATCGATGGTATCTCACATGAAAACCGGGTCGGTGATCGTGGATGTAAGCATCGATCGCGGCGGCTGTTTCGAAACTTCGGAAGTGACCTCGCACGAGAATCCCGTTTTCAAGAAATACGACGTGATCCATTATTGCGTGCCCAACATCCCGTCGGGCTTCGCCGGCACGGCGTCCCAGGCCATCAGCAACGTGCTCATGCCGCTGCTGATCGAAGCGGCGGACGATGGCGGGTTCGAGAACCTCGTCTGGATCAAGCGCGGCGTCAGGAACGGGATTTACCTGTACAAAGGCGCCCTCACCAACTATCACCTCAGCGAAAAATTCAAGTTGAAATACACGGACCTGGAGCTCCTCCTCGCCGTAAAAGGATAAAAAAAAGGCTGACCACATTACGCGGTCAGCCTTTTTTCATGTATTTGATTCCCTATTTGTTCAGGAAAATTGTCGCGATAATGATGATGCCTACCACGATCCGGTAATATCCCCACATTTTGAACCCGAATTTCTGCAGCGTTCCGATGAAGAATTTGATGGCGAGCATGGCTACGATGAAAGCCACTACGTTGCCGATGAGCAGCAGGCGCATATTGTCGGGGGAACTGGTGAGCACTTCGTGGTTCTTCAGCAGTTTGTACCCGGTGGCCGCGGCCATGGTGGGCACGGCGAGGAAGAAGGAGAATTCCGCGGCGGCGTGGCGGGTCAGTTTTTGCTGCATGCCGCCGATAATGGTGGCCGCGCTGCGGCTCACGCCAGGGATGAGGGCGATGCACTGGAAAAGCCCGATGCGGATGGCGCGGAAATAGTCCATCCCTTCGTCGGACGTGATGGTGGGGTGCTGGAACCATTTATCGACCACCAACAGTACGAAGCCTCCCAGCAGCAGGGTGCAGCCCACGATGAGGGGGCTTTCCAGCCAGGCATCGATGTAGTCGTGGAGCAGGAACCCCAGGATCAGGGCGGGCAAAACGCCGAGGATGAGCTTCACATAGAACTGCCATTTGCCGAAATCGATGAATTTCTTCCAGTACAGTACTACCACCGCGAGGATGGCGCCCAGCTGGATGGCGACTTCGAATAATTTGGTGAACTCGTCTTCGTTAATGCCCATTACGCTGCTGGCGATGACCATGTGGCCGGTAGACGAGATGGGGATGAATTCGGTTAATCCTTCGATGATGGCTATGATTACGGCTTCTAAAGTGCTCATGGTTCAAAATAAGAAAAAGCGATGAGGGCGTCATCGCTATGATTACAATGTGGGTTTACGGTATTGATAATCAGGCTTTCGGCTTTCTCATGATAGCCCAGGCTTCTACGGCGAGGCCGAGGAGGATGACGATGGGGGCCAGGGTGATACGGCGGAAGCTGTACACTTCTTCAGGGGAGAAGCGCGCAGGATCGTCGGAGCTGCCGCCCATCATCAGGAGGAACCCGATAGCGATGAGGATTACACCTGCCAGCATGAGCTGGTAATTGCCTTTCCCGAAGAGAGACCCGGAGGTGGACGGCTTATTTGCTTCTTTGGACATATCTGTAGATTAAATTTGGATCAATATAAATCATCGAGTTTCAACTTGAGGTATTTCATCACCGAGCGATGGGTGCTGAGGAGGGAAATACCGATACCGAGCCCGACCAGCGCCAGGAACAGAAGGCCCGTCAGCCAGTAGTCGCGCATCCCGCGGAGGCCCGGCAGGGCGGATTCCGCGAAGGAGATCAACCCGATGAGGCAGGCGATGGCCAGCACCGCGCTGATACCGCCGTTGATGATGCTCCGCCGGTCGAACGGTTTGGCGATGAACCACCGGGTAGCCCCTACCATCTGCATCGTTTTGATGAGGAAACGGTTGCTGTACATGGCGAGGCGGATGGTATTATCGATGAGGAACAGTACCACGATGCACATCAGCGCGCTGATCACCAGCAGTACGATCCCGATTTTCTTCGCGATTTCCAGCACTTCCGATACGAGCGACTTCTGATAATACAGTTCGCGGACGTTGGCGCGGCTCTGGATCTGCTGCTCGATCACCTTCAGGCTGTCTGGCTGCACATACCGGGCGTGCAGGCTGATATCGACGCTCGCATACAGGGGGTTGAAGCCCAGTACCGCGAAATTCTCGTCCGGATTCTCGCGTTTGAACTTCTCGGCCGCCATGTCTTTCGATACATACTGCGCTTTCTTCACAAACGGCATTACCGCCAGGGAATCGCGCAGGGCGATGGCCTGGTCTTCCTTCACATTATCGCGCAGGATCACCTGCAGCTCGATATTCTCCTTGTAATACTCGCTGAGGTTCTTGGCATTGATCATGAAGAGACCGAGCACACCCAGCAGGATGAGCACCAGGGTCACCCCGATGATCGAATATATATAAGACGGCTTCGATTTCTTTGCTGACATTTTCCCGGGTTGAGCCATTCGTCTATAGTTTAGGAGCGAAAATAATAAAAATTGGGACTTATGTTTACTTTTGCCATCCCAAACGGTATTTTAACATTTTTTATTATATGGTAAAATGCCCGGTTGGAAAATCTTTTGTGAATAAGTAATTTACAATAAAGCGCCCGGCAATACCGGGCTTTAGATGATTATGGAGTACAATTTCAGGCAAATTGAGCGGAAATGGCAGGACCATTGGGTGAAAACCGGCGCCTACAAGGTCAGCAACAACAGCACCAAACCCAAATGTTACGTGCTGGACATGTTCCCCTACCCTTCCGGGGCCGGGCTGCACGTTGGGCACCCGCTGGGTTTCATCGCGTCAGACATCTATGCCCGTTACAAACGGCTGAAAGGCTTTAACGTGCTGCACCCCATGGGGTACGACGCGTTCGGCCTCCCCGCGGAGCAATACGCCATCGAAACCGGCCAGCACCCCGCCGTGACCACCGAAGCCAATATCCGCACCTTCCGCCAGCAGCTCGACAATATCGGGTTCAGCTTCGACTGGGAGCGCGAGATCAACACCAGCGACCCGTCGTATTACAAATGGACGCAACATATTTTCCTGCTGCTTTACGGCAGCTGGTATAACCGCCATGCCGCCAAAGCCGAAAACATCGAAACCCTCGTGCGCATTTTCGAACAGGAAGGCAATATCCACCAGGAATGCCCCGGCGACCGTAGCCTCCGCTTCAGCGCCGACACCTGGAACGGCTGGACGTACGAAGAGCAGCAGCAGGCCCTCATGGAATACCGCCTCGCTTATCTCGCCTACGCCGAAGTGAACTGGTGCCCGGCATTGGGCACGGTGCTCGCCAACGACGAGGTGATCAACGGCGTGAGCGAACGCGGCGGCCATCCCGTCATCAAGAAGAAAATGCGCCAGTGGTTCCTGCGCATCACCGAATATGCGGACCGCCTCCTCGAAGGGCTCGAAACCGTCCAGTTCAGCGACGCCATGAAAGACATGCAGCGCAACTGGATCGGGAAAAGCCAGGGCGCCGAGATCAAATTCAACGTGGCCGGCAGCCTCGAGAACATCGTGGTCTACACCACCCGGCCCGACACCATTTTCGGCGTCGACTTCATGGTAGTCGCCCCCGAGCACGAGCTCGTAGACGCTATCACGACCGATGCGCAAAGCCAGGCGGTGAGCGATTACCGCGATTATGTGCAGAGCCGTTCCGAACGCGAGCGCATGGCCGAGGTGAAACAAATCACCGGATGCTTCACCGGCGCCTACGCCGTGAACCCTTTCGACGGCCGTCAAATCCCCATCTGGATTTCCGAATACGTACTGGCGGGATACGGCACCGGCGCCATCATGGCGGTGCCCTGCGGCGACGCGCGCGATTTCGGCTTCGCCCGTCATTTCAACATCCCGATCACCAATATCATCGGCGACGCCTTCAACGGCGAAGAAGCCAATGCCACCAAAGACGCCATCCTCCAGAACAGCGGCTTCCTCAACGGCAAGCCCATGCGCGAAGCGATGGACATCGTAGCCGAAAAGATCGAGCAGCTGGGCATCGGCAAGCGCCAGATCAACTACAAAATGCGCGACGCCGGATTCAGCCGCCAGCGTTACTGGGGCGAACCCTTCCCCATCGTGTTCCGTAACGGCGTTCCCGAAGCAATGGATGTTTCCGAATTGCCGCTGGAACTGCCGCATGTGGAGAATTACCGTCCGGGCGAAGAGGGCGAAGGGCCGCTCGCGAACGTGACCGAATGGGTAAACCTGCCTTCCGAGCCGGGCACTTCCCTGAAGCGCGAAACCAATACCATGCCCGGTTACGCCGGATCCAGCTGGTATTTCCTCCGGTATATGGACCCGAACAACGCGGAAACCTTCTGCGACAGGAAAGTGTCTGATTACTGGGGACAGGTGGACCTGTACATCGGCGGCACCGAACATGCGGTGGGCCATTTGCTGTACAGCCGTTTGTGGACGAAAGTCCTGTTCGACCTGGGGCTTATCGGTTTTGACGAGCCTTACAAGAAACTGGTGAACCAGGGGATGATCGGCGGCAGCTCGCGCCTGGTGTACCGCGTGCGGGGAACGAACCAGTTCGTGTCTGCCGGACTGCGCGACCAGTACGAGACCGACGAGCTGCATGTGGATGTGAACATCGTGGATGGCGTGGAGCTGGATACCGAGGCATTCCGGCAATGGCGTACCGATTATGCCAATGCGCAATTCATCCTCGAGAATGGTAAATATATTTGTGGAACGCAGCTCGAAAAAATGAGCAAGCGCCTTTTCAATACCGTGAACCCGGATATGGTGGTGGAGAAATTCGGTGCCGATACGTTCCGGATGTACGAAATGTTCCTCGGGCCGATCGAGCAGAGCAAACCCTGGGAAACCAAGGGCATTGAAGGCGTTCACCGGTTCCTGAAGAAAGTATGGCGCCTGTTTTACGATGAGAACAAGGGGCTGGTGGTGAAAGACGAAGCGCCTACGGCGGAAGAGATGAAATCCCTGCACAAGGCGATCCGTAAGATCGACGAAGACAGCGAGCGCCTTTCGTTCAACACCGCGGTGAGCGCATTCATGGTGTGCGCCAACGAACTGACCGATCAGAAATGCCACAAGAAAGCCGTGCTGGAACAGCTGCTGGTGCTGCTCACGCCGTATGCGCCGCATATGAGCGAAGAGCTGTGGGCGGCCATCGGCAACAGCGGTTCCATTCTGGATGCGGCGTTCCCGGTGTTCGACGTGAAATACGTGGCGGAATCCACGAAGGAATACCCCGTTTCCGTGAACGGCAAACTTCGTACGACCATCAACATTTCCCTGGACGTGGAGCAGGCGGAAGCGGAGCAGATCGCGTTGGGGAATGAAGTGGTGCAGAAGTGGCTGGAAGGGAAAACACCGAAGAAGATCATCTTCGTGAAAGGTAAAATGATCAACGTGGTGGTGTAAAAACCATTGTCCGATACTGAAGGGCCGGCCTGCGAGGGCCGGCTTTTTTTTACGCTCACCGCAAAAAATAATAATAACACTCAAACCGGGAGGAACAAAAAAGTACAAACCGTCCCGGAATGTTCAATTGCTGATCATACCGGTCCGGCAAGCTCCCGGGAAAACCAGTGGCTCCTACGCCCCAATGCGCTCCAGGGGCACAAATCACCCGAAAAATGTTCCGAAACCGCCTCCTGACGTGATAAATGGTTTCCGGGTACAGGGAATCCTCACTATCTTTCTATTCTTAAATTCCCCTGTTATTATGAGACCAATCTACATGGGTATCCTGGCGGCAGCATTATCCCTGCCGGCCGCGGCCCAACAGTCGGACACTTATTTCACCACCTTTCCCACCCTTACCCCGGACGGACAAACGGTTATATTCAGTTTCGAAGGCGATCTCTGGAAAGCGGACCTCCGCAATCCACAAGCCACCCGCCTCACCGCCATGCAAGGCAACGAAACGCTCCCGAGGGTTTCCCCGGACGGGAAATGGATCGCTTTCACCGGCACCCAGTTCGGACGGCAAGACGTGTTCATCATGCCCATCAGTGGCGGAGATATCAAACAGCTCACCTTCCATGACGCACCCGACCTCATGGATTCCTGGAGCTGGGATTCCAAATCCATCTACTTCACCTCCAACCGCGAAGGGTCTGCCACCTCTTTCAAACAAAGCATCAACGGCGGAACTCCCGTTCGCGTATTCCCCCACTACTTCAACCAGGTACATAACCTGTCTGAACACCCCGCCTCCGGCGAACTGTTCTTCAACGACACCTGGGAATCCAGCTGGGCCGCCAACCGCAAACGATATAAAGGCGATTTCAACCCAGACATCCAATCCTACAACCCCGCCACCAAACAATACAAACAGTACACCGACTACCGCGGTAAGGACTTCTGGACCACCATCGACCGCAAAGGCAATATATTCTTCGTTTCCGACGAAGCCAACGGGGAATACAACCTCTACACCTTCGCCAACGGACAGAAGAAAGCCCTGACCAAATTCTCCACCTCCATCAAACGGCCCAACGTCAGCGCAGACGGCAGCAAAGTCGTGTTTGAAAAAGACTACCAGGTTTGGGTATACGACGTGTCTTCCGGGAAATCCGAAAAACTCGCGCTCCAGCTCTTCCGGAACCCCGTTCTTTCCAAAGAACAAGCTTTCGACGTGCGCGACCGCATCTCCAACTTCGATGTATCGCCCGATGGCAAAAAACTCGCCTTCATTTCGCGCGGCGAGCTCTTCGTGTCTGATATCGAAGGCAAGTTCGTCCGCCAGATACCGCGCAACGGCGAAAGAGCGACCGAAGTGCTGTGGCTCCCCGATAACAAAACCCTCCTGTTCAACCAAACGCTCAACGGCTACCTCAACCTCTATACCGTTGCCGCTGATGGCAGCGGGACCATCAAACAGCACACGAGCGACAAACGCAACAACCGCAGCCTCAACCTGAACCACGACCGCTCACAGGCCGTGTACTTCAGCGGCCGCGACGAAGTCCGGATCATCGATCTCAAAACGCTGCAATCCCGCACCATCGCGAAAGAGGAGATATGGGCGTTCCAAAGCCCCGATCCCCGTTTTTCGCCCAATGGCGAATACGTGGTATTCAATGCACACCGCAATTTCGAAAAGGATATCTTCGTGCACAACCTCAAAAAGAACACGACGGTCAACCTCACCAATACAGGCGTGTCTGAAGTCGATCCCTTCTGGTCGCCCGACGGGAAGTACATTTACTTCGCCTCCTCCCGCACCCGGCCCGCGTATCCCTTCGGCATGACCAACCCGAAAATCTACCGGCTCGCGCTCGACAAATACGACGATCCCTACCGTTCCACCAAATTCGACGAGCTGTTCAAGAAGAAGGAAGACGATAAAAAGAACGACGACAAATCAGGCAAATCCGGCAAAGACGACAAGACTGCGAAATCCAACAAAAAATCCGACAGCGCAGACGCCACCAAGAGCATCACCATCAATATGGACCGGCTCATGCAGCGCGTAGAACAGGTGTCTCCCGGCTTCGGTTCCCAATACGGCCCCTACCATATGTCGGGAAAAGGCGATAAAACCACCCTCTTCTTCGGCTCTAACCACGAAGGCCGCGGCGCACTTTACAAAATGGTAAGCGAGCCTTTCGAAGAAACCAAGACAGAACGCATCAACGGCAGCGAACGCTTCGACGGCAACATCGTGGAAGTAGACGGCAAACTCTTCGCACTCGCCGGTGGAAATATCTGCAAACTCAATGCAGACGCCAACAAGATCGATCCCATCAGCATTGGGCAAACCTTCTACCGCAACCTGCAGGAAGAATTCCAGCAGATTTACTACGAAATGTGGGCGAACGTGGAAGAGAACTTCTACAATGCCGATTTCCACGGTACCAACTGGCCTAAACTGCGCGACGAATACAGCCGTTATCTTCCCTACGTGAATAACCGCGCCGACCTCCGCGTGCTGCTGAACGACCTGCTCGGGGAACTGAACTCTTCGCACCTGGGCTTCAACACTTATGGCGACGACGAGCGCATCGCCCTCAGTTACCAGACCATGGAAACCGGCGTCCTCTTCGATCCGCAGCAACCTTACACAGTACAGCGCATCGTGGCCAACAGCAATGCCGACAGAACGGGCATCGACATCCAGCCCGGTGACGTGCTCACCCAGGTAAACGGCAAAGCCGTGGACCCCAAACAATGCCGCGACCAATACTTCACCCGGCCCTCGATGGAGCGCGAAATCACGCTCACGTTCGAGCGCAGCGGCAAACCCTTCGAAGTGCGGCTCCACCCGCAAAGCTCCGGCGCGCTCGACCAGCAGCTGTACGACGAATGGATTTACGGCAACGAACAGAAGGTCGACAAGCTCAGCAACAACCGCATCGCATACACGTATATGAAGAACATGGGCGGCGGGGAGCTCGACAAATTCCTTATCGACATGACCGCGAAATTATCCGGCAAAGATGCGCTCATTCTCGACCTCCGGTACAATACCGGCGGCAACGTGCATGATGAAGTCCTCAAGTTCCTTTCCCAACGCCCGTATCTCCAATGGCAATATCGCGAAGGCAAACCCTCGCCGCAGCCGAACTTCGCACCGGCAGGCAAACCCATCGTATTGCTGATCAACGAACAATCGCTCAGCGATGCGGAAATGACGGCCGCGGGCTTCAAGGCGCTCGGGCTCGGGAAAATCATCGGCACCGAATCTTACCGCTGGATCATTTTCACCTCCGGCAAAGGACTCGTAGACGGGTCCTTCTACCGGCTCCCTTCCTGGGGTTGCTATACCCTCGATGGCAAAAACCTCGAGAAAGAAGGCGTGGCCCCCGACATCTATGTCAAAACCACCTTTACCGACAGGCTGGCGGACAAAGACCCGCAACTGGAACGCGCCGTACAGGAACTGCTGAAAAGCGTTCGCTGATTTCAGCGATAACATACCAGGGGACCGGCAGGAATGCCGGTCCTTTTTTTATGCTGCTTATGTCCACCGCTGCCGCCGGTTATCCGGCGCACAATGGTACTAACCCCAGGGTTGCGCGGCATTGCTACCGCCTTTGTCAACACCGGCAATTCATTGCACAATCAACCGCAATGCGCGGGTATGTGCATTCCATTTTCATTGCACTACCCAAATTCCGCTTTATCGTATTTTCACATTCATTCATTACAGCGCGCTTCCGGCCACGTATGTCCATAACAGCCATTCTTCGGGCCGTTCGTTTCCCACAATAACTTCATCGTGTTACACGGTTCTCCAATGCATGGGAAAATGCATTCCAATAACATGTTCCTACACCAGTCCCATTTTTTTCATACTGCCATATCGAGCACCAGGTCCGATAGTCCAGCAGCTCATCCTTCGCAATACCATTCCCCACAACAACTGCGAGTTTCACCGTTCTCCACCGTAGTGGGAAAATGCAATCCCATCAAATTCCCATGCACAAACTCCATTACAGAAAAGCTCCTTTTCCCATTCCGCAACCTCACGTCTCCCCGGCCAGATAAGCCCTCAAGGCATCCCTCGGGCCACACGTTTCCCACTGCAACTGCATGAATCCCCATGCACAAACTCCACATTACAGAAAGCTCCTTTTCCCATTCCGCAACCTCACGTCTCCCCGGCCAGATAAGCCCTCAAAGCATCCATTGGGCCACACATTTCCCACTACAACTGCATGAATCCCCATGCACAAAACCCACGTTACAGAAAGCCTCTTTCCCGTTCCGCAACCTCACGTCTCCCCAGCCAGATAAGCCCGCAAGGCATCCATCGGGATACCCGTTTCCCGCAACACCTGCCGGATGACAAATGGCGGCACCGGGCACACCGTGCGCGACAACACCACCGGCCGCCGCTTCCGAACACCCTCCCACTGCTCATGCCCGCCACCCAACAAGCGGAAATGATAACCATTCAGGCACAGGAAATCCCGGAACGTATCCAAAGACACGTCCTCATTGCATTCCAGCGTTTGCATATCCCTATTGATTGATTACGAACCCCGCGCCAGCGAGCCCTCTTCCAGCAATAACCCGAACGGCCGCATCATCGCTCCCCTCCGCATATATCCCAACACCTCCCGCAATTGACCATACCCCATCAACGGCGCATACCATTCCCCCGCCTCCATTTTCCATCCCCCTTCCTCCATATCCTCCATCATATCTTCTATCACGCCCCCCATCCCCCGCACCGCCCGCAAATACACCCGCACCACCACCTCCAACGATCCATAGGCAGCCTGCCGTGACCATCCATAACCCGTCAATCCCAAAGCCGGCACATGCGCATGCCAACAACCTCCCGCATCCTGAAACAATACCCCCGCAGCCCGGACCCGGCGATCCCCCCGCCCCTCATGTACTATGCGTATCGTTTTCATCATGATGTTGCCGGATGATCACGGACGGTAATACATCCTGATGCAAAACTAGCGGGAAGAGGGACCCAGGCAATGAAAAAAAGGCGAGAATATCTCAGAGTTAACGTAGAATATCTCCGAAAAACGAAGATTGTAATGTATTTTGACCGCATGAAAAGGATTTTATTGCTCCTCATCGCCGCTTTCACCGGCTTCCAGGCCGGCGCACAAGACCGCAACATCCAGGTCATGACGTTCAACATCCGCATGAACACACCCAAAGACAGCATCAACGCCTGGCCCAACCGGAAAGACCGCCTCGCGTCGCAAGTCCTCTTCCACCACCCGCAACTCCTCGGCGTCCAGGAAGCCCTCTGGGAACAAATGCAAGACCTGCAAAAATCCCTCCCCCAATACAAATACCTCGGTGTCGGCCGCACCGACGGCGATAAAAAAGGCGAATTCTCCGCCATCTTCTACGACACCACCCGCCTCAAACTCCTCGAATCCCACACCTTCTGGCTCTCCGAAACGCCCGAAACCATCGGCGCCAAAGGCTGGGACGCCGCCATCGAACGCATCGTTTCCTACGGAAAATTCCGCGACAAGATCACCGGCAAAATATTCTTCCACTTCAACACCCACTTCGATCATATGGGCAAAATCGCCCGCCGCGAAAGCGCCAAACTACTGCTGGACAAAGTATCCGCCATCTCCGGCAAACTGCCCGCCGTTGTCACCGGCGATTTCAACGCCACGCCCGACGACGAGCCCATCCGCGTCATCATGGACGCCGCCAACCCGAAGCACCTCAAAGACGCCAAAGCCCTCAGCCAAACGCCGCACTACGGTCCCACAGGCACTTTCAACGGCTTCCGCTCACAGGAAATAGGCGACGATCCCATCGATTACATCTTCCTCAAAGGCCCCTGGAAAGTACTCCAGCACGCCACCATTTCGCAAACATGGAAAGGCCTCTTCGCATCCGACCACTTTTCGGTTACCGCGAAGCTCCAGCTTTAGTCAGGAATCTCCCAAAATACAACAAGGGCGGGCCTTTCGGTCCGCCCTTGCGATTTTATCAATGATACAATTTAATCTTCCTTCGCCACACGGGTAGGCGTATCCTTCCCGCTCACGATGGTACCCGAGCTCACGGCGATCGCGTCGATGATGTCCGCGATGTTCTGCAGGTCGAGGGATTCGACTTCGTCGTCTACACTATGATAAAGCTTGTCTTTGTCGATCTGCGTCGTGGAAATCGTATGCGCCGGCACGCCGAGCTTCGCCAGCATGGCATTGTCTGAACGATAGAAAAGCTGCTGTTCGGGATAAGGATCGGGATGGAATTTGAAAGCCGATCCTTCGAGGTTACGCTGTAGGATCTGGCCGAAGTCCGAACGCTCGAAACCCGTGATGAACGCGCTGTTGCGGCCGAACTTGGATTCCTTGCCGATCATTTCGATGTTGAACATGGCCACCACGCTGTCTGGATGCACTTCGCGGGAGAAATAGCGCGAGCCGAAGCCGCCGATCTCCTCAGCCGTGAAACAAGCGAAAATCACCGTGCGCTCGGGCGGATGCTGCTTGAAATGGCGGGCCAACAGGATCACCGCCGTAATGCCGGAAGCATCATCGTCCGCACCATTGGCGATCGTGTCCTGCGTTTCGGATTTCAGGATGCCGATATGATCGTAGTGACCGGAAAAGATTACGTACTCGTTGGGCTTGCCCGTTCCGCGGATGAGGCCCACCACGTTATGGAGCGCCCTGGCACCGGGCACCAGTTCCAGCGAATCCGCCGGATAGATCGATCTGCCCTTCATGGCGAATGGCTGCCGGTAACTCGTTGCGCCGGGCAACTTCTCCAGCCCCGCTTTTTCGAATTCCCCTTCAATGAAAACGGACGCTTTCTCGATCCCGGGCGTAAAAGTCCCGCGCCCCATCATATCGTCGGCGGCAAGTGTGGAAATGATCCGGCGCACCTCGTTCACGTCGGTCT
Organism: Chitinophaga sp. NPDC101104; assembly: GCF_050277495.1. NCBI lineage: Bacteria > Pseudomonadati > Bacteroidota > Chitinophagia > Chitinophagales > Chitinophagaceae > Chitinophaga > Chitinophaga sp. NPDC101104. The sequence continues at coordinate 145,001 of NZ_JBNNSF010000003.1, read as the reverse complement.
GCTGCGCAGCAGCGCCCAGGCTTACGGTGAGCAACGCGGCGGCGGCTATTAATTTTCTGGTCATAGGTCGATGCAAGATTTGCCTAAAAATAAACGATATTCATATCCTCGCCAATTTCTCATTACTTTTGACGCTGAAAGGCAACAAACTTACATGTCCAATCCGAACCTAAGACCAGATGACAGCAGGATGAGCGCCGCCGAGAAGGAATTCGAGAACAGCATCCGGCCGCGGGAGATCATGGATTTTTCCGGGCAAGACCAGATCATCGAAAACCTCAAGGTATTCATCAAAGCGGCGAAGATGCGCGACGAAGCGCTCGACCACATTCTTTTCCACGGCCCTCCCGGGCTGGGGAAAACAACGCTGTCGCGCATCGTGGCCAATGAGCTCGGTGTGAACATCCGCGAAACGTCCGGCCCCGTCATCGAAAAACCCGGCGATCTGGCCGGCCTCCTCACCAACCTCGAGGAGCGCGACGTATTGTTCGTAGACGAAATTCACCGCCTCAGCACCGTTGTGGAAGAATATCTCTACTCCGCGATGGAGGATTACCGGATAGACATTATGATCGATTCCGGCCCCAATGCGCGGACGGTCCAGATCAACCTGCACCCTTTTACGCTGGTAGGCGCCACCACGCGCTCCGGCCTCCTTACCGCACCGCTGCTCAGCCGTTTCGGCATCAAAAGCCGCCTGGAATATTATAACTCGGATACGCTGCAACGCATCCTCTGGCGCGCGGCCGGCCTCCTCGGCACCAAGATCACTTCCGACGCCGCGTCCGAAATCGCCCGCCGCAGCCGCGGTACCCCGCGTATCGCCAACGGGCTCCTGCGCCGGGTGCGCGACTTCGCTCAGGTAATGGGCAACGGCGTCATCGACCTCGGTATCGCACAATTCAGCCTCAAAGCCCTGAGCGTCGACGAATACGGCCTCGATGAAATGGACAACCGCATCCTTTCCACCATCATCGACAACTTCAAGGGCGGCCCCGTCGGCATCACCACCATCGCAACGGCAGTGGGCGAAGAAGCCGGGACCCTCGAGGAAGTATACGAACCTTTCCTCATCCAGGAAGGATTCATCAAACGCACGCCCCGCGGCCGCGAAGTGACGGAAAAAGCCTACCATCACCTCGGCCGGAACCCCAATAGCCGGGGATCGCAGCTTCTCTTCTAATCATTTCATTATCAAACGAATAAAAAAGGCCGGTTGAACGTTCAACCGGCCTTTTCACATAATATATATGGGCGTCAGTCTTTCACCACGAGGCGGAAACCGTTGCCATGGATGTTGACAATCTCGATGTTGGAATCGTCTTTCAGGTACTTCCGCAATTTGGCGATATACACGTCCATGCTGCGGCCGTTGAAATACGTATCGCTGCCCCAGATTTTCTTCAGCGCCACTTCGCGGGGAAGAAGGTCGTTCTTGTGCTCGCAAAGCATGTGCAGCAGCTCGTTTTCCTTGGGCGACAGCGTATGCGAATCGCTGCCTTTTACGAGGGTGCGCAGACGGGAATTGAACTGGTATTGCCCGATCCGGAACTCGAACTGCTCTTCTTCCTTGCTGTTCAATTCCTGGTTGCGTTTCAGGATGGCTTTGATTTTGAGGAGGAGCAACTCGGAGTCGAAGGGTTTGGAAATATAATCGTCGGCACCCAGTTTATAACCCTGGATGATATCTTCCTTCATGGTTTTGGCGGAGAGGAAAAACAGGGGAATGTCGGGGTCTACGTCCCGGATCTCTTCCGCCAGCTTGAACCCGTCCATATTGGGCATCATGATGTCGAGCAGGCAAATGTCGAACTTGTCCCGGCGGAAGGCTGCCAGCGCGAGGATGCCGTCCCTGCAAAGCTCTACGTCGTAATCGTTGAGTTCCAGGTAATTCTTCAATACCATTCCGAGGTTGGTATCGTCTTCGGCGAGCAGGATCTTGGGTTTGCGTTCTTCCATATTTGAAATAGATTGAGTCAGAAACAAATATAACAGATAAAGACCATTCCGGTTCGGGCTTTAACGTTTCTTTACGAGTGAAGACAGGGCCCAGCGGAGGTTGGTGAAGCTGATCATGTCTACTTTGATGCTGCCGACGGAGATGGGAGAATCCACGCGGAGGGGGATTTTATTGCCGTCGTCGCTCACCCACACGGTCATTTTTTCACCGCCTTCGAAGATGGTGCCTTTGATGAGAAGGGGTTTGAACTTGATAGCGCGGAAGGTGCCGTAGCGGGTTTCCACCTGTTCTTTGCCCATGTACCGGATGTAGATGTCGAACACTTCATCGTCGAGGAACATGGAGAAGGGGATTTTATCGCCGGGTTTGTATTTGTTGAAATCGATGTTGCGGGCGTAATAGATGGAGGAGATGACGTCCTGGATGCAGGCGGGCACCTTGAAGTTGCCGAGCGTGCTGGTGGCGATATTGGTTTCGCGGTTGAAGACGACGTTGTTGTATTTCTTGTAGCCGCCTTCGTTGATGTTGCGGATGAAGCGCATGGGCAACATGGTGGCGGTGTCGATATAGCTTTCGTAGCGGTCGCGGACTTTGAAGAACCAGTCGTACGAGCGGTACGTTTTCCCGTCGCCCACAACGTGGTAGGCGTCTTTCCCGTTGTATTTTTCGAGGGTAGTGGTGAAGGTGGCTTCCCCGGCGCCTACGTAAACGTTGCCGAGGTTATAGAATACTTTGAGGGTGAGGGTTTCGCTGGCCTTGAATGCCGTGTTGACGATACCACAGAAGTTTTCCTGCGCCCTGGGGGAGGCGGGGTAAAACAACAGGCCGCATAGCAACAGTAAAACATACTTCATCGATCGTTCGCTATTTATCTCTGAAAATCTTCACGCCGAGGAGCAACACGGCACCGATGGCGGCAGGCAGCACCAGGTTGATAAGCCAGATCGCCACCGTGGCGGCCAGTATGCCGGCCGCGTTGGCGCTCAGGAGGCCCAGGAAGTGGAGGCTGACACTGCCCCGCAAGCCGATTTCCGCTATGGCTACCGTGGGGATCGCTGCCATGACCAAGTAGATGACACTGATCATGAAAAACCCTTCCCACCACACAAATGCAACTCCCAACGCATATAATAAAATCAAATACTGTGCCGTAAACACGATGTACCGGATGGCACTCAAATACAGCAGGGTCCTTAATTCCGAGGGAGAATACCGGACAATCACCATGATGAAAACCTTCACCTTCCGCAGCCACTTCACCCGGTCTACCAGCGAAACAACCCATCGTAACCGAAAATAAAGGAATAAAACGGTGACACAAACCCCTATGAGTAAAGCGAGCGTTAATTTTTCCCTAAAACCCGGTCCAACAGCCGGCAAACCTTCCACATCGTACCGGTATATATAAAATATGGAGCCCGCCAGTCCGAAAAGCAGGGTGGCAATGATCTGTGAAAAGCTGCCCACGATGGTGGCGGCGATGGATTTGAGCTTGCTCGCATTGCTGAGGTACAACATCCGGCCGCCGTATTCCCCGATGCGGTTGGGAGTGCTTACCGACACGGACACCCCGGTCAGGATAGCCCCGAAGGCCCGCCGGAACGGCACTTCTTCGAGCGGGCGCACCAAAATCTGCCACTTCCGCGCCTCGATCCCCCAGTTCACCAGCATCATCCCTATCACCATCAGCAAAAGTACCCAACCCCTGTCGGCCACGATCTCCTGAATGTGCGCCCAGGCCGCCGGCAGATTGTCCTGGTGCCGGATCTGCCTGATGATCGCAAAGGTTAACCAGGTGAAGAGCGCCCCGCCGAGGACGTAATTGAGGATTATTTTGGTACTTTTGTTCAGACTTCGTCGAATTTTTGGCAAAAATAGGCTCCGCTTGGCAAACAATACAAAAATAATTCTCGGGGTAGACCCCGGGACCATCATCATGGGCTACGGCCTGATCGCCGTAAAAGGCCAGCATGCGGAGATCATCAAGATGGACGTTCTCAAGCTCAATCCTAAAATCGATCACTACGAAAGGCTCCGGAAAATCCACGACCGTATGAACGAAATCATCCGGGAACACAAACCAGTTTGCTGCGCCATCGAGGCGCCGTTCTTCGGCAAAAATGTGCAGTCGATGCTCAAACTCGGCCGTGCCCAGGGCGTGGCCATCGCCACGGCGATGCAGGCGGGGCTTACGGTTGCGGAATATTCTCCCAAGAAAGTGAAGCAGTCGATCACCGGTAACGGAAATGCCAACAAGGAACAGGTGTGGCAGATGCTGCAACGCATCCTCAAGTTCACCGAAGTGCCCGAATACCTGGATGCCACAGACGCGTTGGCGGTTGCTGTCTGCCATCATTTCCAGGATTCCAGCCCGCTCGTAACCACCGGTAAATCAAAAGGCTGGGAGAAATTCCTCCAACAGAATCCCGAAAGGCTCTCCAGACCCTGATGCAAATTGAACATAATCCCGCCGGCCGATGTTTGTTAATTGAGAAATTGTACTTATTTTGAACTGAAATATGGCTGAATAGCGCCCTGAACCAGTACCGCTGGGCGCCTACAAGTGTTACTAATGAAATTTTTTACCTTTTATCACCCCTAATTTTTTTCGTAGATGGATACGAAGGCTAGAATTTTACTAGTGGAGGATGATTATAACCTGGGTGCTATTACCAAAAAACGTTTGGAAGAATCCGGATACGAGGTGACCCATTGCTCTGATGGAGAAATAGCCTGGAAAACGTTTCAAAAAAGCCTGTACGATATATGTCTGCTCGATGTGGTGATGCCCAAGAAAAACGGCTTTGAACTGGCCCGGCAAATACGGCAGAAGAACGATCTGATCCCTATTCTCTTCCTCACTTCCAAGTCGCAGGACGAAGACAAGATCAGCGGTTTCAAACATGGCGCGGACGATTACGTGACCAAACCTTTTTCCATGCAGGAGCTGCTCCTGCGTATCGAAGTTTTCCTGAAACGGACACGGCCCCTCAATGCAGACAAACGCTCCACCTATACCGTCGGCAAAACGACGTTCGACTATGGCGAGCTGAAACTGATGGACAGTTCCGGCAAGCTGAAGGCGAGCCTTACCCAGAAGGAGGCCGATCTTTTGAAGTTTTTCTGCGAGAATGCCAACAAAACCCTTAAAAGGGAAGAAATCCTGTACCACGTGTGGGGGAAAGATGATTATTTCCTCGGCAGAAGCATGGACGTGTTCATTACGAAAATCCGCAAACATTTTGTCGACGACAAAGACGTGAAGCTGGAAACGCTGCACGGCATCGGGTTCAAGTTCTACGTTCCGACCCTTTAAGCGTTACGCTCCAGTTCCGCTACGATTTTTTCCTGGATCGCCTTCAGTTCTTCAGGCTGCAGTTTCAGCTTGGGGCGGGTGAAATTGAGATCGTCGGCCGAGTTGATCGGTACGAGGTGAAGGTGCGCATGCGGTACTTCGAGGCCCATAACGCTGATGCCTACCCGGTTGCAGGGCACCACGGCTTCGATGGCTTTCGCGATGGGGCGGGCGAAGAGCAGGTACTCCGCCAGGTACGCATCGTCTACATCAAAGAATTTGTCTACTTCCGTTTTGGGAACGACCAGCGTGTGGCCTTCCATCATGGGAAAGATGTCGAGGAACGCGTAAAACTTGTCGTTTTCCGCGATCTTATAGCTCGGAATGTCTCCTTTGATGATTTTTGAGAAGATGGTCATGGGTCGGGTCACTTTTTGCTCGGTATAAAGCTACAATTTTTGGTATAAAAAAAGGCCCCCGCGCGCGGGGGCCTTTCCTATTATCGCCGCCGCTCTTACACGGTGATGTGGTCGATTTTGAAACGGAGCTTGCCGTTGGGGGCCGTAACATCGGCTTCCTCGCCTACCTTCTTGCCCAGCAGGCCTTTGCCGATGGGGGAAGTAACGGAGATCTTGCCGAGCTTCAGATCGGCTTCTTTCTCGGAAACCAGCTGGTAAGTGATGGTTTTCTTATTGGCGAGATTGGTAATGGTCACTTTGCAGAGGATAGACACTTTGGAAGTATCGATATCGCCTGCTTCCACCACGCGCGCCGTAGCGATGGCGTTTTCCAGCGTGGCGATCTTGGCTTCGTGAAGGCCCTGTGCTTCTTTGGCTGCGTCGTATTCCGCGTTTTCTTTCAAATCCCCTTTCTCACGCGCCTCCGAGATCGCACGCGCAATCTCCGCCCGTCCTTTGGTCTTGAGTTGCGTCAGCTCATCTCTCATCTGGTCAAGGGTCTCTTTGGTAACGTAATTTACGCCAGACATACCTGAATGTTTTAGTTGTATAGAAAAAAAAAATTAACGCCCTCGCTTGCGCAAAGACGTCAATCCGGTATCAGTATTGCAAATATAACTTTTTTTCGTTCGGAACCCTCCCCGCTATCAAATATTAAAATGCTTAATATGGAGGGTTTCCCATATGCTACAAGGCCAGTTTTTCCAGCACCACTTTCGCCATTTTGATGCTCGCTTCATGGCTGTAGCCGGCGATATGCGGGGTCAGCACCGCCCGCGGGTGCGCCAGCAGGAACCGGAACTCCGCCTGCTCCGTTTCGCTGAACGTGTCCAGCTTTTCGTTCTCCAGCACGTCGAGCGCCGCGCCGGCGAGGGCGCCGTTTTCCAGGGCTTTCACCACGTCGGCCGTTTTCACGACTTTCCCGCGGGAAGTATTGAGCAGGTATACGGGTTTGTGGAAAGATTGGAAGAAGGACATGTTCCCCAGGTGCCGGGTTTCTTCCGTAAGCGGCAGGTGCAGGCTCACGATGTCTGCCTCCCGGAAAATGGCTTCCAGCGAAGCTTCCTGCACGAATTCGTCGCCGAAACCGCTTTTGTATTTATCGTAAGCGAGGATTTTCATGTCGAACCCGCGGAGCCTTTTCGCGAAGGCGCCGCCGGTATGGCCGTAACCAATGATGCCGACGGTTTTGCCGCCCAGTTCCCAGGCCCGGTTGCCGTCGCGCTCCCAAATGCCGTTGCGCAGCTCGAGATTGCTTTTCAAAAGATTATGCATGAGCATGACCAGCATGCCCACGGCCTGCTCGCCCACGGTATCGCGGTTGCCTTCGGGGCTGCTCGCCAGCCGGATGCCTTTCTCCGCGGCGTATGCCGTATCGATCAGCTCCATCCCCGATCCCAGACGCCCGATCCATTCCAGCTGCGTGGCCCGGTCGAGCATGGCCTTGTCCACCTTGATCCTCGTGGTCACGATCAGCCCGGAAGCCGCATGGATGGAAGCCGCCAGCTCGTCGTAGGTGATAGAAGGCCGGTAGTCGACCGTAAAGCCCTTCTCCTGTAATGCATTGATCAGATATTCGTGTACTTTGGCCGTGATGATTACTTGCTTGCTCATATCATGTGTTCGGTGAGGGCTACGAAATCAGCTACAGTCAGCTCTTCCGCGCGTTTCGTAAATATAGGTTCCTGTAAATATTCTTTTTTGAACAGTCCTTTCAGTGGGTTGCGCAACTGCTTGCGGCGCTGGCCGAAGGCGGTTTTTACCAGGAGGGTGAATTTCTTCCAGTTCTTCACCTCGTACGGCGTTTCGAGCCGCGTGCAGCGGATGACGCCGGATTTCACTTTCGGCGGCGGGTTGAAGCAGTTTTCGTGCACATCGAACAGGTATTCGATCTTGTACTCCGCCTGCAGCAATACGCTGAGGATACCGTATTCCTTGTTCCCATGCCCCGCAGCGATGCGCTGCGCCACTTCTTTCTGGAACATGCCTACCACCAGGGGCACCTGCTCCTTCCAGTCCAGCACGCGGAACATGATCTGGGTGGAGATATTGTAGGGGAAATTGCCGATGATGGCGAACGGCCCGGTGAAGGGGGCCGCCATTTCCAGGAAGCTTTCGTTGATGAGCTTGCCCTGGATGGCAGGGAATGTTTTTTCGAGGTACTGGACTTTTTCGGTATCGAGTTCCACGGCTTTGAAGCTGATTTCCGGGAGCTCCAGCAGGTATTTGGTGATGGCGCCGGCGCCCGGGCCCACTTCCAGCAGCTGCATTCCCGGCGTAACGGGCAATGCCTCCACGATCTTGCGGCACATGTTCTCGTCTTTGAGGAAATGTTGGCCTAATGACTTTTTCAGCGTATACATGGAACAGAATAAGCTGCAAATTTAAGGAATCCCCGGCAGTTTGCCCCCGGGGGCCTATCTGTCAACTTTAACACGTATATTTGTTGGATATTTCGTTTACTCATGAGCTCAGCAAACGCACATACGCACCGCCCCGTCATCGGGATCTCTGCAGGAGACCTGAACAGCATCGGCCTGGAGGTCATCATCAAGACTTTTGCCGACAGCCGGATGCTTGAATTGTGCACCCCCGTGGTTTTCGCTTCCAACAAAGCGATCAATTTCTACCGAAAACTGCTCAACGAGAACAATTTCAATTACCAGAGCATCAAGGATTTCAGCAAGCTGAACCCCAAGCAGGTGAGCGTTTTCAACTGCTGGGAGGAAGAAGTCCAGATCACGCCCGGCGTTCTGAACGAAACCGGCGGCAAATACGCGGCCCGCTCCCTCGCGGTAGCCGTGGAAAGCCTCAAGGCCAGGCAGATCGAAGGCCTGGTGACCGCTCCCATCCATAAAAAGAACATCCAGTCGAAGGATTTCGACTTCACCGGCCATACCCCCTACCTCCGCAACGCCTTTAACAGCAAGGATGTCCTCATGTTCATGACGGCAGACAATATGCGCGTGGGCCTGCTCACCGAGCACGTTCCCGTTTCGGAAGTCGCCAAATACGTGACCAAGGAAAACATCCTCTCCAAGATCGCCATGATGAAAGACAGCCTCGTGCGCGATTTCGGGATCGACAATCCGCGCATCGCCGTACTGGGCCTCAATCCGCATGCGGGAGACGAAGGCCTGATCGGCAACGAGGAAATCCAGCAGATCGCCCCGGCCATCCGCGAAGCCAAGCAGCGCGGTACTTTAACCTTCGGCCCCTACAGCGCAGACGCCTTCTTCGCCCGCGAAATGTACACGAAGTTCGACGGCGTGCTGGCCATGTATCACGACCAGGGCCTCATCCCCTTCAAATCCCTCGCCAGCGGCGAAGGCATCAACTACACCGCCGGCCTCCCCATCGTACGTACCTCGCCCGATCACGGCACCGCCTTCGATATCGCAGGTAAAAACGTGGCAGACGAAGCATCGTTCCGGCAAGCCGTGTTTTCCTGCCTCGACATCATCGCCCAGCGCAAGGAATACGCGGAAAACACCCGCAATCCCCTGAAGAAAACGGAGATCGCTTCAGAAAGAGGCGCCGTATAATCAGAGGTAAAACGCGATCATCTCCATAAATCCTTCCCCGTCTTCGTAGAACAGCTCATTGCGGCCGTTCAGCTTGAATTCTATGTCCTGCAGCGAGTCTACGCCCGCTACATCCCCGTGCAGCAGTTCCACCAGCCGGAAAATCTCCCTGCGCTCATATTGGTACATTTTTCCCCCGATAAAATGTTGCATCCGCGCCATCAGATCACGCATCACCGGCCTTTCGGCCACCGGCACTTTATGCTCGGGCAACAGGTAGTCCATGAGCACCACGTTCGTCTTGTTCGGCGTCCGGAAAGCCTGCATGGTGTTGAGGAACAGTTCGTCGGGAATGTAATGGATGATGCCCTCGAAGATGACGAGGGCGGGCTGTTCGGTAGAATACCCCGCATCCCGGAGTTTATCCAGCAGATGCAGGGTATCCGTTATATCCGCCTGAATGAAATGCAGGGCAGGTTCGCCCGGCAGCAGCCGGGCATACAGCGAGGATTTCACGGGCATATGCACCGCGTCCACTTCATAAATCCGGCTGATGGCCTGGCGGTGGTGTTCCAGCAACCAAAGCGATATCGGGTCGAGGCCGGCGCCGAGAATACAAACCTGGACGGGCTTGCCGTCTTGCAGATACGTTTCCAGCAAATGGCGGATAAATCGCTTGCGGTACAATACCACCGTGGAGAAATGCGGCCAGGCGCCCTGGATCCCGGAAGAGAGCTCCCGTACGTCACCGAAATCGAGCAGGTCATAGTATTGACCGGCGATACCGGAGTCGTACAAAGACCGGGATTGCAGCAAAACGAGCGCAGAAGTGGGCGCCACTTTCAGTTTGTGATCCAGCAGTTCCATCGCGTGCCTTTTAAGGTTTCTAAACCGCCCCGGGCGGACGTTAAAGATACCAAGCAACGCTGCACCGGCCCGTCAGTCGCAAATTTCAGGACTTCCCGCCGGTATGGAAATAGGATTTGATGGAGCGAATGTAATTCTCGAAAGCCGCCGATCCTTTTTCGGTGACGCGGCAAATGGTTTGGGGGTAATTATCCTTGAACTGTTTCGTGACTTCGATGTATTCCGCTTCCTTCAGCTTGTTGATCTGCACGCTGAGATTCCCCGCCGTGGCGTTGGTCAACTCCTTCAGTACGGTAAATTCCGCTTCTTTCTCCCGCATCAGCACCGACATCACTGCCAGCCGCAACTGCGAGTGCAAAACCGGGTCCAGTTCTTTAAACACGTTTCACGATTGTTTGGATTACAAAAATTTACGGGCGGAATATGCGCTTCCGCCCGTAAAGTATAAAAAAATCAAGGCATTTTCAGTAACTCCTTCGTATACATTTCGCCCCAGCGCGGCGCGATGTCGCTTTCCGGTTTGAAAGCCGTGAATTTCTGCAATGCAACGTTGAGCAGTTCTTTCCCTTTCGATTTGCTGCCGCCAAAAGCTTCGGGCGTGAACATGAGGTTTTGGCCCTGGAGCAAATACACGCGCGGGTTTTCGGGATTCTGCGCCTTCGCTTTTTCCAGCAGCTCGGCAGATTCCGTGCCGAATTTGGCGCCCCGCGTCATGGGGTCTACCGCGATGCGGGAAACGGCGATGAGCGACAGCAGGCACGACAATTCGGAATCCTCACCTTTCAATGCCACGGCTTTTTCGGCCAGCATTGCCGCTTTGTCGGAAATAGGGTCCACTTTGGTTTTGTCCTGCGTCATGAATGCCTCGTTCACCAGGCAATAAGCGGCATAATAATACGGCAGCCATTGGGTTTGCTCCGCGTTCGCAATGCGCTCGAAGGTGTTGCTGAGGGCATTGAGCGACGCGGGGTTGAAGGTGCTGGCACTGTCCAGCAGACTCACCTGTTGCTTCATGGCGGCCTGGTAACGGTCTTGCGCATTGGCCGTAGCAACGGCGAAGAACAGTAAATAGGCGAGAATGGATTTCATATTAGAATATTGAGGGTTGATGATGAAATTATTGACGGTCGATCATTTCCTGCCGGCGGTCGATACCGAAGCTCATGAACATCCCCAGGTAAAAAAACCTCGGCGCCATGGGCCCTATCATGCTCCTGCGCATTTTGTCCGACGAATAGCGCCAGCCGTATTGCTGTTCGTTCCCGATTACGTTAGACATGGTGAACACGAATACCGTGAACGCCTTGCCGACGGTGGTCAGGTAGTTGACGTTGATGCCGAGCGTGTTGAGGTTGCGCGTGCGGTCGGTCATGAACTCGCTTTGCGGGCGGTTCGGATTGTAATACGGCCGTCCAGTCGCAAAGGTGTAGGTGGCGCCCAGGTTGAGCATCCAGTCGGGGATGAAATGTTTGTACACCAAAGTTGCCGTATGTTCCGCCGCGAAATCGGGCTGCACTTCGTACGGGAAGTTCAGGTGGTCGCGCTTTGTATCGAGCCAGGAGTAGGAAATCCAGTAGTCGGCGTTTTTGATGAGTTTTTTATCGCGCCAGAAAAGCTCCGCTCCTTTCGCATATCCTTTACCGTTATTGTTGTAGGAAGGAACGGTTTTGATCAGATCGTGATATTGTTTGTAGAATACTTCCGTCCTGAACACGCGGAATTGGGAAATGTGCTGATAGCTGGCGATGTAGTGCGTGGCGCGCATGTAGCCGAGGTTATGATCGAAGCGGAGGTACTGTGGCTCGGGCTTCTGGTAAAACTCGCCGTAGGCCAGGGCCACCTGGCTTTTGGCGTCGAGTTTATAGGCGAGCGATGCACGCGGCGCGATGTTGGGGGAACGCAGCAGCGATGAATATTCGTACCGGGTGCCGAGGCGGCCCACGAACCGCGGCGTGATGTATACGTCCGCTTCTGCGAAAGACGCGGTATAGCTGTCTGTGAAATCGGCTTCGAGGTTATTGAATTTCGAAGCTTCCGTTCCGTATTGATATTCGCTGCCGAGGCGGAGTACGGAGAATTTACCGAGGTTTTTCGACAGCACGGCCCGGAACTGCGAGAGGTCTTGCCGGGTTTTTATGCGCGTGGGCTCCGGTTGCTTGCCGAGCGTATCCATGGTGATGCGGTCGCGGTTGGTGCTGTAGGAAGTGCCGAGTTGGATCTTCCAGCCGTTGCCCAGGCTTTCTTTCCAGGAAACGTTGGTGTAGACGAACTGGTTGTTGAGGCGGAATTCTTCCTTCGATCCGGGATACTCCAGGCTTTCGCCTTTAAATCCGAACCGGCCCACGGTACCCATGACGAAGATTTTCAGCATGCCGTTCTTCGAGGTTTTGATGCGGTAGTTGCCGGAAGCGTTCAGGTATTCGGGCGCCACCACGGGCTCCTGCTTTTGCTTCATGATCTTGAAGTAAGGCCAGAGATTGGTGTAGTCCATTTCGAAGCCGTAGCCTTTCTTTTTGTCTTTCGACAGTTTGTCGATGCCGACAGACGGCCCTACAGACCCGAGGCCCACAGAATAGGAGGAGCGTTCCGGCAGGTCGATGGATTCGAGGACGAGCGCGGAGCTGAGGCCCTGGCCGTATTGCGCGGAATAGCCGCCGCTGCTGAAGGTGGTGCCTTTGAAGAGGAACGGCGAGAACCGGCCGCGCGCTGCAAAGTCGGGCATACCGCTGGAGAAGGGATTGCGGACGAGCATGCCGTCTATGAAGGTTTGTGTTTCGTACCCGGTGCCCCCGCGCACGAAGAGGCCTTCCTTCTCGCCTACCTGTTGTGCGCCGGGCAGGGTTTTGAGCGCGCTCACGATGTCGGCGTTGGCGCCGGCGGTGGTCACGATATCGAGGGGTTTTAGGACGGTGTTCTTCTTTTCGTCGCTGGCTTCGAAGCTGCCGGCCGAAATGGTGACCATTTTCAGTTCGTTCACGGTTTCTTTCAGGACGAGCAGCAGGGGTGCGCTGGAGGAAAGGTCCGTTTTTACTTCGATGGAAGCGAAGCCGGCGAGTGTGGCGGTGATGAGGCGTTCGCCCTTTTCGGAAGTGGTGAAGGAGAAGCTGCCGTCTTTGGCGGACGTGGCGCCGTCGTAGCTCCCGACCAGGGAGATGTTCACGCCTGCCAGGGGTTTCTTGCGGGCGTCGGTCACTTTACCGGTGACAACGGTCTGCGCCTGCATAGCCAGGGGGAACAAGAGGCAAACCAGGGGAAGGAATAGCTTGTACATATAAGGTTAGGTCAGAATGATGGACCAAAACTAATTCAGTTTGTTTTATAAACCAAACTATTTTTCAAATTATATTACATGTTAAAACATATATCTGCCGGGCAGAACGGGGAAGATGAAGGGAGTGACACAACGGCGGCCGGGTTGTTGTTCCTGCCGCCGGCCGCCCATGATACAACAACTTCCCTATTCGCCAGTGCCGGCAATCCTGCGCCTGGCGAATAGGGCTGCAGCGCCTTTTCATCTCCGCGCGGCAAAATTACCGGGTGGTTTTCACATACTTAAATCGGCTGATTGGCAGGGATGTGGCATAAAAAAAGCCCTCCGCAAGCGGAGGGCTTTTAAAAACTATATGCTCGATGGCTTAGGCGAAGCGGGGCTTCAGCTCGTCGGCCAGTGCAACCATTTTCTTGATGCCTTCTTCGGGCAGGTTACCTTTCTTGAATTCGCCGAGCACTTCGGGCAGGCGAACTTCCATTTCGTGCAGGAAGGCGTCCTGGAAAGCGGCTACGTTCTTCACGGGCACTTCGCGGAGCAGGCCGTTGGTACCGAGGTAGATGATCGCAACCTGTTTCTCCACGGAGAACGGGCTGAACTGCGGTTGTTTCAGGATTTCCACGTTACGGGCACCTTTGTCCAGAACGGATTTGGTAGCCGCATCGAGGTCACCGCCGAATTTGGAGAAGGCTTCCATTTCGCGGTACATCGCCTGGTCGAGTTTCAGGGTACCGGATACTTTCTTCATCGACTTGATCTGGGCGTTACCACCTACGCGGGATACGGAGATACCTACGTTGATCGCAGGACGGATACCGGCGTTGAACAGGTTGTTCTCGAGGAAGATCTGTCCGTCGGTGATGGAGATCACGTTCGTGGGGATGTATGCGGATACGTCACCAGCCTGCGTTTCGATGATCGGCAGAGCGGTCAGGGAACCACCGCCTTTCACGAGGTGCTTGATAGACTCGGGGAGGTCGTTCATCTGCTTGGCGATATCGTCTTTCGCGATCACTTTCGCGGCGCGTTCGAGGAGACGGCTGTGCAGGTAGAATACGTCACCGGGGTACGCTTCACGTCCGGGGGGACGGCGGAGCAGCAGGGACACCTCACGGTAAGCTACGGCTTGTTTGGACAGGTCATCGTAAATGATCAGCGCCGGGCGGCCGGTGTCGCGGAAGAATTCACCGATGGCTGCGCCAGCGAACGGAGCGTAGAACTGGAGGGGGGCCGGATCGGCAGCGGAAGCTGCAACGATGGTGGTGTAGGCCATGGCGCCGCTTTCCTGCAGCGTTTTCATCACACCGGCAACGGTGGATGCTTTCTGCCCGATGGCTACGTATATGCAATACACGGGTTTGCCCGCGTCGAAAAATTCTTTCTGATTGATGATGGCGTCGATGCAGATGGCGGTTTTACCGGTCTGGCGGTCACCGATCACCAGCTCACGCTGGCCGCGGCCGATGGGGATCATGGCGTCGATCGCCTTGATACCGGTTTGCATAGGTTCCTTTACCGGTTCGCGGTAGATTACACCGGGAGCTTTACGTTCCAGGGGCATTTCGTACAGTTCGCCGGAGATGGGTCCTTTACCGTCGATCGGTTCGCCGAGGGTGTTCACCACGCGGCCAACGAGGCCTTCGCCCACTTTGATGGAGGCGATCTGGCCGGTGCGGCGAACGGTGTCACCTTCTTTGATAGCGGTGGATTCACCCATCAGTACCACACCTACGTTGTCTTCTTCCAGGTTCAGCGCGATTGCTTTTACGCCGTTCTCGAATTCCACGAGCTCACCGGAGCGAACGTTGTTCAGGCCATATACACGGGCGATACCGTCACCCACCTGCAGTACCGTGCCTACTTCTTCCAGTTCCGCGGAAGCGTTGAAGTTGCTCAGTTGCTGGCGAAGTATCGCCGAAATTTCATCTGGTTTAATATCAACCATCGTTATGATTTTTTAAAGAGTCGTTAAGGTTTGTTGTTATAACGACAACAGCTTTGCGGTTACGCAGCGGCTGCTGTTAAATTGCTTGGTTAGCGGATTTCGGAAACGTAAATGTTCTTGAGGAACTGTTTCTTGATATCCTTCAGGTCGCGCAGTACGGAAGCGTCGAACAGTTCGTTGCCGGTTTCGAGGACGAAGCCGCCGATCAGTTCGGGGTTTACTGCTGTTTCCAGTTCTACTTTGCGGCCGGCGGAGGTTTCCACCTTGTCGCGGATGAGGTTCAGCAGCTGCGCGTCGAGCGGAGCGGCGGAAGTCAGTTTCACGCGAACGATGCCTTTGAGGGCATTGTACTGCTTTTCGAACTCCCCGGCGATCTCGGCCAGCACGCTTTCGCGGCCTTTGAGCGTTACCAGGCGGATGAACGCGGAAGTGATGCCGCTGATCTTACCGTCGAGGATGGCGCCCATGATCTTGATCTTCTTATCGGCCTTGATGATGGGGCTGCGGAGCAGCGCAACCACGTCGGCATTGCTGCGGGTGATGGACTGGAGCAGGAGCATGTCGCCATGCACGGCTTCCAGTTCGTTCTTGGCCACCGCCAGGTCGATCAGCGATTTCGCATACCTGTTTGCTAAACGGGGATTCTGCATATTCTTTTATTCAGCCGTTTTAATTAGTTCAGTTTGATTTCGCCGGCCAGTTGCTTGATGTAAGCTTCCTGGTTGGTTTTGTCGGACAGCTCTTTGCGCAGCACTTTTTCCGCTACTTCGATCACGAGGGTGCCTACCTGGTTTTTAACGTCGGTGAGGGCGGCCATTTTCTGGTTCTCGATGGCTACGGAAGCTTCCGCGATGATTTTTTTGGCTTCGGCCTGTGCTTGTTCCTTGGCTTCGCGAATGATCTGCTCTTTGGCGTCTTTCGCTTCTTTCAGGATAGCGCTGCGTTCGGCTTTTGCTTCGGCCAGCACATGTTCGTGCTCGGCTTTCATTTGCGCCATTTCCTCTTTCACGCGCTCAGCGGTGGCGATGGAGTCGGAGATGGAATCTTCCCTTTCTTTCAGAACTGCCAGGATAGGCTTCCAGGCAAATTTCACGAGGATCCACAGAACGATCAGGAAAATGATGAAAGAGATGGTGAATAAGCCTAATTGAGGCATCAACAAATCCATATATAATTATTTATGCGTTGAGATTGTTCGGAAAATTGAATTTACTGCATCTTTTGCCCTTTGCGCCAGATGCAGTAAAAAGTTTCTGCGATTACAGTACTACCGCCAGCAGACCCGCGATAACGCCGAACAGGGCAACACCCTCTACCAGCGCCGCAGCCAGGATCATGTTAGCACGGATGTCGTTCGCAGCTTCGGGCTGACGAGCGATGGATTCCAGCGCGCTCTTACCGATGTTACCTACACCGATACCAGCTGCGATAGCAGCAATACCAGCACCAACAGCACCACCAGCTTTAGCCAGGCCAGAAGCGGATTCAGCAGCCTGCATCATTACAGTTAAAAGTTCCATGATGAAATGTGTATTTGAATTTTAGATTAAACGATGTTATTAATGGTGATGACCGCCCTGGTGTTCCATGGCCTGACCGATGAATACAGCGGTAAGGTTGGCAAAGATGAACGCCTGGATGAAAGCCACCAGCAGTTCCAGCATCATCATCACGATGTTGAACACGATCGTAATGGGCAGGAAGCCGTAACCGGCAACTTTATTCAGCGAACCGAATATGAACACGAGGGAGATAATGCTCAGGATGATGATGTGACCCGCCAGGATGTTGGCGAAAAGCCGGATCATGAGGGAAACCGGTTTGGTGAACACACCGATCAGCTCCACCGGCGCCAGGATCACTTTCACTCCGCCCGGTACGGGAGGGTTGAAGATATGCGCCCAGAAGTGACGGTTCGTAGCCGCCATCATCGCGATGAAGGAAATCAGCGCCAGCGCCGCCGTTACCGCGATGTTACCGGTTACGTTGGCAGAACCCGGCAGCAGGCCCAGCAGGTTGTTGATGAGGATAAAGAAGAAGATGGTCAGGATGAAAGGAACGTACTTTTCACCTTTCGCGCCCGGGATGTTGGGGCGAACCACTTCATCGCGCATAAAAATGATCACCGGCTCAATGAGGCTCTGGAAGCCTTTCGGCGCCTGGCGGTGGCCACGTACGCGGTAAGCCTTGGCCACGTTGAGCATCAGCACCACCAGGAGCACCGCTGCAAAGAGCATGGACGCAATGTTCTTGGTGATGGACCAGTCGTAAATCTTCTGGCCGGTCGGATTGTCGTTCGCATCCACCTCGATGATGCTGCCTTCTGGATACTGGGCGGCGGTCAGGTGGTGAGACTCGAGGTAATGCGCATCCACCAGGCGGTACCCGTCGTACGCGTCATGCCCGTGGTGGAACCTGGAGGAAGAAAACATCGAAACGCCACGCACCGGGTTATAAATAATAACCGGCAGCGGAGCCGTCAGGTGAAAATCGCCCACGTCCAGCAAGTGCCAGTCGTGCGCATCCTTCACGTGCCCGAGGATGACTTCCTTCGCATTAAAACCTTTCTTTTCTTCATGGCCGTCTGATGCTTGGGCCGTGGTAATTGTGCCGGAAACGGTGATGAAAAACACCGTTATCAGGGCTACCAGCTTATATTTGAACCGATTCAAGGAAAACACAGTTTTCTGAAATTTTGTGCAAAGGTAACCGATTTTATATTAAATAGTATGAGGCATCAAAAAAACTGACGAGGATCATATCCACACACCCCTGTACTCCCAACCCGTTCATTATCAATCCTAAAAAAGGAAAGGGCACCCCGGCCCGGGGTGCCCTCCTACTTCTTTGCGTACCGCTTGATGGTATTTTACCACCACACAGGCACAGTATCGTTATTTGAAGGAAATGTATTTCTGCTCCTTCTCCACGATCTTATTAAAAAAAGACTTCATACCTGCAAAGGCGGCCGGCGCTATTTCCGCCCCGGTATCCGCCTGGAACGTCCGCGTCACCTTCAAACGCCCCGGCGCCACTTTCTCATAAGCGATCCCGTACCGCATCCCCTGGAACTGTTCTTCCATATTCCCCGGCACCTGGTCAAACACTTTCCCCTCCGGCAACTCGATCGTCAACTCCGTCACATATTTATCGGTATTCTCGTAAGACCAATACTGGAAAGGGTATTTCCGTTCTTCATCGGTAAAAATATTCTGCGTGGCCACCGCTTCCATGAACGCCGGGCGCAGCATGCTGAAATCCCCCACGTTCACCACCTCGTTCTTAACCACGAAGTCGCAGCTCCAATGCACCGTATCCGAATCGCTTTCCAGGTTCCGGAACGCATATTTGCCCAGTTCAACATGGTTCTTGAAACCATAGCCCACGTGCTCCCGGACGGTTTCGCGCTCCTCATCGGGCGCCTTGTGCAGGTAGCGCTCGCGGAAAATAGCGGCCAGGTTGCCGGTAGCTTCGCAGCTGGTATTCACCTGCACATCGGTCGATTGGATCTTCACATGCACCTTCCGGGTAAGCGTGGTATTTGATTTGCCACCGGAGACGGATTGCAGCGCCGCGGGCTGTTTTTCGTATTTATAAGGCACGCTCAGCATCTGCGCCATTTTCACCGTTTGCGGCAGGGTGCCGAAAGGCAGGTAACGGTCGGTCAGTTCCAGGAAATTATCCTTCCCGTCTGCCTGGTACTGCACGATGCAATGGTTGAATTCCATGCTGGGCAACGAAATACCTTTCGTACCGTTGTTGCGCGTATTCACCAGCACCAGGTTCGCGGGCAGCTCGGCCTTATGCGCGAAGGCGAGGAAAAGGGCGCTCATGTCCTTACAATCGCCCAGGCGGGTGGCCAGCGTTTTCCCTGCGCGCTGGGGCACGTAGGCGCCCTGGCGGAACGAGACGGAGCTATAACCGATGTTCCCCTCAATGTATTGATAGATCCTCCGGGCCTTTTCCGTAGCCGAAAGCCCGGCAGCGCCCTTCGGGAACACTTCGCTGTAAGCCATGTTCAGATCGTAATCTTCGCGGCTTTGCATGCGGGTGATGTCGCTGTACCATTCGCTGATATCGTTCCAGGATTTCACGGTGCTCACGGTCAACACTTCCCCGAAGTCGCCCAGCGAAGGCATATACGGCTCGGATTTGAAGGCGGGCACGTTACTGCGCTCCCAGGTGTAGAGCTTGAACTCGTCTGCCTGCCTGATGTCTGGCTTGAACCCTGGATTGTTGCGCAGGTTGTATTGCAGCGGCACGCCTTCCGCACAGAGCACGCTG
Organism: Chitinophaga sp. NPDC101104; assembly: GCF_050277495.1. Taxonomy (NCBI): domain Bacteria; kingdom Pseudomonadati; phylum Bacteroidota; class Chitinophagia; order Chitinophagales; family Chitinophagaceae; genus Chitinophaga; species Chitinophaga sp. NPDC101104. The sequence goes on along the minus strand of NZ_JBNNSF010000003.1, from coordinate 125,400 downwards.
TAGCGGGCGTATTTGGTTGGCACATTGGCGGAGAAATAAAAATCGTCCCAGAATTCGCGACCCATGCGGCCGATGCCATAGCTGTTCACTTTATAGTGATAGAAAATCGCATCGCCCGGCTCCAGCTTCGCATATACCACCTGGTTCTGGTACGTTTCAGCGGGGATCTTGCTGCCGTTGGCTTTCACCACTTCGGCTTTCAGGATCGTCATATTATCGTACACGCTGTTATAGGGCAGGCTTAACTCCTTCCAGCTTTCGATACCGCTGTTGTTGCGCACGTATACCGCGGTTTTCACTTCGCGCTCGCTGGCGCCGTCGGCATACAATACCACATTCTTCTCGTCGAAAATATAGCTGGAAGCATAGGCGGTATCCGCCGGTTTCTTCAATGCTTCCTGGATGCGGGCGTAATGGTCGCCGCCGGCGAAATAGGTGAACACGTCCTTCTTCCCTTCCAGGGTACGGATCTGGCGGCGGTAATTATCCATTCCCGCATGCAGGGCCAGCGCTTTCCTGAAGTATTCCAGCGCCTTGTCCGTTTTATTCTGCTGCAGATAGCTATAGGCGATATCTCCGGCCGCTTTATGGTAGTACGGAGAGTTGCTGCGCAGTTTTTCCAGGTACGTGATGGCGGAATCGTACTGCTGGCGCGAGAAATAATAGCTGGAGATCTTTTCGTAGGGGTCCATGGAATACCCCGCAAAATCGAACATCTTCCGGTAGATGGCTTCTCCTTTTTCCAGGTCGCCCCTGCTCATGTAAGACTTTATCAAACGGTTGTACAGCTCTTCGTTGTAATTGTCTGCCAGGTACTTTTCCATCATTTCGATGGCCAGATCGGGCTTGCGGTCCATTTCGGAAGCCTTGTAGCAAAGCATGGACAGGATCTGCACTTCGTCCGGGAACGCTTTGTGGCCCTCTTCGAGCAGGAGGAACATGCTGTCCAGCTTTTCCTGGTAAGCGATGGCCGTTATACGCTTCACCATGGTACTGGCGGTTTTCCGGCCGATGATCTTATCCATTTTATCGATCATCGCCACTGCCCCGGTATAATCTTTTTCTTCCAGCAGCCGGTCCACTTCCAGGTTCATGATCCAGTAGTTGCCTGGCAGCATCGTTTTCAGCTTTTCCAGCAATTCGCGCAGTTCGGTGGTGTTGTGGCCCCCGTTCAGGTTAATGTAATACTGGAGCAGCAGCAACCCGCAATCCGGGTACTTTTTCAGGACGGGCTGCAGCACGGCTTTTGCCTTATCGTATTCCGCGTTGCGGGCGTAAACGCAACCCAGGAGCAGGGGGTTGACGAGGTCGGCGGGCTTTTTGGCGATCAGGTCTTTGAAATATGCTTCCGCGAAATGGGGAATGAGCTTCACCGGCGCGGCGGACGCGTCTTTCCGGTAATCCTTCGGCTCGCTGACGCTCTTCAATCCCGCTACCGGATTGAAATTATCGTCGGTAAACCTTACGAGGAAGTTCGACCGGGCGCCTGCACCCGTATAGCCGAGCTGTACCAGCACGCGGTTATAGCCTTTGTTAAGCTTGCAGCGCACTTTCCAGTAATCGAGCTCCGTCACTTTTTCTTCCGGTTCGCCAATGAGCTGGCGGTCGTTCAGCCAAAGCTTGAAAGCGCCGCTGCCGCCGAGGCAGAGGATCACTTCCTGGTCGGCCGGCGATTCCACGAAAGTCTGCATATACCCGATCCCGCTGGCGGCATTGAAGTACATGAAGGGAAGCACCCATCCCTGCTGGCTTTCGACGGCAGGGGTGAACCAGTCGATGGTGGTATTGTTGTACGCATTAAACCCTTTGCCTTTCGCTACTTCGGTGATGGGGCCGTAGGGCTTGTCGAACCCGCTGCCGTTGATATTATCGAATACGCCCACGTACTGCCAGTTGAGGATGCTTCCCATTTTGGGATAGAGCTGGCTGGCGAGGGCGGTTTTGTTGCTGAACACATAATGCGCGCTTTTAAAATAGTTCGCGGCGGCGCGCATGGAACCGTTGAAGGCAGGGTTTTCCAGCACATAGTCGACATTGGCGAGCCGAACGGCGTCTTTCTTGCCGTAGCTGCCCAGCACCCCGTCATTGAACCAAAGGGCGTACCAGTAAGGATTGGGATCGCTGAACCGGCGGGCAGGATTGTTGTGCTTTGAAATGATGTCTTCACCGAAACCTTCGTTGTTTTCCAGCAACATCAGGGTGGCGAGCGCGCTATTGCGGCTTTCGCTTTGGTTGACGGCCTTTTGCAGGAGGGCTTTCGCTTTCGCGAAGTCGTTCTTCAGGATCGCCTCCCAGGCTTTTTCATAATCTCCGGCGTATGCGGCCGCGGGCGCCAGGGCCCAAAACAGGCAGCTAACAAACAGCCATGCAATTTTTTTCTCATGGTACAGGGTATGGGATTTAAAAACTGGGGTAAAGATAACTAAAATTGTCAGGCTGTATTCGCAGATGCCTGAAACTGCATCATATAGAGCTTGTGGTAGTACCCTCCGAGCTTCAGCAGTTCCTCGTGGGTCCCCGCCTCCCGGATCTCGCCTTTGTCGAGCACGATGATCTGGTCGGCCTTGCTGATCGTGCTCAGCCGGTGGGCGATCACGATGGCCGTTCTCCCGGCGATCAGTTTATCGATCGCTTGCTGGATGAGCATTTCCGACTCGGTGTCTACCGACGATGTGGCTTCGTCGAGGATCAGCACCGCCGGGTCGTACAGCAATGCGCGGATGAACGAAATGAGCTGGCGCTGCCCCAGCGAAAGGGTGCTGCCGCGCTCCATCACCGGGTAATCGTACCCGCCGGGCAGCTGCATGATGAAATCGTGCATCCCGATGAGCCGGGCCGCCCCTTCCACCTGCTCGCGGCTGATATGGGGGTTCCGCAACGTAATATTTTCGAAGATCGACCCGGAAAACAGAAACACGTCCTGCAACACCACCCCTATCCGGCTGCGCAGCTCCGCCAGTTTGTAATCTTCCAGCTTCACCCCGTCGATCGATATCGTTCCTTTCTGGATTTCGTACAGCCGGTTGAGAATGCTGATGATGGTGGTTTTCCCGCTGCCGGTATGCCCCACCAACGCGATCGTCTGCCCGGTTTTGGCGTGGAAACTGACGTCTTTGAGCACGTACCGGTCGTCTTTATACGCAAACCACACATGATCGAATTTGATATCGCCTTTCATATTGGCCGCCGAATGCGTACCGTTGTCGGGCATGTACTCTTCGCTGTCCAGCACCTTGAACACCCGTTCACTGGCTACCATCCCCATTTGCAGGGTATTGAACTTGTCGGCCAGGATACGGAGCGGGCGGAACAGCATGTTCAAATACATGATGAACGCGATCATCACGCCCTGCGTCACTTCATAGTTCAGTACCATGTTGGCGCCCCACCACACCATGAGCCCCAGCGAAATGGCGAGTATGATTTCCACCACCGGGAAAAACACGGAATAGGCGAAAATGGCGTCGATATTGGCTTTGCGGTGATCTTTATTGATGACGCGGAACTTCCCGAACTCGCGGTTCTCCGCCGAAAATGCCTGCACCACCGTCATGCCGGTAATATGCTCCTGCACGAACGCGTTGAGCGCCGCCACGGCATTGCGCACCCGATGGAACGATTTGTTCACCGCCTCCTTGAACCAGTACGTCGCCAGGATCAGCACGGGGAACGGGCTCAGGCTCACGAGCGTCAGCCGCCAGTCTTCGGCGAACATCACGCCCAGGATCGCCAGGATCATGAGCACATCTGCCACGATGGAAATAATCCCTTCCGAAAAAATATCGTTGATCGCCTCGATGTCGTTGATGGTGCGCGTAGTGAGCGTGCCGATGGGCGTACGGTCGAAGAACCCCAGGTTCAGCCGCACCACTTTCCGGTACACGGCCACACGCAGGTCCTTGATCACGGACTGCCCCAGCCAGTTGGTGATGTAGCTGAAGAAAAAGCGGACCGCCGTTTCCACGATCAAAATCCCGATCTGCACGAAAGTGATGATCATCAGCATCTGCGCCCACTGGTTCGTGATGTACTTATCGACCGTTTGCTGGATGAGCCAGGGCCTCACCGGAGAGATGAGCGCCAGCAGCACCGTCAGGAACATCGACAGGTAAAAATAGCGCCGGTAGGGCCTTGCAAAGGAAAAAACGCGGTTCAGCAGACTGACATCGAAAACCTTTTTGGTCTTGTCTTTATTCATCTCTGTAAAAGTAAACGGTAATTCCCAAAACGCAAAAAAGGGAGCCAGGCTCCCTTTTTCACAATCAGTTTTCGTCTTTCATCACCTGCCGGTAGGCCTTGATGAAGATGGCCCCGAGGTTTTTATGCGGCGGAACGTAGTCGTCGAACAGCGCCTTGTTGGCCCCCTCTCCCGCGAACTTGCGGCTGAGGCCGGCCCACATCTGCACCCAGTCTACATTCTTGCCGGCGCGCACCACGTCTTCCAGGCTGCGGATGATGGGCTCGTTCACCCAGCGGGTACCCACCTGTTTAGAGGAAATGATGTGCGCTTCGGGCGCTTTTTCCAGGACGGTCGCCAGGTTATGGTAACCGCCGCAGGAACCCAGCACAACGATCCTCGCCGTGCTCTGCAGGTTATCCAGCGTAGTGTTCACATGGTAACTATGGCCGCGGTGGATGAATATGGTGGGGTGGATGTCTTTCTCGTCGAGGTACTCGCCCAGCTTCTCGATCGCCGTTTTATCTTCCGGCTCTTTCAGCGGATTATTGGCGAAAATGGTGGTGGGCTTGCCTTTGGCGGATGTAATGGTCGTCCAGTAAGTATTCTTCGTCACGTTCCACTCCCCTTTCGGGAAATTCCCCATGAAGCTGGCGTAAGAGCTGATCCCGTCCTCATCCCCGTAGAAAAACACCTGCTGGTAAATGCGGCCGCTGTCGCTGGGCAGCGTGGCGAATTCCACGTAATTGATGGGAGGCAGCTGGAGCTTGGAGCTCATGTCAGACGCCCAGGAGCTGTCGCTGCCATGCCCGTCTTCCGTGAAAATGCTGTTGAGGAGGGAGTAAATGGTAACCCCGCGCTTGTCCTGCTTCTGCTGTACGAACGACAGGTTTTTCCGCACCTCTTCGCGGAGGAAGTCCAGCAGTTTGGGATCGCGGATGGAGCCGAAGGAATTGGCCACGTCCACGGCGTCTTCCAGGTCTTCCGTTTTCTCGAGGCTCCGCACGAATTTCACCATGAGGTAGTTGGCGTTTTCGGGGTCCATCGATTTGAGGAAGTTGTCGAGCGTATTGAAACCCGCCGCCATGGCGATGAATTTCTTGAAACGGTCGAAGCTCACGAGCATGAGGAGGCTGTCGCCCCGCGGCGGTTTCATGCGCAGCATCATCTGGTCGTACAGCCCCATTTTGGCAGCATTGGTGTAGCTGGAGGTGTATAATTCTTCCTGTCCGTTGATAATGAGGTAATACAGTTCTTCGGGCGTAAAGTCTTTCACGATGCGGAAGCGGACGGCGTGCCCTTCTTCGTGCAGGTCGTTCACTTCGCGGATATACCGGAGCGATTTCGCCTTCATATTTTCCTGCATGGCCTTGAGGCCCAGTATATTAGCCCCTTCCGCGCGCTTTTTCTGAAGCACGATGGAGGTGTGGACCATGAGGCGGAAATAGGTATCGTCGTTGGCGACTTTGCTTTCCAGTTCGGAAAGGGTGGCGGAGCCGTCGAGCAGTTGGTCGATGAAGGGCAGCAGTTTGGTGGACTGGCTGCTTTTGCCGATGGCGACGATCTGCTGCACGAGGGGGTCCTGGTTGCGGCGGATGGCGCTGGCGGTGGGGGTGTAGGAAGTGGCGTAGGTGAGCACCTGGTTGGGGTACTTTTTAGCCACGGCGGCCACGATGGTGTCTACGACCGGGTAGTCGAGATAAGGGCCTAGTTTGGGCATGATCTCTTCGAGGTTCTTGAACGCGAACTTGGAGAACATTTCCGCACGGGCCTCTTTGTAGCCGGGGTTTTCCTGGAATGCGTCGATCGTTCGCTCGCCGGCTTCGAAGCTCAGCGTCCGCGCGATGGGGTAAATGCTTTTCCCCCTGATGTCTGCCTGCATCATCTGGTGAAACGCCTGCAGCATGGCGGGCGCCTCTTCGGCGTCGATACGGTTATATGCGCGCTTGACGTTGTAATCGCGGAGGGTTTGGTGGAGGCCGGAAAGGTATTTTACTTTCAGGCGATGGTCCAGCGACGTATCCAGCTCAATTTCCTGCTGCATATCGTCTACCAGTTTGGTAAGGGCGCTGGTGACCTGGAGGTTCATGTTTTCGTCGTCGCCGACCTTTACGTAACCGTCCTGCTTGCCGTCCAGCTTGTCGGCGTTTACCTGCTCCTTGTCGATGTTATCATGGAAGCCTTGCCGGTTGATGGGGATCTGAACTTTCTGACCATAGCTCCAACCACTGTACACAATGCCTAAAGATATGATTAGTAATGCTTTTTTCATATTGATGTGTTACTCCTATGCTATACTGCAAATTTACTACCAATTATAGTAGATAAGCAATCCTATCGCAGGCATTCCGAACATTTTATATGCGTTTTATGTTAAATACCTTATCTGCAACCCGGTTTCATGGCGGATCTCCATTTTCCGGGGCATGTATTCTTTTTGATGGGCGGCGGAAAGGTCTGCCGGATTGGCGGGCGATCGGGGCCGAAAAGGGGCAAAAAAGCGTAATTTGCAGGCGGATAAACGATTTCAGACGGCGAAATTAACAATTACATAATGTTATCTTTTCATGAATCGGGAAAGGGCTGATTAATTTTGTGCCGTCTTTAAACACCCAAATTATGTTGATGGAACCAGCAGTAGCAGTAGGAAAAATTCTGGTAGTAGACGATGAGGCGGATATCCTCGAGATCATCAGTTACAACCTGAAAAGCGCGGGTTACGAAACGGTGACGGCAAAAGACGGGCTCGAAGCCATCCAGAAGGCCAAGATCTTCCGTCCGGACCTGATCATGCTGGACATCATGATGCCCAATAAGAACGGGATCGACACCTGCCGCGAGCTGCGCCGGCTGCCGGAGTTCAAAGAGACCATGGTACTGTTCCTCACCGCGCTCAACGATGAAAAGAGCGAGATCGAAGGGCTGAATATGGGGGCAGACGATTACATCGCGAAGCCCATCAAGCCCAGGCTCCTCGTTTCCCGCATCAACGCCCTCTTCCGCCGGCTTAACAAAACGGAAGAACAGCAAATCCACCTGGGAGACCTCATCATCGACCGCGAAAAATTCACCGTCACCTATAAAGGCACCGAAATCATCCTCGCCAAAAAGGAATTCGAGCTCCTCCAGCTCCTCGCCTCCAAACCCGGCCGCGTGTTCCTCCGCAACGAAATCCTCAACCAGGTCTGGGGCACGGAAGTGATCGTGGGAGACCGCACCATCGACGTGCACATCCGCAAAATCCGCCAGAAACTGGGCGTAGACCTCATCACCACCGTAAAAGGCGTAGGCTACAAATTCGAACTGTAATACATTTTCAACCCACCCGAACTTCCCGTATCCGCAACTCTGTGGCCACCGGCACCGTGATTTATGGCATCTACCTCTACAAGTAAAAAATTTAGTTTAATTTCCAGCTATCACAATCTATCCGCTCTCTGGAGTATGCTGAAAGCCAAAAACCTGTCGCCACAGAAACTTGCCGCCTTCACCGCGTTCATCCTCTCGGTCGTAATGGCCCTCGGATGCCTGTTCATCGGCGCCACCCTCAAACAAACGTTCCTCGCGCTCGGCCTCACCTTTATCGTGGCCTACTTCCTCTATTTCTACACCTTGCAGAACTTCATCTACCGTAAGATCAAGCTCATCTACAAGTTCATTTACCAGACGAAAGCCTCCAAGCGCGAAGAATTCTTCAATAAAAACATCCTGCCCCTCAAAACCATCGAGGAAGTCAGCGAAGACGTGGAAAAATGGGCCTCTCAGAAAAAGGAAGAACTGGAAAACCTCCGCCGCAACGAAGCCTTCCGGAAAGAATTCCTCCTCAACCTGTCCCACGAACTGAAAACGCCCATCTTCGCCGTGCAGGGATACATCCATACCTTGCTGGACGGCGCCCTGGAAGACCCCAACGTCAATAAGGACTTCCTCAAGAAAGCGACCAAGAACATCGACCGCCTTTGCCGGCTGATCGACGATCTCGATGAAATCTCCAAGCTCGAAAGCGGGGAAATGACCATCAACAAGGAACAATTCGTTATCCAGGACCTCATCCGCGACGTGTTCGACACCCTTTCCATCAAAGCCCGGCAAAAAGATATCAAGTTCGGGATAAAGAAAGGCTGCGAGGCGCCCGTGCAGGTATATGCCGACAAGGAAAAGATCCGCCAGGTGCTGATCAACCTCATCGAAAACTCGGTGAAATACGGCAAAACGGAAGGACAGACCATCGCCAGCGTATACAATATGGACGGGAAGCGCGCGCTCGTGGAGATTTCCGACAACGGGATCGGCATGGCCGAAGAACACCTCCCCCGCGTATTCGAACGTTTCTACCGGACAGACCGCGCCCGCAGCCGCGACATCGGCGGAACCGGCCTTGGCCTCGCCATCGTAAAGCATATCGTGGAAGCGCACGATCAGACGATCAACGTCCGCAGCAAGGTGGAAGTTGGTTCCACATTCGGGTTTACCCTGGAACTGGGCCGCGAGAACCTGCTGTAACTTTTCAGGCGGAGCCCCGTTTCATGAGAACAACCAAACAAATTACCCCCCTCATGAAACACATGCTTTTGTTTTTGTCGTTCGCGGCAACCATTATTTTTTCTTCCTGCAAAAAGGACAAATCCCCCGACTATGACGGTACCCCCAATGCCATCAGCGGAGAATGGAAAATAGACGCGTCCGCCATGCAGTTCTCTTCAGATGCCATCCTCCCGGAATGGGGATTCGGTACGAATTATAAGTATGAAAGGAAAGGCGGTACGAAATCCGCGCCCCTCAACGAAAAGGGAACGTACACTTTAGGCCCCGGCCCTGCCGACGGCCTGATCCTCACGCTGAAACCCGGCAGTGGCAACAGTTACACCATCAGTGTTTCCGGGCTCACCGCAAAATCGGTCAACTTCAGGGAAACGCCAGACGGGCCTACGTACACCTTCCTCCGAAAATAGCCCGCCACCGCGCTCATTTCGCAGCAAATCCAGCCCAGATGCAGGTTTCCGGGGCCGGGATGTAACTTTCCGGCCCCGGAAGCCGTTTCGCTCATATCAACCAAACAAAACACCCGATGAAACACATGATCTTGTTTTTGTCGCTCGCTGCTTCCGTTGTTCTCCCTTCCTGCAAGAAAGACAAGGCGCCCAATTATGGAGGCGCGCCAAACGCCATCAGCGGCCAATGGGTTCTGGACGCCGGATACATGCAACTCCAGGCCGGTACCATCCTCCCGGAATGGGGTTTCGGCACGGATTACAAATATGAAAAGAAAAGAGGCATGGCATTTGCGTCGGCAACCGAACAAGGAACATATTCATTAACGCCCGGCCCGGCCAACGGCTACACCCTCACCTTAAAGCCCCGAAACGGCAACAGTTACACCGTCACCGTAACCGGGATCACGGCGAAATCCGCCTATCTCAAGGAATCGGCAGATGCCCCTACGTTCATTTATCTCCGCAAATAGGCAGGCTGCGGCCATATCGCAGCAACTATCGCCAGTCAAGTCTTTCCGGGGCCAGGAAGTAACATTCCGGCGCCTAAAGCCGTTTATAAAGCTATCCACCTAATAATTCCCTTATGAAACAGCTTTTCCTCTTCGTCCTGATGGCTGCCGGCATGGCGGCCGCATCCTGCAAAAAAGATAAGAAACCCGCACCGGCACCGGATTACAACGGCACTCCCAACGTAGTGAGCGGCGTCTGGATGCGCGATGTATACACTATCGCCTCTATCGCCCCCGCGTACTACAATTACGGTTTCGGGACGAATTACATCTATGAAAAGGTGACGGGCACGCCCGATGATAAAAAGACAGAAAGGGGAAGTTATACCCTATCGCCGGTAACTGGCAGCCCGGGCGCATATACCATTCAGCTGAAACCCGGCAGCGGCAATGCTTATACGGTCCATGTAACTGAACTTACCGGGTCAAAAGCGGTTTTTGAAGAGTCGCAGCCGCAAACTAAATTCGGATTCGTAAAAATCCCCCGTCAATGAAGTATCCCCTGATCGCCTGTACCCTCCTGGCCACTACCCTCCTCTTTTCCTGTAAGAAAGACAAAGACACCGGCGTGGAGTTCAATGGGACAGCCAACGAAATCTCAGGCGAATGGATGATGAACCCGGCTACCGTTACGGGAGATCCTGCCGGCACCATCGTCCCAAAATACCAGTTCGGCACCAATTCCCGGTACTCGTTCACACAGGGCCTCCATCCCGCGCCCAGGCGGGAAACCGGTAAGTACATGGTGGTCCAGCGCCCGCCCATCGGGTACTACGTGGTGGTGTTCACGCCAGACAATGCCGCGGAATACAACCTGGAATTACATATCCAGTCGCCCACCACGGCCATGTTCGGCGCACGGATGTTCCATCGTGTAAAATGATCAGAAACGGTACTGGATGCGGGTGGTAAACACGTTGTCGGGGATATCGCCCTCGAACCCGTCGATGGAAGTGCCTTCGTTCCAGACGCGGTCGTACCAGATGGTGGCCTTCATGTTTTCGTTGAAGTATAAAACGTACCCGAAACCGAAAGTATCGAAACGGATATCTGCGGGCGTGAGGTATTTGGCGGCCGCATCGCCGATCTGGCGCCCTTTTACGCTGCGGTTGGGGTCGTACCAGTCGTATTTCATCACCAGTTGGTGCCTGGCGCTGCCGAGGTGCTGGAGGAACGAGAAATAGGCGCCGTCGAACGGCCGGATGTACAGGGGCGCGAAGGCACCGGATTTTTCCATAGGGATCGTTCCGGGCGTTTCGGTATCCAGGGCCGTGGAAGTTTGGGTGCCGCGGATGTATTCCGCACGGAACTGCGTGCTGCCGCGCCCTTTGCCGTTGGGGATTACGAATTGCGCATCGGCGCCGAAATACTGCCGGGGGGCGATGGCACCCACATTATTGGCGCTCGAGTCCACGGAAAAATCTTTCTTCCCCCCATCCATCGTATAAATTTTGTTGGTAAACTGCTCCATCCCGCCGTACAGGATGCTGCCGCCGAAGGAAAGCAGCCAGCCGGCCGAATTGACGGGCCGCGGCTTCATGGCCACCCGTGCGATGAGGTCTTTGTGGCTGTCGAAGTCCGACGGGCCGGAGAGGCCTTGCCCGTTGAACAGGCCCACATCCACTTTCAGGAAATGCAAAGGGTGGGATTTGGCGCGCGGCTCGAAGGTAAGCATGCCGCCCATATCGCGTTCGCTGCGCATCAGGATTTGGCTCATCCGCCCCCGCTCGGGCGCCTCGCGGTCGCCGGAGGAAAGGTTCACTTCGTACCCGAAAGGCCGGGCGAACATACCCATCGTGAGCGCCATCACGTCCCACTGGCCATCAAAAAAACGTCCCCAAAAGTCACGGATGTTCACGCCGCGCTCGGTTCCGTCGAACTGGAACACGAACTGTACCGTGGGCAGGTCCCGCTTGTTGAAGTGGGCGTAATCGAACCGTACACGGCCGCGGCGGAGCATGAACCTGTTGTCTGACTGTTTATTGAAATCCCCGCCGGAATAGCTTTCTATGCCTTTATGCGATGCGTACTGGAACTGGGGTTGCATGTACCCGCTGATCCGCAGGTGATCGTACCGTTTATAAATGGAAATCATCCCCTTCCCCAGCTCGGTCGTGGTGTCGATCATATCCATCAGGAACTGGGCCTTCGCTGAAAACGCAGCCGTGCTGAGAAATAATGCCAGGAAACCTGTCCGAACGATTGTGCGCATTGCCTTCATCGCGCAAAAATACGGAACCGGATACAGCAAACAAAACGCCCGGGCGGCTGCCCGGGCGCTGTAGATTATAACGATTCGACAGATGCGTGATTAGTACGCCTGCTGGCCAGGGTTGAAGTTGGTCCAACCTGCGATCCAGTTGTCGGTACCGAAAGCACCGCGGAAAGTCTCGGTTTTGATACCGGTTGCGGCCTGGAAGGTGCCTTTCAGGGGCTCGGAACCGGTTTTGGGCAGGAAGTTGGGGTTAGCAAAGTTGAACGGATCGGTGAGGCCAACCGCGTCTGCGTTAGCTGCTACCACGTTGAACTGGCCGGCGCCGGTCGCCTTGGCGGTCAGGGCGGCGATGCCTTCGTTGATCATGGCGGCGCGGTCTGCGCTGGACAGCGGGTCTGCACCATATTTGTTACCAGTTACCACGCGGGAAGCGGCGGAATCCAGTACGAAAGGTTTAGCAACGGCGAACACGATGTTGTTCTTCCATTTGCTGGTTTCGTTGTTATAGTCGTTGTAAGCAGCGGCAGACTCGATGGAGAAACCGCCTTTCTGGTTGCCGAGGAGGATCGAGTTCACGAAAGTGAAGTTCGTAGCTCTTCTCCAGCGGTTGCCGTAGTTGTGGTTGGCCAGGGTACCAGCGGCGGCGTTGGGGCCGATGATGGTAACGTTGGACAGTACGGGGTGCGTACGGGGAGTTGCGTTGGTACCGTTACCGTCGTTGTCGCACTCAACACCGTTACCGGCGTCTCCGGGGTCAACGAAATCGGGGCGGCGGAGGGCCACAGCGTATTGCAGGGTGCCGGTGTAACCGAAGTCGAAGTCGAAATCGTCGTCAGCAGTTGCGTAAGCCACCAGGTAAGTGGGGCTAACGGTACCGCCGAAGAATTCGAAAGCGTCGTCGTTAGCGAAAGAAGTCATAACGTGATCGATCACCGTGCCGCGGCCTACGCCACCGCAGGTCAGTGCGTTGATTTCGGAGTTGGGCTGGGCAGCGATACCGGCGTATTCGATACGCACATATTTCAGGATACCGGAGTTATCGTTATCGTCGTTCCCACCGTAGTAACGGCCTACACCGCCTTCGATCTGGGGCTCGGTGGTTCGGTTGGTTTTGGCACGGCCGAGGAGGATGATGCCACCCCAATCGCCGGGGTTACGCTGGCCGGCGGGTTTGCCGGAAGTGAAAACGATGGGTTTCTGGGCGGTACCGGTTGCGAAGATTTTAGCGCCGCGCTCGATGATCAGGGCGCCTTTCTCGGTTACGTCGCTTTTGATAACCGTACCTTCCTGAATAGTGAGGGTGGTACCTTCAGGGAAATACACATATCCTTTCAGCGTCCACACCTTATCATTGGTAAGGGTCTTGCTCGATGTCTGCACACCGCTCAGAACGGTTTCTACAACCGGCGTCGGATCGTCGTCGCCGGAGTCGTTGTTACGGCAGGAAGAAAACGTTACCGCAGCACCTAAAGTAAAAGCAAGGAATTTTACAAGTTTCATTCGAACAGATTTTCAGTGATTGAATTGCAGTGCAAAAGTGCCTTCGTAATGTTATGCGTACTTTAACACGGCGTTATGAAATTGTTACTGTATCGTCTTATTTATTCTTTCCCAAACCGAACTGGTAAGAGAATGTCAGCGAAACGTTCGTGCCGGGGCGCAGGGTGTTGATGATCTGGTCCACGTTCTTGTTGTACGCTTTCTTGTTGTCGTTGTTCTGATAGAAGATCAGCTTCTGGTTGAGCAGGTCGCTCACGTTCAGGCGCAGTTCCCCTTTCTTGTTCATGATCTTTTTGCCGATCTGGAGATCGACGAGGTCGCGGCCCTTTTCGTAGATGTGCTCATAACCCTGGAAGCCCACGAGGTACACGCGCTGGCCCATTTTGTTGTACAGTGCGCTGAACGACAGATCGGTGTCGGGATGCACGTATTGCACACCGGCGTTGATCAGGTAAGGGCTCTGGCCCTGCAGGCCGCGCTGCGACAACTGGTCGGGGGAAAGCCCCTGCAGATCTACGCTCGAGTGGATGTAAGAGAAGTTCGCGAATGCGGTGGTGTTGGCGAAGAAAGGTTCCTGTGACAGGAAGTCCAGCTTCTTGCGCACTTCCAGTTCAAAGCCGTAAGACTGTGCTTTAGACACGTTCTGGAACAGGATCTGGCGGCGGTTCGGCGTAGAGCTGGGGTCTACCACCTGCTCGATCGCGTCTTTAAAGTTCTTGAAGAACACGGAAGCCGTGATCGCCTCGCCAACGCCCGGGTACAGTTCGTAACGGAGGTCTCCGTTGGTGATGAGGCCGCGCTTCAGGTTCGGGTTACCGATCATGGAGCTGTAGGTCACGAAGTCGTAGAAGGAGAAGTAGCTCAGTTCGCGCAGCTCAGGACGGGAAACCGTTCTGCTGCCGCTGAGGCGGATATTCGATTTTTCGTTGAGCGCATAGGAAATGTTGGCGCTGGGCAACAGGTCGAAGAAAGTTACGTCCTGTTTCACACGCTTGCCGGAAGGGTCGGCGGTGCGGATGAACTGGTAGTAGGACTCACCACGGGCGCCCCAAACCACGCGCACTTTTTCACCGATCTTGTTGTCGAACTGAACATAACCGGCTACGAGGTCGGAAGTGGCGCTGTATTTGTCGGAGTTATTGGTGATCTCGTCGATACGCAGGCCGTTATCGTGTATGTTGGATTGTGCGAAGATCTCGCCGGGGCCCATTTTCACGATGCTTTGGTCGAACCCGGGCTTCACGCCAACATATCCGAGGATACGGGCTTCGAAATCACGCTGGCGGTATAATTTCTGTCCGCCTACCTTCACGCTTTGCTTCACGCCGGCGAGGTTGAACGGAACGGTCAGCGAACCTGTTCCGCCGATACCGTATTCATCCAGCGACGACCAGAAGCGGGAGATATTACGTGCCGCAGTATTCACGGGGATCATCGCTTTAAACTCGGCATCGCTTTGATCGTAATCGCGTTTGTAGGTCAGCACTTTCATGTCGGGCTGGTCGCGCTGGGTTTTGGAGTAGTTCAGGTTCCAGTCCAGTTTCCAGTCGCGTGCATTCAGTTTGTGGCTGCCTTCGAGCTGGGAGTTCATCATCGTTTTGATAGTGAGGTCCTGGCCATAGCTTTTCTGCACGCCGAGGATATCCCTGTTTTCGCCGGAGCGGAAAATGTAGTTGTTGTCGAGGATACGGTTGAAGATATTCTTGAACGAAATCTTGTTGTTGCGTTTCACGTACGTGAAGTTGGCGATGGCACCGAGGCTGGTGTTGTAGCGGTACATATCTTCCCCGAAGTTCAGCGTACGGTCTTTTCCGGACTCATAGTCCATACGTTCGCCTTTCTGGATATTCTCCGAATTGCGGTAGGTGACGCTGATGATGCTGCCGAAAGAACCATCTTTCTTCAGGCGGATGCGGTTGCCCCAGGTTACCTGGTAGTTCTGCGCAGGAAGGGCTTTGCCCTGGTTGGATACGGCCCAGTTGTTCTTGAAGTCGCGGGAAAGCGCGAGCTGATCGTTCAGGCCCAGTGCCACGTATTTGGCGCGGCTGGAGGGGAAGGATGCGGGTAATTTGCGCAGCCCGTCGTCGAACCCGAGCCAGTCGTTTTTACCGCGCTCCATGCTCTGGGTTTCCTTGAAAGTGGTCTGGCTGTTGTAGCCGAGGCCGATATTGAAGGAAAGGAAATTTTCGGTAGGGATATCTTTGGTATATACCTGTACAAGGCCACCGGCGAAGTCGGCGGGCATCTCGGGAGATGCGGTCTTGTTGATAACGATGTTATCGATCAGGTTGGAAGGAATGAGGTCGAAGGAGAAAGCCTTACGGTCCGGCTCGGTGCTGGGCAGCATGGCGTTGTTGATGGTGGCGGTATTGTAACGGTCGTTGAGGCCGCGTACGATAATATATTTGTTATCCTGGATGGATGCGCCGCTCACACGCTTGAGCACTTCGGAAGTATTGCGGTCCGGGCTGCGGCGGATGCTTTCGCCGGAGATGCCGCTGGAGATGCTGGGGTTGTTTTTCTGCGCAACGAAGAGGGCGTTGATGGTTTCCTGTTTGTAGGAACCGCGGATCACCACTTCCTGCAGGTCTTTGGATTTGGGCTCGTCCAGCGCGATGTCGAGGTTGGCGGTTTGCCCGGCCTTCACCACCACGTCTGCGATGGATTTGGTTTGGTAGCCCATGTATTTGAAATCGAGCGTATAAGTACCGGGAGCCACCTGGATGAGGTAGCGGCCTTCTACGTCGGTCACGGCGCCTTTTGAGGTATTCTGTACCATCACTGTCACACCGATCAGCAGTTCGCCCGTTTTCTTGTCAGTCAGTTTCCCGGTAATCTTCCCGGACCCGTCCTGCGCGAAAGAAGGAAGGCAGGCGATGCATAAAATCCCGATAATTTGTACAGCAGTAATAATGCGTTTCACGTATTTGTGTGTTGATTACGGCCGCAAAACTACCATGGTCGAATTATGCCAATGTTAAGCCAATATTACCAGAATGTTAATTGTTAAGTAATCATTAAAAAATCATTAACAGCGCTGAAAATGCGCGATGGATAAGGATTTCAGCCGAAAAGCCGGTTATATGGCGGGGTTTCCGCCCTGGCGCAGGAGCCATTCGATGGAGAGGTCGACGCCGCGGGCGGGTGGTTTTTCGGAACAAGGCGGCAGCTGGAACAGCCGGAGGCTTTTATTCATGAAGGGTTTGGAATCCTGGTTGCAGAGTTCGATGGAAAAATGGAATTTCTCTTCGACTTCTTCTTCGAACTCGCGGAGGCTGAGGGTTTCGTCTATAGGGAATTCGATCATGTCCTCTTCTTCGAGGCCGGCTTCGCGAAGGGTATTAAAACCGTTTGCCAGGGTATGACGGATATACACCGCGGCGTTGCAGTGGAGGAGCCGCTGTATCTGCATCTGTAACAGGGATATCGTCATGAGTGGGTGTAGCTTGAGCGTCTTCATCTAGTATTCGGATCGGTTACGCAAACTTATCCGTTCAGGGTTACCTGAATATTAAGCAAACGTTATAAATGTGTGAAAATTAACGTGTGAAGGAAATCGAACGGGCCACGGCGCTCCATTCGAGCTGCAGGGTTTCATCCTCTTCCTCCACCACGGGCGCTTTCTTTTCGGCGTGTCGGTACAGGCTCCACTGTCCTTCTGTGTACTCCAGGGCAGTGAGGCTCTCCACCCAGTCGCCCGAGTTGAGGTACGTCACCGTCCGCCCGTTCACCTGTTCTTCCCGGATCACGGGTTGGTGGATATGGCCGCAGCAGACGACGTCTATTTCCTTGTCCGCCGCAATTTCCACCACCGTTTGCTCGAAATCGGAGATGAATTTGACGGCCTGTTTCACGCCGGCTTTCACTTTCTGGGAGAAAGACATCTTTTCTCGGCCCATTTTCTCCAGCATATGGTTCACGAGGCGGTTGAGGATGATGAGGAGGTCGTACCCCTTTCCGCCGAGCTTGGCGAGCCATTTGGAGTTTTTCATGGTAACGTCGTACACGTCCCCATGGAAGAACCAGTGCTTCTTTCCGTCTACGTCCAGGATTAATTTGTTGTCTATCAGGAAGTTACCCAAACCGAACCCGGCATATTTGCGGAGGGCTTCGTCGTGGTTCCCGGTGAGGTAATAGACATCGGTGCCTTTGCCCATCATTTTGAGGATGCGGCGGATGACTTTGGTGTGGGATTTCGGGAAGTAGCGTTTGCTGAACTGCCAGATGTCGATGATATCGCCGTTGAGGATGAGGATCCTGGGCTGGATGGAGTCCAGGTATTGGGCGAGCTCTTTTGCGTGACAGCCGTAGATTCCGAGGTGGACGTCGGAAATGACTACAATATCCAGTGGTCGTTTGTCTGACATTTGTTGGTTTATGGGCGCTTTTTCAACTTTTTTACATAAAAAATGTTAGTTATATGATTGAGCTGAAAGGCGCCAGGATTCTATCACAAAGGAAAAATCGCTATATTACTTTCATATTAATTCAATGTTACCAAAACATTAATTCTCATTTTTTTCTGGCGCCATTTCTTTTAGAAAACTAATTTTGCGGCAAATTTTCAACAAACACAAACATTTATGGGAGGCTTTAATTCTATTGTGAAACTGTTCATGCCGAAAGACAGGGTGTTCTATTCACTTTTCGAAGATGTAGCGGCGAACCTGGTGGAAATGGGTAAAGTGCTGGTGGAGCTGGTGGAGACCAAGGACCCGGTGATCCGGAAAGATAAAGTAGTCCTGATCGAGCGGCTGGAGCACAAGAACGATGACCTGACGCATCGCATTTTCGTAGAATTGGGGCAGAACTTCATTACGCCTTTCGACCGGGAAGACATTCACTATCTCGCCTCTACGCTGGACGATGTGGCGGATTACATCCATGGTTCGGCCAAGCGTATCGACATGTACAAAGTGGTGGAAATCAACTCCAGTGTGCGCAAACTGGCTGATCTGATCAACCAGGGCGTGGCGGAGCTGGCCAAAGCGATCCCCGAGCTGCGCAACATGAACAATATGCGGGCGATCACGGATGCATGTGTGAAGATCAACAGCCTGGAGAACCATGCCGACGATATTTACGACCGTGCGATCGCGGATTTGTTCGAGCAGGAGAGCAATGCGGTGGAGCTGATCAAGATGCGCGAGATCTATCAGGCGCTGGAAATCGCTACCGACAAGTGCGAAGATTCCGCCAACGTGATAGAAACCATCATCATTAAATATGCGTAGCCGCTAATCCCGACAGCTCATGACATTTCTGGTAGTCATCATTATACTGGCATTTATATTCGATTACATAAACGGGTTCCACGATGCGGCCAATTCCATTGCCACGATCGTGTCCACCAAAGTACTGACGCCGTTCCAGGCGGTGCTGTGGGCCGCGCTCTTCAATTTTGCGGCGTTCTTCGTTTCCAAATACATTTACGGTGAGTTCAAGGTGGGCAATACCATCGCCAAATCCGTGTTCGAGGAATTCATTACCCTGAAGGTGATCTTTTCCGGACTGGTGGCGGCCATTACCTGGAACCTGCTGACCTGGTGGTACGGCATCCCGTCCAGCTCCTCCCACACGCTGATCGGCGGGTTTATCGGGGCGGCGGTAGCCAACGCACACGGGTCGTTCGCCGTGATCAACTTTTCCAAAGTATTGCCTACGGTGTATTTCATCGTGCTGGCGCCTTTCATCGGCATGGTGGTGGCATTCATCATTACCGTGTTCATCGTCAACGTTTCCAAACGGGCCAATCCGTACCGTGCGGAAAACTGGTTCAAGCGCCTGCAGCTGGTATCTTCCGCCGCATTCAGCCTTGGCCACGGTGGTAACGATGCGCAGAAGGTAATGGGCATCATCGCCGCGGCGATGGTGGCACATGGCAGCATCGGTCATTTGAAAGACGTGCCCGACTGGGTGCCGTTCGCCTGCTTCACGGCCATTGGCCTGGGTACGCTGAGCGGTGGCTGGAAGATCGTGAAAACGATGGGTACCCGCATCACCAAGGTGACGCCGCTGGAAGGGGTGAGCGCCGAAACGGCGGGTGCGATCACGCTGTACATGACCGAAAGCCTCGGTATCCCCGTGAGCACCACGCACACCATTACCGGTTCCATCATCGGGGTGGGCGCCACCAAACGCCTTTCGGCCGTGCGCTGGGGAGTGACAGTGAACCTCCTCTGGGCCTGGATCCTCACGATCCCCATCAGTGCGGCCCTGGCCGCGGTGGTGTTCTTCATCGTGAACTTCTTCGTGAAATAACATTTTCGGTCCCGAAATACAAAAGCCGCCTTCCCGGGCGGCTTTTTTTATGGCCCCGGCTTTATTTTCATGACAGTTCCGCATGACAAATCCCCGACCCAGCGGTGGCCGGGCCGCGCAAAACGGGCAAAGGTGCGTTAGATAATTGCATTAAATCCCAAAATATTAGGGGGAATCCATTTGGTTCGACTATTTTTGTGCCTCCAAAAACCTGATTTTTAAGCCATGAAAGGAATTATTCTGGCAGGGGGCTCCGGGACCCGGCTCCACCCCATCACCTACGCGATCAGCAAGCAGATCATGCCCGTTTATGATAAACCGATGATCTATTACCCCCTTTCCACCCTTATGCTGGCTGGGATCCGGGAAATTCTCATCATCAGTACCCCGCACGATCTCCCTGCCTTTCAACGCCTTTTCGGCGATGGCAGCCATATCGGGCTCCAGCTTTCCTATGCGGAACAGCCCGAGCCCAACGGCCTGGCACAGGCATTCGTCATCGGCCGGGAGTTTATCGGGAAAGATCCCGTGGCCCTGGTGCTCGGAGATAATATCTTTTACGGCGCAGGCCTCGGCGGCCAGCTGGCCAACAACACGTCCCCGAACGGCGGCATCGTGTACGCCTACCACGTGGCCGACCCCGAGCGTTACGGCGTGGTGGAGTTCGACAGCAACATGAAAGCCGTTTCCATCGAAGAAAAGCCGGCAAAGCCGAAATCCAGCTACGCAGTGCCCGGGCTTTACTTTTACGACAACGAGGTGGTGGAGATCGCCGCCAACCTGAAACCGAGCGCCCGCGGAGAATACGAGATCACGGACGTTAATAAGGTATACCTTGAAAAAGGCCGCCTGCAGGTGTCTATCCTCCCCCGCGGCACGGCCTGGCTCGATACCGGCACCTTCGATTCCCTCATGCAGGCCTCCCAGTTCGTGCAGGTGATCGAACAACGGCAAGACATCAAGATCGCCTGTATAGAGGAGATCGCCTGGCGGAAGGGCTTTATCGACAACGAACAGCTCCAAAAACTCGCGCAACCGCTGTTGAAAAGCGGTTACGGCGCATATTTGATGAATCTGATTAAATAAACGTTATTCTGTATGCAGAAAGTCCTTGTTACGGGCGGTTGCGGATACATAGGATCCCACACCATCGTAGATCTGATCAACAACGGCTTCGACGTGGTATCGGTCGACAGCAACATTCGCAGCTCCACAAAACTCCTGGAAGGTGTAGAAAAAATCACGGGCCGGAAGATCCGCAATTACAAAGTGGACCTTTGCAACCTGGAAGACACGAACGCAGTTTTCCACGAAAACCGCGACATTGTGGGCGTTATCCACTTCGCGGCCCTGAAAAGCGTCGGCGAATCAGTGAACGAGCCGCTGCTGTATTTCCAGAACAACCTGACTTCCCTTATCAACGTACTGAAATGCATCCGGGAATTCAACGTTCCCAACTTCGTGTTCTCCTCTTCCTGCTCCGTGTACGGCAACGCTACCGATCTGCCCGTGGTGGAAACCACCCCGCTCGGCGAGGCCCAGAGCCCCTACGCGCGCACCAAGCAGATGGGCGAACAGATGATCGAAGACTATAGCCGGGTGAACGCGACCAACAGCATCCTGCTGCGCTATTTCAACCCCGTAGGCGCGCATCCCTCCGCACTGATCGGCGAATTGCCCATCGGCAAACCCGATAACCTCGTGCCCGTGATCACGCAGACGGCCATCGGCAAAATCCCGAAACTGACCGTTTTCGGGACCAAATACAACACCCGCGACGGCTCCTGCATCCGCGATTACATCCATGTGATGGACATTGCCAACGCCCACACCAGGGCGCTGCAGTACCTCATCGAAAAACGCAACGCCGGCAACCTGGAAGTTTTCAACCTCGGTACCGGGAACGGTGTTACCGTGCTGGAAGCCATCCAGGCGTTCGAGAAAGTGTCGGGGATGAAGCTGAATTACGAACTGGGCCCCGAGCGCCCGGGAGACGTGATTGCCATCTACGCCAACAACAATAAGGCGAAGACCTTGCTGGGCTGGGACCCGCAGATCACCATCGAAGACTCGATCCGCACGGCCTGGCAATGGGAAGTTGCGCTGCGCGACCGTGTTTTACAGAATTAATTTATTTTATTTTCTAGCTTTGCGACACAAATTTCTGGCATTATGGTAAAAGACATACAAGTACTGAACGAGAAGGAAACCCGCGGCGGATTCGGCGAAGGGATCCTCGAAGCAGGCAGAAGGAACCCCAACGTGGTGGCCCTCACGGCAGACCTGGCCGGCTCCCTGAAACTGCAGGCGTTTATCAAGGAATTCCCCGACCGCTTCGTACAATGCGGCATCGCGGAAGCCAATATGATCGGTGTGGCCGCAGGTATGACCATCGGCGGCAAAATCCCCTACACTACCACTTTTGCCAACTTCTCCACCGGCCGCGTGTATGACCAGATCCGCCAGTCGGTCGCCTATTCCGGCAAAAACGTGAAAATCTGCGCATCCCACGCCGGCCTCACCCTCGGCGAAGACGGTGCTACCCACCAGATCCTCGAAGATATCGGGATGATGAAAATGCTCCCGGGCATGACCGTCATCGTTCCCTGCGATTTCAACCAGACCAAAGCCGCCACGATCGCCATCGCCGATTACGAAGGCCCCGTGTACCTGCGCTTCGGCCGCCCGAAATGGCCCAACTTTACGGCGGAAGACCAGGATTTCCAGATCGGGAAGGCCCAGATCCTCAACGAAGGCACCGATATCACCCTCTTTGCCTGCGGGCACCTCGTATGGAAGTGCGTGGAAGCCGGCCGCATCCTCGAAGAGAAAGGTTATAGCGTGGAACTCATCAATATCCACACCATCAAGCCGCTCGACGAAGCCGCCGTCATCAAATCCATCACCAAAACCGGCTGCGCCGTTACCGCCGAAGAGCATAACGTGCTCGGCGGCCTGGGAGATTCCATCGCGCAGGTAGCGGCCCGTCACAACCCCATTCCCATCGAATACATCGGCACCAACGATACCTTCGGGGAAAGCGGTTCGCCCAAAGACCTCCTGAAGAAATATGGCCTGGACACTCCCCAGATCGTAGCTGCGGCAGAGAAAGCCATCGCCCGTAAAAAGGGATAAAATTCATAGAAGCGTTAAACCTTCGGCGGAAAAAACCATCTTATAGGTGGTTTTTTCTGTTTTTACAGCAAACCCGGACCGCGGATTATGGTTATATTAGTCTAATATACCGCATGCTCCAACGGTAACCGCTCATTAGACAACCGCCTATGGCTGTAACGCAAGAAGATAAAGAATTACTGGCGCTATTCGGGCACCCGGACACCCGGGAGAAAGGTTTCACCCTCATCGTCAGGAAGTATCAGGAACGGCTCTACTGGCACATCCGCCGCCTCGTCATCGATCATGACGACGCGAACGACGTGCTGCAAAACGTGTTCATCAAAGTCTGGAAAAACCTCGACAATTTCCGGGAAGACGCGCGGCTTTACACCTGGCTCTACAAGATCGCCACCAACGAATGCCTCACGTTCCTCGACAGCCTCAAACGGAAAGCCGCCATTTCCCTGTCTGACGTGGAATCCGGCCTCAGCAACAAACTCCAGGCAGATCCCAATTACGATCCCGCAAAGATCGAATGGAAACTGCAAAACGCCATCCTCAGCCTGCCGGAAAAACAACGGACCGTATTCAGCTTACGATATTATGATGAAATGCCATACGAGGAAATGAGCCGCGTGCTCGACACCTCCGAAGGCGCCCTCAAAGCTTCGTATCATCATGCCGTCAAAAAAGTGGAAGAGTTCTTAAAAAATAATTGAAAATTAAACCATTCGCCTGCCGGTTGGTCTCAAATATATATGTCGCAAAAAGGAAAAGATATCGCTGATGAACTGAACCAGGTGGCTCCCCACCTGCCCGAAATGGGCGGGATGCCGGATTTTTACCTGCCGGACGACTATTTTGCGCAGTTCCCGAAACTTCTCCTCAAACGGATGCGGGAAATGGACGGGCACGACGAAGTAACGGAAGAACTGGAAGCCATCGCTCCCTCCCTCGCCCAACTGCCCCGCAAAACAGCCCCCTTCCACACGCCCCACGGGTATTTCGAAGGGCTCGACCGCGAAATGATCCAGGGCAGCGGCAACGAGCCCGTTACCAAAGTGGTCTCCATCAGCAAAAGGATCCGGCTGTTCAAACGCTGCCTCGCCGCCGCCGCCATCGCCGGCGTAGTGGTAGTTTCCGCCATCTGGGGCGCCAAAAAATGGACCGGCAGCTCCATCGACCGCGAGCTCGCGCAGATCAGCGACCAGGAAATCGTAGATTTTCTCCAGTTCCGGTCCGATGAGTTCGATGATGATAATATATTTGCGAACGTATCTTTCGAAGAAAGCATGCCTTCCGTGCTGCCGGAAGACCTGAGCAATGAAGAAATTGAAACCCTGCTGGAAGACAACCTCTTGCAGCAGACACAGTTAAATAATTGATAACCAGATGAAACGGATCAAGTTGATTGGGGTATTGTTCGGATTCATCCCCATTTTCATGCTATCGGCTTTAGCCGTGCGCTCGCAGGAAGCGCCAAAGGAATCGGGGGAAGATAAAGTGAAATCCCTCGAAATCCTCTATATCTCCCGCGAACTGGACCTCACACCCGAAGAAGCCCAGAAATTCTGGCCGGTCTACAAGCAATATTCGCATGAAGTGAATGAACTGATCTCCGAACGCCGGAAAAAATCGAAAGACCTCAAAACCAAACCGCGGACCGACGAAATGGCCAACGAAGCCCTCGACCGCGAGCTGGGTTTCGAGAAACGCATGCTCGACATCAAAACGAAATATAAAGGCGAGTTCCTCAAAGTACTGCCCCCCAAGAAAGTCTCCGGGCTTTACCGCGCGGAAAGGGAATTCCGCTCGATGATGATCCGCCAGCTCAAGGAGCGCCGCGAAAACCGGGCGATCAATAATCCAAAAGGAAACAAACACCGGCCATAAAAAAAGCCCTCCGATCTGGAGGGCTTTTCGTTTTTATTGTTCCTTGTAGTGGGCTCTCACTTCCTTCACCTTTCCATTTCCATCCACCACCATCATCTCCGCCGCGAGGCGGTTACCAACGCTTTGGTAATACAGCGTCACGGAATCCACGCTTTCGAGCACATGGTAGAGATCAAAGTGCAGCTCCGGATAAGCTACTAAAGCCCTTTCAAAATAGGCTCTCAGCGCGGCTTTACCGGTAATACGGCCTGAAGGGTCGTTGTTGATGCGCTTGATGAACGGCGAATAGAAAACGATGTCGTCGGCATAGTGTTCCATGATGGCGTCGAGGTCGTGGTTGTTCCACGCCTGCACCCAGGCTTCGGCTAAATGGTTCATATTTGGAATTTTGTTGTGGGTTGTTTCGTATCGTGATAAAACAAAAACGTCCAGTCGCCGGCCTTTCCGCGTTCCATATACTCCTGCCGCAACTCGCTCGCACGCTTGCCGTCGTAATCGTATTTGGCGACGAAGCGGCTCCGCATCTGGGAAATCTGCGGCGCTTCGTCTCCCCCGAAAAATACTTTGTCTTCCCCGTCGTCTATCAGGAAAACCTGGTGGTAAGGGCAATGCCCGCCCGACCATTCGTAATGGATATACCCGTCTATCGTGCCTTTCCCTTCGGTAAACACGACGTTGTCGCGCTGCGCGAGGAGGTCGAAATCTTCTTTGTGGTAGGATTTGCCGTCGTTCGCGAAGGCGTAATCCAGCTCGGGTCTGGACACGTAATAAGTGGCGTGGGGGAAGCTCAGGCTACGTTCGCCCGTGACGGGATCGGTGGAAATGACGCCGCCGGAATGGTCTTTATGCAGGTGGCTCATGAGCACCTTGGTCACTTCCATGGGATTGATCCCGTTATCGATGAGGTTTTGATGCAGTTGTAAAATACCGTCGGGATTGCGGAACCCCAGGCCCGTGTCCATCAACAGAATATCCCGGTCCGTTATCACGAGGAAAGGCTGGATCTCCACCAGCAACGAACCGGCAGGGCGGTCCCTGAGCTGGTCTTTCCGGTCATCGAAGGGTACAAATTGCTTGGTCCCGTCTACTGTAAAGCTTCCTTCCGAAAGCGGGATGATGCGTGCCATTATACAAATGTAACGAATATGCCTTATCGCAGTACCATCTGCCGGTCTGCATCGAGGCGCAGCATGATGAAGATGAGCATGGTGAACGTCATGAGCGACGAACCGCCGTAACTCACCAGTGGCAAGGGAATCCCGATCACCGGCGCCAGGCCGATGGTCATCATGATGTTGATGGCCAGGTGGAAAAAGATGATGGAAGCCACGCTATAGGCATAGACGCGACTGAAGGTACTTCGCTGCCTTTCGGCGATGAAAATGATCCGGAAGAGCAGGGACACATAAATCCCCAGGAATATGATGCTCCCGACAAAGCCGAAGTCTTCGCCGATGGTACAGAAAATGAAGTCGGTAGATTGTTCCGGCACGAAATCGAACCGGGTTTGGGTGCCTTTGAGGTACCCTTTCCCCCAGAACCCGCCCGAGCCGATGGCGATCATGGACTGGCGGGTGTTGTAAGTGGCCTTGGGGTCGTTTTCCTGCCCCAGCATCACATAAATACGGCGCACCTGGTAATCTTTCAGCACGTTGGTGAACACGAAAGGCACCACGTACATGACGAACGAGGCGCAGAACGCCCAGATGCCGATGATCAGCGCCAGGCGCGATTTGTTCCGTCTGATCTGGAAGCGGTTGAAATATACGACCAGCGCGGCTACGCCGGTGAAAATGTAAAGGAGGATGAACTTGTCGACCAGCAGGGCGCTCAACACCAGCACGATCCCCGAGAAAGCGATGACGAGCAGCACGCCGGGCAGCCCTTCACGGAACATCACGAGGAAGAAGGCGAAATACACGAGGGCAAGACCGGTTTCGTCCTGCAAAATGATGATCCCCAGCGGCACCAGCACCATGGCCACGGCGATGAGCCGTGATCGGAGCTTAGTGAAATCCGTTTCCATCGCCGATATATATTTCGCCAACGCCAATGCGGTACATAGTTTGGTGAATTCCGCCGGCTGGAACCGGAAACCGCCCAGTTCGAGCCACGAGTTCGAGCCCTTCACCCCCGTTCCTATGGCCAATACCACGAGCAGCAGCAAAATACCGAAGGCGTAGAAAAGATTGGCGGTGGCGGTGAAGAACTTGGAATCGGTGAGCCAGATACCTGTTGCCAGTACGATAGACACGCCAAACCACAATACCTGCCTGGCCCAGTTTTTATTCTGGTGCAGGAGGTTTTGGATCACCTGGTCGCCCTCCCGGTATTCTGCGGCGAATATCGCCAGGAAGCCGATGAATACCAGTGCGAGGTACATCCCGAGAACGGGCCAGTCGATGCCTGCGGTCAGTTTCGCTTGTGAGCGGTTCATGTTATCTATTTGCGCGTTATTTGCTTATTGTCCGAGAATTTTCCGCATGATCACGGCTCCTTCGGTACCAGCATAGTTGACGCTGTTGAGGGAGTCGAGTTTTGATTTATGCTTGATCTCCGAAGAGAACGTATTCGTTTCCAGCATTCTCTGCAAGATGGGCCTACGTTTCGCGGAAATGGTATCTGTCAGGTATTTTTCCATGAGGATGCTGGCGATGGGCACCGCGTAAGTTGCCCCGAATCCGGCGTTTTCCACTACAACGGCGATGGCGATCTTCGGATTGTCTTTGGGAGCAAACGCCACAAACAAAGAGTGGTCTTTCAGTTTCACCAATTTGCCGCCGACTACGGCATTATTCTCTGCCGTACCCGTTTTACCGCACACCGCGATGCCTTCGATTTGCGCACCGCGTGCCGTACCGCTGGTCACCACGTCGCCCATCCCGTCTACCACGGATTGGAAAGCCTCGGCGGAAATATGCGCCACGGAGTGTTTTTCCTTGTATTTTTTAAGCTTGTCGGAATTATCGTTGTCGATACTTTCCACGAAATGCGGGATGTAATACCATCCGCGGTTGGCGATGATACACATGGCATTGGCCATCTGCATCGGCGTGAGCGTTAATTGGCCCTGTCCCATGCCCACATACATTTCGGAGCAGGAGTTCCATACGCCACGGTACACCCGGTTCATGCGAGCCGTATCCGGCACAACACCGGCCGCTTCTGACGGAATGTCGACCCCGATCCTGCGGCCAAGGCCCATCGCCTTCAGGTATTCCACCCATTTGGCCTGCCCGTTCTTGGTACCGCCCCATTTTTTATTGTCGACCGACAGGCGGTAAACGTGCATGAAGTAGCTGTTGCAAGAGTTGGCCAGCGCCACCCGCATATTGGCGGCGTGCCCGGGGTTGCTGTGCGTGCAACGGGCAAAACGGCCGCAAAGTCCGTATCCGCCGTGGCAGGGGAAACCGAATTCCGGCCCGATGATGCCCTCGTCGAGCGCGATCAGTCCCGTGATCGGCTTAAAGGTGGAGCCGGGAGGATATGCAGATTGAATGGCGCGGTTCAGCATGGGTTTAACGGTATCCGTGAAGAGAATACCGAGGTTCTTTGCGCGATATGAACCGGACAACAGGTTCGGATCGAAAGTAGGGCCGCTTACCATGGTGAGGATGCCGCCGGTCTGGGGGTCGATCGCCACGATGGAACCGATCTTGCCGGCCATCATCTTTTCTCCCAGCACCTGCAACTCCATGTCCAGCGCCAGGCGGAGGTTTTTACCGGCGATGGCGGCCGTGTCGAAGATCCCCCCTTCCAGGGAACCCTGAGGCCTGTTGAGATTGTCTTTCACGAGGTATTGGATGCCGCGCTGCCCCATGAGCGTTTCCTCGTAAGTCCGCTCCAGCCCTGTCATCCCGATATAATCGCCCTGCTGGTAAGCACTGTATTTGCCGGTGGTATCGGCCAGCATGTTGGGCGAAATTTCGCTGATATACCCGAGGAAGTTGGCACCCACACCGTAAGGGTACGAGCGCACGGGCCGCTGCACCAGTTCGAATCCGGGCTGGAAGAGGTACATGCTTTCCTGGAGCTTGCCGTACATGTCGGGCGAAAGCAGGCTGGCGAATACCGACGGGCGGCGGGGCCCTTCGCGGTTCCGCGCCACCTGGATGCGGCGGTTGAATTCCTGCATGTCGATATTCAGGATTTCGCACATGTATGCCGTATCGATCCCTTTAACGTTGACGGGCGTCACCATGAGGTCGTACAGCGCCTCGTTGCGCATCACGGCGCGGCCATGGCGGTCGTACACGATGCCGCGGCTGGGATAGATCACCTTGCGGAGGTGGGCGTTGGCGTCTGCCAGTTTGGAATATTTCGTTTCCACGACCTGCAGGTAAAACAGTCTCGACACGATCACCAATACGGTGCCGAGCATGATGAACTGGATGACGCGCCTCCTGGACTGATTAAAAACGGACATGGCAGGTTCCTGGATTTATGACTTTTATGGCTCCCTATTTCCTGCTGAAAAACAACAGTTCGTAGATCAGGATCAGCAACAAACTGGCTGTGGTAGACAACAAGATCTTCGTCAACAGGTACAGGGGATCAGCAAAACTGAAAACGGACAAACAAAAATACGCGATGTGATGCAAAAGGACCATCACGGTCACATAAATCGCGAACTGGGAAATGCCCATCGTGGTAACGGAGGGCGTGCGCTGGGGGCCTTCGAAGCCGCCCTGCGGACTGAGGATGTTGAGCACGAACGGGCGCAGGTAAGCGATAAATACGCATGCTGCGGCGTGGATGCCCATGGAGTCGGAGAACATGTCGAGCGTGAGGCCGAGCAACAGGCCCAGGAACTGGAGCGCCGGGCGGGGGATGTTGAAGGGCAGCAGCAGGATGAAGAGCATGTAGAGATAAGGGTTCACCATCTGGTGCACGAGTATCCGGTCCAGCACCAGTACCTGGAACAGGATCAGCAAAATGAATCGGATGATATTTCTTAACAGTATGCTCATTTCAACATTTTGCGTGTCGAATCCTCCAGCCGCTCCTGCTCGTCGCGCAGCAGGTTCTCGATGACGTACACGTATTGCAGGTTGTAAAAATTAGTGGCCAGTTTGAGGCGGATGGTAAACGAGGTGCTCGCTTTCTCGCCGATGTAAAAGGTGTCGATGTACCCGATGTTCATGTTTTCGGGGAACACGGCCGAAAAGCCGCTCGTCACCACGGTATCGCCCTTGTGCAGTTTGGCGCTGCGGGGCACGTCTTTCATCGTCACATGCCCGCCGTCGTACCCGTCCCAATACACCGTTCCGATCTCGCCGGAGTTTTTGAGGCGGGAACTGAAGCTGAAGGAAGAGGTGCTGCCGCTGGATTTGGTGAGCAGGGAAATGATGACGGCATAGTTTTCCGAAGCCGTTCTCACCACGCCCACCACGCCGTTAGGCCCGATCACGCCCATGTTGGGGCGGATACCGTCTTTGGAGCCGCGGTTGATGGTGATGAAGTTGACGGGTTTGTTGACGGAATTGTTCACGACTTTGGCGCTGCGGTAGAGGAACTTGCGGACCTCCGTGCTGAGGAGCTTGCGGGCCGTATCGTTGGTAAATTTCCGGAGGGTGTCAAATTTCACCAGGGAAGCCGTGTCCTTTTCCTCGAAGCTGGTCGGCAATTGCTGGAGCAGCGCGAGGTTTTCCGACACGAGGCTGTCGTTGGTGGATTTGAGGTGGAAATAATACTGGATATCGTTGTAGCGGGTGTACAGTTTGCCGGAGACGCCGTTGGCGGAATTGAGGTAAACGGTACGTTGGAAATTATTGGTCCGGAAAACGAAAATCAAGCAAATCACTTCCAGCAGCAAAAACAGAAAGAAGTTGAAGTACCGCCGTAAGAAAATGATCAGATTGCGCACTGGATACGAGTCTAAGGATTCCGGATATCATCCCGGCATGCCTGGGGCAAGCCGGGATGTGTTTTTTTTTATTGCATCAGGAAAGGATACTTGCCGATGTGTTTCAGGGCAATGCCGGTGCCTCTTACTACCGCGCGCAGCGGATCGTCTGCTACATGAACGGGCAGTTTGATCTTCTGGCTCAGGCGCTTGTCCAGCCCGCGCAACAGGGCGCCACCGCCGGTGAGGTAAAGGCCGCGGCGGTAAATGTCCGCTGCCAGCTCGGGCGGGGTGGTTTCCAGTGCCTTCAGGATGGCTTCCTCGATCTTGAAGATCGACTTGTCCAGCGCTTCGGCGATTTCCTGGTAAGATACCATGATCTGTTTGGGGATACCGGTCACAAGGTCGCGACCGTTCACGGGGATGTCGTCCGGCGGATTGTCCAGCTCCTTCAGTGCAGACCCGATCTGGATCTTGATCTGCTCGGCCGTGCGCTCACCGATGAGCAGTGAGTGGTAACGGCGAAGGGCTTCCATGATGTCTGCCGTAAATTCGTCGCCCGCGATGCGGATAGACTGGTCGCACACGATCCCTGCGAGGGCGATCACGGAGATGCCGGTAGTACCGCCTCCGATGTCGATGATCATGTTACCGACCGGTTCTTCCACGTCTATACCGATACCGAGGGCCGCAGCCATCGGCTCGTGGATGAGATACACTTCCTTGGCGCCCGCCTGCTCCGCGGAGTCGCGCACCGCGCGTTTCTCCACTTCCGTGATGGACGACGGGATGCAGATCACCATCTTCCAGCTCGGGGCGAACAACGGCTTCTTGGGATAAACCATCTTGATCAGCTCGCGGAGCATCCCCTCTGCCGCATTAAAGTCTGCGATCACACCGTCTTTCAGCGGACGGATGGTGCGCAGGTACTCGTGCGTTTTTTCGTGCATCATCATCGCCTTCTTGCCTACGGCAACGATCTTTCCACTGGCCCTTTCTATAGCCACGATGGAAGGTTCGTCCACCACCACCTGATCGTTATGAATGATCAGTGTATTGGCGGTACCGAGGTCAATTGCAATCTCCTGAGTTAAAAAGTTAAAGAAGCCCATTGTTTGATACGGTCAAAAATATTTGAATGCAAAAATGAATAATTCTAACGAATATACGATGCAATTATTGGATTATTCAAGAAGTTCAGCGGAAATAAATAAAAGAAATGCTATATGCATATTTTCGCTATCCGTGAACCCTGTACGACGAATTACTTAGCTGAATTCATACCCAATGTCGCGACGATAATACTTGCCCCCGAATGAAATGCTGTCGGCAGTCTCCCTGGAATGGGCCAATGCCTGCTGCAAATCGCTTGCCAAAGATGTGATGGCGAGCACGCGGCCGCCGTTGGTGAGCGTTTTTCCGCCATCGGCTTTCGTGCCGGCGTGGAAAACGATCTGATCGGCCGTGGGAGCGGGAATGCCGGTGATCTCCTTCCCTTTTTCGTACGCCTCGGGGTACCCTCCGCTCACGAGCATGATGGTAGCCGCGGCGCGCGGATCTTCGGTAATGGTCACTTTATCGAGCTGCCGGTGCTTCACGGCGGTGAAGAGGTCCAGCAGATCGTTCTGCAGCCTGGGCATTACGACTTCCGTTTCGGGGTCGCCCATGCGGCAGTTGTATTCGATAACGAAGGGGTCTCCCTCCACGTTGATCAGTCCGAAGAAAATGAACCCGTGGTAAACGATGCCTTCGGCGGCCAGTCCGGCCACGGTAGGCCGCACCACGCGGTCTTCCACTTTTTTCATGAAACCCGGGTCTGCAAAGGGAACGGGTGAAATGGCGCCCATGCCGCCGGTGTTGAGGCCGGTGTCTCCTTCACCAATTCGTTTGTAGTCCTTGGCGGAGGGCAGCAATACGTAATGCTGGCCGTCGCTCAGGGCGAAGGCAGACATTTCGATGCCGGTGAGGAATGCTTCCACGACCACCTTTTTGCTGGCATCGCCGAATTTGGCGGATTTGATCATCTCGGTGTATTCGGCGATGGCTTCCTCGTGGGTGGCGGCGATCACGACGCCCTTGCCCAGTGCGAGGCCGTCGGCCTTCAGTACCACGGGGAGGGTGTGGGCGGCGATATAGGCGAGGCCTTCTTCGAAGTTGGCTTCGCTGAATTCGCGGTAGGCGGCGGTGGGGATGTTGTGGCGGAGCATGAACTCCTTGGCGAAGGCCTTGCTGCCTTCCAGTCGGGCGCCGGATTTGGAGGGGCCGATCACTGGAATATGCTGCAGGGCGGGGTCTGCGCCGAAGAAATCGTAGATGCCCAGTACCAGGGGCTCTTCGGAGCCAGGCAGGAGCAAATCGATCTGTTTATCGATACAGAAGGCTTTGATGCCTTCGAAATCGGAGACGGAAAGGTTGACATTTTCGCCATAGGCAGGCGTTCCCGCATTGCCGGGGGCGATGTAAAGCTTCGTACATGCAGGACTTTGAGCCATCTTCCAGGCCAGGGCATGTTCCCGGCCACCGCTACCTAACAGTAAAATGTTCATAATGGATTGAGACGTAATATATGAGGAGATTCCCTGCGCTCCGGCGAAACCTTGCGCGCGCGGAAATTTTTGCAAAGTAAGGTCAAAAAAACCGGTTTTTGGACGCGATAGTCCGAATTTCTTTATATTGCCTGATTAATTGAACTGTAACTGTATATTTTTTATTCAAAACTAACCATTTATGAATCCATCAGCTGTTGCGCTGGAGTCGGAGTCCCTGCAGAAGAAGGGTCATCCGAAGGGTCTCGGTGTGCTGTTCGCTACCGAGATGTGGGAACGATTTAACTTCTATGGAATGCGGGCCCTGCTCTCGCTGTTCCTCGTAAATGCGCTGGCTTTCTCTGATGCGGACGCATCTATTATTTATGGCGGCTTCCTCGGCCTGAGCTATCTCACGCCCATGCTCGGCGGATATATTTCCGACCGCTTCCTCGGCAACCGCAACTGCATCCTCCTCGGCGGCCTCATCATGTCTATCGGCCAGGTCCTGCTGTTCCTCAGCGGCTGGATGTACGAAGGCAGTGTAGACACTGCCCGCGGCGTTATGTGGCTCGCCCTTTTCGTGATCATCATCGGCAACGGCTTCTTCAAGCCCAATATCTCCTCCATGGTAGGCCAGCTTTACCCGAAAGGAGATTCCCGCCTCGATTCCGCTTTCACCATCTTCTACATGGGCATTAACGTGGGCGCGTTCCTCGGTATGACCATCTGCCCGCTCCTGGGCGACGTGAAAGTGGGCACCGGCGAAAACACCGTGCGTGTTGTAACCGCCTTCAAATGGGGCTTCCTCGCCGCCGGCGCGGCCATGTTCCTCGGCACCGTTCTTTTCTTCTACCTGAAAGATAAATACGTGGTAACGCCCGACGGTAAAGCCGTAGGCGCCAAACCGAAATTCACCAACCAGACCGTTCAGGCCGGCGGCGAAGCGGAAAAAGCCCACTTCACCTCCAAAGCCATCGCTATGGCCACGGTTTTGCTGGTTGCGCTTTTCTTCGGTATCCATTACCTTTCCCTCGATCCGAACGTAGCGGTCCAGAACCCCATCAAAGTATGGGTGTACCCGTTCATATACGCCGCCGGCATCAGTCTGGCAGTGCTGATCATGACAGACAAGTCCATCACCAAAATCGAGCGCGACCGTATCCTCGTGCTGTATGCCGTGGCTTTCTTCGTGATCTTCTTCTGGGCGTGTTTCGAGCAGGCGGGTTCTTCGCTGACCTTCATCGCCGACTATCAGACAGACCGCCGCCTCCTGGGATGGGATATGCCTGCCAGCTTCGTGCAAAACGCCAATTCCGCGTTCATCATCATTTTCGCCTTCCCCATGAGTTTCCTCTGGTCGTGGCTGCAAACGCGTAACGCAGAGCCCATTTCCCCCGTAAAACAGGCCATCGGCCTCGCTTTGCTGGCGCTGGGATCCCTCATCATCGGGCTGTCGGTGAAAGGGCTCGGCCAAACCGAAAAGCTCGGCGTGATCTGGCTCATCGTGATGTACCTGTTCCATACCATCGGCGAGCTGTGCCTGTCTCCCATCGGCCTTTCGCTGGTGTCGAAACTCGCTCCGCTCCGTTTCTCGAGCCTGCTGATGGGCGTTTGGTTCATCGGTAACGCATCCGGTTACGCGCTGGCGGGTACCCTCGGCACCCTGCTCCCTCCTACCGGCAACAAGTTCCAGGACGCGGCCAAGGCCGGGATCGACCTGCAAGGCATTCTCGACAAAACCATTACGCCCACGGTGGAGCAGCTTTCCCAGCTGAAATCGCTCAATATCCCGGCGCATTACCCCCAGTTCCTGGGCTTCACCATCCATAACCTGTATGAATTCTTCATGGTAATGGTGATACTCCCCGGCGCTGCTTCCCTGCTCCTTTTCCTGATCTCCGGGATCCTGAAAAAAGGAATGCACGGCGTTCGCTAATAAAATACCGTCGGCAGACGTTTATATCCTTTCAAAAGGAGCAGGCATTTCCCCTGCTCCTTTTTTACTTATATTTAGGCCAAAACTGATATATATCTAACTGCTTATGTCGTCGAAATTCAAACCTTTCGTTGCCCCTGAAGTTAAAATGAAGGAGTTGACGCTCAAGTCGATACTCCTCGGATGCCTGGCCGGCATCATCTTCGGCGCCGCCACCGTTTACCTGGCGTTAAAGGCCGGGCTCACCGTATCGGCGTCTATCCCCATTGCGGTGATCGCCATTACGTTGGGCCGGAAGTTCTTCAAAACCACCATCCTGGAGAACAATATCATCCAGACCACTGGTTCTGCGGGCGAATCGATCGCGGCGGGCGTAGTGTTCACTTTGCCGGGGTTCCTCTTCCTTTCCGCGGGCGAAATGGGCATCAGCAGCGGCGAGAAATACTTCGATTACCTGACCATCCTCGTACTGGCCATTTTCGGCGGGTTGCTGGGTACCCTGATGATGATCCCCCTGCGGCGGTCGCTCATCGTAAAAGAGCACGAAACCCTGCCCTATCCGGAAGGAACGGCCTGCGCGTCTGTATTGAAAGCGGGGGAAAAGGGCGGCACATTCGCCAAAACGGCTTTCATCGGGCTGGGTGTGGCTTTGCTGTACGCCATGCTGCAAAAAGTGCTGCATGTGATCGCCGAAACGCCGGCGTACATGACCAAACAGGCCAATAAAATCTTCCCGTCCGCCAAGCTTTCCGGGGAAATCACCCCCGAATATCTCGGCGTAGGCTATATCATCGGCCCCAAGATCGGCGGCGTACTGGTGGCAGGCGGCGTGCTGGCGTGGCTGTGCCTTATTCCCCTGCTGGCATCCCTCATCCCGGGAGACATCGTGGCCGCGCAGCTCGTCAAACTCGGCATGCTGGCCAATCTCCAGACTCCCGGCGGCCCCGGCGCATGGGACCCCGCTGCGCATTCGTTCAACGACTGGTCATCCGCCATCTACCAGGCATATGTGAAGCAAATCGGCGCGGGAGCCGTTGCGGCAGGCGGTTTCATCACCCTGCTCAAAACCATCCCCACCATTATCTCCTCGTTCAAAGACAGCCTCGGTTCCCTGAAAGAAAAAGGCGCCACCGGCGAGGTGCCCCGTACCGAAAAAGACCTCTCTTTCAAATATGTGATCATCGGCAGCATCGTACTGATCCTCCTCATGGCGCTTTTACCGCAGCTCCCCGGCGAGTCTATCCTCAACAAACTGCTGGTAGGCCTGCTGGTCGTGATCTTCGGCGCGTTCTTCGTGACCGTGAGCTCCCGCATCGTGGGGCTGATCGGCAGCAGCAACAATCCCATTTCCGGGATGACGATCGCCACCATCATGGGCACCTGCCTCATTTTCATCGCAGTGGGCTGGACGGGCAAAATCTATGAGCCCATGGCCCTCGTCGTTGGTGGCATGATCTGTATCGCAGCGGCCAATGCCGGCGCTACTTCACAGGATTTGAAAACCGGTTACATCGTAGGCGCCACCCCGCGCAACCAGCAGATCGCCCTGTTCGTGGGCGCGATCGTTTCGTCGCTGGTGATCGGGTGGACCGTCCACTACCTCGATACTCCTACCAAAGCCATGATGGACCAGGGTATTACCCACGCCATCGGCTCCCCCACTTACGCGGCGCCACAGGCTACGCTGATGGCGACCCTTATTAAAGGTATCCTCGGCGGCGACCTCGACTGGCAGTTCGTGCTCGTGGGCGTGTTCATCGCCATTACGCTGGAACTTTGCGGCGTGAAATCCCTGTCATTCGCTGTGGGCGCTTATCTCCCGCTGTCTACCACCCTTCCCATCTTTATCGGCGGCGCCATCCGCGGGCTGGTTGACTGGAAGCAGAAACGTTCCGGCACTCAGCTTTCCGCCGAAGAGGAAGAACTGGGCAAAGGCAATCTCTTCGCCACGGGACTCGTGGCCGGAGGCGCGGTAGCCGGGGTGATCGTGGCCATTCTTTCGGTGAACGACGGCATATCCGCCACGCTCGCGAAAGTGAGCGCGCACGAAGGGCTCGAGCGGGCGCTCGGCGCGGGCGGGTACCAGCTGCTGGGCGTGCTGTTCTTCGCCGCAATGGGGTATATGCTGTATCGCATCGGCCGTCAGAAACAGGTTTCTATTGATAAACTCTAAAATACCCGATCCTATGTCCTATTCCACCACCACCCTCGCCCTGCTCGGCGTCCTGCTTTTCGGCGCAGGCTGCAGCAGCGATAAAGATGTGGAGCCCGAGCGCAGGTTCATTTCGTTCCAGATGAACGGAAAAATCATGCTTTCCGAACAGCGGAACATGGTGTATTATGTGCCCGGCGACAAGTCTGACACCGACCCCACGAACGATAATGCCCAGATGCTCATCCAGGGCTACACTTACGACAAAGATGCGGTACTGATCCACATCATGGGAGACGATGTGGTGATCAAGCCAGGCGTTTACACCAACAACCAGCCAGGCAACGCATTCACGATCGAGAAATTCCCGACGATGGAATTCATCCGGGCCGATGAAACCACCGGCAACTGGCGCGTCACGATCCACCAGGTGAAAGACAACCTGGTGATCGGGGAGTTCAGCGGAACGGCAGTGTCTATGGACAATGGGACCATCCACCAACTGACACGCGGCTACTTCAAACTGAAATGCCAGACGAACGGGCCGGCCTTACATTGATCCGGATATCAGATTTTCATGATAAAAAATCCCCCATCGTTTTGTATCGATGGGGGATTTCCATTTTCAGGCAACGCGTTCCGATGGCGTGATCCGAAGCTCCACCAGCCGGTTTTGCCGGATCAGCCGGATAAACTGGAACTGGCCGATCTTGTCGCGGTCCAGCAGGCGGAAAAGCCCGTCAGACGTTTCCACCGGCTGGTCGTTGAACGACACTACGATGTCTCCGTCTGCCACACCGGCCTTGTTGGCCGGCCCGTTCCTCTCCACCCCGGTCACGAAAAGGCCGGACTTGTTCTTCAATTCCAGTCCGCTTCTCAGTTTCGGGACCAGGTTCACTTGTTGCAACATCATCCCGAGGTATGCTCTCGACACCTTCCCGCTTTTCATCAGTTCCGCCGCAATCAGTCGCGCCGTATCGATGCTGATGGCGAAGCAAAGCCCTTGCGCACCGCGGATCATCGCAGTGTTGACGCCTACCACTTCGCCACGGTAATTGATGAGCGGGCCGCCGGAGTTGCCGGGATTGAGGGCCGCGTCCGTCTGGATAAGCCCGTCGATCGTGCGGCCGTTCTCACTGCTCAGCGAGCGACCGAGGGCGCTGACCACGCCCGTAGTTACCGTGTGCTGAAAACCCATGGGGTTGCCGATCGCGATCACCAGCTGACCGATCTGCAGGTCAGACGCGGCGCCCAGTTGCGCCGGCTGAAAGTCGAAGGCGGTCGATTTCAATATGGCGATGTCGGTATCGGGGTCTTCCCCGGCCAGCGTGGCAGGGTATACCGAACCGTCGTGCAGCATTACATTGAAATAACTCCCCTTATGCACCACATGGGAATTGGTGAAGAGATAACCGTCGGACGAAAAGAAGAATCCCGATCCCGTACCGGTCACTTGCCTGTTGGCATCCAGCCGTTCTATTTTGACGACTGATTTGCCGGCGGCTTCCACCGCCTGATGGATGATCTTGGAAAATGCATCCATAAAACCTCCTTGTTTAGGGTTTCATCCCTTCCAAAAACAAGCCACATCGAAATCCGGCCAATTTGACAGCGTATTCGAAGCCATGAAGGTCATAACTGGAAAATCCGGTCCATGCACACCCATTTTTCATTGCCGCTGGCCCAGGGCAGGGGCTGTTGGTATTTCCACATGAGCCGTTCCCATTCCTGCACATGCGGATTGGCGGCGTCGCGGGCGGCTTTTTCCTCGTTGCGGAAATCGTCCCGGGTTTCCATGATCATAAACAGGCGGTTGCCGGTGCGGTAGATTTGCATGTCTACGATCCCGGCGTCGAGGATGCTTTTGCGTATTTCGGGCCAACCGTTTTCGGCTTTGTGCCAGTGTTCGTATTCGGCGATGAGGACCGGATCGTTTTTCAGATCGAGGGCGAAGCAGTGTCTTTTCATATGTCAGTTGCGTAAAGATGGGTTTCCGCAAAATGGTTATCGATGAGGTTTTCCGCCGCCATTCTTTCCCAGCATGCAGCCGGAATATTGGTTTTCAGGATATCGACCTGGCTGGCCGCGCGATAATCCGGTGTCATGTTCAATGCGATGGAACGCACGCCCGGGGCGCTTTTCGCAAAAGCGACGCAGGCTGCCGCCGGAAGGATGCCGAATTCCCGGCAAACAGCGTGCATCTTTTCGCGCCAGCGGTACAACTCCGGATGGGTTTGCGGCGACACCCGGCGGTAATTGTAAAAATCCTGTCCCGTTAAAAATCCACCGTTAAAAACGGCCGCGTTGATGACAGGAATCCCCTGGGCACCAAGCTGCCGCATAAATGCCACGAGCTCCGCAGGATGATGATGCATCGTGAAGCTATTGGCGATCATGACCCAATCCATCTCCACCACCTCGCAAATCTCCCTCACCACCGTCCAGTCTTTCGACCCGATCCCCACACCGGTCACACTTCCTTCCCGCTGCAGGTCTTTCAGCGCCTGATAGGCAGACAGCACGTCTTCGAACCGCCGCGCACGGTCGGCCGGGGAAACGGCCGCCGCGAGGTATTCGTCAGGATCGTGGACAGATACCCAGTCTGCCCGGTATCCGTTCAGCAGGGCGTTCCCCTGTTCGTAACAGGCCATTATCCCATCGTAACCGATCCGTTGCACGGCATCGTGCTGCAGATTTTTCCAGACACCTGGCTCGAAAGTTGGCTCCTTTCCTTTCAAGGCCGTCTGGTACCAGCCGAGCTTATTGCTGATAACGACTTCCCGGGGAGGGACGCCCTGTTTCCGCAGCCCTTCGCCCAGCGTTTCCAGCGCCAGGCCCGCGCCGTATTTGCCGGCCGTGTCAAAAACCAACGGGCCCGGGGCCACACGAACGCATTCCGCCACCATCCGCCACTTCGCTTCGGAAGGCCATGCTTCGTAAAGGTTCCCCAGGCCGCTGGTGCCGAAGATCAGCTCCGGCATCGGACATTTCTCTGTGCTTATCATACAAACTTTTGCGTGCTTATCATACAAACAATGCAGGGTAGCCACGGATCAGTAATCCGGGTTTTGTTTCAACGCCGGCGTATTCCGGTCGATTTCCGTTTGCGGAATGGGCCAGCGTTGATATTTGTCTTCATATTTCAGTTTGATGTTCGGCGCGAGCGGATTGGCGACGAAGCCGTTCAGCTTCTGCGTGGGGATGCCCATATTGATGCATCGGCGCCCAGGGCTTCGTTCTGTGCTTCGGCGCGCATAAGCTTTACATCGGCGAAGCGCAGCAGCACGAAGTCATTATTGTCGGGCGTGCCCGTTGCAGGGGCCGGGCGGACCGGTCAAATCCATATTGTATATTTCCGACTTGATAATTTTCGAAACGATTACACCACGGCGCCTTCGATCTTCAGCGCAAAAGCCTCCTTCCCGGGCGCCTGTGCCGGCAATTCCACTTCCAGCCCTCGGTCGCTTTGATGGAATACCAGCTCCCCTTCATGCCCCAGCAGTTTCACGGACGACACTTTCCCTTTGCCCGCTAGACTTTTGACGAGCGTTTTGCCTCCTTCCGGCCAGCCCAGCAAAATGGCGTACAGCGTTGTTCCTTTTTTGGTGAAGCGGATATCCTCCGCTGTAAATGGCTTTCCTTTTCCCTCGTTGAAATTCCCCGCGATGTTCGATGCGGCCGCTTCGGTGGCCGCTCCTTCGCCGAAAACCGTCCATGGCCGGGTGCCGTAGATCGCTTCTCCGTTTACCTGCATCCATGCGCCGATCGCTTCCACGATGGCGCGCTCCTTTTCGTCGATGGTGCCGTTTCCGCGGACGGGCACGCTCAGCATGAGGTTCCCGTTTTTGCTCACCACGTCGGCCAGCGCGTGGATGACGGTTTTGGCGGATTTGTATCGATCGTTTTCATACACCCGCCGGTCGTAATGCCAGCCGCCGATACAGGTATCGGTTTGCCAGGGCAGCGGCTCTATGGCGTGGCTTTGCCCGCGCTCGATGTCCCACACCATGCATTTCCGCTGTTCCGCATTCAGCCCTTTGCCCGTGAGCACGGCTTCCAGCCTGCCGTTCTTTCTGATACTGCGGTTGTACAGGTTGGCGGCGATCCGCAGCCCCACATCGCTGACGGGCCACAGCGGCAGCACGGAATCATCGAAGTAAACAAGCGCGGGATCGTAGTTTTCGATGAGCGCCATCGTGCGCTTGTAGAATTTTTCGGCATAAGCTTTCGAGGGAACGGATGCACCGTCCTGCCAATCCCATTTT
Source organism: Chitinophaga sp. NPDC101104 (assembly GCF_050277495.1). Taxonomy (NCBI): domain Bacteria; kingdom Pseudomonadati; phylum Bacteroidota; class Chitinophagia; order Chitinophagales; family Chitinophagaceae; genus Chitinophaga; species Chitinophaga sp. NPDC101104. The sequence continues at coordinate 84,008 of NZ_JBNNSF010000003.1, read as the reverse complement.
TTCATATGATCGCCGCCCGGCTGGCTCAGGGCGTGATTTTGGGAATACAGTTCCTGCGGGTCCAGTCCATCCCACCACTGCCCTTTTCCGTCGGCGGCGGTAAGCTTGCCGTCGTAGGGGACCCCGGCCAGCGGACCGTTCTTATCCGCCTTTTGCGCGGCTTCGTACCACGTCCAGGCATGGGAAGCGTGCACGCTCACACCGAAGGCGAGCCCATGTTCCCGCGCCGCTGCGGCCCATCCGCCAACGATGTCTTTGTGAGGGCCCACGCGCGTGGAGTTCCATTTTTGATACTTATTGGGATACAGATCGAGATTATCGTGGTGATTGGCCATGGCCACGAAGAACTTCGCGCCGGCTTTTTTGTAGAGGCCCAGCAGTTCGGAAGGGTCCCATTTTTCCGCTTTCCATTGGCGGATCACGTCCTTGAACCCGAACTTCGAAGGATGGCCGTATTTTTCGCAATGGTATTTGTAAGTGGCGCTGCCTTCGTGGTACATGGATTGCGCGTACCAGTCGCCGAACTCCGGCTCGCATTGCGGGCCCCAGTGCGCCCAGAGGCCGAACTTCGCGTCGCGGTACCAATCGGGGACCGCATAGTTGGACAGCGAATCCCAGTTGGGCTGGAACGGGGCTGCGGTAGCGGGAGACAATATCCCGGAGAAACCCGCCGCACGGCCAACAGCGCCGGAAAGCAATAACGATGGAATACCGGCGAGCGCGCCTTTGACCAATGTCCTTCTTTTCATATCAATTCGATACTTGGATAACGTGAAATAGTGACGATCCAAACTTACAACCGATCCTCCGCCGAAAACTTGCCTCAAACGGACTTTTTTTTGTATAAATCCGACCTTTTGCTAATTTTTTAATCCTACTTTAGCAGCGATAAGCCGCTCCGATATGATCCAACGAAAATTCCAGCACACTTTCACTTTATTGAATGTAGACCGCGTACAGCTCGATGCAAGATGGAATTACCAGCACGTCATCAGTCCATATTACCGGATTTATTATATCCACGACGGCGATGGTTCGCTGTCGGGTGCAGGAGGAACGGTGACGCTGGAGCCAGGGTTCCTGTACATCATTCCCAGTTTTACGCTGTGCAATATGCGGTGCGACAGTCATCTCGACCAGTATTTCGTCCAGTTTTTCGAGGATTCGACGGACGGGATATCCCTTTTCGCGCAGCAGCGCAGCATTTTGAAAGTGGCGGCAACGGAAATGGATGCATTATTGTTCAACCGCCTGCTGGAAATCAATCCCGGCCGGGGCATCAACCGGTCCGACAATCCGAAGGTATATGAGAAAGACGTGTATTACCGGGAGTACCAGGAACTGAACAATCTCCAGAACATCGCGGTGTCTATGGAAACGCAGGGCATTCTCTGGCAATTGACGGCCAGGTTCCTCAGCCAGCACGCTACAGACGGACAGGAAGCAACGCCCATCCCGGGGAAACTCGCCGAAACGCTGGACTACATTGCCCTTCACCTGCATGCGGAACTGACGGTCAATTTCCTCGCATCCCGCGTGAACCTGCACCCGGATTATTTCTCCCGTCAATTCAAAGCGTTTACCGGCACCCGCCCCCTCAACCACATCCACGAAAAACGGATCGAACGGGCGCAATACCTAATGGCCACCACGCGGCTGAGTTACGCCGAAATAAGCGCCCAGCTAGGGTTTGGCGACATCTCCCATTTTTCGAAAGCCTTCCGGAAATCGACGGGCATGGCACCGAGAGACTACCGGAAACAGCTATACCTCGTGGGCTTTCATCATCACCCGAAAAATATCTCCGAATAGCCGCGCGATGGGTTTCCGATTGCCGTAAATTGCATGCCTAAACCCAACTCCCACCATGCGTTCCTACATCATTTCCGCCACCATCGTCACCCTCATGGCTTCCTGCGCCGGCAACCCGAAACAGCCTGCGGCAGACAGTCTCGCCGTATCCTCGACCTCCACATCGCCCGGCACCGATTCCCTGCGCCAGCAAATCTCCGCCATCGCCGCGGAAGCGAAAGGTATCGTCGGTGTCGCCATTCAGCATTTTACGACCGGAGACACGCTCACGCTTAACGACACCGCGCGCCTCCCGATGCAAAGCGCCTTCAAATTCCCCATCGCTATGGCCGTCCTCAAACAGGTTGACGAAGGCAAACTGACGCTCGAACAAACCCTGCCCGTTACGCCCGACGATCTGTTCGAGACCTACAGCCCGCTGCAGGACAGCTTCCCGAAAGGCACGAAAGACAAAACCATCGCCAACCTCATTTACCTGATGGTAGCCAAAAGCGACAATATCGCCTGCGACGTGCTCATCCGGAAAGTTGGCGGCTGCAAAGTGATCAATGATTACGTGCATAGCCTCGGCGTAAAAAATATCGAGATCGTACTGACAGAAGAAGAAATGAACGGCCCCGGCACCGGATTTGACCTGCAGTTCAAAAACTGGGCGCACGCGTCCGCCTATTCCCAACTGCTGGACATCCTCCGCAAAGGCACGGCATTGTCCAAACCCAGCAACGATTTCCTCATGAATACGATGCTCGCTACCACCACCGGTAAAAACCGTCTGCCCGGCCTGCTGCCGCCCGGCACACCGGTTGCCCACAAAACCGGATCGGGCAGCACGAAAGACGGGCTCGTTTCCGCTACCAACGACGCCGGCATCATCACCCTCCCCAACGGCCAGCAGCTGGCGGTTTCCGTGTTCGTTTCCATGAGCGCGGCAGACGAAGCCTCCCGCGACGCCGTGATCGCAAAGATCGCCAGGGCGGCGTACGATCATTATTCCAAATAATTGACTTGCATACACACGAAGGCCTCCCGCAAACACAGGAGGCCTTTTTCTTTTTTGGGTTTTATACGCGGTCAGATGAAAGATAAATGCTCGTAGGATTGCTGCAGGATGGCGGCATCGTCTGCCCCCAGCCATTTCTTCAGCAGCGTGGCGTACACCGATTTGAAATCGACCTTGAATTGCAGGTCGCCGTCTTTCAGGTCGGTGAGGTTGGGGCCGTCGTTGAGGATGCCTTTCTCCTTCAGGCCACCGCCCACGAGGAACATATTGTTCGCCGTTCCGTGGTCGGTACCACCGCTGGCGTTCTGCGCCACGCGCCGTCCGAATTCGCTGAAAGTCATGACCAGCACGTCTTCGAACCGGTGGTTCTTTTTCAGATCGGCCACGAATGGCGCCAGGGCGTCGCTGAGTTGTGAAAACAGCCGCTGCTGCTGGTTCTGCTGGCCAACGTGCGTATCGAAACTGCCATGGGAAACGTAATACACGCTCGTGTTGATATCCGTCATGATCAGCTCGGCGATCGTTTTCATGTTTTTCCCCAGCTCCGTATTCGGATAACTTTCCTTGCTTTTGTACGTTTTGAACTGCTGCTGGATGTAACCGGCGGATGAAATGGTTTCCGCCATGGTTTTGTAGAGGTAGTCGACGTTATGATGCTCGTCGTCGTGCTGCTGTTTGGCGAGCAGATCGCGGAAATAGCGGTCGTTGCTGGCGCCGTACAACCTTTGCGGATCGGTGAGCGCCAATCCTTTCACATCATTGCCTTTCAGCGCCAGGCTGAGGGTATCGTCTATTTCGAGTGCCTGCGTGGGCTTGTCGCAGCCTTTGCATTGCGCATCGAGGAAACGGCCGAGCCAGCCCGTACCCCAGTAATCCCTGGAATCGCTGGCGCTCTGCCAGATGTCCATACTGCGGAAGTGGGAACGGTCGGGATTGGGATAGCCTACGTTGTTGAGGACGCCCAGCGAACCGTCGTCGTACAGGCTTTTGAAGGTTTTGAGGGCGGGATGGATGCCCAGCTCGTCGTTCAGGGCGAGCGCATCGTCTCTCCGGATGCCCAGTTGCGGGCGGAGCTTGTAGTAAATATCGTTGCGGTAAGGGATGACGGTATTGAGCCCGTCGTTGCCGCCGGAGAGTTGTACCACCACCAGGACTTTATTGCCCGGGGGCACAAAATTCCCCTGTTCCATGGCTTTGAGGAACTTGGGCAGCATGAGGCTGGCCGATGCCAGGGAGCCCACTTGTAGAAAACGACGTCTGTGTATCAGCATGTTGCGGTCCGTTTCTTTGTTAGCACATTTGGTACTCCGGCGTGCTCATCACGTCGATCGTTACCGTTTTGATGTAATTCTCGCGCGAGGAGGCGTCGGAATATTTTTCCAGCAATGCCCGGTCGATGCCTTTGCTCCGCACCAGCAGCGATTGCGCGATGGATTCCGCGAGTTCTTCCCGCTTCACGTCCTTGAACCCTTCGAGGTACGGCTGCCAGTCTACCTGCGCGTTCACGCGGCGGGCGTACTGTTTTTTCAGCAGTTCGTTTACCTGCATCGTCATTTTGTAATTCTGGCCTTCGCCCATTTCGGGGGTGATTTCTTTCGGGCGGATGTTGAATTCCTGCGAATACAAAATGATCTGTGGCACGCGGAGGCGGAACATGAGGCTGGAGCTGTCTATCCAGTTCCTCCCGCCGGGCCAGCCGGCTACGTTTGGCGGATAGAAAAGCGTTTGCCCCAGTACCCGCTGGAACACCAGCATGGCTTCTTCCTGCTCGAAGCGCATGGGCACGGCGCGGCGCAGCCCTACGATGAGCTCTACCGGCGATTTGATCCTGCTTCCCACGATGCTGTCGTCGTAAAACCAGTCTGCCATGAAAATATGTTCCATGAGCGCGCGCAGATCGTACCCGCTGCGGTAGAATTTCTCCGCCAGTTCGTGTTCATGCGCTTCGTTGCCGTTTTCATGAACGAAGTAGCGGTATATTTTTCCGGAGATGAATTTTGCGGTCTGTTTTTGTTCGAGGAGGATGTTGATGACGTCGTCCCCATTATAATTCCCCGTTTTGCCGAGGATGGTTTTGGGCCCGTCGTCGTGCACGTTTTTCCGGAACTGGAATTCGCCCATATCGTTGTACCCCCAACCCGTGAACGCCCTGGCGGCTTCTTTCACGTCATTTTCCGTGTAATGGCCGCGGCCGAGGGTGAAAAGCTCCATCACTTCCCGCGCGAAATTCTCGTTGGGCCTTTGTTTGCGGTTTTGCTGGTTGTTGAGGAAGCCCAGCATGGCGGGGGATTTGGACACTTCACTGAGCAGCGTCCCGAAATTCCCCAGGCCGTGGCGCCGGATGGTGTCGAGCAACTGCTGGTTAAAAAGGACGTTCTGCGTTCTGCAGGCGAAATGCCCGTGCCAGAACAGCGCCATTTTTTCCCGGAGCGGATGATCGCTGGTGATCATGGCGTGCGACCATAAAACGTTGAGATCTTTGATGCCGTCCGTATTGAGGCGTTGTACCATTTTGCGCTCTTCCGCGCCCATGTTGCGCTGGCGCCGGTAATCGGGAAGATCGGTTTCGTCCACCACGCGGATGGGCGGCGGGGCATCTGAGGGGCCGAGGATGACTTTACGCACCACTTCCTTCCGCCGCTTTTTCATCCAGGACCTGATCTCGGGAAGGCCTTCGCCGAAACCGGCCCTCCAGCCCAGGTGCTGCATTTGTGTCTGTAATGGAACAACTGGCATAAAACGGGAAAATTTAGAGTAAGACGGGCAAGCGACGGTCAAAGTTTAACCGGCATCTCCGCAACCGCTAAAAATTTCGCAAATACCGTTCCACCTTGTCAATACCGGGCCATATTGGGGTCGATTTCGCAGGCCCAGGCATGGATGCCGCCCGTCACGTTATACACGTCCCGGAACCCGGCTTGCAACAACAATTCGGCCGAAGCGCGGCTCCGCATCCCGTGGTGGCAGATCATCGCCACCGGCGTTTCCCGCGGGAGGTTCGACAAAGACGCCGACACCCGCCGCAGCGGAATGTGTACCGCCCCTTCGATATGGCAGTATTCCCATTCGTCGCGCTCACGGACGTCTATCAATTGAAAATCACGGCCTTCGTCCAGCCAATCCTTCAATTCCTGTACGGAAAGGAGCTGGAGCGTGCGGGCATCGCAAACGGAGTTGCCGTAACTTTCCTCCAATGCGGTAATATCATGATTGCCGGGTTGCGGCTGGAAAGTGAAGACCTGGTGCGTATTATCGAGCAGCTGGATGGTGAGCAGCTGGTTAGCGAGCGGCTCCCCGATGCCGGTGAGCACTTTCACCGCTTCCGAAGCCTGGTAGCAGCCGATGATGCCGGGCAACACACCGAGCACGCCCACGTCGTTGCAATCCGGCGCATTCCCGGGTTCGGGGAAAAGACAGCGATAGGTGCCACTGCCGTTATGGTTCAGTACGCTCACCTGCCCTTCGTACTGCAAAATGGAACCGTATATGAAAGGTTTTTGGAGGATGACGCAGGCATCGTTGATGAGGTAGCGCGTCCCGAAGTTATCGGAACAATCCACCACCAGGTCGTATTGCGCCACGATGTCGAGCGCGTTGGCGGTGCTGAGATAATGCGGATGAGAAACGAAAACGGTGTCGGGATTGAGGGCGCCCAACCGGCTGATAGCCGCTCCGATCTTCGGTTTCCCTTCATCGGCGGTGGTGTAGATCACCTGCCGCTGGAGATTAGTGACGGAAACGGTATCTTCTTCCGCGATGCCGATCCGGCCCACGCCCATGGCGGTGAGATATTGCAATACCGGCACACCGAGGCCACCGGCGCCAACCACCAGTACGGACGCGTTGCGCAGCATGTCCTGCTTCTCGGTACCGAAGCCTTCCAGCCTGATCTGTCTGTCGTAGCGATTCATTTTCCCTCCGTTTTTCTCCTTTAAATTTCGTGAATTTTTCTATTTCAAACCAGCCCTGATCTGATCCCACGTCGCTTTCAACGGAGCGGGAACGGCGGGCTCGGGGTTAGACAGCTTTTCCTGTACGTATTCCGCGCGGCGCTCCAGGTCGGGATGTGAGCTGAGCCATTCGGAGGGCGCTGACCCGCCGCCCTGGCCGAGCGTTTTGAACAGGAGCACGAACCCGTTGCCGGGAATTTCCTGGTTTTTGAGCATGCTCAGGCCGTTGAGGTCGGCTTCCTTTTCGAGCCGGCGGGAATATTCGAGGTTCTTCAGCGAGCTGGCGTTTTCCACCAGCACGGCGCCGATACCGGTGACGTCGCCGAAAATGAGGCTCACGGCGGTGAAGGTGCCGAGGCTCTGCATGAGCGAGCGCGTGGTATGGCGGAGGTTGACGTGCGAGCTTTCATGCGCCAGCAGCGCCGCCAACTCTTCGGGATGCTGCATGCGCTTGAGCAGGCCGCTGTACACCACGATGTGGCCGCCCGGAACGGCGAAGGCGTTCGTTTCGTCGAAATCCACCACCGTAATCTGAATGGGATAGGGAGATTTCACGCCCATCTGTTTGTAAAATGTATTGACCTGTTCGGTTTGTTTCGGCAGGATTTTATAGTCGGCGATGAGCGATTTATATGCTTCCTCCCCCATCGATACTTCGTATTCCACCGGCAGCGCGTTGGCCGCTTTGCCGGCCAGCCACGGCACGATCCATACGAACGCGGCCACGATCAGCCCCAGGATGATAAGCCCTGTGGTGAAAAAGGTGACCCAGGCAGTGGGGAAAGTCCGTCGTTTTTTCTTCAGCTGCGTATCCGCTTCGGCAGCGAATTCGCCGTTGGGAACGATCAGCGTTTGAAGGGGAAGGCCGGTGTGATGGAGCACGCAGCCGCCGGGGCGCTCTTCGCCCCGCACCACGTTTTCCCAGTACCAGTGCACGATGCGCGGGTTGCCGTGGGCGTCTTTCAAATGGATTTCGATACGTTTGTTCGTAACGGTGATGTCTGCACCCTGGATATGGTCGGGCGTTTCATAGGAGTAATAACCCTGAAAAGTTTTCATCGGTCTTGTATGGGTTTGATACGTTTGCTCATGACCACCAGGTCTACCAGCGAACCATCCGGCTGGATGATACCGCCGGGGATGCGGCCATGTTCCGTAAAATTGAAATTCCGGTACAACTGGATGGCCCGTTCGTTGTTGGCCAGCACTTCGAAATGGATCACTGCGATGCGGGGATGCCCTTCCGCCCAACGGATGGCCGACGTCAGCAAACGCCGCCCGATGCCCATGTTCCAGTATTTATGCAACACCGCGATGCCCAGCAGCGCCATGTGGTGCTGCTTGCGCGTGCGGCCCTGGTTGAGGCTCACCATCCCGGCGATCTCCCCTTCCACATCGGCCACCAGGAACAGGTTGTTCGGATTGTCGATGTAAGACCGGATAAACGCTTCCTCCTTCGCCAGGTTGTACAGCAGGGATTCTTCGTGGGTGAACAGCAGGAAATCCGTTTCCCGGGTAACCGTTTGAAAGGTCGTCAAACAGGCTTGCGCATCCATGACCTGGGGAGGACGGATGATCAGTTGTTTGCCATTGGGAAGGAAGTGTCGCATTCCCGCAAATATAAGGTACCGGTCTGGCTTCCGGGCATAAAAAAGGCGGCTTTCCGGCCGCCGGTTCATTACATACGGAGAGGGATCAGGATGCTTTGGCGTGCTTGGTTACGAATGCCAGCACATCGGCTTTCTGATCGTCGTTCAGTTTTGCTTTTTTCGCCATCCTGTCGATGATGCCGGGCCATTTTTCGGCGGCCTTCGTTTCAGGGAGTTTGTAATGGTGGCATTTCGCGCATTTCTCGCGGAAGATCGCCTTTCCCTGGGAGTCCTCGTACTTGGCGAACGCAGCGTCCACCTTGGCTGTATTGCTGGGGTTGAGGCCACCGGCACATCCCCATAACACAACAGTGATGAGTGATAACTGGATGAGTGTTTTCATAATTTGCATGTTTGACCTGTTGACAAGTTAATTATTTTTTTCTGTAACGGATCAACGCACTTTAACGAAGCGCGCGCCGAATTTCCGCTTTCCGTCTTCATAAACGCCGATCCAGTAATTACCGGCGGGGAGCCCGTTGAGGGGAACTTCCTGCTGGAGGCTTTCCATCCGCAGGCTTTTCCGCACCCGGCCCTGCATGTCCGTCACCACGATCCGCTGCCCGCGCAACCCTTTCGCCAGGAGCCTTATCCATTCGCCGGCGGGGTTCGGGAAGAGGACGTATTCATCGGCGCCGGTAACCGCCACGGGCACAGCGTCTGTCAGTATCCTCCGGCCGTTCGCCAGCTCCAGTTCCGCATAATAATATACGATCCCCTGCGGCGGCCGATCATCCGTTGCCGCATATACGAAAACATTTCCCGGCGTTTCACTTCCCAACACCATTCCCTGCCTGAACCAGCGGATATTCCGCAAGCCGGCGGGCGTTCCCAGCTCCAGCTGCAATTGCACCGCTCCGGAAGCATCCAGATCGGCCGTAAAATTGCGGACGTAGCAGCCGGGCGCGTTGGCAGAAAAACGATGCGCGGTGCTGCGGGGGCCTTCCTCTCGGGCAACGGCGCTTACGGCAACAATGCCGGAAACAACTGCCGACGGACGGAAAGCGAACGTCGTATCCGCCGTTTCGCCAAGCATCCGGTATGCGTCGTTCTCCAGCGCGTAAACCCGGTAGCGGGAAGCGCCCGGGGCCGCGGCCCACCAAACCAGCGCGCTGTCTTCACAGATGAAGCCGGTTGCGGGCCGGAGGCGCGGTGCTACAAGGAATTGCGGGCCCGTAAACGATTTCCCGGCTACATCCATCCGCAATTGCATGGGCCCGAATGCCGGGGGCGTTTCCCATCCCGCATGGCCTTCTTCCACATCCAGTACGTCGGCCAGCGGCTGCCAGTTGCCCGTATCGCCCGTGCGGTAAAAAATTTTCCCTGGGCCGCCGATGTTCGTGCTCCAGCGCAACGTAGCACGGGCGCCCGCATCGAGCGTTTCAGCGGTGGCGGGCGCGTCCCATCCGAAATATCCGTCGGGTATCCATTGCCAGGCCAGGGCGAAGGTTTGCGTTCCGTTCACTTTACGGCCCTGAACGTGAATGGTCAATCCGCCGGCAGCAGACCGTGCCTGCACCTGCTCGGTATTGTTGAGGCTGTCCCGGCCGGGGATCGCGGCGCGGGCAAGACTATCCTTATGCGGGAACGCGGAAAGCGTCCAGGGATCGAAGCGGTTTCCCGACGCGTCGGTCAGCCAGAGGTCGAGGTCGTTGGTGAGGGCGCGGGCGCTGTTGGCCGGCGCTTCCGGGTCGGTGTACCGCATCGTCACGCGGAGCGTTCCCGTTCCTGCGGGGACCGGCATCTGGAAGGTATTTCCCTGCCCCACGGCCCCTGTGGCGTACCTGCGGTCAAGTACCGTTCCCGCCGCGGCGCGCGCGTTTACCGCACCAAAGCCTGTAATAAAATCGGGGCCCGGCGCGCCGAGGTCTCTGGCGGAATTGATCAGCACGGCGGCCAGGAGCGCGGCGGAAGGTGCAGCGCCCGATTGCAGCCGGAATTGTTCCTGCAACAGCAGCCCGATCCCAGACACGAGCGCGGCCGCGTCTGAGGTCCCGCCTTCACCATACGCCACCAGTTCCGGCTTGATGCGCCCGTCGAAAGCAGGGCCCCTGCTGCTGCGGGGGGCTACGGCGCTGTTCCCGTCCGTGGCGCCGACCACCAATATATTTTTCGCCTGTTTGAAACTTCCGCTCAGGTTGGCGAAACCCGTCAAACCGGCATAAATACCTTCCGCCGGCGCATCCGTTCCTATATTCCCGGATGAAAAAACGTGCAGGAAAGTATCCAGTTCCCGGACCTGCGCATCATATGCCACCGCCTCCAGGCCGTAGTAATTTTCGATGCCGGTCCCGTAGGAATGGTTCTGCGCGTGGATCCGCAGCGCGGAGAAAATTCCGGCGTCGTCTGGCAGCAGGCGCGAAAAATCCGATGAAGCGATCATCGCGCGGGGCGCGGCTCCTAGTGATCCGGGGCCACTGTTGCCGTTTCCGGCGATGATCGTGGACATGAGGGTGGCGTGCGTTTCCGTACGCGCAGGTTCGCCGCCGTGGCGGATGTGCCGGGGATGGAGATCGATATCGAGCGTATCGTACAACGTTTCCTTCAGCGAAATCCGCATGCCGCTTCCGCGAAGGGCGGGCATTTCGGCATGGAGGGCGTTGACGCGGTTAACGGAAAGGTCGGCATTCGCGGATGCGGATTCCGTATTGGGATGGCGGGGAATATCGGCCAGGTGCAAAAGCGGATCGGCGGCGAATGCGGGCCAGTCTTTCACCGCGATCCTGATCTCATATACGTTTGCGGCGGGTTGATGGAGGATGTGCGCCGTTCCGGCGGCATCGGCAATAAAAGTGATGCTGTCACGATCATGTAGGGAATAGAGCCGGTCCAACAACTTCGTTGATGCTTTCCAGTTATGATTCGATGGCCATGACAGGACGGTGGAATCGGGGAGCAGATTCCGGACGATGTGGTACCTGGGGTGGAGGGATTTTATCCATCCCCAGCTATCCAGCAGGGATTGGTCCGGAACGTTAGGAAACCTGACGAGAAAAAAAACGCCATCCGGTGTTCCCTGCCGGGCGGATGCAGTCGCCGCAGTGCCGGAAGCGTACCGCTGCACGATGCGGCTTTCCTGCGCCTGTGTCCGCAAATGCAATATGGCGGCCATTATGGCGATGAGCGATAAAATCCGGGAAACATAACGGGCGGACATATATCTAATCTATAATTTTTTTTCTGCGTGAAAAAAAATACCTATTATTGGAAAATCGATAAGCCCAGATCTGAACGAAGAGCATAACAAGAGCAATCTGTATTAACCGAATCTTAACGAGCACATTTATTCCGTTAAACGCTACGTCCTCCGTATTTTATTGAACATCTAAAAAAACCTGTATAGAGAGCATCCTTAACAGCATATTGTAAACGTGCAAGCACTAATACGTGCGTGCCATTGCATTGTTGATAGCCCGATGAAAGGGAGCCGGTTTCCGGAAAGGCCTTTCCATGCTCCATTTAACGATAATTCATTTTTAATTCCAAAATCTACAAAATCTAAACTTCCATGAGAAAGAACACCATTGCAGCCCTGCTACTGGGCGCCACGTTCGCCTTCATTGTTTATGCCTGTAAGAAAGACGGGGCTACCCAGCAAAAGGACACGGAGCCCGTTCCCCAAGATGTGATCGCCAAAATCAAAGCGCTCGGCTTTTCATCCTCCGGCGTCCGCGCAGCGGAAGGGGGATGGCTGGTAGAAGGCGATATCCTGCTGACCGCCGAAAACCTCAGCGAGGCCTCTACATCGGCCAATCTGCGCATCGCTGAAACAGAACAGTACCGAACGAACAACCTGGTAAAGAGCCTGCCGCGCCAGATCACCGTTAAAGTGATGGACCTGGGCCCGGCCTTCGTTTCCGGTGCCGATCTCGCCATTGCCCGCTACAATGCGCAAAACCTGCAGCTCACTTTCCGCCGGATCACCAGCGGTAAGGCAGACATTACCATCAAAGGTTTCTACCAGGGCCCCAGCGGCGGTTTCATCACGCTCGGCTCCGCAGGTTTCCCTACCCGCAACGGCAACCCATATGCCACTATTTCCATGAACACGCACGAACAGGCTTATGGCGCCAACCCGAACGTAGACTACGTTGGTTCCGTGATCCAGCATGAAATGGGCCACTGCATCGGCTTCCGCCACACCGATTATATGGACCGCGCATTCAGCTGCGGCGCCAGCGGCGCGGGCAACGAAGGTGCCTCCAACGTAGGGGCCGTTCACATACCCGGTACGCCCACCGGCCCCGACGCTGCGTCCTGGATGCTCGCCTGCTCCAACGGCGGCAACCGCACCTTCAACGCCAACGACATCGTGGCGCTCAATTACCTGTATTGATCTTTGCCGCATAAAAAAAGCGCACGGAAACGTTCCGTGCGCTTTTGCTTTGATGGGAGAACAACCGCTTACGCGATCCTGTCTCCCCCGAAATATGTATGCAGTACTTCCGGCAGCAAAATGCCGTCGGCCGTCTGGTTATTTTCGAGCAATGTGGCCATGATACGCGGGCACGCCAGCGAGCTGCCGTTCAGCGAGTGCACCAGCTGGTTCTTGCCGTTTTCGTCCTTGAAGCGCACTTTCATCCGGTTGGTCTGGAACGTCTCGAAGTTGGAAACGGACGAAACTTCCAGCCATTTTTCCTGTGCGGCGGACCATACCTCGAAATCGAACGTCTGTGCCGAACCGAAGCTCATATCGCCGCCACAAAGGTTGAGGATGCGATAAGGCAATTGCAGGCTCTGGAGCAGCTTTTCCACATGCGCCACCATTTCCTGCAGGGTATCGTACGATTTGTCGGGATGAACGATCTGCACCAGCTCCACTTTTTCGAACTGGTGGAGACGGTTGAGGCCGCGCACATCTTTACCGTAAGAACCCGCTTCACGGCGGAAACAGGGGCTGTAAGCCGTGATTTTCACCGGCAGCTCCGATTCCTTGAGGATCTCGTCGCGGAAAACGTTGGTCAGCGGCACTTCCGACGTGGGGATCAGGTAAAAATTGTCTTCCGGCATGTAGTACATCTGTCCTTCCTTATCGGGCAGCTGCCCCGTACCGTAAGCAGATGCTTCGTTTACCAGGAACGGCGGCAGGAATTCCGTATAGCCGTTGGATGTATTGAAATCGAGGAAATAGCTGATGAGGGCGCGTTGCAGGCGGGCTCCCTTGTTCTTGTAGAAGGGGAAACCGCTGCCGGTCACCTTATTGCCCAGCTCGAAATCGATCAGGTCGTATTTTTTGGCCAGGTCCCAGTGGGGCACAGCGCCTGCGGCCAGGGTGGGGATATCGCCACCACGGCGCACTTCCACGTTATCTTCCGCCGTTCTGCCTTTGGGAACGTCTGCTCCGGGCAGGTTGGGAAGCCTCACGAGCGTGTCGTGCAGCAATTTCTCCGTCGCGCGCAGCTGCTCGTCGATGGGCCCAAGCGCCTGCTTGAAGGCGGCCACCTCCTGCTTGCGAGACTCCGCGCCCGACTTATCGCCTGATGCCATGAGCTTTCCGATCTCTTTTGAAGCGGAATTCACCTTGGCTTGCGTTTCATCGTAATCGAGCGTCAGCTTCTTGCGCTGATCGTCAAGCGCCAGTACTTCGTCTACGACGGCAGCCGCGTCCGCGAAATGCTTCACGGCCAGCCTTTCCAGTACCAGCTCTTTGTTTTGACGGATAAATTGTACCTGTAACATTTTAATATGAATATTGAAATTTGGACAAAGATAACGGGGTTCTCCCTTAACTCAAATATTTCCCCACGATAGGCACCCGTCGCCCGATCCCGAAGGCTTTGGACGACACCCGGATAATGGGGCAGAACTGGTTCCGCTTGTATTCGTTGGTGTTCACCATTCTCAGGGTGCGCGCCACCAGCGCCTCGTCGAACCCTTGCGCCACGATCTCCTTCGGCCCCTGCCGCCGCTCAATATACTGATACAGGATGCGGTCCAGTATCGTATAATCGGGCAAACTGTCCGAATCCTTCTGGTTGGGCCGCAATTCCGCCGAAGGCGCCTTATCGATGATATTCAACGGGATGATCTCTTTTTCGCGGTTGATGTACCGCGCCAGGGCATACACCTGCATCTTGTACAGGTCCCCCAGCACCGAAAGCCCCCCGGCCATATCGCCGTAGAGGGTCCCGTAACCGGTAGACAGCTCGCTCTTGTTGCTCGTGTTCAGGAGTATATACCCGAATTTATTGGCCAGCCCCATCAGGAGGTTCCCCCGGATGCGGCTTTGCGTGTTCTCTTCCGCCACATTGAACGGCAGCCCCTTGAAGTACGGCTCCAGCGTCTCCAGGAAACGCTCATAAATATTGTTGATGCGGATGATGTCGTACGGATTGCCGAGGTTTTCCGACAGCGCCACGGCATCGTCTACCGAATGTTCCGTACTGTAGGGCGAAGGCATGAGGATGGCGCGGACGTTCTCCTTGCCCAGGGCTTCCACCGCCAAAGCCAGCGTCACTGCGCTGTCGATCCCCCCGGAAGAGCCCAAGATAGCCTGTTTGAAGCCCATTTTCCTGAAATAATCGCGGATACTGAGCACGATCGCCTGTTGGATCCGGGCGATATTATGGTCGAACACCAGCTCTTCCATCACGGAATTAGGCGTAGTGGGCGTTTCGGGATTGGGTTTCTTCTTGCCCAGCGCATCCAGCTCCACGCCGGCCATGTCTTCCTCGAAAAAGGCCAGCTGCTTGATGATCTGCCCTTCCGCGTCGAACACCATCGATCCGCCGTCGAACACGATCTCCGTCTGCGAGCCCACCGTATTGCAGTAATACATCGGCAAGCCGTACTTTTTCACATTTTCGCGGATGATCTCCCGGCGGCTCTCGTCGTGGTCATAATCGAACGGCGAGGCAGACAGGTTGATCATCACGTCGGGATTTTGCAGGATGAGCCGGTCCATGGGGCAAATCCGGTACAGCGGGTTATCGCCGAGGTTCCAGATATCTTCACAGATCGTTACGGCCAGTTTTTTTCCCTTGAAGGGGATAACGTTCCATTCGAACGCCGGCTCGAAGTAGCGGTATTCATCGAACACATCGTAAGTGGGCAGCAGCGTTTTCTGCACCACCTGCTTGATTTCGCCTTCGTAGAGGAAAAAAGCGGCATTGAAGAGGTCTTTCCCTTCACGGTGGGGATTGCGCTGCGGACCGCCCACCAGCACAGCGGTTTTGAGCGTATGCTTGCGGATTTCGTCGATAGCCGCGTAGCTCCGGGCGATGAAGTCTTCGAACTCCAGGAAATCCCTCGGCGGATATCCGCACACGCACAGTTCGGAAAACACGACCAGGTCGGCCCCGCGGGCTTCCGCGGCGTGAATGGCTTCGATAATACGGGCCGTATTGGCCTCGAAGTTGCCGATGTGGTAATTCTGCTGGGCGAGGAAAATATTCATCCGTACTTTTTTGTCTGGCAAATGTACGGACTAAACAGGGTTAAAAATAAACCCCGAGCCGCAAAATGAAGCTATTGGCCGTTACGCGCCCGTCGTTCCACTTGCCGTTGCGGGTGATGTCCACGAAATTATTCTGGTAATTGATGCCCACCACGCCGGTCAGCGTTTCCGTGAGCGGATATTCGATGCCCGCGCCCAGGAGCATCCCCGCCGTAAATGGCTGTATCTGCCGGAGCACGCTCAATTTGTCGAACCGTTGCATATTGCTGATCACGTTGGCACGTGCGCGGATGGGCATGCCCACGAAACCGCCGAACTGTCCGTAAAAGTCGAACCCTTTGGCAGTGGCGGTTTTGAGCTTCAGCGCCACCGGCACTTCGATATATTGCAGGCGGATATCGTATTCCGAAGATGCGGAACGGAAGTCTGACAGGCCTTTCCCGGCTTCGTACTGCATCACGCTGCCGAAGTGCGTCACCTGCACCCCGGTAGCCAGGGCATAGCGTTCCCCGTCGTCGATGAACCAGTCGGCCAGGACGCCGTAGCTAAAGTAAAAACGGCCGCTGTTGCGGGTTACGCCGGCTTCCTGCGGATTGAGGAACGACGCGCCGGGATCGATCTTGAACCCGAAACGCACCTTGCGCCCGGTTTTTTCGGACATGCGGTCACTGAAAGACTGTGCGGAAAGCGAAGCGGCCGATGCGAGCAGCACCGCGGCCATCAGAAAGGATTTCCGGAATACGTTGCGAAACAATATTTTTACCATCTCTAAAGTTATTATAGGCGATGCAAAGTTACCTGAAAATACATTCCCTGTCTATCCTGATCCTCACAGCCGCCATCATGGCCGGTTGCGGACGAAAAAAACAGATCCCCGACGTCAGCCACATCCCCATCACGGTGAAGATCGAACGGTTCGACCGGGCTTTTTCCGGTATTGATACCACTAACGTCGCAACGGGCGTAAAATTGTTGCAGGAAATGTATCCGGGTTTCATGAACGACTATCTTTCGCATATCCTCTATCTTCCCAACACCGGCGATTCCGCTGCATTAATGCGTTCCGTTCATGATTTCCTCTCCAATAAAGACATCCGGGCGCTGAACGACTCCGTGGGCGCGCATTTCGCCGATATACGGCCGCTGGAGCAGGAGCTGACGCAAGCCTTCCGCCTGGCGAAATATTACCAGCCGAAGTTCCGCGCGCCCCAGGTGCTCACGTTCATTTCCGCCGTCAATAATTTCGGTGCCGTTACGATAGATTCCGTACTGGGTATCGGGCTGGACATGTATATGGGCGCGGATTTCAACGTGTACAAGCTGGTGCCCGACATGCCGGAATATATGGTCCGCCGCTTCACCCCCGAAAACATACCCGTCAACGTCATGACCGTGCTGTACCAGCAGCTGGACGCGCCCCGTGAAGGCGCTACCCTGGCCGAGCAACTGATTTACCTCGGCAAGCAGCAATATTTCCTGGAGCAGGTGCTGCCGGAAACGGACGCGCACATCCGCATGGGCTACACGAGCGGGCAAATGAAATTCTGTGAAGAAAACGAGCAGATGATCTGGCAATATTTCGTGGAGAACAAATTACTGTATAACCGTGAAGGACAAACGATCGCACGCTATATCGGCGACGGGCCGTCGACCCAGGGCATGCCAGCCGAGGCGCCGGGTAAAATAGGCGCGTTTACCGGGTACAGGATCGTACGGGCATTCATGGAGCGCCATCCGGAATATACATTGGAAAAACTCATGGGCACGCAGGACGCGATGCTCATCTTCAACGGGGCCAAATACCGGCCCTAGTTCATTTTGAATGGCACCACCATCTGAAACTCGGGGATCTTCACATCGAAGAGCTTCTTGTTCAGCTGGTTTTCCATTTGGTACGTGCCGTACATTTTACCGATTTCCGTGCGGAGATTGGAGCCGGAAACATATTGATAGCTTTCGCCCGGCGCGAGCAGCGGTTGCACACCTACCACGCCTTCCCCTTCCACTTCGCGGTGCGAGCCGTTGGAATCGATGATATACCAATGGCGGCGCAACAGTTTGATGGGGAAGGTATTGTTATTTTCGATGGTGATACGGTAAGCGAACATGAACTCACTGCCGATCGGATTGGAGTAATCCGGCTGGTAAAACGTTTCCACGCTTATCGTGATTCCCTCTGTGACCTTCTTAACCATATTAATCAGCCTTTACCGTAAAAATAAGGAAAATAACCGCGTTGCAACATTTTTTATCCCCACCCCCTTCGTTTTAACGAATCTTTATCGTATCTCCACCCCTTCCAGCTCCCGCGGATTGGCTTCCGCCAGCCGGGCGTCCTTTTCGTAGGGGATGTTGTAATAGCCATACCGGCGCCAGTCGCGCACATAGCGCCACAGGAACCGCCAGAAGCCGGCCTCCCGGTACTGGCGCACGTGCCGCACTTCATGCCGTACCCACGCCGTATTGGCCAGGAACCGCTCCCGGCTTACCCCATGCAGGTGAATGACGTTCCCGAAAACGATCGCGATATTGCCGGAACCCATCTTCCAGGCGGCTATCCGCGCCACCATGGAACCTTCCCGGATACGGCATTTCAATGTTGACATATCCGCAATTTAACGGCTTCGGGCCAAAAACAGCACAATCGTACCCATTCACTTCCCATTAACGGCCTTAATGCCCGCCCAGCGAGAACCGGCGCGAAATATTGAAGCCCCAGCGGAATTGTCCATGCGTCCAGGTGCTCACCGTTTCCGGGATGAACTGGTTTTCCAGGATAGCCGTGGCATTCGTGAAATTCAGGTGGAACACGTGCCCGCCCGTTTCGATCTCCACGCCCACGCCCAGCGAGTTGTAGAACTTCGTGCCGCGGGACTCGTAATAATCCTTGCTTTCCCCGTCGCGGAACGAATAAAAGTAATCGGCCACCAGCGCCACGCGCTTGCTGAACCGCAGCCTGCCGCCCAACCCCATGGCGAACATATTGTTCATGTCCTTGAAACCCACACGGTTACGATGCACGAACGAGGGCAACAGCGCCAGGCTCACCATTTCCCCGAACTTCCGGGAAATCACCACCTGGGCCACAGCACTCCCCCGGTCGGAGAATTTGTCGAAATAATTGGGATCGGCCTTGTCCGGACTGCTTTTCATGGAAGACACCACCGCGTTGGCGAACAGCGTAATGCCGACCGGCACGCGGTTGTCGTGCGTTTGCTGCAGCAGCTTGAATTTGCCCAAAACCTCCCACATCTGTGAAAAGTTGCCGCTGCCCTTGGAACGGCTCAGTCCGGCCGTGAGGCGGTCGGTAATGCCGTATTCGAAGGCGATGCGGATGTCTGTAGAGTTATCGAGCCCGAAAAAGGTGGACGAGCCGCCGCCGGAGCCGCCGATATCCCCGAAACGGTGCGCCACCCGGAAGTCGAGGTCGCCTTTGGCCAGGGTTTCGTTCGACTGCCCGTTGATGATGCGGGTGCTTTTGAATGTGGAAGTCACGGGATCGCGGCGGACGGAGTCCTTCCCGAAAATAGCGCCCAGATCGTCTTGCGCCATGGCCGCCGGGGCCGTGAGCAGAAGGGCGGTGATCAAGCGGAGATGCAACATATTCGCTGGTTTGAAGCTTTTTGGATTAAGGTTTGACGGCCGGTTGATATTGCGCGCTCATGGTCACTTCCACCACTTCCGCGATATTTTTTACCACCAGGCTCGGGATTTTGATGTTATGATCGGCCACCCGGACGTTGAACTTCGCCTCGGCGGCCAGGTTACCGCCCGTAACCGTGATGGTGCCGGTCACGCGGTAGGGTTTGGTGACGCCGTGGATCTGGAGGTCGCCCTCCGCTTCCACGGGCCAGGTGCCGTCTTTGGTGAGGTCTGTAGTGCCGAGGACCTTTCCTTTGAATTCGGTGTAGGGATATTTGTCGCTTTCGAGGTAATTCTCGTTGAAGTGCTCCTGCATCAGTTTCTTTTTGAATTGGAACGAGTTGATGGGCACTTTGAAATAAATGGCGCGCGTGGCGGGATTGATGGCCGATACGCCCAGGGTGCTCACGGCCTCGATGTCTTCCAGCGGTGCGCTGGAGAAGAAACGGAGGCGCACCGAGCGGCACGACTGTACATCCTGCGCTGCCGCCGATATGGCGAGACCGAGGAAAGCGATGGTGATGAAAATGCGTTTCATGCTTGGCTGTTTTGGTGGATCAATCCGGCATTCCCTTGTTTACCCAGCAGGCGATGGAATCGCGCACGGCTTTCGGCAGCGGGGGATAGCCCTGGCTTTGCGGCATATCGGCACCGGTGCCGGTAACGCGGAACGTCCACGATGCGCCGTTGGCGGAAATGTAGCTTTTCAGTTTGGCCGGTGTGGAAAAATCGGCGTTCAGCGGCGATCCGGTGCCGGGATGGCAGTTGCGGTTGGTGCAATTTTGCTGAACGATCTCGTACATCCGGGCGGTGGTGACGTTCACGGTGGAGCAATCGGCGCTGGTAGCGGGCTCCGGCGCCTGTTCAGACGTACAGGCGGCCAGGATGCACAGGGCCAGCAGTGCCGGCATCGTCCATAAATGTTTCCTGCGTTTGCGCATAAGTTGACGGGTTTGCATAGCGTTAATTACGGGTTCGGGCCTTCATAGGTTGCCTGCGAAAGATAATAAAGAAAATGAGGGCCATCATTCCTTATTTTTGTACGCAAATCAGCAACACGTGAATATCGAACAGCTATATACCATCTACCGCCAGCACCCTTCCGTGCAAACCGACACGCGCCAGCTCAAGGCCGGCGATATCTTCTTTGCCCTGCGCGGGCCTAACTTCAACGGTAACCAGTATGCCGATGCGGCCCTGGCATCCCGCGCCAGCTTCGCGGTGGTCGACGATCCCGCGTTTTTCACCCAGCCGGAAAAGATGATGCTGGTGGACGATGCGCTGGCGGCCCTGCAGGCTTTGGCGAGGCATCACCGCCGGCAGTTCAACATTCCGTTCATCGCCATTACCGGCACTAACGGCAAAACCACTACGAAAGAAATGCTCCGCACCGCACTGGGCGCCGCATACCGTACATATGCCACCGAAGGCAACCTCAACAACCATATCGGCGTGCCGCTGACGCTGCTGCGCATCCCCATGGACGCGGAGATGGCCGTGATCGAAATGGGCGCCAACCACCGGCACGAGATCGCCGCATATTGCAAAGTGGCGGAGCCTACGCACGGGATCATCACCAACATCGGAAAGGCCCACCTGGAAGGGTTCGGCAGCGAGGAAGGCGTGCGCCTGGCCAAGGGCGAGCTGTACGATTACCTCCGCGAAAACGGCGGAACGGTGTTCGTCTGCAAGGATTATCCCTACCTCGTGGAGATGAGCAAAGGCATCGGCACGGTGATCACCTATGGTCACGATCCGGCCGATTACGCCGGCGCCCCCTTCCCCGGGACCGCCCTGCTGGAGCTGGAATCCGTGGGCGCGGGGCATGTGCGCACCCAGCTCGTGGGCGCTTACAACTTCCCGAACGTCATGGCCGCCATCGCCGCGGGGCTCCATTTCAAGGTGCCGCCGGAAAAACTGCGCGCCGCACTGGAAGCCTACGCTCCCTCCAACAACCGCTCACAAGTAATGAAAAAAGGCGCCAACACCTTCGTGATGGACGCTTACAACGCCAATCCCTCCAGCATGAAAGCCGCCGTGGAAAACTTCGCGGGGCTCGATGCGAAGCAGAAAGTGCTCCTCCTCGGCGCCATGAAGGAACTGGGGCCCGACAGCGAAAAGGAACACCAGGCACTGGCCGACCTTCTCCAGCTGAGCCACTGGAAAGCCGTTGTGCTCGTGGGAAAGGAGTTCTCCAAAACCCAGCACCCCTACATCTGGTTCGAAACGGCCGATGAAGCCCGCACCTGGCTGGAACAGCAACAGTTCCAGGACACCCACATCCTCGTAAAAGGCTCACGGAGCGTGGGGATGGAAAAAGTAGTGAACTGAGTTTACTTCCCCGCGGGCAGCTTCCTGAACATTTCCGCCATAGCGGCCGGATCGATGGCCTCCATATCCGGCAGCCGCAAAGATTTCACCATCTTCGCGGTGGCCGTTTTGTATTTGATGAAATGCGCCGTTTTTAGATGGCTTTCATATGCTTCGCGGCTGGCGTAGATTTCCAATATCCGCACCTGCGCGGGCCGCGCCTTGTCGAACATCGGGAAAATGGCGATAACGCCCGGCTCCAGTTTTATGGAGGCGGCCGCTTCTTCTGCGAGGAGCGTCTTGTAAGCCGGTAAAGAAAGGGAATCGATTTCGAGTTCGGCGACGCGCACCATCATACGCTGCTGGGCTGCTACAGTCGTTCCCGTTAGCAGGAAAAACATCAGGGCGATAAAAACCGGACGGGCCATAAATAATATCTTTTTTAACGGGAAACGGAATTTAATGTAATCCCTACACTATTCCTCCATTCCCTGCGAATGCCGAAGTGTGCGACGCAACGGCGGCCGGGATTTCTACCGAAGCCGGCTACCCGGGCAAAACACCCGGAATCGTTCACGGATGCTGTAAAAAAAGAAACCTGCGAGTTAAAAAACCCACAGGTTTTCATAACCTATGCCAACTTTAGAGTATTGTGATGAAGCCTGAGCGGCTTGCATTTACGCTGTGTTATACCATTATCAACGCGCGACTAAATAAAAGGTTTAAATACCGACATTTTTTTTCGCGCTTTTTTTATAACAGGCTGATTTCCTTCTATTCGGTCCGTTCCTGCGTTAACTCCACCAGCACGCCATTCGTGCTTTTGGGATGAAGAAAACATACGAGTTTGTTATCTGCTCCCGGTTTGGGCTCGGCAGACAGCAGCTCGAAGCCTTCGTTTTGCAACCGGGCCATTTCGGCGCGGATGTCTTTCACTTCAAAAGCCAGGTGATGCACGCCTTCGCCTTTTTTTTCGAGGAATCTGGCGACGGGGCTGGCGGGAGAGAGCGCTTCCAGCAGCTCGATCTTTGTTTCGCCCTGGCGGAAGAACGCGGTAGACACGCCTTCGGAGGCGATTTCCTCGGTTTTGTAGCATTCCGCGTTCAGCAGTTTTTCGAACAGGGGAACGGAAACGGCCAGCGATTTCACGGCGATGCCGATGTGCTCAACTTTTAACATATAGGTGTATGATTTAATGCCCGGAAAGATGACCCTGCGGTTACCCGCGGCCCGGGCGGTTCCGGGTAAAAGTAGAACTTAAACCGTAATTTTGCATAGATGCAGACAATGCCCGTTTACCTCGACAACAACGCCACCACGCCCTGCGACCCGCGGGTACTGGAAGCCATGCTGCCTTACTTCACCACCCATTTCGGCAATGCCGCCTCCCGCGCGCATGCCTGGGGATGGACGGCCGAAGAAGCGGTACAGCAGGCGCGCGAGGAAGTGGCCGCGCTCATCGGTGCCGAGCCCCAGGAAATCGTGTTCACCTCCGGCGCCACCGAGGCCCTCAACCTGGCCCTCAAAGGCGCTGCCGAAGCATATGCCGTAAAAGGGAAACACTTCATCACCCTGCAAACCGAGCATAAAGCCGTGCTCGACACCTGCCGCCACCTTGAAAAACTCGGTGCGGAAGTTACCTACCTGCCGGTGGACGGCCGCGGCATCTTACACCCGGACGACCTCAAAGCCGCCATCCGGCCAGACACGGTGATGGCGGCCGTGCTCTACGCCAACAATGAAACGGGCGTTATCCAGCCCATCGCCGATATTTCCGGGATCCTGGCGGAACACGGGGTGCTGTTGCTGACGGATGCCACGCAGGCCGCAGGCAAAATCCCCCTGGACGCCACCGGCGAAGGCATCGGGATGCTGGCGCTTTCGGCCCACAAGCTGTACGGCCCCAAGGGCGCGGGCGCGCTGTTCGTCCGCCGCAGGTCGCCGCGCGTGCGGCTGGCGGCGCAGATGGACGGCGGCGGACACGAGCGCGGCATGCGTTCCGGTACCCTGAACGTACCGGGGATCGTGGGACTGGGCAAGGCCTGCGCCATTGCGGCCGACGAAATGGCAGGCGAAGCCCTCCGGCTGGCGGCGCTCCGCGACAGGCTGGAAAAAGCGCTCATCGAAAAAACCGGTGCCCGGGTGAACGGCCAGGGCGCCCCCAGGCTGCCGCACGTCAGCAACCTGCAATTCCCAGACGTACGGGGGGCCGACCTCCTGCGCGGGGTAACCCGGGAAATAGCCGTATCTTCGGGCTCGGCATGCACTTCCGCCAATCCCGAGCCCAGCCATGTGCTGATAGCGATGGGGGTACCCGAAGAACTGGCACATTCTTCGCTCAGGTTTGGATTAGGAAGGTTTACGACCGAATCGGACGTAGACCGTGCCATCGAGACAGTCAACAATACCGTGCGCTCGTTGCACGCAATATATAACCAGTAAATACGGATAAGATGATCTATATCAGTGATAAAGCCAAGCAAAAAGTGGATGCGCTCCGGGCCGAAGGGACCCTGGGCGAGGATTACTTCCTGCGCGTGTCCGTTGTGGGCGGAGGATGCTCCGGCCTCAGCTATAAACTCGATTTCGACAATGAAACCAAGCCGAAAGACCAGGTTTTCGAAGATAAAGGCATTAAAGTGGTGACAGACCTGAAAAGCTTCCTGTACCTCTGCAATACCGTCCTCGAATTCTCCGAAGGGCTCAACGGGAAAGGGTTTTACTTCAACAACCCCAACGCTTCCCGCACCTGCGCCTGCGGCGACAGCTTCGCCGTGTAAGGTTTCGGCCAACACATCCGCACTTCCAGCCGTCCGGTCCACAGTAACCGGACGGCTTTTTTATTGAATCGTTTACGGATGATTAAAAATTCAAATATTGTGGAAACGTAATTGAATTATATTTGCTTCCGTCATGTATGCCATTTTCAAGAAAGACATCCACCAATTTTTCAGCAGTATCACGGGGTATGTAGCCATCGTTTTGTTCCTGCTCGCCAACGGACTGTTCCTGTTCATTTTCCGGGACACGAGCCTCCTCGAGGCCGGGTACGCCGACCTGGACGGGCTTTTCGAGCTGGCGCCCATGATTTTCCTGTTGCTGATACCCGCCATCACCATGCGCAGTTTATCGGACGAGTACCGCAGCGGCACCATGGAGCTGCTGAGCACCAAGCCGGTGACGCCCTGGCAGATCGTTTGGGGGAAATACTGGGCCTGTCTGCTCATCGTGGCCATTGCGCTCGTGCCCACGGCCGTGTATTACCTCGCCATTTCGCAGCTGGCCGCGGCGGGAAACGGGCCCGATACCGGCAGTATCCTGGGGTCTTACCTGGGGCTTTTCCTGCTGGGGGGCGTGTTTACCGCCATCGGGCTCTGGGCGTCGTCTGTCACCGCTAACGCCGTGGTCGCCTTCCTGGTCGCCATCTTCACCTGTTACATCCTCTACACCGGGTTCGACGCCCTCAGCAAACTGGCGGTGTTCGAAGGCGGGGCGGATTATTATCTCGCCATGGCCGGCATCCGCTATCATTATACTTCCATCAGCCGCGGCGTGATAGACACGCGCGACCTCGTGTATTTCGCCAGTGTGGCCGGACTGATGTTATATCTTACCAAAATATCGCTGGAAAGGAAAATCTGGCAGGGTTGATTATGGAACTAACGAGAAAGGACAAACGAAAACAATACCTGAAACGGACGCTGGGGCTCCTGGCCGTGATCGTGGCCATTAACGTGGCGGCAGGGTTCTTCCATACCCGGTTCGACCTCACCGCCGAGAAACGCTATACCCTCGCCCCTTCCACCCGCGATCTCCTCCGCCGGCTCGACGCGCCCGTTCAGATCGAAGTATATCTCAAGGGGAAATATCCCGCCGGCTTCCGCCAGCTGTCTAACGCCACGCGTGAGCTGCTCGAGGAATTCCAGCAGTTCGGCGGGAACAACGTCCGCTTCAGTTTCCTCAATCCCGGCTCCGACCTCCCCGATTCCATGCGCGCCGCTTTCCAGGATACGCTCATGGCGCGGGGCATCCTGCCATTTAACCTGCAGGTGCAGGACGATGGGAAGGATTCCTATGCCGAGAAGCTCATCTTCCCCGGCGCCATCATCAAATACAAAGACCGCGAAACGGCCGTCAACCTCCTGAAAAGCCAGGGCGGCATGGACCCCATGCAGGCGCTCAACAGCTCCGAAGCCCTCCTCGAATACAAATTCGCCAACGCCATTTACCAGTTGCAGCAAAACCATCGTCCGCTCGTAGGCTACATGCTCGGCCACGGCGAACCGGAAGGCCCCGAAGTCTACGATGCGCTGAAAACGCTGCATGAACTGTATGAAGTGGATACCGTCAACCTCGCCACCACGCCTGCGATCCCCGACGAGTTCGACGCGCTGCTGTTCGTCCGCCCTACGCAGACGTTTACCGACGCCGACAAACTGAAGATCGACCAATACGTGATGCAGGGCGGCAACATCGCCTGGTTCCTCGACAACCTGACTGCTTCGACCGACAGTCTGCGCGGGCGCGATTTCGTGGCGTTCGACCGCAATCTGCAGCTGGAAGACCTGCTGTTCAAATACGGCGCGCGGGTGAACCCCGATCTTATCCAGGACCTCCGGGCAGACATTATCCCGCTCGTGGTGGGCAACATCGGCGACAAACCGCAGATCCAGCCCGTGCCGTTCCCTTATTTTCCTTTGCTCAATTCCACCAACGGCCATTCCATCGTCAAAAACCTGGACCTGGTGATGAGCCGCTTTGCGGGATCGGTGGACACGATGGCGGGAGGAGACATCCATAAAACCGTACTGCTCACTTCGTCGGAACATAGCCGGCTGGTGCGCAGCCCTGTGCAGATCACGCTCGAAAGCGTGCAGCAGCAGCCCAATCCGCGGGAGTTCAGGATGCGGAACGTTCCGGTGGCCGTGTTGCTGGAGGGGCGTTTTTCGTCGCTGTTCCGCCACCGGATCGGCGCGGAGGGGCAGCGGCAGTGGGAAACCTCGGCCCACAGGCCTTTCCGGCCGGAAGCGGATACCGCGGGCAGGATGATCGTGGCGGGGGATGCAGACCTGGTGCTGAATGCGGTGACGCGGAAAAGCGGCCCGCTGCAAATGGGGGTTAACGAGTTCAACCCGGATTACCAGTTCGCCAATAAAGAATTTTTCCTCAACGGGATGGATTACCTGGCCAGCAAGAGCCCCGTCATGGAAACGCGCAACAAGGAGCTGACGCTCAGGCTGCTGGACGGTGAAAAGGTGCGCCGCGATAAAACGAAATGGCAGGTCCTCGCATTTGCCGTGCCCATCGGGGCCGTATTGCTGTTTGCCATGGCGTTCCAGTACTTCAGGCAGCGCAAGTATGCCAGATAAAAGCTGCCGGAATCCATTATCTTTGCCATTCATTAAATTTTTCCGCTTTACATGACACCGCAACAATGGACGTATGCAGTTTTCGGGATTGTGATCGTTCTGGCCCTGATCTTCGACCTGGGGTTATTAAGTAAAAAAGGTGAAGTAATGTCCATCAAAAAGGCGCTCCTCCAAACCTGTTTCTGGGTGGCGCTGTCTATGGGCTTCTGTGCATTTATCTGGTACGAAGACGGCTCCAGGCTCGCCGTCGAATTCATGAGCGCCTACCTGATGGAGTGGTCGCTATCCATCGACAATATTTTCGTTTTCATTCTCATATTCGGGTTTTTCAAGATCAAGGAAACCAGTTATGCGCGGGTGTTGCTCATCGGTATCCTCATGGCTATCGTGTTCCGCGCCATTTTCATTACCGTGGGCGTGGCCCTCATCGCCCAGTTCGGCTGGATCCTGTACATTTTCGGCGCGTTCCTTGTATATACCGGCGTCAAGATGTTCATGGTAGACCAGCACGAAGAGTTCAAGCCGGAGGAGAATTTCGCGTACCGCATCATGCAGAAGTACCTGCGGATCTCCAATCAGCCGAATGTAGACAAGTTCACCATCAAGCAGAACGGCAAAGTGTATTTCACGACGCTGACCGTGGTAGTGGTGATGCTGGCGTTTACCGACATCGTGTTCGCGCTGGATTCCATTCCGGCCGTATTCGCTATTTCAAAAGAACCGCTTGTGGTATATACATCCAACATTTTCGCCGTGCTTGGCCTTCGTTCCCTCTTCTTCTTGCTGAGAGGTGCGGTAGACAAGTTCGATTACCTGCAGCAGGGCATCGCCATCGTGCTGGTATTCATCGGTCTGAAAATGCTGGCGGAAATCTGGCATTTCAAGCTTCCTGTCTGGGTATCGCTCGTAGTGATCGTGCTTTGCCTGGCGGGTTCCATCGTGTATTCCATACTGTTCGACAAGAAATTACCGGTTAAACCGACCGAGTCCGAAGAGAGTTAGTTGATCCGAACTGAAAGCGCCCGTACATGAGAGTCTGCGGGCGCTTTTCGATTAAAACCATATAACATTGTATACAGCAGAGAGTATCAGTAAGATCCTGAAGGGAGAATTGTTGCAACAGACCGGGCATCCGGAGATCGAACACATTTTGCTGGACAGCCGGAAATTGCTTGTTGCCGAAACATCCTTGTTCATTCCCCTTGTGAGCGAGCGCCGCAATGCGCATCAGTACATCGATGATCTGTACAAAAAAGGCGTCAGCAATTTCGTGGTCAGCGAGCCCATCGCCCAGGGCCTCTACCCGAAAGCGAACATCATTTTAGTGAAAAACACCCTGCAGGCGCTCCACACCCTCGTGGCATGGCACCGCCAGCAGTTCCACATTCCCGTGATCGGCATCACCGGCAGCAACGGGAAAACCATCGTCAAGGAATGGCTGTACCAGCTGCTGGAAAAAGACAACAACATCGTCCGCAGCCCGAAAAGCTACAACTCGCAGATCGGCGTGCCCTTGTCTGTCTGGCAGATGAAACCCGAGAACGACCTCGCCATTTTCGAGGCCGGCATTTCACAGCCCGGCGAAATGGTGAACCTCGAAAAGATCATCCGCCCCACCATCGGCATTTTCACCAATATCGGCGAAGCCCATAACGAAGGCTTCCTCAACATCCGCCAGAAAGTGAACGAAAAGCTCGTGCTGTTCACCCGCAGCGATGTGCTGATCTATTGCAAGGATTACCTCGCGCTCAACGAGTGCGTCAACAATTTCCATAACCTCGTGGGCAAACGCGAGATCGACAACGCCCTGCAGCTCCTTACCTGGAGCCGCAAGACGGACGCCGATCTCCGGATCATTTCGGTCGACAAGAACGATAACCACACCCGCATCGATGCGCTGTACAAATCGGAGCCGGTCTTCATCCGCATTCCTTTTGTGGACGAGGGCTCCATCGAAAACGCCATCCATTGCTGGGCGCTCATGCTGTACCTGGGCAAGCCACAGGAAACCATCCAGGAGCGGATGGACCATCTCGGCAACATCGCCATGCGGCTGGAAATGAAGCAGGGCATCAATAACTGCTCCATCATCAACGACAGCTACAATTCCGACCTCGGATCGCTCGCCATTGCCCTGGAATTCCTCCAGCAGCAGCGCCAGCATCCTACCAAAACGGTCATCCTGAGCGATATCCTGCAATCCGGGAAAAGCGAAGGCTCGCTGTACGAAGAAGTGGCCGGCATGCTGGAAAGCAAAGGCATCAGCAAGCTTATCGGCATCGGGAAGAATATCTCGCGCGAGAAGAAAAGCTTCGCGCGGGTGAAGAGCGAGTTTTACGCCAGCACCGAAGAATTCCTCCAGCAGGTGAACACCGCGGATTTCCAGAACGAGTCCATCCTCGTGAAAGGCGCCCGCGTATTCCAGTTCGAGCGGATCGGTAAACTGCTGGAGCAAAAAGCCCATCAAACCATCCTCGAGATCAATCTTACCGCGCTGGCGCACAACGTGAAAGCGTACCAGTCGATCCTCAAGCCCGGCACCAAGCTCATGGCCATGGTGAAAGCCTTCGCCTACGGGAGCGGCAGCTTCGAGATCGCCAACCTGCTGCAGTTCCACGGCATCGATTACCTGGCCGTGGCGTATGCCGACGAAGGCGTGGAGCTTCGCCGCGCCGGCATCACGCTGCCCATCATGGTGATGAACCCCGAGCCCAGCAGCTTCGACGCCATTTTACAATGGAACCTGGAGCCCGAACTGTATTCCATGCACCTGCTGGAATTGTTCGAGGAATCCGTCCGCTATGCGAATAAATCCAATTACCCCGTGCACATCAAGCTGGACACGGGCATGCACCGCCTGGGCTTCGAGCAGCAAGACATCCCCGCGCTGGCGCTGCGGCTCAATGCCGAAGGGCTTTTCAGGGTACAGTCCATCTTCAGCCACTTCGCCGCCAGCGAAGACCCGAAGAAAGACGATTTCACCAATATGCAGTTCAACCGGTTCCAGAAAATGAGCAAGGCGCTTCAGCAGCAGCTGGGGTACCCCGTCATCCGCCACATCGCCAACAGCGCGGCCATCCACCGCCTGCCGGA
This sequence comes from Chitinophaga sp. NPDC101104, assembly GCF_050277495.1. Classification (NCBI taxonomy): domain Bacteria; kingdom Pseudomonadati; phylum Bacteroidota; class Chitinophagia; order Chitinophagales; family Chitinophagaceae; genus Chitinophaga; species Chitinophaga sp. NPDC101104. Next base: position 53,787 of record NZ_JBNNSF010000003.1, on the reverse strand, counting down.
GATGCAGCTGGATATGGTAAGGCTCGGGATCGGGATGTATGGGGTAGACAGCGCCCATGATTTCCAGGACAAACTGCGAAATGTCAGCACCCTGAAATCCACCGTGGCACAGGTGAAGCGCATTCCCAAAGGCGACACCGTCGGCTACGGCGCCACCTGGCAGGCCAAAGTGCCCTCGCTCATCGCTACCGTGCGCATCGGGTACGCAGACGGATATATGCGCGCCCTGGGCAACGGGAACGGGAAAATGCTCATCCGCGGGAAACTGGCCCCTGTGGCCGGCGTTATTGCGATGGACATGCTCATGCTCGACGTAACCGGCATCCCCGATGTTGCGGAGGGCGACGAAGTGATCGTGTTCGGAGAAGGCCTGCCCGTGGAAGACGTGGCGAAATGGGCCGGCACCATACCTTACGAGATCCTGACCGGAATTTCCCAGCGCGTGAAACGGGTTTATTTCCAGGAATAGCAGTGGAGGGGGGCAACTTTGAAATAATACATTATTTTTGGAAAAATTTGAAGTTTTGAAGTATCGTCACATTGTATGGATCGTGATCGGGATCCTTTTCATAGACCAGGTTTTGAAGTTTTGGATCAAGACGAATATGGCGCTGAACGAGAGTTTCCCCATATTCGGGAGCTGGTTCCAGATTCATTTCATTGAAAATGAAGGGATGGCATATGGCCTGAAGTTCGGCGGCGAATTCGGAAAGATCGCCCTCACCATGTTCCGGCTCATCGCCGTGATCGTGGGCTTCTTTTATATGAAGCGGCTCGTGCGCGAGAAATACCATAACGGCCTGCTCGTTTGCGGCGCGCTGATCCTGGCGGGCGCTGCGGGCAACCTGATCGACAGTATGTTTTACGGACTTATCTTTTCCGACAGCACGGATATGACGGTAGCGCAGTTCCTTCCCGAAGGCGGCGGATATGGCACTTTCCTGCACGGGAACGTAGTGGATATGCTCTATTTCCCCCTGTTCAGCGGTAATTTCCCGGAGTGGATGCCGTTCTGGGGCGGCGAGCATTTCATTTTCTTCCGTCCGATCTTCAACATCGCCGATGCCGCTATTTCTGTGGGCGTGATCGCGATCCTCATCTTCCAGAAGCGATTCCTCCACAAACCGGGCGACGAGAATCAAAAGCCGGTCGGAACGCAACCCGCGCTGGACGATACCGTAGCATAAATTATCCGTGCATTACATATTTCAAAGGCCGCTCCTCCGGGATGCGGCCTTTTTTCTTGCCGTTTCGGGGGGAATTGCTTCCCGGCGGATGCGGTCCAGGCGCAGCAACGGTAGCCCCAGGGCCCGCCGGCTGCGGGGCGGACGCGGCGGGCCCATCCTGAAACCCTTTACCATGGCCGATTTAAAAAATTCTTCCCCTCCTTTCTTGCAAAATTCCGATTTCCCATCTAATTTTGTCTACAATTCCTATAGACTAATAGTATTTATCAAGCCAAAAACTATATGAAAACAGTTTACAATCGCCTCCGACTCCTGTTCGCCTTGCCCCTGCTGCTGGTTGCGCTTTTCGCCAGCGGCCAGGAAAGCAACATCGTGCAGATTTCCGGTAAGGTAAAAGACCAGACCACCGGCGAGGCCATTCCCGGCGTCAGCATACAGGTAAAAGGCACTATCGCCGGCACCACTACTGACAATAGCGGGAACTTCGTCCTGAAATCCCGCCTAAAATTCCCCTTTACGCTCGTGTTCTCCAGCCTCGGCTTCCAGTCGCAGGAATTCGAAGTAACCGGCACCGGTTCCCGGCTCGACATCGGCCTGGCCACCCAAACCCTCCTGGGCAAGGAGGTAGTGGTAACCGCATCGCGCGTAGAGGAAGAAGCCCTCAAATCGCCCGTGGCCATCGAAAAACTCGATATCCGCGCCATCAAGGAATCGCCCGCCCCCAGCTTCTATGATGCCCTCGAAAACGTGAAAGGCGTACAGATGACCACATCCAGCCTCACGTTTAAAGTTCCCAATACCCGGGGCTTCAACATCCCCAATAACTTCCGCTTCATGCAACTGGTAGACGGTGTAGACATGCAGGCCGCCACCCTCGGCGTGCCTCTTGGCAACGCCATCGGCCCCACCGAGCTCGACATCCAGAGCGTGGAAATCACGCCCGGCGCGGCTTCCGCTTTGTATGGCATGAACGCCATCAACGGCATGGCCAACCTGCAGACAAAAAGCCCTTTCTTATATAAAGGCCTCAGCGTTTACCAGAAAATCGGCGTGAACCACGTAGACGGTATCGATTACGACCCCAGCGTGCTCACCGAAACCGCTATCCGCTACGCCCACGCCTGGAAAGATAAGGTCGCGTTCAAGGTGAACGTCAGCTACCTCCGCGGTACCGACTGGCGCGCCAGCACCGCCAAAGACCAGAACGCCGCCGCCAACAGCCGCTTCCCCGCGCTCAACGGCGCTGCCAACAATCCCGCTTACGACGCCTGGAACAAATACGGCGACGAGAACAACAACAACGTTTCCGTAGGCGTGACGCTGAACGGCAAGAACGAAACTTTCAACGTTCGTCGCACGGGTTATTGGGAAAAAGACCTCGTAAACCCCACGGTCGAAAATATCAAAGCCGACCTGGGCCTGTACTGGCGCATCACGCCGAAGGCGGAACTGAGCTATACTTACCGTTTCGGTGAAATGGACGGCCTCTTCCAGCGCGGGAACAAAATCCAGCTGGACGGTGTGAAAGTGCAGAACCACAAACTCGAACTGCGCGGCGCGGATTATTTCGTTCGCGGATATGTGATGCTGGAAAATACCGGTAATTCCTATAACCTCAAACCCCTGACCGACAACCTCGACCTTACCAATAAAAGCAACAACGCCTGGAGAGACGCCTTCAAAGCCAAACTCCAGTCGGAAATCAACGCCGGCACCGAGCTCGCCGAAGCCATGCGCCGCGCGCGCTCAACCGCCGACCAGGGCCGCGTTCAGCCCGGAACGCCTGAGTTCGACGCCCTGAAACAAACCATCATCGGCATCAACAACTGGGACCACGCCGCCGCGGTTGCCGGAGCGCCCGCCACCGGCGGCGCCTGGCTCGATCAGCATAGCCGCGTGTATCACGTAGATGCCCAGTGGGACCTTAGCCGCCACGTAAAACTCTTCAACCTGCTGGTGGGAACAGACGGCAGGCTGTATGAAGTGATCCCCGACGGCAATAACTTCGTCGACTTCACCAAGCCCGTGAAAGAAAGGACCACTCCGGGCGGGAAGAACGTCCACTACAAGAAATTCGGCGGCTTCGCGCAGGTGAGCAAAACTTTCTTCGAAGACAAACTGAAGCTGGTAGGCTCCATCCGCGTGGATTACAACCCCGAGTTCGACCCCAAGATCAACCCGCGCCTGGCGGCCGTTTACACCCTTGCGCAGAAACATAACTTCCGCGCCAGCTGGCAGAACGGCTTCCGCTTCCCCGCGCTGTTCGAAGCACTTTCGTTCGTAAACAACGGCAACGTGCGCCGTGTGGGCGGCCTTTCCTACATCAACGATGGATTGGGATACCTGGAGAATTCCTACACCCTCGCCTCCGTGAACAACTTCAATAATGCCGTGAACAAAGACGTGGCCGACGGGCTTTCCGCCAACGACGCCGCCCTGAAAAACAAGGCCCTGCTGGATATCACCGCGCTCAGCCCTACCCGCCCCGAGCGGATCAACTCCTTCGAAGTAGGGTACCGCAGCGTGCTGCTCGGCAATAAATTCGTGGTTGACGCGGATGCGTATTACAACCGGTACGACGGCTTCCTCGGCCAGGTGGAAGTAGCGGTGCCCGCAACGGATAAAGTAGGGACGGACGCTTCCGTGCTCGACATGCTCGCCGCCAACCGCAGCAAGCAAACCCGCTACCGGGTGTATACCAACGCCAAGAATACCTACGACAACTACGGCGCATCGCTGGGTTTGACGTACAATTTCTACAAGAAATGGACCGTGGCGGGTAACCTGAACTACAACGACATCGTCGACAACAAGGAAAAAGACGTGTTCGCCACCGGGTTCAACACGCCCGACTGGGTGAGCAATATCAGCTTCGGCAACCGCGAGCTGCTGAAGAATTTCGGCTTCAACGTGGTGTGGCGCTGGCAGAACACGTTCTATTGGGAAAGCCCGCTGGCCAACGGCGACGTGCCGGCGTTCAGCACCGTAGACGCACAGGTGAACTATCGCATTCCCAAGGCGAAAACCACCATCAAGGTGGGCGGTTCCAACCTGTTCAACCACCGCTATATCCAATACGCGGCGGGCCCTACCATCGGCGCATTGTACTATGCATCCTTCACCATCGAAGGCTTGCTGACCAAATAACTGAAGGCGCGCCGCAGCCCGCTGCGGCCGCTTAACCATACTATTGGAAACCCTGTTACACAAAAACCAACCTGTCCGGCGGAGGCGCTTAGCGGCCTCCGCCTTTTTTTGAATTAAGGACAGAAATATTTGGATAAACCGTGGATTACTTCTATTTTTAGTCCACAATTCCTGTAGACTTAATTAATAATTAGTCATGTCGCATAATGAGGTGATCGATAAGGCGGAACAGCGTGTAGCTACCGATGCCACCCAGAAAGTGCTCATAGACCTCGTGAACGAGGACAATAAAAAGAGTTACTGGATCTGGGTGACGATCGGGCTGTCTATCCTGGCGGTGGCGGCCGGCCTGTGGTTCACGTATCACTACGGCATTTCGCACGATGCGCAAACGCGGATCGCGAAGTCGGTGCAGGACATTTTCACCAGCAAGCTCCTGTTTTTCATGGGTGTGGGGCTGACGGCGCAAATGATCGACGGGGCATTGGGCATGGCGTATGGCGCCACGTCTTCTTCGCTCCTGCTGGGTTTGGGCGTGTCTCCGGCCATGACGAGCACCAGCGTTCACGTGGCCGAAGTGTTCACGACGGGCGCCAGCGGCATCGCGCACTTCAAGCTGGGCAACGTCAACAAGAAATTATTCCTGCATCTCCTCATCCCGGGCATGATCGGCGCTATCGCAGGCGCATGGCTGCTTTCGGACGTTATCGACGGCGATGTCATCAAACCCTTCATGAGCGCATACCTCATGATCCTCGGCGTGCTGATCCTCCGCAAGGCATTGCAGAAACGCAAGCCCAAGAGCAAGACCAAGCGCCTCGGTCCGCTGGCGTTTTTCGGCGGTTTCATGGATTCCATCGGCGGAGGGGGCTGGGGCCCGATCGTGACCTCGACCCTGCTCGCGAAAGGCCGCACGGTGAATTATACCATCGGCTCCGTGAATGCGGCGGAATTCTTCATCGCCGCGTCCAGCGCGGGAACGCTGCTTTTCTTCAACGGGGTAGACAGCTGGCAGGTGATCATCGGGCTCATCCTGGGCGGTGTGATCGCATCTCCCTTTGCCGCCATCCTCGTCAAAAAAATGAAGCGCAAGCCGCTCATGATCATGGTAGCCGTACTGGTGATCGCCATGAGTCTTCGCACGATCATCCTCACCATCATGAAATAATAGCCCCTTCAATACAAATAGCACCTATGTGTCATGTATAACGAATACATTCGTTATACTTTGCATCCCTTTATTAACCTATACCTACGATGAAACTACGCAAGTATCTGGTGGGGATGTTGTGTTTGTTGGCCCCCATGATGGCACATGCACAATTGGATTCCATTGCCAAAGCCCGGACAGCAGCCAGGAGGGCGCTCAATACCACGAAACTGGAGATAAAATACCAGACCAAAACCATACGCACAACCGATTCCAGAGGCCTTCCCCGGGAGTCAAAAGTCACGCTGCAACTTCTCAGTATTAACGGCAGAACCCCTGTCTTAATCTATAAAAATGGCGACATTCTCAGACGGTACTACAACCGCTGTTGGGAAGCCCGTGAAATATTGGATGAGGGCAATAAGCATCTGCAAAAAGCCAGAAGATTTTTATGGGGCGGACTCACAACGGGAACCGCGCTCTTCTTCTCAGGATTCATTGCCAATCCGCAAAACAAAGACAGCCGGCACCTGCTTGCGCTTGGTTTAGGCGCCACTGTTATGACTACCAGCGGCGTCATCTGGCTCGTGAATAAAAATAAAGGAAGGGAGCTTTTCCAAAAATCGGTAAACGTATATAATGAAAAATGTTACGCGTTCCCACTTGGAGATACCATCCTACCGGATGCTCAAACTGATTCCATCCGTAAAGCCAATAAAGAAATAAACAAAAACCGGGTACAACTCGATGAGTTCATGTACTACGATTTGCTGCGCAATGATCCTGGGCATTTCGATCTGTCCGGCATCGCACTTAACCTCGCCAATGCGGATGTCCATATGCTCAATCTCAATATCCGTGGCGGTATTGGTTTCTTTTACACACATCAAAGCAAAATCAGCGTCTTCGCCGACTATCAAATAGCCTATCTCGATAACCCGGGAGCCAGCAAAGGGGGGAAAAACCCGCCCAATAATGGTTCCGAAGTAGGCGGCCCGCTCAACTACAGCAAAACCAGCAACCTGGATATTACCACTGCTTTTTCGGTTAAAAGCTGGAAAAAGGAAGGGAAGTATGGCCTCGGGATAGGCAAGAAAAGACTTGGTCGTACCTTGAACGAAGTAGTAGGCGCTATCAAAGGTGATGTACAAAAATCCATCATGCTCCGCCTGGGATATCAGCGGGACAATCGCCTGGTGCGTAGCGAAACGGGAATATGGTACGCAACCAATACCCCAGCTTACATTTATCACCACCAGGGAACTGACTATGAGATAACGCCCGATCCCACCCGACAATCCACCATATTCAAATCCGGCATCATCACCGCTGGCGCCAGCCTTTCATCTTTTCATGATCTGAAAATCCGGCTTCATGATGACAGTTACGATGGCATCCGGCAAGTCAGGAAACAGACAGACCTTTATGTTGATGTGATGTATGCGCATCAGACGGCATTCCAGGATATGCTGTACTGGTCGTCACTTAAGCAGTATACCGGCGCGGATACATATGTTCCCCAGCGTATCGATGTCAGCCAGACCGAAGTTTCCAAACTGGGGTTCAGGACTGGTATACGTACCAACGCCATTGGCAAATGATATGGGCTCCGCACAGGGGCGGAAGCCGGTATTCGACCAGGCCCCAAAGTAACCCTTGAAAACAGCGGTTATGTATCGCTGAGTATTGGACTCGTGTTTGGAGGATCCCTTTAAAATGAACTTTATGCGCTTTACTGCAAAACTATACATCGCCGCCTGTTTCGTAATCAGTCAGATCTCCTGCAAAAACGAACCCGATAAAATCTGCCCGGACATTCACCCTGTGGCCACTTTCAACGCTGGCGTAGATCCCGGCGAAACGCTCATCCTAAGTATAACCGGGATCGATGATGCCATTTATTATCATTGGTATGGCCCGCTTCACTTCAGCTCTCATGAAAAATCGCCTTCCATCCGGAATGCCAGTGGTTTTAACTCAGGCGTCTATTCCGTCGATATCGTGACGGAGAACGGCTGCCGTTATACCGCGCACACTGATTCACTCGCTATCATGCCGGTGGAATTGCCTTGCTCATTGCCGGATAATACCGGAGGCTTCGCCAATTGGCCATTTGCAAAAGTAGATTACGTGAATAATGAAATAATCGCAGCGCAATATCAAGCCGAAACGACCAGGATCAGGTTTAGAATGGGCGATCCTTTACCCGGGATTTATGCTATTGAGAAAGGCGAAGTGCATGTATCAATGGAAAACCGTGTCGGGAACTTTACTGCGCAGGACGGTAAAGTGTATGTATTAGCAGAAAACGGGAAAAGAATCGTCCAATTCTGCCAACTCGCATTTACCTACACTGATTATTACGGACAATTACATAAATCAGTAGGTAGCGCCCGAATCCTGTTTTGATCACTGCTTATACTCCATAAAAAAAGGTTGTCCGCATCTGCAGACAACCTTTTTCTTTTATCGTTCGGTTTCGCTTATCCGAGTTTACCGACCATGTTGGCGGGGATCACCCAGGCGTCGAATTCTTCGGGCGTTACGTAACCCAGTTTCACGGCCATTTCCTTCAGCGTGGTGCCTTCCTTGTGCGCTTTCTGCGCGATCTCGGCGGCTTTGTAGTAACCGATCTTCGTGTTAAGGGCGGTTACGAGCATGAGGGAATTGTCTACGTGCTTTTTAATGTTTTCCTCGATGGGCGCCAGTCCTTCCGCACACTTGTCGTTAAAGCTTACGCAACCGTCGCCCAGCAGGCGTGCCGAGTGGAGGAAGTTATAGATCATCATGGGTTTGAAGACGTTCAGCTCGAAGTGGCCGGTGGCGCCGCCGATGTTGATGGCCACGTCGTTCCCGAGCACCTGTGCGGCGATCATGGTGAGGGCCTCGCACTGGGTGGGGTTCACTTTACCGGGCATGATGGAGGATCCGGGCTCGTTGTCGGGGATGAAAAGCTCGCCGATGCCGGAGCGGGGGCCGGAGCTAAGCATGCGGATGTCGTTGGCGATTTTCATCAGGCTAACGGCTACCGTTTTCAGCGCGCCGTGGGCTTCCACGATGGCGTCGTGCGCGGCGAGGGATTCGAATTTATTTTCTGCGGTCACGAAAGGCAGGCCGGTGAGCGCGGCGATGTGCTTCGCAACGTTCACGTCGTACCCTTCGGGCGTGTTGATGCCGGTACCTACCGCGGTGCCGCCGAGCGCCAATTCAGACAGGTGGGGCAGCGTGTTGTTGATGGCGCGCAGGCCATGATCGAGCTGGGATACGTATCCGCTGATTTCCTGGCCCAGCGTGAGCGGTGTGGCGTCCATGAAATGGGTGCGGCCGATCTTCACGATGTGCATGTATGCCTTCGCTTTGGCAGCGAGGGTGTTGCGGAGTTTGGTGATGCCGGGGATGGTTACTTCCACGAGCATTTTATACGCCGCGATGTGCATGGCGGTGGGGAAGGTATCGTTGGAGGATTGTGATTTGTTCACATCGTCGTTCGGATGCAATACCTTGTCTTTATCGGTGAGCTGGCCGCCGTTGATGACGTGTGCGCGGTAAGCGACCACTTCGTTCACGTTCATGTTGGATTGGGTGCCGGAGCCGGTTTGCCAAACCACGAGGGGGAATTCGTTATCGAGTTTGCCTTCGAGGATCTCGTCGCACACTTTACCGATGAGCTCTGCTTTTTCTGCGGGCAGTACGCCGGCGTCGCGGTTGGTGAGGGCGGCGGCTTTTTTCAGGTAAGCGAAGGCTTTGATGATTTCCTTCGGCATCCTGTTAATGTCCTGGGCTATCCTGAAGTTGTCGATGGAACGTTGGGTTTGTGCCCCAAAATATGCGTTGGCAGGCACTTTCACCTCGCCCATCGTGTCTTTCTCTATCCTGAAATCCATAATACTTGAAATTTTGGACCGTAAAGTTACAGAACCTGCGGTTTATTCTCCTTTGAAATTGGGTTTACGTTTTTGAATGAAAGCGGAAGCGCCTTCCGTGAGGTCTTTGGTGGCGAAGCAGGCCCCGAATTCGGTGATTTCCGTCTCGAACCCGTTTTCGTCGTATTTGAAGTAGGTATTGACGCATTTGATGACGCGCGCCACGGCCAGGGGCGCCTTTTCACGGATTTTGGCCAGCTGTTCGCGGGTTTTGGGCAGCAGCTCTTCCGGGGAGGTGACGTGGTTGACGAGCCCCCATTTCAAGGCTTCTTCGGCCGAAATCATGTCTCCCGTGAGCATGAGCTCCAGGGCTTTCCCTTTCCCGATGAGGCGCGTCAGCCGCTGGGTGCCGCCATACCCGGGAATGATCCCCAGGTTCACTTCGGGCTGCCCGAACTTCGCATTGGCGCTCGCCAGCCGGAAATGGCAGGCCATGGCCAACTCGCATCCGCCGCCCAGCGCAAATCCGTTCACCGCCGCCACGATGGGCTTATGGCAATCCTCGATCCGCTGGAAAATGGTATGCCCCTTCTTCGCCAGCTCCATCCCCTGCTCGGGCGATAACTCCAGGAACTCGGAAATATCCGCCCCGGCGATGAACGCCTTGGGCCCGCTGCCGGTAATAATGGCCGCATACACGTCCTTGTTCTTGTACACTTCGTCCACCGCCAGCGCCAGGTCGTGCATCACCTCGCGGTTCAGGGCGTTGAGCTTGTCCGGCCGGTTGATCGTGATCTCCAGGATGCCGTCGTTGATTTGCGTGCTAAGGGTTTGGTACATATGGCAAGATGTTTTGTTTCGGTATGATCCGGCTAATTTAAGCCTAATGAAGGGATACGGGAAATAAAAAAGGCGCCGCCCTTCCGGCAGCGCCCTTCTCATTTGTTGGCTAAAATATTGTTAATCAGTAATTTCCGTTCTTTTTTCGATGATCACCTTCGTGCCTTTGCGGTACTCGGTAGTGGTGGTGGTCTTGTTGTGCGACCTGGCCTTGATCCCGAAGTTGTAGCTCAATGTCACGAACATCATATTGGCTTTCAGGTTTTTATAAGGCTGCGTTTTCACACCGCCCTTGGTTTCGGTATAATCTTCGTTGAAGAAATTGTTCAGGTAATACTGTCCTTTCACCCCAAACGCCGACCCAAAGCGGAACCCGGCGAAAAGCGAAGGCATGAACAGGTCCGTCCGGTCGCTGAACCACTCGTTGAACTTGGATTTCTTGTCGCCGTCGAGGAAATATTTCTCCTTGTAATTGAAAGCCATGTCATATTCCCCGCCGAAATACAGGAAGGTCCCGCTGCGGAGGTCCCCGATCTTAATCCCCACCGGAACGCCCAGCGTATATACTCGCTGTTTCAGCTTCACGGAGTCGTTGGGTTTGGTGATAATACCTATATTTTTGATATTCAATCCACTAAATATGCCGATATTATTATTGAAATCATAGTTATAGTTCGTGCCGACGTTGAAGAAAACGGTGAAACGGGGGATGTTGCGCATGCGCTCATCGTTCAGTTTCACATTGGCGAAAGAGAGCAGCGGCCCGTTTCCGCCGGCGGTTATATAGCCTTTACCGGGTTTCGGGGGCGCGTAGATGTGAAAATGGAAGCTCACTTTCTTTTTGGTTTCGGTAGACACGATCGTGGTATCGCTGGTTTTCGTGTCTTCCTGGGCACAGAGAGTGGTTGCGGAGGCGGTAAGGGCCAGGCACAGCGTTGCGTAGCGGACAATTTTCATGATGGTTTCAACTTTACTTGGTTAAGGATGGGGACAGCCGCTTATCATCCGGCCGGGCTTTCCGTTTTGGTTGCCCCGGAAAGCCATCGTTATGCTGCCGTCCGTAAAGAAGACGAACGTGTTTGTGAAAAGTTTCAAAAAAATTAAAATTCCCTGTGCTCCCGTGTCCAGCTATCAATATAATCGGCAATTTCCCGGGTATGGGTGCCGGGCGGGAAGAGTTTCCCCACGCCGAGGGCGTACAGTTCCTGCATATCCGTGTCCGGGATGATGCCGCCGCCGGTCAGCAGCACATCGTCCATCCCTTTTTCCTTCATCAGGGCGATGATTTTCGGGAATACGGTCATATGCGCGCCCGACAGGATGCTTACGCCGATGGCGTCCACGTCTTCCTGCAAGGCTGCGTTCACTACCATTTCCGGCGTCTGCCGCAGTCCGGTATATATCACTTCCATCCCCGCATCGCGGAGGGCGGAGGCGATCACCTTGGCGCCGCGGTCGTGGCCGTCGAGCCCTACTTTGGCTACCAGTACGCGGATGGGACGTTGATTCGGGTTGACCATAATTCCTATAATTGGATTGTAAATGTAGTATTTTCCCCGAAAGTGCGGCAAAAGCGTGTTTTCAATTATATTACCTTTGCAATTCGGATAAACTGCCAAATATGAGCGAAGAAAGATCACTGAATTTCCTGGAACAGATCGTAGAAGAAGACATTGCCAAAGGCGTAAACAGCGGGCGGGTGCTCACGCGCTTCCCTCCCGAGCCCAACGGCTACCTCCATATCGGCCATGCCAAAAGCATTTGCCTCAATTTCGGGCTGGCGCAGAAATACGGCGGCCAGACCAACCTCCGTTTCGACGACACCAACCCCGTTACGGAAGACACGGAGTATGTAGACTCCATCAAGGAAGACATCCAATGGCTCGGTTTCCAATGGGCCAAAGAGTTATATGCGTCCGATTACTTCGAACAGTTGTATCAATACGCCGTGGAGCTGATCAAGAAAGGCTTCGCGTATGTGGACGATTCCACCGCCGCCGAGATCGCCGCGCTAAAAGGCACGCCCACGGAGCCGGGGAAAGATAGCCCCTACCGCAACCGCAGCGTAGAGGAAAACCTCCAGCTCTTCGCCGACATGCGCGCCGGCAAATACCCCGATGGGGCCAAAACGCTCCGTGCCAAAATCGACATGGCATCTCCCAACATGCACATGCGCGACCCTATCATGTACCGTATCAAACATGCGCATCACCACCGCACCGGCGACGCCTGGAGCATCTACCCCATGTACGACTTCGCGCACGGGCAGAGCGACAGCATCGAAAATATCACCCATTCCATCTGCACGCTGGAATTCATCCCGCACCGGCCGCTGTACGACTGGTTCATCCAGCAGCTGGACATTTTCCCTTCGCACCAGTACGAGTTCGCCCGGCTGAACCTCAGTTACACGGTGATGAGCAAGCGCAAGCTACTGCAGCTGGTGAACGAAGGCATCGTGCGCGGATGGGACGACCCCCGCATGCCCACGATCGCTGCATTCCGCCGCCGCGGCTACACGCCGTCGAGCATACGCACCTTCGCGGAAAGGGTCGGCATCCAGAAGCGCGACAACATTATCGAGCTCGGGCTGCTGGAATACTGCATCCGCGAGGAGCTGAACAAAACCGCGCCGCGTGTGATGGCCGTGCTCGATCCCATCAAACTGGTGATCACGAGCTATCCCGAAGGGCAAACCGAGGAACTGCAGGCAGAAAACAACCCGGAAGATGCGGCGGCCGGCCATCGCAACGTGACCTTCAGCAATACGCTGTGGATCGAGCGGGAAGATTTCATGGAGAATCCGCCGAAGAAGTTCTTCCGCCTCGGCGTGGGGCTCAAGGTGCGCCTGAAATACGCTTACATCGTGGAATGCACGGGGTTCGACAAGGATGAGAACGGCAACGTGACCACGGTTTACGCCACCCATATCCCCGAAAGCAAATCCGGTGCGGAAGGCAGCGCCATGAGCGTGAAAGGCACCATCCACTGGCTGAGCGCGGCGCACGCCAAAACGGCCGAAGTGCGGTTGTACGACCGGCTTTTCACCGTCGAAAACCCGGCTGGCGCGGAAGGCGATTTCAAGGACCTCATCAATCCCAATTCCCTCGAAATCATCGAAAAGGCCTACATCGAGCCGTTCCTGGCCGATGCGAAGCCCGGCGAGCGTTTCCAGTTCCTGCGGAAAGGGTATTTCGTGGCCGACGCCGAGTCTACGCCCGAAAAACCCGTGTTCAACCGTACGGTGACGTTAAAAGACACCTGGGCCAAAGAAGCCAAAAAAGCATAACCGGACTTCACCGGAATAGAAAAAGGCCATCCACAGCGGATGGCCTTTTCGTTTATGCGGTCGTGTTATACTATTTCAACATTTCCAGCGCGATCGCGATACGGTCGATCGTTTCGTTTTTACCGATGGTAGCGGCGATATCGAATACCGGAGGACCGAATTTCCCACCGCAAAGCATGATGCGGAAAGGCAACTGCAATTCTCCCGGCTTGATGCCCCTGGCGGCGGCCAGCGCCTTGAAGCCTTCTTCCAGCGCGGCGGCGGAGAAATCTTCCTGATTCAGCAATGCGGCAGACCATTCTCCGAAGAAAGCCTGTTTGTCCGCATTCCACTTGGGTTTCACGGCATCCAGGTCATATTTTTCGGGGCGGATGAAGAAAAAGAACCCGTGGTCCCAGATTTCATTCACGAAATGGCAGCGCTCTTTCACCAGGCCGGCGATTTTTTCCACATAATCCGCATCCGCAGCTACGCCCTTCGCTTCCAGCACGGGGAAGAACAGCGCGGCGAGGCGGTCGTCCGGCGTGCGCATGATCCATTCGTGGTTGAACCATTTCGCCTTGTCGTAATCGAACTTGGCGCCGCCTTTGTGGACGCGGGAGATGGAGAATTTTCCGATCAGTTCCCCGATGGTAAAAATTTCCTGTCCGGAGCCGTCGTTCCAGCCGAGCATCGCCAGCATATTGATGAACGCTTCGGGGAGGAAGCCATTTTCGCGGAAGCCACGGGTGAGATCGCCGGTTTTGGGATCGGTCCAGTTCATGGCGTAAACGGGGAAGCCGAGGCGGTCGCCGTCGCGCTTGGACAGTTTACCGTTGCCATCGGGCTTCAGGATGAGCGGAAGGTGCGCCCATTGCGGCATTTCGTTGCCCCATCCCAGGTATTGCCAGAGCAGGATATGCACCGGTGCGGAGGGGAGCCACTCTTCGCCGCGGAAGGCGTGGGTGATCTTCATGAGGTAATCATCGACCACCACGGCCAGGTGATAGGTGGGCATTCCGTCTGCTTTGAGCAGCACTTTATCGTCTACGATATTGGTCTGGAAGGTAACGTCTCCGCGGATCATGTCGGTGAACGTCACTTCCTCGTTTACCGGCATTTTGATGCGGATGACGTGGGGCGTCCCTTTATCGAGGAGCGCTTTCACTTCGGCCGGTTCCATATTGAGCGAGTTGCGCATGTGGCCGCGGATGGCGTGGCCGTATTGCGGGGAATGGTTGCCGCGGGCGCGTTCCACTTCCTTCATGGCTTCCAGCTCTTCGGGGGTGTCGAACGCATAATAGGCGTTGCCGGAGGCGACGAGCTGTTCGGCGTACTGGCGGTACAGGGGTTTGCGCTCGGATTGGCGGTATGGGCCGTAGGGGCCGCCTTTCAGGGGGCTTTCGTCAGGCTCCAGACCGCACCAGCGGAGGCATTCCACGATATATTCCTCGGCGCCGGGCACAAAGCGTGTCTGGTCCGTGTCTTCGATCCGGAGGATAAACTCACCGTTGTGGTGGCGGGCGAAAAGATAATTGAACAGCACCGTGCGTACGCCGCCGAGGTGAAGCCCGCCCGTAGGGCTCGGCGCAAAGCGCACCCTTACTTTATTGTGACTCATACGGCGCAAAAATAATAATTTCGGGGCAGGGAACGATCACGCTAATCCGCTTAACATGTTCTATTTTACGAAAACACCCGGCTTTCTGAAGTCGCTCTACAAAAGCTGCACCTGGAATTTCTCGCCTGCCGTACCGGCGGTGTACCTGACGTTCGACGATGGTCCGCATCCCAAGGCCACGCCTTTCGTGCTGGAACAGCTGAAAAAATACGGTGCGAAGGCCACGTTTTTCTGTATCGGGAAGAATGTGGTGGAGCATCCTGCCATTTACCAGCAGATTTTGCTGGACGGGCATGCGGTCGGCAATCATACCCATAACCACCTCAATGGCTGGAAAACGGCTACAGACAAGTATCTCGCCAATATCAAGGAAGCGGCGCAATACATCCGTACCCGGTTGTTCCGTCCGCCGTACGGCCGGATTTCACCGTTCCAGATCAGGGAGCTGAAGAAGGAATACCAGATCATTATGTGGGACGTGCTCAGCGGGGATTTCGACACGGCGATCACGGGCGAGGCCTGTGTGCAGAATGTGGTGTTCAAGCTGCAACCCGGTTCCATCGTGGTTTTTCATGATAGCGAGAAGGCCTGGGACCGGATGAGCTACGCGCTGCCGCGGGTGCTGGAGCACTGTAAGCGCCAGGGTTGGGAGGTTCGCGCGATCGTGTAGGGGAGATATGGAAACGGCAACGCCGCATGCCCGGGAGGGTCATGCGGCGTTGTTATTATCGGGCCCGTTTACGGTTACAGGGTGATTTCCTTGGTTTTGTCGCCTACGGTGAGGATGGCTTTTTTGTCGCACTCGCCGTTGCCGTAGTTCAGTTTGCCGCTATGGCCGTTGAGGGTAACGGTCACTTCGCCAGACTGGATCCAGGGGCAGATGAGGCCGCGTTTAAGCGGAGTGGTGATGGCTACGGTAGCGGTTCCCAGGCTGTCTTTCAGCAGGGCGTTCCCAGTGATCTCGAACAGATCGTCTTTCGTGTCTACCGTGTTATTGTCTTTATATTCTACCGTGCGCGTGCCGCTGTAGGTGGCGGTGTAGCCGTTGGGATAGGTCACTTTGCCGTCGGTTACCGTGTACGTGAAGGTTTTCTTCGCGGAGAGCCAGCTGGTGGTGGTGATGACAACCGTACCTTCCACCTTGATGCCGTTCACGAAATAATTTTCGAAGGTAACGGTGGCTTTGGCGTCTTGCAGCCAGAGGATGCTGGTGAGCTTGATTTTGAGCTTGCCTTTGCGGGTGATGCCGCGGCCGTCTGTACAACCGTTCTCGAAATCGATCGTGAGCGTTTTGGGATAGGTGAGCACATCGCCCGGTTCGGCGGTGAAAACGCCATAGCAAACGTTCGGATTGGGATCGGTGTCTGCCTGTTCCGGTGCCTTACGGCCTCCGGGAGGCAATTCGCGGCGGTTATAGTCGATCGATGCGTTGAACACATCTTCATATATGGCGTTGACGTTGGCTTCGGAAACAGCGGCGGAGATGGTGTTGTTGTCTTTCTTGTCGTCTGCCCCGGATTTGGCGTCGTCCTTTTTGCAGGCGAAGAAAATGGTGATGGCGCCGATGGCGAGCGCAGTAACAGACAGCACCTTGTTCGTGTTAAAATAGTGTTTCATCGTAGGAGGTTTTTTATAGGTATTGGCATAGTGAGACTTACCTTTGACGGACGGTTTATCTCAAATATTAAATTTTTCTCAAAATTAAAGATAAACAATTAACTGAAAAAAACAATATATAATGAACTGGATTGACACGCACGCCCATTTATACTCCGATAACTTCGACTCCGACCGGCCGGAGATGGTGCAGCGCGCCATCCGGCAGGGGGTTGGGACGATGTTGCTTCCCAATATCGACGAAGATTCCATCGGGGTGATGCTGGCGCTGGAAGCGGCTTTCCCGGAACATTGCCTGCCCATGATGGGGTTGCATCCCGTTTACGTGAAAGAAAACGTCGAAGAGCAGCTGGCTATTGTGCGGAAGTGGCTGGAAACGCGGAAATTCTGGGGCGTGGGGGAAATCGGGCTGGATTTTTATTGGGACAAGTCGCTCCAGGAGCAGCAATACCATGCTTTCCGCAGCCAGATCAGGATGGCGCTGGAGTTCGGCCTGCCTATCGCCATCCACAGCCGGGAGGCCACGCGGGCCTGTATCGACGTGGTGAAAGAGCTGCACGACGGGCGGCTTACCGGCGTGTTCCACTGTTTTTCGGGCACGCTGGAGGAGGCGGAGGAGATCATCGGCCTGGGGTTCTACCTTGGCATCGGCGGCGTGGTCACGTTTAAGAAGTCGGGCCTCGACGCCATTGTGGCACAAATCCCCCTCGAGCACATCGTCCTGGAAACCGACGCGCCCTACCTGGCGCCGGTCCCCTATCGCGGCAAAAGGAACGAAAGCAGCTACATCCCGCTGATCGCGCAGACGGTCGCAGATGTAAAAAATCTAAAAATTGAGGATGTGGCTTCGATTACCACTGCCAATGCACAACAATTATTCAAAATGCTCTAACTGATTCCGCGGTACATTTGCATGCAATTCCATAGCATTACATGACGAAGATTCTCATCATCTATACCGGGGGCACCGTGGGGATGATTTACGACGAAAAGACGACCGCACTGCGGCCCATCGGTTTTAACGAGATCAGGAACAATCTTCCCGAGCTTTACCGGATGGGAATTGATTTTTACGTGTACGCATTCAATCCGCCGATGGACTCATCGGATATGCATCCTGAAGTATGGTCCGAGCTGGCCGGTATTATCGAAGACCGGTATGAGCGATACGATGGGTTCGTGATCCTGCACGGTTCCGATACCATGGCGTTTACCGCGTCCGCACTGAGTTACATGCTGGAGAACCTTTCCAAGCCCGTGATCCTCACCGGCAGCCAGTTACCCATCGGCAAGATCCGGACAGACGCCAAGGAGAACATCATCACCGCCATGGAAATCGCCAGCACCAAGGCGAACGGGCATTGTATGGTGCCGGAAGTCTGCATTTATTTCGACTTCATGCTCTTCCGCGGCAACCGCGCCAAGAAGTACAACGCCGAAAAATTCGAAGCTTTTTATTCCATGAACTATCCCGCGCTCGCAGAAGCCGGCATCGATATCAAGTACAAGCAGAATTTCATGCTTCCCGCGCCCACGAAGGAGTTGAAGGTGCACAAGAGCATGGACAACAACATCGGCGTGCTGAAGATTTTCCCCGGCATCACCCGCCGCGCGGTGGAAGCGATCGTGAACACGCCCGGCATGCGCGGCCTGTTGCTGGAAACCTTCGGCAGCGGCAACGCCACCACGCAATCGTGGTTCACGGAATGCCTGCAGAAAGCGGCAGACAAGGGGATCATTATGGTTGATATTACGCAGTGCGACGGTGGTTCCGTGGAGCTCGGCAAATATGAAACATCGACCCACCTGCAGAAGATCGGCGTGGTGAGCGGGCATGACATGACGTTTGAGGCCGCCACCACCAAACTGATGTTCCTGCTTGGCCAGAACCTGCCGCCCGAAGAGATAAAGCGGCTGCTGGAAGTGCCGCTGCGCGGGGAACTGACGCCTTCGGAGCCGGAGATTGAGTAGCGGCAGTTTTTTGCGGTATCCTTATATTTGCTAAAACCTTCACTATTTAACCATGCAACGCGATTTCAGCAATCTCAAAAGAGCCCTTCAGCCTATGCCCGATTATGTCGGGGAGGCTTTACAGCGCGAGGGGCTGATGGAAAAATACGAAGCCCGGCCGGCTTATCAGCAAAACGATTACCTGTCCTGGATCTCCAGGGCCGTTCGCGAGGAAACCCGCGAAAAGCGCCTCCGGCAGATGCTCGACGAGCTGAAGAAAGGCGGGGTGTATATGCGGATGGCCTACAACTGCCAATAAATCCAAAAAATAAATTGGAAAGTTTCAACAAAAGTCTATCTTTGCAACCCTGAATTGAATAATTCAACCGCCGGAGGAGTGCAGGAGTGGTTGAACTGGCACGCCTGGAAAGTGTGTATAGGTGAAAGCCTATCAAGGGTTCGAATCCCTTCTCCTCCGCAGTTCTTTACTAGCTTGTGTTTTAGTGATTTCCGGAGCGCCGATTAAATTAACGTCAACGAAAAAGTCAACGAAAATTTAATTGGTTATGCTGAAGCAAGGCTACACTGATCCTCAATTACACCGGTACAGTGGCGATACTGACCAAGAATGGTATGTGGACTTTTACCACACATGCATTCAAAGGAATAAACGCAAACGTGTACAGGTGCGGTTGGGGATCAATTTTTTTAAGACAGCCAAGGAACGGGACAGAGAAGCCCGTGCTGTCATCAAGATCATCCGCGACAGTCTCGAAGCCGGATGGGATCCCCACGATTGCAAACTCGATGTTTGGCTCCAAACCCATCAGCCGAAAATCCCGGAACCGATTGTTACCGTACAAGAGTTGAAAACGCCGGACGGCATTCCCGTTCCTACCCCCGCTACTTTACTACCCGAAGCGCTGGAACTCGCCTACAAAATCCGCCAAAAAGAATTAAAGAAGAAAAGCTGCCAGAACTATGAAACTGGTTTACGCTATGCAATTCCAGCTATCAAGGCCGCAGGAATGGATAAACTCCCATTGGAGAAAGTAAAACGAGTTCACATCCGTATGGTGCTGGAGCAGATAGGGAAAATTCGCCAGGCGGAATACGATAAGCAGGGCAAGGGCAAAATCTGGACACCCAATGCTTTTAACCGATACAAATCATACATCAGTGCTTATTTTGATGCCCTGGAGGAGTGGGAGGCCGTGGAATTCAACCCTTGTGACAAGATTGCGGACAAAGACCCTATCGATTTTGGAACCCACCGGCACGCTACCGATGAGGAATTGAGGATACTAAAACAGGAGCTTCCAAAGCTGCACCCAGAATTATACAACCTTGTCCGATTTGAACACGTAACGGGGATGCGCCCGAATGAAATCCTGCAATACAAGTACAGTATGACTGATTGGCTCAATTCCGAAATAAAGTTGAGTTATATGGAAGGGAAAACGCGAATATATCGCGTTGTACCAGTACCGGCTTTTATGTTGGAGTGGATCAAGGCCCGGAAAGGAATGCAACCGGATAACTATTACGTTTTTGGCAAAGGCCTAAAATCCGGCCCAAAAAGCCTGACCGCAAATAGTTTATCTCGCCGCTGGAGTAGTTATGTTAAAGAGAAATTAGGTTTGAATATCAGCCTTTATTCTTTCAAAGGTCTCGGTGGCGATGCAAAGCGTGACGCTGGGGTTTCCTATGGCGGCGTGCAGGCGGGATATGGTCACGCGTTGGGATCCAGTTCGACGAAGGCGTATTTGAGGAAGGAGGGCGAGCGTTTACGTCAAGAGATAAAGGACAGTATTGTGGATTTATAGTCCCTTCAGGAGTTCAGATACAGTTATTCCTAACGTGTTTGCGATTGCTCGGAGGGTGCAGATCCGAGAGTCTAACTGCCCCGTTTCAATCCGGTGAACCTGCGAATGGGATATACCCGCAGTATTGGCGAAATCTCGATCGGACATGCCCGCACTTCGGCGTAACTCCTTAATTCGAGCACCGAGCGACGCTAAAAAGTCCTCATCCCTAATTTCATCCATTCCACCAAATTGGAACAAAGCCACAAAAATATTGACCGCATTTATGCGGTCAAGTAGAATTTCCCTTATATTCGCTTACTTTGCAGCCTCAAAAATATTGAAGGCATCGCTTAGAACCTGTCCTTACCGACCACTTTCAAGGAAAACAGGGGATCAAGTGAGGCCCGCGTTAGTGCGCGGGCTCTTCTTGTCCGTTTTCCAAACCTTGGTCGGTAAGGGCGGCAAGTTGAGTTCCGCGCCTTTTTTATGTCCGGCGCACCCAAACCCGGATCCCATGGAAAAAGAAAAGCTTACCCCTTCCGAAATCGCCGCATTCATTGCAGTCTTCATTGTCATCGCATCTGCTTATTACTGGATTCCTGTGGTTGTCAATACCCTTAGCGGCACCGGTAAGCCAATACGGGAACATAAGTGGTCAGAGCCCGACTCATACGGCATCCAGCATTGCACTCTCAAATGCGGCACCTCCAGATTCAACCGGGTGCATCCAGGGTACTTCTTCCCGAAAAAAGTGCCGTATTACGAGAACAAGGGGGTGAAGTCCGCTGTGGGGTTCCCCTGCATGGTCGATGAAGCGCACCGGATCAAACTCCCGCCAATTCGAGAGCCCCGAGAATACTAATATTTTTAGCATTTCAGGGAATTCCGTTAAGTTTGTGGCGTAAAATGTGAGCCATGAACAGAGACAGGAAACCGCGAGAGAAAGACTTATACGTCCGGGTCGGCGCCCGAATTTCCAGCCTGATGAAGGAGCGCGGCCTTTCGAACCGGCAGATGTATTATCTCACCGGCATCGACCGGGGCGACATGAGCCGTTATAGGAACGGGATAAGAGAAGCGACACTGTTGACTTATGCGAAGATCGCCGAAGGCTTGGAGGTCGACATTACAGACTTGTTTGTCGATGATGGGCAAAAGCCCAACAGCCTGTAGGTACAAGCATCGTATCTTCCCTTTGACATTTTTAGTATTGCATCTCATGAAATAGCCGGGCATTCTTACTCGGCTTTCAACTTTTTGGCCCTGTGCCGTGTTATCTACGCCTACAAGTATTCACGGGAAACCGTGATTTATCTTGGGATTAACATTTCATGGAGCTACCGGGTAGTCTTGCCCGGCATATTTTAAAATATCTTCGCCGCCTGATTGTACATTGATGAGAAGCTTGCTACTTCCGCAGGGCCGGGAAGATACTTGGCGTTCCCCGTCACCCACTCGCGTTTGTAAGCCGTACAGAGATCTTCGACTGTTTGGACAGCCATTTTCACAATTCGCCAAGTCTGCCCACCTACAAAAAGGCCGCGGCGCTGGGCGTTATTCACGGTGAAGTCTACGCTATCCTCCCACCGATGGAAACAAACGAATCTGCGGAGATTGCCAGTCCCGTTTTCCTTCTTCAAGCTGGTGCCGGCAATCTTCGAGTCGAACTCTGCTGGCCACCGTGCGCCGTCTGCCTGGATGCCGGCGTAGTTATTATTTACGCCACTCTTGCCGTTTGCAGACTCGATCCGGAAGAAGACATAGGCGGCGCATTTGATTTCTTTGGGCACATTCAGGGATTTGATATAGGCGACCACAAGCCCCATTTCTACCGATGTACGTTGGTACAGGAGTTCTGGCTTTTCAGGATATGCGTTTTTCATTTCATACGTTTAAAGAGGCCAAAGCCGACGGTTTTGAATTTGTAGATCATCCAGCCGATCACGGCTACTGCAAGGGCGAAGCCGACGATGGTTACGTTTCTCAGTTTCCGGCCTTTATCGGAACTTTCCGCCTTTAGCTGGGCGTTATCCGCCTCCAGGAGCGCGATCTTCTTGTCCTGCAGTTTCTCCTTCGCATCCGCCAAGCTGCGCGCGGCAATTGCGAGCTTAAAAATTGGATTATTCCGGACGAGACTGTCAGCATTTACATGGTGATCTGGGCAAACGACCCGCAGCTTCCCGGCAGAGGACTTTACGGTCCCGCTGTCGAAGTCGGCGCATGGTGCCTGGAGGGCGATCATTCCTCCGGGTACAGTAAATGGTGATGCCACTGGCGCCTCAAGGATAAGCCCGGCCATCAGATTGTTGAGGGCTGAAATCTCCTGCTCGGTTTCGGTTGCCTTACGGGACGCCGAACAGCCGGCCAGGAGGATCAGGAAAGGAATGAGTCGTTTCATTTCGGCAGAATTTCCATATTGGTTACTTTTTGTTCTAGAATGGCCAGGCGCACCTTGATTTCAGAATACTCTGCTTCCATTTTTGCCTTCCATGTTCGGTCTCGCTCCCGTTCCTCCTTCCCCTCCTGCTTCATTTCGGCAAGCCCGTCAGCGATCATCTTGATGTCGGATTTCATCATCATGATGAACACCGCTCCAAGTACAACCTGGATACAGATTCGGATTACTTCGTTAGCCGTGAATTTGATATTGTTCCAAGTCATTTCGAGTCAGTTTATAATGGTTATTTCGGCTTGTATTTGGACTCCTCGGCAATTCCGGCTTTCTCCGGGTCTTTCACCGTAGCCGTGGCGGCACCGCCTGTTCCGAGAAGACAGCCCGCAAAAAAGATAAGTGCGCCGGAGAGCTTTGCAGGAATGATAAATACCTCCAGCCATTCCAAGCCGAACGCGGCGCCGATCGCCAAAAGGATGTAAATGCTATACGACTGGATCTTCTTCCAGAATTCGGGAGTATTCCCGCTGCCGGAATTGATTCGAAGCCAGATTTCTTTTAAGAGTGCCAGTTTGTCCATTTTATTAAAGTGTTGTCGCCGAAGCGTATGAAGAAATTATAAACCAGGCAGTTCCATTGCTGCGAAACCGGATACTGCTCCACTGAAGGGTAAGTGTTTTCGTGGTTGCCCCGTCGATGGTCTCCGACCCATCACCGTCGATTATGACATCATTGGAAGCGGCGCTGATCTTTTTCACCTCATATACACGCCCCCTACAGCCAGCAGCCGGCGGCAAGGTGATCGTTACCGATCCAGAGTTATTGACCAAAAGCGTGTGCTGCGCCGCCGTCATCGTGGTGTTACCTGTGACGGTGGCAATAGCATTCGATACCGATCCGTTTACATCCAGCGTGGAAACGGGCGCTTCAATGCCAATGCCAAGATTCCCAACCGGAAAGGAGTTGTTCTGTGCCGTATATGAGCCGGAAATATTATAAGTGCCGTTCGAGGCGCCGTATATATTGTTGATCCCGATATGCAAAGCCGTGTCCGAAGTAAAGTAGGCTTTGTAGGCGTGGCTGGCCGCGGTGCTCCCGCCGTTATTCCCGTTGAACCAAACCCGGCCGTTATTAATGATGAAATAAGCCGTATTGAATCCGCCGGCGACGCCGTACCCTTCTGCATGGTTGTCGGAGATATCCAACGAGCCGTTACGGTTGGCGTACAGCGCATGGACGTTGGTACTATCAATTGTATTGCCTCTTACTTGGACGTGCCGGGAGAAGTCCACACGGGTACCGGCATACCTGAGGACGTTATTGGTCACCTTCACGTTATTGAACCGGGCGGAACCGCTGGTCCCGAGCGCGATAATGCCCACATGGGCCTGTGTGGTGGGCGGATGGATGACAGTATTCCCGTCAATTACAACGTTGGTATTCGTTGTCGCGCTACCGAGTGCCACATAGATCGTATTTGTCAAGCTTCCGGTGCTGGCGCGGTACAGGTATTTGTTACCCGTGATCCGGATCTCCCCGCCCACCTTTTCACTGCCGCTGCCGGAATATGCCAGGCCACTCCCCAGGGTCTCATATACGGGCCCGGTGAAAATGAAGGTATTGCCCTTGATGTTGAAGGAAGTCTCCCGAACCTCGAACAGTAAAACACCGTAGCTTTTGGTTGACCCCATAATCACGGTGTTGTCCGAAATAGTATTGTTCGCCCCGCCGGTGCTGATCGCACCGTAGGAGGTGTTGTTCACGATGCTGCTGTTCTCAACGTTACCGTGGAAGTCAATGGCGCGGCCACCGTTGGTGGTGCTGTCCAGGAAGGTATTGTTCAATACCCGAATCCCGCGGTTGACCAGCGGATAAGAATCGATTCCGCCCACCGTAAGGCCGTGGGATTGCCCATAAGCGTAGTTGCGTTCTACGACTATGTTCTGGCTGTTGGCCACCACGATCCCGTATGGGTTTACCTGTTGGGTCAGCTGAACGGCGTAACAATCCTGTATCGCGCTATTAATGCAGTGATAGTAGTTGATATTCCCACGGTTCCCGTTAATGCTCTTCACGTTCCGGATGGTATAGTTCATCCCGTGCTTTATCCCGATGCCGATGGTGTAAGTCTTACCGTCTATGGTCAGGTCGGAGATGCTGCCGGTGATAGGTGTTACCTTATACACAGTCGTCGAAGCAGTCGGATAGCTGCCGTTCAGTCCGTTCTGGCTGTATATCGTGGTCCCGGTGGTGCTTTTTGTAGTAAAGAAGTATTCTCCCTGACGGTAATAGTTCCGGTAGGCGCTGTAGCTAAAAGACGTAGTGTCACCGATCATGATCAGGTCGTTCTGGGTCACTGTTGCCGATGACGCCAAGGCCAGGGATGTATCCAGGGGATTCGCGTTGCTGGCCAGGTTCGGGAGCTGGGTCACAGTACCTTCCCCGTAAATAGCCCAGGTATCGGGTGCTCCAACGGGCGGCGGCGTGCCTGTGGAGGGTAATGCGACGATCACGGTTTTATCTATCCCGGCACCTATAAGGTTAACACCGTTTCTCATCACGATATCGTCGCTAATAGCATATGGAAACGCTGAAAGGTGTACGTTCGGATAACCGTTCAGGTGCGCGGCATTGATTGCACCCTGTATTGCCGGCAAGTCATCCGTGGTGCCATCCCGAAAGGTTCCGAACCAGTCCACGAAGACGTTCCTCCGGTCGAAGATGCGACGCCAGTACCCGGAGGATCCGGCGAAGGTGATTCCATTATCAACAATTCCTGAAGCTTGCCATTGGAACCAGCCGCCGCGTAGTGTGTCCGCTACATGTACAAGCTTGGTGGGCGGGCCAAATAATACCAGCTCCCCTACGGAAGCAGCTTTACCGAACAAAGAGTCCTTCATCTGTCCGAGTGTTACAGCCTGCTCGTTGGCTATCGCCGGTACTGTTTGTATATTCCCCTCAGCCACAATCGAAAGATTCGCATATGATGGAAGCGTCCCCACTTGTAGCGGCGCGGCAGGAAGCGTGCTGGTTGCAATTCTAAATGCATTGTCAACCCTTCCCTGCCCGCTGATCCAAAAACTTGCATTTTGCGCCGCGGAGAACTGGTTGGATATCCCGAACTGAGGCAAATCCGCCTTCCGCAAGTACGGTATCAGCATTGAGGCGGAGTCGGAGTATTTCATGTAGGCGGATAAATCCACGAGAGTCGCAAACTCCCTCCAGATCCCGAGGTTATCTCTCCACCAGGGGCGGTTGTGCCAGTAGCCCAACTGACCGGAATCCCCAACAGGATTAAAGTTTTCATCCATGATGTTCTTTCGGGTCGTGTCCCTTGTGAGCAGGAAATACCCGCGCGGCCAAAGACCGTCGTAGGCGTTGTTCACCGCATTGTAATTCCACGGCGTTTCGTTCTGGGCTTGCGCCACGGCGGAGATAAAGACCGCCAAAATCGTAAGTAATCTTTTCATCGTCATATACGTATTAATGCGGGGAATCCCACGTTTTCAGGACGAGCCTCCGAGCCGCCCGAAGCCAACATACCCCCCGATGAGCCGAGGTTCGGCTCGCCAGGCGTATTGTCGCGAGAGGCAACAGTGTTTGTCCCATCACTTTTCAATAGTTCGTCGTAACCACCGTTGGTGTGGTTATGCAGCAGGTTTTGCGATGCTTGCGTCGAACCAACGATATTTGGTTCCGTCCGGTCGGGATCTTTCCCCGAACCGAGGTCAAGGAAACGCGGAAACCAACCATCGTACTTCGGAACCATGATTACGCCGCCCCCGCGCGCCCATTTCGTCGGGTTCGCTGCCGCCTGGGCAATGGATACCACAGAACCGGGATAGGCCGCCGCAAGCGCGACGCAGTAGTCGTCCACGCCGGGGAACTCGTTGGCCTGCAGCGTCTGACGCTGTGCGCGAATGAGATCCGGGCCTGGTATGCCGCCGAAGACAGGCATGCCGACGTACTTCCACCGGTCGCCCTGGGCAACTACGTACCACACGGTACCAATCCGGACAAGCATTACGTAGTCGATTTCCCCGAGAACAACCCGGGCAGGATTGAGAGAGACGCCGCGCACCATGGTCTGCCCTACCGGAGCGGCTACGATGGACTGTTTATTCATCCCGCCGCCGGTTCGGATCACGCACAGTACGTTTTCCGGGTAGGCGGCGTTCAGGGTGTAGGTGATCGCCAGCGTGGTCGCGGACTGCAACAGGATCAGTTTCCGGTCAAACCCGGCACCTGCTGTTACGCTGGATGTAACCACCTGCACGCCGGAGGTGAACCGGGCGATTGCATCAGGAGTGGCCACCACGCTACTGATTACCGGCTTGAATTCCAGTTTATACTTCTGCCCGTTCACGAAATACGCGCCGGTCTTGGTGTGGTGGAATCCGCCACCGGAAACGTTGTTCTGCCATTCCGGGCCTTTCTCCATGAAGCCGGTACCACGCAGATCAACCCCGTATTCTTTACCGTCCAGGTAAGCATCCACCAACCGGATCGGCTTGCCGAACGTTGGACTGCCGGGGGTTGCGTCATTCTCCAGTGTGGCACCATGCATCTCGCCGCCGATGGTGTACACCCGGTCAGGTACATTCACGGCCGAGCCCAGCTGGTCAGCGATAATGTCACCGGCTGTTTCTACAGGTATTTTATACGCCCTTTTGGTCGCAGGGTCACCCACCACCATCGGCCAGTCTTTGGTGACGGCTATTCCGGGCGGCAGATCCTGGACGGCGACAAGGTTCACGATATCAACTTCAGGCATAACCAGGGCTTATTAAGTCGTTATTGTCAAGGTTCGGGCTTACCCCCTCGTTGCTCTGTCCCGTCCACAGGCCCATGTCAGGCGTGGAGGACGCGAAAATGACAGACGGCACGAAAGGTGCATCCCACTCAGCCAGCAGGCTGAAATCGCACCCGGACGTATAGCCGGTTAACTGGAAATATTGATTCTCCGCATAGGCGTTGAATACGCTGATGACGTCGTCGGCATTGTAGGCGATGCCCATCAGGGCGCCCGGAGCAGTGCCGTCGGAATTGTACCAGAACAGCGACACCGGGTAAGGATCCGGGCAACCGAAAAGGCGATCCATGGAGGCGTCGGCGAGGAATACGTCCGCCGGTATCGGCTGGAACACGTCCTCCTGCATCCCGGTGCCGGTGGCGGACATGTCGAATTTGATCACGTCGCGCATCTGGCTGGTGAAATTCAGGCTGGTGATCAGCATGCTGCCAGAAAGGGAGTACCCACCTACGGCATATGCTGAAGCCCGCCATTTCACCTCCGCGCCGGCGTCGGCCCACTTCTTCAGCTGCACCCAGTTGATGTTGGCGCGGAATACCACGACGCCCGGCACCTGTATGGTGTAGCTGATATCGTCGGCCAGGAACTTCCGCCAGCGGGTCGTAGGATCAACGATCCGACGGGTGCTGTACTGGAAGTCGAAAACGCAGTCGGTGGCGTAACAGATCGGCGTTTCCACTCCGTTCAGCTCTGTATAGATTATGAAATCTTTGCCTTTCATTCGTCTCCCTCCTCTTCGATATCAAATTCACGGATTTCAACCTGCGCGCCGCCTTCCGGCATGATCTCGATCAGCGAGACCTCGTGCGTGCAGGTGAGGTTGTTATAAGTGTCGCGCAGTTGGAGGAATCGCTTCCCCGGCAGCGCGTCGAATTCGATGACGCTGTAGTATTCCAGCGAATTACTGTACAGGCTTCCCTCCCAGCTTTGAAGCGACCGGGCGTATTGGTCGATGTGTGCCCGCGCCATGTGCCGTTCGATATCGTCGGCGGCAATGCCTGGTTTGCTACTCTCCCAACTGGCCACCGGCTCCATCGCGGCACCGGTGAAAAGGGTATTGGAGGCCCCGTCGTCGCCGGTATCGATGAACTGGAAGGACTGCGGATCTGTACGCTCCCTGGAGAATTTTGCACCGTTGATGGTAATCAGCCGGCGGCCTTTGGATGCCAGGTTGATGATGCCGAGTTTGGGCGGCCACAGTGTGATGGAATCTACAAACGGCCCGTCTACTGTCTCGGATAGCTCAAACGGGGTATAAAAAAACAGGGATAGCTTAAACGAAGTGGGTGGCGGCCCTGCGGGCGAACCGAGAGGGCGCGGTGGCGGTACAGGAAGTGATTTTACCTTAAAATTACCGTCTCGTTTCCTTCCACTCCGGGAAAGCGTCTGCCGGGAAGTGTCTTCCACGCCAGGGCCATCAGGAACCCATTCGCCTCCCGACCCCATGGTGAAGCCGCCATAATCCGGGTCATCGCTATCCAGATTGATGAGAAATGCGAACGATTTGGTGTTACTGAACTGGTATTTCAGTTGCAGGTCGATGATCTCTCCGGGCTTGATACGCATGTCCTGCGTATCAGGATAAAACCCCTGACTGATGTTGTGCAGGCTGTTGGTACTGAATGGGATCAACGCTCTATACGGGCTTTCAATGGTACCATCCCCAACGCGCGAAAGCGCCGGCGTGCCCAAAGAGCGATGCCATTGGTCAAAGCTTGATCCATCGAATGTTTCCCAAGTGAAATTTAATAATTGGTTAATCCCCTGGTATTGGACTTCAAAAGTCGCTTTCTTCAACGCCGGCACCATCGGCAGTTCCGGATCATCGTCGATCGGTAGCACGTCAAAAGCGCCAACGGTAGACCCACCGGAAGCCAGCATTTCAGGAGCGGCGACATCGGCCACGGTGGATTCGTCGTCGTAACGCTCCACGGTGAACGTATCGCTGGTAAGATCCTGCATGCGGACAAACCAGACCTGCCCGCCGGCAATAAAGCAGCGGGCGTAAAAGGCTTTGCAGAAGGCCGTAATCACATCGTGTACGCTGACAGGGCCGGTAACGAAATCGTACAGGATGTCCGTATGAACAAACACCCCGTTCAGCAGGCGCTTTCCCGCTTCGACGTTTGAGGGGATCAGGGAGCACAGCACGTTGATTTTGGTGCCGGGATCCACGATCTGGTACAGCGCGCGGGTCATGATGGCCTCGTACAGGCTCACCTGGTCGTATAGCAGCTTCTGGTCGGCATCGTACATATCGAAGTTGACAGCCTTGGCGTAGGCGAAACCGTCCACAGCTTTCAGGGTGATGGTGTACGGCACGTGCTTCCAGGTTCGGGTGCAGAAATCAGGTTTGATGTAATACACGCCATCCAGCACACTGTTCCGATACACTTCCACCCGCCAGCGGCGTTCACTGGATTCAAAGAACTCCTCAGGCAACGGTTCACCGGGAGCGCCGGTATACTCGTAAGCGAACGTGATCTGGCGGCCAATGATGAAATTGGCTTTTTCGTCGTCCGTCTCGATCCGCTCAGTGATGAGGGGATCGCCGGACGGGATCAGCGTGTATACGGAGCCAGCCGCCTGTTCGCCATCGAGGATATCGACGCGCCAGGTCGCCGGTGTCACGGTGTGACGATCGCGGAAGGAGAAGGTATATTTCAGTTCGTACGCCATCAGTTCACCCTCCCCTGCTGCGCCGCAGCTTTTTTCATGATGATGTACAGATCCTGCCCACGCACTTTGGTGATGAGCTCGCCGTCGAAACCGCGCATCCCCCCGAATGCCTCGCGCCAATCTTCACTGGGTACAATGGCTTCTTTACGGCCGGGATTGTCACCGACGCGCGCCAATTGGTCGCCGTAAACGATACCGCCGGTCGCAAATGAGGGAATTTGGGAGGCGTAAGCTTTTAGGGCACCTCCTGCTATAATTGCGGCAGCACCAGCAACTACAGCTGCCGTGGAGTTAAGTCCACTGATTGCTATTTTGATACCATCCAGCACACGACTGTACACAATTAGCTCTTTACCGAGCGCTTGCATGTAGTTACCCAGGATTGTTAAGAATGATGTCATTGCGGATCGGATCCCATCTTGCGAACCGATAATTGCGGCCCCAATTCCGTCACCTAAGGCCGTAAAGGCGTCCAAAACAGTCTGTTTAGCTTGTGCAGATAACCTTTCATTTAAAGCCAAAAGCTCTTTAGAAAGTACATTGCCTAAACTATCTACTCCTTTCTTGAATGCTTCATGATTAAAACCAACAGTGGGCAAAGCTTCAATCTTCACCGGCAACTTAATTGTGACCGGTGTACGCGTCAACGAGTTTTGCAGCTGTTCGATCTGCGTTTTAATCTGGTTGAACAGCTGATCACCCGGCCTCACCCCGAGATCAGAAAGATCCTTCAAGGCCTTCTCGAACACGCGGATTTTATCCACGGCGAGGCTGGATACGGTACCGCCGACGGCCGCGAAAGCGACGTTCAAGCCGGTAAGGTCTTTATTCATCTCCGCAATCACATCGGAAATGGTTTTGCCGGCCGCTTTTGCTTTATCGGCCTGTATATCGAAAATTTTGCTACCGAATTTCGCCGCCAGGGCGTCCTGACGTTTGATCAGTTCGTCGATGGTTTTAGCCAATTCCTGATCCTCCTTATTCAAACCGGAGATGTCGCTCTGCAGCCCGCTGACTGTTGCTGCGGCAGCAAGGCCGGCCGCCTGGAACCTATCCAGCTGCTGCGTGGCACCTATACCGATGCCTCCTTTCGGCGCCTTTGCGGCCTGTTCGTCGATACGACGTGCATTTTCCTGCGCTTTGGCCAGCTTCTCAATCTGCTTTGTGCGCTTCAGGTCGATTTCCAACCGTTCGGCGGAAATCTCACCAATCTTCTTTTCGATGGCGCGAGCCTGGGCAGTAGCGATAATAGACTGGCGGAGTTTGTCGTATGCGGCGGCGCCCTGACCTGCCAGAATGGCCTCATTGCTGAGATTCCGGAAATAGTCGGGGTATTTCTTCTGCAGTTGGTCGATGATCTTGTTGCGCTCAGAGAGCGGAACGTTGAGATTTTGGGTCGCACGGTACAGACCGTCCAGTTTGGCCAGTTCCTTCTGTGCATCCTGCGTGCCCTCCAGCATCGTCTGGTTTACCGCTTTCTGGATACGGGCCTGTTCGTTGAGCGGGTTAAGGATAGCATCAATAGCCTCCGTCAGGCTGCCGTACTTCTGCACAGCCATCGTAGCGGCGGTAATCGCCAGGTTCAGGCCGAGTACAACGCCACCGGGGCCAATTATCGACTGCCCCAATGCTTTCAGAGCACCACCAGCACCTCCCGCCTGTTTGCTGAGGCCGCCCAGCTGCGTAATAAGTTCAGAAATGTTATTGCCCACGGCGATGAAGCCAAATGGGGCATCCTGCACGATTCGGGTTAAACCAGTGAGAGAGGTACTGGCGTCAGCAGCACCTTTCCGGATGTTGACGAGCCCCGCACTGGTTTTCTTGGTAACCTCGGGGATAACATTTCCCATAGAGGTCAATGCATGCATCGAGATGCGCGTCGTCCGCGCCACCTCCTCCAGCAGTTTTTCGATCTTACTGAGATCGACGATCGCGGCATTGGCACTTTTTCCGACGGATTCCAGCGCTTTACTGACGTCGTTGGCGGCATTGCGCGCATTATTGGTGTCTGCTGCAAATATTAGTTTGATCCCGGCATCTTCCATCACTCACGGTTTTGCAGACGTTCCCACGCCTGGTTCATCACTTCTATATCCGGCATTGAGTTGTCCAGCTTGTCGGTGTACAGCGGCCACTCATCCTGCATCATACGGAACGACTTCTGTTTCTTGCTGTTCGCATTGAACGTCAGCCAGTACAGCATGCGGAAAGGCTCCTGCCGCTGCGCGTCGCGCGTCCGGTAACCCTCAATTGTCCAAACCAGCTCTTGCGGGCTCAGCTCGTCAAATTGTTCAGGAGAAAGGCCAACATCGCGGATGGCCGTTTTCTCCAAATCGACGAGGGTTATTTTTTTTTATCGCCTTCCTCCTGCGGTGCATCTTCTGAAGGCTGCAGCCCCATGGCGTCACGGAACGCGGATAACACCGGCACCTGTTCGGTGGGCGACATGTCGTCCATCCACTCTTGCACCTCCAGCAGGGAAATCTGGCAAATCGTTTTCCTACGGGCATGTTCCCGCTGAATTCCGGCCAGCACAATTTTGGCAGCCTGATCTTCATCCTGCCCGTCGTCTTCAGCAAGCGGATCTTTGTTCAACAAAGCACGCAGGAATTTCAGGGTGCCGGCGTCAAATCGCAGAGCACGGGGTTCACCACCCAATTCAAATACTACATCTTTCATAATCACGGTGTTGGTGCGGTTGCTACGGTACCGGAAACATTCAGTTCGCCGGAGAAGGTTACGAATTCGTTGTACGGGGCGCTCTCGTTATAGGACGAGATGTATGCGGTAAAGGCGCGGTAGTAGGAATCGTCCGCGTTGGAAATCTTCCACTCCTTTTTGCTTTTGGCCTGGGCAATCTCCAACAGGTTTTCCCCGCTTACCTCTGTGGCGGTCGGATCCAGTTTGAAGAAGCCCTCAAACGATCCCGTCCAGGTAACATCGCCGGCCTCCCGGTCGATCCCGCATTTGGAATCCCCGTTCAGTTCTTCGACGGCGAGGTCGATATCAGTGGCGGTAAGGCAGGCGAGCACTTTCCAGACTGGCACCGCGGTCGTTCCTGTATTCAGGTAAAGACCGACGTCATTCGCTTTCAGCTTTGCCATTATTTTACATTTAGAGTTGGTTTACAATAAGTTGAAACCGGATGGCCTTCTCAACGTAGCGGTAGCGGGCGTCGGAATACCGACGAGAATCGCTGCCCTCTACGTTGGTGACCACTAACTGAAAATCGGGAGCCAGTGAAAGCTGGGTAACAGGATCTGGGTTAACAATTTGGGTAATTTGGTTGGCAATGTTGTCCGCGAACAGGGTATTGCCGGGATCGGCAAGTGCAAACCGGGTGACAACATGCACTATAATCGTATTGTATGTGATGAAAGTCTGTTTATCGCCGTTCTGGTTACAGGTCTGCGACCCCAGAACGATATACTGGTCAGGCGCTGATACGTCCGCCGTCCCGTCGTAAATAGGCACCGGCTGCCCCTGGTGGAGCACCGCGCCGTTACAGGCGAGGAAGATGGCATTTCGTATGGCTGCGCCGGGATCTTTCATTTGAATAATTCTTTCAGTCTTTTTACTACTTCCGCTTTGTTCTTCACGTATGCCGGGTACAGGAAAGGCCGAGCCGGTAAACCGCGTTCGAGGATCTTCACCATGATGGAGTAGGTCACGTTGATGTAACTTTCCGTCCCATCAGAAGCGGTGTAAATCTGGCGTTCCGGGATTCCGTGGCGCTTCATCCACGCCCGGATGTTTTCTTCGAACTCGTCCCAGGTGCCAGGATACGGCCCCTTATACTTCATGGCGTATTGCGCCCACTCCGTCGGGACCTGCACCTGCCGACCAGTGCCCCATTCGATGAACGGGGCGTATTTGGACGAATTCAGCACCTCGTACTTGTTCTTCCCGATCGCACGTACCTGCTGGTGGGAAATAAGCCCGCCGCCTGCACCGAGATCGATAGCGCCTTCCCGCTGGATATTGCTGATCGCATCGTCGTTGGTGTCAAAGGCAGCAGCCTGTAGGATATCATCGACATCATCGGCCAGCTTCTTGTCCACCTTCTTCAATTTGGCGAAAGCCTTATCCATGCCCTCGATCTTCAGCGTATATCGTACACGCCCCATGGCCTATACTTTTTCGGTGATCGTAATGAACCAGAACCGCTCACGGAGCGTCGGATCGATGGAGGAGACGGCGTAAACCTTCCCCAGCATAAAAACCAGCATATCCAATCGCGGCTCAAAGCCATCGCGGAACCGCAGGCCGATCTTCCTGGCATTCGCCAGGGACGGCCGCATACCTTCCTCATCCGTTTTACTGCTGACTTTCTGAGAGGAAACCCAGTCCGTTAGCACGTCATTGTATGTGGTGACCCTGCCGCCGCCGGCTACCGGGGTTGATACGGGAAACCGGAAAGTGGCCCTGTAGCGCATCTGCCCGATCATAACCAACGGTTTTTGTCGTACCCTGCCAACATGTAAAGAACATCTGTGTTGAGCTCGCCGGTCTTGGTGGTGTCACCCCGGTTTTCGTACATCCAGGCGACCTGCTTCAGGATTCCCTGTTTCAGCGCCTCCGGGGCAACTTGATACCCCGCGTTGTACGTAAGAGTCCACCAACCGGGAGCGCCTTTGAACTGTTTGAATTCGTCGCCGATCACGGTATATTGAGAAGTGGTGATAATCACCGTGTCGTCCCAGTCATACCGGAATGTGGATTCCGTGATCTCGCCGATGGGGCCGTAAGGCAACTGCAGCGGATAGCATCCATCGTGGGAAAAAGTCACTTTCAGCGGCCGTACCGCCAAGAAGATATTCAGACGCTTCTCCAGTAGCTGACGGGCGCCGGTGAGCATGCCGGTGATTACCGCATCGTCATCGTCAAAGCTCACCCGCAGGAAATCCTTTGCTTCCTGGAGCGTTACCGGTTCAGCGCTTGGGCTGGTCAGTTCCTTGACGTCTTTTATGCGGTTGCGGATCATTTCTTCTTGTTACGGTTCTTTCCTGCAGGTTTAAGCGCTTCCGGTGATTCCGGTGATTCCGGTGATTCCGGTGATTCCGGTGATTCCGGTGATTCCGGTGATTCCGGTGATTCCGGTGATTCCGGTGATTCCGGTGATTCCGGTACGT
>NZ_JBNNSF010000003.1:0-18227 GCF_050277495.1 Chitinophaga sp. NPDC101104 | reverse complement strand
GGTACATCAGGCTGCGCTGCGGGGATTTGCACATACCCGCCGTTACGCAGGAGGTTGGCGCGCCTTTCGTCGCACTCATACTCCGTGCCGACCGTCTTCAACTCTTTGGTATCGCGGTCGATAAACTTCTTCACGACAATCGTCTTTACCATAATCAGATATTTTGCTTGCGTGCGTAAATCTTGGCCTGGACCTGAGCGGACATTGTGCCTGTGCCCGTGAACTTCACCCGTATATACCGGAAGCCGACGTCCTTTAGCGACCAGCCGAACGTTTGAGATGCGACGTCCGTGGCGGTGAAGGCAGCATTTGCGGTAAGGGTGTAATAATTCGTGCCGTCAATGCTGTATTCCAGTGCGGCCGTGCCCGCTACCGTGCCGGAGATCTTGGCATACGTCACGGAGATTTCAGCCGTTTTGTAATACCCGTTCAGCGGCGTGGGCAGGTTCAGGTACTTGGTACCGGTGTTTACCACGGTGTCCAGTGCTTTGCTGTATTGCGACAACATCGACGTCTGCGCCTGGGATCCCAGGACGAAACCCAACATCAGCGTCACGAGAAAAAGGAAACGTTTCATAGTGTTTAAAATGAGGGAGGGCAGTGGTTACCACCCTCCCGGGTTTGGAAGGTATTCGTCAGGAGATTGGTTAAATAACGGGAGTAGCGACATCGCCGGCCACGAAGTAGCGTGCGCCGTAAACCGGGAACGCCACGGTTTCTTCGATACGGACGGTGTACTTGTTCTTGCGGAAGTTATCCACGTCGTGTTCGCTGATTTCGATGCGCATATCTTCCTGAATGAGCAGCTGGGCGCCCTGTTGCCAGTTACCTGCGATGAACTTGTTAGCCTCTGCACCAGCAAAGTCCTTGTTCATTGCTGTGGAAGCAAAAACAGGGATTCCGGAGATGTACAGGATGCCATCTACGAAGGTTACGTTCTTCGGCAGGTCGTATTCCCCGGAGCCAGTTGCCTTATTTTTGAAGAAATTGTAATATTCCTTCGGGCGCAGCAAGAAAGCATCGATATCTACTTCCAGATCATCTTCAGCCTGGGCGGCGGAGTCAATGAGCTGTTCGATAAGGATATCGGCGGTTGTCGTAGCTGCAGTGAAGTTGCCCGCAGAAAGGATGCCTTTGATGTTGGGCGAAACACCGTTACCCCACAGGAGTTGGCGATCTTCAGCGCGGCGCAGTTTTTCAGGCAGACGAGATTGCAGGAAGGAAACGAACCCTGGGATGTTGTTCATCGCTTTACGCGTCACCCCTACCCAACCGGCAATCGTTTCGATCTTCACGCTGTCTTCTTCGAGCCGGAGATCAAATTGGCTTTTCGTGTTACCCTCCGTATGGGTGTCAGGGTCGCCTTCACCCACAATTTCACGCATATACACGAACTCGGTGCCGGGCCCAATGGAGCCGGTCGGTACCAGCTGGCGCACATTAACCTTACGTTTGGGGAGTTCGATGATGCCGGGGCGGATGATGTTCCCCCAGGCGGTACCACCGGATACACTTCCGGTCGTAATGTCCCCTACCGCTTTCAAATCGATAATCAGGCTCTTCTTCCTGCCGGAATCAGCGCGTGACATCTTTTCGAGGTCATCGGTGTGCTCCAGGAGCGCTTCGGAAAGCACCTGGTTGAAATGTTTGCGTTGGGGTTCGGCGCCCTGGCGGCCGCGTGCCGCTTTCAGCTCCTTCACTTCGTCTTTCAGTTTATCCTGCTCGTCGCGGATCACCGTAACGTTAGATTTCACTTCATCGACGCCGGTTTTGATGGCGATAACTTCGGTTTTGAGCCCTTCAGAAGACTCATGTGCTTTGGTGACCTTCTCGCCGAGTTGGTCTACGCCTTTCTGCACTTGTTCAAGCGTCACATTTTCAGGCATATACTTCGTTTAAAGAGTTTGCGATATTTTTTCTATGGAACTCAATAAACTGGAGTAATCCGCTTCCTTGACAACCGGCTGCGTGGTCTGGATTGCCGGCGCAGTGGCTTTTTCGTCAATTTCGAGGATGTATTGTTGAATTGCTTTGAGTTGTAATTCGAGTAAAGAGAAGCTCTCATCGGAATAGTGACCGTTGCGCAGGCTCTTGATAGTGCGCTGCAGCATGTCGTTGGCCTCTTTCCTGGTGAGGGATTTGGTTACGCCGAAAGTCGGCGTATTGGCATTGGCGCCCCACAACACGGTAGAGCCTTCCCACAGCGCCAATTCCTTGATGATGTTGGGGCCGTTCTTCTGCTGTTCCTCCACGAGGGTGGAGAAACCGATCGAGTGCTGGTTGATGTGGCCGTCGGCGTACAGTTCCATGACATCATCGCCCAGTCGGGTACGGGACGGGGAGGAGATACCAATCAGGTAATCACCTTCCACGTACAGATCCTTGAATTTGGAGAGGGCATGTTCCATCAGGTACACGTGATCGGTCAGGTGCCATATCTCGTTTGTGCCTTTCGGGCCGCGCTCCTTGATGGTTTTAGCAACCGCTGAATGCAGGATGATATCGCCGTCCCGGTCGAGGTTGATCTCGCCGAACGATGCGATTGCAATTTTCAGTGTACGCGACTGCGTGTCGACGTCCTTAATGCCTCCTTCGAGGGTTTTGTACTGAATGATCCTTTTCATGCGCGTTATGGGAATGCGCATGGTCAGATGTTACCTGTTCAGGAACAGGCGCGTGAATTGGACGTTTTTCTTTGCGGTGAGATTCAGATGAATTGGGAGGGAAATTGGTTCTGGCTTTCTCGGCGCGCGGAGTAATTTTGCGCTTCTCTGCCATACGTGTACAAAAATAGTGTTTATTTTAATTCGCCAAATAATTTTTCGATTTCTTCCAAAGTTTTTTTCGGTACCAGGTGTAAATCGCGTTTCTGTTCGATGCGCTGCTTCAGCTGAAACCTTTCAGACTCCAGCCTCATGCGGATTAGGCGGCACGCGCCCGGCGGCGTTGGTATGACTATTCTGATTGCTTCTTCCAATGTCATTACGATATTTTTACGCACGCATCGGCATGCCGTTACTGTCTCTAGCCGGCCGTGTACTTGCGATACAGCGGCATTGTATCACTTCTTTCGCACCGCCTTGCGGATCACCCGGGTGCATCAATCCATTACTGAACGGTTGCTCAAGCGGTACAACCTCACCCCCTACCCCGCCCTGCGCTACATCCTTGTGCGTTTCGCGTACGCGGCTGTCATGGGCATTTACCCAGCGCTTGACCATCCGCAGCCCTGTCTTGCGGGCCGCAGTAATGCCGCCGAAGTTGGTAGCCGCCACTGTCTCCGTGCGGGAGATGACGCGGGCGCGTGCCAGCGGGATATCCTTATCATCGATCATCGTCCGGGCAATCTGCTCCGGGCCGAGCCCGGCATTGCGCCCTTCGATGATCTTACGGATCAGCCACTCTTTGGTGGTATCGTCGATGCTGGTGATCTTCTCGCCGCCGTAGGCAGAGAAGAAGATGTTCAGGATCGCCTCCCACTCCGCATTGAAGCCGAAGGCCTTTGTTTCCAGCACAAACACCGCCGATTTCACCTGGTCCTGTATGTTGGCGTATTCGATATTCGCCCAGCGTACACCGACTTCAGTGTAAAGCTGCCGGAGAAGCGCGGTAATTTCCTGCGGGCGGATCAGCAAAGACATGGCGGCAATCGTCTGTTCCGTGCCGTTTTCCCGCAGGTACGCGGCAACAGTACGCGCCTGGCGCCGCAGGAGCCGGTAGACCCGCTTCGCGTACTTCCGTTCATACCGCTTCTGGAACGTGTTGAACTGCCGCCATATCTGCCGATCCGTCATAACACTACTTTTGGTTGGTTCCTTCTACCCCGCGCTTTTTGCGGTCTTCAGTACGTTTGTTCAACCACAGCAGCGCAGTTTCAAGATGCGTAATTGCGATTGCGTTCTCTCGGCAAGGGAACTTACCGTTTAAGAAGTTCAAGCGATCAACCAGTACGGCGATCAGTTCCTCGTTGGTTGTCCCATCATTTACGGTAACGATTTCCGTTGACCCCTCACTTACGGGTTGTTTTTCGATAAACTGAATCGTTTGGCCGTGTTCGGCGTTCTCAAAATTTGCGGCCACATAGCGGTGGCCAGGAGTAAGAATTTGCATAAAATGGTTTATTTATAATCAGTAATGCCGGCTCGCACCAGCTTTTCAACGTCGGTGTCGATGTCCTCCTGCGGCATGCCGATCTCGTCCATCGGGATAAGGTTCTGCGGGATATACCGCCGGTTCATGTTCGGGTCGTTCTCGTCGGTCTCCCAGCCGAGATACGCCAGCATCTGGTTCGGGGTGAGCGGCCAGATCTTCATCACCGCGTTCACTTGCTTCTCCAGATCCTCCTGCAGCTCCGGGATCACTGAGAAATCCGGTTCCAGCCAATACCGCCTGCCGTCCTTGAACATCGGCAGCAGCCAAGCGTTCAGGTCGTCGCGCAGGGAGCACCACTCCGGAATGATCTTGTTGGTGACAAAGGATTTAATGGAGGCTTCCAGATTAGCCAGCGTGCCGCGGCTGGGGTCAAGGATCACCGGCGGGAAACCGAAGACGTTGCACAGGTCTTCCTTGCTCATTCGCTTGATGCCCTCCATGCCCAGCTGCTCGTTGGTTTGGGCGAGGTTGACGTAACCCAGTTCCGCATTGGCAAGCGCCACGCGGCTGATATTCTGGATCCCGTTCACTTCCTCGTCCAGCCGGTCGCGAAGCTGGTCGCGCTGCTCTATCGACATGCCTTTATCGCCTTTCGCGAACAGCACGCCTTTACTACCGAGGTTCTGCATCTGGGTGGCGCTCGCGCGGTCGGCCTTACTGCGCTCCGTGGCGACCATAGCCCCCGCCTTCAGCGGCGCCAGGCCGTACAGGTGGGAGCCGTCGGTCGACCAGTTGGGGTTCCAGTATTTCCAGTACAGTACGTCCTCCTTCTTCAGGTTGGTGATGTAGCCGTGCTTCAGCTGGTAGCCGATGGGTACGAGGAAATCCGGCCGCTGGCAGACGATATCGATGTCCTGCGACGGCAGACACCACAGCTCCAGCGGCTCTCCTCCTTCAATTCCGCCACGGTTCGCCCAGGCAGTGCCAGCGCCAGTGATCAGCTTGAACCCGTACAGGTTCTCGATGAACGACGCACCGCCCTGCATCGGGTTCGGCCGCGCCAGCAAATCCATGATCGGGTGACTTTCTACCGCCTTCAGCGCCTTGCGCCGCAGCTTCATCGCTTCGATTGCTGCCACTTTGGTCGTCGGGAAGCCGTTACCCATCAGGGCCTTGTATCGCTTGAAATCTTTATCGTTGGTCTTTTCGTAGAGGTGGAGCGGCACGGTGGAGAACTTCCGTGCGGAATAGGAGATGATCGAGTACACGACCGCGTTGGCCGAATACCCGTTTCGCACGTACTGGTTTACGTTGTCCAGGTTGGAGACCAGTTGGCCGCCGATCTCCCGAATGCCCCCGTTGTTCACCGGCAGGCGGCCGGTTATTGCCTGCGTTGCGAATTTCAGTCTGGCGAGAATGTTCATTTGCCGTTGTTTACGGCCGAATTGGAAGTGAACCGGAGCCGGTGAATGTATCTTACATCCATTCCTTCTGCGCCTGCGTATGGCGCTGGATGGCTTGTACTACTGCGTCGTTTACGTCATCGTGCAGGCCGTTGGGAAATACGAGGATCCCCTGTTCTGCATCGTTGTATAGTGCCTCGACAAGGCTTTGCCGGATGTACACCAGGCCGGCCTCAACCGGCGGCGTCGCCATCTTGGTACGGGCTATCTTGTCACCACCGACCACCTGCACCTCTATCGCCGGTATGCCATTGGACACCAGCGTCTGTTTGGCACTTTTACCGGAGGCCTTCGCCTCGATGTAGTGCGGCGCCGGCATGGCTTTCATGAGCCGGATCAGGTCGGGGAACTCCTTTTTGGCGTGCCCCAGCTTGTCGATAAAGATCTTTTTGCCCTCTTTCAGCCGGATGCAGCCGGATGTGCAGAAAGCACTGGCGTCATTCTTCTGGTCTTCGGTGTAGGCCGTGTCCCAGTCGGTGCCGTAGTCCTCCAGCTGGTCTCTTTCCGGAAAGGCGTTATCAGGAATCGGGATGAACCACTGTTTCCAGATACCGCCATCCTCCGGCGCCGGCCGCTGCTGGATCTGGCCGGCATAACCGTAGGATCCCAGGTCGACTTTCAGCTTGTCAAGGGCTTCACGGGGAAGGCGCCGAACGTCCAGTAAACCGTCGATGTACCTGTCCTTCAGTTCCGCCGGATGCACATCCTTGCTGAGCTCACCGGGCAGGCAGATGTACCGCAGCTTCTTCTTTTTGCGCCACTCTCCTGCCGGGTCGGCCTCGTGCAGCCGCTGCATTACCATGATGGTGACGGAACGCTTTTTATCCGTCTTCCTGGTTGCCAGCGTCCGGGAGACGAAACGCGTCGCCTTCTTCAGCTCCGCTTCGCCGGTCGCCTGCTCCGGGTTGATGGGGTCGTCGATCAGGATGAAATCCCCGTGCATCCCGGTCACGCGCCCGCCTGTACTGGTTACGAACCTCTCGCCTTTCGCGGTGTTCTTGTAGTGGGTTTTGCCGTCGGTGTCCTCCTTGAACTTGATGAAGTCTTTGCCATACATGGCCTGGAACTTCTCCGACTTCAAACAGTCCCGGGTCTTTACAGCATGCGCGGTGGCAAGATCCCCCGCGTAACTGCTCGAAATAGCCCGAATGGCGGCGCTTTTCACCCAAAGCCATGCCGGGAACAGCTGCGTAACAATGGTGCTCTTGGTGGAGCCCGGAGGCACGTTTATCAGCACATCGTCCTGCGCTTCCCCGCGCGCCCACCGTTCGTACACGTCCTGCAGCTCATCGCAGATGTACTCGATGTGCCAGTTGGGCACCAGTTCCGCCGCCTCTATCGTTTCCCACATTTCCAGGAAGAAACGGTAAAAACGCCGCTTACACAGCTCCCCCAGCGCCCTCCACGGGTCCAGTTCCGGCAAGCCGGGCAATTTCTTCAAGTGCTCCATCACTCAGTTTCCCGTAATCAAACTTCACTTCGAGCCCACCGCTCAAATCTTTCTTGTCCACCAGCCCCAAATCGCGGCATATGATGTTCGCGTTATAGATGCCGGCAGCGGCGCCGGAGAACTTCTGGTGGAAGATCGTTTCCTCTATGCGCGTAACAACCGTGGAAAAATCTTCTCCCGCCCCGGCTCCCTTCTTGAAATCCCGAAAATAGCCTTTGTTCACACCCAGGTACAGGCAAAGCCCTTCCAGTGTGAAAGGCCGGTCGATCGGTCGCTTCACCTTCTTGGCCATGCCGCCGACCCAGTCAACCTTGATGAGCGGGTTATCGATACACCACTGGAAGTACGCGCACGCTTCCGTCCAAAGCAGTTCAGGCGAGGCAAATAGCTTGTCCCGCCCGTGCTTGCTGCGCAGCGTCCAGAAGTTATTTTTCTTCGGCGCCGGCATGCTTCTTAGGTTTTTGTGGTCTGACTCCGTGCGTGTACCCGGCCTTTCCGACCGGTACGCGAAGTGGGGAAATGATGATGTTTACCCAGTCGTCTTTGTCGGGTAAGGCCATCAGTTGGGCAATGAATTGCTCGCGTTTGATACCGATAAGCAATTCGCCTCTGCTCTCTTTCACGTTAATTCCATGGATCATTGCCGCGTGTTTGAATGTTACACGGCTATAAATTGTGTGGGAAATTGGGTAGCCTGATGAAACAAAAATAACAAAAATTTGAATCCGTTATACTTTTTGCAACATCGTAAAATATTTTTTCACCCTCGCCTTGACCGCACGCATCAACGCTTCCTGCGAATCGGCTTTCGCCTCCAGCGCTTTCATGACGTCCTCGTCCATGGTGCCCATGGCGATCAGGTGGTGAACGATCACGGCAGACTTCTGCCCCAGGCGATGCAGGCGTGCATTGGCCTGCTGGTAAAGCTCCAGCGACCACGTGAGGCTGAACCAAACGATGATGTTGCCGCCTGCCTGCAGGTTGAGCCCGTGGCCGGCACTGGCCGGGTGCACCAGCAGCACCTGCGTGCGGCCATCGTTCCACTTCCGGATATCCTCCTGGCCTTTGAGCTCCTGCGGCTTATATTTTACGAGATGTTTACGCAATCTTTGCAAATCGTGCTGGAACCAGTAAAACACCAGAACCGGTTGGCCGTTGGCGCTTTCGATAATCTCGTCCAG
Organism: Chitinophaga sp. NPDC101104; assembly: GCF_050277495.1. NCBI lineage: Bacteria > Pseudomonadati > Bacteroidota > Chitinophagia > Chitinophagales > Chitinophagaceae > Chitinophaga > Chitinophaga sp. NPDC101104. The sequence continues at coordinate 10,041 of NZ_JBNNSF010000003.1, read as the reverse complement.
CGCCTCCAGCTTTTCCTGGTGAAACTCGTGCGCGACTTTATCCTCGTCGTACACCGCGCCGTTAGCGAACTGCAGCAATTTCCCGGAAAGCGCCGCCGCGTTCACCGCCGTAATCACATCGTCGCCGGTGTTCAGCGCCAGCACCTGTTTACGTTCGAATTCGCGGTACTGATCCATAACCGTCTGCGGGAAACGGACAGGCACGAACCGGTCAATGCGCTCAGGCAGCTGCAAGTAATCCGCCGCCTTCATGGAGATGCAGATATCGCCGATCTTGTCGTAGATCTCCTTCTCCATGATGCCGGCACCCAGGATTCCGTCGTCCTTCTGGCCGTCCAGTACGTACTCGTAAACAACATGTCCGTTACGCCGGCCGGGGGAAAAGTACGAGGTACGGAACCCGGTGATGGTTTTGCCCAGGCGCTCGCCCTGGTCCAGCAGGTACATTTGCGGCCACAGGTCGATGAGGTTGTTTGGCGCCGGCGTACCGGTCAGGATCACCACGCGGCGGATCTGCGGCCGTACGCGGCGCAGCGCCTTGAAGCGAGTGGTTTTCGGTGATTTGAAGCTGCTGGATTCGTCGATGATCAGCATGTCGAACGGCCACGCGCCGCCAAGGTGACTGGTCAGCCACGCCACGTTTTCCCGGTTGATGACGTAAATATCCGCCTTGGCCTTCAGCGCCGCCTGCCGCTGACGCTCATTGCCCAGCACGCGGGAAACCTTCAGGTGCCGCAGGTGATCCCATTTCTCGCACTCGGTCGTCCAGGTATCTTCTGCCACCCGCTTAGGGGCAATCACCAGCACACGGGAAACCTCCAGGTACTGGTTCATCAGCCGGTCAACTGCGGTCAGCGTCGCTACCGTCTTGCCCAGCCCCATTTCAAGGAAGAGCCCGGCGGCAGGGTTGTCGATCACATGCTCCGTGGCATGCTCCTGGTATGGAAAAGGTTCGTACCTCACAATTCAATCTGCTTTAAAAAGTTCTGTAACAATTCTTCGGTGTTTATCACCCACACTTCAAAACCCATCCGGCGAAGCTGCTTATGTACCAGTTGCTGGCGTGCTCTCAGTTCGCCCTTCGGGGCTTTCATCTCTACCAACCAGAACCGGCCGGGGGGCAGCAGAACAATCCTGTCCGGAAAACCGGTGAAGGATAAGGGGGTGAACTTTATCGCCCAACCGCCCAGTTTTTTCACCCGGTTGTGCAGTTTCGTTTCGAGCTTTGATTCAGTTGCCATTTTTCGGTGATGTTGCCGTGATCCAATGTTGCCGTTTGTTCCTATATACGCGTATATGTGCGTTTAGGCGGGTGCGCTTTCTTCTTTTTCTCTCTAATTAACCATTTCGATTAGTTATAGATATTTACTGCAACATTGGAAACATTTTGTTAGGATTCCTTACTAGTATAAGTTTCAGGTGTTGCCGTTAAATTTTTTGATGGCAACATGTCGGCAACATCTGCTACGTTTTGGTGTTGCCATGACTGTTGCCGTACATAACCTTTCTGAACACCGTAATTACCAAAACGTAGCTTCCCTTTATAGAATTCCCACCCGCTTAAACTCCGCATAATGTCATGAATTTCCTTTACGTTGTACTTGGTCATATCCTTCTGCTGACCGCCAAGCACCTCACACCAGATCTCCGCCACGCAAACACGCGTCCGCAGCTTGGTGCCCGCCGGCGCCAGGTCATCGCCCGCCAGGAAGCCGCGACGTTGGTACAGATCCATTTGCTCCCAGTTTTCCGGCAACAGGGTATCGAGGTACCGCTGGATCATGCCTGCGCGCTCATCCTGTTCAGAGTGCTCAGCCTGCATGGCGGTGGCCATCGCCTCAATTTCCTTCGGCAGGTATAAGGCCTCGCCGCCCCTGTACCACTCCATTGCCTCCGCCCATATCTGGCCCCTTTCCGCTTCGGTTAAGTCTTGGAAAACGTCTTTGACCGGCTGGGTCACGTGTACGTCCACCGGCCAGAACCGGCGGTTTCCCGTCGGGTCGCGGAGGAAGTCGCGGTTGTTGGTGGTGGCGAAGAATACGCACTGGCGCGGGAAATCTTCGATGCGCCGGCCGTAGGCGACGCGGTAGCGGTCAACGCGCTTGCTGATGAAGTGTTTCACCGTCTCCACCTCGGCCTTTTTCAGCCCGGCGAGCTCGCCCATTTCCACCAGCCAGACACCCTGTATCTGTTCGTAGGCCTCCTTGCCTTGGATGGTGGAGAACGAATCCGAGAACCATTTGCCGCCGAGCGCGTCGATCAGGGAGGACTTTTTCAGCCCCTGCTTGCCCACCATCACCAGCACGTAGTCGAACTTCGCACCGGGGCGGAAGATGCGGGTAACTGCTGCCGCGAGGATCTTGCGGGTTACCGTCCGTACGTACACGTTGTCCTCGGCGCCGAGGTAGTCGACCAGCAACCGTTCCGCCCGGGGGACACCGTCCCAGGTAAGCCCCTCCAGGTATTCCCGCACCGGGTGGAACCCGTTTTCGGAGATCACCAGGTTGAGCCCGTCCTGCACCTTCTGCACGCCGGTAATATTATATACCGATTCCAGGTAGTGCCGCACGCCGGCGTCGTCCACATCCGTGAGGTAGGCCGTCTGCGGCGTGATCTTGCGCCAGGGGAGGTTGCGCAGGGCGACCTCTCGGCGTTCGAACTGGTTGATGGCGAACCGGCCTTTAAGCGCTGGATCGTTTTTCAGCACGCGGATGATGTTATCGATGGTGGAGTAGTAATTTCCCTTCTTGTCGACGTCCATGTCCGCCAGCCATTCGTCGGACGGTGCGGCGCCCTCCTGCAGGTCGTCCTCGAAATCCGTACGGGCGTCCTGCAGGCGTTCGGTGCCCAGCTGCTTGCGCACGGCGGGATCCTTTGACGCCAGTTCCGTCATGGCAATAAACGATGGCAGTTTGTTGGAGGGCGTGCCCTCCTGCGCGTCCTCGTCCTTCAGGCCGAACCGGTGCAGCCGCACCAGGTCGAAGGCGTTGCAGAGCTTGCCGCTCACCGGGTCAGTACCGTGGTGGCTGTAGGCGTACCTGTCATCGTAGACCACGAGCCCCGCGCTGGTGCTCCCCTCCTTATATGTATAGCGTCCGTCGTCGCAGGCATCGTACACATCTGTCAGGTACGCCTCGATCGCGTCAGCTATGGAGTGGGTGCGGCAGAACGCGCCAATGATGCCGGGCTTCTCCAGCGGATCGCCCTGCTTTTTAATATCGCGCAGGGTGATCTCCGTTTCATGGGTGCTGGTCGGCCATTCACTGCTATCCCGCCAGTCGCGGTAAGTGGCCAGTACCTGGTCGGCAGACAGCCACGGGCCGTCCTGCACCTCGTAACGGTATGCACCGTCGCGGGCAGTGCTGGGCCAGTACATGAACCGCTCAGGCTGGTAAGTTGTGTGGTCAAATTGTTCAATCCCCAGTACGCCGGCGATGCGCCGGGCGATAGCCACGTACTCGTCCGGGCCGACTTCCCGGTCCAGCGGCATGATAAGCCGTAACCGCGGCGCCTCCGGGCTGTGCTTATGCGTGCTGTACAGCACGGCGGCGTTATCGTACAGCAGCGTGAAATCATCCCAGGTACCGAGCCCGGCGAAATCGATGTCCAGGGTCAGCAGCTGCCGGTGGAGCACGCTTCCGCTTTTTCGCCGGCCGCCGGTTATATATCCGCCGACAAAGCCGCCGACGTCCTTTATTTCATCCTGCCGCGGCTTCTTCGCGGACAGGTATTCCTGGAACGTCTCACTGGTCCGGTGAGTCGTCGCGAGCCGGGTAACCAGGTCAGACCACATCACCTGCTTATTCTTCCAATTCGTCTCCTTCCTGTGGCGGCCAGTGGCCATGTCCAGCTGGCCGTCGTGGTGTATAGTCTGCTGTGTCATGTATGTTTGGGTTTATTCCTGCCCCGCGATACCGAGGGGAGATTTGTTGCTGTAGCTGGCCGCCGGGCGTTCCGGTTGGATCCGCCGCAGGAAATCATCTTCTTCAGGTGTGAACTTTCTCATGACAGATCCTCCTTTTCCAACGCCTGGATTTTGCGATTGATGTACCATATCGCCTTGCGCAGATCCTCCGCGTGTTTCGTCGGATCTTTACGGCCTGCGCGGGAGAGGTATTTCACAGCGTTGCCTACCAGGTAGTCAAAGCCCTGATCCTCGATGAAATCGATCACCTCGATACTACCGGCGGTGTAATGGCTGGGGTGGTTCACGGGGTCAGGTGCAGTGCCACATTTTGCGCCCTCCGGTGGGGGCGTCGAAACTACATCAGCATCTATTTTAGCGGCATTTTCGAGGGCGCGCTGCAATCGCCCCAATCCCAACACGTGATTTACTAATTGCATAATCAATCTTTTTTGTAATAAAGCGTTTCGAAACTATCGGCCTTCAGGGGCAGGCCTTTCGCCCAGGGGATCGGCTCCCCCATGATCTCGTTGACGTGTTCGAGGCTACCGAAGCCGTCGGGAACCTCCAGCACCACCTCGTCATGCACGTGCATGACGATCCGGTAGCCAGCGTCGTCCAGCCGAAGCATGGCGTCTGCCAGGCAATCCCGCGCAACCGCTTGGACGATGTTCTCGACCAGCTTGCCGCCATAGGTCTCCTGCAGGCTCCATTTCTTTGTGGTTTGGTCCATACCCTCGTATGCCAGCACGTCAGATCCGTACTTCCCTCTCCGGATCTGCGGGCGGAGATAAGCCAGACGGCGCCCGCTGGGCAGCTGGATGAACAGGACATTTTTTTCCTTTCGGAACGAAATACCGTAGCTGGTGGAAACGGGCGCGCCGTCAACGGCCTCCATGGCGGCGTTACCCACACAATCCCAATACCGCACGATGGCCTTGTTGGCTTGGCGCCACATTGCCACCAACTTCGGCAGTTCTTCCTCCTGGATGCCCATCTTCAAGGCGCCCATGGTGATGAGTGCGTTCGGTCCGCCCTGGTAGCCAAGCGCGAGCTCCGATACTTTCCCTTTCTGGCGCAGGTCGGAGCCTTTGGTCACGCTGTCCAGCGGCACACCGAACATCTGAGCGGCGGAGGCCTCGTATATCTTACCGTGCGTGGCAAACACGTCCAGCCGCCATTTCTCACCCGCCAGCCACGCGATCACGCGCGCCTCGATGGCGGAGAAGTCGGCCACGATGAACCTGTGCCCCTTCGCCGGAATGAACGCGGTACGGATCAGTTGGGACAGTACGTCCGGCACGCTGTCAAACAGCATCTGCAGTGCCGCGAGATCGTCGGCGAGTACCAACTGGCGGCCGATGTCCAGATCCGCCATTTCGTTACGCGGCAGGTTATGCACCTGCACCCCGCGACCAGCCCACCGCCCGGTGCGGTTGGCACCGTAGAACTGCAGCAGGCCCCGCACGCGGCGATCCTGTCCAACGTATGCGGCAATCGCCTGGTATTTCTTCACCGACGTGCGCGACATCTCCTGCCGCAGCTGGAGGACACGCTGCACCGTAGTGCTGTCGGTGCTCTCCAACAGTACCGGGATATCATCCTTCCGCAAGGTGGCAATCTCTTCGTCCATCTCCCGGCCTAGCCAATCTTTTAGCTGCGCGGCGCTGTTCGGGTTATCCAGACCGGTGAGTTGCACGGCTTCGGTGGTTAGTGCTTCCTTATGCGCCTGGTCGATGCGCACGGCGTTGCGTACCAGGCGAGTATCAACGAGGATGCCGGTATCATTGATCCGCTGATCCAGCTGCCACAGGCGCCGTTCTGACTCGGGGATGACGAAGGACGCGAGCTTCGCGCGGATCGCCAATTCAACCCGGACGTCCTGCAGGTTATACTCCTTGTAAGCCTCCCAACGCTGCAGGTCGTGCTCCGGGAGATTCCGGGTGCGGCCGCCGTTTGCTTTGGTCGGCTTGCACGGGATGGAGAAATACCGGATCAGGCCTTTGCCGGCGGCGTCCTTTTCCGCCTGCAGGTTCAAGGCTTTGGAAACGGCGTCGAGCGACAATGGTAGCCCAAGCATGGCAGACTTTACCAAAGTACACTCCCATTGCTCGACCGGCAGTTCGATATTGAAGGATTTGGCAATACAGGTTCTTTCGAATGCCGCATTGAACGCGGTTTTCATTACTGCCGGGTTGGTGAGTGCCGACAGTATCTCGGCAGGGAGCGTCTCTCCGCTGGCTAAATCGACCAGCTGCACGGCGCCTTCATCAATGCTGTACGAGAGCAACAGTATCTGGAAGTCTGCCGCCTCCACGTACTTATGCACGCCGGACTTGGTCAGATCGACCGAGGAAAAGGTTTCGATATCAATGGCCAGTGTTCGCATTATCGTTTGATTTTAGCTGCCTCTGCACGGAGTACATCGAGGTTGGCGTTGATGTAGCCCTTCACACCGGGATGATCCACCCCTACATTGAACAGGTAAAGGAGGTACGGGGCGGGGATGTTAGCCATCGCCTTTCCCCGGTGCTTGCCAAAGGGCATGATATCGCGGTCTGTAAATGCTTGCATGAGTATGAGATTTAAAGGGTTACGGAAATACCTGCATCGATGAGCTTTTTCACAAGGGCCATCCGGGCAGCCTCTTTATACGCGACGATGACACCGAGCACCTGGAGCGCCTCCACTTCCGAGGTCTGGAAGCGGAAATCCTTTATGACTTTTTCTTCGATGCGGACACCCGTCCTGTTAGCCGGACCAAAAAGGGCACTTTCAAACAGATACGAAAAGTCAAAATTCTCCTGCCGCATTTCCGAAGGAAGCTTATTCACGGATGGGAGTCCTATACTCACATTTACTGTAAAGTCTGCATCCTTTAACTTTGCAGCGCATTCCTGAAGCCGGTGCAACTCCTCGTCCACCGTAGCGATGTCCTTAAAAATTGATTGCATTTCCTGAATCTGCATAACTGGAAAGGTTTAAAGCCGGGGCCGAAGCCCCGACAAGGTTTATCAAAGGAGGTCGTCGTCTTCCATGGGGAGATCGTCGGCGAAATCGTCCGCCGCGCTGCTGCGCCCGCCCAGGTGCTCGCCATCGCGCAGCTTCTGGAGGTTGTTCAGCCCACAGGCGATACCCTTATTGCCTTTGGTGTCGAAGGCATAGAAATTGACACTGGCGCGGCCGAAGCAGCCGGAGTACAATTCTTTCGGGTCAGTAATGGGCAGCGGCTTACCGTCCTTGTCCTTACCCGGCCCGACGATACCCGGCTGGGTCTTGCAGTTGGCGTTGAGGAAGTAGCTGTTTGCGTACGCTTCATCATCCGGGCGTTCCTCGTCACCGTCGCGGAGCGGCAGCTTGAATTTGAGCGGCAGTTTACCGCCATTCTTGGCTTTCACCTGTTCCTTGATCGCTTCCACGGCGGCGTTGATCTTGTCGATGGTCTCGGTATCGCTTTTGGGAATAATGAGAGAAACAGAGAATTTTTTCTCCTGCCCTTCTTCCAGGGCTACTGCTTCAAATACGTGTACGTAGCTGAAGCGCACGAGGCCGGTAATCACTTTGCCGGGATTAATTGCAGTTGTCATTAAAGATTGAATTTTAAATAGTTAAGAAAAATCGTTGATTGCGCTGTCGATGCTGTTCAGTTCCGGTCGCTTGTCGGATGCGGGAACGAGTGCGGGTTTCCCGGCCGGTTTGACGATCAGCCCGTCCAGATGCAGGGAGAAGGCCTTTTTGCCGATGGACTTCTCCATAGCAGTGATGGAAAGAAGGGTCTGCGGTTCGTAAATCTGTTCTTCGGTAAATCCACCTTCTTTCAGCGTAGTAGCCACCTTCTCACGGTCGGAGTACGTGCGATTACTGCGGCCTTCCACCAGTTTGTAACCGGGCCAGCGCTTGCCCTCTTTCACAGCGGCTTCCAGGGCGAATTCTTCCACGCCAGAGATCCACTTCGTGAATTGATCAGCGCGGGAAAGGATGTCGGCTACCTCCGCATCGGTCAGTAAAGGCGCCTCGCGGAATTCGTACTGCGCCACTTCGAGGTTCTTTTCTGCGTTCGCACGGCACAGCGAAGCGGCTTTACAGAACCGGCAGTGATCACCGGCCACGAACTCGCCTTTACCCTCAAATGCCATTCGCGCCTTCGGCACCAATTCGTCCGCTCCCCACGCACACAACTCCGGTTCCGAAATACTCCACACGGAAATGCTGTCCAGGCGCGGCTGGTATATGGTCATTTCCACCTCCGTGATGTGGTAAAGGATTTCGAATTCCCGCAGGGCGCCGAGGCCGTAGATCTTCATCTGGTGATTGTCGACTGCGCTTACCGGAACGCCTTTTCCGTACTTCAGATCGATGATGCGCAGAACGCCGTCCGCGATAATGATTACGTCTCCGGTGCCGAATCCTTCAGGGATGTAAGCTGTGAGGTCGATACGGTGTTCCAGGAAGATTACGGCATCGGCGGTATGGGCACGGGCGGATTCAAATTGTTCCAGCACGTAATCCACATATTCCTGGATGTAGTGGAGCATCTCGGATGAGTACAGCGAGTCTGCCTTACACTCCTCTATTGCCGCCAGCGCCTCCTCCGACAAATCCCCCAACCGCAGACGGATCATATTTTCCGCCAGTTTGTGCGCCAGCGTGCCTTCCCGCGCCGCCTCGCTGCCCTTGTCCGTGAACTCCATTTCCAGCCTCGCCGAAGGCGTGCAGGACATCCACCGTTTACCACTGGAAGGTGACAGAACCGCATGCTGGCTCATAACTGTTCGATTTCAGCGAGGAAATCTGCGTACTGGCTCTTGGCCAGTTCCGTCACACGCGCAACGCCGAACTTTTGCAGGAGGCCGCCAATCGCATCTCGTTTCCCGGCGTCGATCTTATTCTTGCTGGCTAGTCTCACCATCTCCAGCGTCACAGCGCTTTCCGCCTCAGGCGTCTTTGTTTCAGCGGCCGGGGTATCCTGTTTGGGAATCGGCGCGACCTTTACGGTCTTGGTTGGTTGAGCAACAGTTTCAGTCGAAACTTTATCACCCTCCCAGTTCCCCGCAAGCGTACCCAGCAGGTGGGCCATGCGGTTCAAATCTGCCGCGTTATTCGCGGTCAACGTCATACTGATGTTCATACCTATGTTTGTTTAAAAATTTGAATGTGAAGCGCACCAGACGGCCAGTGCTACGAGGCCGACCGAAATGATAGCGCCGAGATATTCTGCGAGTGCAGCTTTTCGACCTCTTCGGACACGTCGGGTAATATGTTGATCTCGTAAGGCGGCGCGAACTCCTCCGCGATTTTGTCCAGGATCCTGCGGCGATCGTCGCTGAAGCTGTACCGCTCCTGGAACCAACTGCGCCCGTCGGATATTACGCGAATTAGGCCTGTCATCTTTAAAGACCTTCCGCGTTACGACATACAGGACAATGACCATCGTCACCGTTACAATGTGAGCAAAAAGTGGTGTCATCTCCCAGGGCTTTTAATAGTTTACCGAGACAATAAGAAAACAGGCAAAGTATCGCCAGGCAAAGCATGCCGCCCAGCGCGAGAGAAACCGGGCTCATTTCTTTACCGTTTTAGTGAGGTAATAAAAAGCGACTGAGGCGAGTGCGAAATAGGCAACAACAGCTGCCGTCGCAATGATATTTTCTGTCATGATTATGATTTTAGAAGGTGAAAGGATCCCGGGTGAGAACACCGCGGGCTGGTTTAATTTTCTAACCCTACAAACAGTATTTATGGTCAAATCGTGGTTTCCACCAATTCGTTTTTATCGTTCAGCTTGTACCATTTGCCCGCCTCGATACCATTTTCACCAGCATAGCCGATCAAATGCCTGCGGCGCGAGCCATCCCAGTAGGACAGAATAACTGCACCGTTTTCACCACAGCGAGCCTTACCGTCCAGTCCGATTACTACTGCGTGGCCGTTCTTGCCAGCAGCGGATGCGTGGCCGTACTCGCCAGCAGCGGATGCGTGGCCGTACTCGCCAGCAGCGGATGCGTGGCCGTTGTAGCCAGCAGCGGATGCGTGGCCGTTCTTGCCAGCAGCGGATGCGTGGCCGTTCTTGCCAGCAGCGGATGCGTGGCCGTACTCGCCAGCAGCGGATGCGTGGCCGTTGTAGCCAGCAGCGGATG
>NZ_JBNNSF010000002.1:0-739939 GCF_050277495.1 Chitinophaga sp. NPDC101104 | reverse complement strand
GTACCTGGATGCGCCGCAAAGCCACCGCGTGCTCGAAGAGCTGTGGGGAACCCCGGCGCCGCGCGCTTCATTATATATTACGTACCTCCCTGATCAGGATTTCTGCACTTCTTCTCCCTGCGGTTGCTCCGCCAACTCCGGCGCCGCTTCCGTCGCCACTTCTTCTTCCTTCCTCCGGCGGCCCCTGATCCATTTCCACAAACCGGCACCGGCGGCAATCAGCCCCATCACGATCAGTTTCCCGAATTTCGCCAGGATGGCGAAGAACCCAACCTTAGCCAGCACCTTTCCTGCTACCAGGCCACCCACCGTCCAGGCGGCCACTTCATCCACCTTCGGATCGAAATCCGCATAGGCATGGCCGCTTTCAAATGTGGCGGATTTCAAAATCCCGGGGATGTTTTTCTTGATCTCCGGCAACTGGTCCATCGTTCCGATGGCGCTCATCACCAGCACGCCCTTACGACCCAGGATGCGCAAATGGTAGTTGAGCGTACGCTTCTCCGCGTCGCTCGCCTGCAGCTCCATGGCCCAATGCAACGTTTTCGTATTCGAATCGTAGAAAGGCGCCGCCGCCCATCCGATGGTACTGATCGTCTGCAATCCCTGCTCCTTGCGCAGCTTGTTGGACGCTTCGTCGTCTTCCTTCATGCCCTTGAGCACGTCGTCATAGTCCATCTTGTCGGCATCCTCGTCTTTCACATATCCCATTCCGTCGAAACTGATATCGAACGCCCAGGAAGCATCGTCCAGCGGACCGTACTGCTCGGGGAAGATCATGCCCATGGTTTCGCCTTCGAGGTTTCCCCACAGCTCTTCGAGCACGCGGTGGCTTTGCGGCGCATCCAGGTACTTGAAACCTTTCGGCACCTCAAGGGTAACCCCGTGCGACAAGGTGATCTTACCGGTTTGGTACTTGAAGGTTTTGTGGACGGAATCGCGGTATTGCTGCACGGCGGCGGCAATTTCCGCTTCGGAGGCTTCGTCCGTTTGCTCCTGCCCTTCGCCGGCTCGTGGACCGCTCGTGTCCAGCTGCGCGAATGCAGTCGAGAATGTGGCCATACATGCGGCCACCAGGGTAACAGTTCTCATGGTATGAGGGATTTTGATTTGGTTTTGATCTTTATTCTTCTTTCCCTTCGTCCAGCCGCAGGTTGGCGATGACGTCAGGCAATAATTCCTGCATTTTTTCGAAAACGGTCCGTTCTTCTTTGCGGATATGCGCTTCCAGCGCCCTGGCCAGCTGGTCCATCCCTTCCACCAGATCGCTGCTGTCTACCAACGCGCTGTACATCCCGGAAATAATGCGGTGCTCTTCGGCCAGTTCGTCGATCATCACGTCCAGCTCCGGTACGGATCCGCGGCATTGCTCGAACAGGTGATCTTCTTTCTGGATATGCGGCACCATCGTTTCCTGGAATACTTTGACCATGTACTTCATCTTCGACGCAGCATCGAGCGGGAACCCCTCGTACGGCGCCGCATCTTTCTTGAGATAGCGGCACACGAAAAGGAGTGTTTTATGCTCGTGCGACAGCGGTATGAGTTTCGGATGGCGTTGCATTATGCAGGATTTTTGGAGGTGGGCGCCGTTTTACGGGCGTACCAGATCAGTGCGGCGCCACCGATCACCAGCAAGCTGGAAATCAGCTCCGCCTGTGTGGGGTGGAAGCCGAAAATGTCGTATTTGGTGTTGACGCGGATCTTTTCCACGAAAAATCTTTCCAGTCCGTTCAGAATGAGATAGATACCGAAGATCACGCCGGGTGTGGTCACCTTCTTACGGATGCCCATGAGCACGAGGAAGAACGCACCGCAGACGATGATCTCGTATAACGGTGTCGGGAACACGCCAACCGGTAGCGCGCTGCAATACTCCCCTTCGCAACCGGGCAGCCGAACGCCGTCGTTCACGACGTTGTGGGGATAGTTATAGGCCACGAACCAGTCGGGCAGGAAGCCCAGTGCCGCGGGTTTCGGATAATATTTGTGGGGCACGTGCTCGATGGAGCCGAAGTGCCGGCTGAAGTATTCGGTTTCGCGCTCCATCACCTGCTGGTATTGCGCCGGCGCCACCTGCTCGATCTGGCCGGCGGCATTGGTAATGTAGGCGCTGTTGTTGATGCCCCAGTCGCCGTCGCCGGAAAACTGGCAACCCATCCTCCCGATCGCATAAGCGAGCATGAGGGCGGGCCCGGCACTGTCTACCAGGTGTTTCCAGTTGATCTGTTTTTTGGCGGCGTAGCGGATGATGACATAAGCCGCTACGATGAGCCCTCCGTAAAAGGTGAGCCCGCTGGCGGAAAACAACGACCCCCAGGGATCGGCGGTGAATTCGCTCCAGTTTTCCAGGTTGTGGAAGATCTTGGCGCCGATGAGGCCGGCCACCGCCGCCTGGATGGTGAAGTCGGGAACGCGCTGGTGCGGCCAGACTTTCACTTTTACCTGCCGCGGCGTGGGCAGTGCCTTTTTCTTCTTCGTATAATATTTATAATACGCCATCCCGGCGGCTACGAGAAGCCCTCCGACGAGACTGCCCTGGGCCGACAACAGGTACTCCCTGAAATCGCCGATTTTGCCGAAAGCGCCGAAAAATTTGAAACCGATGATGAAACCGATGACTGCACTAACGAGCAGATCGGCCACGGATGCGGGCTTGCCTTCGATGATGGTTTCGTCTACCGGTTGCAGCAACCCGAGCTTTTCACGCCGGCGCAATTCCGACGTAAGCACCCAGGCAGCAGCCAGGAAGGCCAGCGCCACGAAGAAACCAAAGGTCTGAACGATTTTAAGTTTGGGCAGCTCTACCCCAAAAAGATCCCTGAACGCGTAATATAAGTTAGGATACATAGGCGAAAAAAAAATGGTGATCTGAATTTTCCTATGAACAAAGCCGAATCAGTCAGTCGGAAAATCAAACCACCAAGTTACATTGCAAATATGAATTTCCCATTAACCGGCTTAAAAAACCATGTAACGGGAAGCAACAAACGATTAGCAGTACTCGTCAAAAGCAGCCACCAGGTTGGTTGCGATCATTTGGGCGGAACGGCCCTCGATCATGTGGCGCTCAATGAAGTGTACGAGCTGACCGTCTTTGAAAAGCGCGATGGAAGGCGATGACGGGGGGTAAGGCAACAGGTGCGTGCGGATCTGCTGAACGGCGGCACTGTCGAACCCGGCGAAGGAGGTCGTCAGTCTATCCGGCTTCTTCTCGCTGGCGGCAACGGCCATCAGTACGCCCGGACGGGCGGTACCGGCGGAGCATCCGCAAACGGAATTGATCACCACCAGGGTGGTACCTTCCTGTTTCAATGTTTCTTCCACTTTCTCGGGAGAAAGCATTTCCTGAAATCCATTATCTGTTAATTCTGCCTTCATCGGCATCACGAGTTCCGCAGGGTACATATATTTTAGTTTTGTACAAAGGTAATATTATATCGAGATACTTCAATTAGTTCATTATTTTTGTCATTTTGTCCGGAAACAACAAACCAATTTGACATTTTGTCCGGTAAATTCGCCAAAAACTGGCTTTTTAACCGATTTCCGGCATTGGTATCCCATTTGATCTGTAGGAAGCGTAACCGTAAAACAAAATGGTTTAACGCATAAAAGATAATAAGTATGACACTCGTAAAATTCAATCAGCCCGCTAAAACCTTCCATGGTCTTGTAGACGAACTGTTCAATGGTAAATTCCTGAACAGGGATTTTGCCACCTCCGATTTCTACGGCGCATCTTACGCCCCGGTGAACATCTCCGAAACGAAAGATGGCTATGCTTTGGAAATCGTAGCCCCCGGCTTCGCCAAGGAAGACTTGAAAATCAAGGTCGACGGCCCTACGCTGACGATCAGCGCCGAAAAGAAAGCCGAAACCAAAGACGAAAACGAAAAACACCTTCGCCGCGAGTTCAGCTTCCGCTCCTTCTCCCGCTCCTTTACGCTGGATGAGAAAGTGGACGCTTCCAAAATCAACGCGAAATACGATAACGGCGTCCTGCATCTGACCCTGCCTAAAAAAGAGGCCGCACAGGAAACCGTAAAAGAAATTATAGTTGCATAAGGGTTAGGAATAGTTGCGATTTGTTGTGATTTGAATTCATAATACAAATACAACAGTAAAGAGGGCCGCCTTGTCTAAGGCGGCCCTTCGTTTTTAACGGCTCCGAAACTCCCACAAAAGTTCCATTCCCCGGCGCGGAAATCCTATTACCTTGTGTATGAGCTATTTATTGGAATATCCCCTTTTTATGTCAGCAAATAAGAGCAGCAAACCTACATTGTATACTGCCATTTACAACGCTGTGTGCGGAATGGTCACGGGAAAGCTTATACGCAAATCGGCCTGCGCCTTGGAACATGCGCGCATCTCGATGGTTTTCGACTACATTTTCTTCTACACCCTGATGCTGCTGCCCATTATGGCGGCACTGGTATTCCTGCAAGACCTGCCCAATCTCATCATCACCACCTCGTTCCTGCTCGCGTTCCTGTTCTGTGGAGGGCTCATGTATTCCGGCGCGCCATATACGATGGTGGGCATCATGGCGGCTTTGAGCACCTTGCTCATCCCCATGGCCTGCTCGTTCATGAACGATATGGACCTATCCCCCATTTATGCTATCCCCTGGCTCATGGCCTGCATGCTCGGATATTTCATTCTGCCCCTGCGCGCTTCGCTGTCCATCATGGCGGTCCTTTTCGCATACCTGGGCGTGGTGGCCTGGATGAAGCTGGATAATTTCCGCGTCAGCTTCCCGCCAACCTATTCGGCGCTGGACCGCTATATCGCCACGCCATTCCTCATGCTGGGGTACTTGCTGATCATCCTGCGGGTATGGGGCGTGTATTTCCGGAACATTTTCCGCCTGGAGCGGGAGCAGACGCTGCAGAAGCAACAGGAGTTCTCGGCGCTGGTGAACCAGAACCTCATCAAGCAGTTCCTGCTCGTTAAAGGCCTAAGCCGCTCGGGGAAGATCGATTTCATGGAAGGGAATACCGATCTGATCGACGCCCGTTTCAGCGAGATCGAGAAACAGTGCGAATCCGCCATCCAGTTCCTCGGCCAGCAACCGGAGCCCTGATCAGGGACAGTTTTCTTTCCGGCGGGTATCTACCAGGTAAAGGACCTTCCATCCACCGGCGGATTTATACAGCTGGAAGCTGTTCACCCCGCAATGACTGTACTTTTCACCCAGGTAAAACTTGTAGGGCGTCCATACGCTGGCCATCGGCCCATCCACCAAAACCTGCCCAAACTCGATCCGCTCATCCCACACGTCCGTGTGAGGCTTTCCTACAGCTGTTATAAAGTCCTGCGCGGGCATCGTATGCACCTTTATCTCCCCTGTTTTGGACGCTGCAACGGTCTGCATCAGGGCCGCATCATGGAAAACAGCCTTTACCAACGCGCTGTCGCCCCGCTTCATCCCTTCAAACAGTTGCCTGACAACGCTTTTTACGGCTTCGGCGTCTGAATCCTGCGCCGAGCTTCGATAAGAACACATTATTAAAATTATCAAGGGGACAATTCGCCGGAACGGCATGGGATTGTTTTTTGATTGTTGGCACATGTATTTTGAGGTTTTAAAAACGGCTGTAACGAAAAAATTGTAAAAAAGTTGTTAAAAGATACAACTAAGTGGTATTTGCGGCAGCAAGAACGGTTCCTATTTTTGATAATAATAAATCCATCGTAACCTATTGCCTCTATACTGAAATGTTCCAATTCCCGCATACCTTGAAATGTCCCTTTTACCTTATGCCATGAATATTCCATTTCATCCCTAACGCTATGAATGTTGGATCAATCTATCCTATGAAATTATAGGCTCTCCTCCTGGAGAGCCTATTTTTATGGTGTTATCCGTTTTAACGAAAGGCGGAAAGAGCGGCTATCGGTCACTTAAATTACGAACCGGGTACGGCTTGGCCGGGCCCAAAATGGACGAGCGGTCGAATTCCGGGGAGGGCATAAAAAACGAAACCCCTCGGAGAACCGAGGGGTTTTTAAGTGGATTACTAACCCATATTTTTAATAACCCAAAATTTTCAGCATGCTTTGAGCGGTTTGCTCTTTCGCGTATAGCCAATCTTTTAATTGTCCGTTTTTGTCGTGCCCGACGATCACGTGCTTGGGCGACGGGATGAGGCAGTGCTTGATGCCGCCGTACCCGCTCAGCTGGTCCTGGTACGCCCCGGTGTGGAAAAAACCGATGTACAGCGGTTCCTGTTCGCCGGTCAGCTTCGGGAGGAACACGGCGTTGATGTGTTCTTCCGAGGTGTAGAAATCGTACCCATCGCAGGTGAGCCCGCCGAGGTGCACTTCCTGGTACTCCTGGTCCCATTTGTTAATGGGCAGCATGAGGAACTTCTCCCCGATGCCCCAGGTGTCTGGCAGGGTCGTGATGAAAGAGCTGTCGATCATGTACCAGGCTTCACGGTCGTTCTGCATTTTCTCGCCGAGCACGGAGTAGATCACTGCCCCGCTTTCGCCTACCGTGAAGGAACCGAATTCCGTATAGATGTCCGGCACCGGTACTTTGTTCTTTTTGCAAACGCTCTTGATGTTGGCTACGATCTCGTTTACGATGTAAGCGTAATCATAGTCGAACCCGAGGGAGTGCTTGATCGGGAAGCCGCCGCCGAGGTTGATGCTTTCCAGTTCCGGACAGATCTTCTTCAGCTGGCAATAGAGGTTCAACACTTTGTTGAACTGGCTCCAATAAAATATATCGTCTTTGATGCCCTTGTTCATAAAGAAGTGGAGCATCTTCAGTTCGAACTTCGGATTTCCTTTCAGCTTGTCCACGTAATATTCGAGGATGTCGCTTTTGGCGATGCCGAGGCGGGAGGTGTAAAAATCAAAGGTGGGCTCTTCCTCGGCGGCGATACGGATACCCAGTTTAACGGGATCTTTGGTCCGCACGAATTTGGAATAGTCCTCCAGTTCCTCCTTGTTGTCGAGCACCGGGATCACGTTTTTGAAACCGGAGTTGATCAGCTTGGCGATGGCCCGGGTATAGGTCTTTGTTTTATACCCGTTGCAGATCACGAAGGTTTCCTTGTTGATCTTCTTACGTTCATAGAGCTTGTTAATAATGTCTATGTCGTAAGCGAACGACGTTTCGATGTGGACGTTCTGCCGGAGCACCTCGTCCATGATGAACGAAAAGTGAGAACTTTTGGTACAGTAGCAATAGTAATAATTGCCATCATACTTGTTCTTCTTTATCGCATCCTGGAACATCTTTTTCGCCCTGCTTACCTGCATCCCGATCTTGGGAAGATAGGTCAGTTTGAAAGGGGTGCCGTATTTGTCGATCAGCGCCCGCATGTCCAGCCCGTTGAAAAACAGGTTATTCTCCTTCACATCGAATCCTTCCTGAGGGAACTCGAAGGTCTGGTTAACCAGGTCCGTGTAGGTGTTGTTCATTTAAATCTGTGAATGAATTTCTAAGGTCAAAAAATTAATACACAATAAATGAGCTGGAAACTTCTGGTTTTAAGTTGAAACAAGTCACAACACACCTACGTAAGTCGTTCCCCAGCAAAATCGGATGCAAATCTACTATTTTGTTCCAATGGATTCCCAAAAAATTTCGATCTTTTTTACGAATGGGGAATAACATTGTTATTATACTGTACAGCAATCACTTATACTATATTACATAAAGTATTTAATTAGCTGGGAGCAGCTTTTCCGGCGCGGGAGGCCCGGGGTTGACATTTCTTTTACAATCCCTTCATAATCATTTCAGTAACTCCAAACCCCTTTTCCCTTCACAGAATAACAGATCGAGGATGCTAAGGTTCGGCAAAAAGCCGGTCCTTTCCCCAAAAACCTGGGTGTATTCGACGGGATTTTCCGGGACCTGGCCGGGGACCATTTTATCGCGGAAGTCCAGGATGGTGGTATCATTATTATAGTCCTTCTCAAAAGCGTCCGTCATTTCCACGAGAGGCGCAAACCCGAGGGCGCGGTTGGCGAACTCGAAGCAGGCCAGGTTCCAGTCGAGCAGATATTCAAATTCCTTTTCATATAACATTTCCAGTTCCGGCTCGAAATATTCGAACCATGGGGAACGGCGGTAAGCGGAGGTGAGGGTTTTCCAATGGAGTTGCTGCCAGGGCTCGAGGTTGGAAATGCGAACGTCTTTCATGACGGTCCGCTGGTTTTTTCCTTTCACGAGCGGAACACTCAAAAGGATCATTCCGTTGGGCCCGGCGATGTAGCAACGATTACGAAAACTGACCTTCTGATAGTGCTCCATGCGCTCAAAACGCACTTTTTCGCATTCAATTAAAGTTTTATAGAAGCTGATAGGCGGAAAATATTGACTTTCAATGAGTAATATTTTGCTTTTCTGCTGTTCTGCCATACTGTCTATTTTAATTTTCCGGTGATGTAAATCCACATGAAATGGGCGGTTACAATTAAATAAAAAGCTTTTGTTAATACACTTCAACTTCTTGATTAACAGCTCATAGAATTTTAATAAATATGCTATTAATATTAGCAATCGCTCAATTCACGTAAAATGTTAAAAGTCAACAAAAATACTAAAGATATTAGTCTAAAAAATCGCTGATTTTTGACTGATTTTATTTAAAGTAAAATTTCAAGTAGACGGGCCGCTCCCAGCCCGGTTTTTAACTTAATTTTTGGAGGGATTTGTCGTAGGTTTGGTGGAAATTTTCAAACGCCGTCATGAAGCAGGTAACCTGGTATTTTATGATCCTTCTCGTTTGGGGTGGGGTCAGCGCATGTGGAAAAATGAAGGACCTGGAGTTTATCCGGGTCGCGAGTTTCGATATGGAAAATCTGAGCTTTTCGAAAAGCACGGTCAAAATCGAACTGGCCTATTACAACCCGAACAATTTTTCGCTCCGGTTGAAAGATGCCGAATTCGACGTTTTTCTGGACGACACGAAAGTTGGCCATTCTTTACAGGACACCTTAATTGACATCCCGGCGCGCGATACTTTTTATTTTCCGGTAAAGCTCCAGGTCGAAATGGGGAATGTTTTCAAGAACATGCTCGGCGTTTTGGCGAACAAGGAGGTAACTATTAAAGCCGCCGGAAATTGCAAAGTCGGCAAAAAAGGGGTGTATCTTCCCTTCCCGATCCGCTGCGAAACGAAACAGAAACTCGACTTTTTCTGATGGAACAACTGAATTTTTGGGACCAGCTTATTTCGGTTTTTGCGCCGGCCGTTCAATTTCTCGCGACGTGGTTTTTCGGATTTTGACGCTTTTTTTTTCAAATTCCGGCATCTGGCATCCAGCGTATTTTACACCTGATTTTTATATTTCGACAATTCGAACTACAGTAATTAAAGCCATCCTTTCCGGGTGGCTTTTTTGTTTTCCGTGCGATTTTATGATATCGCTGCCAGCTTTTCCGGCACCCTGTCCACCGGATTTCGTCCTTGGTTTTACCGGTTTAAGCGCCGGGAAAGCGGTCTATCCCACCCTGAAAAACCCATTTTCCGATCCCAAAATCCAATGGTCATGACGTCAAAAATGAGTTTTTCAACGCCCATTTTCTCATCATAATTACCCGATTTTCTGTCTTTCAACGACGCCTAGACCGTCGAAACCAATTCGGAAATGCCAATTTTATTATTCGGATGACGGATCGATCGGCCGTCGAAAACCCGTCTGCCCGACTTCAAAAACCTGCCGGAAATCGTTGATTTGGGACACTGCTTTGAAGAAGGTAAAATTGTACTTTTCGAGGATCGGGGTATTTTGAAGGCTGCTCTTCCCCTATCGATCGGGCTCACTTTTTTTGCACAGGAATTGAGGTGCAGGGGGATTTGTGCCACACAAAAGCGGCTATCCGAATCAATCCTATTCGCCGTTTTTGAGGGTCAAAATTGGGCAATACCAGGAAATTCCAGGTCGATCTCCGGAGGTTGGCGACCTAAAAAACCACCGAACGCAGTCAATCAATTTCGGTATTTTGCCTGGATCATGAACCAGTCTTTCGCCCAGCTGATCCGAAATTTACCCGTCACAATCGCGTTTTCTTTACTGATGATTTGGTGTATTGCCGGCCCGGTGGAATTCAATCTTACCATCTATTTGCCGATCAAACTGCTGATCATTCTCGTCATTTTTATCGTATCCGTCCCCCTAATTGACGCGCTCGTCCGGAAAAAATATACTGTAAATGACGCAGCTTTCATCCGCGCGCGACCATTAAAATGGCCTTTTTCCCTCCGCCGGGAGCGCCGGTTCTATGAAGTATCCACTCCTTTCCGACTCAAAATCGCCAGTAAAATTGGGTTGAAAAACCGCCCGACCGCATCCAAAATCCGCTTTTACCGGAGCTTTTTAGGTATTTATAGACCCTTTGATTTCCTATCCTCCGGCTTCAGATTAATGATTATTCTCACATCAGAATCATCCTTCACCTTTTGCCCTGACTCCGCCGGGCACAAAAAAAACCGCTCCGGCAAGCCGGAGCGGTCGAATTCGGTATAATTATATAACTAGTGTTTCTTCTGGACAGGGCCTCCACCGTCTTCCGGTTTCTTGCAGCACTTGGGCAGGTCGTTGTAGGAATCCGCATTGGCTGTCACATCGTCCGCATCGTACCCAACGTTCGCAATGGCGGTCTTGATGTTCTCGATATTGGTGCGGTCGGTAAAATACTTCACCGTCGCTTCCTTCTTCTTCACGTCCACCACCATGGATTTTACCCCCTCTTCTTTCAGGAAATACCGCTGGATCGCGTCTTTGCACATATTGCACTGAACGGAAGGCACCTTGATCTTCGCCGTTACCAGCGTTCCTTTCTTCGCCTGGGCCATCGCGGAACCAGTCACAGCCAGCAGCAGCACCAGCATCATTTTAATGATACGCATAGGATGAATAGTTTTTAATCGCTCACAATATACGATTTCATCGCAATATATCGGCTATTTCCCCCACACATCGGGAGCCGTGCGCCAGGCTTGCAATGTAGCCTGTTCGTCGGGGCCCACCTGGCCTTTTTCCACCGCCAGTTCGATCAGGGCGGCGTAGTTGCTCAGGGAACGGAAGGGAACATTCGCCGATTCGAAAGCCTTCACGGCGATATCGAACCCGTAATTGAAGATAGACACCATCCCGATCACTTCGCCTCCCGCTGCGCGGATCGCCTGCACGGCTTCCAGGCTGCTTTTGCCGGTGGAAATCAGGTCTTCCACCACCACAACCGGCTGGCCCGGCTGCAACACCCCTTCGATCTGGTTGCCCATCCCATGCTCTTTCGGCTTGGAACGCACATAGATGAACGGCAGTTTCAGCTGATCGGCCACCATGGCGCCATGCGGGATGCCCGCCGTTGCCACGCCCGCGATCACCGCGGCTTCCGGCCATGTCTCGAACACTACGTTGCAAAGCTCGGACTTAATATAATCCCTGACATACGGATAAGACAATACTTTGCGGTTATCGCAATAAATCGGGGATTTCCAACCCGAAGCCCAGGTGAAAGGCTGGGCAGGGCTCAGTTTTACGGCTTGTATCTGTAACAGTTTCTCTGCTACCTGTTTTTCGCTGATATTGTTCATAACGGCGCAAAAGTACGATGAATAATGCAAAGGATTATTTTTGCGGCATGGAAACACCGATACATATATATATTAATGAACGCCCGCTCCTGATCGCCGGCCTCCATACACCGCTCCCCGCCGAATTTACAGGCGCCACCACGCTTTTCGATCCGCCCGCGGCCGAAATCGCCCAAACCATCGCCCTGCTGGAAAAGAACCAGCTCCCGGCCGTCGTGTTCCGCACCGGCGAAGCCGATGCCCTTCTCGAACAGGTCAAAAGCCATTTTACGGTACTCGTGGCAGCGGGTGGCCTGGTCACCAACGAAGCGGGAGACATCCTCCTCATGTTCCGCCGCGGCAAGTGGGACCTTCCCAAAGGTAAACAGGACGACGGCGAAACCCTCGAAGCCTGTGCCCTTCGCGAAGTCCAGGAAGAAACAGGGCTTTCGAACGTCACTCTCGGCCGCCTCATCACCGAAACCTACCATTATTATTCCCTCAAAGGAAAAAACATACTCAAGCACAGCTACTGGTACCGCATGCACTTCTTCGGCACGGAGCTCACCGTTCCCCAGATCGAGGAAGACATTATGGACATCCAGTGGATCAAGCCGGAGCACATCGCCCGGTACATGCCCTACTCTTACCAAAACATCGTGGACGTGCTCACCAAAGCCGGCTACACCGCCCAACCCTCATGAGCGCCCGGTCCCACTACGAAAACCACCTCGCCGCGTTCTACGCCTGGATGTCGGGGAATTTCGAAACGAAGCAACAGGAGCAGCAGGACTGGTTTTCCGGCCACGGCGTGCACCCGCGCGGCAACAAGGTGGCCATCGACCTGGGGGCCGGTCACGGCCTGCAGTCGGTTTCCCTGGCGAAGCTGGGGTTCACGGTGTTTGCCGTCGATTTTAACCAGCACCTGTTGTCTGAACTGAACGCCCGGGCCAAAGGGCTCCCTATCCGCACGGTGCTGGCCGACCTGAAAAATGTGCCGCAATACGCCACGGAAGCCGAGCTCATCACCTGTATGGGCGATACGCTCACGCACCTGGACAGTACCGAAACCGTCCGGGACCTTATCCGGCAATGGTCTGCGCTGTTACCGGCCGGCGGGCGCATTGCCCTGTCGTTCCGCGACCTCACGGAAGAACTCTTCGGCGAACAGCGGTTCATTCCGGTTAAAGCAGACGATCAGCGGATCCACACCTGCTTCCTGGAATACGGACCGGGATTTGTGCGGGTGTACGACCAATTGCTGGAAAAGCAGCACGGGGAATGGGTACAGAAAGTGAGCAGTTACCGGAAACTGCGTATGGGAGCGGATTTGGTGAAGGAAATGCTCGCAGGTGCGGGATTCCGCGTCGTGCAGCACGACGTCATCGCCAGGATGCAGTACCTGCTGGCGGAAAAATAATTACGCTTCTTTTCTTTTGGCCAGCACGGCTACGGTCAGCCGGCTTACGCAGACCAGCTTGTGATGGTCGTCGGTAATGCGGATGTCCCACACATGCGTGGCGGAGCCGATATGCAGCGGTGTGGCGATGGCGTGCACATACCCTTCGCGGACGCCGCGGACGTGGTTGGCATTGATCTCCAGGCCTACGCAAATCTGTTTTTCGGGATCGATGATCAGCGCGGAAGCCACGCTGCCCACCGTTTCCGCGAGCGCGGCCGATGCGCCGCCGTGCAGCAACCCGTACGGTTGCACCGTGCGATGGTCTACTGGCATCATTGCGCGCAGGTAATTCGGGCCAATCTCGGTAAACTCCATCCCTACCCAGGCGCCCATGGTATTGCGACCGTTCTCGTTCAGTTGGTCCAGGGAAATGTCCAGCGAAAACCAGATGGGTTTCATAGCCAAAGTTTTATTAAGAAAGTTTGGAATATTGGAGGGAAGACGACACCTCTTTCGGCAGGAACTGTGCCGCATCGCCGCCGTTCCGGATCACGTCGCGCACGAGGGTGCTGGCGATGGTCGAGAATTCGGGGGAGCAGGTCAGGAAGATGGTTTCCACTTCGTGGTCCATTTTGCGGTTGATGTCGGCGATCGCTTTTTCGTATTCGAAATCGGCTACGTACCGGATGCCGCGGAGGATGAACCGGGCGCCGATCTGTTTGCAGAAATTCACGGTCAGTCCTTCGTACGACGTCACTTCCACCGTTGGCTGGTCTTTATAAATCTCGCGCAGCCATTCCACGCGCTGTTCCACCGAAAACATGGGCACTTTGCCGGAATTGACGCCGATGCCGATCACGAGCTTATCGAAAAGCGGCAGGGCACGATCGATGATATCGGTATGGCCGAGCGTTACGGGATCGAAGGTACCGGGGAAAAGACAGATTCTTTGCATATGGTTTACGTTAATCGGCGGAAGGGGTTTTCAGTTCCTCCCGGTTGATGAAAATAGTAAAGATCGTGGTGCCATAGTGCCGTTCCGCGCGGAAATAGGGATAATGACGGAAATCGTTCCTGCGGGTATGTTCCAGCACGAACCATCCTTCTTCCTTCAGCATGCCTTTTTCAAAAACGAGCGTCGGCAACGCTTCCATGTTGCCCAGTTCGTAGGGCGGGTCGGCGAAAATGAAATCGAACGGGGCGCCGCCTTGCTGGAGGTATTTGAAAGCGTCCATCTTCACGATTTGCGTGCTTACGTCCAGCTGACCGGCTGTTTTGGCGATGAAACCCGCCATGGTATTGTCTTTCTCCACCACCGTCAGGTTCGTGGCCCCGCGGGAGGCCAGTTCGAACGTGATGCTGCCCGTGCCGCCGAAAAGTTCGAGGCAGCGCAGCCCGGTGATGTCGAGATTGTTTTCGATGATATTGAAAAGGCCGCCCTTCGCGATGTCGGTAGTGGGCCGTGTATGCGGCATGTTGGCAGGCGGATGGATGCGGCGCCCGCCCAGTGCGCCACCGATTATACGCATAACGCCAGGGCGTAAAGATTAAAGAATTGATGAGACGGCATGTCTACCATCTTCGGAATGTAGAGGAACCCGTCGGGCCGGTAAACCCATTCGATGCGCGGCAGGAACCGGCTGAGCTCGATGAAAACCTGTGAATCTTTCGTGAGCGACCCGCCGATCTTGATGCGCGACTTCAGCTCGCTGAGGCCCAGCTGCCGGAGGCTGTTCACGATATAATACACGATATCGAGGCCGCCACGGTGGGCGTATTGGTGCTGCATGAGCAATTGTCCGCCGGCGAAAATGGTCAGGGTAAACTGTTGCGCCTGCACTTCGGCATAGGCGATGCCTTCCGGCGCGGTGTGGTCCGCATCCTGGCGATAAGCCTTTAGCAAGGCGGTGTTGGCATGCGCCACATCGTCTGTCGAAAACTCCTTGCGCAGGAACCCCAGCATATCCTTATCCACCGAAAACACGTTCACCAGGCCCATATCCGGCAGTTCATCGGCCAGTACCGCGTCCTGCGTTTTGTGGGGCAGCGCGGCCTGGAGATAATCCTTCCGCAGCTGCTGCTGGTAAAACTCCCGCGGCACGAGGGTATTCTCTGCCGAGGAGAAAGCGAGCAGCACTTTCTTGAAAGCGGTGAAAAGCAGCCTGTCGGCGTCGAAGATCTGTTCGATCATTTCGAGGTCGGCCATGGCAACGGTCCTGGGCTGGTAGCTGTAGCTCTTCAGGGCCAGGAACTTGCGCTGCAGGGGCGCGAGCACGGCATAGCTGAATGTGCCGGAACCGATCATCACCAGCAGGGTGCAGGTGGTGAGGTCCGTTTCCAGCAGCGTCGCGTCGTCTATCGCGTAGGTGGGTTGTATGGTATATGCCACGGGCATGATCTGTCTGTTATTCCGCACAATAATAGTTAAAAATGTTGAGAACCACGGCCGCCGGGGCCTGCAAGATGACCCGCGGAGGCCCCGGAGGAATCGTTTTCGTCATTAATTCCTTGCCGCCGCATCCCAAACCGTTATTTTTGCCGGGTTTTTACGGTTTAACTATATGCAAGTCGAAGTAACGAACAGGCAGATCATCAAGATCGCCGGCCCCATATGTCTTTCCCTGATCCTGCCGCAGATCAATCACCTCACCAATGCCGCCTTCCTGGGGCACCTGGGCGAGTTCCCCATCGCGGTGAACGGCATCGCGGGGATTTATACGCTCGTCATCTACATGATCTCCTACGGGATCACGAACGGGATGCAGGTGATGTTTGCCCGGCGGACGGGCGAGCAGAACATCGCGGGCATGGGGCCCATTTTCAGCAACGGGCTGGTCCTGTCCATGGGCATGTCGCTCCTCGGTATCCTCATCACGGAAACCCTCGCCCCCGCGTTCTTCCGCGCTTCGCTGCACGACCCGCACATAATCGAGGCGGCGTCGGAGTTCACGCGCATCCGGATCTGGGGGCTCCCTTTCCTCATGCTCATGCGGCTTTGCACTTCTTTATATATCGGTACCGGCAACACGAAGCTGCTGGTGATCATTTCCCTTTTCCAGGAAGTCACCAATATCGTGTTCGACTACGGGCTTATTTTCGGTAAACTGGGCCTCCCCGCGCTGGGGCTCAATGGCGCGGCCTACGCCTCCATCCTGGCGGAGATCGCGGGTTTCGCAGCGGCCTGGGTGCTGCTCCTCATCGGTAAGTTCAATGTCAGATACGAGCTGTTCGCCCGCCTGCGGCCCACCTGGAGCGGTTGCCGGAGCATCCTGGTGATTTCCGCGCCGCTGGTCGTGCAATACCTGTTCAGCATCGGCAGCTGGCTGATCTTCTTCATATTCATCGAGCACCTCGGGCAGCGCCCCCTGGCCATTTCCAATATGATGCGGAGTATTTTCGGGCTGTTCGGGATTTTCACCTGGGCGTTCGGTTCCACCTGCAACACCATGGTTTCCAACCTGATCGGCCAGGGCCGGGAAAACGAGGTCATGACCATGGTCAAAAAGATCGCGAAGCTGTCCGTCCTCTGTTCCATCGCCATCTGCATCATTATCAGCATTTTCCCCACGCTTTGGCTGCGGATCTATACGACAGACGTTTCCCTCATGACCGAGGCCCTTCCGTCCATGTACGTGTGCATGGTGGTGATGATCCTCGCGTCCGTGACCGCCGTGGTGTTCAACGGCGTAACGGGAACGGGCGATACGCGGATCAACCTCGGCATCGAGATCATTGCCGTGATCGCATACCTCACGTATTGCGTGGTGGTCATAGAAAAGATGCACAGCCAGCTGCACTGGGCCTGGTTTGCGGAGTTCGTCTACTGGACGTCGATGGGCTCGCTGGCCTGGCTGTACCTGAAAAGCGGGCGGTGGAAAGGTAAAAAGCTGGCGTAGGGCCGTTATTGCATACTGTCGAGGAGCTTTTTGCACTCGGCTTTGTAGCCGGAATCGTCCTGGTAAATGGGCCGGAGGCGCATGGCTTTATTGAGGATTTCCATGGCCTGGGTTTCCTGGTTGTTCTGCCGGAAAGCGATGGCCAGGTCGAGGTAGTTGAGGATGAAGCCCGGCGTAAGCTGCCGGCATTTCTCGTAATTGGCGATCGCGTCTTCCAGCGTAGCGGCCGGCATTCCGCCGAAAAGCACCTTGGCGGCGGCTTTTTCGATGGAACTGAGGTTATAGATATCGAAATTCCATTTACCGAGCAGGTGGAAGGCTTCGCCGTAATCAGGCTTGAACTTGATGGCCAGGTCTACGTACTTCTTCACTTCCCTGGCGGCGGCCACTTTCTCCTTGGCGCCGGAAATCTGCGCGATGCGTGCCCAGGCAAGGGCCATGGCGTAGTTGGATTCGGGGTTCTCGACGTCCACCTTCATGGCTTCGTAAGCGAATATCTTCGCGTTGTTGAACCATTCCATTTTGGCGGATTTATCTTTCTGGCGGGCGCCTTCGCGGCTGCAGATGAGGCTGCTCTGGTTGAGGGCGGTCACGTTGCCGGGGTCTGCCTGGAGGATGTCTTTATATTGTTGCAGCGCCTCGGTCTCCTTCATTTGCAGGGTGAGCTGTTTGGCCTGGGCGAGCGATTCCTCGACCGTTTGGCTGAACGAAGCGAGCGCCAGCAGGGAGGCGCAACACAGTAAAAAGGTTTTCTTAAGCATAGGAACGAATTGAATTTAACAGGTCCCCAAAAATAAGGATTTTCCCAGCCCGGCCGCATGGTGGACATGGTTTCTACACGGGCGGCCGGAAATATAACGTTGCCGGCCTCAGTATTGTTTCTCCAAAGCCACGCAGGAGTAAGCCAGGTCTCCTCCGAACGGGGGCGCCTGCTTCCGCAGCGTCACCTTCGAATAGCTGATGACCGGAAAACGCGCCTTCACTTTCACGGAAATATCATGCACCACCTGTTCCAGCAACTGCTGCGGTACTTCCATCACTGCCTTCGAAATGGAAAACAGCGCTTCATAGTTCACGGATTCACCCAGCTGCGAAGGGTGTTCCGGCTCGGGCAACTGCACGAGCACGTCCAGCACGAAATGATTGCCGATGATGCGTTCCTGTTCGTAAAACCCGTGATGGGCGAAGAAACGGACGCTCTCCAACGCAATGGTCAGCATATGAAAAGATTAAAAGGAAAGGGCCGACGTTCCATCGGCCCTTTCGTATGTAAGATTTAGTGTCCTTTTGCGGAAAGGTAACGCTCGGCATCGAGCGCGGCCATACAACCGCTGCCGGCGGCCGTTACGGCCTGGCGGTAGTTCTTGTCCTGCACGTCTCCGCAAGCGAAAACGCCTTCCACGCTGGTTTTGGTGGTGCCGGGGATCGTTTTGATGTATCCCTGCTCGTCCATGTCCAGCTGGCCGTTGAAGATGCCGGAGTTCGGCTGGTGGCCGATGGCCACGAAGAACGCGCTCACGGGGATCGTTTTCTCTTCTTTGGTCTGGGTATTGAGGATGCGAACGCCTTCCACTTTATTTTCGCCTACCACTTCGAGGGTTTCGGAATTCCAGTATACCATGATGTTGGAGGTTTTGAGGACGCGGTCCTGCATTACCTTCGACGCTCTCATTTCGTGACGGCGCACGAGCATGTGTACATTGGAGCAGATTTTGGAAAGATAGAGGGCTTCTTCGGCAGCGGTGTCTCCCGCGCCAACGATAGCTGCTTCCTTACCGCGGAAGAAGAACCCGTCGCACACGGCGCAGGCGGAAACGCCGCTACCGTTGAGTCGCTGTTCGGACGGCAGGCCCAGCCATTTGGCGGAGGCGCCGGTGGCTATGATGATCGCATCGGCGGTGATGGTCTTTTCTTCATCGATGACAACCTTGTAGGGCTGCGACGAAAAATCTACGGAAGTGGCCATGCCATAGCGGATATCGGCTCCCATGCGGGCGGCCTGTTTTTCGAAGTCCACCATCATTTCCGGGCCCTGGATACCTTCGGGGTAACCGGGATAGTTTTCCACTTCCGTGGTGATGGTGAGCTGGCCTCCGGGCTGGATGCCCTGGTAAAGGACGGGCTTCAGGTTCGCTCTGGCGGCATAGATGGCTGCGGTGTACCCTGCGGGGCCGGAGCCGATGATCAGGACATGTGCATGTTCCTGGTTAGTGTTGTTTTCCATGCTGTTGTTTTCTGCTTGTTGGTTTGGTTTGGTTTTGATTTCGATTATTTAGGGATAATGATCCTTTCATATGTTACGCTGTAGCCACCCCAGTACCCTTTGGCGTTGGAGACGTTCCCCTTGGCGCGGGCCCCCGGCCCGAGGGGGTCTGCCCCTTTGGCCCAGGCTGCGCCTGCGCTGCGCCAGAAGTCGTACGTGTTGTGGTCTACGTTACAGAATTTCAGCCACACGGTGTCCCCTTTCGCCAGGGCGCCTTGCGGGGCGCCGCTCCTGTCCATCCCTTCTCCCAGCTGCACTTCGATGGTGCCTTTGCCAAGGGTTTCGGACGACAGCGGGTGCATGCCCGGCAGGTAATCCCCTCCGTTGCGGGCGGTGAAGTACCGGGCGTACCCGGTGGCGCTGCCGGTGAGGCGGGCCTTCAGTCCTGCTGGTCCCCACCAGGCCGAATCGAGCCGGAGGCGGACGGCGGGGATGGTGGTCATGGCGCTGAGGGTTTTTCCTTCCGAACGGATCGTCAAGGTATAACTTTTACCGTTTTCCCCGCGAAAAGCGTGTTGCCATTGCGCGGTGTCTACGGTATATACCCAGAACGGCCGGCCGGCGGCGTCCGTCAACCGGTATTCCCGCAGCGTTTGCGACTGCGGGCCGTTGGAGACGGAGATGACGGCGCCGTGCACCCATTCCCCGGCGGCCGGCGTTCCCGCGAAATAGGCGGGGTCGGCGCTGAGCATGACCATGGGGTACCCGTTTTCTTCGATGATGCCTTCCACGACGGGGAGGTTTTCTTCGGTTGACTGTCCTTTCTGTTCCTTTTCACAAGCCGATCCCATCAGATAGAGGAGGACCAGTGTAAAAGATGCCTTTCGCATAAGATTGCAAAAATAAAGGGTTGGGAGGAGAATTACGAATAGGGAAGGTATGAAAGGCATCTATGGGCCTATAACCGTTCTCTATGGGGTATAAAAAAAGCATCCCGCCGTTTCATAGGCGGGATGCTTTTATCCCAGAATCAATTAATTAATAGGTGTCGATTATCCCAAGTAGGATTTCAGTGCGCCGCTGTAGCGGGCTTTTTGGAGGCGTTTGATGGCCCTTTCCTTGATTTGGCGGATACGTTCCTTCGTCAAATCATACTTCTGTCCTATTTGTTCGATCGTTGCGCCGTTTTCGCCATCCAGACCAAAGTAAGCGTTCACGATTTCCGCTTCGCGGGGGCTCAGGGACTTGAGCACGCGGCGGATTTCTTCCCGGAGCGAATCCTGCATCACATCATCATCCGTCACGTCGCCACCTTCCAGGAGGTCGCCCATGGCTACGTCTTCCGCTTCGTGTACCGGAGCGTCGAGAGACATGTGGCGGGTATTGCTCTGGAAGATATTGTTGATCTCCGACTCGGACATTTCCAGGATTTCGGCGAGCTCTTCGGTAGAAGGTTCGCGTTCGTTTTCCTGTTCGAATGCCATGTAAGCTTTATTCGCTTTGTTGTAAGTGCCGATTTTATTCTGCGGCAGGCGGACCAGACGGCCTTGCTCTGCCAAAGCCTGCAGGATGGACTGGCGGATCCACCATACGGCGTAAGAGATGAATTTGAAACCCTTGGTTTCGTCGAACCGTTGTGCCGCTTTGATCAACCCTAAATTGCCTTCATTAATGAGGTCGCTAAGGCTTAAGCCCTGGTGCTGATATTGTTTGGCGACGGATACAACGAACCGGAGGTTCCCGGTCGTCAATCTTTCGAGAGCGCGCTGGTCCCCCATTTTAATACGTTGGGCCAGTATCGTCTCTTCCTCTGGAGTTAACAAAGGGATCTTCGAGATTTCCTGGAGGTATTTTTCTACCGCCTGCGAATCACGATTGGTGATCTGGGTGGCAATTTTAAGTTGCCTCATATGACTAAAAGTATTGGTTTACGAATATTATACTAACAAGCCGAAAGATAATTTTGTTGTAACATTTAAATGGTATATCTTACACGGTTGCGAAATTAGCCTGCAAAGATCGTGCTAATCCCCCACTCTTCCAAATATCACTGATATGGTTTTGATCTTGGGTTACGGACCGGGGTAAGATGCCTGTTACGCATTCATTGTCAATGATCGGGCACATTGTCATAACGGCATTTCTGCTTGTTCACTATAACAAAGTACATTGTATAAACGGATTTTAATAGCTTTTTAGTCGCTATTTTCAAGGCTTTATGCAAATTTTAACAATTGAAAAATATCTCAATTCAAATTAATATTCTCTCTAATTTATTCATCTTCTCATTGCAATTTTTTCAATGGATTTCAGAAGCGACACATTCACACAACCCACCCCTCCCATGCTGGAGGCCATGCTGAAAGCCCCCACGGGCGACGATGTTTTCGGAGAAGACCCTTCCGTCCGCGAATTGGAAGCCAGGATGTCAGCCCTTTTTGGCATGGAGGCAGCCCTTTACTGCCCTTCCGGCACCATGAGCAACCAGATCGCCATCAAAGTGCACACCCGGCCCGGCGATGAAGTCATCTGCTCTTCCCTCGCCCACGTCTATATCTACGAAGGTGGCGGCATCGCCTTCAACTCCGGCGCCCAGGCCCGCCCCATCGAAGGCGACCGCGGCATGATCTCCGCCGCCGATGTGGCAGCGGCCGTCAATCCGACAGACGATGACCACAAGGCCACCACCTCCCTCGTTTGCCTCGAAAACACCTCCAACCGCGGCGGCGGATGCTGCTACGACTGGGACGAGATCCTCCGCATCCGCGAAACCTGTAACCAGCACAACCTCCGCCTTCACCTCGACGGCGCCCGCCTGTTCAACGCCCTCCTCGCCACCGGCCAACCGGCGGCGGATTACGGGCGTACGTTCGACAGTATCTCCGTTTGCCTCAACAAAGGCCTCGGCTGCCCCATCGGGTCCGTTCTGCTGGGATCGAAAGATTTCATCCGCGAAGCCAAACGCGTCCGCAAGAAACTCGGCGGCGGCATGCGGCAGGCCGGGTACATGGCCGCAACCGGCATCTATGCGCTCGATCATCATATCGACCGCCTCGCCGAAGACCACGCACACGCCAAAACCATCGCGGCGGCATTGCTGGAACAGTCGTTCGTCGGGCATATGCTCCCCGTGGAAACGAACATCCTCATTTTCGACGTGCATGGCGACTGGACGCCCGTCAAGTTCCGCGATTACCTCGCCAAACACGGCATCCGCGTCATGGCCATCTCTCCCACCCAGCTACGCATCGTCACCCACCTCGGCATCACCGCCGATATGGTGAAGCATACCGTGGAAGTGATCCGGTCGATGTCGTGATGCACGGATAATAAGAAGACAATCGGAACGGCCGGCCGGGTGAACCCTGGCCGGCCGTTCGCGTGTTAAATTTTTTATAACGCTGCGATGCCGTAATAGCGCAACACTGCGGCATAATCGCTGTAATCCACCGGCGCAGCCTGGCGCGCGTTCGTGAAGGTATTTCCCGGCACCAGAAAGACGCGGACCTTCCGGAATTTCACGGGCGTTACGTAAGGCGCGCCTGCGGGCGTCATGAGGCGGATGGCCAACGTGTATGCCGATGGCGAAGCGGCCGACTGATAGATCAGGAAACGCGTTTCGTAAGTGGCCCCGGAACCTACGCCGGGCATGGGATACCAGGCGCTTTCCAGCTCCGCTTCGGGATTGTAGTACACGAGGATCAAACTGGAATCCACTTTCCCGCGGGATACGTTGAGCGTTAGGTTGAGCGCGGTGGTTACGGTTTGCGGCCCGAAATTGAACACCGAAACGTCGGCGTTGCCGTCTTTCCCGTTGTCGCCCTTAGGGCCGGGATCACCTTTTTTGGAACATGCGGTCAGCAATACGAATACAAGGGGTAACAAGGTGCGGAATGTAATTGGAAACTGCTTCATAATCGGTTATATATGTGTTTTTGTGTGCGCTGGGGGTAAACATTTCGGGACCGGGACTGCACGGAATTCGGGGATCGGGCGCAAAGATATCGTGTATCTGCATCCACCGGCTACCAGAATGAAAACCGGCGCGATTTATTTCATTTGCGGCGTTGAAATCGGAATAGCCGGAAATCATTGATAAAAAAAGCGGCGCCAAAATTAGCGCCGCTGTCTGGTCTGTCATTTCAATCAAAATCTTCTATTATTTCGCTTTTGCCGTTTCCAGCAGCAGTTGCTTCAGCTCGGGCGTTGAAGGGCGCGGCGCGTCTACCGTTACGATAGCGCCCTGTTTGTCAAACACGAGGAACCTGGGGATGCCGGTGATCCTGTAATAATCGGTGAACTCTTTCCAGCCGCCGGCAAACAGTTGAATGCCGCCTAGCTCCTCCTTCTTCACGAAATCTTCCCATTTCTGCTTATCCTTTTCCACGTCCACCGAAATGCTCACGATCTGGATATCCGTATTGCCATGCAATTCCTCTTCCAGCTTTTTGAGGTGAGGGATCTCCGCCTTGCAGGGGCCACACCAGGTAGCCCAGGTGTCGATCAATACCACTTTACCTTTCAGGCTTTCCATGGTCACGGTTTTACCGTTGATGTCGGGATAGGAGAAGTTGAAGGATCTGGCGCCCTTCGCGAAAGAGGCCAATCCCATTTCCGCGCGTTTATACCGCGCTTTCAGCGAGTCGGTGACCAGCAGGTGCTGATAAGGCTTCATGGCATCGATGAGCGCAGACTGGTCGCGGTAACCACCGAGGCCGTTTACGAGGAAAAATCCCTTCAGCGTATCGTTCTCCAGTCCTTTCATCATTTCATCCTTGCCCGGTTTTACGCCTGTTCCCATAAGCCGGTACATGGAGTAGGCGTTCATCCGGCGGAGGCCGTCGCCCAGCTGGAGCACGCGGGTATCCGCATATTTGCCGGGTTGAACGATCTGGTGGTAATAGGCAGGATAATCTTCCTTTTTCGGATGTTTGGTGCGGGGCATGAATAGGAAGTTGACAGCCGCCGCGTCTACGTCATTTACTACGAGGTAGCGCATCAGCTCGTCGAACCGCTTGTTGCCGCTGCTTTTCATGGATTTGCGGAAAGCTTCGAACTTCGGGATGAAGGATTCGAAGATGGGAAAGAAATCTTCATAAGTGCCGCGGTACTGGATGCCGCTCCACGACGGGATGGCGATATCGTCGTACACGTTTTGCCAGGCCATGAGGGCCTGGTTTTCTTTGGAGCCCCCGCGCACGGCGGCTTTCGGTCCTTTAATGTCCATCTCGATGGTGGACGCGCCCTTCACGTAAATGCGATGGCTGAGGTTGTTCACGTTCGCGTTGTCGGACACGTAATAAAACCCTTCTTCCGGATCGGCCACGGCGAATGCGAAAGTTCCTGCGGCGGAGGTTTTCACGGTGGCCACCTGTGCCATGGCGCCGTCTTCCGCGCGGAAGAGGTACATGGTCTTAGGGTCTTTGGCGTCCGTAACGCCCTGGATGTAAGTAGTGGGCGGGATGGCGGCGAAGCCGTGCAGGGAAGCGGCCATCGCAGCCAGGAGGCATATTTTCTTCATGATCGTACTTTAAAAAGAGTGCAGGCTTTGCGGCCTGCACCTTCGTGGATTTTATATGACTGGTTTCTGATGCTGCTGCATTACAGGTTGTTGGCGCGCGTCCTGAAAGCGATGCCCACCGGTTCGGCGAACCCGCCATGCGCGATGGTGGGCGTCACCTGCGGCGTGGCGCCCTGGTTGTTGGTCTTGAAGAACCGCAGGGTACCGCCCGTCTCGGGTTTCGCCGGGTTGAAAGTGGCCACCAGCAGGCTGCCGCGGTAAGGCTGGTACATCGGTACTTTGTCTGTCACGTTTTCCGGGAAATACATGTACGTGATCCTTTCCCCGAAATCCTGTACCAGCTGTTCCCGGTTGGCATCTGGCAGATATGCGTAGAGCTTGCTGCCGTTGCTGTAGTAAAGGGTAGCGTGAGTAGGATCGGTGGCGATGTATTTCGCCGCCGCGAAATCGGCGCCTACGTTCATCTTCTGGAAAATCGGCTGGTTGCCGGTTGCGATGTCGAACATGGAATACCAGTAATCCCCGGCAGCGTTTTTGAACACCGCGAAGGTATTGCCGCCGTATGCGTTGCGGCTCATCCAGACGAGGTCCATCTTCACATCGCTGAAGTCGAACTTCGCGGAAGAGGATGTAACGAGCAGGCTGGCGTAGTTTTCCTTGCCGGTAGACGTAATGCCGACGCGGGCGAAGCGGCGTTTCTGGGTGTCGAACATGAGCAGGTAGTCGGAATACAATGTTTTCACGAAGCTGAAATGCTTGCTGGGCTTGAAGGGGAAGGGCTCGTCCTTCACGTGGTTCGACGGAGCGTTCAGGATAAACAGGGCAGTATTGGTATAGATGTAGATGTCGTCGTTGAGGTACATCGCGTAGCTCCATTGCAACGACCAGAACGCTTCCGGCGCGAATTTCTCCGGCAGCTTGCCGAAGCAGAGGAAGGAAAGCGCCTTGTTGGCAGACCATTTCAGGGTATTCCGCTCCAGCGAGTTGGTGCCGGTGGTGGTAGAAATGAAGAACTGGTAATCGGCGTTCTTGCTGGCGGTATGCATGCCCAGGGGCTTGCCGATAGGCCGGGGATAATCCGAATTGAAGGCGGTGAGCACATCGGCATACAGCTTTGTCGAATCGGGATTGGAGCCGTTGAACGCGAGGAGATCGAGCCGGGAGGAATCGCCCAGCGCACCCAGCACGAAGAACCCTTCATAAGCGGCGGTGGTCACGGTCAGTTTGAACTTCTTTTCGAACCCGACCTTCGTCTGCTTATCGGTCACATAAAAAACCGCTTTGTAAACGCCTACGTTGAGATTGTCTACCGGTTTGTTGAAATTGCGCGTGTTATTGATGGTCTGCACGTTCGTCGGCGTCAGCTCCACCACCCATTTGTAGGCATAGCGCGCGGTATCGGAACCATCGCCCGCGTCTTGCGTGAAATTGATCTCGGGCCGCAGTTTCAGCGTGTCGCCGAGTTTGGTGAATACTTCTTCGGGCAGCGTGATCGCGGCTTCGTTGATCGGTTTATAGTCGTAATTCCCTTTGTCTTTCATGCACGCGCTTCCCAGAACGGCGGCTGCGGCGGTAAGGAAAATATATTGCTTCATGTTGATGAATTACTGGTTAGCGATAAAGGACCCCATGGTCATTTTAGACCCGTCTTCTTCGAAAACAGGCGTTCCGGCGGCATCCATGTCTTGCAGGTAACGGTGCATGGCGTTGGCGCCCGACGTCACGAAATTGATGTTGGAAGTGGGGCCGTACGGCGGGTTGAAATCCGCTTCGAAATTGAACCCGAACAGGTCGGTCATCAGTCTTGCCTTTTTCGCGGTGAATACCCCGAAATATGCGTCCAGCCACCTTACCGGCTGAATGGCGCGGGCGGTCACGAACACGCGGAAAACATGGAACGGGATGATCCGGTTGTCTACTTTCCGGCTGGCCATATCGGTCTGGAAATACTGGTTCGGCACCAGTTTCAGGCGCATCAGGAGGTTATTCGTTTTCATATCTTCCGTACGGAACAGTTTAACGAACAGCGTATCGTTGAGCGAGTTGGCCCGGATCACGGCGGATGCGATGCTCATATGCTTGCCGAATTCCGCGGTGGAACCGGTATCCGCGATGACGTCGAACGCCCGGTCGACCGGTTGCGCCTTTCCCGCTACGCTTACCGGGATGGGCAGGACCACGGTATCGCCCTTCACGTACATGAACGTAAAGTTGATGGAATCGAACGGTGCCGGTTCCCTGCCGGTTGTTCCACGCGCGCTTTTGAAGTAAATGGTATTGCCTTCGTCGTAATGCACGAGCGGCGATTTCTCGCAAGCTGCCAGCATCGTGGCCACGGCCACCGGTAACAGGTATAATAATTTTTTCATTATGCTGATGGATTGAAGGTTATTGGTAATAGCTTTCACTTTCCGGCAGAGGCACCACGTACTGCGTGCGGGTCATCGTCTGGAGGT
This sequence comes from Chitinophaga sp. NPDC101104, assembly GCF_050277495.1. Classification (NCBI taxonomy): domain Bacteria; kingdom Pseudomonadati; phylum Bacteroidota; class Chitinophagia; order Chitinophagales; family Chitinophagaceae; genus Chitinophaga; species Chitinophaga sp. NPDC101104. Next base: position 712,912 of record NZ_JBNNSF010000002.1, on the reverse strand, counting down.
TGGCCGTGCCGGTCGATCCCGTGCCGCTGGCTTTGAGGATGCGCGCGGTGTTGGTGCGCTTGTAGTAGAAGAACAATTGTCCTTCCCCATACATTTCCTTCGCATACTCCTTCTGGATTTCCGTCTGGCGGTTGGTCGTCAGCGGATCTTCGGTAAGCCCCCGCGCACGGCGCACCGTGTTCAGCAGCTGGAACCCGGTAGCATCGTCGGGCGCGCATTCCGCAGCGATGTAGTAGATCTCGCTTTTGCGCAACATCGGCATCCGGAAACGGAACTGCACGTTCACGCCATCCACGTTATTGAATTTGCGAAGGGTTTTATACCCGAAAGTGGCGCCGGGCGGCACGTCCCACCAGCTGAAGTTCCGCAGCGTGGAAAACCGGTAGTCCGTCTGCACCTTACCTTCGTAGGTATTGTTGAGGCGGGTGGTATTGGGCGCCCACATCACGTCCGATTTTACATCGCCCCCGTACAGCTTTCTCGACCAATCGTACAGATTCGGCACGTTCAGCGAAAAGATCACTTCGCGGCTGAAAGTCCTGTCGATGGGATTGGCGGCCGTATCAGCGTTCATCCAGGGGAATTCGCCGTCCATTTTGCCGATGAGCTCCGTAGCCACTTCATACGCCGCTGTTTTCGCGTTGCGGTACAGCAGCGCGCGGGCCTTGAGGGCTTTGGCGGCGTACCAGTTCATGCGCAGGTTGCGCATGCGGGTATAGTCCAGCCCATCGTTGAGAATCTTGTCCTGCTTGCCGGTAGTCAGCACCGGGTCTGCGCCGAGATGCGCGATGGCGCGGTCGATATCGGTCAGCACGCTGTCCATCACTTCGGTGGCGGGCATGACGGGCTTTACGTTGGGCGTGGCGGTGGTATAATACGGAACGGAAAGCGCCGTGCTGTCTGTGAGGTAAATGGGACCGAAGACGCGCAGCATATCGAACTGGATCATGGCACGCAGCCCGTACAGTTCCCCGCGGTACAGCTTTTCTTCCGCCGCATCGAGCACGTTGGGATATTTGTCGAGATTGACGAGGAACATGTTGATGTTCAGCACCGTCCTGTAAGCCTGGGTCCAGGCGTTCAGCATCTGCTCTTTCAGTGTCGGGTTGGCGTAGTCATAGTTTGCGTAAGGCAGCGCGGGCGTGCCGTTGGAAACGCCGGCCGGGCCGCCGCCGGTATTGAGGATACTGCCGGAATACAGCTGCCCCAGCGCATCGATGGCCGTCATGGTCATGTATTCGCCGTAGAGCGATTTCGCGGCCACGTTGCTGTAGATGCCATTAAGGGAGTTGCGGATGTTGTCGGGATTGGTGAACACCTTGTCTTCCAGTACGCGGTCGTTCGGCTCCACGTCTACCCACTTTTTGCAGGAGGAGAAGAGGGCCAGTGCGCCGAGTACGTATATGCTGATGAATGTTTTTTTCATGTTGATGTAGCTTTTTCTCGTTTAGAAACTGGCGTTAACAGAGAGTGAACCGGAGCGGGTGAACGGGTATTCCGTACCTCTTTCGGCCCTGATGGTGGACCAGCGCACGAATTCGTTCATGTAAGCGTTGACGCGCAGGTTTTTCAGGCCGAGTTTGCTGATCCATTTTGCCTGGCTGAACTCGTAGCCTACGCTGATGGATTCGCCGGAAAACGTATTTTCCTTTTGCACGAAACGGGACGTCACGTACGTCTGGATCGTTGATCCGCCCAATTCGCCGAAGCTCCGGAAATCCGCGATATCGCCGGGTTTCTGCCAGCGGTCGTACAGCGCGCGGCGGTCCTGGTTCAGGTATACGCCTTCCGCATCGATGTTTTCCACTTTATCGAACAGCGCGGTATTGATGGTTTGTCCGCCGAGGCGATAACGGAAGTTCACGGAGAAGCTGAACCCTTCGTACATGAAGCCCGTTCCTACCACACCTTCCACGGCGGGCCTGGAGGAGCCTACCTTCCGGAGGTCTTTCGCGTCATAGATAATGGTCCGGTCGCCATTGAGCTTCAGGAACACTTCCTTTCCGCTGCCGGGATCGATGCCCATGGAGCGCACAGACCAGAGGTCATATTGACTGTACCCGTCCTGGTAGCGGCGGAACTGCGATTCGAGGAGGGAATCGCTGGCGAACTTGCTGTTTTCCTGCTCGAGGGAGTTCCCCAGGCCGGCGAACTTGCTGTTCTGCCAGATGCCGTTCAGCGTCACGATCCAGGATGCGCGGCGTTTTACGTCAGACCAGGGCGTGATGCGCGCGGTCACTTCCACGCCGGAGTTGCGCAGGCCGCCCATATTGATGTTATAGGTTTTGTAACCGGTGGAGGGCGGCATGGTCAGCGGCACTACCATATCGTCCGTATACTTCTTGAAATAGTTCACTGTGGCGTTGATCCGCGATTTGAAGAGCGACAGGTCGAAGCCCATGTTGGTGTTGGTGGTGATGGGCCACATCAGGTCGGGGTTGCCCACGGTGCCCAGCTCGAGCGATTGCCCCATGGCCACATTGTACAGCGCCGCGTAGGTGTACACCGAAGTGGAGCCGAGGCCGGTGTAGCTTTGGTTACTGTTGGTACCCGCGTTGATAAAGAGTTTCAGGCGGTTGATGACGGGGATCGCACGCATGAAGGGCTCGTTGTGGAGGTTCCAGCCCGCACCCAGCGACCAGAACGCATGTTCAGACTGGTTGGAGCCGAATGAAGTGGAAGCGTCGTACCGGAACGATGCGTCCGCCAGGAACCGGTTCTGCCAGGTATAGTTACCGGAAGCGATGCCGGAAGCCGAACGGAAAACGGCGTCTACATAGGCCGGCAATTTCTTCTCGGTATCGTAGCTCGTCCCTGTGCCCGGATTGCCGTTGCTGCCAAAGGGGAAGCCCCGCACGATAGTGGTGAGCCCGTTCGTTTTGGATTCCGTAGCGTCTCCGCGAAGGTTGAACGACACCTGGTGCCCGCCGCGGAGGATTTTACCGTAGTTCAGCGTGAGGTAGCTCTGCCAGGAGGTTTTGCTGGATTCCTTCGAAGTAAAACGGCCTTTCAGGTCGTTGACCATCTGCTCGAACTCCGCGTTCCTCGGGTCTTTGAAGCTTTCATCGTTGCTGTTGTCTACCGTAAAGCTCACACCGGCGATCGCCTGGAGCCCGTCGGCGATGTTATACTGGACGGCCAGGTTGTCGGTAAAGATCTGCTGCTTGCCCATGCTGTAACTGCGCAGGGTAGCGTCGTACAGCGGGTTGCGGACGTTATTGGTCGCCTTCCGCCCGTCTGAGGTCATTTCCAGGAACTTCGAAACATTGCCCTTCTCGTCATACATTTTGTAGTACGGGTTGGTATGCGCGAAATCCTTGAAATTATAGGGCGATTCGTCCGATTTCACACCGGTGAAGAATGCCTTGTTCGAGATATTGAATTTGCCTTTGCGGTAAATCAGGTCGAGGTTCACGCCGTAGGTGTTACGGCCGGAACCTTTCATCACGCCTTCGTTGCGGCGATAGTTGGCACCAATGCCGTAGCGCACAACATCGTCCCCACCGTCTGCATATACGGAATGGCGCTGGGAGAACGCGTTTTTCAGCGGCGCTTTCAGCCAGTAGGTATTAACACCCTGCGCCACGAGGCCCATGCGGCGGTTGTACATACTGTCCAGCTCGAGCTGGGTGGGGTTGCCGAGATAAGCCTTGTACCGGCCCGCGAGGCGCTCGAACTCCAGTTTCTCTGCCGCGTTCATGAGGTTGTAATCGCGCAGGTCGGGAGAATCGAAAGTAAGGTCGGAGGTATAGGAAAGGCGCATCTGGCCGGGCGTAGGCTTGCGGGTTTCGATCACCACCACGCCGTTGGCGGCTTTGGCACCGTAAATGGCGGTGGAAGCGGCGTCTTTCAACAGGGTGATGCTGGCCACGCGGTTGATGTCGAGGTCCACTACCTGTTGCAGCGTCACTTCGAAACCGTCGAGGATGAATAAAGGCTGGTTGGGATCGATGCCCAGTTGGGAGTTGAAGGAGGAGATACCGGTCTGGCCGCGTACTTCCACCTGCGGACGGGCATTCGGATTGGAGCCGAAAGCGTTGTTGGGCACCACGTTGAACGAGGGGTCCAGCGTGCGGAGGGATTTCACCACATCCTGGTTACCGACGGATTTCAATTGTTCGCCGGTGAAGGTGGCGGTAGCGCCCGTAAAGCTTTCCTTTTTACGGTTGAACAGACCGGTGGTGATCACCACTTCCTCGATCTGCTGCGACATGCGCTCCAGCTGAATATTCAGCTTCGCGCCCTTCACCGCCATTTCCTTCTGTTTGAAGCCGATCATCCGGACGATGAGGGATCCGTCTTCCGGAACGTTCTTCAGGACGTAATTCCCTTTTTCGTCGGTGTACGTGGCGTTCTGCGTGCCTTTCACGACAACAACGGCGCCTTCCACGGGCTGGCCTTTATCGTCTGTCACGCGGCCGCTCACGTCGGTGTTTTGCGGTGCCTGGGCGGTAGCTTTGCGAATGGGCGCGGCTTTCACGACGATGTACTGCCCCTGGCGCGACCAGGTAAGGGGTTGATCTTCGAAACTGGCGTTCATCGCCTGTTCCAGCGGAGCATTGCTCACGTTCAGCGTTACCGGTTTGGCGGCCTGGAGCTCCGTTTTCGTGTACACGAAGCTAATGCCGGTCTGTTGCTGCACCTTTCGGAAAATCAGTTCCAGCGGTGCGTTTTTTTCCGCCAATGTGACGTTCTGCGCCATCAGCGCAACGCTCCCCTGCAAGCATAAAAGCAGGGTGATCCAAAATCCTTTCATGTGCGTTTTGAGTTGGTTGATTAAAAAAGTTCACCCGTGCGCCGCATCACACATGCAGCGCCCCGTCTCCCGTTCCCGGGAGAAAAAATTCGTCCTTCCTGTTACATGAACCGGCTGATGCGGTTAGAAAAATGTTGTACCTGTTCCCCCCTCTGCGATGCTATTGTCCCCGAATGTCTCTAAAGTCCTTGTTCTGTCTGAATGATATATATGTCGCTAGTCCGATTTTCCCGATTCAATTATGGCTTCACCGTCACGCGCTTTCCGTTGACCATGAAATGCACGCGGTTGGTCATTTCCAGCAGCTTCAGAATGTCTTCCAGCTGCGCATCCCTGGGGATGTCCGCCACGAAGAGGTGCTGAATATCGCCCTGGTATTCCGTTTCTATATCGTACCAGCGTTCGAGCTGGCGCATAATGGTTTTAATGTCTGTGCCGCGGAAGCGGAAATAGCCGTCTTTCCACGCCGTGGCGGCTTCCAGGTCGGCATCGTGAATGGTCACGTTCCCGTCGTTTCCTGCAACGGCCTGTTGGGAAGGCCGCAGGATAACGGGGTTGCCGCCTGCGCTGAATTGCACCTTGCCGGAAACGAGGGTGGCTACGATGCGGGGGTCGGTTGTATAGGCGGATATGTTGAAAGCCGTGCCCAGCACGCGAATGGCGGCTTTGTCGTTCACGCTCACCACGAATGGCTGCGCTTCGCTGGCTTTTACTTCGAAATAGGCTTCGCCGGACACGGTCACTTTTCTTTCGTTTTCCGTAAACCGGGCGGGGTAGCGGATGGAGGATGCGGCGTTCAGCCAGACTTTCGTACCGTCCGACAAGGTGAGGCGGAATTTGCCGCCGGCCGGGGTTTTGAGGGTGTTGTAAACGGGCTCACCGCTGGCGGCGCCTTCGTCGTTATAGGTCAGCGCATCGCCTCCTGCGGCCAGCAACGCTCCGCCCTGGCTGGGGGGCAATGTACCGGCGGAATCGCCCAGTACTACCACTTGTCCGTTGGCGAGGGTAAGGGTAGCCACGTCCCTGGCGGGCTGTGGCGCGGGCAACTGCTTCACGCGGGTGGCCAGCTGGGGCTTTTCGGGCTGGAGCATCCACCAGGCCGCACCGGAAAGCAGGATAACGGCTGCCGCAGCGGCGGCGCGGCGCACCCAGAGGCGGCGAACCGGCGTGGTTTTCAGCGGTGCGATACCCGCGTTCTCAAACACCTTCGCCAGCATCTGCACGCGCATGGCTTCGTCTTCCTCCGCGTCGGGAACGGGGGCCGGTTGCTGCTGCATACTGTTGTAATAGGCGTCCAGCAGGCGCTTTTCTGCGTCTGTGGCGGTGCCGTCCAGGTAGCGGTCGATCAGTGTGGCTAAGGTTTGCTTGTTCATCGCTATGTACTTTAGTACCACTCATGCGGCGGTACCCTACGGTTGATAAAAAAAATTTTCCTCAGGGGACGATGGTGAACATGGCGTCGCGGAGGCGGGTGCGAAGCACTTTCAGGGTGGCGGTCATTTTCTTTTCCACCGTTTTCACGGAAATCTCCATTTTCACAGCGATTTCCCGGTAAGGGAGCTTTTCTTCCCGGCTCAGGAGGAAGATCCGCCGCGCATCTGCCGGCAGCGAAGCCAGGATCTCGCGCACGAGCCCGTCCAGCTCCTTGAAAAGCAACGGCTGCTCGTCGAGCAGTTCGGAAGAGGTTTCCATCAAACGGTCGTAAAAACGCTCGTCGATCTTCTGGTCGCGGATGGCTTTGAAAACCTGGAAACGGATGGCCTGCTGCAGCCAGGCGTTGGGATAAGCGATCTCCAGCTCGTGCCGGCGCACCCAGAGCTGGGTGAAAACGTCCTGCACGAGGTCGCGGCTCACATCGTCGCGGCGGAGAATGTTCAGTGCGGTAAGGTAAAGGTTACGGTAATGACGGTTGAAGAGTGCGGTAAATGCTGCCGCATCGTTGGCTTTGATGCCCAGCATCAAATCATGGTCGGTATTTTGCGCATAACTCGTCATTTTCAACAAAAACGCCACAAGTTACCTTGTTATTCGACGTATAATGCGTATTATTTTGCAGATTTCCGGTACTTTTTTCACAAAATACGCGTTCCAACACCTATCTTGAAAAGAAAATCGGCCGATCCGGGCAAATATGCCCCTGAAATTCGGAATACATCCGATATTCAATATTTTTGCATGCCTAAAACGACATAGCCTGATAATCTGATGGAACTATCGAAGAATTATATGCCTGCTTCGGCAGAAGACAAATGGTACCAATACTGGATGGACAAACAGTATTTCCGTTCCGTACCGGACGGCCGTCCTCCTTTTACGATCGTGATCCCCCCGCCGAACGTGACCGGGGTATTGCACATGGGCCATACCCTGAACGAAACCGTGCAGGACATTCTTACCCGCCACGCCCGCATGAGCGGTTTCAACGCCTGCTGGGTGCCGGGTTCCGACCACGCGTCCATCGCCACTGAAACCAAGGTGGTGAACATGCTGAAGGAAGAGAAAGGTATCGAGAAAAGCCAGCTCACCCGCCAGGAATTCCTCAAACATGCTTATGAGTGGAAGGAAAAATATGGCGGCATCATTTATCACCAGATCCGCAAACTGGGCTGTTCGGTAGACTGGGACCGGGTGACCTTCACCATGGACCAGCACTATTACGACGCGGTGATCAAGGTGTTCGTAGACCTCTACGGCAAAGGACTTATCTATCGCGGTGCGAGGATGATCAACTGGGACCCCAAGGCCAAAACCGCCCTTTCCGACGAGGAAGTGGAATATAAAGAGATCAACGGCAAGCTGTACCACGTGAAATACGCCGTGGTGAACGCCGCCGGCGAAGCTACCGGAGAATTCATCACCATCGCCACCCAGCGCCCGGAAACCATCATGGGCGATACCGCGATCTGCGTAAACCCGGACGATGCGCGTTATGCCCATCTGAAAGGCCACTTCGCCGTGGTGCCCCTGGTTAACCGCAAAGTGCCCGTGATCTTCGACGAATACGTAGACAAGGAATTCGGTACCGGCGCCCTCAAAGTGACGCCCGCTCACGATATCAACGACTACAACCTCGGCCTGAAACATAACCTCGAAGTGGTGGATACCCTCAATGACGATGGTACCCTTTCCGCCGCGGCACAGGTATTCGTAGGCGAAGACCGCTTCCGCGCCCGTAAGAAAGTGGTGGCGGCGCTCCACGAACAAGGCCTCCTCGTAAAAGAGCAGGAATACACCACCCGCCTGGGTTACAGCCAGCGCAACCCGGACACCGTCGTGGAACCGAAGATCTCCACGCAGTGGTTCGTGAAAATGTCCGAGCTCGCCAAACCCGCACTGGATGCGGTTGTGAGCGGAGAAGTGCGCATCCATCCCGGAGACCGCTTCCTCGCTACCTACAAATACTGGATGGAGAACGTGAAAGACTGGTGTATTTCCCGCCAGCTCTGGTGGGGCCAGCAAATCCCCGCCTGGTACGACGAGCAGGGCCAGTTCGTAGTAGCCGAAACGCTCGAAGCGGCGCTCGGAAAATACGAAGCCACCTACGGCAGTCGCCCCGCAACGCTGCGCCAGGACGAAGATTGCCTCGATACCTGGTTCTCTTCCTGGCTCTGGCCCATGGAAGTGTTCAACGGCATCAGCGATCCCGGGAACGACGACATCAACTACTATTACCCCACTTCCGTACTGGTGACGGGGCAGGATATCATTTTCTTCTGGGTGGCCCGCATGATCATGGCCGGCCTGGAATACAAGCAGGAGAAACCCTTCTCCGACGTGTATTTCACGGGCATGGTGCGCGATAAGCTCGGGCGCAAAATGTCCAAATCACTGGGCAACTCCCCCGATCTGCTCGATCTCATCGAACGCTTCGGGGCGGATGCCGTACGTTTCGGCATCATGATCGCTTCGCCGGCGGGGAACGACCTGCTGTTCGACGATTCCAGCTGCGAGCAGGGCCGCTTCTTCAACAACAAGATGTGGAACGCGCTGAAGCTCGTAAAAATGTGGACGCCGTCGGAAAACACCGGCGCGCCCGTTCCCGAATTCGCCGTGGAATGGATGGAAAGCCGGCTCAACGAAGCGCATGCCGAAGTGGAGAAGCTCATCAAGGACTTCCGCCTGAGCGAGGCGCTGAAAGTATTGTACAGCCTCATCTGGGACGATTTCTGCTCCTGGTACCTCGAGTGGATCAAGCCCGGATTCGAACAGCCGATCGATAAAGGCGTGTACGACAAAACCATCACGTACTTCGAGCAGCTCCTGCAGCTCCTCCACCCCTTCATGCCGTTCGTGACCGAAGAAATCTACCACCTGCTGCGCGACCGCTCCGCGGGCGACGACGTGGTGATCAAACAGTTCCAGGCCCCCGGCAGCGTGAACGCCGACCTGCTGAAAGAAGGCACCCTGGCGCAGGAGGTGATCACCACCATCCGTGACGCGCGCAACAAACAACAGCTGAAACCGAAGGATACGATCAAACTGTTCGTGGAAACGCAGGACAGAAAAGCTTTCCAGCGGATCGAAAGCATCCTCGCCAAACAGCTCAACGCAGATGAATTCGGTTACACTGCCGAAGCCATCGCCGGCGCTGCGGCCATCGTGGTGGGGACCGACAAGTTCTACATGGTAACGGAAAAAGAAGTGGACCCTGTAGCGCAGAAAGCCCAACTGCTCAAAGACCTCGCCTACCAGCAAGGTTTCCTCGCGGGTGTGGAGAAGAAACTGCAGAACGAAAAATTCGTGGCCAACGCCAAACCGGAAGCCGTGGAATCCGAGCGCAAAAAGCTCGCCGATTGCCAGGCCCGCATCCAGGCCATCGAAGAAAGTCTCAAACTGTTATAATATTCAGGATCGTCCGGCGTTTACATAGCCGGACGATCCTTTTTTTTGCCCTATGACGAAGCAATTGCTGCTCACGCTTGCACTGTTCACCGGAATCTCGGCCACCGCGGCCGCGCAATCCAAACCGAAGCCGCCGGCCAAACCGGCGAAGCCCGCTGCTGCCACCACTTCGGCTGCCGATAAAAAACTGCGTTTCCGGACCACCTGGGGCATCTATCTCTGCGATTCCATTCCCCGCCCGGAAGTCCTGAAAATATTGGATTCCGCGCTTGTGGTGCGCGATCAGAAAAACAATAAATTCCCCGTCGTTTCTTTTGATTTTCTTTATGAAGCGAAAGAAGCGTATCTCAACGATACCACCAGCCAGGTCGCGTTTTACACGGAAACCACCGGCGATTCCTTTACGGGCGACCGCCTCTCCGACCTCTGGAGCAACCGCCTGAAGGAAACCGTCCAGAAAGGCGAATCCCTCATCTTCTCCAACATCGTTATCAAATACACGGAAGACAAATTCTACCGCGTACCGGAGCTCCGCATCACCGTCCGCTAGTCTTCGTTCCCCATGATCATGCCCCAGGGGCGCATGTTCGGGATTTTGTCGAACACCACTTTCAGCAATGCCATCGCCGGAATGGAAATGAACATTCCCGCGATCCCCCAGATCATACTGCCGATAAACACGCCCAACAGCGTCACCATGGCGTTGATAGACACCTTCGACCCCACGATCCTCGGCAGCAGCACGTTCGCATCCAGCAAATGGATCCCGAACATGAGGGCCGCGGCCCAGAACGCCTGTCCAGCCGTGCCCGTCGTCAATGTCACCAACACCGTCACCAAAATCGTCAACACCATCCCCACGTATGGTATGATGTTGAAAATAGCGCCCAATGTGCCCAGCAGCACGGCATATTTCACACCGAGGCACAGCAGCGCCACGATGTACAGCGTAGCTACCACGAGCATTTCGATGAACAATCCTACCACATAGCTTTTCACCACCACGCGGCTGTGCGCGATCACTTCCCGCACTTCGCCGGCGAATTCCGCACGGAACAGGCGCAGCAAAAACTGCACGAGCAGCCGGCGGTAATACAGGAGGAAAAAAGTATACAGGGGAATGAAAACGAGGAAGATGAGGACGGAAGAAACCGACGTCACGGCGTTCACCACCAGCTGTGACAGCGAAGCGATGCTCTTGGCGGCGTTTTCGTTGATCCAGGCGATCTGCTGGTCGGAATCCACCTTGAATTTATCGTCGACCCAGATGGTCAGATCGTTGGCCATCACCATGAGCCGTTTTTCAAGCATGGGCAGGTCGGAAACGAAGGTGGAAGTTTGCCAGGAAATGAAGTACAGCATCCCCGCCATGAAAAACACGAAAATGAGGACGGACAGTCCGGCAGCCGCTCCCCTGGGCAGTTTCAGCTTCTCCAGCCCCTGCGCCAGCGGCAGCAGCAATATCGCGAAGAGGAAACCGAAAGCCACCGGCGCCAGGATGTCTTTCGTCGTCCGCAGGATCACGACGATAAGGACGAGGCTGAGCAAAACATGGCTCAGTTTCATGTAGAAAGGCGGCTTGACGAAAGGTTGACGCATGTACGTTTTTTTAGTATGAAAAGAGTTGCTGCAAGGGAACGATCAACTCGAAACGCCCTTTCCGCGAAGGATCGCCGGGATTGTCGTTGAACAGGTGACTGTAGCGCATCCCGAACGTGAAAGGCAGCACATTCCCGATTTTGGTATCGAAGAAAAGTTCCCCGCCGGCCGATGCATAAGTAACGTGGCGGCGGTTCCGAAAGTTGAATGCAGTCATGAAGTCGTGGAAAACGTTGGCCCTGACCCGCGAAAAATACAGCAGGTTGGCGAATCCCCAATCCGGGTACACCAGCGGGAAATGATAGTTCGACCCCACTTTGAAAACATGTTGGAAAAACGGCTTGCTATATCCCCGCGCATAGCTGAAAGGGTCGCTGAACGCGTACCGCAGGCTCGTGTCCTTCTGCAGATATGACAGTTGCACCACGATGTTGTGCGAATTCCGGAAACCGGGGAAATACAGGTCGGCCCGCCCGAAAAACTGTTCGGCCGGAATGTTGTTCACCGATTTGCTGTACCGCATGGCGACCGACTGCCCGAAATGCGAGTAGATCTGCTGCAGGGCCTTCATCCGCTGGTTCGAGAAGCTGAAGCCGAGATCGAGGTACTGGAGGTTGTTGTCGCGGAACTGGTACTTGCTGTTGCCGGCCCGGGTGCGTCTTACCTGGTGGAAATCCGCGCTGAGCGTGAGGCCGCGGTAGAATTTCCCGGAGCTGAGGCGCAGGGGCAGGCTCATGCCGCCGTACCAGTCCAGCTCGTTCCACCGCACCTGGATGGTATCGTTGATGTTGACGTACCGGTCTGATTTGTAATCGCCGCCGGCGCGAAGAACGGGGAACCATCCGGCCCAGGCTACCTGCCCGCCTACCGACGGACTGCTCTCATTGCGGTTATATCCGGCGCCGATGCGGGTTTGGAGCGTCCCGAGCACGTTTTCCCCCAGGAGGTACCATCCATAGTCCGGATCGTCGATCACCGGAAGCCAGCTGTGAAAATTGAATAAACGGTGCCCTTTGGCGTATTTCCGGACGTTTCTCCCTTCATCCCTTACCTCGGCCAGCAGATTGCCGCCCTCCCCGAAATCGGGCTGTAACCATGGTTTTTGGAGATCGGCCGCGGGGTCGATGGGTTCCCCGGCATTGAGGGGCATGGAGAGGAGCTTGAAGCCGCTGGCGGTGAATTCGCTGAAAACGAACTTCCCGTCTGCCACGGCCAGATGATGCACACCGTTGGCGCGGTGCGAATGGCGGCGGACGGTGCCTCCGCCCAGGGGTACGCTGTAAATATCGTCGACGTCGGCAAAGGCGGCCGTAAAATAGACCGTATCGCCCTGGACCACCGGTATGCCGATGGCTTTCATGGAAAAGGGAACGAGCGTTTCCGTGTTCCCGCCGGCTACGGGCTGTTTAACGATGGCCATACGGCCGGTGCTGTCGCGCACGGCGGTAACGATCCACTGATCGTCGTCCGTGAATTTCGGGTAGGTGTAATACCAGTTTTCGGGGTTGGGCAGGCGTTGCATGACCTGGCCCGTTCCGGCATCGAGGATTTCGAGGCTGTAACGCTGTTCCGGGGTAAGCGCGGCTACCACTACGGATTTCAGGTTATGTGAAAGGTCTGGCGAAAAGCAGCGGCGCTCATGTTTCAGGACATGCCGGTTATGGAGGGAACCAGGCTTGTAAATCACCACTACCGAACGCTCGTCGGCCCCCCAGCGGGCGCTGTAGCGGCTTTCGGTCCAGAGCAGGTGCCCGCTCCGGTAGCTGAAAAAATTATCGAAACCCGCCCCGGGAGCCGTCATCCGGAACGCGCGGGGCCGGTCGCCCCCATAAATATTGTAAAATGCGGGAATGGTTTGATAGGAATTGTGGAGCACCACGAGCCCGCCTTTCCCGTCTGGATAAACGTACCTGAAATTCTCCACCCCGTTGTTTTTGGTGAGATGGGTGACGTTCGGGTTGAGCGTATCCGCGGGCTCGGCCTGCGGACTGTCCCAGTTTTGGCGGTAATGATCGTAAGAAGCGCGGAAGAAAGCGGCGGCGTTCTTGCCGGTGCGGCGTTTGAGGCTTTGGGAGAAAGGATAAAATACCCCGCGGAAGCGGACCGCATCGTCCGTTACGTCTTTCCAGAAATCGCGCCCATGCTGCAAACGGCCGTAGCTGGTCATGAGGTAGCCCGTTTCATAATGATCGGGCATGTACCGGCGGTAGGAACCATTCCTGACCTGCATGTAGGTGTAATCCTTTCCGGCGAGCGACAGCGCCCGGAACCCGTCGAAAAACGCCGGGAGCCGGCCCCTGCCCTGCTCGCTCATCGCCGTTTCGGCCACTACGGCATCGCCTTCCCAGAACCAGTTCGGTACGGCGATATTGGTGATGGCGGCCTGACCAAGTTCCCCGAAAACATAATATCCTGCCTTGCTGATGCCTTTGCGGAAATTGTTGTTCTGGACGACGTGGCGGTATTCGTGCAACGCCAGCTGATCGGCCCAGTTGAGCGAACCGAGGTCGGAGGAGTTGGGCGGCGGCGTGAGGTAAAACACGGAGCGGAAGGGCCCCAGCTGCACGAAACCATTGCTCTGCATCGTTTCATGCTGCAATACGATACTGACCTTCCGCACCGCAGGCCCCAGCGTTCCGGTGTGCGACCGGGCGATATGGTGGATGACGTCGGCCACCCGCTTCCCCTGGGTTTCCAGGCCGGCGGGGAAAATCACGCGGACCGTATCCGAATCTACCTGCCGCCATTTCAGGGACGGCCGGTTGCCACCGAACTGCTGTGCGCCCGCCGAGTGGGCAAGGGATATGGCCAGGGCCAGGCATAGAAAGTAACGCATATGTAAAAGCGGGTTGAGCACCGCGCAACAAATTACATACAAATTTCAGATAATAGCGTTGCGGGGATGACTTCAACGTGACAACGCTTTTTACCCATTTTTCCGTATTTTTGTATTCAAATTTTTCGATAAATGGACACAATCACACAAGCACCTATAAAATTGACCGGCGGGGCCGTAAAAGAATTGAAAAGGCTCATGGCCGAAGACGGATTCGATTCCGCGCAGTACCTGCGCGTGGGCGTGAAGGGCGGCGGATGTTCCGGCCTTTCGTACATCCTCGGTTTCGATGCCAAAATGGATGGCGACGATACGTATGAGATCGAAGGTATCCCGGTGGTAATGAAGAAAGCCCACGGGCTGTACCTGCTCGGCATCGAGATCGATTTCGCGCATGGCCTCGAAGCGCGCGGGTTCACTTTCAACAACCCGAACGCTTCCTCCAGCTGCGGCTGCGGCACTTCCTTCGCCGTATAACGAGGTGCAGAACTTTTTAACAGGTGATCAATGAAGCATGGCTTTGTTGGTCACCTTTTTTTATGCGCCCCTCTCCCGGGGAAATCAACATCCATCTTAAACAGCAAGCTGTAAACGATTATCAGTATTTTCTGACGATTTGTGTAGACCTATAGCACCATCCACTATAGATACAGTACTGCTACAGTAAGGATATAGTAGGGATACCGTACTGTAACCGTACTAAGTGGGCTCCAACAAGGCCCGCTACCATCTTAAAAAGAAAAAGGGTGACCAGGTTCCTGGTCACCCTTTTCGAGTATGTTGGATATTATCCGGCTTATTTACCGCGCACTAACGGGGGCGCTTTTTCAATCACAACGGACTCACGCTCCTGGGAGAGGGTGTTCTTCTTGTCGAAGTCTACCAGGATGGGGGCCGCTACGAAGATGGAAGAGTAGGTACCGGTCAGTACGCCGATGAGCATCGCGAATGCGAAACCACGGGTCACCTCGCCACCGAAGATGAAGAGGATGAGGATGGTGAGGAATACCGTCACGGAAGTCATGATGGTACGGCTCAGGGTTTCGTTGATCGCGCGGTTGATAACGACCTTGGTTTCCAGCCCCTT
Organism: Chitinophaga sp. NPDC101104; assembly: GCF_050277495.1. Lineage (NCBI taxonomy): Bacteria > Pseudomonadati > Bacteroidota > Chitinophagia > Chitinophagales > Chitinophagaceae > Chitinophaga > Chitinophaga sp. NPDC101104. The sequence goes on along the minus strand of NZ_JBNNSF010000002.1, from coordinate 697,792 downwards.
CGTGTTACGGAAGGTTTCACGGATACGGTCGAACACGATCACGGTATCGTTCATCGAGAAGCCGATCACCGTCAGGATGGCCGCGATGAAGTGCTGGTCGATCTCCAGTGCGAAGGGCACGAAGCCACGGCAGAAGGAGAACACGGCCAGGGTCACGAGTACGTCGTGCAGCAGCGAGAAAATGGTACCGATAGAGTATTGCCATTTGCTGAAGCGCAGCAGGATGTACAGGAAGATCACGATGATGGAAAGCACGGTCGCTTTCACCGCACCCTGACGAAGGTCGTCGGAGATGGTCGGTGCCACGGTCTGCGAGCCCACGAGGTATTTAGACTCGAAGGTAGCCTGGTCGGGCTTGCTGTCGTAGAACGCCTGCAGGCCCTGGTGCAGTTTCACCAGCGCGTCTTTCGCCGCTTCGTCGGAATTCTCCTCGATGCGGTAAGGCGTCGTGATGTTCAGCTGGTTGTTTTCACCGATGGTTTTCACAAAAGTCTCGGACTCGTATACTTTATTCAGCGCTTCGTGAACCGCGGTACGCTCGATCGGTTTATCGAAACGAACGGTATAGCTGCGGCCGCCGCTGAAGTCCACACCATGGTCGAAACCATTGATGAAGGAACCTACTCCCAGGATCATGACGATCGCGGAGATCACATAAGCGATCTTGCGTTTGCCAACGAAATCGAAGCTGGCGTGCTTGAAGATCCTGCGGCTGAGGGGGGTGAAGTATTCGAAGTGGCGTTTGCGCTTCATCCAGAAGTCCGTCACCATGCGGGATACGAGGATACCGCAGAACAGGGACAGGATCAGACCGATGATCTGGGTGGTGGCGAAGCCAAGCACGGGGCCCAGACCGAAGTAGAACAGGATGATAGCGGTGAGCAGCGAGGTCACGTGACCGTCGAGCACCGGTGCGTAGGAACGTTTGTAACCGTCCTCAACCGCCTGTGCATAGGTTTTGCCCTTGCTCAGCTCATCCTTGATACGTTCGAATATAATTACGTTGGTGTCTACCGCCATACCGATCGTCAGTACCAGACCTGCGATACCCGGCATGGTCAGCGTTGCACCGAGCGACGCGAGGATACCAAAGGTGAACAGGAGGTTGAGGACCAGGGCGATGTTGGCCACCCATCCGCCGGTGTTGTAATACACGAGCATGAGGATGAAGATCACCGCGAAGGAGATGATGAAGGATTTGGCACCTGCCGCGATGGATTCCTGACCGAGGGTCGGGCCTACCACCTGCTCCTGCACGATTTTGGCGGGGGCGGGCATACGGCCGGAAACCAGGATATTGGCAAGGTCCTGCGCTTCTTCCAGCGTGAAGCTGCCGCTGATGGAGGAGATACCGTTGGGGATCTCGGTGCGGATGGAAGGAGCGGTGTATACTACGTTATCGAGCACTACGGCCACGTAGTTGAAAGTTCTCGGATCGTCGGGGTTGGCGGGCTTCAGCGAGCGGGTCAGGTTGCGCCAGTCGCGGGTACCTACTGCATCCATGGTCATGGATACTTCGGGCGCGTGGTTGTCCTGTCCGAAATCGGCTTTGGCGGCAATCACCCTTTCACCCGTGATTTTCGCTTTCGGGTTGGAGGGGTTCACGCGAACGCCGTACACCTGCAGCGGCTGGCTGCGGTCTTCTTTGTTTGCGGGACCGTAGAGGAAAACGAGGTCTTTCGGCAAAGCGGCTTTCACGGCCGGCATTTCCAGGTATTTGCGGAAAATGGCGGTATCGGAAGCGGAGATGAAGCCGAGGGTAGAGCTGGGGATGATACCTTCCGTCTGCGTGGCATTGGGGCGGAACACCGCGAAGAGCGGGTTTTCCTTCATGGCCTGTTGCTGCAGGAGGGCGGCGGAGTCGTTACCGGCTTTGGCAACGTCTTTAGACAGCATGCTGCTCAGGGAAGCAGTGTCGCCGGCGGCGGGTTTCGCTGCGGCCACGGCTGTGGAGTCGGTCGCTTTGGTGGTATCAACAACAGGTGCATTGCCCTGGGCTTTGCGGATGGCCTCGTTCATGGGGGTCAGCACGGTCATGTAGAACTCGTCGCTGTTTTTGTAGGTTTCCCGGAACTCGAGGTTGGCGCTGGCCTGGAGGTATTGACGTACGCGGTCTGCATCGTCCACACCCGCCAGTTCCACGGAAATGATGCCGCGGTTCTCGTCGAGGTTGATGGTGGGAGACGCTACGCCGAATTTGTCGATACGGTTTTGCAGTACCTTATACGTATTCTTGATGGCTGCTTTGGCTTCCGTGCGGATTACGTTCAGCACTTCGTCGTTGCTGGAGTTGAACGTAACGTTTTTCAGCTGGGCGTTGGCGAACACGGCCGACAGTTTGCCGTTCGGGTTCTTTTCCTTGTACGCTTCGCCGAACAGGGTCACGAAATCGGACTGGCTGTTCTTCTTGCGCTCGCGGGCTGTGGCGATGGCTGCGTTGAGGGCAGGATCGTTGGGGTTGCCGGCCAGGGCGCGGACAACGTCTTCCACGCTCACTTCCAGTACCACGTTCATACCTCCTTGCAGGTCGAGGCCCAGGTTGAGCTGCTTTTCTTTAGCCTTGATGTAGCTGGTGTTCCAGGGGAATCCCGCAATCTGCTTGCCACTGGCGCTATCCAGCTTTTGGTCCACACGATCTTTGATCAGGTCGTTCAGCGTATCCCCGTAAAGTGCCTGAAGCTCTTTGTTACCGGGATATTTCGTTTCGGCGGAGGGATTTTGGCGGGCAACGTCAGCTGCGGCCTCAGCCTTCATCTTCTTCTCAAAGTTCCGCACCACGAACGTGAAGGACAACTGATACAAAGAAATAAGGATCAGGGCGGCAGTAAAAAATCTAACCAGTCCTTTTAGTTGCATTTTCTTTTCGGATTATTAATACTAATTTTTAAAGAGTTGCAAAGATAGAATTTAAATTGATATATTAAAGCCCCGTCCAAAACAGCCATAAAATCACTATCTGGTTGGTTTTGAGCGGGATTTCGCATTTAAATTTAAACGCTATGCAGCAACGGATTTTGTTGGCGTCTGCAATATTGGTTTTTTTTGCGAACTGCCAAACTTACCGGGGAAGAAATTTCCATATGAGACATTCCAGCCCAGACAAATACCTGGATTCCCTGCTGGCGGCCAACTCGGCCCGCCTGGGGCCTGCTTTCGCCGATCCGGCCGCTTTCCGGGTGGAGATTTTCTATACGCGGATCGACCGGGACGCCCGGAACCGCCCCCATCTCACGGAGCACCACTGGCCCCAGGCCCCCTCCTCCTACTTCTATCCCGCCTCCACCGTAAAGCTTCCCGCCGCCCTCCTCACCCTCGAAACCCTCCACCGGCTGGGCATCCCCCGGGATGCGGACATGCTCACCGATTCCCTCCCCGGTATCTCGGGCGCCACCCTGACAGACTCCTCCTCGCCCACCGGGAAGCCATCCGCAGAACATTATATCAAAAAAATATTCCTCGTCAGCGATAACGACGCTTTCAACCGGCTTTACGAATTCCTCGGCCAGGAAGCCCTCAACGCCGGCCTCCACCAAAAAGGATACCCCGATTCCCGCATCATCCACCGCCTCAGCATGCCCCTCACGCCCGAAGCCAACCGCCAGACCAACGGCGCCCGCTTCCTCCGGAACGGGAAATTGCTGTACGCCCAACCGCCGCGGAATTACGAAGGCCCCGTTCCGGGGACCCCGCCCCGCGGGCCCGAACAGGCCGGGAATGCGCATTACGCGGGCGACAGCCTCATAGCGGCGCCGTTCGACTTCTCCCGGAAGAACCGCCTGCGCCTGGGAGACCTCCACCACATCCTTCAAAGCATAATTTTTCCGGAAACTGTAACATCCCGTGAGCGATTTCGTTTAACGGAGGACGACTACCGGTTTTTATACCGGTATATGTCGCGCCTCCCGACGGAAAGCGAAGGGAACGATCCGAAATTCGACACGGGGGAGTTTCACCGTAATTATACCAAATACCTCATGGGCGGGGCCGACAGCAGCATACGGCTGCCGCCGGGGTTGCGGATATTCAATAAATCAGGCTGGGCATATGGCTTTCTGACAGATGTCGCGTATTTTGCGGACTTTGCCAACAACATAGAATTCCTGCTGTCTGCCAGGGTGTATGCGAATACGGACGGCATTATCGGAGACGATACTTACGATTACGAAACCATCGGCAAACCGTTCCTCCGCGAACTGGGCGCCATTATTTATGAAACGGAACTGAATCGGGAAAGAAAATACGATCCGGACCTGCAACGTTATCAAGAGGGAAAAACAAGACTTCATATACCGTAACAAATCAATGATCATAAAAACCAAAGAGCGCATGGTAACCAAAATGAGCCGTTTATGGACACTGGCGGCAATGACCGTAGCTGTGACAGGATTCACCTCCTGCCTGAAAAACTCGAACCCGGAACCGCAAAAGCCCGAGACCTTCATCGCTTTTGTGAATTCACTGGCCACTCCGTACGGGATGGACATCTTTATGGACGGTACTAAAATCACCAACGAAAAGATCGAATACGGGATCGCCACCGGCACCCGTTTCAACCCGAAAAACTACAAGTTCGATTTCAAGAAATTTGGTTCGGACAGCATGCTGTCTACCATCACCGCAGTTTTCGATACATCCCAGTTCACTTCGCTTTTTGTTTACGGCACACAGGCTGCAGGCGCAGAAGTGCTCCGCATCCGGGAAGACTGGTCTAACCGCTCCACCGAAAAAGCGAACATCCGCTTCTTCAACTTCGTGCCCGAATCCGGCCAGGTAGACGTGTTCTTAGGCACCACCAAGGTATTCTCCAGCCGTAGCTACGAAGACTTCCTGTCTCCCTACAACACGACCTGGACGGCTACCGAACTGGGGCAGCACACCATCACCGTGAAAACGCCCGCAGGTGCGGAACTGGCAAAGCTGGACGCAGCCAACCTCAGCGCGCGCGGCGGGTTCTACAACATCTATTACCAGGGCGTGAAAGATTCCACCAGCGGCAATCTGAAGCCGAGAGTGAAATTCACGCCGTATCAGTAACCAGCTGATCCATACACGTTTTTTACAGCATTCCGGGACTGGGTTCCCGGAATGTTTTTTTTATGCCTCCCCTCTCGTTTTTTTGCTGTAGGTTTGCCGCGGTCAACCCAAAAAATAGTACCCATGCAACTAGCAGAAAGATTAACGCGGATATCCGTTCCGCAAACCATCAGAATGGCCAAACTCAGCCGGGAACTGAAAGCCCAGGGCATTGACATTGTGGACCTCAGCATCGGGGAGCCCGATTTCGATACGCCGGAACACATCCGCGAGGCCGCCAAAAAAGCCATCGACGAAGGGTATACCCACTATACCCCCGTGGCCGGGTACCTCGACCTCAAGCAGGCCGTGGCCCACAAGCTCCAGCGCGATAATGGCCTGGAATACACCGCAGACCAGATCGTGGTGTCTACCGGCGCCAAGCAATCCATCGCCAACGCCGTGCTCAGCATCGTGAACCCCGGCGATGAAGTGATCATCCCCACGCCTTACTGGGTCACCTATTCGGAACTGGTGAAACTCTGCCAGGGCGTCGTGAAATTCGTGCCCTGCGGCATCGAGAACAATTACAAGATCACGCCGCAGCAGCTGGAAGCCGCCATCACGCCCAAGACCAAACTGTTCATGTTCTCTTCCCCCTGCAACCCCACCGGCTCCGTGTACTCGCACGACGAACTGGCAGGCCTGGCGGCAGTATTCGAAAAACATCCCCAGATCTTCATCATTTCAGACGAGATCTACGAATACATCAACTACGTGGCGCCGCATACCAGCATCGCTACTTTCGGCACGCTGAAAAACCGGACGGTGATCATCAACGGCCTCAGTAAAGGCTTTGCGATGACCGGCTGGCGCCTCGGCTACCTGGCCGCCCCCACCGAGATCGCCAAAGCGGCAGACATGGTGCAGAGCCAGTTCACCTCCGCCACCTGCTCCATCACCCAACGCTGCGCCATTACGGCCCTCCGCGGCCCGCTCGATACGGCGCAGGACATGGTGAAAGCCTTCGGCGAACGCCGGGCATTCATCTTCGACGCCCTCAAAAACATCCCCGGCCTGCACGTCAACCTGCCGGACGGCGCTTTCTACATGTTCCCCAACGTCAGCGGTTTCTTCGGGAAGCAATACGAAGGCGAGCGCATCGAGAATGCGGACGATCTCTGCATGTTCCTCCTCCATAAAGCCAACGTGTCCGTAGTTTCCGGCGCGGCTTTCGAACAGCCGCAATGCATCCGTATTTCGTACGCTACCAGCCTCGACCGTATCCGGGAAGGCATGAAGCGGATGAAGGAATGGCTGGCCAAACTGCAATAAAATTCTTTAAGCAGAAAAAGGGTGTCTCAAAAGTACTTGAGGCGCCCTTTTTATTGTTTAAATACGATTTGTGTGTCATAATGACATTTTAGCAATCACGTCCGCCAGTTGATCCTTATATCCGGAACTGACAGGCAATTCCCTGCTGCCGAGGATAGCCCGCCCGTCCGTTATTTTGTCGACATGATGGATATTAATGATGTATGAATTATGTATGCGGACAAAAAATGCGGGCAACCGGGCTTCCAATTGTTTCATCCGTTTGTAAATCATTGCGGTACCTTCCCTGTGCACCACCGTTACGTATTCCTTGAATGCCTCGAAATAAAGAATCTGGCTGTACTGCATTTTTAACAGGGTTTTGCCGGATTTAATAAAGATGATACCTGCCTGATCTGTACTGTTTTCTGGCATTGCCGCGGTTTTTACCGGCAGCAGCAGCTCCCTCGCTTTTTCAGCTGCCTGCATGAACCGTTTGAACGTGATCGGCTTTAGCAGGTAATCCAGCGCATTGTAGTCATATCCTTCCAGCGCGTATGCGGAAAAAGCGGTGGTAAATATAACCCGCTGGGCTTTGGGCAGCATGGCGGCCAGTTCCATTCCCGATAGTTGCGGCATATGGATATCCAAAAAAATCAGGTCTACCTGATGCGAATCCAGAAATGACATGACCTCAAACGCATCGTAACAGACCTGCCGCAATTCAAGGAAGGGCACTTTCCGGATATGGTCTTCCAGCAATTTTACGGCATTGGGCTCGTCGTCGGCAATGAGGCAACTGATTTTATTCATAGCGGAATCATTAAATGTACTGAATAATAATCTCCCGTTTCCATGGCTGTGAGCCGGAAGCTGCTGCCATACAGCAATTGCAGCCTTGCCCGGAGGTTCTTCAGGCCGCTACCGGCCCGATCGGGAAACCTTTCATTCATCAAACGGTTGCGCACGTTTATCTCCAGACTGGCGGGCAGTACCTGGATGTGTAGTTCCAGGAGATTGTTGTCGCTACGTTTATTGACGCCATGTTTAAACACGTTTTCTATCAATGGGATCATGAGCATGGGAGGGATTTTTATCTGTCCGGGTTCGCCATCGACCCGGATGTTGGTCTGGAGCGGCCGGTGCATCCGCATTTTTTCCAGGTCGATGTAATCGAGGATAAATTGAATATCCGTTTTCAACCTGATTGCCTTTTTATGCGCCTGATCCACGAAATAACGCATGATATTCGAAAGTTTCGCGAGCAGCTCCGCCGTTTCCGGCGATTGCCGCTGGGCCACGAAATAAATATTGTTGAGGGTGTTGAACAAAAAATGCGGTTGTACCTGGGCCTTCAGTAAGTCGCGTTCCACTTCCGCAGTGTACTGCCGCAGCCGTTCCTGTTCCTTCCTTACCGTAAAATAATCCATCGCGAGCCTGAAAATGACGCTGAAAAGATAAGTGGTGAGAGAAGACACTGCGAAAAGCGTGTACAACTGGATGGGCGTACTCTGGTCCTTTGCATCGGGCAGCAGCAGGCGCAGCATATGATATCGGGCCGTAACCCTGATGAAACAAACCAGGGTCAGCAACGCCAGCACAGCGAGAGCATATGCCACCTTCCGCCCTTTATGCAACAGGCGGGGCATGAGCCACAAGGCGTTTCCATAGATAATAGCCGCCGCGCAAAGGAGATTGATGCCGGCTGAATATGCCGCCCAAACAGGATCGGCCGTCTGCAGATAGGAGCTGAAAGTCGTCAATGCAACGATCAGCCATACTGCCAGCTGTGCCTGCAGGAGCGTAATGTCCCTCCCGAATATTTTGATCATCCCGCCAAATTTAACAAGAAAGCGGCTTGGGTACACGGCGGTTTCAACACATGGCCTGTTTTCGTCAACGGATGGATCGTTGAAGCTCTTCCCCAAAGGGTTAAAAATACAGCGGCACCTGTTGAATCGGCTTCCGGCACGGATAGAAGTCATCTAATTTTCCGGCGGAAACCAACATATTTCATCCCAAAATTTTGCAAATGATAAAAAACATGATGAAAGCAAGCCTGCTACTTGCAGCTATCACCGTTATGGCGGGAGCATGCTCCAAAGACGACAAGCCCGGAGATCCGCCAGGACCGTCCGGCGGCAAGAGCATGAAGTTGACCATCACCACTACCGGTCTGCAGGCCGGCGACCATCTGACCATGAACGTGGCTGGCTCCACCATCTCCGGCACCGCTAAAACGCTGTACAAACTCAATAACATTACGCAGGAGAACCAGCCCGCCTTTAATGTGGATCAGGCAAAACTGGCGGCCGGCCCGGTGGTCATCGAATCGGTGGTCCCCTTGTTTGTTACGTCCGTTTCGGTGGGGGGATTCAGTGCCCCGGGGCATAGTTTCACCGTAAAAATAACACCTGTTATCGACGGAAAGGAGCAGGCGGCGGTCTCTAAGGCTTTCACGACCCAGGCTTCTTCACAAACCTACCGGTTTGAATAAGCCAGGCGTCGAAGCCGTTGCAGCGGGACCATACAGATCCGTCATTGGTGATGCTGATGAAGGGTATCTTTCTGGTTTGATGCAGGTAATGTGTCCAGATACTCTTTATAACGCCGCTTGACGTAGATCCCCAGCTCGTAGGCCGTTCCGGAAGTCAGGAGCTCCGCCGGCGGGCGCGTCTTGTCCACGAACGCGTCGAGGCTGTCGCCCCGCAAGGGAATGAACCGTGCCACGGCTTCCGGGCTGTAGTACTTCCGGAAAAACCCTTCCTGCTGCACCACGGTGATGCGCCGCCGGAAAGCCTCATTGCGGTTGTTCTTCCCGAAAGATAGCAAGTCTGCCATCGCTCCAATATCGAGCCCTATGCCGGCCACCTGGTGCTTGCGCCCGTCTGCCCCTACAACCGTATTACCCGGCTTTGTCTTGTCGAACTGGAAAACATTGCCCAACCTGGGCTGTTGCACACCGCGCAACAGGCGCTCCATTTCCAGCGAATCCTTCCCATAATTCGTCCCTCTTTTCGTGAACGTCTTCAGTTGGATGCGCCGCATGGAATCGGCGGTGCGCGCGGGCACCGTGTCCGTCAAACTTAATTGCGGACGTACATACCCGGTATACGGGAATGCCGGCTTTTTCGGCGCTTCCTGTGCGGAAACCGCGGTGCAGTACATGGCGCCGCAAAGCGTTATCAGGCGGGGATTCATGCCCCGAAGCTAACGGATGCCGTTCTAAGAAAAAGTTAAAAAAGTTTCGTGCAGGGCCAGCACCTGCGGGATGACCAGTTGCTGTTCGTCGTTATATACCACATAATCGGCCAGTTTCCGCTTGATCTGCTCGTCGAGCTGCTTGTGCATCCGGGCGATCACCGCGTTGCGGTCGGTACTGTCGCGCTGCATGACGCGTTTGATGCGGAGGGCTTCCGGGGCGTACACGGTGATGACTTTATCGACGTGGTGGAAAGATTCGGTTTCGAACATGAGGGCGGCTTCCTTAATGACATAGGGGGCGTTCTGCTGCCGGGCCCAGGTTTCGGAATCGCGGATGGTGGCGGGGTGGACGAGGGAGTTGAGGACATCGAGCTCCTCCTTGTCGTGGAACACGATATCGGCGATGTGCTTGCGGTTGAGGGAGCCGTCGGGGAAATACGCCGCGTCGCCGAAATGGCGGCGGATCTGTTCGGCGAGCTGTTTATCGCGGACCATGATGTCTTTGGCGGCTTCGTCGGCATAAAAAACAGGGATGCCGAGAAGGGCGAAGATCTTCGCCACGGTGGTTTTTCCGGAGCCGATGCCGCCGGTGATTCCGATGATGCGCATGAAAAGCAAAATAATAAAAAAAGAGAAGGCGGGAAGCCTTCTCCTGTGATGTTTCCGTAAAGACCGGAAAATTATTTGGCAGCGTCGGCAGGTTTGTTCTGCGCGTTGGTGTATTCCATGCTGATGGCGGAACGCTCCATGGTGAAGAAGGTGCCGGGGCTCACTTCTACCTGAAGGGTGCCGTTGTCGTTGATTTTCTTCACTTTACCGTGGATACCGGCGATAGAAACTATTTTATCGCCTTCACGGAGGCTGTCGATGAACGTTTTCTGCGCTTTTGCCTTTTTAGTTTGCGGGCGGATCATGAAGAGCCACATAACGAGGATCATGCCACCGAAGAAGATCATGCTGCCCCAGCCGCCCATGCCGCCGCCCTGTGCGCCGCCGGCGGGGGGCGTCATCAGGAATACGTTTGTTAAGAAGTTGTACATCTGTATGTGTTTATTTGATTTGAACGGTTAAAGTTACTATTTCTTTGCCACGATCTCCGCTGTAATGCGCGGGCCGGTGTTGGCGGCGGGTTCCGTGTTGGCTTCGATGAAGATTTCCTTTTCGGTGTACCCTTCCGGGCGGCCTTTGGAATCGAATTTCACCTGGATGTATGCGGAATCGCCGGGGCGGATGGGCGCTTTCGGCCATTCGGGGATGGTGCATCCGCAGGAGGCCTCGGCGCGGGTGATCAGCAGGTCGCTGCCGCCGATGTTCTTGAACTTGAAGGAATATTCGACCACTTCGCCGGCCACGATCTTGCCGAAATGATGCACGGTTTTCTCGAAAGAGATGACGGGCTTGGCGCCTGACGGGGTGTTTTTAACCACGGTCGGGCTGTCGGCCGGCGCTTTGCTGCCGCTTTGGCTGTTGTTACAGGCGCCGAGCGCGAGCACGGCGGCGAAAAAGACGGGAAAGGTCGCTTTCATGGTCGTTTATTTACGGTTACGGTCCGTTTTCTCGATCAGGTTAGCCTGGGTGAGATCTTTGAGGATATTATCGAGGATGCCGTTGACGAACTGCCCGCTTTGCGGCGTGGAGTAGGCTTTGGCCAGGTCGATATATTCGTTGATGGTCACTTTCGTGGGAATGGTGGGGAAATAGAGGAACTCGCAGACGCCCATTTCCATCAGCAGCATGTCTACCGCGGCGATGCGCTCGGGGTCCCAGTTCTGGAGCTTGGGCCGGATGAGCTCCAGGCAGTGGTCCTTTTTATTGAGGACGGTGCTGAGGAGATCGCGGGCGTATTCCAGTTTTTCGCGGCTGATGAGCTGGAGGAAATTGAAAAGCTGGGGCTTGGAGAGGTAGTTGCCTACCAGGATGCCCATCATGTCTGCATCATCGCCCCAGTGGAGGAAATTGTCTTCCATGTGCTGGATGAACAGTTCGTTTTTCTCCAGTATATCGGAAAAAATGAATTCCACGATGTGTTTTTCGGAGGCTTTATCGCGCGAGGGGGTGGCGATATATGTTTTATAGGCTTCCGTTTCGGTGAGCTGGTTGTAGAGCTTGCGGGTGAGATCGGTGTCTTCCAGGCGGCGGAGCTTCCAGGTGTCCATGTTCACGAGGAACCCTTTGTCGTTGAGCACCTGGAACACGAAATCGTTCCCTGCCACCTTGGTGTTCACGGCGAGGTCTTCGGCGCTGGGCAGGTGCTTGGAGGCCCGCTGCTGCGCGTCCGTCTCCGCATACTGGGCCACGCGGGCCATAGAGTACAGGAGATAGGTGAATACCTGGCACGTCTGGTCCAGTTTCTCATTCAGCAAACTCATGGCAGTGCCCGGTTTCACCGTTTCCTGCTCCATGGTGTCCATGGCATACAGAGTTTGCATTACTTTTACCCGGATATTTCTTCTACTGATCATGTGTACGCTTAGGAAAATGGCCGCAAATCTACTGTTTTACAGCGACTTTATAAAAAATACTTCCGGCCGCCCTCCCCGGGCTGCCGCAAACTGCCATCTGCGGGCGGCTGACAGGCCAAAAATGAAAAAATGTCATTTTCTGGCGGTGCCGTTTGAAAATAAGTATCTTTGGAACCTGAAAATTTGACCCGAAATCCGTTTGGCACAATCTCTGTCAGGAGAACAACCGCCGGATTTCCCGGCAAACCGGATCATTTATAAACTCATCTTTTTAAAAATAGAATCAAAATGGCTAAAAGCAAATTGAGTATCAAACCTCTGGCAGACAGGGTGATCGTAAAACCCGCAGCAGCTGAAGAAAAAACCGCAGGTGGCATCATCATCCCCGACACGGCTAAAGAAAAACCGCAACGCGGAACGGTGGTAGCAGCCGGCCCCGGTAAAAAAGATGAACCCGTGAGCGTGAAAGTAGGTGACACCGTGCTGTACGGCAAGTACTCCGGTACCGAAATCAGCCTCGAAGGAGAAGACTACTTGATCATGCGCGAATCCGACATCCTGGCTGTGGTTTAATCCAGCCCTGAATTTTAACCTTCACGACCAAAGAAAATTTATACGACTATGGCAAAGCAAATATTCTTTAATACCGACGCCCGCAACAAAATGAAGAAAGGCGTCGACACCCTGGCAAACGCGGTTAAGGTAACCCTCGGCCCCAAAGGCCGTAACGTAGTGATCGAAAAGAAATTCGGCGCTCCCGGCGTAACCAAGGACGGTGTTACGGTAGCTAAAGAAATCGAACTGGAAGACCCCATCGAGAACATGGGCGCTCAAATGGTGAAGGAAGTTGCTTCCAAAACCGCTGACATCGCCGGCGACGGTACCACTACCGCCACCGTGCTGGCCCAGGCCATCATCGGCGAAGGCCTCAAAAACGTAGCTGCAGGCGCTAACCCCATGGACCTGAAACGCGGTATCGACAAAGCCGTGAAAGCCGTGGTGGAAAACCTGAAAAAACAATCCGAAAAAGTTGGCAACGACAATAAAAAGATCGAACAGGTAGCTGCTATCTCCGCTAACAACGACAGCGAGATCGGTAAACTGATCGCCGAAGCCATGCGCAAAGTGACCAAAGACGGCGTTATCACCGTTGAGGAAGCGAAAGGCACCGAAACCACCGTAGAAGTGGTAGAAGGTATGCAGTTCGACCGTGGTTACCTCTCCCCCTACTTCATCACCAACAGCGAAAAAATGCAGGCCGAGCTGCAGAATCCCTACATCCTGATCTACGACAAGAAGATCAGCACCATGAAGGACATCCTGCACATCCTTGAGAAAGTGGCCCAGCAAGGCGCTCCCCTCGTGATCATCTCCGAAGACCTCGAAGGTGAAGCACTGGCTACCCTGGTGGTAAACAAACTCCGTGGCACCCTGAAAGTAGCCGCCGTGAAAGCCCCCGGCTTCGGCGACCGCCGCAAGGAAATGCTGCAGGACATCGCTACCCTCACCGCAGGTGTAGTCATCTCCGAAGAGCAGGGTTACAAACTGGAAAACGCCGACCTGACTTACCTCGGCCGCGCTGAATCCGTAACCATCGATAAAGACAACACCACCGTTGTAGGCGGTAAAGGCAAAAAAACCGACATCCAGGCCCGCATCAACCAGATCAAGTCCCAGATCGAGGTAACTACCTCCGACTACGATCGTGAGAAACTGCAGGAACGCCTGGCCAAACTGAGCGGCGGCGTAGCCGTGCTCTACGTTGGCGCTGCCACCGAAGTGGAGATGAAAGAGAAGAAAGACCGTGTAGACGACGCCCTGCACGCAACCCGCGCTGCCGTTGAAGAAGGCATCGTTGCAGGTGGCGGTGTAGCGTTCATCCGCGCGATCGAAGGCCTCGACAAAATCAAAGGCGAGAACGAAGATGAAATGACCGGTATCGCTATCGTTAAACGCGCGATCGAGGAGCCCCTCCGCCAGATCACCGCTAACGCTGGTATCGAAGGTTCCATCGTGGTACAGAAAGTAAAAGAAGGTAAAGGCGACTTCGGTTTCAACGCCCGCACCGAAACTTACGAGAAAATGCTGGCCGCCGGTGTAATCGACCCCACGAAGGTTTCCCGCATCGCCCTGGAAAACGCCGCATCCATCGCTGGTATGCTGCTGACCACCGAATGCGTGATCGCCGACAAACCCGAACCGAAATCCGCTGCTCCCGCAATGCCGGGCGGTGGTCATGGCATGGGCATGGATTACTAATCCAACCCGTTCCGAAATATTCCCATCCCGTCCCCGCGCTTTTGCCGGGACGGGATTTTTGTATATTGTAACATTCCGGCCCCCGGCGCCGTTAAAGGTTAAAATCGCGTAACCGATGCTGTTGATTAAAGGATTACGATTCCGAAATGTGCTGACCGCCCTGTGCCTCGTGGCGCTGGCTGGAGCGATGGCGGGCTGCGCCAAAGAATCGCTCGAAAGCCAGTCCAGATTCGCGGACGACGTTTCCAGGGACATGGAAACCGTACGTACCTGGCTCATCCAGCATAAAAAAGATTCCGGCACCGTGCTCCACCCGAGCGGGATCATTTACAAGATCATCGACCCGGGAGACCGTTCGGATACCATCGACCTGGAAGAAATTCCGGTGGTGACATTCACCCGCCGGCTGTTCCCGACCGAGCAGATCGTGGAAGCCGCCCCCCTCCCTACTTCGTTCGACAATCGCAAATTGAAAGATCATATTCCCGGCTGGCGCATCGGTCTTCCCCTTATCTCGAAAGGCGGCCGCATCCTCATGTATATCCCGGCCCGGCTGGCATTCGCCAACATCGGCATCCCCGGCAGGATCCCGCCGAATTCCATCCTCATCTGCGACGTCACCTTAATCGATATCAGAAAATAACCATTCAACAGTATGAAGAAAATTTACCTTGGCCTGATCGCCCTGGCCGGCATCACCCTGGCCGTAGCCTGCAAGAAAGATAAAGACGACCAACCGCCTTACGACTATGATAAACAGGCCGCCATCGATGAACAGACCATCAAGGATTATATCGCCAAAAACAACCTGACCGGCTTTCAGCGCGATACGACCGGGGTATACTGGAAAGTGCTGCAGAATGGCGAAGGCGGGGATACCATCAAGCTGACCGACCGTTTCAACATCTCCTACAAAGGCTGGCTGCTGAACGGCACCCGGTTCGATTCCGCCAACACCACCACCTTCGACGACGTGCGCCTCGGCACCACCGGCCTCATTCCCGGTTTCAAAGTGGGCTTGCAGAAAACGACCAAAAAAGGGAAAGTGCTGTATTTCATTCCCTCCGTGCTGGGATACCGCAATGCCGACCGCGGGACCATTCCGCCGAACAGCGTGCTGAAGTTCGAAGTAACGCTGAACAACTATTACTATTGATCCGGTAAGAATTCCCCTTAAACATATCATGCCCGCCCGGTTACGACCGGAGCGGGCATTTTTCATTCCGCAGAAATTGTAGTACATTTAGAAGGACCACTATCTAACGCTTTTTTTCCGGTACTATTCCCCGTCGGCATGCAACGATCGCCCGTTCATATCGCCCCTTCCGTAATGCAGGAGCACAGGTTCCTGGAGGTTTTCCGTGACCAGGAGGCCCGCCTCTTCGCGCTCGCCCTGCGCATGACGAAATCCGCCGAATTTGCGCAAGACCTCGTGCAGGAAACTTTCCTCAAACTCTGGGAACACCGCGAACAAATGCCCGACATCCGCAACATGGACGCCTGGCTCTACCGCGTGATGGAAAACAGGCTGATGGACTTCCTCCGCAAAGCCGCGGCCGACGAACGTTTACGGGAGCGGATCTGGAGCGCCCTGGCACAGGAGCCCCCTTCCCCCGCCACCATCACCGAAGCCCGGGAATACCATGCCCTCGTTTCCAAAGCCATCGATCAGCTTCCACCCCAACGACGGCTGATCTACCGCCTCAACCGCGAAGAAGGCATGAGTTACCTCGAGATCGCCGATGAACTGAAAATCTCCCGCCACACCGTCAAAAACCAGCTTTCCTCCGCCCTCCAGGCCATCCGCGCCTTTCTCGTCAAAACCACCGGGCCGCTTTCTGTTCTCCTGACTTTTTTTTATTTCCGATAGGAACATTTCCCCGCTGCTCCGTCTTCCTTTGATACACACCCCATTCTACGTATGGAAGAACGGATACATTACCTTTTTAAACGCTATCGCGACAACGCCTGTACCCGGCAGGAATATGAAGAATTCTTCGCCCTGCTGCAACAGGCAGACCACGACGAGGCCGTTCGCCAACTGATCCGGCAAGCCTGGAACAGCGACGAAGAACTGCCGCACGCCGAAACGTACGTCAACCGCCGCGGGCGCCTCGTGCACCCCGCCGGCCGGCAGCTGCGGCTCGTGAAAATGGCCGTGGCAGCGGCGCTCGTGGCAACTGTGACCACCGCCGCCTGGCTGCTGTACCCGCGCTCCGGCAACTCGGGCCCAGCGGCCATGACCGGGCAACAGACGGCCCGCAAGGAAACCCGGCAGCTGTCCCTCCCCGACGGCACCCAGGTTTGGCTCAATACCGCCAGCACACTGCGATACGCGGAAGACTTCGGGCGAAAGGCCCGCACCGTCTATCTTTCAGGTGAAGCCTATTTCGATGTGGCGCATAATGGCGAACTGCCGTTCATCATCCACACCGGTAATATTTCCACCACCGTGCTCGGAACGGCTTTCAACATCCGCGCATATCCCGGCCAGGCAGACGTGATCGTGGCCGTGAGCAGCGGGAAGGTAAAAGTGCAGTACGGGAAAGAAAAATCGGCCACGCTCACCGGCGGACAACTCGTGAAAGTACGGCCGGAATTCATCCATGACGATGCGCCAAGAAGCATCGCCACGAAAGACGCCGCTCCCTGGAAAGACGGCAACATGCTGTACGACGGAGAAAAGCTGGCCGACATCATCAGCGACCTCGAACGCACCTACGACGTGCGCATCCGGCTGGCACGGCCGGCTTTGGGGGAAGAACCGGTATCTACCGAGTTCCGGCGCGACGTTGGCGCGGAAGCGGCCTTGAAAATACTGTGCAAATTGACGGATAGCCGGCTCACGCTGGCAGATGGGACCTATTTAATTCATTAACCAAAATCTGAAACGATGACAAAAAGCTACAAGCGATTGTCAGGCTAGCGCCAGAAAATGCGGAGAGCCGCTCCGATTGCGACCCGGCTGCGGCTCCTCCTGCTTTTCAATAATCCCTATTCGGTAATTATTAAACAATTCAAAGCTATGAATTTGTATGTAGAAAACTGCATTTTCATCGACCCCTGCTTGGAAAAAAGACAGCCCCCAAAACCCGGGCCGTCTCGTCTCAACTGGTTGATTATGAGAATATCCATCCTGGCCATCTTATTGACTTTCAACGGAATCCTCGTTGCGGCCGACGGCGCGGGGCAGGATATCCGGAAAGTCATCGTTTCCGTAGACCTGAACAACGTTTCGCTCCGCCAGGCGCTGCGCGAGATCGGGTCTTTGGCCGACTGCTCCTTCACCTACAAAACCCGCGACCTCGAAGGCTATGGCAACGTCACGTACCGCGCGGACGGCATTCCCGTCGGCAAGTTGCTCGACGCACTGTTGCTGCCCAAGGGTTTGCGGTATGAACAGCTGGACGACCACATCGTTATCAAGAAAATCCCCCCGGGCAACGCCATCGAAGCCATTCCTGCGGAAGCTCCCGAATTCGACGGCGGCATCCGCGGTATCGTGCGCACTCCAGACGGGCGGCCCCTGCCCTTTGCCACCGTGCAGATCGCAGGCACCTCGCAGGGCACCGTGGCCGACGACGAAGGCAGGTACAGCATCGGCGGGCTCAAATCCGGGACTTACACGCTCAACGCCAGCGCCATCGGGCATAAAGCGCAAACCGTCACCGTTACCGTAACGGACGGGTTCACCGTCGCCGATTTTACCATGGAAGCCAACGACAGCCAACTGTCTGAAGTAGTGGTGACCGCCCTGGGCATCAAGCGCGACGAGCGGTCGCTCGGCTACGCGCGCCAGGGCGTGAAGGGCGAGAACCTCACTTTCACTAAAGAACAGAACGTGCTGGGATCGCTCGCGGGCAAGATCGCGGGGGTGCAGGTGACCGGGGCCTCCGGCGCCAGCATGGGCGGCACGCAGAAAATAAAGATCCGCGGCGTCAACTCGCTATCGGGCGCCGACCAGCCGCTCATCGTGATCGACGGTACACCGATCTCCAACGCCAACTTCGCGGATTTTGACGGAGCCGATTACGGGAACCTGGCGCAAGACATCAATCCCGAAGACGTGGAAAGCGTGGAAGTGCTCAAAGGCCCCGCGGCATCGGCGTTGTACGGCATCCGTGGCCAATATGGCGTGATCATGATCACCACCCGCAAAGGCAGCAAAGGGCCCAAGAAAGTGAACGTGACGCTCAATTCCGCCTTCTCCATGGAAAAGGCCGGCAACTTCATGCCCATGCAAAACATCTACGGCGCCGGCAATTCGCAGACCTGGAAAACGAACGCGGCCGGTGAAAAAGTCGTGCAAATGGACTGGGATGAAAGCTGGGGAACGAAGATGGACGGAACGCCCGCCCGCCAGGTGTTCAGCTACTACCCCATGGACCCCGATTACGGCAAACTGACGCCGTTCGTGGCCCATCCGGACAATGTAAAAGATTACTACGAAACCGGCTATACGTTCAACAATGGCGTGAGCGTGACCGGCGGCAATCAGAATACCGCCTTCCGCCTTAGCTACAACAATACCAGCATCGGCGGCATCGAGCCGAATACCTGGCTGAAGCGGAACAACCTCGGGTTCAGCGGCTCGCTGGACCTGTTGCCCAACCTCACCGTGACCACCAACCTGAACTACGCCACCAACCAGGCGCAGCGCCCGAAACAGGGATCGGAAGACGGCGCGAGGTTTATGGTACAGTGGTTCCAGCGGAACATGGACATGCGCCGGCTGAAAGCTTACAAATACCCCGACGGCCGCATGCTGGGTTGGAGCATCGCCGTACCAACGGCCGCCAATCCCGAACCCTCGCTCACCAACTGGAACAACCCGTATTTCCTGGCGTATGAAAGTCCTGCCAACGACGGCCGCGACCGCTTCTTCGGCGACGTGGGGCTGACGTACGAGATCATTCCCGGCCTGAAGCTCAGCGGATTTGCGCGGGGCGACATGTTCACGCAGAACATCCAGACGCGGCACGGGTTCGGGGGGATAGGCGATCCGTTTTACTCGATCGGCAAATACCAGAACACGGAAATGAACTACGAATTCCTGGCGCAATATTCCAGGAACTGGAACGATTTTTCGCTGAACGCCAACTTGGGCGCGAACAGCTACCGGCGCCAATACAGCTATATGTACGGCGAAACGGTGGGCGGGTTAACGAGCCCGGACTGGTTCAACCTCGAAGCGTCCAAAGACAGGCCGGTGATCGAGAACTATTACAGCGAGAAAAAGATCCGGAGCATGTACGGCCTCGTTTCTTTCGGGTATAAAAACCGTTACTTCCTGGAAGCCACGCTCCGCAACGATAATTCTTCCACCCTCATCCAGGACAACAATTCCTACTGGTACCCTTCCGTTTCCGCGAGCTACGTGTTCAGCGACGACCTGAAATGGAAACCGCTTTCCTACGGAAAGCTGCGCCTCAGCTATGCGCAGGCCGGCAGCGATCTCAACGTGTACGAGACCAGCAACAACTTCGGCGTGGGAACGATCTACACGTTGCCCGACAAATCGGTGGTGAACACCCTCTACGTCCGCGACCGGCTCATCAACCCGAAAATCGAGCCATCGTTCGCGCATTCGTACGAAGCAGGTGTTGACCTGAAATTCCTCAACAACAGGATCGGCCTGGATTTCACATGGTACCTCCAGAAAAACGTCAACCAGATCATCAACCTGCCCCTTTCCAGCACCGGCGGGTTTGCGACCACGATCATCAACGCGGGGCTCATCCGGAACAAGGGCTTCGAAGTAGCGCTGAGCGCAACGCCGGTCGTAACCAAAAACTTCACCTGGCAAACCGTCTTCAACCTGAACCGCAACCGGAATATGGTAGTGGAGCTCGCGCCGGGACAAAACGTTTTTCCGCTGGACAATACGCGGTACTCGCAGGTGGACAGCTACCTGAACTCCTATGTGGGCGAGCCTTTCGGCAGCCTGATAGGGAAAGCTTACCAGCGGGATTCCGCGACGGGCAAGATTTTGCTCGGCGATAACAACATGCCTCTGTACACCTCGGCCACGCACAACTTCGGTTCCGTATTGCCCGACATGACGGGCGGATGGCAGAATACGTTCAAGATCGGGAAGTTTGACGTGGGCGCAATGATCGACTGGCAGAAGGGCGGGCAGTTTTTCAGCCGCACCTGGATGCTGGCCCACAAAACCGGGATCGCTCCGGCCACCGCCGAAATCAACGACAGGGGCAAAAACGTGCGCGACCCGGTATCTGAAGGCGGCGGGGTAAAAGTGAGCGGTATTTCCGCTACCACCAAACAACCCGTGGAAGCTTATGTGGAGGCCAGGGCCTACTGGCGGAACGTGATGGGCACGCATGTGTATGAAGAATGGCTGGAAGACGCGACCTACGTGAAATTGCGCGAAGTGCGGATAGGCTATACGTTCAGCAAAATGATGCTCGGCCGGTTGCCTGTTCAGAGCATCAACCTCGCCTTCATCGCACGGAACCCGGCCATGATTTATCAAAAAGCCCCCAAAGGCCTGGATCCTTCCGAGCTTTCGACCGGCGCCACGTCTATCAGCTGGCGCGAAAGCGGGCAGGCCAACACCGTGCGCTCTTATGGTATGAACCTTATTGTGAACTTTTAATGCCGACCGTCATGCGAAACATCCAAATACTGCTTTTATCCGCCCTCGCGCTGGCCGGCTGCAACAAATTCGGGGACATCAACGTAAACCCCAACCTGCCGTCCAAAGCCTCCAACACGCAGCTCATCGCCAATGCCCAGCTGGCGCTACCACTGACGCAGGAAGTGCCGCAGGGCGAGTTCCTCGCGCAATTCCTCATGGAAACGCAATATGTGAACCTTTCGCTCTACACCGAGCCGTCTGCCAGCTTCTATACATTGTACCACGATCCGCTCATGAACCTGGAGCGCGTGCTCACCAAACCGGAACAGCTGCCCGACGATGGGCCCATGGCCAACCAGCTGGCCGTGGCCAAAGTATTGAAAGCGTATTATTTCTGGCATATCACCGACCGCTGGGGCGACGTCCCCTACAGCCAGGCGCTCAAGGGAGAAACCGACAACACGCCGGAATACGACAGCCAGGAATCTATCTATACCGCGCTCCTGGCGCTGCTCACACAGGCTTCCGGAGAATTCGTGGCGGGCGATATCACGAACGACGTCATCTATGAAGGCGACATCGCCCGGTGGAAAAAACTTTCCAATTCGATCCGCCTGCTGATGGCATTGCGCATGTCCGAGGTAAATCCGCAAAAGGCCCGCGATGAATTCGGGAAAGCCCTGGCAGCCGGCGTTATGGAAGAAAACGACGACAATTTCGTGTTCCATAACCTGCCCGAAGCCAACAACGAAAGCTTTTGGTACGACCAGTGGACGCGGCAGCGCCGGCAGTGGTGGTCGCCCTCCGAACTGCTCGTCAACACCCTCAAGGCGCCCAATGACCCGCGGTTAGGTATTTACGCCACGGCCAATGCGGACGCGGGTGTCTATGTCGGATTGCCCTACGGCAGCCTCGATGGCGCTACGCTCTCCAAATGGTCGCTCCTGGGAACGGCCGTGCGCGAGCAGGACGCCCCCGTTTACCTCGTCACCTATGCGCAGGTGCTGTTCGCACTCGCGGAAGGCGCCAAACGCGGATGGATCGCGGGGAGCGACGCCAAGGCGAAGGAATACTACGACCAGGCGGTCACGCAGTCGATTTTACAATGGACGGGCAGCACTACAGGCGCTGCGGCGGTGATCGCACACCCGAGTGTAGCCTACGATGCGGCAAACGGCCTCCGGTCGATCGCCACCCAGCGCTGGGTGCACCTGTTCATGCACGGCTTCGAAGCCTGGGCCGAATGGCGGCGCACGGGATTCCCCACGCTTGTTAAAGTGGACGGGAAAGACGTGCCCACACGACAGGCCTACCCTTCAGACGAATCATTCAATAACGGCGATAATTACCGCGCTGCCATCACCCGGCAATTTGCCGCCGCGGGCGACAGCCAGTACGGAAAAGTCTGGTGGGACAAGAACTGAGGCTTACAACAAAAAAAACGGAAACGCCATACGGGAACACGCGCTGCCAGCTTTGGCGGCGCGTTCCTTTTTGTGCCTTCAAACCCTTAACTTTGAAGGCTAAACCTGATATTGTGCCACACGAGTGCATTTCCGTATTTGACATATTCAAGATCGGCGTAGGCCCGTCCAGCTCCCATACGCTGGGCCCCTGGCGCGCCGCCATGCGTTTCCTCGACGAAATGAAGACACAGGGCAAACTGGATGACATCCGCAAATTGACGGTGCTCCTGTACGGCTCCCTTGCCAAAACCGGGCATGGCCACGGTACGGACATCGCCGTGCTGCTGGGGCTTTCCGGAGACGATCCCGTTACTTTCGACGTAAACCAGATCGATCCCAAGATCGACGGCATCCGCCGTAACCGGCAGTTGCACCTTCATGGAGACCGGTTTATCGACTTCGATCCCGTTACCGACATCGCATTTCTCTACGAAGAATCCCTCCCGTACCATCCCAACGCTTTGACCTTTCTCGTCACCCTGCAAAACGGCGAGCAGCTGGCGGCCACGTATTACTCGATCGGCGGCGGTTTTGTGGTGAAGGAAGGGGAAAACGGCGGGGGAAGCGGCAGCAGCGTAGACCTGCCTTTCCCCATCGATACCGCGCGGCAATTGCTGCAATGGTGCATCAAAACCGGTTTTTCCATTTCCGAACTGGTGATGGAAAACGAGCACGCCTGGCGTAGCGAGGCGGAAACGAAAGCCGGCGTCATGAAGATCTGGGAAGTGATGCGCGACTGCATCTACCGCGGCTGCCACACTACCGGCGAACTGCCCGGCGGCCTGAAAGTGGGGCGCAGGGCGGCGGCGCTGAATACGCGGCTGCTCGGGGGGCGAACGTACAACGACTATCATTCCTGGGTGGAGGCGATCCGCGCGGGCGGACAGCATTTTTCCTATACGCTCGACTGGGTGAGCTGTTTTGCCCTGGCCGTGAACGAGGAAAACGCTTCTTTCGGCCGGGTGGTGACCGCACCTACCAACGGCGCTGCAGGCGTGATCCCCGCGGTACTGCAATATTATATCACCTTTTGCGACGGTCTCCACGAAGAGCGCATCCTGCAATTCCTGCTGTGCGCGTCGGAGATCGGGAGCATTTTCAAGAAACGGGCGACCATTTCTGCCGCCATGGGCGGATGCCAGGCGGAAATCGGGGTATCGTCGGCCATGGCGGCTGCCGCGCTCACGGAATGCCTCGGCGGATCGCAGCGGCAGGTACTGATGGCGGCGGAAATCGCCATGGAGCACCATCTCGGCCTTACCTGCGACCCCATCGGCGGGCTCGTACAGGTGCCCTGCATCGAGCGGAACACCATGGGGGCCATCAAGGCCATTACCGCCAGCCAGCTGGCCCTGCAAAGCAACCCCGAACTGGCGAAAGTGTCGCTGGACGCGGTGGTGAAAACCATGTGGGACACGGCGCTGGACATGAATTCCAAGTACAAGGAAACCTCCGATGGCGGGCTGGCGGTCAATATTCCCATCAGTTTGCCGGAATGTTAACGGAAGAATCCTTTACAAATAACAAATTCCTATTATATTTGTAATTCTAAACGTCACCCGATTATGCCGACAAGTAAGGAATTGTTATTTATTTTGATCATCGCCGGTGCGGTGGTGCTCCTGGTATGGACCATTAAAGATCTCGTGAAGAAGGGGGAAAAGCAGGATAAGGAGGGGAAGGAAGACAAGAAAGCGGAGCCGAAGGGCGAGAAATCGTCGGATATCGTGCTGCCGTTGCAGTTGCAGGCGTACGAGCGCATGATCCTTTTCGTGGAGCGCATTGCGCCGCAGAACCTTATCGGCCGTGTGAACCAGCCGGGTTTTACGGTGCTCGACATGCAGATCGGCCTGGTTTCGAACATCAAGTCGGAATTCGATCATAACGTGTCGCAGCAGATATACGTGGCGCCCCTGGCCTGGGAAGCGGTTAAAACCGTGAAGGAACAAACCATTTCCATCATCAACCAGCTGGCCCTGAAACTGCCGCCGGACGCGCCTTCCATCGAGCTGAACAAGCAGATCCTCGAGCTGTTCATGCAACAGCCGGAATCGCCTTCAGACATCGCTGCGGAGATCATCAACTCGGAAGCGCGAAAACTGATGAAATAGTTACGGAAGATATGTGATCCATAAAAAAAACGGCCCTGCGATGCGGGGCCGTTTTTTTTTATATCTCAGGTGTGTTTTTTCCGGATCATTTCGTTGAGCAGATAACCGTGCCCGTTAAAGTGGATATACAGCGGTTCGGACGCGTACCAGGGCTTTCCTGCCTCTTTCCGGTGCACCTGGATATGGAGGTGCGGTTCCGTACTGAAACCGGAATTGCCGACGCAGCCCAGCGGTTCGCCCGTTTTCACTTCGTCCCCTTCCTTTACCAGTACGCTGCCCTGCCGGAGGTGCCCCATGAAAACGTAATACCCGCCTGCGTCGATGAGCACCATGTTCGTGTTTTTAGGGCCGCGCTTCATGTTGGGCGGGATGTTGTCGGGATCGTCGCCATTGGCGCGGATGACGCGGCCGGAGCAGGGCGCATAGACCGTATCGCCGAAGATGGCGTAATCTTCCAGGTTTTTGGAAAACACTTTGCTGGCGCGGTTTCCCCAGTTGTTGAGCCGCACGATGTCCATTGCGTAAATAGCCCCGCGCAGGCTGAAATGGAATACGTTCGACGGTAATCCCTTCCCGCCCTGCAACACGAAATAGCGGCCTTTCTGCAGGGGAAAATCAAGCTCCACGGTGCGCGGCGTGCCGGTGGTACCGGTAAAATACAGGACCACGGCGAGGGTCAGCACCACGAACATCGTTAACCGGAAAAACGGTGAACGCGCGGGCTTGACAGGGTTACGGCGGAAGAGGGACCATCCGGTGACACACACGTATAATCCCCCGAAAATATATTTAAGGTAAATGCTCCCGTACACCCAGGTGCCGTAGAGGTATACGAATGCCGCCAGCGAAAGGGAAAACAGGATGGTGTAAAGCGCGTCGGGGAAGGGCAGCCGTGCGCCGCGGCGCATCATCAGCAAGCTCAGCAACGCCATTCCAATGGTGAGAAACAACAACAAATAAGGAATCATGGCCAGTCAACAAAATTTCCCGCAATTTATCGTTTTTAACCTAACATTGTGAATATGGAAAAGCCAATCAAGACCGATTCGGGGATCGAAATCCGGCCGTTATATGCCACGCCGGTACCGATGGACGAGCTGCCGGGCCGCTTCCCCTTCACCCGGGGCATCCACGCCACCATGTACCGCGATAAACTCTGGACCATGCGCCAGTACGCGGGTTTCAGCACAGCCGAGGAATCCAACAAAAGATATCATTTCCTGCTCAGCCAGGGCGTAATGGGGCTCAGCGTCGCGTTCGACCTGCCCACGCAGATCGGCTACGATTCCGACCACGCCATGGCGGAAGGGGAAGTAGGAAAAGTAGGCGTTGCCATCGATTCGCTGGAAGATATGGAAACGCTTTTCGCCGGCATCGAACTGGAGAAAGTCTCCACGTCCATGACCATCAACGCCACGGCGTTCATCCTTCTTGCGTTCTACATCGCCCTGGCGAAGAAACAGGGGGCCGACCTGTCGAAGATTTCCGGTACCATTCAGAACGATATCCTCAAGGAATACGCCGCCCGCGGCACTTTCATCTATCCGCCGCAGCCGTCCATGCGGCTGATCACCGATATTTTCGATTATTGCAGCCGGGAAGTGCCGAAATGGAATACCATTTCCATCAGCGGCTACCATATCCGCGAAGCGGGCGCCAACGCCGTGCAGGAGCTGGCTTTCACGCTTTCCAACGGCAAGGCTTATCTGAAAGCCGCGCTGGAAAAGGGGCTCGACATTAATGTGTTCGCCAAGCGCCTCAGCTTTTTCTTCAACGCGCATAACCATCTGTTCGAAGAAGTCGCCAAGTTCCGCGCGGCGCGCAACATGTGGGCGCATATCACCCAAAACCTCGGCGCCACCGATCCCAAAGCGCAAATGCTGCGCTTCCATACCCAGACCGGCGGCTCCACCCTCACCGCGCAGCAACCGCACAACAACATCGTGCGCGTGGCCGTGCAAACCCTCGCCGCCACGCTCGGCGGCACGCAGTCGCTGCACACCAACGGCTACGACGAAGCCATTTCCCTCCCCACGGAATCCGCCGCCCGCATCGCTTTGCGTACACAGCAGATCATCGGTTACGAAAGCGGTATCGCCGACACGGTAGACCCGCTGGCCGGTTCGTATTACGTGGAGGCGTTGACGAAGGAAGTGGAGGAACGCGCCTGGGAACTCGTTCATAAGATCGACGCCATGGGCGGTTCCGTGAGCGCCATCGAGCAGGGGTTCATCCAGGACGAGATCGCCAGAAGCGCCTATCAATACCAGCAGGAAATCGAGAATAACGAAAAGATCATCGTCGGCGTGAACAAATTCACCGTGGAAGAAGCCTCAGATACCGAGGTATTCCGGATCGACGACAGCATCCGCAAGCTCCAGTCCGAAAAGCTGGCCTCCCTCCGCGCCCGCCGCAACAACGAAAAGGTGAAATCCTTGCTGGCGGCCATTTCGGAGCGGGCGAAAACGACCGAAAACCTCATGCCGCTCGTAGTGGAAGCCGTGGAACATTACTGTACCCTCGGCGAGATCGCCGATACGCTCCGGAACGTTTGGGGAGAATACAAGGGGATATAATTTTGTTATCTTGCAGCCAGTTTTCTAACCACATGAATCGGATCGACTACCAGCAATGCCCGGTTTGCCAATCGGACCGCATCAGCTACAAGCTGACGGCAAAAGACTATACCGTATCTCAGGAAAAATTCGATATCTGGGAATGCGCCGCCTGCACGGCCCGCTTCACACAGCACATTCCTCCTATCGAAGCCATCGGCGCGTATTACCAATCGGCCGAATACATTTCGCATTCGGATACCCGTGAAGGGCTTATCAACAGGATGTACCACAGCGTCCGCAAGATCACCATGCGCTCCAAGCAGAATTGGGTGAAAACGGCGGCCGGCGTGAAATCCGGTAACCTGCTCGATATCGGCAGCGGCAGCGGCGCGTTCCTGCACCATATGCAACTGCTGGGCTGGAACGTGACCGGCCTGGAGCCGGACGCCGGCGCGCGGGAAACTGCCCAAAAACTGTACGGCCTCGATACGCGCCCGGTACACGAATTGTTCGAGCTCGGGGAAGGACAGTTCGATTGCATCACGATGTGGCATGTGCTCGAGCATGTGCACGACCTCCAGGGTTACCTGGAGCGGATCCGGAAGCTCCTGAAGCCCGGAGGCGCCCTGCTCATCGCCGTTCCCAACTACACCAGCACCGATGCCCGCCTCTATGGCGAGTTTTGGGCGGCATACGATGTGCCCCGCCACCTGTACCACTTCTCCCCCGTTTCCATGGACGTGCTCATGCAGCGCCACGGATTTTCCATCCGGCAAAAGTACCCCATGGTGTTTGACGCGTTTTATGTAAGCCTGCTCAGTCAGAAATACAAAACGGGGAAAGACGGCCTGATCGCCGGCGCGTGGAAAGGCTTCCGCTCCTACTGGAAAGCCTGGCGGCATGTGAACAAATGCAGCTCGATCGTGTACGAGATCAAGCCTGCCGAAGCATCCTGACCACACTTCAAATGACATAGAAAAAGCCCGTCCGGTTTTACCGGGACGGGCTTTTTCGTATATCGCTTACCGTTATACCTAGTTCAGGACTTCCGCCAGTTTTTTCTCCAGCGCCTCGCCACGAAGGTTCTTCGCGATGATTTTGCCTTGCGGGTCTATCAGGAAGTTCTGCGGGATGCCGCGGATGCCGTAGAGGCGCGCCACTTCATTGTCCCAGAATTTGAGGTCGCTCACCTGCGTCCAGGTCAGCTTGTCGTCTGCGATCGCTTTCAGCCATTTGTCTTTGGCGTTGGGCTGGTCGAGGGAAACGCCGAGCACGGTAAAGTTCTTGTCTTTGTACTTTTCGTACGCCGCTACCACGTGGGGGTTCTCGGCGCGGCAGGGGCCGCACCAGGAGGCCCAGAAATCGATCAGGGTGTATTTGCCGCGGAAGTCGGCCAGTTTCACCGGCTTGCCTTCGGTATCGTTCTGGGTGAATTCGGGTGCCTGTGCGCCAACGGCGGTCTTTTTCCAGCCATCGATCGTTTTGGCGAAATTTTTACCGTTTTCGGAAGACTGGACCGCGGGGGCGAGGGATTTGTAATATCCTTCGATCTCGTCTACATTATCGGGCAGGGAGCCGGCGAATTGCTGCAGCACGTCGATGGCGATGGGCGATTTCGTATTCGCTTTGATGAACACCAGCTGGGCTGCCTTTTCTTCTTTGCGGATGGCATCGTATTTGGCGTTCATATCCTTCTGAAAATCAGCACCTTTCCGGGTTTCAGGGCTTGCATCGCTCCATTCCTTGTTTACCACTTCGTATTTATCTTTCGCGAATTTGGTAGCCTGCTGATAGCGGGAGAAATCGGCATTGAGCGGGCCGCCTTTCACGGTAGCTTCTTCGAGGCCTTTGGCGCTTTTAACGGACACGTCCCCTTTTTCGAGGTACAGGTTGATCATGTCGTATTTCATGGCTATGGCTTTGCCCGGAACGGGGATCGCGCGTACCACGAGCGTGCCGCGAACGGCGGAGGGAACGGTGCCCTTGAACGAGAAAGCACCGTTGGTCAGCTCAGACGAATCGGTGACGTTGGTGGCGCCTTTACGGTAATAAAGGTACGCCCGTGAAGCTTCTGCGGGGTTTTCGATCTGCCCCTTGATCTGGAACGGGATATCCTGTGCCAGCATCGTCAGCGGCAGCAGCATACCTGCGAGGGTGAGGGTTTGTTTCATATTGAATGTGCGGTTTTAGTTGTCAAAACGTTCTGTTGTCCAGCGGTACGTTCCAATGCGGATTATACTGCAAAATGGTATTGGCGATGTTCATGATGAAAAAATCGGAATCGATGGCGGCTTCGAAGGTTTCCGTTCCGACTTGGTGGACGATCTTCGTTTTCTGCCAGGGTTTTCCGGCGTCGAGCACGAGGCGCTTCAGGTCCAGGAACCGTTTGATCCCACTGGCGGGCAACTCCCTGCGGCGCTCCTTCAGTACTTCGGCGATCACATCGTCTTGCGCACCCACGCCCAAAGGCGGCGTTCCCGTCTTGTAACGGTATTTACGGAGCAGGTTCAGATCGGCAACGGCTTCGGCCAGCTTGCCCGTCCGCGCATAAGCTTCCGCGCGCATCAGCAACACTTCCGGATAGGTGAAACCCGACGTCAACTGTGTCTTCGACCCGCGGTAAAACTGTACCCGCTGGCCGTCATCGTAATTTACGCCATTATACGATGTTTTGTACCCGGGAGCGGTAAGAAAGTAGTAAGTATACCGCAAATCCGTCTGGGCATCGAAAAGCCCGATGAACTCGGCAGACGGGTAGCTGGACGAAGAGCGCCCCGCTCCCCTGTCTTCCGACCGGTACAGCAGCATTTCCCGGTTATTGTTGGCATCCAGGAAGTTATCCTGCGCTTTGATGGTACTGCTGAGGATGTTGCCGGGGTTCGTCCAGCTGAAACCATTGTAATCGTAGATCACCCGGTCTGGCCCGCCATTGGCCGTGGCGCCCGTCCATGCGAGATTGGCGTAATGCGCCACGCTGTCGTACCGGCGGGTGAACAGGTGATAATACGCGAGCATGGCCTGCACGGCGGTTTTGTTGGCACGCGTGGGCCAGTTGGTGGCGGCCGGCGCATCGGGGAGCGCGGCATGCAGGTCTTTGGCGGCCAGCTTGAACACCTCCTCCTGCGTCGACAAATCCACCATCGGCGCATTGATGTCCGCATTCGTGAGATACGGGATCGTACGGGTGTTGTTGGCCGTTCCGGGTTTATAAACCGGGCCGTACACGAGGTTATGCAGGAAATACTGGAACCCTCTTCCCGCGCGTGCCTGCGCCAGCACGGCGCGGGCATATGGCAGGTCTTCGTTGCTGATGGACTTCAATCCACCGATACCGTCGATGATATTGTTGTAATACGCCGCCGCGCGATAGGTGCCCCAATCCCAGAAATAATCCGAAGTATTGGGGTTGCGGTACGGCTTGCGGAAGGTGTACGCGTAAAAACGGTCGATATTGGGATGGTTATTGGCCTTGTACGCCACTTTGGCGATCCCTTCAGACAGTTCGAGGTTATCGTTCAGATACCCGATCATACTGCCCCCGTTGTTATCGAGGAAAATGTACTGGGCCGTGCCGGTATTGTCGAGCAACTTGTCGAAATCAGCCACCTCGGAAGGGATCAGCTTCCCTTTGGGTTTTACGTCGAGGAATTTGTTGCAGGAAGTAAGGGCGCATCCTGCGGCGACGATCGTTATGATAGAACGTAATTTTGGCATGCTGTCGGTTTTAAAGGGTGAACATGATACCCACATACAATTCGGGGCGCAATGGCAGGGTGGTATATCCCTGTTCGGTAAATGCGCCCGTTCCGCCGGAAGTGTTGATATCGGAAATCTCCGGATCGCGGCGGTCGCTGTTGGCGGTGATCATCACCAGGTTGCGCGACTGGAAATACAGCTTGCTGTCTTTGATGCCCGCGCGTTTCAATAACTGCTTCGGCAGTGTGTAGCTCAGCGTCACATCGCGCAGCTTGAGGAAGTTGGCGCTTTCCACCAGCACATCGCTGTACGGGAAATAGAACATATCCATGTTCCAGGACGTGAGTTTCGGATAGATGGTATGCGCTTCGTCGCCGGGTTTGCGCCAGCGCTCGGCTACGTGTTTGTTAATGTAGTTGGAACCGGAGAACGCGTCTTTCCGCAGCACGTTGCCGGTGCGGGCGATGATCATGAAAGACAGGTCGAACTGGCGGTAGCTGAGGGTGTTCGTCATGCTCATGACGTACGGCGGCCGGAGGGTGCCTGCGTACACGAGATCGCCGACTTTCGCGTTCCCGCCGCCGGTCAGTTTCCCTTCCGCATCGTAGAACTGCGCCACGCCGTTATTGTCGAGCCCGGCATAGCGATAGGCGTACAGCGCGTCGAGCGGGTCGCCTTCCTTGCGGATAGCGCCGTTCGTGAGGCTGGAGGGATAAATGTAATTCACGTTGTATTCCTTCACCGTATTCTTGTTATACGCGAAAATGACCTGCGCGTTCCACACGAAATCCTTCCGCTTCAGCACATCCGATTCCAGCGAAACCTCGATGCCCTGGTTCAATATCTTGCCGGCGTTCTTGATCTGGCTGGTGAACCCTTTCGTGGGGTCCATCGCGTCGGAGGCCAGCACGTCCGTACTGAATTTGCGGTAATAGTCGAGCGTCATCCGCAGGCGGTTACGAAATACCGCTACGTCCGTCCCCAGGTTCAACACGTTCGTTTTTTCCCAACGCAGGCTGTTGTTCGGCGGGGAAGTAATGGAGTAGTTGATATCACCCACAACGGAAGAAAACGAGCCGGGCGTCACGATGAGGAACGGCCCGCTTTTGAGGGATATGTTCCCGTTGATACCGTAAGAGCCGCGGATATTGAGCTTGTCGATCCAGGCAACGTCGAAGAATTTCTCTTTCGCCAGCTTGTAGGTGCCGCCCACGCTCCACAGGGGCTTGTACCGGAACTTGGGATCGGTGCCGAAGAAATTCGTCTGGTCGAGCCGGATGCTGCCGCTTACGATAAAGCGGCTGTCGTATTCGTAGGAGCCGTTGGCGTACCAGCTTACGAACCGGTTGTCGTTAAAGGCGTATGAGCCGATAGTGGCCGATGGACGGCCGCTTCCGAGCATATCGCTGTTGTACACGCCGGCATTGTAATCGGCATGGTTGAAGGTATTGAAGGTGCCCGCCTGGTCGTTGTACCCGAAGCGCGTGGGATAGGCGTTGTTATCGGTCACGGTTTGACTGATCTCCATCCCCGCGATGGCCGCCACGTAATGTTTCAGCCCGAGGTTGCGGTTGAAGCCCAGTTGGCCGCGCAGCATGTAGTATTGCGACATCCCCCGCGATTCGTTGACCATTCCGCCATCCGGAATATAATGTTTGGCCGGGTTGGCGACGGACGTGGCATCGTTGAAACCGATCCGCATGCGATAGGAATTCTTGTCGTAAACAGACCGGCTGTTGGTATACGATCTCGACCAGTTGCCGCCCAGTTCCGCCGTCAGCCCGTCGGTGATGGTAGCCTGGATGTTGCCGCCGAAACGGGCCAGGAGGGATTGTGTGCGGGTGGTTTCGAGGGTAAGGTCTTCGAGGGGATTATAATACGCTGGTTTCAGGCCGGGGAAAGTGGCATACCGCTCGTCGCGCCGGATGTTGCGGGTGAAGAGCCGCGCCGGGTCGCCGTTTTCGTCTACCACCGCGCTGTACGGCTGCACGAGCGAAGTGGACGTGAACGCCAGCAAGTCTGACCACTGCCGTACCGGCGATTTGGAGGTGGCGTAATTGATGTTCGTGAACAGGCTCACACCGATGTTTTTGACCGGCCGCCAGTCGTTCTTGAAATCGAGGATCATGCGGTCGTCGCTGCTGCCTACGGTGTTACCCTGGTTGGAAATGTAGCGCAGGGCCGCGTTGAGCGAGTTTTTATCGCTGCCGCCGGAGAGGGAGATATTATGTTGCTGGCTGAACTGGTGACGGAAGTATTCCTTCTGCAGCATTTCGCCGGTGTTGGTATTGCGCAGCGTCTGCAGGCGGTCTTCGACCTGTTTGTCGGTCAACCAGCCCTGATTTTTGGCCAGCAGCAGGTAGTTGACTTCGGTGAAGGAGCCGTATGCGTTATAGCTGTTGAGATACGAGTTGGGGTCCTGGTTGAAGAGGTCCGTTTCCGCATCGATGTAATCGGCGGCCGAAGCGCGGTTGAGGTAGGAAACTTCCGGCCGGAGCGTGATGCCGGTGGAACCACGGTACTGTACGCGCATGGTGCCGGGGCGGCCTTTCCGGGTGGTGATCACGATCACGCCGTTGCTCGACCGGGCGCCGTAAATAGACGCGGCCACGGCATCTTTCAGCACGGTAATGCTTTCGATGTTGTCGATGTTGATGCTCTCGAGGTCTCCCTGCGTAGGGTAACCGTCTACCACCAGCAGGGGCTTGGTTTCGGCATTGATGGTAGATACCCCGCGGATTTCCACATTCCCTTCTTTGGTCACCACCACGCCCGCGGCCTGCCCTTCCAGTGCGGCCCTGAGATCGGGCCGGAGCTTGGCTTCCAGCCGGGTGGGGGAAATGAAGGAAAAGGAACCGGTGGCCCTTTCCGCGGAAATGCTCTGGTAGCCGGTGTTCACGACCTGTACCGCTTCTAGCTTGCTGGGAACGGCTTCCAGGCGCAACGTAACGGCCGATCGCCCGCCCAGCGCCACTTCCTGCCGGGTAAACCCGATAGAGGAGAAGACGAGCACGGCATTCGGGGATACGTCAGTCAACGAGAACTCACCGTTTTCGTTGGTTTGCGTTCCCCGGTCGGAACCTTTTACCTTGACGGATACCCCGGGCAAAGGCGCCCCGTTCACGTCCGTCACACGGCCATTCACGGTAATAAACTGTACTTCCGCGGGCGTTGCGGGGTATAACCGCGGCATCGCCAGGAGGATGATCGTTTTGTCTTCGATAGCGAACCGCAGGCCCTGGGGCTCCAGCACGTCTTCCAGCACCTCCTGTACAGACGCGGCCCGGGCACTGTAAGTTACGGGCACGGTGCGTTGCAGCAGGTTGCTGTTATAAAAAACGATGTAGCCGGACTGTCGCTGGATAGCTTTGAAAACCTCCGTCAGCGGTGCATTACGGACGGTCAGCGTCACTTTTTGAGAGCTGGCGGCGGCGCTTACATGCAGGAAGCCGATCAATAAAAGACTGGTTGATAATTTCATAGCTCTCCACAAAACTTTGTGTTGGTACAAAGCATCAAAAAAAAGCATAGATTTGACTTTGGTGATAAAAATTGGTTAGCGTCAATTGTATCGCCCCCGGCCGGTCATGTTAGCGCATCACCGGCCTTTTTATATCGGGCAAATGGTTGGTGTCGGGAATTACATTTGGTCGATAAGCATTTCGTTTTTTATAGTTAAAAAATGATTTATTGAATAACGGTGATGACCCGTCCCTCCACTTTGAATTTCACCTGGTAGCGTTCCAGGATCTTCAATACGCTGGTGAGGGGAAGGCTCCGTTGCATGCCGCCGCCAAAGCGCAGATCGGCTGCATCGGTTTCGTATTTTACTTTCACGTCGTACCACCTTTCCAGTTCTTTCATGACGGTTTTGATGCCGGCATCGCTGAAGCTGAAATACCCGTTCTTCCATGCCACGGCCTGTTCCACGTCTGCCGGCGAAATGCGGATGCGCCCGTTCTGGCTCACCGCCTGCTGGCCGGGGCCCAGCTGTTGCCGGTTCACGGTTACCGCGCCTTCCAGCAGGGTTACCGTCTGCGAGGGCTCCCCTTCGTAGGCCGACACGTTGAAGTGCGTGCCGGTCACTTTCACGTCCGTTCCTCCCGCAGCCTTTACCACAAAAGGCTTCGAGGCATTCCTGGCCACTTCGAAATACGCTTCGCCCGTCAGTTCCACCACCCTTTCGCTGTCTAAAAACGCAGTGGGAAATCTCAGCACGCTGGCCGCATTCAGCCAAACGGCCGTACCGTCGGGCAGGGTGAGCCGGAACTGGCCACCGCGGGGCGTTGTGAGCGTGTTCCAGGCAAAAACTTTGTTCGACCCTTCGTCTTCATACGCCACTTCGCCGCTCTGCGTCTTGCTGATACGCGTGCCGCCCTGTTGCGCGAGTTGCCCGTCTGCAGCCGTATCCAGCACTATCACCTGGCCATTGGCCAGCATGAGCGAGGCGTGATTGCCGCCCGGCGGGACATCGTTTTTATATCGCCCGTCCATCGAAACCGCCGCCGGCGGCAGTTTCTCGCGTTGCAGCCCGAAATATTGCCATCCTGCAACCGCCAGCAATCCTGTTACCACAGCCGCTACCGCCCATTTCTTCCAGCTGCGCCGCATTGGCACCACCGGAGCGCCCCCATCGGCATCCAGGATCCGCTGCCGCACGGCCTCCCAGCGTTCAGGATCGTACTCCCCGCCGCCGGCCGATGCGTTCATCATATCGGTCAGCAGCGCTATGAAAAGAGCTTCATTTCCTTCATCCTGCAACAACGCGTGGAGTTCCTCCGTTTCCGCCGCAGACATGCGGCCATGGAGATGCAGACCAAGTAAATGCCTCAGTTTATCTTCCTGCATAAATTCGTAAGTTCATTTTGTGGAATAGTGCCAGTCGCCCGGGGCTTACAACCCCTCCGTTATATAAGAATCCGCCGCAAAAGAAAAGGACCTATCCTTCCCAAAAAAAATTTCAACGGCAGAGAAACAGCAGCAGCGGAATGATCCGCCCATGCTTCGCCAGGTACGCTCTCACATCCTTCAAAGCCAATACCAGCGTATTTTTCACGGAATTCGGGGAAAGCCCCAGTTCAGCCGCGATCTCCGGGATCTTCATGCCCAGTTGCCTGCTCATCGTAAACACGCGCCTGCGCTGCCCCGGCATTTTCGATACCGCCTCGCCGATGAGCCTGGAGGTTTCGCGCATCGTCAGCTCCGCCTGCAGGCTGTCATCGCCCTCCTCCTCCCCCACTGCCGCGCCCGCGCGCAGCCGCATTTGCCGCGCTTCCTTCCGCATCCATGTATAGCATTCGTTGGCCACTACCTTGTAAAGCCAGGCTTTCGGCTGTTCTACTTCCGGCAGTTTATCACGGCTGAGCCACACGCGCAGAAACGAAGCCTGCACCACTTCCTCGGCGGCGGCCTGCTGCTTTACCATGCGGAGTATGAACGGGAGGAGCGCCGAAACGGTGGTACGGAACAGTATGCCGAATGCTTCTTCGTCTCCTTCACTGATCCGGTTAAACAGTTGGTTGATGTTAATAGGCGAAAGTTGGTCCATGTATGCGCTGTGTCGTCCGGTTAAGTGCTGTTGGATAAAAGTACTGAAAATGAAGTATGTTTTTCCGCAGCTGCAAAAAAAAGCCGGTCTTCGCAGACCGGCTTTCCTTCCCGAATGTATGCGTTACGCCGCCTTCCTGCGAACGGGCACAACTTTCGATTTCTTCGGATGCACGAGTTTCATTTCTTCCACCAGGTGCGTGGCCCCGGCGAATTTGTCGACTACGAAAAGTACGTAGCGAATGTCTACCATGATGTTGCGGCAGATAGACGCGTCGTAGTTGATGTCGCTCATCGTGCCTTCCCAGGTGCGGTCGAAGTTCAGGCCGATGAGGTTGCCGTGCGCGTCCAGGGCGGGACTGCCGGAATTGCCGCCGGTGGTATGGTTGGAGGCGATGAAGCACACCGGCATTTTGCCGTTTTGTCCATATTGTCCGTAGTCCTTACTGGCGTGGAGCTGGCGGAGTTTCTCCGGAACGTCGAACTCGTAATCGCCCGGTTTGTATTTTTCCATGACGCCGTCGAGCGTGGTCATGAAATCATATTCCACGGCGTCGCGGGGAGCATAGCCGCCCACTTTGCCGTAGGTAAGGCGCAGGGTGCTGTTGGCGTCGGGATAGAAGCGCCGGTCTTTCAGCACATCCATCTGCGCCTGCATGTAGCGGCGCTGGAGGCGGTTGATGTCTGACTGGATGGCGTCGTGCGGTTTGCTGACCAGTTCGGCATAGCCGTTTCGCAGGCCGATGAGGAGCCTGGTGGCAGGGTCTTTCCAGATATCGGTGGCCACGGTGGCGTAGGGCCGGTCGAGGAATGCTTTCAGCGCGTCGTAGCTGGTGAGCGCCGATTTGCCGAAGATATTGTCTGCCGTGGTTTTGCCGTCTTTATTCGTTTCCATCCAGATCTGGTAACCTTCGCCGCCGATCTTGTTGGAGGGCACTTCCTTGAAATACAGGTCCAGCAAAGCCGTGGTCACGTCTTTGTCTACCGCGGTGCTGTAGTTTTTGAAAGTGGGCTCGGTGGAAGCGAGGAATTTGTCGCGCAGCGCGGGATATTCGGCTTCGCCTTTCGCACGGACGTCCTGCATGAGGTTCACGACGTTGTTGGCCATGTTGAGGATTTCCGTGTTGCGGACGAGCTCGGTATAATAATCGCGGGCCACGGCATAGGGTGCCAGGTCGTCGTACAGTTTGTTGAGCGAATCCAGCAATCCGCCGTATTCCTTGCGCAGCGCGGGATTGGCCTGTACGCCTTCGGTGAAGCGCTTTTCATACGCCAGTTTCCGCTGGATGCCCCCGGTCTGCTGCACGCCCTGCATCTCGCCGATCCATTTTTTCCAGGCGTTGGCCATAGACGCCTGTTTGGCGGCATATTGAATCTTGATCTGGCTGTCTTTGCGCATATACCCGTCGATCACCTTGAGCGCCGCATCGCGCATGCCAACGCGCGCAGGGTCCTGCCCTTCCACGGTCAGCTGCATGGCGCGGGAAGGCAGGTATTCGTTGGTGCGGCCGGGGAAGCCGAACACCATGGTGAAATCGTTTTCCGCTACACCGTCCAGCGAAATGGGCAGGAAGTGTTTGGGCTGCAGGGGCACGTTTTCCAGGCTGTATTCGGCGGGTTTATTGTCTTTCCCCGCATAAACGCGGAACATGGAGAAGTCGCCCGTATGGCGGGGCCACATCCAGTTATCGGTATCGGCGCCGAATTTGCCGATGGAAGACGGCGGTGTGCCTACGAGGCGGACGTCTTTATAGGTTTCGGTCACGAAGAGGAAATATTGGTTGGCTTCGAAGAAGGGCTTGATGAGCACTTCCTGCCAGGATTCCTTTTTCGCGGAAGACTTGATGGCTGCGAGGTTTTTGTCGATGGCCGACTGCCGGCCGCGCTCGTCGAGTTCTCCGCCCACGCCGGCGAGGGCTTGTTTGGTTACGTCTTCGATGCGGACGATGAAGGTGGCGGTGAGCCCGGGATTGGGGAGCTCTTCGCGCTGTGTGCGCGCCCAGAAGCCCCTGTCGAGGTAGTTATTTTCGAGCGTGGTGTGTTTCTGGATGGCGTCGTACCCGCAATGGTGATTGGTGAGGAGGAGGCCTTTGGAGGAGATGATCTCGCCGGTGCAGAAACCGCCGAAGCTCACGATGGCATCTTTCAAACTGCCCTTATTCACGTTGTAAATATCGGACGCGTTGATTTTCAACCCCATTCCCTTCATTTCTTTCTCGTTCAGCGAGCCCAGCAGGTGGGGGAGCCACATCCCTTCCGTAGCGGAAGCGGAGATATGGGTGGCGATAAATGCCCCCAGCAGCAGGTATAGCTTAAAAGTTTGCCGCATAAGTTTGATTTGGTGAAACAAAGCGGCAATTTAAGGAAAGCGCGCAACATGAAAAAAGGGCGTCCCGATGAACCGGGACGCCCTTCCATATGCGGTAATAAACTATTACAGGTGGATGGCTTCGCCATAAGCCGCCTCGATGGCATCTTTAACCGCCTCGGCCATGGTCGGGTGCGGGTGGATGCTGTTGAGCACTTCCTGGTAAGTGGTTTCCAGGGTGCGGGCGGTAACGGTCTGCACGATGGCTTCCGTCACGTTCGCACCGATCATGTGGGTGCCCAGCCATTCGCCGTATTTGGCGTCGAAGATCACTTTTACGAAACCTTCGGTAGCGCCGGCGCCAACGGCCTTGCCGGAAGCGGTGTAGGGGAATTTGCCCACTTTCACTTCATAACCGGCTTCTTTCGCCGCTTTCTCGGTATACCCTACGGAAGCGATCTCAGGCGCGCAATAGGTACATCCCGGAACGTTGTTGTAGTCGACAACCGCGGGTTTGTGGCTGTATTTCTTTTCGTTGTAGGCGATGGCTTCCACGCAGATGATCGCTTCGCGGGAAGCAACGTGCGCGAGGGCCTGGCCGGGAACGATGTCGCCGATAGCGTAAACGCCGGCAACGTTGGTGGCGTAGTATTTATCGACCAGTACCTTGCCCTTGTCGGTTTTAACGCCGAGGGTTTCGAGGCCGATGTTTTCGATGTTGGAAGTGATACCCACGGCGCTCAGCACAACGTCTGCTTCGAGGGTCACTTCGCCGGAAGCGGTTTTCACCTTGGCTTTTACGCCGGTTTTGGTAGCTTCAACGGCTTCTACGGAAGAGTTGGTCATCACGTCGATGCCTTTCTTCTTGTAGATTTTCTCCAGTTCCTTGGAGATATCTTCGTCTTCAACCGGCACGATGCGCGGCATGAATTCAACGATGGTCACTTTGGTGCCCATGGTAGCATAGAAGTAAGCGAATTCCACGCCGATGGCGCCGGAGCCTACTACGATCATGCTTTTGGGCTGAGCGGGGAGGTTCATGGCCTCGCGGTAGCCAATCACGGTTTTGCCGTCGATCTTCAGGTTCGGCAGCTCGCGGGAGCGGGCACCGGTGGCGAGGATGATATGTTTGGCTTCGTGAACGGCGGTTTTACCATCTTTGTCGGTTACTTCCACCTGTCCTTTCGCTTTCAGTTTACCGTTGCCGAGGAGCACGTCGATCTTGTTCTTCTTCATGAGGAACTGAACGCCTTTGCTCATTTTATCGGCCGCGCCGCGGGAACGTTTGATCACCGCGGGGAAATCAGCTTTC
Organism: Chitinophaga sp. NPDC101104; assembly: GCF_050277495.1. NCBI lineage: Bacteria > Pseudomonadati > Bacteroidota > Chitinophagia > Chitinophagales > Chitinophagaceae > Chitinophaga > Chitinophaga sp. NPDC101104. The sequence goes on along the minus strand of NZ_JBNNSF010000002.1, from coordinate 657,944 downwards.
GCATCGCCTACGGTCACGCCGTAATCTTTGGAATGCTGGATATATTCCATTACCTGTGCAGATTTCAACAATGCCTTGGTTGGGATACATCCCCAGTTCAAACAGATACCGCCCAAATTCTCCCGTTCTACTATCGCTGTTTTAAAACCCAGTTGAGAAGCCCGGATAGCCGCCACGTATCCACCGGGACCGCTACCAATTACGATTACGTCGTATGCCATATTGCTTGATTTTTAAAATAAACGTGGCAAATGTAGTAAAAAAAAGGAAAGTTACCCATGATATCCGCCCAGACATGACAATGCCGGGATACTCGGCCCAACGGCCATAAAAAAGGGCCCCCTTGCGCAGGGGGCCCTTTTCATATCTTCCGTAGCCGTAATTACCTGAGGTCCACCACCTCAACACCGGGATGCTTCTTGGCGTCGAAGGTGAACATATCGTCGGTCACCGCGCCATTGGGCTGGAAACTGTTGATCTCGTAAGTATAACGGTTGCCGTTTTTCTCGAACACTTTCATGCGCGCCAGCGTCTGCGTCTTCTTGTCCACATCGATCAGCACTTTGAAGAAAGGCTTCGATTTGTCGGTCGGGGTAAGCTCGATATTCTGCAGCACTTTCCCTTTCTCGCTGGTTTCGCCGTTCAGTTTGTACAGGAAATCCTTGTCGTAGAAGTTGGTGAAGATCTTCGCCGGCGTCATGCCCTGGCTGCTTTGGTCCACATTATTGATGGTCACCTCGTTCACGTCTTTGGCGTAGGTCCAGGAAGTCTTGTTGTCGCTGATGATCTCCTGGTCGCCCATCACCACCTTATATTTCGTGCCTTTTACGTACACCGAGCCCTTTTTGGAGTCGGACACGCTGTTATTGGCACCTTCCACTTTCAAAACGAAATTGGCGATAACAGATTTGAGGGACTTGAACTTCTTGCTCACGTTGTCGAGCACCACCTTGGCCTTCGGATCGCTTTTGCCCGTCTGTGCCATGGCGCCGCCCATCAGTCCGCAAAGGACCAGCCCCGTAAATACCGTTTTCTTGATCATTCTGTTCATTTTAAGTTTATTCTCAGGTAAGATAGACAAATGTTATGCCGACACGTTTAAATCCTCCTGTTAAAGAAATGCAAAATTATTACAAAATATGCTTATAACATACTATTCAGGATCTCTTCGAGGTCGGCTTCCGTTTTCACGTTCACTTCCCTGGCCTTGCTGCCCATGTTGGGCCCCACGATCCCGGCGGCTTCCAGCTGGTCCATGAGCCGGCCCGCCCTGTTATAGCCCAGTTTCATGCGGCGTTGCAGCAAAGACGTGGACCCCTGCTGGTTTTGCACGATCACGCGGGCAGCTTCCTCAAACAGCGGGTCCCGGTCGGCCAGGCTGAAATCCTTCCCTTCCATGTCTTTCTCGTCGATATATTCCGGCAGCAGGAACGCATCCGGGTAGCCGCGCTGTTCGCCGATGAATTCGGCCACAGACTCCACTTCCGGCGTATCCACGAAGGCGCACTGGAGGCGCACCACCTCGCCGTTGAAGGAAATGAGCATGTCCCCCTGGCCGATCAGCTGCTCCGCACCGCCGGTATCGAGGATGGTGCGGGAGTCGATCTTCGAGGAAACCTTGAACGCGATACGCGCCGGGAAGTTGGCTTTGATGGTACCGGTAATGATATTGACGGACGGGCGCTGCGTGGCGATGATCAGGTGGATGCCCACGGCACGCGCCAACTGGGCCAACCGCGCGATCGGCATTTCCACTTCCTTGCCGGCCGTCATGATCAGGTCGGCGAACTCGTCGATCACCAGTACGATGAATGGCAGGTAGCGATGCCCTTTCTGCGGATTGAGGCGGCGTTGGGTAAACTTGGCGTTGTACTCGCGGATATTGCGCGTACCTGCTTCTTTCAGCAGGTCGTACCGCAAATCCATCTCGATACAAAGCGCATTGAGCGTATGCACCACCTTTTTGGTATCGGTGATGATGGCGTCTTCCTCACCCGGCAGCTTCGCGAGGAAGTGCTTCTCGATGAGCTTGTACAGGCTCAGCTCCACTTTCTTCGGGTCTACCAGCACGAATTTCAGCTGGGAAGGATGTTTTTTGTACAGCAGGGAAACGAGCAGGGTATTGATACCCACCGACTTACCTTGCCCGGTAGCGCCCGCCATGAGCAGGTGGGGCATTTTGGCGAGGTCGGCGATGAAATTCTCGTTATCGATCTTTTTACCGATGGCGATGGGCAGGTCCATCTGGCTATGCTGGAATTTATCGGACGCGAGCATGTTGCGGAGCGAAACGATAGTTTTCTTCACGTTCGGCACCTCGATACCGATGGTACCGCGGCCCGGGATGGGCGCGATGATACGGATACCGAGCGCGGAAAGGCTCAGTGCGATGTCGTCTTCCAGGTTTTTGATCCGGGAGATGCGCACGCCGGCCGCCGGTACGATTTCGTACAGGGTAACGGTGGGGCCCACGGTGGCGCTGATCTTCTGGATGGAAATATCGTAGTTCTTGAGGGTGTCGATGATCTGGTTCTTGTTCTTTTCCAGCTCCGACGCGTCTTGCACGATCTTGTCCGACCCGTGGTTTTCCAGCAGGTCGAGCGCGGGGTATTTATAGTCGCGCAGGTCTAGCGTGGGCTCGTAAGGGTCAACTGGCACCGCTTCGCGGACGGGCACGATCTCTTCCACTTCCTCGTCTGTCGGGTCTTCATACACCGGTTTGATCTCGAAGGCTACGTCTTCCACCACCCTGGGTTTGCGGGGGGCAGGCGGCGGGATGTCGAGCGGGATGGGTGCGGGCTCCGGATCGGGCAACGGTTGCGGCGGCGGCGCATCGTCGTGGATGGTGAGCTTCAGCTCTTCCAGCGCCAGGTCTTCTTCCGGTTCGGGCATGGCGAACGGCGGAGGGGTGGTGGCGAAGGGGGCCGTTTCTTCCCTTTCGATCAGCTGTAACGCCGGATCGAACGCTTCTTCTTCCTCTTCTTTGAAAACGGGCGGGGCATCGCCTTTCAGGCCGTTGTAGCGGTCGTTGATGGAAGGCGCGTTCCGCAGGTCTTCCACTTCCCCTTCATCTTCCGCCTCTTCTTCCGCATAGGCCGGCATGACCGGTTTGGCGGCTTTGGCCTGTTTTTCGGGCCATTTGAAATCGAGGTTGAATTTCCAGATGAGCCAGCAGATGCCTGCGGTGATGAGCAGCAGGCCGGTGCCGGTTTTCCCGAGGAAACCGCTCACCCATTTATTCAGCGCGTCGCCCATGGCGCCGCCCCAGGGGAAGGCCGATTTACCGGAAAGGAAAGCGAACGTCATGCTGAGGAAAAGCAATCCGAAGATGATGTATTTCACATTCCGCCAGAAGCGGAAAACCCTCCGCCCCACGATGAAATTGATGCCTACGATAAAGAAAAAGTAGGTGAACAGGTACGACGCCACGCCGAACCCTTTATAGAAAAACCAGTGCGACGTAAATGCGCCCAGCCTTCCCAGCAGGTTGTCTACATCCACATCGTCGCGGAAAAGCACGGAGGAGGAATAGCGGAATACCTTGTCCTGGTCTTCTTCCCAGGTGAAGAGATAAGACGTGAACGCGATGAAACAATAAAGGGCCAGCAGCAGGAAAACGGCGCCCAGCACTTTGTGGGTCCGCTCGTCCTTCACCAGTTCCCGCACTTTCACTTCCGGCTCCTTGTCGGGCTTGAGCACGTCGGGATTGGGGGCCGGGGCCTCTTTCTTCTTTTTTGGTTCTTTCTTCTCTGATTTCAGTTTGTTACCTGCCATAATCGAATTCAAAATTAAACTATAGCCGGGCAATCGCGGAAATTATTTCCGCAGGCCGGTTTGAAGCCGTATCCAGTTGGATATTTCGCTGAGCACGGCTGGTGATATGGTTTCCGTCAGCCGTCCGTATTCCTGGACCTGACAGCTTTTACATGTTTGGAAAAGATGGTTGAGCCCGGGCATTTCGCGGACATCCGCATTTTTAATGCCGTTCTTCCATCCCGGAAGATGAACGCTGCTGATTACCTGCACGTCTTTATCGCCGTTGAGCGCCAGCACCGGACATTTCACTTTGGCAAAATAGGGTTTTGGATCGAAACGGACGATGGAAAGGTATTCAGGGGTCAGATATTGTGATGAAACCTGTTGGATGAACGTCCCTTCCTGCATGTTTTTCCGGATATTCGGGTTGTCGTCGTATTGCGCTTTGGCGTTGCTGCGGATGCGGGCCCTCAGTGCAGCGGTGTCCTTTTCCTGTAAAATGGCGTCCATCATCCTGCGCTGGTAGCCCAGCTGTTGTTGCAGGATGGAATCGCCGACCTGGAATTGCGTGAGGATCGCTTCGGTCTGGCTCATGATCAGCTCGTCTCCCCCGACGCCGGGCCCCGCCATGGAAACGAGGAACTTTACCGCGGGGTTTTCCGCGGCCAGTATCACTCCGATGGCCCCGCCTTCGCTGTGCCCGATCACCCCGATCTTTTTCACATCCACGTCCGCCCTGCCTTTCAAATATTCCAGCGCGGCGGCGGCGTCTCTTGTAAACTCCGCGATGCCGCTGCCTTTCATACTGCCGGTGCTCTCCCCTACCCCGCGATCGTCGTACCGCAACACGGCGATACCGTTGCGGGTCAGGTAATCGGCGATGACAAGGAAAGTTTTATGACCGAACAAGTTGCTGTTCCGGTCTTGCGGGCCGCTGCCGGAAATGAGGACCACGGCCGGGTACTTCCCTGGCTCGAACGGGCGGGTGAAACTGCCCGCCAGCGAAAGACTGTCTTTCCGGTTGGGGAAATACACGTTTTCGGCGTGATAGGGATATTTGGGCTTGGGTTCCTGGGGGCGCTCCTGCCCGTAGGCTGCCGAAGCCGCTACCAGCAAGGCCAGCACGAAATGGAGTTTGTGCAAGATCGACATGTGTGAATGATTTGCAGGTTTGTTGGACGCGGGTCCTTATGCAAAATATATGCAGGAATTGTGAATCCAGCAAAATGATGTGACCGGGAGGGGATTTCCGGACGCCCGCGGGTTGCCGGGCGCCCGGGCCGTGGCACGGCAAAAGCCGCGTCCCTGTTGGCAAGTCGCATATTTTCATAGGCCCCGATTCCGGGAAACGACTAAAAAAGATTATTTCTTAAGAATTCCCACCAGCAGGCAAACCCACCCGGCGATGAAGAGCAGTCCGCCCACGGGCGTGATGGCGCCGATGCCGCGGAGCCCTACGGTTTCGGTGGCTTTCAGCAACGTGAGCACGTACAGCGAGCCCGAGAACAGGAGGATGCCCCCGAGGAAGAGGCGCCCGGCCCATACGAGTTGGGGCGACGGTACATGGGCGTAGAGGATGCCTACGGCCAGCAGTGCGAACACGTGGTAGAACTGGTAGGTGACGCCGGTCTGGAACGTGCTCACGGTTTCGGGCGGCACGAGTTCCTTGAGCTTGTGCGCGCCGAATGCGCCGAGGACCACGGAGAGGGCGCCGAGGGCGGCGGCCCAGACTAAAAACGATTTATGCATGGTGGATCAGTTTGTCAAAAGTCTCCAAAGTTATCTCATCGTCACTGATGATCACCTGACTTTGCTCATAATAGGGCTGGCGTTCCAGTAATTTTTTCTCGGTGAAAGCGGCCAGGTCTTCCGGCGTAAGGTCCTGGATGAGGGGGCGCTTGTGCTGTTTCCGCTGGAGGCGCTCTACCATAACGGCAACGGAAGGATTGAGCCAGATCGTTTTACCGGCTTCGTTCATGAAATCCATGGTGTCGGAGAAACAGGGCGTTCCGCCGCCGCAGGAGATGAGGAAGCTGTCGTTATCAAACGCCAGTTCGCGCAGCAGCCTGCTTTCCAGCTCGCGGAAATAGGTTTCGCCTTTGGTGTTGAAGATATCGGCGACCGGCATGCCTTCGTACTCCACGATCACATCGTCGAGGTCGAAGAACGGCAGGTTCCAGTGGGCGGCGAGCTGCTTGCCCCAATAGGATTTTCCGGCTCCCATAAAACCCAGGAGAAAAATTTTCATGGCTCGTTCGGTTGTTTGTTTTCGCCGGCCGTCCAGGCGAGGCATAGGTTATTGTCGATGATATATTGCATGTTCAGGCAGGCCATCCTGTCTTCCTTGAGGAAATCGCAGACGAGCATGCCCGTTTGCTGCAGGGGGAAAGCCTGGAGTTGCATATTGGCTTTGAAATCGAGCCCGCCGAGGCCGTACCATTTGTAAACGGCTTCCTTGGCCGACCAGCAAACGGTCTGGTGCTCCAGTTTCCGGATGCCGGAGATGAACTGCTGTTCGCGCTCGGCGAGGAATTTGTGGGCTACCCGCCCGATTTTGGGCTGTACGTTTTCGATATCGATGCCCACATGCTCGCGGGTGCTCACGATAGCGGCGGCAAAATCGCCGCAATGCGAGATGGAAAAATAATAAGGATTTCCCGGAATATACGGTTTTCTGCTGTCGAGCACCCTTATTTCATGCACGGGCAGGTCGGGGAACAGTTCCACGAGCAGGTAACGCCCCGCAAAATGCTGGAGGCGCTTGTGCGGATGGTGAACGCCGGGGTCGATGTTCACCCTTTCCCTGAAAAACCCTTCTTCTTCACCAATTTTCCACACTCCCAGCCGGGTGGCGGGATCGATTTGTATCGTTCGTATTAAAGCCATAAATTCGCCGCTTAAACGCGAATTTAACGGGAATTAAGCAACCGGCCTAACCTAAACACCATCACGCATGATCTTGTCTGACAAAAGAATTCTGGAGGAAATTGAAAAGGGCACCATCGTGATCAGCCCTTACGACCGGAAATACCTCGGTACCAACTCGTACGACGTGCACCTGGGCAAATACCTGGCCACGTACGCAGACCGGGTGCTGGACGCCCGCCGGCACAACGAGATCGTGCATTTCGAGATCCCCGACGAAGGTTTCGTGCTGCAGCCCAACACCCTCTACCTGGGCGTTACCCTCGAATACACGGAAACCCACGCCCATGTGCCCTTCCTGGAAGGCAAAAGCAGCACCGGCCGCCTGGGGATCGATATCCATGCCACCGCCGGCAAAGGCGATGTAGGCTTCTGCAACACCTGGACGCTGGAGATCTCCTGCGCCCAACCCGTCCGGATCTACCACGGCATGCCTATCGGACAGCTCATTTATTTCGTGGTGGAAGGCCAGATCGAAACGCTTTACAATAAAAAAGGCAACGCCAAATACAACGGCCGCACCGTCCGCCCCGTCGAATCCATGATGTGGAAGAACGAATTCTAAGCCGGAACGATATTGCCAAAACGGGCTGCACCCTTCGGGGATGCAGCCCGTTTTATTTACGTCCGGCAGGCATTCGGTGTACTGCAACTATTCCAGCGCCCCGTACGCCAGCACCCTGAATTTCCGCACGAACTCGCCGTACCAGGCGTACGGGCTCACGTTCGTGAACACCATCATCACGATCCCTTCTTTCGGGTCGATGGTATATTCGGAACAGTAAGCGCCGCCCCAGGTGAGGGAACCGGGTGTAGCCTGGTCGCCATAGCGCGTGTCTTCCGTAATGATCTGCAGGCCCAGCCCGAACTTGTCGTTCCTGTCCCACACAAAACTGTTCCCGATCTGGTTCCGGCCCATGAGCTCAACCGTTTTGCGCGACAGCAGCCGCACATGATTGAAGCTTCCGCCGTTCAGCACCAGCTGGCAAAGCTTCGCGTAATCCGCTACCGTGCTTACCAGTCCGGCGCCGCCGAGATATAAGGTTTGTTTCCCGGCGATGGGAAACGTCCGGTTGGAAACGCTGCCGTGGAGGGTCAGCGGCGCATCCATCTCCCCTTTGGCGTACATTTCCACCAGTCTGCCCGCCTTTTCTTTCGGCAGGTAGAAATAAGTATCGTTCATCCCGAGGGGCCTGAAGATCCGTTCGTGGAAAAAATCTTTCAGGCTCTTGCCGGAAATCACTTCCACGATCCTTCCCGCCACGTCCGTATTGTACCCGTATGTGAACTGCTCACCTGGATCGTGCGTCAGCGGGCGTTTCGCCACCTGTTTGATCAACTCCTCCGTCGTCAGCCCGTTCAGATCGCTGAGATAAACGTTCGGCTCCTTGACGGTGGGGTGCTGGTAGGGAATCCCCGCGGAATGCGACAGCAGATGCCGGATCGTAGGGGGCGTTTTCGGCGGACGGGTGCCGCCGTTGCCGTCAAGCACCTGCACGTCTTTGAATTCCGGGAGGAATTTGGCGATGGGATCGTCCAGGAAAAGGCGCCCTTCTTCGTACAGCATGAGCACGGCGACGGTGGTTACCAGCTTGGTTTGCGACGCGATGCGGAAGATATCGTCCGTCCGCGCCGGGGTTTTCTTTTCGAGATTACTGAACCCGAACGCTTTGTTATGCACGATCTGCCCTTTCCGGGCGATGAAGGTGACGGCGTTGGGCGCCAGCCCGCGGGCAACGGCGGCTTCGAAAAAGCTGTCGATCCGATGGAGGCGCTCCGCCGAAAACCCGGCAGCCGCGGGCGTGGTGGCGTTGCGGAAAGTTTGCTGCGCGGAAAGCGGTACGGTCATCATCACCGCTCCCAGCAAGACAAGGAAAGATTTCATAAACGTGTATGCTTGTACTTTAAGCGTGAAATATAGGCAGAAAAGCACATTTTTCCGACTGCTCCGGCACAAAAAAACCGGGCGCCCCATGCGCCCGGTCCTCCTTTTATTCGTTTGGTTTGCATCAATCCAACAACCTGTCCATCAATGCATTGAATTCCCTTTTATAGGTTTCGTAGTGCTCTCCCGTACCCGGGCCGTTAAACCCGGTATGCACTTCCACCACCTTGCCGCTCCGGTCGAGGTAAATGGTGGTCGGGAAGCCTTTCAGCCCCGTCAGTTGCGGCAGCGTCTTCTCCGTTTTCTGCGGATCGGCAGGCGTTACGCCGGTAATGAGCACGGGCCAGGTGACGTCGAACCGCTTTGCGAAACCTTCCGCGGCCTTCTTCGATTTCTCGAAATCGGTGGTGCGCTCATACGCCAGCATCACGATTTCCACGCCCCTGTCCTTGTTCTTTTTATACCATTCGCTCAGGTACGCGGTTTCGTCCATGCAATTGGGGCACCACGATCCCGAAACCTGAACGATCACGGCTTTGTTCCTGAAACGCTCGTCCTGGATGGATACGGGCTTGCCGTCGAGATCAGGGAATTTGAAGTCGAGCTTGGTGCCGGGCATTTTCACGGTATTGAGCGTGGTAGCGTCCTGCAGGCGGGCCGAGCTGTCTTTCCGCGCGCTGAACTGCTGCTTGGCAGTGATGCCTGCCAGGAAGCGGCCGCCACTGAGCGTGGAGTCGTTTTCGATATGCGCGGTAAACAGGTAGGCGTGCGAGCCGTCGAACGTCGAAAGTTTAAGGGAATCCCCGTCCACCACGCCCTGGAGATAACGGTAATCGCCAGACGGAGTGAGGAACGTGCCGGTTACCTGGCTGCCCTGCTGCGAGAATTCGCCGATGGCGAAAGAACTGTCTTTCCCCGGCTCATCGTAAAACCAGGTGGGCCAGCGGCCGGAAATGTTGCGGGTAGCGGGTTTCGTAACCGCGAACCGGTCGGATTTGCCGGGCTGCGCATAGAAATCGATGTCTACGTCCTTATCTGCAAGGTGGCGGATCCATTTCCCTTTCAGGCTGCCGTTGAGGTATACCGCGGCTTTGAATTCCGAATCGAAGAACGGCATGCGGATGAAAACGGAATCGCCTTCCATGTTCACTTCATCTACCCGCATCCTTTCGCCGGCATTGGTGACGTAAATGATCTGCGAACCGGCGCTGTCGGCCACCTCGAAGTTGAATACGATCTGTCCGCCGTCTGCGCGGTTCAGCTGCGCCTGCCAGGGGCCTTTGGTGAGGCCCGCCTGCCGGGTGGGCGTGCAGGCGCTGAACGCAACGGCGGCTATCAATAAGGTCCTTTTCATGTTGTTGTTTTTATGCATAATTCCTGGCGCCGAAGAGCAGGCTGCCGATGCGGACGAGCGTGCTGCCTTCTTCCAGGGCTATTTCGAAATCTCCGCTCATGCCCATAGACAGTTCGCGGAAGGTGTCCGTTCCTTTGAAAAACCGGTCTGCCACCGCCACCTGCAATGCTTTCAGCTGGCGGAACTCGCGGCGTACCTGGGCGAGGTCGTCGGTATTGCTCGCCATGCCCATGAGCCCGGCGATGCGCACGTTGGGCAAGCCGGCGGCGTTTTCCAGCAGGGCGTTCAGCTCCGCTTCGTTCAACCCGAACTTCGTTTCCTCGGTAGCGATATGCACCTGGAGCAGGCAATCGATCACCCGGCCGTTTTTGGCGGCCTGCTTATTGATCTCCTGGAGCAGTTTAAGGCTGTCGACCCCGTGCACCATGCTCACGAACGGAGCGATGTATTTCACCTTGTTGGATTGAAGATGGCCGATGAAATGCCATTGAATGTCTTTGGGGAGAAGGCCTTCCTTTTCCACCATTTCCTGCACGTAATTTTCGCCGAATATCCGCTGGCCGGCATCATAAAGGGCCTGGATAGATCCGGCAGGTTTGGTTTTTGATACGGCTACCAGCTGTGCGTGAAAGGGTTGGAGCTTTTCCTGCACCTGGCGGTAGTTGGTTAGATTCACTGCCATCATCCTACAAAAATAATAGACTTTTCTGACATGCAGACAAGTTGGTTTAGGATTTCCCCAATAAACGGGGGGAGTTTCTGTTAAAATATTCAACGATTCGGGGGAAAATCGGGATGGCTTTTAATTCTGCTGCACTGATTTTTTTGAATGCCTAATTTAAAATAGGTTTGTAAACACCTATCAACTATCAAAAATTCAATTGACATGCATTTTCAGTTAACGGAAGAACATCTGATGATACAGAAAGCGGCGAGGGACTTTGCGGTGAATGAATTGCTGCCGGGCGTGATCGAGCGCGACGAGCAGCAGAAATTCCCGGCGGAGCAGGTCAAAAAGTTGGGTGAGCTTGGGTTTCTGGGCATGATGGTGAGCCCCGAATATGGTGGTGCCGGGCTGGACACGGTTTCGTACGTGCTGGCGATGGAAGAGATTTCGAAAATCGACGCGAGCGCTTCCGTGGTGATGAGCGTGAACAACTCCCTGGTTTGCTGGGGACTGGAAACTTTCGGAACGGAAGAACAGAAAAGGAAATACCTCGTGCCGCTGGCCAAAGGCGAGATCATCGGCGCATTTTTGCTCAGCGAGCCGGAAGCGGGGTCTGACGCCACATCGCAGCGGACCATCGGGGAAGACAAAGGCGATCATTACCTGGTGAACGGTACCAAGAACTGGATCACCAACGCCAATTCGGCCAGCGTATACCTCGTGATGGTGCAAACGCATCCGGAGCTGGGCAGCAAAGGCATCAACTGCCTCATCGTAGAAAAAAATACGCCCGGCATTTCGCTCGGCGCGAAGGAAAATAAACTCGGCATCCGCGGAAGCGATACGCATAGCGTGATGTTCCAGGACGTGAAGGTGCCGAAAGAAAACCGGATCGGGGAAGACGGTTTCGGGTTCAAGTTCGCCATGAAGACGCTCGGCGGCGGCCGTATCGGCATTGCTTCCCAGGCTTTGGGGATCGCCAGCGGCGCGTTCGAACTGGCCCTGAAATACAGTAAGGAAAGGAAAGCCTTCGGCAAGGAGATCTCCCAGCACCAGGCCATACAGTTCAAACTGGCAGACATGGCCACCAAGATCGAAGCCGCCCGCCTCCTCTGCCTCCGCGCAGCATGGGAAAAGGATAACCATCTCGACTATACCCTCAGCGGCTCCATGGCCAAAGTGTTCGCCTCAGAAACCGCCATGTGGGTAGCCACAGAGGCAGTACAGGTACACGGCGGTTACGGTTACGTGAAAGAATACCACGTAGAGCGCCTCATGCGCGACGCGAAAATTACACAGATCTATGAAGGCACGTCTGAAGTACAGCGCATCGTGATCGGCAGGACCATCCTCGGCTGATTGCCCGCTTCAGCGGCCCACACCAAAACAATGTATGAAAAACATCAAGATCATTGAAGTCAAATCCGAAATCGGCGCAGGCACACGCGGCGCCAGCCTGGGAGTAGACGCGATCAAGATTGCAGCACTCGATTTCATGAGCAATTTTTTCGTCCACTTCCCCACGGAAGAAATCGAGACGGAAAATAAATTACTGTTCGAACCGATCGAATCCCCCTACGCCAAGCGCATCAAAGGCACCATCAACATGTATGAACGGGTCAGCAAATCCGTTTGCGATACCGTGAAGGCAAACTGGTTCCCCGTTGTGCTCTCCGGCGATCACAGCACCGCCGGCGCCACCATCGCCGGCCTCAAGCTCGCAAGGCCCAAAGCCAAACTGGGCGTGATCTGGATCGATGCGCACGCCGATCTTCACACCCCTTACACCACGCCTTCGGGCAACATGCACGGCATGCCGCTCGCCGCTTCCATCGCGGAAGATAATATCGAGAATAAAGTGCATGAAGTAGACGACAACACCGTGAAACTCTGGGGCGCGCTGAAAAACATCGGCAAAATCGCCCCGAAAGTACTCCCGGAAGATATCGTTTTCATCTCCCTGCGCGATTACGAAAAGGAAGAAGATCACCTCATCCGCAAATACGGCATGAAAGTGATCACCACCAACGAAGTACGCCGCAAAGGCGCCGAAGCCGTGGCCAGGAGCGTGTTCCGCTATCTCCACGACTGCGAGTACATCTATGTTTCGTTTGATGTGGACAGCCTCGACGCCTCCATCTCCCGCGGCACCGGCACCCCCGTGAGCAACGGCCTCCGCGAGCGAGAAGCCGAAGACCTTATTTCCAAATTCATGCAGCACCGCAAGATCTGCTGCTTCGAGATCACGGAAGTAAATCCCACCCTCGACCGCGAAAACCTCATGGCCGAAATCGCTTTCAACATCCTCCAGCGCAGCGTGAACGTGCTGATGATGAACTGATACCCCGGCGGCGGCGATAGCACCATCGCCGCCCCTTCATTCCTGCAACCACATAGCAGTCAGTCTTATATCGTCCCCCGAATAAATTTTAAATAGCCATAAATCCCCATCACGGCTATTGTTTTAAGATGATTTTATCTATATTCGCTAAGCTCTTTTTCAGGAAGCCAGTACAATGTTTGAATACAATAGCCCGGCCCATTATAACATCTTACTGAAGATTTAGCGTAGAAGACAAGACCCCAAGCCACTTCCTGTTAACCCGTCATCACACCTCCCTGTTACCGCATACCTCTACACTGTAGTCATTAACCTTCAAAAGTTTTCTATGAACGCAACTTCACTGATGCTTGCATGCCTGTTCACGCATGCCGAATTCGGATTTCCCTGTAAGTAACCCTTAAAACAATGCATATGAAACCACTCATCCCTAACCCGATCTGTTTACTGATCATCGCCACCAGTCTTTGGCTCACTGGTTGCCACCGGTACAACGAAATGTATCCCGTGATCCGCGGTTGCAAAATCGTGAAGATGAAAGGGGGCCTGAACAACGGCGATTCGCTCGTCTTTTCCTACAACCAGAAAGGCGATCCCAAAAGCATCATCCGCGGCTCCGTAGGCACGGGCGCGCCCAACCACTTTTTCGGATATGACAGTAAAGGCAGGATGACAGATTTCTATGGCGTCTATGAAGCGCCCAATCCCTATTTCGAAATCTGGCACCGGTATCATTTCGATACGAAAAACCGGATCGTCACCGACACCACTTATTCGTTCGGCTACATCGGCCCCGGCATCCCGGTGCCGCCGCCGCATGCGGAAGCATTGTATGTCGGCAATGTTTCGACGTATACATACGACAGCAGGAACCGGATCATCAAATCCACGGACTTCTATGGCCTCGCCACATTCGTCACGGCGTATTACACGTACAACAGCGCAGGGAATCTTGAAAAGATCGTACGGGAATCGAACGGTACCAGCTCCACGGAAACTTTTACCTACGACAACAAGGCCAACCTGCGCGGCACGCATCCCGCCTGGCAGTTCCTGGACAGGGATTACAGCGTGAACAATTCCATTTCCGTGCAATCGTACAACCAATTCGGGTTGCCGGTGGAAGCTGATTTCAGCAGGCATGGCTACAACGGTAATTTCGCGACCATACCGATCACTGCCACCACGATCACGTACGATTGCCGGCACGGCCATTGAAGCGGCGCTCCGCCGTTCACTTGATATGGTAATACGACATGAGCCAGCCTACCACTTCACTGTAGCTCCGGATGCCGTGGCGCTGATTGTTGGCTTTGAGGTAGGAATCATAGAAGACGGCGGAGTAATCGTCTATCGGGCCTTCGAACTGTTTGTAAAAATCCATGATCCGCTGCGCGTCCGCCCGTATGCCGGGATGCGTCCTGTTCCATACGAGGCGCGACAGCGGCGGGTCTCGCCGTGCCAGTCGCCGTATGGTATACAGCAGCATTTCGAAATTCGCGGCGTACCGGAACCGCGGGTCGGGATACCGGCTTGCGGCCAGGTACCCTACGAAGTTGGCGTCTTCTTCCGGCGCAAAACCCACCTGGTGGGCGATCTCGTGGCAGGTCACGAACGGCACCTGGAACGCCGGGACCGTCACATTTACCTGGGCTTCGTTGGTGAAGGGGTTCAGGTAGCCTGTTACCCCGAGATAATTCAGGTATTTCCCGAACATGGACCTTTTCACGGAGGGCGGGGCGTACCGCAGTTCCGGCAAGTCTTTTGACAGCAGGTCATACGCCTTTGCCGCGTCGGCGAACACATGGCTCGGCAGGGTGTCTGGCGGAGCGGGCAGTGCGTCCAGTTCCGCGCGGTCGCGGTTGGTGAGGCGAACGAGCGTATCGGCCAGGAGGTACAGGTCGGCTTTCGTGTACGGCTGCACGGAGAAGCCGAGGTCTTTCACCATGCTGGAGCGCTGATAATGAGCGCCCCAGAACAGCAGGAAGGTGAAATACAGCCAGCAGAGGGAGGCCGCGGCTTTGAGGAGCCCGTATCCCAACGCTTTCCACTGGCCGGTAAATAGCCGCCAGATCGTCGTTAGCAAAAAAATAATGCCGATTATAACCCAAACGCAGTAAATTACATCGCCTATGCTGCCCGTGAATCGACCGAACAATTTTCTTAACAGGGTACTCATGAAATCGTACCACCTATGAAAGTAGATCCCTGCCAGCCACCCGTCCGAAGAGACCGCCCAGCTCAGCAGGACGATGCACGTCAGTCCAACGGCTATTGATATCAGTGGTTTTCCGAACCGGTATTCTTTTTCCATTTTTAGTGTAAGCAGAAAGGAACATGTTAGACTTTAGCATTCAACAGGAACTTGAAAAGTCCCTCACCAGGCACCTGCAACTATCCGTGAAATTACAGATTATTCACGCAGAGCGGATACACGGGGGAGACATCAACGAAACTTTTCGCATGGATACGTCGCAGGGCCGGTATTTCCTCAAGCTGAACGATGCGGTAAAACACCCTGAAATGTTTGCGCGGGAATTGTGCGGACTGGAAGAATTGCGCCAGGCGGAAGTGATTTCCGTTCCCCGCCCCGTTTGCAGCGGCACCGTCGGCAACCGTGCTTTCCTGGTCACTGAATACGTAGAGAAGGGCGCCGCGGCGCCGGATTTCTGGGAAAATTTCGCGGCTTCGGTGGCGAGGCTCCACCAGCAGACAAGCCCCTGGTTCGGGCTGCCTGCTTCCAATTACATCGGCTCCATCAAGCAATACAACACCCCTTATTCGAACTGGGCCGTTTTTTACGCCATGAACCGGCTCCTGCCCCTGGCGAAAATGGCGTACGATTCGCACCGGCTCGACAGCTCCCTCATGCAACGGCTGGAAAGCGTTTGCCGCCGGCTGCCGGAGCTGTTCCCCGAAGAGCCGCCCGCATTGCTGCACGGCGATCTCTGGAGCGGCAACTTCCTCGTGTCTTCCGGCGGCCGCGCCTGCATCTTCGACCCGGCCGTTTATTACGGGCACCGGGAGATGGACATGGCTATGACACGCCTGTTCGGCGGGTTCGATACCCGATTCTACTATACTTACCAGGCCATCCATCCGCTGGAGCAGGGCTGGCAGGAACGGTTGCCGCTTTGCCAGTTGTACCCGCTGCTGGTGCATCTCAACCTTTTCGGCGGAAGTTATTATTCCGACGTGAAAGATGCGCTGGAGCAGTTCAACTAGATCTGGCCGCCGCGGGCCATGAAGGCCTGCATGTTCTGCAATTCTTTTTCGATGATGGGGAAGAAACCGTTTACCTCTTCCACGATCTCGCCCAGCAAGGCGGGCAGGGTATCGAGGTTTTCGTTGTTGCGCAGGAGGTTTTCCATGGTTTCCAGTTTGGTGGTGATCCAGGTCAGCCCTACCATGGAGAAGTTGGGCTTGATTTTGTGCACCTGGAACCGGAGCGTGTCCCAATCGCCCGCATCCGCCACTTTCCTGATCTTTGCGAGTTCTTCACGAATGGTGAGCACGTATATGTCGAACAGGTCGATGGCATACCCGATGTTGCTTTCGTACAGCGTATTCAGGTATTTTACGTCCAGAGACGGGTTGAATTCGTATCCGCTTATATTTTGCACTTCCATAATGATTTCGGTTTCGTCTTCGTTCAGGTACTTGTTGAGCACCTGCAATAACTGGTCTGGCGTATAGGGCTTGGTCAGGATCTCCGTGATGCCGATGTTCCGTGCCAACGCCAGCGTGCTCGGCATGGCGGTGGCCGTGGTGGCGATCACGGGCGTGGCCACGTTGGGCCGCGTTTCGTCTTCCCGGATCTTGCGCGCCAGCTCAAAGCCGTCCATCCCCGGTATCCGGATGTCCATCAGCACGAGGTCGAACTGCCGCGACTCCAGGAAATACAGCGCGTCCGGGCCGTTGGTGGCCAGTTGGTGGTTGATCTTGTATTTTTCGAGCAGGCTGAGGATGTACTTGAGGTTCATGGGATTATCTTCCACCACCAGCACCCTGGCCTGCCCGAAATCGATCCGGGCGTATTTGTTTTCCGCGTCCTGCCCGCCGGGCCTCGCCAATGGCCGCCGGGTGTCGATGAACGGGAGCGTAAAGGTAAAACAAGTGTTGTATTCTCCTCCCTTGTCCACCGAAATGCGCCCGCCCTGGAGCTCTACCAGCTGTTTGGCGATGGCCAGGCCGAGGCCGGTGCCGCCATATCGCTCGCGGATGTCTTTCTCCGCCTGTTTGTAGTTCTGGAAGATGAGCTCGAGCTTGTCTGCCTGGATGCCGATCCCCGTGTCACAAACCTGGAACCGGAGCCAGAGTGCGTTGCCCTGGACGTCTTCCAGCTGCACTTTGATGGCAATTTCTCCCTCTTTCGTGAATTTTTCCGCATTACCTAACAAATTCATGAGGATCTGGTTCAACAGCATGTCGTCCCCGATCAGCAGGGAATCGATGCGCTTGTCCAGCTCCAGGGTCACCTGGATGGGCCGTTGTCCCAGTTTCATCTGGAAGGTATGTTTCATGCTCTGTACGAGCTCGCGGAGGTCGAATTCCCGGGGATGCACTTCCTGTTTCCCGGCTTCGATCTTCGAAATGTCGAGGATGTCGGTGATGAGGCCGTGGAGGATGCCGGAGGAATGCTTGAGTATCTTGATGTATTCCTTCTGTTCGTCGTTAAGCGCCGTTTCTTCCAGGAGGTGGGCCATGCCGATGATGGCGTTGAGGGGCGTCCTGATTTCGTGGCTCATGTTGGCGAGGAACTCCTTTTGGGTCCGCTGCGCTTCTTCGGCGGCCTGTTTGGCCAATTCCAGCTCGCGCTGCAGTTGTTTCTGGGGGGTAATGTCCATATGAATGCCCACTCCGCCGACGGCTTTCCCGTCGCGGTCGTAAATGTTCCCCGAGCTGGCGATGACCCATTTGCGGGAGCCATCCTTCAGCACGATTTCCATATCATATAATAAGGCCACTTTCTTTTCTACCCGGTAGCGCCGCAGGTTGCGGGCATATTCCCGGTTTTCTTCGGGCACAAAGATGTCTGTGATGTTATAACCGATCAGTTCCTCTTCGCTGTATCCGGAAAGGCGGCAAAAGCTGTCGTACACCTTTACGATATTGCCTTCGAGGTCGGTTTCGCAGAGGGCGGCGTTGAGGTTGTCGAGGATGACGCGGTATTTCTCGTCTACGCGGCGTAGCTCTTCATCGGCGTGGCGGTGGCGGGTTACGTCTACGATCTGCCAGATGCTGCCGGCGAAACGGGGGCCGTCGTACACGGGGATGTAGCTGATTTCGTAGATTTTGCCGTTGCGGAAGGGGAGCTCCCACCCGAAATAGGGTTTCCGCTTCTTCCGTAACTCTTTCATTTTCAACTCAAACGAGTCAGCATCATAGACTTGCGGCGTAAAATAGGCGATCATGCCCCGGAATGTCTGGTCGAGTTGGTTACCTTTGTACTTCCCGGCCTGGAAAACGTCCATGAACTGGTCGTTCCCCCAGACGAAGCGGTGGCGTTCATCGGTGACGAGTACGCCGGCGTTGGTGCTGCGGAGGAATACGGCGATGGAAAGTGCGAATATGGAGGGGGTATCCCCGATGTTGGGCGGGGCAATGGTAAGTGAGTTCGGTGGCTGTTTCCGGCCTATTCTGCCTTTTTGTGACATATCATCCGGGGAATAGGGGGAACTGTAGGATTTCATAAGGCATTTGCAAAAAATGTTGATGCGCGCGCAAATGAAGTTAGTAAAATTTGACGCAACTAGCTAACTGTAAATATCTGATATTTTTATATAATTTGATATATAAAAAGGGCTTGTGCATCAACAAAAGTATGAAATTTTTGCTTTTGGAAATATTTGTTTACCTTTGCATCCCTCTAAAAGGGAGGATTTTGATATGAAGCATCTCCGCGAATTTGACATAGCATTTGTAGGTCTGACGCCAGGGGTGCATACATTCCAATATCAGATCGACGACAGTTTTTTCGAGAAGCTGGGTGCTGAGCCGGACTTTTCGAATTGTCACGCCACGGTCAACCTTCAATTGGACAAGAAAGCGGGATTTTTCCTGCTGAAGTTTGAAGTGGGGGGTAAATTGACGGTGACTTGCGACAGATGCGGACAGCCATTCGAGCTCCAGCTCTGGGACGATTTCAACCAGGTGATCAAGCTGGTGGACAACCCGGAAGAGATGAACGCGGACGAAGATCCGGACGTGACTTATATCAGCCGTACGGAAAGCCATTTGAACGTGGCCGACTTCATTTACGAGTTCATCAACCTGGCCATTCCCATGCAGCGCATCCATCCGGATGATGCCAGCGGGAAAAGCGGGTGCGATCCGAAAGTCCTCGAGATGTTGGAAAAAATGAAACAACAGGGCGATCAGCAGACCAACCCGATCTGGAAAGGATTGGAAAAGTTCAGAGATAATTAACAACTACGTATTCAATTTTAAAAATTAAATAAGATGCCGAATCCTAAACGCAGACATTCGCAACAAAGATCAGCTAAGAGAAGAACTCATTACAAGGCATTTGCTGAAACTTTAAGCACCGACAGCGCTACCGGCGAAGTGCACCTGAGACACCGTGCTCATTGGGTAGAGAACAAACTGTTCTACAAAGGAAAAGTTGTTTTGGAAAAACAAGCTGCTGCTAAATAATAATTTTTACTAATTTTACCCCCGAGCACACAGACAAAACACAGTTCATGAGAATCGGGCTTGATATGATGGGTGGCGACTATGCCCCCGCAGAAGCAGTAAAAGGAGTTAAGTTATTTTTAAGCAAAGCATCTGACGCACATCTGATGTTGATTGGTGATGAGCAGGCCTTAACACCCCTCCTCGCAGAAGCAGCGTTAGACCAGTCAAGATATACCGTTGTTCATTCATCCCAGGTAATCGGGATGAATGAACATCCTACCAAGGCGCTGAAAGAAAAGCCGCATTCTTCCATCTCCATCGGCTTTCATCTCCTTCAAAACAAAAAGATTGACGCTTTCATCAGCGCCGGCAACACCGGGGCCATGATGGTAGGCGCCATTTATTCCATTAAGGTCATCGAAGGTATCCAACGGCCCACCATCTCCACCATCCTTCCCCGGGAAGACGGTTCTACCGGCCTCCTGCTGGATGTGGGCATCAACGCCGATTGCAAACCCGAGAACCTCGTTCAGTTCGCCATCCTCGGATCGCTGTATTCCAAATACATCCTGGGGAAAGACAAACCGAAAGTAGGCCTCCTCAACCTCGGTGAAGAAGAAGGCAAGGGCAACCTCCTCGCGCAGGCTACCTATCCCCTCCTCAAGGAAAATCCCCTCATCAATTTCGTCGGCAACGTAGAAGGCCGCGATGTCTTCAAAAACACCGCAGACGTGATCGTTTGCGAAGGTTTCACCGGCAACGTGGTCCTCAAACTGGCAGAATCGTTCCATGACATCGCCGTAAGGCGCAATATCAAGGACGAATACCTCGAACGTTTCGACTTCGAGCAATATGGCGGTACGCCCGTTCTCGGCGTGTCTGAGCCCGTTATCATCGGCCACGGCATCTCCGGCGAACGCGCTTTCTCCAACATGATCGTGCTCGCAGAACAGATGATCCAGACCAAACTGCTGGAAAAAATCCGCGAAAGCTTCGTGGTTACGCCGGAAGCGTAGTTTACGCCCGCAACAAGACACAAAAAATATTCGAAGGGCCGCCCGGTGGGTAGGCCCTTTTTGTTTTTCCGGCGCCCCCGCTCACCTCCTGAACATCGGCAACGGACGCAGCGGGTGCCGCAGGAAGTGCCGCAACGCCCTCCTCAGCAGGAACCCATGGAAGCCCAGCAACGGATATGCCCTCACCAGGGCCGCCAGCACGGGTTTCGGGATACCGAACGTCTTCAGTTGCAGGGAAACGTCTATCCAGTCCGCCCGCCTGAAAATCTCGACCGAAGGCCAGCGGACAGTTGGATACCGGCTCACTTTGTGGTGCCAGAGGATCATGGCTTCCACTTCATCCGCCATCGCCCCCAGCCCGTGTTCCAGCAAATAACTGCGGCTCTCCCGCACCGAAGGCGGCAGGTAATCGAACGTACCGGCCGTCCAGATTCCGATGTCGTGGAACGCCGCGGCGATAGCGTATTGCCGTTCCCGGGCGGGATCGGCGTCCAGCTGGCGGCACGCCAGGTACACCCGGTGCGCATGGTTGCGGTAACGGTCGTAATCCTTGCCCAGCGGGGCGCGGTAAATTCCCAAAATTTCTTCTATCAGGGGATGTGGGCGCATACTGCAAGGTAAACCCGTTCCCTGCAGGGAATGTTGTACGGATGCGGGGATTATGCGTACGGAAGGTTTTGCTGGTCGGCCACCAAAGGCAGCCTTACGAAGAAAGTGGTGCCCATGCCCGGGGAAGTCCTGAACCAGATCTCGCCCCCGGCCTGCTCCACGATGTTCTTGCTCATGGCCAGGCCCAGCCCCGTGCCCGAAGATTTGGTCGTGAAGTTGGGCACGAAGATCTTTTCCTGCGCTTCCGCCGTGATGCCGGCACCGTTGTCGATCACCTCCACCACCACCCAATGCGGCCCTTCTTCCTTCATGCTGATGGCTACATGGCCCTCCTGCCCTTCCGGGATGGCCTGGATGGCGTTTTGCAGCAGGTTCGTAAATACGCGGTTGATCTGCGTTTTATCGGCGTCGATGAGGTAAGGTTTGTCCTGCCGGCCGAAGTAAATATGGCATTCCGGGCTGCTCATGTACAGCGATGTGAGGGATTGCAGCACTTCGCTGAGCGAGAACACTTCGTTGTTCACTTTCGTGATATGGGCGAACGCCGCGAAGTCGGACGCAATGTTGCTCAGGTGCTCGATCTGTTCTACCAGCGTGTTGGCCACGTTCCGCGAAAGCGCCTTTACATCGGGCGAATCGTTGGCGATGGCGCGTTGCAGGTACTGGATGCTGAGCTTCATGGGCGTGAGCGGGTTCTTGATCTCGTGGGCCACCTGCCTGGCCATTTCGCGCCAGGCGCCCTCCCGCTCGCTTTTGGCCAGCATGGCGGCGCTCACTTCCAGCTTCTGCACCATCTTGTTGTATTCGTTCACCAGCAGCCCGATCTCGTCGTTATTATCCCAGCTGATGGCTTCGTTATGCTGGCCGAGGTTCACGCTGCGCAGTTTTTCGGTAATGAGGGAGAAGGATTTGGTGATGGTATTGGAGATCAGCAGCACGAGGATGCCCGCCATCAAAAAGATAAATGCATTGATCGTGATCAGCGCCACCAGGAAAGTGGAGATCTGCTGCCGCAATTCGTTTTCCGTGGCGAAGTAGGGCACGTTCAGATACGCGAACACTTCTCCCTGGCTGCGCATGGGCACATAGCTGCTGATGTACCGCATCCGCCCGATCTTTTCCTCCTGGATGAACTGTATCCGGCTGCGCTGCGCGAGCTCGTAATACGCCATGGGATTGATCCCCGGGCTCAATAACCCCTTCTCGATCATCAACGGCTGCGTAGTGAGCTGGAGCCGCCCTCCCGTATCGTAAATATTGATGTCTACATTATGTTCCCGCGCAATATCGCCCACGGCGACCGATAACCGGGAAGAGAAAATGGAATCGTAGATCATGCCCATTTCGTCGAACTGACGATGGTTGTAAAACACTTCCTCCATGTCTTTCCCGATGCTCTGCACCGTTTCGCTGAGCTTCTGCGCATTCTCCGCCCGGTACCGGTTGATGAAAAACAGGATGGTAGCGAGCCCCAGCGCCAGGAACGAAAACGCAACGGCGAAGATGATCGTAGTCTGCACTTTGGTACGGATGCTGAGATTGAGCATCGCCCTGAGGCTGGCAACCTGCAGCCGCGCCCTCACCAGCAGATCCACCAGGCTGTAAATCGCGATGATCAGCAAAAAGAGGCAGAACATATAAGCGAACAGCGTGATGAACTCCAGGAAAATCCGGGTTTTCTTCACCACCATCACCAGCTTGTCTTTCGACGCTTTGTAATACAGCAGCGAATACCCGCCGTCATCCTCATACACCACATCCGTAACGGGCGTTTCCGCGGCACCGAGACGGGTCTTGAACGGAAAACTGCCGTGATTGGTGACCAGCAGCATCTTGTCGTACACCGCCCAGGAATACTGGTCGGTATTCTCCTGCCCGTCGAGGCGGTTACCGTCGATGAGCAGTTCCGGGTACAGCCTGTCCTGCTGCGCGATCTCGGGCTCCGAGCGGACTTCGAAGAAAAGGTATCCCATCGGCCCTTCTCCACCGATATATTCTTTTTTCCCGATGTAGCTGTAATCGCGGAAACTGCGCTCGTCGTAATAAAGGTCTTCTCCCAACACATGCGAAAGGGTGTTGCCCATGATGCGGTTCTGCAGATCGTTGAACGGCACGCCTTCGTTGTTGTAGAGGATTTCGCCTTCGGCGTCGTAGGTATAGAAAAGAACGTTGAAGCGGTTTAAATACCGTGCGAAGTATTTCTCGCGCAGCAAGGCATCGAGCTTGCGGCGGCCTTCGCGGGTAGGCTGGCGGAAGAACGCCTGTGCGTCGGGGTCCCTGGCGAGCCGGTCGCCCGCGTCGTTGAGCAGCGTTTCCATATACGGATCGCGCTGTTTGGACAGGTTTTCGGCGACGCGCAAGCGTGTGCCCAGCTCTTTCTGGTTGTTGTAATAAACGAGCACCGCCGAGGTGGTGACGGTCATCATGAGCATCCACATAATGAACGGCAGCGATGCGGAAGCGTTGCTGAAGCGGTTCTCCAGCCAGTCGAGGATGGCCACATAAGCCAGCAGCCAGAGCATCAGCACTACCGACGCGCTGAAATCGGGCAGGTTGTAGCGGAACGCGAGCCAGATGAGGCCCACCAGCGCCAGGGAAATGTATTTCGTTTTATACTGGAAATCGGTGAGCTGGTTAAGCAGATAGTTGACGATCTGGGAGAAGAACAGGAAGCTGATGGCGATGAAACCGAGGCTCATGCTGCCGATCACGCTGTATTCGTTGAGGGAGAAGAAGTTGGTTACGTCGTACGAGATCTTGGAGTCGATCACCAGGCTCCGGATGAGATCGAGGAGGAATTGCCCGGCGATGAACATGCCCAGGCCCGCGGCGCCGATGATCACCCATCCCTGCCACTTTTTCCGCAGCACGGGCGGGTGGATGGTGCGCACGTGCTGGCGGAAGAAGAGGATGAGCCAGAACGTGAACAATACGTTGAGGGAAAGGTCGCCCAGGGATTTGAACACATCGTCTTTCGCGTAGATCGTGGGCTGGAAGAGGTTCAGCGTGCCCAGGTCTATGGGGAAGGGATATAAATACGTAAGTATCCGGAACGACAGCACGACCACGAACAGGAAGAGGAACCCGTAGATGGGCGTGAGCTTGCGCGCCATGAGGGAGGCGAAGAGATTGATGAAGATGAACACGCAGATGACGCCCAAAGTGAGCAGCAGCACGCTCGCCAGGCTGGGAGCGGCTTCCGTCTTGTTGGGGTCGTAATGGAGGAAGAACAGGATGTTCTTGTCCATATCTGCCACGGGAAGGCCGGGCGGTTTGGGCTGAATGGTGTATTCCGGGCCGATGGCGGGCCTTCCGTAGAACGATGCGCCGAGGTAATCGTTGTTGATGGCGTATTCCTCTTTGACGGGAAGCAGCCCTACCAGCCATTTCCCCGGGGCCACGCGGTAGTTGAGGACCACGTACCAGCCGTTGGCCATTTTGCGGAAGCTCGCCCCGGGTCGGGTGGCTTCTGGGGCGGGGGGCTCCACGGTGTTGGTGCTCCAGAAAACGAGTTGCATCCGTGTATCGGCGGAGTCGTAGGCGAACAGGTGGTAGCTTTCGCCGTAGGTCTGTTCGAGGGTTTGGCGGCTGTAATCGCCGCGGAAGAGGCTGTTGACGATGGCCGTGTCTGCCGTCAGTTCCCGGAAATCGGACTGCCGGCTGCGGATATCGCTTTCCAGGCTGCGCTGGACGCCGTGGGGGGACGAATAGTAGCTCCAGTAGTTATTGAACAGGAACGCGAAAGTGAACAGCCAGGCCGCGATGATGAGCAGGTAGCCGTTCCGCAGGAAGAATAGCCGTATTTCCTTGATATCCAGCATGTCTGTTATTCGCCTTCCTTGATTTTATTCCAGAGGCCGTCCATTTCGGCGAGGTCCATATCGGTGAGTTTCCGGCCCTGAGCGCCGGCCATTTCCTCCATGCCGCGGAACCGGCGGATGAATTTCTTGTTCGTGCGCTCCAGGGCGTTTTCGGCGTCGATCCCCAGGAAGCGGCTGTAATTGACCAGGGCGAACATCAGGTCGCCGAATTCGGCTTCCATGCGGTCTTTATCGTTGGCTTCCACGGTTTCCATGAGCTCGGTGGTTTCTTCTTCCACCTTTGCCCAGACCTGTTCGCGGTTTTCCCATTCGAAGCCCACCTGGCGGGCCTTGTCCTGCAGCCGCATCGCCTTCACGAGCGCGGGCAGGCTGCGGGGAACGCCGCTGAGCACGGATTCCTTCCCTTCCCGCATCTTCAGCTTTTCCCAGTTCTGCTTCACTTCGTCCTCATTTTCCACTTTCACGTCCCCGTAAATATGCGGATGGCGGGCGATGAGCTTCTCGCAAACGCCGTTGATGACGTCGGTGATATTGAATTGCTGCTTTTCGGCACCGATTTTGGCGTAAAACACGATATGGAGGAGCAGGTCGCCCAATTCCTCCTTAATGCCTTTATAGTCTTCGTCGGTGATGGCATCGGCCAGTTCATACAGTTCTTCGATAGACAGCTGCCGCAATGTCAGCATGGTCTGCTTCCTGTCCCACGGGCATTTCTCCCGCAGGTCGTCCATAATCTGCAATAATCTGTTAAAAGCTTGGTCCGGCTGCATAATTTTAAATATGAATGTTCCGCTGCTAAGAAACGGAAAAATAATGGAAAATACGGATTTGGGGGCTGGCGGGGGGCGATGGTGTTAATTTCTTTTTCTTGGTTGAACAGGCAATTTCTTTAGATTTGCGGCCTTAGAAAAATCACAAAACGTAAGATATGAATCCGAAACACGTGGCGCTCATTTCTGCCGAACTGAACATTTCGATGGGGCAGGCTGAGAAAACCATGCTCCTTCTTTCAGAGGGCTCGACCGTTCCCTTCATCAGCCGTTACCGGAAAGAGCAGACGGGCAGTCTGGACGAGGTGCAGATCGGAAAGATAGAGGATCTTGGCAAACGCTACCAGGAAGTGGACGACCGCCGGGCCACCATTCTCAAGACCATCGCCGAGCAGGGCAAACTGACGCCGGAACTGGAGGAGAAGATCAATGCCACCTGGATGCTCGCGGAGCTGGAAGACATCTATCTCCCCTATAAACCCAAGCGCAAGACCCGCGCCACCCAGGCTATCGAGAAAGGCCTGGAGCCCCTGGCGGAAATCCTCCTGCTGCAGGAAAACGGCGACACCGAAGAGGCCGCCAAAGCCTTCCTCAACGAGCAGGTAGCCAGCACGGAAGAGGCGCTCAAAGGCGCGCGCGACATCATCGCCGAAAGGATCAACGAAAACGCAGAGCTGCGCGACAAACTCCGCAAGCTCTTCACCCATACCGCCAAGTTCAGCTCCAAAGTGATCGAGGGCAAGGAAACGGAAGGCGTGAAATACAAGGACTACTTCGAATTCAACGAAGAACTGACCTCCATCCCCTCCCACCGTGTGCTCGCCATCCTCCGCGCCGAGGCCGAAGGCATCCTGTTCGGCAGCATCGCGCCGGATGAGGAAGAGGCCAAAGGCATCGTGCACAAGCAGTTCGTGACCGGCAACGGCCCCGCTTCGCAGCAGGTAGCCAAAGCGGCAGACGATGCGTACAAACGCCTCCTCCGCCCCTCGCTGGAAAACGAATCCCGCTCCGGCGCCAAGGAAAAGGCCGATACCGAAGCGATCGAAGTGTTCGCCGAGAACCTCCGCCAGCTGCTCCTCGCCGCGCCGCTCGGCCCCAAAGCCGTGATCGCCGTAGACCCGGGGTACCGCACCGGCTGTAAAACCGTTGCGCTCGACAACCAGGGCAACCTCCTCGATAACGACGTCATCTTCCCCCTCGAGAAAAACTACAAATCCGAAGCGGCCGAACAGCTGCTGAAGAGCTGGGTAAAGAAATACGACGCCGCCGCCATCGCCGTAGGCAATGGTACCGCAGGCCGCGAAACCGAAGAATTCATCAAAAAAATCGATTTCGGTAAGAAAGTGAACGTATTCATGGTGAACGAAAGCGGCGCATCCGTGTACTCCGCTTCCGAAGTAGCCCGCGAAGAATTCCCCGACCACGACGTTACCGTCCGCGGCGCCGTATCCATCGGCCGCAGGCTCATCGATCCCCTCGCCGAACTGGTGAAGATCGACCCGAAAGCCATCGGCGTAGGGCAATACCAGCACGACGTTAACCAGAGCCACCTGAAACAAAGCCTCGACCGCGTGGTAGTGAGCTGCGTGAACAACGTGGGCGTGAACCTCAACACCGCGTCCAAACACCTGCTCGCCTATATCTCCGGCCTCGGCCCTTCCCTGGCGGAAAACATCGTGAAATACCGTAAAGAGAACGGCGCTTTCAAAAACCGCCAGGAACTGAAGAAAGTGAGCCGCCTGGGCGATAAAGCCTTCGAACAGTGCGCCGGCTTCCTCCGCATCGAAAACGGCGACAACCCGCTCGATAACTCGGCCGTTCACCCCGAACGCTACGCCCTCGTGGAAGCCATCGCCGCCAAACAGCAATGCACCGTGGCGGAACTGATCGGGAAAGACGATCTCCGCAAAAAGATCAACGTCAAGGAATTCATCACCGAAGAAGTAGGCCAGCTGACCGTGGAAGACATCCTCAAGGAGCTTGCCAAGCCCAGCCGCGACCCCCGCGACGAGATCGCCATCTTCGAATACGCAGAAGGCATCAAATCGATGGACGACGTGAAGCCCGGCATGACGCTCCCCGGCGTGGTGACCAACATCACCGCCTTTGGCGCCTTCGTAGACATCGGCGTGAAACAGGACGGCCTGGTGCATATTTCGCACCTCAGCAACAAGTTCATCAGCAACCCCAACGAAGCCGTGAAACTCAACCAGAAGGTAACGGTAACGGTACTGGAGGTAGACATCGCGCGCAAACGCATCTCGCTGTCCATGAAAGACAGCAGCGCCCCCCAGCAGGGCGGTGGCGGCGGACAGCGGCGCGAACAACGCAAACCCGCGAAGGAAGAGCCGTTGAACGATTTCCAGGCCAAACTGGCGGCGCTGAAAACCAAATTCAAGTAATCCAATCGAAATAAAAAAAGCCCGGTAACGATCGTTACCGGGCTTTTTTTATGGTGCTGATTCGAATTTCATCATCCATTGCAGCAGCTTTTCCGGGTAGGCGGAATCGCCTCTTTCCCCGTACAGCTTCACCACCTTGTTCCGCGCTATGCCGACGTAGATCACGTCTTTCTTCATATCGATGGCGATCGCGGCTTCTTCTATGGTGCAGTTATGCGGTTGGCAACCTTCATTGAACAGCACGCTGTTTTCGACTTCGATGGGCGGCGTAGTGCCGTAGCGGACCACAAAATCCTTTTCCTCCGCTCCCAGCATCGCTTTCAGGCGGTCCTTCAACGGCTGTTTCAGCAGCAGCTTTACGTCTGCCGCATATTTCCCGTTGTATTGCTCGAACGATTTCCAGGACTCCACCAGCGCGGGGATCACGGCGGTGTCCGTGAGGGTGATCATCGTATCGGTGGGCGTCATGACCACGGAATCGGGCGCGTGCGCGCCGCTCTTTTCCGGTTGTTGCGACTGGCAGGCGGCCACGAGGGTTACGGCCAGGAGAAATCCGTACTTCATATGCTGCGCTTTAGAGGTGGTACTCGTACAGCGGATCAATATGCGTGCCGGGGTCCATGTCGAACACGGGATTGATGAGCCCGTCTTTCAACCCATACACCCAACCATGCAGGTAAGGCCTTTTATGTTTGTGCCATGCTTCCTGGACGGTGATCGTTTTGGCGAGGTTCATCACCTGCTCTTTCACGTTCAGTTCGATGAGGCGGTCTACCTGCTGATCGGCATCTTCCAGCGCGTCGATCTCGTCTTTATTGAAACGGTATACGTCTTTGATATGCTTCAGCCAGGGATTGATGATGCCGAGGTTCTGGTTGCCCATGGCCGCTTTTACCCCGCCGCAGCCATAGTGGCCTACTACGAGGATATGTTCCACTTCCAGCACTTTCACGGCGTATTCGAGCACGGTGAGGAGGTTCATGTCGGTATGCACGACCATATTGGCGACATTACGGTGCACGAAGATCTCGCCCGGCTCGGTATTAGTGATCCGGTCTGCCGGTACACGGCTGTCGGAACAACCGATCCAGAGGAACTTGGGGGCTTGCTGGTCTTGCAGGCGCTTGAAAAAATCCTTGTCCTGCTCTACCATCCTGGCGGCCCATTCCCGGTTGTTTTTCAGTAATTCTTCAAATGGTTGCATACTCGTTTGATTTTTATATGGTTATTTGCCTGTGAACACGGGCTCTCTTTTTTCCATGAAAGCCTTCATGCCCTCTTTCTGGTCTTCCGACGCGAAGAGGAGGTAAAAATTCTTCCTTTCGAAATGCAGGCCTTCTTCCAGGGTGCTGTCGAACGCGCGGAGCACGGATTCCTTGGCCATTTTCACGGCCAGCGGACTTTGCTTCGCCACTTCGGCTGCGAGGCGGAAGGCTTCTTCCAGGTACAGTTCTACCGGTGCGATGCGGTTGATGAGGCCGGCTTGCAGGGCTTCCGTCGCCGAGATGAACTTTCCCGTCAGTACCATTTCCATCGCCAGTGCTTTGCCAACAGCGCGGGTGAGGCGCTGTGTGCCGCCGGCGCCGGGCATCACGCCGATTTTTATTTCCGGCTGGCCGAATTTCGCCGATTCGCTGGCTACGATCATATCGCAGAGCATGGCCAGTTCGCAACCGCCTCCCAGCGCAAAGCCGCTGACGGCGGCGATGATGGGCGTGCGTACTTTCTTGATGCCGTCCCAGATGGTAAACTGGTCCACATTATACATATCGATCGCCGAGCGGCCGGCCATTTGCTTGATATCGGCCCCTGCGGCGAAGGCTTTTTCGTTGCCGCCGAGCACGATACAGCGGACGTTTTCGTCGGCATCCAGCTGCTGGAGCGCATCGCGCAGTTCCTGCATGAGCTGGAGGTTGAGCGCGTTCAGTTCTTTCGGCCGGTTCAATTGCACGTACGCGATATGTGGCCGCTCCTGCGGCGAAACGATGATGAATTCGGGGGTCATTGGTGTATGATTTTGAGCTGATTATGTAATTGCTAAAATAAAGAAAAGGAATAACAATAACACGATCGCCGAGCCTAAAGCATATGCTATCAGCACACCAATAGATTTGACCAGCGCCTTACCGAAGGAAACCTGGTAGGTGTTGCGGAGCGATAATACGAGGTAAATGAAGATGAGCAACACCAGCCATTCGTAATAATCGAACCCGTGGAAGGGCATTCCGATCAGCATGGCGAGGATCCCCAGCATGAACACGAACGTGTGCATGTGGATGGAGAAGATGGCGTGATCGCCGTAGACGAGGTCTTTGCGGCGGAAAAACCAGCCCAGCAACAGCGCGAAGAACGGCAGCAGCAGAAAGAACATTTTGGGATAGCTGTGGAGGAATTTATCCTGGATCGCATATCCTACGTTGACGCCGTATTTGTCGCGCAACTGGAGGAACCGGATGATGGTCTTTCGTTTGAACCAGTTATCGCGTTGCTCTTTGGTGAATGTGCTTTGGAGGGAATCGTATACATGGGCAGCGTTGTCCAGCGAATCCTGTCCGATCAGCGCGAGCGCATTCGCGTCCGCAAAAGCCTTCGCCGTGTCTTCCGGCGCTATTTTACCGGAATCGAGCCTGCCACGGATCTTTTCCGCGGTATTGACCAGGCCGCCAAATACGGCTTTCTGGGTCGATTTTTCATGCGAATTCTCCCGGGCGTACGGATCGTGATGGCTGGTGGTCATCGCCGCGAGCAGGAAGAACACGAATGAAGTGAAAACATACAGGCGGATGGGGTTCACGAACGTCTGCCGCTTCCCTGCGATATATTCCTTCGTTACCTTTCCGGGGTAAAAGAAGAGATATTTCAGCGTGAGGAGGAGCTTGGAATCATAATGCGTGATGTCCTGGAAAAAATGGCCCACCAGGTGCCCGAACGACTCCTTGGTATCCACGTTTTCTTGGCCGCAATGGCCACAAAATCGGTCCGGCACTTCGTGCCCGCAGTTGAGACAGGTTTTGTCCT
The DNA here is from genome assembly GCF_050277495.1 of Chitinophaga sp. NPDC101104. Classification (NCBI taxonomy): domain Bacteria; kingdom Pseudomonadati; phylum Bacteroidota; class Chitinophagia; order Chitinophagales; family Chitinophagaceae; genus Chitinophaga; species Chitinophaga sp. NPDC101104. Next base: position 626,741 of record NZ_JBNNSF010000002.1, on the reverse strand, counting down.
GCCGAAGGTGTTGTGTTTTCACGTGTAAGCTGAGACAGGTTAAGGCGGGGTCAAAGATAGACAAAATGACCATTCCCTGATACCTTTCCCTTCCGCCCCTACGAAATCACGAACATCAGGACGATAAAGGCGAGCCCTACGAGCGCCGTGCCGATGGCGTACGCCGCCACGATCCCCAGCGATTTCCAGAAGGCCGTCGAAAGGCGGACCTGGTAAGCGTTGCGCAGCGCGAAAACGAAATACGCGTACACCGGCAGGACCATCCATGCGTACAGCGAATCATTGTGGATGAGCAGGTTCAGCAGGATGCCGATAATGCCGAACTGGAAAATAAAAGTGTGGAAATGGATGGAAAAAATAGCGTGGCTGGCATACATCCAGCCTTTGCGGGAAAAGAACCATTTCAGCAGCAGCGCAAAGAACGGCAGCAGCAGGAACATGAGCTTGGGATAATGATGGACGAGCTTGTCTTCCAGCACATTATCCATATTTCCCCCATACCGGTCGCGCATCTGGAGCACGCGCGTCTGCATCTTCCGCTCCCACCAGGGCTCCCGGAGCTGCGGCGGCAGCGACTGCTGGACGGAGTCGTACAGATGGGCGGAATTGCGGATGGATTCGTCGCCCATGATGCGGAGGATCTCGGCCTGTGTGCGCACCTTGAACGTGTCCTTTGCCGGCACTTTCCCCTCTTCGATCGATTTGGACAGCCTTTGCGACACCTGGTACATCGAGTCCAGTTTCCGCTTCTGTTCCACTTCCATGGTGCGCTCGTAGGGATTATCGTGCTGCCCCGTGAGCCCCATCATGAGGAAGAAAACGAAGGACGTGAAAACGTAGAGCCGGATGGGGTTGACGTACGTCAGCCTTTTGCCCGCCATGTATTCCCGCGTGAGCAGGCCGGGGTAGAAAAAGAGGAATTTAAGGGTGAGGAGGAATTTGGAGTCGTAGTGCGTGATGTCCTGGAAAAAATGGCTGACCAGGTGCCCGAAAGACTCCTGGGTTTCCACGTTTTCCTGGCCACAATGGCCGCAGAAACGGTCCGGCACGGGGTGGCCGCAGTTGAGGCAGGTCTTATCCTGCCGGAGGTGTTGCGTTTTCACGATAGGGTTGAAGTCAGGTTAAGTATGTTAAATATAACCAATTTGATTTTATCTGCCCGACATACGTTTTGCAAAGCCGCGAACGTTTGTACATTTGCGAACACTGACAATCGAGATATGCGCATCCTTACTACCATATGCCTTACCCTTGCCCTCGGCGCCGCCCGCGGGCAGCATTATTACCAGGACGTCATCAGCACGGGCCAGACAGCTGCCACCATGGCGCAGTTCAAAGCCAACAAGGTGACGGGCCAGATCGTCCGCTCGCTGGATGCCAACCAGGAAACCGACAACGATTTCATCTGCGTGCGTACCACGCAGCCCCCTTATCAGAAGCTCAAAGCCGTGACCCAGAGCCGCAACAGCGGCCGGTCGGTGCTGACGAGCACCTTTGCCGGCAACGGCCGTCTGACGCGGACGGTAGACAGTACCGACAATGCCATTACCACCGTTCAATACCGCTATACGGAACAGGGGCTCCTGGCCGAAGTGGAGTCGGGCGTTCGCGGGCGGGAAGACAAGTACCGCATGCAGGAGCGCCATCGCTATGAATACGATTCCACCGGCAGGTTGCAGCGGATGGTGCTGAAGAAAGGCGGGCCCGATTCGGTGATCGTGATGTTTAAAACGGACAGTGCGGGACGGGTAACGGAGGAAATGGAGCCCGGCCGCCAGCGCATCTATTACAACTACGACGCGGCAGGCCGGTTGACGGATGTGCTGCGCTATTATCCTTCCCGCAAAAGGATGTTGCCCGATTATACTTTCGAATATGGCGCCGATGGAAAACTGGCGGCGATGACGGTGGTGACGGTAGAGACGGGCGACTACCTCATCTGGAAATACGCGTACGACGCGAAGGGATTGCCGTTGCGTGAAGACTGCTATGGCAAAGGGTTAGAGCTGCTCGGGCGGATCGCGTACAAATATGAATTCGCAGAAAATTGAAAAAAGATTTTGCAGAATTAAAACAATTCCTATCTTTGCAATCCCAACGAAAAAAGTTCTTATAAAAATAATCAAGCGGAAGTAGCTCATTTGGTAGAGCACGACCTTGCCAAGGTCGGGGTGGCCGGTTCGAGCCCGGTCTTCCGCTCAGAAATCAGAAGTTCCAAACTGTTGCAAAGCGGTTTGGAATTTTTGTTTACAGATATTTGTGGATGTTTCTTTACATTTACAAATGAGGATACCCGGGTGGTGGAATTGGTAGACACGCCGGACTTAAAATCCTGTTCGCTGCAAGGCGAGTACGGGTTCGACCCCCGTCCCGGGTACCATCGGGGATAACCTCCTCAAGATTTTCGGGTTGCTCTATATCGGGGCAACCCGTTTCTTTTGTTTTCTGGTAATTATCTATTAGCGCGGGATGCCCCCGAAAGTTCTACATCGATGTCCACCAAAAGTGATCCAAGTTGGAACTCCACTTATATAACTTATAATTCCCTCGAATATCTCATTTATCGTAACTAGTTTTTAATTTAGTGAGTAAGCGAACTGCTTTTCTTTTTATGCCGTTATATCTCCACTAGATGCATACGGTTTCCCTTTCTGGGCTTGAAGGTCTATATCGTGGTAGGACAAATTGGAAAACCTTTTTTTTATATGTGATCAGTTCGATTTTAATATCTATACAGTGTTCTTCCAGCTTGACTAATCTCTATTGTATGTCTGCCAGTTCAGTTTGATTCACGTTTAATACGGTGGCCCCGTGCTACAGGGCTTCCCATATTTCCTGTTCACTGACTTCAATAATGGCCTGTTGTACTTGCGGCGAGAAGAAAAGATCGTTCAGAGTGGCATAGAATACATAATGCCAGGATAACAAAGTAAGTTACTAACTAAAGCGATTTCGATTACTCATAGTCAACAATAAACTCAAAAACGCAAATCTCTGATAGTCAATTGTAAATATTCATTAACTTCTAAAACATTATTGAGAACCGAATGATAATTATTTTATCTTTGCAAACTCTTAATTTGGCTTTTTTATTCGGATTATTTTTCATATATTAATACAATATAAATGCCCAAAATTACTGATGATTCCTTTTATCTACCTGAAATCTATCCAACAAACTTTAATGATAATCTGAATAATAGTGCGAATAAACCAATCCTAATAAGCGGCTTAGATAAAAGGACTGGAGATAGAGATGATTATGTAGTTAAGTTAAGGGCAGCCGAAAGGATGCAGGGGTTTGCTTTTATGCGAGAACTATTAGGATCATTTATAGCATTACAATTAGATATCAATACTTTCCATCCTGCAATTATTGATATTTCTACCGAATTTTTAAGCCTCCTGATTGGCAATGATGCATATGGCGTTGCTCAAAAAAGTATAGGTTACAATTTTGGCACCAAATATGAAAAAGCTGGTTTCGTACCGATATTAACTCAACCTTTGAATCAGAGTCAACTTAATCATGCCCAAAACATATTTCTGTTTGATTTGTTAATTCAAAATAATGACAGAACGGATTTAAAACCTAATATGCTAACAAATGGGACGGAGATTATGGTTTTTGATCACGAACTAGCATTTGGATTTATCTATGACATTTTTCCTGGCAAACCTGGAACATTTAGGGAAAGTGACCGAAAATGGATTAATAACCATTGTTTACTCAAACTTATTTCTGGAAAAGGCTACGATTTTGAAAGTTTTGAAACAAAGCTTGAATCAATTGATGAGGATTTCTGGAATAAGGCATGGGAGTTGATACCAAATGAATGGCGAGACGGAGATAACTTCATCAAGATAAAAGACTATATTTCAGCTACAATAACAAACAAGAAAGAATTTACGGAAGAATTAAAATTAATAATGTCATGATAACCTATCAATATCAAGTCTTACGTTTTATGCCAGATAGGGTAAATGGTGAGTTTATCAATCTTGGCATAATTGTTTTTGAGCCAATTGAAAAACAGCTTTCAAGTAAATTCATAATTAAGGGTTCTCGTGCCTCTTCGCTTTTCCCCAATATTAACTCTCGTTTTTTGTCAAAAACTCTCAAAACTTTACAAGTAGAAGCTAGCAATATTTCCAAAAGTTTAAGAACTGAATTGGTATTTTCTGAAATTATCCAACTCGACGAAATTACTCGAAAAATACTACCTAAGGACGATAGTTCACTATTCTTTACTGAAACAAAAAAAGGGTTTGATTTAAGTATCGAAAAGGCATGTAACGAGTTATTCAAAAGGTTCATTTTACAGAATGAAGATGACGATATCAAGGATTCAATTTCCGACAAAGAAGTGTGGAGTAAAATGTATCGTGAGTATTTCGACAGCATGGGAATTTCATCGCATTTACACTCACATACTATCAAAACTAGCAATGACGAACTTGAATTTGAAAAGGCATGGAAAAATGGGAAATGGAATTTCTTTGAATCTGTTTCTTTTAACTTAACACGAACTGACACAATAAAAAATAAAGTATACAAGTGGGTTGGTAAAATTGACGAATTGAAAACTTCCAAGGAACCTGTTACACTTTATATTCTTAGTGCAATTCCAGAATCAAATAAAGAGATCAAGAATTTCATTTTTGAAAAGCTTGGAAAATATCATGATAAAAAAACTGAGGTTGAATTGGTTACTCTTCAAAACCTCCCGAAAGTAGCCTTAAAAATAAAGAAGGAAATAGAAGCTCATAATTCCAAAAATTGATAGCCAAGTAATCAACTTTATCATATTGTCAGCTATACTAGCTAGAAAATTTCTTTTGTTGACACCTACATTCAAAAGATAATTAAGGTAAGTTAATTGAACTATAGCCTGCGATAGTTCAATTAACTATTTGATGGCCACTTGAACCATTTTATCCATCCCAGAATAATTTCGCTTAACTTCAAGATAATACATTCATGTATTTTTTGAATACTTGATTTGACGACCTGTTAGTTTTAGTAAATTCTATTACATGCTTTATAATTTTCTTAGTCCCCTTAATATTAAGTAGAACATGCCCTTCTAAAGTTGCAGCTTTGATAAGTTGAGATTCCAAAATATCAAGTCTTTTATCAGCCTTGCCTTCCATTTCACAAAACATAAGCATTTTACTTCCCTTTAGAAAATTACTCATCCCTACCATAAGCGGCACATTACGCAAGAATTGCTGCTCTACCCTTTTCTTAAGATTCTGAGCCTTGCCAATATACATTATACGAATATTATTGCCATGTTGGTTGTAGAAGAAATAACAACCCGGCTTTCCCGGGATCTTATCGGTATCTGCCCAATATATGCGATTCTCCTTCAAATTGGACTTCAATTTCATGGGAGTTCCCCAACTTGCTTTAATTTTCATAGTTCCATGGGATTATCTGAATCACACCTAATTTAATAAATATTATTGATTTTAAGCCTCTTATTGATTCGACATCTTTGTTTACAATATAATTGCTCTCTTGTTTACGATTACAGCAACTGCTAACACAGCTTCTTTAATTAAAAAATTTTATAAAATATATAATAATAAATCTCTTACTCGACCCCACAATAAAAACGAAAAGGCTTCCGCGAGGAGGCCTTTGTTGTTTCCCCCACACAATCACCACCTTCACATCGCCCCTCACCTCCCATCCACACCAAAAACGAAAATTTATTCCTAATTTAGTTGAAACCCGACCCGATATGTATGATAAGCTATTTCCGTTGTTGAATAGCATACACCCCATGTCCCCCGAACTCGAGCAGCACCTGAAGTTAATCCTCGTCACAAAAGAGGTCCCGAAAAAAACGACGCTGCTCAAACGGGGACAAGTATGCGAACACGTTTATTTTATCGAAAGCGGCATGCTCCACTGCTTCTACGAAAAAAACAGTGAAAAAATCACGTCCTGGTTCATGAAAGAAAACGACGTGATCATCTCCGCCAAAAGTTTCTATATGCAAACCCCCAGCGAAGAATCCATCGTAGCATTGGAAGACACCCTCGTCCATGGCATCACCTACCAGCAACTGCAAGACATCTACAGCAAACACCTGGAATTTAACGTGATCGGCCGCGTCCTCACCACCAAATATTACATCCAAAGCGAAGAACGACTCTACTCCCTCCGCAAAGAACGCGCACGCGACCGATACCTCTCACTGCTGGAAACGCAGCCAGACATCATCCGCCGCGCCCCGCTCAAACACGTTGCCTCCTATCTCGGCATCAACATGGAAACGCTCAGCCGCATCCGTTCCAGTATCTAATACCAGACCTGCGTGTTGTTCCGGTACGCGAATATCCGCTCCAACCGCCTGGGGCCGCCCGTTTCCACCAGCCGGTACAGGCCGCCCGACGGCACATTCCGGAATTCAATGACGGAATCCCGCGAACAGGACTTTTCGGCGACTTCGTGCCAGTTATTGTCTTCCCCCAGCGCAAGCAACGTGTATTTCCCCTGCTTGCGGACCCACTGCTCGCTGCCGGTATTCAGTTTTCCTAGGACCATCGTTTGTATCGCCTGCGGATCGGGACGGGGCTGCACCGTTCTGCCCGCGGAGTCCAGGACGAATATCCCGCCGCTGAATTGCAGCGCATCCGTGAAAGTAGCCAGGCGATAAACGATGTCGCGCCCCATGTCGGGAAATGTCACCTGGCCATTGCGCACCGGCGCCCAATACACGGGCACCCATTCCCCATAGTCGAACACGCAGATATACGCGATACCCGCACTGGTATTGCCGATGGGCAGGGTAACATCCCCGACGGGATTATGCTCCTTCGTTACATCGACCCACTGATCATTACGGAGAAAATCCAGCAGAAAATCCTTCTCCTGCACATGCGGCTTGATCTGCCGGCTCCAGCTGCCGTGATTACGGAATGTAAGCCGGAAGACCTTCGCGGCCCTGTCGAACCGCCGGCCCGGCCCCGGTGTCATTTTCCGTTCTTCGTTGTTCCAGTAAACATCGCCGGCATGGCTGCCGTTTTTGCTTCCCCAGAAAGGCACGATGTCCACGGTGGCGGGGATGCCGGTGCTGCGCAATGCATAAGCGTTAAAGAAGGAGCCCTTTTTACATCCGCCTTCCCCGGTCAGCAGCAACTCTTTGTAGGAAGGGTCTTCCGTGATCCGGATGCGGTCTGGCCCATACCTGAACCAGCGGGACGCGGTGTTCACGATGAGGTCGTAATAAAATTCCTTGCTGCTGGTCAGGAACTTGTCGCCCGGCGATTTGCGGTTCTTTTCCTCCCAGGCCTTCACGAGGGAATCGGCTTTTTGCCGCAAAGACGCGCGCCAGTTGTCCGGGAAATCCTGGTGGACCTTGTAAGGCAACAGATAATCGAGGAATACCTCTTTCGGGATATCCTGGTTCCAGGGATACCGCTTCCATTCGGCCACTGCAGCATCGATCTCGCTTTCGAGGAATTCGGGACGGATGAAGGCCGCATCTTTTTCCGGGATACCGCCGGCTTCCAGTTGCCGGTCCTGCAAAAATGATAAAAGACTTTCCACGTTGTGAAAGGAATCTATGGGGTAATGGGTGGGTTTTCCGCTGGAAGCGTCTATGATCGCAGGCTGGTCCGACCATTGGCCGGGCATCTCCCGGAGCAGGTAATGCAGGGCTTCCAGCTTCAGCGAATCCGCCGGGTTGGCCGAGTAGCGTTTTTCGAGGGAGCGTACGTCCGGCGAACCGTTGCGCCGGCCGCAAGCCATGCATGAAAACAACAGTAGCAAACAAACAGGGAAGTATTTCATGATATGAATGTAATCGTTACCCGGCCGTTGAAATATTGATTTTTATCAAATATTTCAACCCCTTCCCGACTATACTTTTGCCAAAACCTCAATTATGAAGAAATTTGTATTGTTACCATTAATCGCACTCGTACTGGTCACCTACTTCGCCTGTACAAAGAACGAAGCCCCGTTCACCCCCGAATCCTTTAAAGACCCGTTCGTAAGCGAAGCGGCGAATTTCCTGAGGGGGCAGGTTTCCGCGTCGGAGTTCGAATCGTTGGACCTCCAGGGTTATTCCCTCATGAAAAAGAATGAAACAGAAGTGATCGGCGTACGCTTCAATGTGAAAGGGAAAGACGGCAAGCAGTTCGCCGTAGTCGGCAAAACCGCCACGGGCCTTACCGGCAACTGGGTGGATGTATCCGAACTGAATGCAAGCGCCAGCAAAAACGGTACGCTCGCTACCCGTTCCTTTTCCGGGGACAAACGCTCGGACGTTTCCTTCACGGAAGGCCGCGTTACAAAAGTCAACAGCACCGTCAACGGAAAATCGAAAACGACCGTATTGCGGTACGGTCCCAATGGCGAACGCCTGAAAACATCCACCGGCGCGAGGATTTCCGGTCCGGATTCCGAAGAAGGGATTTGGCTCCCGGAAGTAACGGTAGTCGGGTACTACAACAATTACTCCGTAAGCTATTTCAGCCTGTTCTATTACTTCAACCAAAACCCGTCTTACACCTACACCTATCAAACTACCGATCCCTATATCTACGGATATGGCGGCGGCGGTGGCGGCGGCAGTTCTTCCGCAGTAGTGGAACTGGCTCCCGTGGAAATCCTCAGCGGCCCCAGCATTGATCTCAACAAACGTATCAACTGCTTCGGCAACGTGCCCACCAACGCCAGCACCACCTATTCCATGACCGTCTATACCGACATCCCGGAAGACGGCAATCCCAGCACCGTGCTCTATGGCACCAATCCCGGCCATGCGTTCGTAACGCTGACGAAAACCAACGGCTCCACAACCGTCAGCCAGACCTTCGGCTTCTATCCCGCAAACGGCCTCAAAAGCATCACCTTCGATAACGTGACCAGCAAAATCGTGAACGACGCCTCGCACGAATACAATGCGAAGATCACCATCCCCAGTATGACCGAGGCGCAATTCAACAACGCCACGTCTACGGCATTGACAAAATCCGCTAATTCATATGATCTGAATGATTATAATTGCACAGACTACGCCGTCGATATTTTCAACTCCGTATCGGTCCCCGGTTTCAGCCCGCTGAGCATCCCCGACCATGTGGCACCGGCAGGTGTCAATTACAAAACAACGCCCGGCGGATTGTACAAGGCGCTGAACCAGCTGAAAACGGCCGGCGGCTCCATGGCCCCGTACATTACGGTGGGTGTGGACGCCAATGGCGGAACAAGCGGCGGAGAGTGTAACTAAATAAAACGCTTGTGAAGAAAGGACTACGGATATTCATGATCCATTTGGGGATTTTCGGGGTGTATTTCGCGGCAACGTCGTTGAAGTTCATCTTCGAAAAATCCCCAAACCCTACCGGGCATGGCCTGCTCATGGCAGGCTGCATGCTCGTCCATTTCGTTGCGGGAACGATGTGGATCGCGGCGCGCCGCAAAACCTTATCCCGACCGGCCATCATCGTCCATTTTTGTGCGCTGACCCTGCCCATGGTCTTGTTCATCGTGTTCAGCCCGGCTGTTTATGGTTGGCTATGGGAATGGAGAGGCAATTGATCACCTAATTTTCAAACTATGAAAACACCCAACAAATTCCTCATCGCCTGTATCCTGTTGATGACCGCCGGAAAGGCGGCGATGGCGCAGATCCGGTTCGAAGGGTATAGCCAGGATGACGCGAAAGCCCCCATCCACCAGTTGTACCGCTTCCTGAAAGACGCGCCTACAGATCTCCGGCTGCCCGAAGAAAACCTCCAGCCCTCCAAAGCGCCGCTGTACGACAAGGTGCTCGCATCTTATTTCGACAATGCCGCCATGGCCCGGAAACTCGGCGAAAGAGATGTAGACGTACGGATCCAGTACCAGGCGCTGTACGGCATCGATAAAAGCATCGACCAGGTGCCGGCAGATTCTGTGTTCGCCATGCCGGCCGGGTATTACTACGACCGTTACCCGAAAAACAAACCGGCCGATCAGGCCGACTGGGCCCAACGTTACGTGGTAGGTTATATCATCGACGGTAAACATTATCCGATGCTGGACGTTTGCCTCGCCGGCAACCAGCGCTTCGCCTATATCATGCCTTACATCTACTTCGACCGCGAGAAAGGCAAAGTTGTCGAGGAATTCGCCCTCCGCCACCGGAAGCCATCCTAATACTCCCGAAATTGAACCGGAAACTGATCGCAGCCCTGGAATTGGGATACGTTGCCAGTGTATTTATGCTCTGCATGTTTTATGCTTTGTATAAATACACTTTTTCTTTCAACTACCAGCAGATACCGGAGGGCGGGCATTACCTCGCGCTGCCGGTCATCGCCGGTTTAACGGCTTTATTCGCAGTTTATAAGGCGGTCAGGCATGCGAGACCGGAATACGTGACCGTGGATGGCCTTGTGATGTTAGTGCTCGTTGTTTCCGAGGTGCTGATTGTAACCGGTAGCGGATGGTATAACCTGCATAACGAAGTTTGGGTCAACACTTTTTGCGCGTTGTCGGTTTACCTGTTGCTCAGGCTCGGTGGACAATCCGCATTTCGCAAAGTCATCGTTCCCATCATCCTCCTGTTTTTCCTCATCGAGTTAAGTTTTGGATACACTTTGCTGTTCACCCACTTTGGCTCCGGGCGTTTGCCCCTGCTGATCACGGGGCACCTGGAAAATTCGGGGATGTACGCCATTTACCTGGTGCTGCATTTCCCGCTCGTCCACTATTGGGTATCCGCCAACATAAAAAACGGGCAGGCAAAATGGGGGATACAGGCGGTGGTCATTGCCGCAGCGGGAGTACTGGTATTGATCGTACAGTCGCGGGCGGCGATGATCGGTGCGGCATGTTATGGTATCCTGCTGATGATGGATGTCCCCTTTTGCCGGAAGCACAGGAAGAGGATCTTGTTGGCAGGTGTCGTGGTGCTGCTCTTACTCGCAGCAGGGCTCATTTTCCTGAAGCCGGGCTCCGCTTTCGGGCGGTTTATCATCTGGAAAATCTCTTTGGGGCACTGGCAGGAATATATCTGGACGGGAATCGGATATGGCCGGTTTCCCGTTGCTTATCCATCGTGGCAGATTAGTTATTTCGAATCGCTGCCCGTGCCGGCGATATCGGAAGTATTGTCGGCGGATGAGGTGTATGTCGCCTATAACGAGCCGTTGCAATGGCTGACGGAAACCGGGCTGCCGGGGCTCGCGGTACTGTTGTATGGTATTTGGCGCCTGATATCCCGTCAACACGAACAGCAGGCGCTGCTTCCCCGCCAATTGCAATCCACACTGCTGATCCTGCTGGTGATGAGCCTGTTCTCCTATCCCCTGCATGTGAACGCGATCCTTGTATTGGTATCGGCGATCATGGCCGGTCTCGCCCCGCTTACATTCCGGAGATGCAATTTGCCGGGCTTGCGATGGGGGAAATTCGGCCTGGCCGCCTTGCTGCCGGCGGTAACGATCGTTTCCACAAACACCTACCGGGTTGTGAAACATTGGAATGGTTTGCAGGAAGATGTCATGATTACTGAAAAAGAACGTGTTGCCGCCTACGACCGGCTTTACCCGGCGTTGACATACAACCCGCATTTCCTGCTCGACTATGGCATCCTGCTACTCTCCCAACAGGATGAAAGGGCGGTGGAAATATTGGAGGAAAGTAAAAGCAGACTGATCACTGTCGCCGTGCTGAACGCCCTGACGCAGGCATATGAAAGCCGAGGGAACATGCAAGCAGCCATCTCCAACGCTGCCGCATTGGCCTATTTCGTGCCTTATAAGTTTACTTACCGGAAAAACCTGATGGACTTGTATCTCAAAGCCGGTTTCCCCGAAAAAGCCCGCGAAACGGCCAGGTGGATCGTTGCCATGCCAGTCAAAAAAGACGATGAAACGGTGGTGAATATCAAAAGGATCGCGGGCTCCCTGCTGGAGTGACCTGATCAGCTATATCCCGGCTACCTGCCAGTTTTCCACTCCCGAAAATAAAAGATATTTTCCTCGTTATTTATTATCTTGACCGCTACAAACTGATAAGCAACCTATGCGCCCAGGCCCCCGTTATGCCATTATGCTGCTCGCCGGCGTTGTAACCGTCAACGCCTGCCATTCGCCCGACAAACCCGCCGGCCAAACCGCCGTGGCCGAAAAACGAGCGCTCCCCGGCCTGGGGACCATCGATGCGCTGCCGCTCTCCTACCGCTCGCCCGCCGACAACCCGTCCACCACCGAAAAAGTGGAGCTGGGCAGGCTCCTGTTCTACGATCCCGTACTTTCAGGCGGCAAAGACGTGGCCTGTGCCACCTGCCATCATCCAGATTTCGGGTATGCGGAAAGCATCGACCTGTCGATCGGCGTCAACGGGAACGGGCTGGGAGAAAAACGGCGCTTCAGGGATGGCAACCACATCCCTTTCACGAAACGCAATTCCCAATCGCTCCTCAATACGGCCTTCAACGGCATCGGGCCCGACGGGAAATATACGCCGGAAGAAGCCCCCATGTTCTGGGACCTCCGCGCAAAAGGCCTCGAAGAACAGGCCGCCATGCCGGTAAAGACTTTTGAAGAAATGCGCGGGCATGATTTCAGTGAAGATCAGATTGCGGAAGAAGTGATACAGCGCATCAACGGGATCCCTCGATACCGGCGGCTTTTCAAAACGGCGTTCCCCGAAAGCAAAGACATCACGCTCACCGACATCACCAAAGCCCTCGGCGCATTCCAGCGATCGCTGACGGCCGTGAATTCACGGTTCGACCAGTACATGCGCGGCGACCGCACAGCGCTTTCCCAACGCGAAGTGGAAGGTATGCAGCTCTTTATCCAATCCGGCTGCGCCCGCTGTCATAGCGGGCCCATGCTTTCAGACTTCAAGCCCCATGTACTGGGCGCTCCCGACAACGAAAAACTGCCGGCACCCGATTCCGGGTTTCAACGCAGCTATGGTTTCCGTACGCCCACGCTCCGCAACCTCCGGTTCACCCGGCCTTACCTGCATAGCGGAAAGCTGCAGACCCTCAACGAAGTGCTGTTTTTCTACGAAGACCTCCACGGCAAACCGTTGCGTAACCCGCAGGTAGACCGCTCACAGCTCGATCCATTGGCCGCGGCGGTGCGGTTGGAGTTCAAAGACATTAATACTATCGTGGAATTCCTCAATACGCTGAACGATCCCAACTACGACAAAAAGGTGCCCGCGTCCGTGCCAAGCGGGCTGCCGGTGGGCGGGAACATCCAATAAAGAAGCGCGCTCTACAATGCGTTCAGGTACCGCATCATCAAATCATGATGCTGCTCCGAATATCCGCTGATGATTTCCAGGATAAGGCCGTCTTTCCCGATCAGGAACGCACGCGGCAAGCCCTGGATGTTGTACGCAATCGCTACAGGACCGTACATCCCCGAAAGTGCTGATACATTTATCCAGCTGATCCCGTCGGTTTTTGATGCGTTGTCCCAATCTTCCCGCTTCGTATCGAGGTTGTAAGAGAATATCTCGAAGCCCTTTGCTTTGTAGGCTTGATACAGGCTTTGCAATTGCTTGTTGCTCTGGCGGCAGGGGCCGCACCATCCGGCCCAGAAGTCCAGCAGCACCAGTTTGCCTTTCAAATCACTTAAGCGCACGCTTTTCCCATCCAGCGTTTTCCCGGTAATTTCGGGGGCTTTCATGCCTGTTTTGAGGGTATGGGTAGATGCGAAATTCTTCAGCACCTCACCATTGCCGCTCTTGCCGATGCTTTCGGGAAATCTTTTCAGCGCAAGCCGGATACTGTCTTTGGACATGGCATTCCGCAGGAAGTAAAGCTCCTGCATCAGAGGATAAGAAGGTTCCAGCGAAAAGACCTGCCGGATGCGGATCTGCTTGATGGAGTCCGACAAAGCTGCAACACGGGCGATCAACACCGTCCTTCTCTCCTCCTGCTTTTCCTTTTCCACGCCGGCGAACAAGGCCTCTTCCCGGGCATACAAAGGGCTCAGCACATCGTCGATCACCTTTGCCTGCGCATTTACTTTTGAATGAAAAACGGCCCCTTTCGCCAAATCCGAAATATCTCCGGAGAATCTGATATGGCCGCTTTCTATCCAGATAGACCGGTATTGCCATGCTTTTGTGCGGATCCTGAAGACCGTGGGTTCGCCGATCTCCCCTTTAAAATGCACCACCCCGTTTTGTATACGGGCCGAATCCAGGAATGGCGCCTTGCCCAGGCTCGCGAGGTAAAAAACAGTTCCTTCTTCGAACCCGGTCAGATTTCCGGTCAACTCAAACTTTTGCAATTTGGATTGCGCCGAAACGCAACACGGAACAAACAGGAGGAGCAGGAAGTATTTGAGCATCAGGAGGTATTTCGGAATAAGTTACTCAAAAAACTACAATAATGCATGCAGTAAAATGGCCTTAATAAGTTTACGGCCGATGATTACAGACGCGCGAGGCGTGCCTTGCGCCGGTCGTTCAAATATTTCCTCACAGGGATATCGTAGTACCGCATCACGAAATAAGCAAACGCGACCAGCAACAGCACACTACCAACGATGATCATCGCCAGCTGCGCCCCTTCGGGCTTGTGTTCCGTGTAATAATTCCCGAACATCCACAATGCGGCGTAGTGCGTCATGTACAGCGGGTACGAGATCTTCCCGGAAAAATCGCACAGCTTTTGCAGGCCCGGTTGCAACTTCGCGCCAGCGCCCAGCGCCACCAGCAACGGGAAGTAAAACAGCACCACCAGTGCTTCGGACAGCCAGTTCCACGAAGAGAAAGGCATGAGAAATGCCAGCGACAGCAGGATGGACAAGCCCGCGAATCCCAGCCTGTTTTTGATGATCCAGTTGGAGCGGTAAATGAGGAGTCCCGCCAAAAAGGAATACGATATCCGCGCGCAACCGTCCCAGAACGTGGGGCCGCTCCAGCCGCCCAGCAAATTGCCGGCACGGAAGCTGACCCAGCAAATCCCCGCCGCGGCGATTACTGTCAAAATGATGATGTACACGCGCTTGAGCCGGCATAATACGAATGCGTACACGATATTGGCAACATATTCCCAAAACAGCGACCAGGAAGGCGCGTTGAAACTGAAAAGGTTAAAACCGCGGTCGGCGATCACCGGCAGCGGGACCATGAGCATCGAACAGATAAATACCATAGCGATCAAACCGGTATCGTAGGTTTCGGGATGACCGCCGAACGGATCGAACAGAAACGCCAGCAAACCCAGTACAGACCCTAATATCACGAGCGGATGCAAGCGGATGATCCTTGATTTGAAGAATTCGGATATGCCCATTTTGGCGATGCGGCCGTCGTACGCATACCCGATCACGAAGCCGGACAAACAGAAGAAGAAATCCACTGCCAGGAACCCGTGCCCGATAAAGTTCTGCGCCGGATCTGTGAATACCCATTCCATGAAATGGAAAATCACAACGGCCAGGGAGGCGATGCCGCGAAGACCGTCGAGAATCACGAAATGCGGCCTGGTTTGCAGTATGGTGGTGGTTTTGCTGGTATCCATTTCCGTTCGTACGCCGCCTGGTTTGGCTTACATGCATGGGCGGGGGCTGCCAAATTATCTAAAAATTGCTACCATCGCAAGTTGGGCGGGAGGAAATAGCTTCAAAGGCGGATGATCATGTGAATGTCTTTCGGTTCCCTGCTGAAAAGGGCCTCGTCCGGCTTCCCGGCAAGTGCGCTCCCGTTACGGCGGTAAAACGAAACCGCAGAGCGGGTTTCGGTGGACGAAACATACAAATACGCAGCGCCCCGCTTCCGCGCTTCGCCGGCCAGCCGTTCGAGTATCTGCGTACCGATCCCCTGCCGCCGGTATCCCCGCGAAACATACATCAGCTCCACAGCCAACTGGTTGCCGGCCTCCCCGATCCACGTGTGCCCCAGCACGCCGAACCCCACCAGCACACCGTTGCTGAAGGCGCCGGCAGCGAACCCGCCTGCATCGAGCGTAGCCATGTACCGCTCCTGCAGTTCACGGAGCGCATCCGCGTCCCAGGAGGCGCAGTCGATATAGGTTTCCCTGGCCGTCAATTCACCGTTTTGCATCTCGTACAGCAAGTCTATGACCTCCGATCGGTCGATCTGCGCCAGCAGCGGAGCTTGCGCGGCAGTCATGATTTCGTGGGAAATGGGAGCCATGGTCCGGTGTTTTATCCAAAGGTAAGGAGGTATATCATCCCCCAAAATATCCGCGCAGCAAAAAATACCCCCCGCCAACAACCAGCAGGTCCACCGCCACGGCCATCAATCCCAACGGCCAGCCGAACACCCGCCAGTACCGCAGGAACGTCACGGATTCCGGATGGGCAGGATCGAAAATAAACATCGCTTTCTCCCCTACTTCCCAATTGGCGGGCGAAGATGAAGTGCCATGCCGGTAAGTGATCGTTCCCTGCGCCCGCGTGGGTATCTCGAAAACCGGGTAATACAGGTTGCCGTCCGCATCCTCGAGCTCAGCAACGCGGACAACCGTTCCCTCCGCCCGCTCGCCGGACCTCACAAAACGGAGGCTTTGCTTCAAAGCCGCCACGGCTGCGATCAACAGCAAAATTCCCACGATCACGAATATGGAATAAACGATCATCTTTCCCGGTTTGATTGCATTTGAAAATTATCCGATCGCCGGGCCCGGAACAACGGCCGCAGCCAGAAATACCCTATCCCGAAAATGAGCAACGGCAAAGCGATCACCAGGTACAGCAGCGCCCAGTTGAACAACCAGAAATATTGCAGCATTTTCGCGGATTGCGGATCGGCAGGGTCGTACAGGAAAATGGCCTCCTCCCCGATCGCCCAGGCCGAAGGATTGCTGGCCGCCGCATGGTGATAGCGGACCGGCGCGTCCCCGCCCGTTTTCAAGGTGAACACCGGCGAAAATGCGCCATCAATTTCTTCCAGGGAAGTGACGGTACCGGTAGTCCGCTGGCCACGGCCGATGAAATCGAGGGACCGCTTTAATTGGTAAAACGACACGAGCAGTAGTATAATGCCGGTTAACAGGTAAATTTTGTACAGCATAATCAGCAGGTTCGTGCATCGCCCAGACAGTTACCCGCCTTGCGACACCGGTGGTTTTTCATTTCAGGACCGTTATCAAATATAATGCTGTTGCGCGAAACCTCCGGAAAAACGTTATTTTTAATATGGAATAAACGGCTGTATGCCGCCATCAGCCTTCAACGGGACCATTTCAACATCCAAATGCCATTGCTATGAAAACACAGTTATCCACGTTTCTCACTTTCCAGGATAATAACGCCGAAGCGGCCATGAACTTCTACATCAGCCTGTTTGCCGACTCGAAGGTTATCGACATCCATCGGTACGGGAAGGAAGGGCCGGGGAAAGAAGGGTCTGTCATGACCGCTTCGTTCGAGCTTAACGGGAAAGCCTTCCGTTGCAGCGACAGCTTCGTCAAGCACAACTGGAACTTTACGCCCGCAATTTCCATTTGGGTCGATTGTAAAGATGAAAACGAACTGACGACCCTTTTCACGAAGCTCTCCGAAAACGGGTCGGTTTACATGCCCTTGAACAATTACGGGTTCAGCCGTCAGTTTGGCTGGGTCGGCGACCGGTTCGGGGTTACCTGGCAATTAAATCTTGCATGATGGCACAACCTTATCCAATCAATATTCCGCCTGCCGTGCTGGAAGACCTGAAATCCCGGCTGGCGAAAACGATTTGGCCGGGAGAACTGGCGGATGCGGGCTGGCAATACGGTGCGAGCGAAGCTTTCCTCCGGTATCTCTGTCAATATTGGCAGCATGAATTCGATTGGGAAAAACAGGAGGCATATTTACGTACTTTTTCCCATTTCAAAACCACGATAGCAGATTCCGGCATTCACTTCATCCATCAGAAAGGAGCCGGGAAAAACAGCTTACCGGTTTTGCTGATCCACGGTTTTCCCGATTCGTTCGTACGGTTCCTGAAAATCATCCCGCTGCTGACCAGCGCCGATGCCGACGGGTTTTCGTTCGACGTGGTGGTGCCTTCCATTCCCGGGTTCGGATTTTCCGACAAGCCCGTCGAACCCGGCATGCACCCGGAGCGGATCGCCGGATTGTTCGCGAAACTGATGGCGGAAGAGCTGGGATATACGAGCTTCCTCGTCCATGGCGGCGATTGGGGCAGTACTATCACAGAACAGATCGCGCTGAAGCATCCGCAGCTGTTGAAGGGGATCCACCTCACCGATGTGCCCTTCCGTCATTTGCTGAATATGCCACAGGAGCAGCTGAGCCCGGCCGAAACCGATTACCTTTCCCGCGGGAAGCAATGGCAGCAGCAGGAAGGCGCGTATGCGGCCATTCAGAGCACCAAGCCGCAATCCCTCGCATACGGGATGACCGATTCTCCGGCGGGCCTGGCGGCGTGGATCATCGAGAAATTCCAGTCCTGGAGCGACTGTAACGGCAACCTGGAAAACAGTTTTACGAAAGACGAGCTGTTGACCAATCTTACCATTTACTGGGCTACGCAAACGATCCCTTCTGCGCTCGGGATATACTACCAGGCCATGCATGCGCCGCCATCTCCCTTCCGGAAAATCGACATCCCCACAGCGATGGCCATTTTCCCGAAAGACCTCGTGCCCGCGCCACGCGAATACGCGGAAAAGGTCTTCGCCATCGAACAATGGACGCAAATGCCTGCAGGCGGGCACTTCACCGCCATGGAGCAGCCGGAACTGCTGGCGGATGACCTTCGGAAATTTGCAAAAACGCTACGATAAATTTTAGAATTCTTTATCCCCGATCTCGCTGGCCGGCAGTTTGGATTTGCCGCTCAACCGGTTGAGGTTATACCCGAGATGGATGAGGAACACGTCTGTTTCGTAAATATAACTCGTGGTGGTATAAAAATCCCGGCCGCTTGTGGTGATCCGCTGGCGCTGGGTTTTCCGCATGCCAAGATCGATGTTCTGCCACTGCAGCGTTGCGGAGAAACGGCCGTCGAAGAACGACTTTTTAAGTGAGGCGTTGGGCACCAGGAACCGCGAATCCTCGCCTTGCGCCGTGGGCCTGACAGACAGGTAGTTGATATTGGCCTGCATGCTCCATCCGTCGCCCAGTTTGAAATTGGAATTCGTATTGATGGAATATACCCAGTCTTTATTGTTGACGGAGGAAGTAATGCCCAGGATCGTGAGATCGCCTTTGATCTTGTAGTTATACACGTTTCCGCCGATGTACAGGCTCCACCATTTTACCGGCTCCAGGTTCGCACCCGCTTCCAGCCCGAAAACAGTAGCCGCTTCGGCATTGGTAAATACCCGGTTCAGAATGGTATCGGCGTATACGCTGTTGACCCGTTGGATGGGATTCTTAATGTGCTGGTAATACAACGTCCCGAATAACGAGCCTTTCTTGAAATTGTGCACCGCTCCCAGCTCCACAAGGTCGATAAACGAAGGCAACAGGTCGGGATCTCCCTGTTCAAGGGTTTCGGAATGCTCCCGTTCCGGGATGGGGTTCAGTTCATAGTTGTTCGTACGCTGGATCCGTTTACTGTAACCGGCCTTGACCTTCCAATCCTTGTTGATGGCGTATAACAGGCTGGCAGAAGGGAAAAGGTTGGAGAGGTCGAGCCGGTGCGGCGCCGGGTCGTAAGACAGCCACACCGTTCTGTCGGCATATTCATATCGCAGTCCGCCCTGGTATTCCAGTTTTTCCCGCTTTCCCGAATATTGCGCGTATACTGAATGGATCCGGTTGGCGGCGGAAGCGGAGCCGCGGAAGCGATCGGCATCCGGTTGGGATGTGGCGGGCGTTACGAAGTAACCGAACGTTCCTTCCTGCGTGTCGTGCCGGAACTGGTATCCGCTTTCGAGTTTACCTTTTCCGATAGGGATCGCATGATCGAGTTTGAGCCGGTACCCTTTGATAGGGTTTTCATATGGATTGTACACTTCCTGCAAAACTTCGCCGGTTTCCGGGTATGCCAGGTTTTTGTTGCGTGTATTGCCGTAGAGCCGGGCATTTTCGAATAAAGCGGAAGCCGAAAGGGTGGATTTGTTCCGGAACGTATGCGTATAATCTAAATTTCCCAGGAAAAAATTCCCGTACCGGGTCTGAAGGTTCGAATTGAAATACGTGGTTTCCCGCACCAGTTCCCCATTGCCGATCTGGGACGCGGAATTATGGTACAGGATATCCGCCAAACGGGCCTGGTACCGTTTCCCGACGAAAACGCCAGCCGAAACGGTATTGGCCGAATCCGGCGAAAATGTGGCGGATGCGCGGCCTGCATAGTTGTATTTGTCGAAGCTCCGTTCTCCGTTCGACGGGAAATGGGTAAGCGTTCCGGTTGTAAAATTTTTTGTATAGACATCCCCTTCCCGGTAACCCGCATTATCGTTCCTGGTGTAGTTACCGCCTGCAGATACGTCCCATTTCCCTTTTTTGAAATTTACGGTGAGGTCGCCGCCGAAACGCTTCGGTTTTTCCTTATTGCCATGATCGCCCGTACTGGGCAACCCGCCCATAAGGTTCGCAGCCATGGAAAGCCCGTCGGTAGCGCCCTTTTTCGTCGTGATATTGATGATGCCGCCCTTCCCGTCCGGGTCATACTTTGCCGATGGCGCGGTGACCAGCTCGATGTGCTCAATGGCATTGGCAGGAAGCTGGCTCAGCACGGTACGGGCGTCTGTCACCACCGGTTTCCCGTTGATAAGCACCAAAAAATTCGAGGAACCGCGTACACTGATGCCGCCTTCGCCATCCATCGAAACGGAAGGGAGGTTCTTCATGACGTCCATGGCGTTGCCGCCTTTCGCCGCTTCGAACTGTCCTGCACGGTACACCTGCTTGTCGATCCGGTTGATGGCGTTCTGCTGCGTGCCTGTTACGTTCACCTGGTTCAACATGGCGCTTCCGGGGTCCATCAACAGAACGCCCAGGTCTACCCGCTGGCCTGCCGATACGCTGACGTTGCCCACGAAACGGGTTGTGTATCCCATGAACAATATCCGGAGATAGTAATTGCCCGGAGCGAGTTTTTCCAGCACGAAAATCCCTTTCGCATCCGTGAGGCTGCCGGCCACCAGGGAGGAGTCGCTGTTCCTGAACAAAGAAACGCTGGCATATTCCAGCGGCCGGTTGCCGGATTTGTCGTTGACGGTCCCGGTAATGGAAGCTTTTTGCGCCCAAACGGCTTGCGTGGCCAACAGTAAAATGGAAAGGAAAATAAATCTGCAGTTCATCCCGATGTGTATAAATCGCCGACAAGGTAATGATCTCCCTCCAAATTACAGATAGGCCGCAACCGGCAATGGCGGAAAGTTCCGCCGCCGGTGCTTCCCGCCACGGGAAAACTTCAGCAATAAAAAAAGCGGAAAAACATCGCTGTCATTCCGCTTATCCGCCGACCGTCTTTCCGGATCAAGCGTCCGGGATCTCGGGCTCTACGAGGCGGGTCAGTTTATCGAGCGACTCCTGCCAGCCGAGGTAGCAGAATTCCACGGGGATGGCTGCGGGAATGCCTTCCTGTTTGATATTGATTTCCGTACCGGCCACGGTTTTCTTCAGCACCACAGTAGTGACCATTTCGCCGGGCAGGTTGGGATCATCGAACTGATCGGTGTATTTCAGCAATTCGTTCGGCTTGATTTCCAGGTACTTGCCGCCGAAGGAATGGCTGTTCCCCGTTGAGAAATTGTGGAAAGACATCCGGAAGGTGCCGCCTGTTTCGGCTTTCATTTCGTGCACGGTGCAAAGGAAACCATACGGGGGCAGCCAGGAAGCGATGGCCCGTTCGTCGGTGAATGCGCGGAAAACTTTCTCCGGCGTGGTTTTCAGCATGCGGTGTAATGTTACGGTATTGCCTGACATACATTCGTTTTTTGGTCCCTACTCTTTTGGCTTTTCGGTGCCGCCCGTTTTTTACAGTGGTGGCTGCTCCACTTACCATACAAAATTGGTGGTAAAAACCGACTTCCGCAGTGGCAGGATGCGACAAAACCGGGGTAAATTGCGACTGCGGCGAAATGCTCCCCAATTGCCGTAATTCCCGGAAATTCGTTAGTTTCCCGTTGCCCTCCCGGGCATTTCATCCGGAAACACAGCTCAATCATCCAACAATGTCTATCCAACAACCCGTCTACGTAGCACACCTGTTGCCCGTGCTCGATACCAAACTTTCTGAATTACTGCGGTCGCTCACGCCAGACGAATGGCAGGCGCAAACGGTGGCGAAATTGTGGAAGGTGAAAGACGTGGCGGCGCACCTGTTAGACAGTAACATCCGTATCTTATCCATTTTGCGGGACGGGTATTTCGGAGAACAGGCCAACATTCCATCCCGGCAAGACCTCCTCGATTTCCTGAACGGGCTGAACGCGGATTGGGTGAAGGCGATGAAGCGCGTAAGCCCGTCCATGCTGATATTTCTACTGGAAACGACCGGAAAACCCTTCTGCGACTATCTCCAGCAACTGCCGCCCTCCGGGCCGTCGCTCCTGAGCGTGGAATGGGCGGGCGAAACCGAAAGTAAGAACTGGATGGAAATTGCGCGGGAATACACCGAAAAATGGCTCCACCAGCAGCAGATCCGCGATGCGGTGCACAAGCCCGGCCTCATGACCCGGGAACTTTTCCATCCGTTCATCGATATTTTCATGCTGGCGCTGCCCCATACTTTCCGCAACACACCGGCCGAAACCGGTACCGTCGTACAACTGACGATTTCTTCCGACATCGGCGGCAGCTGGCACCTGCTCCGCATTGCAGATAAATGGGTGCTATCCGATCCCCCTTCCGGAACGCCTGCAACTACCATCACCATCGATCCCGATACGGCCTGGAAGCTGTTCTCGAAAAGCCTCCGCCCCGGCGATGTGCACGGCAAAGTCGGGATCACCGGTGATCCGGCGCTGGGTGAAACCGCCCTGTCTATGGTCTCCGTCATGGCCTGACAACCTTATCGCAGCACCGTAACATTCCCTTTGAACAGGTGCCATTCTCCCGCAGCATCGCGCACCCGCAGAACGTACACGTACGTGCCCACTTCCTGCCCCTGCGCATCCCACCGCTGCTGGTAATTCTTTTGCGTGAACACGACGTTCCCCCAGCGGTTGAACACCGTCAACTCATTGTCTGGGTACCGTTCCAGGCCGATGATACGGAAACGGTCGTTATGCCCGTCGCCATTGGCTGTAAAAGCGGTGGGGATGAACAGCGGCATCACCTGGAGCAGGTGCGTGGCGCGGTTGTTGGCGGGCACGCTGTCTGGCTGCGATGCCGTTACCGTAGCCGTATTCTCGATCGGGCCGGTTTTGCCGGCTTTCGCCAGGATGGTGAGCGTCGCGCTTTCGCGTGCGGGCAGGATGGGGATTTCCCAGATTACCTGGTGCCGGCCGGATTGGTAGGACGCGGTCCCTTTGGCGGGCGGCTGCAGCCTGTCGAACGACAGCGCCGCGGGCAGGGCGTCTGTAACAATGATACCCGTGGCGGTGGCGGGACCGTTGTTGGTGACGGTGAGCAGGTATGCAACGTTTTGTCCGCCCAGCAACTGGCGTGCATCGGCCGATTTGCTGATGGACATGTCCGTCCCCTGCTGCCGCGGCCCGGTGGGCCCGGTGAGGACCACGGGGTCAGAGGGGTCGGAGGCGCAGGCATCCGGGCCATTGAAAGCCACGACGGTGTAGGTGCCTGGCTCAACGGTCGTATGCGCGACACCGTTAGCTCCCGCAATGGGGAGCCCATTCCGGTACCATTGGTATCGCGTGGCACCGGAAGCGGCAGCGATGAGCCTGGCGGGCCTGTCCGGGTCTACGGGCCTTGTCGGCGGACCGGATTGTGCCATGGCTACGGCTGCGCTCCCGGTGAGGAAAGCGGTCAATATGCGGGATTTCCGCCGCATGTTACTCGATGCTGATCGTCGGTTTGCCGGCTTTCTTGTATTCTTTCACGACAACGGTGTTGGTGCTGGTGCCGCTGTACAATGCAGGCGCAGTATAGGTGCAGGCGGTTTTGGCAGCATAATTCACGTCGAGCGCAACGGAATAGGTTTCCGCGTGGCCCGGGTTGGCCGCGGCGGTGAGCGTATAGCTGTCTGCGTTCCCGACGGTGGTTTTAACGCTGGAAGCGTCCACTTTAGACCAGCTGTACTGCAGCTCGAAATCGTCTATGGTCAGCGCCGGCAGTTGGGTACCGGTGATGGTGCGCGGCGTGGCGTCGAATGCTACGACGCTGGTAAAAACGAAGGCATTGGGGCCAGTGGGGGCGCCATTCTCGGAGCAATAGCTTACGCCTTCCGCATCCGTTTTATTGACGCGGGGCGTCACTTTCAGCGGCGGCAAAACATACACCGTGAAATAGGTAGGGTCGGCCTCGCAACCCGTGGCCGCGCCGATGGTGGCCGATACCCGGTAGATATGCCACCCGGGAGACGCATTGGTAACGTTGGCCTTGTTCGGCGCACTGCCTGCGGTCATGGGCTGGAAGGTGGTACCGTCGGTATTCATTTCTTCCCAGGTGTAATTCGTGTACGGCAGGTTGTTTTCCGGATCGGTGGTCGTAGACGCCAGTGTGAACGTGGACGACCCGGTGCAGAACAGGGTGCTTCCATTATCGGTGGACGTCCCCTGCAGATAATTGCCGCCGTTTTTGAATAGCCCGGCCGGCGTCGAGATCTTGGTTTGCGCTGCGGCGTTGTTCGCCATGAGGAAGCATCCTGCGAAAATCAGGCATGTCCATGTAAAGTTGCGGAGTTGTGTGCTCATATGATCAGGGATTGTTTTGAATAGTTAATGCAGGCGATGCGGCTTTCGGCATTACGTTCACCGTTGCCGATGCCTGCGTTTCGGAATTCGTGCAGCCGGTACGCTGCGCTTCCACGTAGAAAGTGTAATTACCGGGCGTAGTGATTACCGGCGTGACGCTGTTGCCCGTACCGATAAAGGTGGTGCCGTTGTACCAGCGGTACGTGGCGCAGGATTCCGGCGAATTCACCGACAAGGAAATGCCTGACACCTGCGTGATGCAAACGGGATTGGGCCCGGCGGAACCGTTGAGCGTAAAGGCGACAGAAGGTTGCGGGGCAACGCGGGTAACGTCGAGCAGTTTGAGGGTGAGCAGCACGCCGGCAACGGCGCTGAGCTTGATCTCCACCCGGTCGAACGATCCGGCGATGGCGGCGGTGAGGATGTTGACGGGGCTCCCCGGCGCCAGGAGCCGCAGCTGCAGCCCGGTGGCCGCGCTGGTGATGGGCGACCCTACGGGCGTGCTGCCCAGGTAAGGCTGGATGCTGAAATTCCCCAGCAGCAACAGGTCGAGCAGGGAGCCGCCCTGCCTTTCGATCATGATGCGGACGGAGTCTCCCGGCACCGAAGCCGCATTGAAAACGACGGTCTCGTAAACGCTGCCGGCGGCGTTCACGCCCATATTGAGCACCGCGGCGCTGGTAAGGTCCGCATCCACGGCGTTCCATTCATTCGTCACGGAACCGACGCCTACGATATTGAGCGCCGGGATCACGCCGCTTAATACATCCACAACGCCGTTGCAGGCGATTGAATTATTGGTGTTTTTATAGTAATAGGCTTCGTAGACTTTCATGCTGTAGGCCACGCCGATGCCGTTCACGGTGATCACGACCCCATCGAAATTCTGGCTGGGAACGAAAGACAGTTCCATCGTGGCGGTACCGTTGACGAGGCCGAGGAGTTGCGGGTCGTCTAGTTTTTCCGTGGCGATATTGACTTTGGTGCCACCTGGCCCGTTGTAATATCCCTGGATGGTGAAACTGGGCAACAGGGCGAGAAAGCCGCTGAATGTGGACACTTTCAGGTAAACGCGCGTGCCTCCGTTTACCTTCTGCTGGAAACCCAGCCATTGTTTGGCAGGGGTCAGCAATCCCGCCGTAAGGGTGGACGAGGTGGTGACGTCCCCGCCAACAGCGTCGGTTTCATTGGTTACGTTGCCCGACTTTTCGGATGAACTGGCATATTGCCGGACCTGCCGGGTGCATTGCGCACGGGCCATCGCCGGCCAGGCGAGCCAGATGAGCAGCAATATTTTGCCCAGGAAATGTGAAGCGCGGAGAAAATATGATTTCGAAGGATACGGCCTCATAGGCGGGATACGGCTGCGCGGGGATTATAGCGCCCGCTGTCATACGAAATAACCGATTATACCGCTGCGGGGATGTCGTGAATGGAGAATGAACAAAGATGGATGAAGGATATGCAAAATGAACAAAATGAACAAGATAAGTTTTTAGCCATTAACAAATCATTCCATTCAAATTATGCGTGATTGATTTTTTCAATTAATTAATATTTATCATGTTCATTCCTGGCGTAAGAAAACCTCCGTTCCGGCGGCCATAACTATGATCCGGGGCCATCGTGCCGATGTTATCGGATACACTTTCTCACCTGCGGAATATGGCGAAAAGTGTTGCCTCCCCCTTTTCCGGACACGAAATTCCCTATCTTGTGGGGAAACAAACAGACCAGCAGACCAAAGTCTTATCCTTGCATATGTTCGATGAGCGCCACATCTGGGCCAGGTTTTGCGAAGGGGAAAAAGCAGCCTTCCGGGAATTGTACGACCATTTTTACACGCGGATGTTCGTGTGGGGATGTAAATGGTTGAAAGGGGAAGAGGCCTTTGTCAGGGATACGTTGCATGATTTCTTCATTTATCTCTGGGAACGGCGCACCCGTCTATCCCAACCCGCCAATCTCCCCGCCTACCTGCTCACGTCCTTCAAACGCCGTTTGACCGAAGGGTGGGAAAAGGAATTGCAGTCTTCCGGGCTCGACAACCTGGCCGATCAGTCCGGATCCGATATAACCGAAGCGGAAACGTTCTCCGCGCAGTTCGCCCTCGTGCAGGCGGCATTGGCCAACCTTTCGCCAGCGCAGCGCGAGGTGATCGAAATGCGGTACCTCGCCGGCATGAGCCCCGAACAGATCGCCGCCCGTAAAAACACCAGTCTCCGCACGGTGTACAACCTCATGCACCGGGGCATCACCCAGCTCCGCCGCCAGGTGGGCAGCCAGCATTTGTTCTTCCTCTGACCCCATCTTCCATCCACCGAAAAAAAAAATTTTCGAACCGCGTGGTAAATCCGTCCCGGTTTTGCCTCTGTCTTGTCAAAAGAGGCTCCATGGGGGAATTTACGGCTGCAAAACTGGCCACGCTACCATCTTTCATCAACTACTGCCACGGTACCGACCGCGCCGATGCCGCGTATTGGGAACGCTATCTCGGGGAACATCCCGAAAAAGCGCCCATGATCGCCGAAGCCCGCGAGCTGGTCAACATCGGCAGCTGGATGGTGCGTGGTGAAAAAGAAAAATCAGCCGCCCTCGACCGGCTCGATGCCTACCTGGGCACACCGGTTGTTGCACGCAGTCGCCGGCGTTACCTCCCCTATGCCGCAGCGGCCGCATCCGTGGCAGCCCTCATCGCCGCGGCGATTTTCCTCAACCGGCCCAAACACGCGCCCATCGCGCCCGTCATCGAAACCGCCGCGCAGAACGCCCGCAAGAACCTTGTATTGCCGGACAGCAGCGTTGTGCTGCTGGAACATGGCGCGTTGGTGGAACTGGAAAATGGCTACGGCAACCATCGCCGCCTCATACGGCTGGAAGGCACCGCCTATTTCAAAGTGGCCGAAGATCCCCGCAAGCCCTTCAGCGTATTGGCGGGAAAATACCTGATCACTGCACTGGGCACGTCGTTCCGCGTGAGCATCCGGCCAGACAGTTTGCAGGTCTTGCTGGAAGAGGGTAAAGTGAAAGTGGAATATGTTGCCGGTAAAAAACCGGAGCTCATCGCCGTGCTCGGTCCATCCGACCGGCTCGATCTCCGCCCGGGCGCCACCGCAGCGCCGCAGCGCGGCACATTCCGGGCAGCCGAGCTCCACACCTGGAAAGCAGAAGAAATCGTATTCGACAATACGCCGCTCACCGAGGCCGTCCGCCAGCTGGAAGCGGTATATAATATCCGGATAGCGTTGCAGGATTTCGACCCGAACAAGGAGACCTTCTCGGGGAGGTTCCGCAATGACCGGCTGACCGAAGTGCTAGAAGTGCTTTGCTTTACATTAAACAAACGATATGAGATAAACGGGGATTCTACCGAGATCATTATTCATTAATCAACCAACATAGCAAGCGTTATGCAATGTATTCGCCGACTGTTGTCTTCACGGACGACGCTACTCTTTATTGCCCTTACCTTACCGGGCCAGCTGCTGCCTACGCAGGTGCTGCACGCCCGCCAGCAGGAAACGGCCGGTTTCCGGAAGGAACCCGTCGAGAAAGTTTTCAAAACTTTGGGCGCCCGGTACAAGGTCCGCTTCTTCTATTCCGGTTCCGTGGCCGCGAAGAACGCCATCATTTCCATGCCGCAAAACACCCGCAGCCTTGAAGAAGCGCTGCAGTACCTGACGGAACATTATGATTTCCTTTTCCGGCAGCAGGACAATATGATCAGTGTGAGCCTGAAAAGCGCCCGCTCGCTGGACCCCGTGTACCAGGAGCGCGTAGTGAAAGGACGCGTGGGCCTGCTCGATGGCGACCGGATCATATATGCCCCAGGCGTCACCGTTCGCGAAAGCGGCACCACCAGCGCCACCATCACCGATGAAAAGGGATATTTCAATCTCAAACTGAAAGGCAACTCGTCGCAGCTCATCATCAGCTATCTCGGATACGAGACCAGCCAACAGGAAGCAGGCGCCAACACTATGCTCAACGTGACGCTGAAGCCCGCTGCCCAGGCCATCCGCGAAGTGGTGATCTCCACCGGCTACCAATCCCTCGCGAAGAAAAACACCACCGGCGCTTATTCCTCCCTTTCCCCGCAGGAGATCGAGCGCAGGAGCAGCCAGTCGCTCAACCAGATCCTGGAAGGCAGCATCCCCGGACTTACGCTGGCCACACGGTACACCGGCCTGGCACGCGACCGCCAGTCGGCCGGCGTGGACCTGCAGATGCGCGGCGGCAGCGCCATCGCCGTGGAAAGGAACCAGCCGCTGATCGTGGTGGACGGGTTCCCGGTGAACCAATTGCCCGATAACATGAACGACGTGGAAAAGATCGACGTGCTCAAAGACGCGGCAGCCGCGGCTATCTGGGGCGCGCGCGCTTCCAATGGCGTGATCGTGATAACGACCAGGCGTGGCAAAGACGGGAAAGTCCGCATCAACTACGCCGCCAACACCTACTTCACCCAGCGGCCCGACTTCTCGAAGCTGCATCGCGCTTCCGCGACAGATGTCCTGGATTACGACAAGGAATTGTACGATAAAGGGTATGTTTTCCCGGCGATGTTCGCGGGCGGCACCAACGGCTATTCCCCGTCTTTCGACCTGCTCCTCCGCCTCGACGCCGGTGATATCAGCCAGTCTGACTACGCCCGCATGCGCGACTCCCTGGGCGGCATTTCCAACCAAAGCCAGATCCGCGACGGGCTCACCCGCACCGGCATCCGGCAGAACCATTACCTTTCGTTTTCCGGCGGTAGCGACCGGTATCGTTATATGATCTCTGGATCGTACGACAATAACAAATCGAACTTCATCGGCAACAAGGAAGAGCTCTTCCAGCTCAACGCCCGCAACGATATCGAAGTAACCCGCAACTTCAGCGTGAACGTAGACATCAACGCCATTTCCGGCAGTTCGAAAGCCGCCGGGGCTTCCAATTTCGATGTCCAGCAATTGCCGCCATACCAGTTGCTGCGCGACGAACAGGGCAATTACATCCGCGAATACATCTCGTTCAATAAAGGCTCCAACGACGAGATCGTAAAAATGGGGTATCTCGACAACGGCAGAAACCTCATCGAAGAATCGCTGCTGGCCGATAACCTGACCAAAAAATTCGGCATCCGCGCGAAAGCGGGCGCGGTATGGAAAATCTGGAAAGGCCTGACGGTCAATTCGAGCTTCCTGTACGACCGGTTGAAATCCAGCACCAGGAAGATCACCGATAAAGACGCCTATGCCGCCCGTTCCTACATCAACCGCTACGCCAACGTGGAAAACGGGAAGGTGATTTTCAATATCCCTGTCGGCAACATGCTCGACCAGTCGGAAACCTCCTACAACAACTGGGCGTGGCGCTCACAACTGAACTATTCCACGCTGATCGATTCCAAACACTTCATCAGCGCGATCGCCGGTTTCGAAATGAAGAAAAACGTCACCGACGGGTTCAGCTTCCGGAAATTCGGGTACGACGACGAGCTGTTGGCCTGGCAATACATCGACCAGAAAAAACTCGCACAGCCCGGGTTGATCTGGTGGAACGGCAGCGGGCTCGCATCTTTCGACCCCAACAGCCTCGACCGGTTCAGTTACAATGACGTGCGCGAACGGTCTTACTATGGGACTGCCGTGTATACTTACGACGACCGGTATACCTTCACCGGCAGCTACCGGGTAGACCAGTCGAACATGTTCGGCGCCGATCCCAAATACCGCCGCACCCCGTTATGGTCTGTGGGTGGCGCGTGGAACGTGGCCGAAGAAAACTTCTTCCGCGTACCGGCCGTGAGCATGCTGAAACTCCGCGTTACCGCGGGCCTCACGGGCAACTACGACCGCGAGACCACGCCGCTGCTGGTAGCCACCCGTACCTTCCAGGCCGCCCTGGCGGATTATCGCGCACGCGTCAACTACTACAACCCGAAACTCCGTTGGGAACGCACGCGTACCATCAACGCCGGGCTTGACCTCGGATTACTGAAAGACAGGTTCCAGGTGTCGGTAGACGTGTACAACCGTTATGGGTACGACCTGCTCGGCAGCGTGCTGCTCGACCCTACGGTGGGCTTCAATACGTTCAAGATCAACGCATCGAAGATGACCAACAAGGGTGTAGACCTCGCCATCCAGGCCAACATTATCGACGGGAAGGGATTCCGCTGGTCGTCGCGCCTGAACGCCGGTTTCAACAAAAACAAGATCACCGACAACAAGATCCAGGACAGCAACCCTGCCATCAGCCGGGTGAGCGGCGGCGGCACGTATGTGGAAGGTTACCCGCGCGAAGCATTCTGGAGCTACCGCTGGGCGGGGCTCGACGAGCGCGGCAATCCGCTCGTGTATGGAGACAACAACGAGAAAGTGAAGCAGGCCGTGCTCTCTTCGCTGGTGAACAATGGCGTATACAGGGCGCCTTATTCAGGAGGGTTTACGAACATCTTCTATTACAAGGACCTCTTTGCCAGCGCGTTCCTGACATACAACTTCGGCAACATCATCCGCCGGTATACGCCGGATATGAACGGGCTCGCCTTCGGCACCAACTACGACGCACGCGTGTCTGAACGTTGGCGCAAACC
Organism: Chitinophaga sp. NPDC101104; assembly: GCF_050277495.1. Taxonomy (NCBI): domain Bacteria; kingdom Pseudomonadati; phylum Bacteroidota; class Chitinophagia; order Chitinophagales; family Chitinophagaceae; genus Chitinophaga; species Chitinophaga sp. NPDC101104. Next base: position 595,430 of record NZ_JBNNSF010000002.1, on the reverse strand, counting down.
CGGCGACGAAGCCGCTACCGACCTGGCTTCCATCACCCCTTCCTGGGACCCGGCCGATTTCTATGACGGCCGCGAACGTGCGATCCAGTATTCCACCAACAGCGAGATCCCGGGCGGGTACATCCGTCTCCGTGAGGTGCAGCTCGGATATAAATTGCCTTCCACGCTTATCAAGCGCACCTTCATGAAAAACGTTTCGGTTGTAGCGCAGATGAACAATGTGGCGCTGTGGAAGAAAAACAAATTCGGCATCGATCCCGAAGCGGTAGACCCGGTGACGGGAACGTATTTCCTGCCCGAACCGCGCGTAACTACATTGACTTTAAGGGTTGAACTGTAAAAAATGAAGCACATGAAAAAAATCACGCTATATATCGCCGCGGCGCTTACCCTCACGGCAGGCGGCTGCAAAAAATTCCTCGACGTTACGCCGAAAGGCAGGATCCTTCCTACTACCGTGGCGGATTATGAACTGTTCATGAACGACGTGGTGCTGGCCGATGCGGGTTACATCAGCCCGGAATTCGCGACAGACGACCTTCTTTTCAGCGAAGAAAACGCGCGTCTCGTGGCCCGCACTACCAAAATTTATCTCTGGCAGAAAGAAACGATGCTGGTGACGGAAGACGATAGCGAATGGAGCCGCATCTACACCAATGTATTCAATTGCAACCTGGTGCTCGACAAGATCGACGGTGCCACGGAAGGCACGGCGGAAGATAAAGCCCGCATCAAGGCGGAAGCCAAGATCCACCGGGCATGGGCTTTCTTCCATCTCGCCAATATCTACGGCAAGGAATACACGCCGGCTACAGCGGGCAAAGACCTGGGTACTCCCCTGCTGCTGATCCCCGACCTGGAAGCCAAAACCACCCGCGCCACCGTGCAGGCCATGTATGACCAGGTGCTCAAAGACCTGAACGACGCCCTCGCCACCGCTTCGCTGCCCGATGTGGGCCGCAACTACGTTCATCCCGGGAAAGCCGCGGCCACAGCACTGATGGCCCGCGTACAACTGTACATGGGGCATTATGCCGAAGCAAAAACCTTCGCCGAAAAAGCGTTAACCTACAACGCTACACTGCTCGATCATAACACCTTCTCTTTTTCCAACCCGGCGAAGCCATACAGCGGCGTCAAAAACAAACCGGCCGCGGAACTCAACCCCGAAAACCTCTTCCCGCGCACCAACGGACAAACCGGTACTTTCACGCGGTTCATGATCTCTCCGGAACTGCTGGGCATCATCGGCGAAAAGGACCTCCGTTACGTATTCGCATTTACCCGTATCCCGTTCTCGGCTTCTACACCTGCCGGCATCTATCCGGATTACCTGCGGTTCCCGGTGAACTTCAGCATCGGGGTACCCGAGATGATGCTCATCAAAGCCGAAGTGCTGGCCCGCAACAATCAGAAAGACGAGGCCGTGGCCCTGCTGAACACCCTTCGCCAGAAGCGCTTCAAACCCGAAGATTATGTGCCCCTCGCGGCGGCGAACGCAGACGAGGCGCTGCAACTCGTACTCCGGGAAAGAAGACTGGAACTGCTCTACAAGGGCGTTCGCCTGTTCGACCTGAAGCGCCTGAACCAGGACCCGCGCTTCAAAAAAGACCTCGAGCGTACGCATAACGGCCAAACCTACCGCCTGCCCGCCGGTTCGCCTAACTACCAGATGGAGATCGCGCCGAAGATCATGCTCATCAACCCTGCCATTCTTCCCAATATCAGAAACTAACCATTCATGCCCGGGGTACACAGTGCCCCGGGCTTAACCCGTTCCCACATGAAAAAATCATTGTTCACCGCCGCCTTCCTCGCCGCCGTTTCCAGCGGATTTGCCCAGCAGCTGCGGATTTCCACGCCCCTGCATGCCGACGGGTCGAAAGTGACGATCTACCGCGAATGGCCGGCACGCCAGCTCATCGATACACCGCTCGTGAAAGACGGGCGCATTTCCATCCGGTTGCCCGGCAACGGACGGGCCGTGTATTCCGTTCAACTGCGGAAGCCCTGGGCCAGCGCTACCGTATTCTCGTCCCGCCAACCGATAGACGTCGTTATCGGGAAAGACACACAGGTAGTCGTAAAAGGTGACGCGGTACTGCAGCAACTCATTGCCTTCGAAAAAAGCCTGAAGCCGCTGGAAGCCGAGTGGAGCAAACTGGGCGCGGAATACGGCAACGAGCAGGACATGGAAAAGAAACTCGCCCTCAATGCCGCCACCAACCGCATGGCCACCGAAGTGCAGGATAAACGGCTCGCCTTTGCCCTGAAGCATTCCGGCAACCTCGCCGGCGCCTGGAGCGCTTACCAATACGCCTTTGCATGGACGGATGCCTCCCTTTCCAGGCTCATCCCCTCCTTCCGCCAACATCCCTGGGCCTCGGCCACGCTGGCAAAGCTGGAAGAAAAGCAGGCAGAAGCCGCCAGCAACAATATGACCGGACAAACCGCACCGGCGTTTTCCCTGCGCTCCATCAACGGAGACCTCGTGTCGCTGGAAAGCCTGCTGGCAACTAACCGATATGTGCTGCTCGACGTATGGGCATCGTGGTGCACACCCTGCCGCGCAGGCAACCGCAAGCTCGCGCCGCATTATGCCGCGCTGAAGAAAAAAGGCATTGAAATCGTTTCCATTTCGGTAGATGAAAAAGACGAGCTCTGGCGGAAAGCCGTGGCGGCCGATAACATCCCCTGGCCGCAGCTGGTAACGCCGGAAGGCATGAAAAGTCCTGTTGTGGAGGCATACAAGGTAAAATCGCTGCCCGCTACCTTCCTCATCGACCCATCCGGGAAAATCATCCGGCAGCATGTGGAATTACCTGAACTCGAAAAAATAGACTGATGCGATACGCTGTTTTGATTGTATTGAATTTTATATGCGGGACGGGCGCTTCGGCACAACAGCTCCTCCTGAAGAACGTGACCATCATTGACGGCGATGCCGCCGTGCAACCGAGACGCGCATCCGTGCTCATCAACAACGGCGTTATCCGGGAAATCTACACCAAAGTTCCCCGGAAACTCCCCAACACCGAAACGATCGACTGCTCCGGCAAATTCCTCGCACCAGGCCTCGCAGACGCACATGTTCACCTGGCCACCGCTGTAGACGAAGACCTTTCCAAAGCGCGACGGGAGACCGACAGCATTATGGAGAATATGGTGCGCCACGGCATTACCTCCGTCCGCGATATGGCCGGAGACGCGCCCTACCTCGCCGCGCTGAAGCGCGACGTGCATTCCGGCAAAACCATCGGGCCCGATATCTGCTACGCGGCACAGTTTGCCGGGCCGGGGTATTTCGACCTGGTCCGCCGGTCGGGGCGAGACGGTGATCTGGGCAACAGCGCCTGGTATAAAGCCATTTTCCCGGGTGTGGATATAACCGCCGCCATAAGAGCCGCGCGCGACGCGGGCGTTACCGGCATCAAGATCTACGCCGACCTCAGCGCCCAACAACTCCGCGACATCACTACCGCCGCCCACCAGGCGGGATTGCAGGCCTGGAGCCACGCCGCCGTGTTCCCCTGCAAACCGGGAACGGGCGTGGAAGCAGGCGTCAACAGCATGTCGCACGCCAACGACTTCGCGTTCCAGCAGCTTCCCGGAGATACGCTTGAGATCGGCAAAGCCTGGGGCGCGCTGTACAAAAAGGATTTCCGGCTGGATACGGTTGTGATCGAAAAACTAATGCAGCGCATGGCCGTCAAATCCATCTTCCTCGACCCCACCGTTTTCCATGCCGAAAACAACAAGATGCACAGCGCCGCCATCGTCACCCGGATCGCACATCGCAACGGCGTGAAAATAGTGACCGGCACCGACTGGATCTATCCCACGACCGGCGAAGTACCGCTTTTGCAGGAAATGCTGCTGCTCCAGCAAAAATGCGGGATGAATGCGGCGGAAGTCATCCACGCGGCCACGCTCAACAGCGCGAACGTATGTGGCCAGTACGACCGGGGCCGGGTGCGCCCCGGCATGCGGGCAGACCTCCTGCTCCTCGGCGCCGACCCGCTGCAAGACCTTCGCGTGCTGTTCCGGCCCCTGCAGGTGTTCCTGAAAGGCAAACCCATCCTTCAATAGATAGTGGTCAAATAAGAAAAGCCCGCCGGAATGGCGGGCTTTTTTCTATGATATTGATCAAAATCTACTGCACCGGAATAAACAGCACCGCATCCGCGATCACAACCCCATCCGCTCCGTCTGTCGTGATTTCCACATATCCTTTTCCTCCTTTGGTGAGCTTCACCGTGCCCAGGTCTACCCACTCTCCCGACGTCTGTCCTTCCACCTTCACCGCATCCGCCGCAAAATCCAGCGGCTTCACGGACTTTCCGTCGGTCGACATTCTGATGCTGGTATGCCTGGCCATGTCTGCCTGTTTAGGCACATAGGAATACACCTTGTACATGCCGCTGCGCACCACTTTCGGCGTGAAGCGCACCGTGCCGGCGGCGCCTTTCTCCGACACGTATGCCGACGGGCCGTACGCGCCGCGGTTGATCTTCTTCCAGTTGCCGGTCACGGTCACCTGTTGCTGATCGTCGTTGTCTACGAGGATCTCCGCCGTGGCGTTGGTAGCCAGCGGCCGCGCGCGCAGGGTTTCCCGGAGCTTGGCCACGTCTACCTGCTGCACTGTCTGATTCGCATCGATAGCCATGGATGCGGCGGTGGCCGCCGATTGGCCCAGCACCATGAACACCGGCTCCATGCGGATGGAACCGTATGCGATGTGGGAAGCCGACAGGCAAATGGTCACCAGCACGTTCCCGCAATCTTCCGCTTTCGGGATGATGGAACGGTACGAAATAGGATACGGCCCGAATCCGCCGATCTGCACATCGCCTTCGTTCTTCACCATACCGTCTACGATAATGCGCTGGCAGTTGTGGGAATCCATGGTATAAGCGGCCATGCCCACGCCATCGTCGACCGTATCGCGGCCTTCGCAATTGGCCTGCGTCATCACGTAAGCCCCCACCATGCGGCGCGCTTCGCGGACGTACATCTGCGGCGACCAGTTGCCGAATTCCACATATTCGTCTTTCGGATAGCCCCACTGCAACATTTCCTTGCGGAGATTCTCGGGCATGCGGGGATCGTGGCCGATGAAGTACAGCAGCCCTTTATTGTACAGCTCGTGCGCTTTCGTGATGTTGGCGCGGGTGGCGTAGTCCGCTTCGGGATAATTCCAGTTCATACCGATCATGTCGGTGGAAAAGGAACCGTTGTTGTTGATGTCCGTCTTGTGGTTGGGCATGCGGTCGAATTTGAGGATGCCGTTGAGATTGCCCGGTTTGATGCGGTCCACCACGCGCAGCAGCAGTTCGTAGCGTGTAGAGTCATATCCTTCCGGCCGGGTGATGGGCACCCTGTTTTCGGGTTGGTTGGACAGGCAGATGCGGAAGTTGTACGCCTGCACTTTTTTGTCGCCCGTGCCCTGGGCCGCCAAAGGCTCGGTACTGATGCCCCAGAGCACGCCGCTGTTGGGATCGCCCGGGATTTTGTAGGGATCGATGCCTTCGGGGAACTGGTGCTTGTCGCGCAGTTGCACACCGTTGTATGTTTCGCCGTACTGCGCGTTGGCTTCGCGGCCCACCGTGTAGGAAATGCCGGCCAGCGCGAGGAGGTCGCCTTCGTAGGAGCAGTCGATATACATTTTCGCGCGAACGGCGGAGACTTTGGGCGCCCCTCCCACGGAGGATTCCAGTTGTATTTCCGTCACCTTTCCGCCCGATTTTTCCGCTTTGGTGATACGATGGTCGTACACGATATCGAGCGCCGCTTCCTGGACATATTGCTTAAATACTTTTTCGGCGACGGAGGGTTCGAAGATCCAGGTCTCGAACTTCCCGTAATGCTTCCCGATCCGGCGGTAATAATCGCGGGAAATACCGGAAATGGCGTATTTGTTACCGATGTCGGTATAGCCTAATCCACCGGAAGTGAGGCCGCCCAACCGTTTGCCGGGTTCGATCACCACTACGGATTTATTCATCTTCTTGGCCGTGTATGCAGCGATCACGCCGGCGGAGGAGCCGCCGTACACACAAATGTCCACTTCCCTCACCTGCTGCGCCATTACGCTGCCAGGCAATGCCAGCAGGCAATAGAGTACTGTCTTTCTGATTGTTTGCATCTTTTTTCAATTGGATTAGTAACCGGGATTCTGATCCTTCACGGGATCTATGGCTTTGTTATAATTCGTTTCTATCACCGGGATCGGCCAGAGCAGATGCCTGTCGGCCATCGTCTTTCCTTTCCCGGCCAGGATGGTCTGTTTGGCGATGCCGAGCCGCTTCAGATCGAGCCACCGCTTCGACTCCCCGCAATTTTCATACCCGCGTTCGCGCACTACCAGGTCGATGAACGCCTGTTTGCTGCTGTAGTCCGCCAGTTTGAAATCTACCGCCGGATCAGCTGTCAGGGGATTTTTTCCGTAAGCCCTGCGGCGCACCATATTCAGCTTCTCCATCGCGTCGGCATTGGGCGCACCCGCTTGCGCCACGCATTCCGCGTAAAACAGCAGGATGTCGGCATAGCGGTACATGGGATAATCGTTCCCCCCTGCCGAAACCGCCTGCTTGTCCTTGAACTTCTTCAGGAGGATGGTGGTAGACCCGAGGCCGAACGTTTGCGGGTACCAGTTAAATGTATAGCGCAGATCGTTCTTATCCCAGCTTTTGATGAAAGGATTTTGCTCGGAATCGCTGTAAAAAGTATAATATCCCCCCGGCGGATAAAACCCGGAATTGGGGTAATGGCAGTACATGGGATATGAAAACCCTTGTCCATTGGGCACCCGCGCATATTTCAGGTAGAAAATCTCTTCCGTTGAAGTAGAAATGTCTGCGCCGAACACTTTCTCGAAATCTTCCGCGACGTCCACTTTCACGAGACTGAATTTCCCGGAGTTGATGATATTCCCCGCCATGTCGCGCGCTTTATCGTACTGGTGGAGGTTCATATACACATCCGCCAGCAGCGCCCTGGCTGCCGATTTCGACGGCGCGCCGCTCAGCCTCGGGTTATCCGGCAATTTCGGTTCCGCCCATTCCAGGTCTGCCAGGATGAATGCATACACCTGCTCCTTCGAATTGCGCGCCAGCTCCCGGTCGTTCATGTTCTTTTCATCGCGGAGCGGCACACCGCCCCAGTTGCGGACGAGGTAGAAATAGTTGAGCGCACGCAGGAATTTGGCTTCGGCCAGGTACACATCCACCTGCGCCGGCGACAATTTCTTCCCCAGCGGCGCCCTTTCGATGACGATGTTCGCATTGCGGATGGATTCGTAAAAAGCGGCCCACATATCGCCCACGCGGGTCACGTTGGTTTGGTCGAGCCCCGTGAAATCGTTCAGCGGCGCGTGGCTGCCGCGGCCGTACATGTATTCGGTGTAAATCTCGTGCTGGCATTCGTACAGCGCGCCGAGCGTGCTGCCGCGGCGGATGGGCACGTAAATGGCGTTGAGGCCGGCTTCCACTTCGGCGGGCGTGTTATAGAACAGTTCCGCTGCGATGGACTGCGGCTTTTCTTCGAGCGCGTCGGAACAGCCCGCCATCACCAGCATCGTTAATATCAGTATTGCAATTTGTTTCATAATGGTGGATTGGAAGATGAAAAATGATCAGAACCCGCAGCGGATGCCCACCGTTACCGATTTGCTCATCGGGTAGATGGAATAGTCGATACCTTGCGAGATGGAGTTGGAGCCGCCATAGGCGTTCACTTCCGGATCGTACCAGGAATATTTCGTGAAGGTGATGAGGTTCTGGCCGCTCACATACACCTGTGCGGAACGGAACCATTTCGCCATATTGGAAACGGGCAGGTTATACGCCAGCTGGATGTTGCGGAAACGCAGGTACGATCCGTCTTCCACGAACCTGGACGACATGTTGGCCGTCAGCGTCCGCGTGATGCGGGGATATTTGGCGTTGGTATTCTGCGGCGTCCAGTGGTTGTCGTATACCTCGCGGGGCAGGTTGAGGCCCATACCGAGGTCCAGCGCGCCAACGCGGTTCAGGTTGAACAGGTCGTTGCCCTGCGAGCCCTGGATGAAAACCGTCAGCTCGAACCCTTTATACGAGGTCACGGAATTGAGGCCGTAGATGAAATCCGGGTTGGGATCGCCGATGAAGGTTTTATCGGCGGCGTTGATCATCCCGTCTTTGTTGATGTCTTCGTACTTGAGGTTCCCCGTTTCCGTGTACCCGATTTCCTTATACCCGTAAAACACGCCCAGGGGCTTGCCTTCGCGGAGAATGTTGATGAAATCCTGTACGGAACCGGTGTAGAACGTTTCGCCGTTGATGTCTTGCCCGTTATACAGCTTCAGCACCTTGTTCCGGTTCAGGCCGAGGTTGGCGCTGAGGTTCCACGACACTTCACGCGCCTGGAACAGGTTCGCTTCCACCCCGATCTCGAAGCCCTTGTTCTCGATCTCGCCTACGTTCTGCACGGTGGTGGCATAGCCCATCGACACGGGCAGCTTCACGTTGTTGAGCAGGTCGCGGGTCTTTTTATGGTACACGTCGAAAGTGACGCGCAGGTTGTTTTTCAGGAATGCCGCATCCACGCCCAGGTCTGCCTGGCGCGTCACTTCCCAGCGGAGGTCCCCCGGCAGCGTGGCCCCTGGCGCAAACCCGATCCCCAGCTGATCACCGAAAATGGTATTGAGCGACCCGAGCTGGCGCAACGTGGAATACGGCCCGATAGACGGGTTGCCCGACAATCCCCAGCTGGCCCGCACCTTCAGGTCGGAAATTACTTTGGAGCTTTTCAAAAACGGTTCGTTGGAAGCTTTCCAGGCGATGGCGGCCGACGGGAAATTCTCCCACTGCTGCCCGTCGGAATAGCGGGAAGAACCATCTCTGCGGATGCTCGCCGTCAGCAGGTATTTATCCTGGAAGGAATAGTTCACCCGGCCGAGGTACGACAGCAGCGCCCATTTCGCGTAACCGGAAGCAGGGATACCCGGCGTGAGGGCGCCCTGGAGGTTACCCGTGTTCACCACATTGGAAAGGAATCCCGTCCCCGAACCGTTCATGCTCGTCGAAACCTTGTCCTGGTACGTAAAACCCGCCATGGCCGTAATGGAATGATCGCCGAAGGTGTTGGTATACGTTGCCACGTTCTCGTTCAGCAGGCTCGTGTATTGCGAAGTATACACCGCAGCATTGCCGACGTTGTTCGTGGTTGGCTCGATGTTCTGGAACTGGTCTGTCCGGTCGTTCAGATTGTCTATCCCGCCGGAAATGCGGATGGAAAGGCCTTTCATCGGTTTGATGGTCAGCGCCGCATTGGCCAGCACACGATCGCCCTGGATTTTGTCTGTCCGTTCATTGATGAAAACGAGCGGATTGATAATTACGTTCGAGATAAAGGGATACGCCGTGTTCAGGCGGCGGTAGCTGCCGTCCGGCAGGTAGGGCGAAAGCGAAGGCGGCGCCATGAGCATGCCCGAGATCAGGTCGCTCCCGCGGTTGCCGAGCCCGGAATTCTGGCGGGCGCTGTTGAGGCGGGTGAGGATCGTGTTGACAGACACGCTGAAAATCTTGCTGATATCGTGCTCGATGTTACCACGGAGGTTATATCGTTTATAGTCGCTCGTTTTCACGATCCCGTCCTGCAGGAACGCGGAGCCAGACAGTGAGAAGCGGGTTTTATCCGTTCCGCCGTTGACCGTGGCGCTGAAATTGTAGATCGGCGCGGTGCGCAGCACGATGTCTTGCCAATCTGTACCTGGATTTTTACTCAGACTGTCGATATGCGCGGGCGTGAAATATTCTGCCACACCGTCGTTGCGGGCCTGTTCGTTATAGAGGAGCGCATATTCGCGGGCGTTCATGAGGTCCATTTTTTTGGAAACGAACTGCCAGGTGTATCCCGCGTCGATGTCCACTTTCGTCCGTTCCCCTTTCCGGCCGCCTTTGGTGGTGATCATCACCACGCCGTTGGCGCCACGGGAGCCGTAAATGGCAGTGGAGGATGCGTCTTTGAGGATTTCCATCGACTCGATATCCGCATTTTGCAGGAAAGTAGGATTGCCGTCGTACGGGAAACCATCGATCACATACAGCGGTTCGTTGCCACCGAGGATGGAGTTGGTACCGCGGATGCGGACGGAAACCCCGCCGCCCGGGGAGCCTCCGTTCTGGATCACGCGAACGCCTGCCGCACGGCCGTTGAGCGCCTGCATGATATTGGTGGACGGGAATGCGTTGATCTCTTTGGATTTCACCTGGCTGAGGGAACCGGTAAGGTCGCTCTTGCGGACGGTACCATAGCCCACTACCACGAACTCATCCGCACTGGCGGCCTGCGCCGAGAGGGTGAATTGCATGGGTTGCTCGATCAGCGCGGTTTTCTCGGCGCTCTTAAACCCGATGTACGTGACTTCGATCACGGTCCCCCGCGCCACGCGCAGCTTGAAATAGCCTTCCGCATCGGTTACCGTGCCCTGGGAACCGCTGCCCTTCACGGCCACCGTGGCACCGGGGAGCGGCGCGCCGTCGGTGTCGAGCACACGGCCGGTGATATTGAGCATCGTGTCCTGTACGAACACTTTTACGGGAGACAAGGGCGAGAAAACGGTCCGCCGTTCCTTGATGACGATATTTTTCCCGATGATCGAATAGGAAAGCGGCTGGTCTTTGAGCACCAGTTCCACGGCTTCTTCCAGCGGAAGGTTGTTCGCCTTCACGTTGATGCGCGGTGCTTTGTCGATCAGCAGATGATCATAAAAAAATACATAGCCCGTTTGTTTCTCGATCGTCCGGAAGAGTTTTTCGAGAGAGGCGTTCTTTTCCGAAAGCGAGACCTGCTGCGCCAGGCTTTTTGCGCTCACCTGCAGGCACGCAGCGAATAGCAAAATTGCGGAAAACTTCATACACAACAGCGTTTTGTAAATCCATCGCCGCGTAAAATACCGCGTACAAATAGCACTAATTTGCATAATTTTGGTTTGTTAGGGTAATAAAAATCCCGCCTGGCTGAAAGGCCAGGAACGTGGAATGCCGTGGAAATCCATTTGTCATGGTTTGCCCTTACATCCTTGCCGGCCCCGACTGCCATCGGGTCCGGTTTTTTTATGGGCGCAACCGTTTACGGAGAGATTATGTCGGTTTTTTCTTCATAACGATTTTAACGGTGGAATGATGATTGATGATTATGGTATAACGATGATCTTTTTCCCTTCTATCCTGAACCGGACGCCGCTGAGCTCCAGGATTTTCAATACGTCTTTCACACTGCTGCTCCGCTCGATCTTACCGCCGAACTCACGGTCGGGAACAGCGCCTTCGTAGGAAATTTCCGCGTCGTACCACCGCCCCACCTGGCGCATGACGCCGGGCAGCGATTCGTGGTTGAAATGGAAATACCCGTTCTTCCAGGCCACCGCTTCCTCCACGTCTACCCCATCCTGGATGCTCATGTTCCCTGCGGGATGGGCGGTAACCTGCTGGCCGGGACGCATGTTCAGCGAATGCCCGCCCTGGTCCACTTTCACGGCGCCTTCGAGCAGGGTGGTGCGGACGGTGGCTTCGTCTTCATACGCCATTACATTGAAATGCGTGCCCAGCACCTGCACCGTCATGTCTTTCACCTGCACGCGGAACGGCTGCTGGACGTTCTTCGCGATCTCGAAATACGCCTCGCCCCGAAGTTCTACCACGCGCTCCTTTCCGTTGAAGGCCGTCGGGAACCGGAGCGACGATGCGGCGTTCAGCCAAACGGACGAGCCATCGGGCAGGATGATGCGGAATTGTCCGCCGCGGGGCGTGGCCAGGGTATTATAGGCCACTTCTCCCTGCGCGCCGGTGCCCTGGTAAGCCAGTTGCCCGCTGTCCAGCTTGATGACCTGCACATTGCCCTGGCTGGCGATGGCGCCATTGCCGGCCGTATCCAGCGTGATGGCCTGGCCCCCCGCGAGGTACAGCACGGCCTTGTTGCCGCCGGGGACCACCTGCAGCTGGGCTTCCCCGTCTGCCACGACGGGTTGGGGCCCGGAAGTGCGCATCCAGAAAAACCCGACGGCGGCGATCGCCAGTACGGCCGCCGCAGCCCAAACGGGGTGCAGTTTCCGGACGATGGATCGCTGCGGAACGGGTTTGCCGCTACCGGAAAGGATGCGGTGGCGGATGGCGTCCATCCGCGCGGGGTCTGCCTGGCCGTGCGCAGATTTGTCGCGCAGCATGCCGCCCACGGCCTGCTCCCATTGCCGGCGCATGTCCGGATCGCCGAGCGAGTCCAGCAGCCGGGAAGCTTCTTCCTGGCTCAGCTCTTCGTTCAGGTAACGTTTGAGTAAGTTGGAAAATGTCTGTTTGTCCATAACGTGCGATCGGGTTGCCGGCAGGGCCGGGTCGTATGGTAAAGACGCATAGCTCCGCGAAAGGGAGGTGCCGGAATAAAAAAATATTTCAGGAAAGGAAAATCAGCGCCCAAAGCGCGCTCATAGCTCCGGAGGGATGGTTGGAGAGGGTTTTGCGCAGCGTGGCGATGGCCTGCACGATATAACTTTTAATGGTGATCCGCGAAACGCCCATGGTGGTAGCGATCTCTTCGTGCCGCATCCCTTCGAACCGGCTGAGGGTGAACGCCCGCTGCTGTTGCGGCGGCAGTTGCCGGATGGCGGTCATCACGCATTGTTCCAGTTCGCGGAATTCCGCCGCATGATCGGCCTGCTGGCCGCCGCCTTCGTGGAGGAACTGGAGCACATATCGCCGGTAAGCGTCTCCCGAAGCGAGTTTGCGGAAACGGGTGTAGATGAGGTTGCGGGCCGTGATGAAAAGATACCCTTCCAGCCGCGCCACTTCCGGCAGCTCCGCCCTTTTTTCCCAGAGAATGGTGAACACGTCCTGCGCGATGTCTTCCGCCATGGAAGCGGATTTGGTGAGGGCCAGCGAGGTGGAGTAAACGGCATCCCAATACCTGTCGAACAGCGTGCGGAACGCCCCTTCGTCGCCACGGGCGAGCCCGCGCAGCATTTCGCTATCGCTATGTGGAATTTCGTGCATGACCGGTAAAAGAAATTGGCTGATCTACTGTCGAAATAAAATTAGTAAAAATTCCGAAGCCACAAATTATTATAGCCCCGGCAAAAAACCGGGGCTATGTGCAATATGCGGGACCGTTCCCAAATCCGGTGAGGAAATGCTATCTGCGGTTGACGGTTACTTTCAGGAACGTGGCGGGGATCAGCGTAGTGCCGGCCGAGCCGCTTTCGTTCTTTTCATTGAACAAGGTTTCCAGCTCCTGTTGCAATTCGGCCGATTTCCCTTTTTTCTCCGCAGCTTCGTAGGCATTCATGGTGGGGCCGTAAAACTGCCGGAAGCGGTCGAGGAATTCGGCGGGCGAACAATCGATCCCGAAATGGAAGGTTTCCCTTTCGAAGGAAATATCGTCCCCCGACACGCCGGCGTTCACGAAACGCTGCTTCACATGGTCTTCCAAGCCCCAAAGCATCGGGCTCACGAAACCCTCGGGCGGCGGCGGTGTGTAGGCGGAACTGATCTTCAATATCTGCGCCACCAGTGTCGGATCTCCCGGGATCCAGTTGCCCATCACGATCCGGCCGCCGGGCCGGGTCACGCGCACCAGCTCGCTGGCCACGTCTTGCGGTTTGGGTGCGAACATGGCGCCGAAAATGCTCACGGCCAGGTCAAACTGCTGATCGCCGATCCCTTCCAGGTTAGTGGCATCGCCTTCGCGGAACTCGATATTGGTGAGCTGCTCCGCCTCTGCACGCCGCTTTCCCGCCGCCACCAGGTTGCTGGCGATATCGACACCGAGCACATCCGCGCCCAGCTTCGCTTCGGGAATGGCCGTGGTACCATCGCCACAGCCAAGGTCCAGCACCTTCATGCCCGGGGTAACACCCAGCCGGGATACGAGCGCCGCACCGCTTTCGCGCATGCTCTCCGCAATTTTAGTGAAATCGCCTTTCTCCCATAACGCTTTGTTTGGATTCATTTTGATTGGATTTTAACATGAAAAAATTCGTGTCGCCACGATTGGGGTTTATTAAATGTGTATTATTTGGGGTGATGTTGACAAATGCGAAATTAACTACAAACAGGCGGCGGGACTTGACTTCCGGGTCCAAAGATTTGACTTAAAAGCTCAGCTGCGGGGAATTCCGGAATTTCAGTAAATTTAAGGATAATTATGCTCAACTTCTTTGAACGCGTATTGCAGCATCCCCAATTCTACCGCCAGTTCACCTGCGGCCAATCGCTCATTACCGCCTTCAATTGCCCCATGGAAGCCCGGCTCATGCAATCGCGCTTCGCGGATTTATGGACGCAGTACAATTATCTGTTTTATGTAATCGACGGAGAGAAAACGTGGCATACCGCCAGGGGGGCGTATCATATCCGGAAAGACAGCTGCGTATTCGTCCGCAAAGGCGGGTTTATCCTCGAGCAGATCATGGATACCGGGTTTTGTGTGGTCCTGTTCTTCATACCGGACGCGTTCATCTGCGAAACCCTCCAGGCCCGGTCCAAACCGCTGCCCATGTACCAGCGCCATTATGAGCCGGTCATGCTCCTGGAATCCAGCGAAAAACTGAAAGGCTTCTTCCTGTCCATGTCCGCCTATTTCGCCGAAAAGCAGGATCCCGACCCTGCGCTCCTGGAACTCAAATTCCGCGAGCTGGTGCTCAACATCGCCGACAATCCCCTCAACCAGGAACTGCTCTCCTATTTCTGCTCCCTCATGCACGGGCCGCGCGGCATTCAGCTGGAACGCGTCATGGAAGACAATTTCTGCTTCAACCTGAAACTGGATGTTTACGCCGAACTGAGCAACCGCAGCCTCTCGGCGTTCAAAAGGGATTTCGGAAAAACCTTCGGCACCACGCCCGGCAAATGGCTGCTGGAAAAACGATTGCAACATGCGCGCATCCTCCTGAACAACCGCGACAAATCCGTCTCCGACGCCGCTTTCGAAAGCGGGTTCGAAAGCCCTTCGCATTTCAGCCGCGCCTTCAAGTCGCGCTTCGGCCAATCGCCCGCAACTTTGAAAGGGAACGCTTCGTAAATCCCTGCCGGAAAACCATTTATCTGACAATATGCTTATGCGCAACCTGACTATTATCCTCCTGCTCATTATCAGCAGCTCGCTATCCGCCACCTCACAATCCATTCCGCCCGGCATGAAAGGCGTACCGGCATGGTTCTCCGCGTGGGACTTCGTTTGCGCCCATAAATTCGGCTCGTCTCCCGGAACGCCCGTCATCTTCCTGTACGACGATTCCCTGTATTATTCGACCGCCCCGGTAGCCGCTGGGGACAAGCGTTTTCATTGTCCCGGCCCAGGGGGAAAAACGCTGGAATGGTATACCGGCGCGCATAACGGAACGTTGCGTATCCCCGATAGACAGCTGGTGCCGCTGGGCCTCATGTCTTTCGCCGCGGCGGATTCGGCCGGTCATCCGTTCTTCGTGATGGCCGTCCCCGGTTTCTGGGAAAAAGCCGGTGTGCAAAGCAAGGAGCTGGGGCTGGACAAGCTCATCACCGCCGTGTTCCTCCACGAATTCGCGCACACCCGCCAGCAGCGGGGCATGGGCGCTACGGTAACCGCCATCGAACAAAAACATCCATTCAAGGACCCGCCACTGTCAGACGATATCGTACAACATACGTTTTCCAGAGACAGCGCGTATACCGACAGCTGGAGAAAGGAAACCGACCTGTTTTACCAGGCCGCATTCCACGCCGATAAACAGGCCAGGAAAAAACTAACCTGCGATGCGTTGCGGATGTTGCACGAGCGGCAGGCCCGTTATTTTACCGGCGACAAACAGATTTTACGCGAGCTGGACGATATTTTTCTGACGATGGAAGGATTGGGGCAATTTTCGGGGCTGTACTGGCTGCAACATCCGTCTGGCGGAGGTTTCAAATATGACATCGCCGTGGAAGGGATGCGGCGGAAGCGGAATCAATGGTCGCAGGAAGAAGGGCTCGCCATGTTCCTCGTCCTCGATCAGACCGATAGTAAAAAATGGCCGCGGCAGGTGTTGTCTGACGAGCCGCGGACGATCGTGGAATTACTGCATTCGGCATGTGGTTGCCCTTAAAAAAGAAAGCGGGAAGCCAGGCTTCCCGCTTTTTGATTATGCGAATTTTTTAGTGTCGAGGTAGCGATGGCTTTGTTCGATGCCTTTGAAGATATCGCCCTTGCTTTCGTCCTGCTCCACGAACCATTCCTTCAAACCCGCCTTTTTGCGCGCGGCGAAAATACGGTCGAAATCGATGGAACCGTTGCCCACTTCCGTAATGTCTTCCGAACCTTTTTCGAGGTCTTTCACGTGCCACAGCGGGAAGCGGCCGGGGTATCTTTCGAACCAGGACACGGGGTCCTGTTTCGCTTTCACCGCCCAGTAGAGGTCCATTTCCATGTTCATCATGGCAGGATCGGTGTTTTTGAGGAGGTATTCGTATAAGAGGGAGTCGTTATATTTCTCGAATTCGAAATCGTGGTTATGATAAGCGAACCGGATGCCGGCGGATTTGGTTTTCTCACCGGATTTGTTCAGCAGATCGGGCAGTTGCGCGTAGAATTCGCCGGTCCTTTCTTCGGGGAAGAGGTAAGCGCAGGCCATATATTTTGCGCCGATGGCGTGCATGTCTTCCACGGCTTTGTCCCAACCGTCGAGCAGCGTGCCTTTCATTTTCATGGCATGGCCGGGGAGATGGTGCGAGCTGAGTACCTGCATGCCAGTTCCCGACAGAATGGACTTGAATTCCGATACGCTTTTACCGAAGAAGGTGCCGTTGTAGCCGTAAATCTCCAGTTTGTTGTACCCGAGTTTGGACAGGCGTTCCAGGGTGCCGGGGAGGTCTTTCGCGACGGCATCTCTCACCGTATATAGCTGGATGCCCAGTTTTTTGGAGGCCGAAGGACTGGCCCAGAGGGAGGAGGTCGACAGTCCGGCTGCGCCGATCGCCAGCGATTTGATAAAATTTCTTCTTTGCATGTAGAGTAGATATGATTTGGGTGATGATAGACGCCGGGCCCACTGTTCAGACCCGATCCACATGCAATGATAGAAAAAACCCTTTGTATTTGGCGCCGTAAATCCCTGCAGACCGGGATAAATATTTTTCCTTGGGCCTCCGGGCCGGAAAGTATCATTTCCTGCCCTTTTGCGAAAAAACGAAATACAGCGCGCGCTTTCGCGGATTAACGGAATCCGGTGGCAGGGAAATCTCCCGGATTTTCATGAACGATTCTCCATCAATTATTTAGGGCATTGGCGTGCCACTTGCAAAGTACAGGCAAACTTCAAAGTATGTCTATCATGAAACAAACCTTCGCCGCCGCAATCTTTTCCGCGGCCGCATTGCTGGCCCCCTCGCAAGACGCGCAGGCCCAGGCTGCCCCCAAAGGCGTAAAAAACATCGTGCTCGTACATGGCGCCTTCGCCGACGGCTCCAGCTGGGCCAAAGTGATCCCCGGGCTG
Source organism: Chitinophaga sp. NPDC101104 (assembly GCF_050277495.1). NCBI lineage: Bacteria > Pseudomonadati > Bacteroidota > Chitinophagia > Chitinophagales > Chitinophagaceae > Chitinophaga > Chitinophaga sp. NPDC101104. The sequence continues at coordinate 577,951 of NZ_JBNNSF010000002.1, read as the reverse complement.
CAGGCCGCCGGGATGAACGTGATCGCCGTGCAAAACCCGCTCACTTCCCTGGAAGACGACGTAGCCGCCACCAAAAGGGCCATCGCATTGATGGACGGGCCGGTACTCCTTGTGGGCCACTCCTACGGCGGCATGGTGATCACCGAAGCCGGGAACGACCCCAAAGTGGCCGGGCTCGTCTATGTGTGCGCGCTCATCCCGAACGATGGACAATCCGCCACCGATGTAGGAGCCGCCTTCCCCGCCGCGCCCGGCAACGCCGAGATCAGGCCCGATGCAGCAGGGTTTCTCAGCCTCACCCGCAAAGGCATCCGCGAGCATTTCGCACAAGACCTTCCCATGCAGGAACGCGACGTGATCTTCGCGACGCAAACGCCCTGGGCAACCAAAGCCACCGTCACCAAAATCTCCACCGCCGCCTGGAAATCCAAACCCTCCTGGGCGATCATCGGCACCGAAGACCATATGGTTACGCCTCCGCTGGCAAGGGCCGAAGCGAAAATGATCAACGCCAAGACCTCCGAACTGAAAGCAAGCCACGTCCCCATGGTATCCATGCCCAAAAAAGTAACCGACATTATCCTGGGCGCCGCCCGGGAACTGTAACCGGACTGCAACATCCCCATAGCATGTAAATGGATCAACCCGGGCCTTTGTGCCCGGGTTGATCGTTTTTGTGGAGATGGACAACGATTTCCATCATACTGATTGTCAGCAATTTACATTGAAAACATAATTTTCCGGCTGGATTTTGTCCAATTATGAATTCCCGATTGTTTTTAGAACGAGACCCATGATTTAAAACTTCAAAAATCTGTCCATTAGCATGAAGACTTCAACTACCAACACCGCCGCCCCCGGCCGAAAAACCTTGATGGTAGCCGGTTACACGAACGAGCGCCCGCATTTCCCCGAATTGGGCGGCCAAATCTCCGAAGCGCGCGAGCAACGCTTCATTCCAGATTTTTACAGTGAGATCGCGGCCGCCCGGTCGCGGAACGAGCTCTCCCGCGCTTTGCGCAACGGGATGAAAGGGATACCATCGGCCGGAGGGTTCCTCGTCCAGCAGGTCCACAGCGATCAGACAACTACCAATTACATATACGACGAATCGCTCGAAACCGTCGACAGCGCGCTGGTCCGGGAACTGGTAACGGCGAAGCTGCCCCTGCGCGACGGGTTGCAGGACCGTGTACTGCAGAGCGAAATCCCATTGTTCTTCAGCGTCAGCACGGAAATCGCACGGGGCAACGATGCGCCGTATCTGCAGATATGGAAGAAAGCGGGGATCCAAATCGTGACGGGAACGGCGCTGCGGACGGGAGACCAGCAGCCCGGCATACTCTGGTTGGGCGTTGCGGACATCGATATGCCGCTGCTGCAGGGGATTTGCACGCATGTTTCCATCGCCATGTCCAACATCACGATGAAGGAAGAGCTGCTGCGCCGGGAAACGGAAGCCGCTTTCCTGCATACTTTCAGCCGCGAAATTGCCGCCATCCGCACCAAAGACGATCTCCAATCCGCGATCTCCCAGGTTTTACATAACGTCCTCAACATCCGGCTGGCCATCATCCGGACCATCGACGCCGACGGCGAAACTTTATCTCCCTACCTGTTCGACGAAAGCATGGTGGGCGACCAGGTGGAGGGGTTCCGTTCGCTGATGGCGCGGAAATTAGATATCCATCACCCGCTTTCCGCGCTTGTGTTGCAAAACGGAGGGCCAGTCGTATTTAACGTTTCGGAGGAAGCGGCCAAAGGAGCGGAAGAGCCGATCGTCCGTTTCTGGGAATCGTTGGGGATGGAGCAGGCTTTCGGCGCCCCCCTTCGCATGGGCGACACCAATATCGGCACGCTCTGGCTGTTGACGAACGAAGTAAATATGCCCGTGCTCAACAGCATCTGCGCACAGATTTCCATCGCCATTTCCAACATCCTGGCGAATGAAAAATTACTGGCTTACAAACAGCAACTGGAGAACGAAAACGATTACCTGCGCGAACAGATCAAAACAATCTACGACTTTTCCGGGATCGTGGGCAGCGGTGCGCAAATGCAGAAAGTCTACCGGCTCATCACACAGGTGGCGGCATCGTCGTCGACCGTACTGTTGACCGGCGAAACGGGGACCGGCAAGGAGCTCGTTGCCAGGGCGGTCCACAACGCATCGCCCCGGAAAAGCAGGCTCATGGTAAAAGTGAATTGCGCCGCGCTGCCGGCGCACCTCATCGAAAGTGAATTGTTCGGGCATGAAAAAGGTGCGTTCACAGGAGCGATAGACCGGCGTATCGGGAAGTTCGAGCTGGCTAACAACAGCACGCTTTTCCTCGACGAGATCGGAGAAATGCCGCTGGAATTGCAGGTAAAACTGTTGCGCGTGTTGCAGGAACGGGAACTGGAAAGAGTGGGCGGAAAGTCGACGATCAAGGTGGACGTGCGTATCATCGCCGCCACCAACCGTGACCTGGAAGCGGAAGTGCAGGCCGGAAGGTTCCGTGCCGATCTATTTTACCGCCTCAATGTATTCCCCATCCACCTGCCGCCGCTGCGGGAACGGGCGGAAGACATCGAGCCCCTGGCCAATGCGTTCATCACGAAATTCAGTAAGCAAAACGGCCGAAAAATCAGCGGCATTTCCGCCAAAGTGCTGAAAGCGCTCAAAAGTTACCATTGGCCCGGCAACGTCCGTGAACTGGAACACCTGGTCGAACGCGCCATTCTCCTCAGCGAAGACGCCACCATTCGCGAAGTGCATCTGCCCGATCGTGCGCGGCCGGAAAATGAAGTAGCGCTCCCGCACGCAGCTTTTCCCCAAACACTGGAACAGATCGAAAAATCGTACATCATCGAAGTCCTGAAACGCTGCGGTGGCAAGATTTCCGGCGTGGGCGGCGCTGCGGAAGTGCTGGAACTTCCCGGCACCACGCTGCATTCCAAAATGAAAAAACTCGGCATCCTCAAAGCCGATTACTTCAATAATTAAGACCCGCACAACGAAACACCGGCCGGAACCTTCGCGGTTCCGGCTTTTTCATGCGCGCAACTTCCACGGTATTTCGCGGAACGTCCCGCTTTACGCTGAATAACGTCAATGAAAAACGCCTTATCATAACATATCGATTTGATTATCAACATTTTAAACCAATGGCATTTCGATTGCCTGAAAGCATGCATACCGGCATGGCACATGCGAATCCGGTAGCAACATACATACAAACGTCAAAATATCAACGTATGAAAATCGTAGTAATCGGCGGGACCGGACTGATCGGTTCCAAAACCGTAGACCGCCTGCGCAAGGAAGGGCATGAAGTGATCGCAGCATCGCCCGCATCGGGCGTGAACACCATCACCGGCGAAGGGCTTTCCGAATGCTTGAAAGGTGCGGACGTGGTGATCGACGTAGCGAATTCGCCCTCTTTCGACGACGGCCCCGTCATGGAATTCTTCCAGACTTCGGGCCGCAACCTGCTGGCCGCCGAAGCGAAAGCCGGGGTGAAACATCATATCGCATTATCGGTAGTAGGTACCGAAAGACTGCAGGAAAGCGGCTATTTCCGCGCCAAAGCCGCACAGGAAGACCTGATCAAAAAATCCGGCATTCCCTACTCCATCGTCCACTCCACCCAGTTCTTCGAATTCCTCGGCGGCATCGTCGCCTCAGCGGCGAAAGGCGAGAACATCCATCTTTCGCCCGCTTCCATCCAGCCCATCGCGTCTGACGACGTAGCTGCGGCGATGGCAGACGTGGCCACTGGTGCGCCGATCAATGGCATACTGGAAATCGCAGGCCCTGAAAAAGTGAGCCTTTCCTCCCTGGCCGCGCGCTACCTCCGCGAAGTCGACGATCCGCGCACAGTGGTTTCTGACGTAAACGCAAAATATTTCGGTGCCATGCTGAACGACCAATCGCTCGTTCCCGGCCCCAACCCGCGCATCGGCCGTACCGACTTCGGTACCTGGTTCGCCACGCGCCCGGTGAAGAATTAGGGTGTAAAGGTTGTACCCGGTGCTGATTGTAACGAAGATGACGGGTGTCAGCTCGCTGTGGCTGTTGTAACTGGCATGCGTTTTCCACCCGTTCGCGCATGAAGCCCACCTAACGCCGGCGCGGCCCCCGTATCCGCGACATCCGGTCAACAACGCAGCGACACACCAGCACCCCGTACACCACTGCCCATCATCCATCCAAACATCAATCCGTCATATTTTAAACAACATAAACATGCAAGAGTTCCTCCTCGTGATCCACAGAGATCTGACCAGCGCCCATCCCAAACCCAGCCCCGAGCAGATGAAGGAAGCCCTCAAACCTTACCAGGAATGGGTGGCAGGCATCGCCGCGCAAGACAGGCTGGTAGCGCCTCCCAAACGTTGGGACGTAGACGGAAGGGTGATCCGGTTCGACAAACAGAAAGAACAGGTCCAGAGCGGCCCCTATGCAGAAGGCAAGGAATCCATCGGCGGGCTTTTCCTTATCAAGGCGAAAGATTACGACGAAGCCGTTGCCCTCGCCAAAGGCTGCCCCATCATCCAGTACGGTGCCATCGTGGAAGTACGCATGGCCATCCCGCCGGTTGCATAACCCGGCCAGCAAGCCAAGCGAAAAAAGCCTTTGCAATTCGCAAAGGCTTTTTCTTTTTTTTATCCCTATAATTCAAATCAGGCTCCTGATATAAAATACGACCGGCATCGACGCGAAAGCGATGGGAATGATGACCGCAAACACCCAGACGCCGATAAACCTTATCATCGGCGTGTATTTTCCGTGTGCGATCCCGGCAGACTGGAACGCGCTCTGGAAGCCATGGTACAAATGATACGATACCGCCACCATGGCAAAAAGGTACAGCACCACATACCAAAGCAGGCTGAAACTTCCGGTCACGATCACGTACAGATCTTTCACCCGCACGATCTCCGTATCGCCTTCCGTCAGCACCGCATATTCGAACTCCGGCGAGGCGGGATAGTAAGCGGTGGAAGTGATGCGCCCGTCTGTAAGGTCTTTCCGGTATTCGCGGTACATCCCTTTCGTGAACATGTACCGGCCCCAGAAATTGCTCATGTGGATGACGAGGAACAGGAAAATGATGCTTCCCAGCAAGCCCATGTTCAGCGAAGCCCAGCTGGACTTTGCTTTCGAAGTAACAGCGTACTTCACCGGCCGCGCCCGCCTGTTCTTCAGGGTTTGCACGATCGCATACCACGCATGGACGAGGATACAGGCATAAAGGACGTACGCGATGGCCGTCACCGGCGGAAAATGCGTCATGAAATGCGCGTAGATGTTGAAGGTGTATCCCTCATCTCCCGCAAACAGCGTAAGATTGCCGCCCAGGTGCACGATGAGGAAAAGGCAAAGGAACAGTCCTGTCATGGACATGATCAGCTTTCTCCCCAAAGACGAGCGGAACAGTAATTTAAAATTCATCATGGTAATGCAGGTTGTGGAACAGCCGCCTCAGCCCCGGTTTTCGCGGTTCCCCGGCCGGAAGATCAGCCGCAGGGCCTGGTCGCGGGTTGCATAGGCAACGGCCCAGTTATAAAGCGTTTTGATTTTGTTGTTGTAATTAACGAGCGATATGACGTGGATGAAAAGCCACCCCAGCAATCCGGCCAGTCCACCCAGATGCAGCTTGTGCCGGAAAAGGTCTGCCACGGCGAATTGCCGGCCGATGATCGCCATATCTCCCCGGTCGAAATACCGGAAAGGCTGCATGGGCTTCCCTTTCGCCAGGCGCAACAGGTTCTTCGCCAGTGTTTTCCCCTGCTGGATGGCGGGCTGCGCCACCTGCGGGTGCCCGGCGGGATACCGGTCGTCCGTAAACTGGATACTGATATCGCCGATGGCGAAAATATCGGCATATCCTTTCACTTTATTGAACGCGTCGGTGATCATTCTTTTTCCCCTTCCGATACTTTCCGGGGCGATGCCGTTGAAGGAATTGGCGACCACACCCGCGGCCCAGATCAGGGTACCCGCTTCGATGGCGGTGCCGTCAGACAGTTCAACGCTGCCGTTGCGGAAATCTCTCACCTGCGTGTTCAGCTTCACATGCACGCCCAGTTTGTTCAACGCTTTGAACGCCGCCACGTGGGTTTTGGCGCTCATGGGCGCCAGCAGGGCCGGCGCGCCATCTATCACATGGATATTTACCGGCGCTTTGGCCAGGGTAGGATAATCGTTGCCGAGGATGTATTTCTTCGTTTCCGCGAGCATGCCGGCCACTTCCACGCCGGTGGGGCCGCCGCCGGCGATCACGACCGTCAGCATGCGCCGGCGCTCTTCAGGATCGGTTTCCAGCGAGGCTTTTTCGAGGTTCTTCAGCAGTTCGTTGCGCAGGAAGAGCGCATCATCGATCCCCTTCAGCGAAAACGAATGCCGGCGGATGTTTTCGTTGCCGAAGAAATTCGTTTTCGATCCGGCGGCGAATACCAGGATGTCGTAAGTCAGCTCGGAACCATCGCCGAGGTGGAGCTTTTTCCCAGCGGTGTCTACATCGTTTACCGCAGCCATCCGGAACGCGACGTTCTTTTGGCGGAACAACCGGCGGAAAGGATAACTGATGCTCGAAGGCTCCAGGAAGCTGGTGGCCACCTGGTAAAGCAACGGCGTAAAATAATTGTAGTTGTTCCTGTCTACCACCGTGATATCGTAAAACGGGTTCCTGTAGAGGCGCTTCACGAAATTCAGTCCGGCGAACCCGCCGCCGATGACGACTATATGCAATTTATTTTTCATGGTCTTCTGTTTTTGCCGGAGCAAAGCATGGGCATCCCGGCCTATGGCGGCCGGTTGCGGTGTGTACGAAAAATCGTAGTTGGAAAGGGAGGTCAGTGGCCCGGGAGCGCCTTCAGCTCCGCGATGTATTTTTCCATCGCGGCGATGCCCGCGGGCGTGTGCGCCAGTTGCAGCGCCGATCCGTAATGCTGCAGCGCCTTTGCGTCGTTGATGCCGGTATACAGATTGCCGAGCAGCGCGTAGTAGAAATGATTGTCTGTCAGCGCCAGTTTCTCCGCTTCCCGGATCGCTGCAGGTTTCCCTTTTACCTGCGCAATGGCGTACGTCCGGTTGAGCGCGGCCATGGGTGAGTATTGCAGGATGAGCAGCTGGTTATAGAGATCGAGGATATTCTCCCATTTTTCCCGGTCGTCTGCCTTATGCGTATGCCACCAGGCGATGGCGGCTTCCAGGTGATACGTACTGAGATTGGGGACGGTAGCGGCCTGGTAGAGATAATATTCCCCTTTTTCGATCAGCTCGCGGTTCCAGCGGCTTTCATCCTGTTCCTGGTAAAGTACCATTTCGCCGCGCTCGCTCACGCGCGCGTCGAACCGCGATGCGTGGAAGCACATGAGCGCCATGAGGGCGTTCACGGCCGGGAGGTTGGTCTGCGGCGATTCCAGCAACAGGTAGCAAAGCCGCATGGCTTCCACACAGAGGTCGCGGCGCAATACCAAATCGTGCGACGAAGAAAAATATCCTTCCGAAAACAGCAGGTAAATCGTTTTCAGCACCACGTCTATCCGGTCGTTGATTTCTGAAACGGTGGGCTGGCGGATGGCGAGCCCGGCTTCTTTCAGTTTCTCCTTCCCCCGGCTCAGGCGTTTGTAAATGACGGCGGGCGTGGTGAGATAGGCGTCGGCGATCTCCTGCGCACCGAATCCGCAGAGCAGGCTCAGCGCGAGCGCCACCTGCGATTCCGGCGGAATGGAAGGGTGGCAGACAGTGAACATCATGGCGAGCTGACTGTCTGACACGTTCCTTTCCGATAAATCGATCTCCGGCATTTCCCCTTCGGGTGTTGCACGCTTGAGATCGGTGAGCAGCTGCCGCTGGAAGAGGTTATTCCGTTTGAGCCAGTTCAGCGTTTTATGCTTCGCGACGGTGTACAGCCATCCGGTGGGGTTTTCGGGCACGCCTTTGGCGCTCCACGATTCGGTGGCCGCGAGAAAAGTTTCGCTCACGATATCTTCCGCTTCGTCTACATGGCCCGCGCCGAAAAGGGAACACAGTACCGAGATCATCTTCCGGTATTCCGTTCTGAACAAATGCGGTATTAATTCCCTTTCTTCCATCCTCCGAACATTAACGCCGTTATTGGACCGCCATGCGGATTTCCACGGTGCCGCCCAGCTCGAGGATCGGCGATCCTTCCGCGATTTGCACGGCTGCTTCATAATTCTCCGCGCGGATGACGATGAACCCGCCGATCGATTCCTTGATCTCGGCAAACGGGCCGTCGGTCACGCTTTTATCGTGCCTGACCACTTTGCCCGCAGGCTCCCAGGGCTGCAGCGGCCTGGCCAGCAGGTCGCGCGCCTTGAGATCGTCGAACCACGCCCGCCACCGGCCCAGGTGCGCCTGCAACTGTTCCGGCGACGGCTGTGTTTCCTTTGTCTTGTAATCTCTTCTGAATACCAACAGGAATTCGTTCATAATGCAAATTTTAAGGTTGTTCCTTCGTGGCTCAACCGAACTGTCCGGGTTGGTAGGTACCTACTGCCGCGGGGTTCGGGAAAGCGATGTTGAAACGGTTCCAGGTGTTGATGGAAGATACCACCAGCGTGAGGTCGATCAGCTCTTCGTCGGTGAAAAATACCTTCACGCGCTTGAATGTTTCGTCGGGCACGTTGCAGGCGGTCACCGCTTCGGCCCAGGCCAGCGCGGCCCTTTCACGATCGGAAAAGAACGGCGTTTCGCGCCAGGCGGCCAATGCGTACAAACGCTGCTCCGTTTCGCCATGTGCACGGGCGTCTTTGGAATGCATATCCAGGCAAAAAGCACAACCGTTGATCTGCGATACCCGGAATTCTACCAGGTGCTGCAATTTCGCTTCGATCGGCGATTTTTTCAGATAAGCGCCTATTCCGAAGAGAGTTTTGAGGGCGCCCTGCCCCTTTTCGATGAAATTAATCCTTTGTTCCATTATTATTCGATTTACTATACTAATGACAATCGAATCCCCTCAAATTGGACATTTTTCCCAACTTTTTTTATTCAACTGGTTATCAAATAATTATATCGTTTTGCGGTACGATCGGCGGCGGCAGTTCCTTTTCTCCCAGCATTTCCCGCAGGTCGATTTCGATGGCGCGGCAGATCTGGGAAATGGGCACGTCGTTGGAGTTCCCTTCGAAAGGGTTTTCCGTGCTTTCGCCGACCTGCACCAGCGAGGTATAAATCCAGGAGATCATGACGCTGAACGGAATGAGCAGCCAGACCATGTGCCCGTGCAGGAGCCCCGGCGCAGCGCGGTTCAGGCTGTCGAATTCCCGGAGCAGGCCGAACGGCAGCAGCGCACAGAATATCCTTACGAATATAGTATTGACGATGGAATACTGGCGGGGATAGGGCGTGTCTTTCAGCGATTCGCTCTGTGCCGTTTGCGCGAAAAACAGGTTGATCGTGCGTTGCAGCTCGATGAACTGCGCCAGCTGGACGGTCCCCTCCCCGTAAGCCGCTTTCACCGCGGCGCTCTGCATGGCCAGCAGCTGCGTGGTTTTGTTCCGCACGCCGGCAATCTGTTGCAACTCCCCCTGCGAAAGGTACTTCGCCAGTTCGGCCTCCAGGCTGCTGTTGCGCTCGGGAATGGTGTAATATTGCTGGTATTCCGCATTGTGCTGCGCGTCCGCGGATTCCCAGACACGCTCGCCGCGCAACTGGTACCGCAAGGCCGTGAGCCAGGCGAAATGCCGGTATACCAACTCCCGCGCAACGGGCGAATCCCCGAAATAATCGCGGCACATAATGCCCCAGGTATTGCTCGTATTGCCGATGTTGGTCCAGATGTGCTGCGCGTCGCGCGTGCGGTTGTAGCTCTGCGAATTCTTGAAACCTACGATGAACGCCGTGGCCGTTCCGAAAAGCGACACCACCGTCCATGGAAGCACCAGCCACCGCAGCCCGAACGTTTCGTACAGGATAACGGGCACGGCGCCGACCCCGGTGAGGATATACAGATCGCGGCGGGTCCAGTACAGGAAATCGGTGAGGCGGTATGATTTGCCGATGTGCATACGTCAGGGTGCCTGGGGTTGAGGGTCTTCTTCCGGGCTTTCATCTGTCCTGATCTGATCGTCGAGGAACTCGGAGCCTTGCCAGGTGTCGTGCTCACGGACGGGCGCGGGGATCGATACGTCTGGCGGATCGTCGGGGCGGATCCCTTTTCCGGATTGCGGATGTTGTGACATGTTGCAGCGTTTTTGGTGATGAATAATGTCGGGGATGGATAGGCAACCCCTGTGCCATCACCCCAACTATCTCACAATCAAACACTTACCAAACTATTCATCTTTCGCGGCTGACGATATTTCGCCAACCCGCAATGATTCCGCGATATTTAGCGAAGCTTTCCTACGATCCGCTCAAATCCTCGAACGGATACTTCCGTTCGCTCCAGAACGCGTCCAGCGCCAGGAGCCTCGGCTTGAAAAACGAGATCAGCGCCGGCCAGTCGCCCTGCCGGAACACGCTCACCCCGGGCAATTCCTTATAGATCCTGCTGATGGTTTTCCCATAATCATCGCGAGTGTGCAGCTCCCAGGTCCAGGTTTCGCCGAGATGGCTTTCGAGCGCGGATTTGAATTCCCGGAACTGCTCGAAGAAAAGTTCCTGTACGCCCGCGTCCGGGTGGGCCACCTCTATGGCGATGGCGGCGCTGCGGTGGCCGGCCTGCATCCGGAAATAGATATGTTTCACGCCCGTTTTGTAATTGGTCCAGTTCACGCGGTTGCCTTCGGCAGATAGGTGCGGCGCGATATACTGGCCGAAAGCGGTCCAGAAAGCTTCTCTGATGCGGGAGGTTTCTTCTTTTGAATACAAATCCGGTAATATTTTGGCGGATGCAAGTTAGGATTTTGCACGCTATCATTTAAAAACCCGGCCAATGACGTTCCCGATCTCCATGAAATCCCGGTGGTTGCTGACCGACCGCTTCTCCACCATTCCTTCATCATCGGCAAAGGGAAAGATGAGCAGATAGGTGCGGTCTTTGAGCCGGCTATTCAGAAAATCGGGCAGCCGCCGCATTTCGCGGGTGTACGACGGCGAGCCCTGGCGCGCCATAAGCACCACGAAAGCTTCGTCTTCCTTCACCCCCGACGCGATCCCTTCCGCCTCACGCCAATGTTGCAGTTCACGCATTTCCGCTTCCAGGCTGGCTTTCGACAGGATGCGCTCCAGTACTTTCCGGGTGTCGGCGCTCACATAAAACACCATCTTCGCCCCTGAATTCCGGCCGATGTTCCAGACGCGCAGCAAAGCATGGAAGAAACCCGGCTCCATTTCCGCACGCGCCGGAATGAGCACGGTGTAGCGTTTGATGGTGGATACGGGCTGAACGGCGTGATAGATCAGCACGTTCACATGATCGTTCTGCAGGTAGCCATTGTGCAGGTTATAGACGAACGAAGGCGAAAATCCCTTTTCGTCCTGCAGCACGAACACGACGTCGGTAATTTTCTGTTCCTTGATGACGTTGCCGATGCCAGACACCACATCCGCATCGTACCGCGTCAGGGGAACGAGCTCTACATCGGCCGCGGCGGCGGTTTCTACCGCTTCGTGCAGGATTTTTTCCGAGTTCCTGATGGCGGATTCGTTCTTATCGTCGTCGATGACGCTGATCGCGAAAAGCGGGTTGCCGGCCGATTTCCCGCGGACGAGCAATCCCAGGTTCACGAGCTTTTCCACCGTTTCGCCGTGGTTCACGGCCAGCAGGATGTGGTCTTGCTCCCGGCTGTTCCCCGACACCGTGTTTTCATTATCGGCTTCCGCGATGCGCCGCGCGCTCGACAGGGAAACGAACGACGAAATGGTACAAGACACCAGGATCAGCAAAATACTGCCGTTGAGCACGTGCTCGTTCAGCAGGCGGACAGGCTCTCCGGCAGCGGTTTCCGATAGGATGATGTTGTACCCCACCATTACGGAAGCCAGTGTGGCCGCGGCGGAAGCGGTGCTCATACCGAAGATGAGAATGCCTTCGTCCCTGGTGAGCCGCAGCGTTTTTCGGGTGGCCACGGCGGCGAGGTATTTCCCGCCGATGGACGCGATCATCATTACTGCCGCCACGCCCAATGTCTCCCATCCCTTGAAAAACACTTTAAAATCGATCAGCATGCCCACGCTGATGAGGAAAAAGGGAATGAAGATCGCGTTGCCCACGAACTCCACGCGGTTCATCAGCGTGGAAGTGCGCGGAATGAGCTGGTTGAGCGCCAGCCCCGCGAAAAACGCGCCGATGATGGATTCCACGCCCGCCACTTCGGCCAGCAGCGCGGCCAGGTAGATCATCACCAGTACGAAAATATATTGCGATATCTTGTCGTCCACCCGCTTGAAAAACCACCGCGCAATGATGGGAAAAACGAGCAGCACCACCAGCACGAAAACGACCATGGAGATCGACAATTGTGCCCAGAACCCCGCGCCCACGTCGCCCTGCGTCATGCCCACTACCACCGCCAGCACGAGCAAAGACAGCACATCCGTGACCATCGTTCCGCCCAGCGTGATGTTCACGGCAATGTTCTTCGTGATGCCCATTTTGCTGATGTAGGGATATACGATAAGGGTTTGCGAGGAAAAAAGACTGGAGAAAAGCACAGTGGTCAGCATGTTGAACCCGAGGATGTAATATCCCCCGATGATGCCCAGGCCGAAAGGTATGATGAACGTAAAGGCGGAGAACAGGAGGCTTTTCCATTTGTTTTTCTTGAAATCGCCCATATCGATTTCGAGGCCGGCGAGGAACATGATGTACAACAGCCCGGTGGTGCCCGTCACCACGACGCTGCTGTCGCGCGAGAGGAGATGGAAACCGTTGGGGCCCACGAGCGCCCCGGCGATGATGAGCCCCAGCAGGTGCGGCACTTTGATCTTGTTCAGCAACAGCGGCGCGCCGAGGATGATGATCAGCTCCAGCAGGAATTTCAGCAGTGGATCGTCGATTGGCAGCGTCAGGTGCCCGATATTCAGCAGGACCATACATTATTTATTTGAAGCCCGGACCAATTCTACGGTGAACCTCGCGGTACAGCCGTTTTCCATTTTCAGCAGCTGGCTACCCTTCATGGTACCCGTTCCGCTACGGCTCAGTTCCACATCCATTTCCACCCGCCGCGCCGCGCTGGAATCCGACCGGAATTGCAGGCGCACGGCCGAACTGTCGAACGTACCGGCATACACGCGCACCAGGGCGTTGCGGTCGAACACCTTGGTGAACAGTCCGGCGGAATCGGCCGAAAACTCCCAGGCGCCGGCGCGCTGATCGCCCACCACGTATTCGCTGCACGACGATTCCTTGCAGACCGTCTTACTGTTCCACCGCCCCAGCACATCTTCCGGCCATGCCCTTTCGGCGATGGCGCCCAGGGTATCTTTCACGGCGAGCAAACTATCCCGCCAGCGGAGGAGCGCGCGGTAATCGGCTTCTTTCAAGGCAAACTGTTTCTCCTTTTCCGCCAGCGCCGCCTCGCGCGATGCGAGCTGCCGTTCCCGTTCGGCATCCTTGCAGGCGGCTATGGCCAGCAGGCAGAAAATCATGGTTACAAATGGCTTCATCGATAAAAATATTTGAGGGATGAATGGGCACGGAACGCAATGGCATGGCCGTTCACCGTTAAAATCCCCTGTTCTCCCGTTCGATTCAATCAACAAAAAATATCCGAAATTGTTCCGGCGAAGCGGCAGCGGCGATTCCCCGAACTATTCCGTACCTTCGCGCATTCCAGGTCAGGAAATGTAAACTTCGGGATGGTCCAGCTTCTCCAACAATACCACGATAACCGCGACGCACAGGAAGCCATCAGGCTGATCGCCTATACCCGCCAGTCGGTTTTCCTAACCGGCAAGGCCGGAACGGGTAAGTCTACCCTGCTGCGCAACCTCATCGCCCACATCCCGAAAAAATACATCGTGCTCGCTTCCACCGGCGTGGCGGCGCTCAACGTCGGCGGACAAACCATTCATTCCTTCTTCCTCGTTGAACCGCGGCCCTATCTGCCGCAAGACAAAGGCGCGGCCGATCTGAACGAAGAAAAAACGGAGCTCCTCAAGCAGGTAGACCTCATCATCATCGACGAAATTTCCATGGTGCGGTGCGACCTCATGCATGCCATAGACCTCACTTTGCGCAAAAACCTCCGTTCCGCGCTGCCCTTCGGCGGCAAGCAGCTCCTCGTTATCGGCGACCTGCTGCAATTGCCGCCAGTGATCGACAATAAACGTGCCGGCGAAGTGGAGATCATTTCCGGGAACTATTCCACCCCTTATTTTTTCAGCGCGAAAGCTTTCAAAGAAGGCTTCCGGATGCAGATCATCGAACTGAAACGCGTGTACCGCCAACCCGATCCCGCGTTCGTGCAGGTGCTCAACGCCGTGCGCGACAATACCGTGCAGCCTTCCCACCTCGCCACGCTCAATACCCGCCATGATCCCGACTACGAGCCGTCCGGCGCGGAGCTGGAGCTGATCCTCTGCACCACCAACGCCATCGCCGACGCGGTAAACGAACAGCGGCTCAAAGCGCTGGAAGGTGAGATCAACTCCTACAAAGCTTTGCTGACGGGTGATTTCGAGCAGGAAGCGCGCAGCGGCGGCAACCGGCTGCCCGCGGAATTGCAGCTGCAACTGAAAACGGGCGCACAGGTCATGTTCATCAAGAACGACAAGGAAAGGCGCTGGGTGAACGGTACGCTCGGGAAAATTACCGCCCTCGAAGAAGAATATGTGGAAGTGCAGCTGGACGAGGGCGAAGTGGTACACCGCGTCGATAAATCGGAGTGGGAACACATCGAGTACAAATGGAACCGCCAGAAAGAAGAGATCGAAAAGATCGTGACGGGCACGTTCCGGCAGCTGCCGCTGAAACTCGCCTGGGCCGTAACCATCCATAAAAGCCAGGGACAAACGTTCCAGAAAGTGATCATCGACCTGGGGAACGGCGCTTTCGCGACGGGGCAAACGTATGTGGCGCTCAGCCGCTGCACGAGCCTGGAAGGCATCCGGCTGAAAAAGAAAGTGACCCTGCGCGACGTCCGCTACGATCCCCGCATCGAATTTTACCTGCAACACATGATGGGCGGGAACATGGAAGCGGAAAAACAGCGTGCCATCGCGGAAGGCATCCAGGCCCGCATCGCGGAGATCGGCGCCGGAAACGCCAAAAACGAAACCGAGCGCGCCGCCCTGGAAGCGGAGCGCGCCCTGCTCGAAACTTCCTGATCCTTTACTGGTATACCTTCACCCAATCCACGATCATATTCACCGGAAGCGTTTCCGGCTTCACTTTTCCTACCCAGTTACCTCCCAGCTGCTGGTCGATGAGGATGTAGAACGACTGGTCGAACGGCCACTGCGAAGCATCCACGCCCTGTACGCGCGGATAGGTGAACGTTTCCCTGCCGTTGAGGATGTACACGATTTTATCGGGATACCATTTCAGGCCGAACACATTGAACTCATCTTTATTGAAAACCGCGGTGCCGCCGTGTTTGGGGTTATCCGCCTGTTTCAGTTCGAGCGTGTACCAGGAATGGACCGTCTGGTAAATGATGGAGTCGTAGTTGAGGTGCTCCATGATATCGATCTCCCCGTTTTTCGGGTATTTGCCGTATTTATCCTTTTCGGCGAGCATCCACATGGCGGGCCAGGCGCCCTGGGCGCTTTCGAGCTTTGCGCGGATCTCGATCTTTCCGTACTGGAACGCGAATTTCCCTTTCGTCCAGATACCGCCGGTGAGGAAAGGGCGCTCGTCGGCCGAGGTGTCCGGGTTCACGATGCCTTTGAGATAAAGCAGCCCGTCCTTCAGCTCGTAGCATTTATCGTCTCGCGTCATATGCCTGTTCCAGTCCGATTTCCCGGGCGGGATGCGCGTCCACTTCGCCGTGTCGATCGTTTGGCCCTTGAAATCATCTTTCCAGACGAGTTTCCAGTTTTCGTTCTCCCGGCCGGGGCGCTGTTCGTACATATAACCGTCTACCAGTTGATACGCCGGTGTTTTGCAGGCGGCCAGTGCGCCGAGGAATGAGAGGAAAGCTGCCGGTTTGGCGAAAGATCGGATCATACTTTTCATATCAAACAATAAGTAAAAAGATAAAATTATCATCATCCGTCAAGCGGAATGCCGCTAAATTAACCAAAACAGGATGCAAATTGACAAAATACCCCAACTTCGGGCTGAGCCACTATCTTTACGGGTATCCTTTATTTGTTTGGTATGAAAAAAACGATATTGCTTTTATCCGCCTGCTGGATGATGCAGGCACACGCCCAGCAATCGCCCATCCCGTTCCGCAACACCATTGCGGTAGATGCGGGCGACAGTCCGGCCGACATTATCCGCAAAGCCGCGCACGTGGTGCCTACGGCCAATCAGTACGCTGCGCTCCGGAATGAGTTCATTGCCTTCATTCACATGGGGCCGAATACTTTTACACGAATGGAATGGGGGAACGGGAAAGAAGACCCCGCCATCTTCGACCTGAAAACCTTAAATACCGACCAATGGTGCGCGGCGATGAAAGCGGCGGGCATGAAAATGGTCATCATCACGGTGAAACACCACGATGGGTTCGTGCTCTGGCAGAGCCGGTATACGAAGCACGGGATCATGTCTACCGGGTTCCGCAACGGCAAGGGCGATGTGCTCCGCGACCTGTCCGCCTCCCTGAAAAAATACGGGCTGAAGCTCGGGATTTACCTTTCCCCCGCCGACCTTTACCAGATCGAAAACGCGGAAGGCCTGTACGGGAACCTCAGCAAATACACGAAGCGCACCATCCCGAGGGCCGTTCCCGGAAGGCCGTTCGCCAATAAAACGAAGTTCGAGTTCGAAGTGGACGATTACAACGAATATTTCCTCAACCAGCTGTTCGAGCTGCTGACGGAATACGGGCCGGTGCATGAAGTATGGTTCGACGGTGCGCATCCCAAAACAAAAGGGGGCCAGCAATACAACTATGCCGCTTGGAAACAGCTGATCCACACCCTGGCGCCGAAAGCGGTGATTTTCGGGAAGGAAGACATCCGCTGGTGCGGTAACGAATCGGGCAGGACGCGCGCGGAAGAATGGAACGTGATCCCTTACCCGGAAAACCCCAATACCGCCAGCCATTTCCCCGATATGGAAGCCGACTCCCTGGGCCAGCGCTCCAAATTGCTGTCCGCCAAATTCCTCCATTACCAACAGGCAGAAACCAATACCTCCATCCGCGAAGGCTGGTTTTACCGCGACGATACCCGGCAGAAAGTGCGCAGCACCGACGATGTTTTCGACATCTACGAACGCTCCGTGGGCGGCAACTCCACTTTCCTGCTGAACATTCCGCCCAACCGAGAAGGGAGATTCTCGCCCGCAGATTCCATTGTGCTCTATGAAACCGGCCGCCGCATCCGTGAAACCTACGGCAGCAGCCTGTTCAAAGGCGCGAAAGGCCCGCAGGCCGTGCTGGACAACAATCCCGCCACCGCATTACAACTGAAAAGCGAATCCGGCGCCATCGAGATCACGGCGCCGAAACCCGTCACCATCAACCGTATCGTGCTGCAGGAAGCCATCCAAACCAGCAGCGAAAGAGTGGAAAAACACGCGGTGGACGCGTGGATCGGCGGAGAATGGAAAGAGATCGCGCATTCGGCCAACATCGGGTACAAACGCATCCTGCGTTTCCCCGACGTGACGGCGAGCCGCTTCCGCGTCCGGATCATCGAATCGCGGCTGGCACCCGCCATCAGCACGGTTTCCGCCCATTACTACCGGAGCCGGCCACCGCAACTGGCCATCAGCCAGTCGGCAGAAGGCATGGTCACCATCGCGCCCGTGCAACCGGAATTCAACTGGAAGCCACACGGCGAAAACGCCACGCAAAACCTCAGCGCCAATTTCGAGATCCGGTATACGACAGACGGGTCCACGCCTAACGCGCAATCCCGGAAATATGAAGGCCCGTTCCGCATGACGGCCGGCGAAGTGAAAGCCATTTCCGTTCAGCATAAGGAAACCAGCGGCGTGGCGCGCCAAACCATCGGCCTCGCCAAAAACGCCTGGAAGCTCGTCAATGCCAGCAGCGAACGCAACAGGCGCCCCGCCACAGCGGCTTTCGACGCCAATCCGAAAACCTTCTGGCAATCCGCCGACGGCGGTGCGCACAGCATCACCATCGACCTGGGCGCACCGCACGATCTGAAAGGATTTGCCTATACGCCGCAAACCGCCAATGCGGAAGGCATGATGGCGAAGGGTAAATTGCTTGTCAGCGCCGACGGACAAACCTGGCAACCCGCCGAAACGTTCGAATTCGGGAACCTTATCAACGATCCTACAACCCGCTACCACTATTTCAAGAATAGCGTCAAGGCGCGGTTCGTGAAGATCGAAGCCACGGAAACGGCCGCCGGCAGCGCATCGGTAGCGATCGCGGAGATCGGTTTCTTTGAATAGGGAAAGATGTAAAAAAGAAAAAGGCGGGATGTGATTCCCGCCTTTTTTATTGGTTATTTCCGCTGGTAGTTCGTGTATTCGTTGACCGTTATCATCTCCAATGGTTTTCCGAGCACCTTGAGGTTGATCGATACTTCTTCCCGTAGCGGCACATATCTCTTCAGGTCGTCCATAAATTGATAAGTGACGCTGCTGCTCATGTGATCTCCCTTGAACATTTTTATTCTGAACGTTTCAGCGATTTCCGCCTCCGACTTTTTCAAACGGCCGGTGGTGGCGTTGAACGTGAGCGTAATGATGCAGGCTTTCATGAATTCGTTGTCAGGCACCAGCGACGCGGGATCGTAATGATAACTGACAACCAGTTCCCTGCCATCGTCCTTTACGATGTTGAAAGTGGCGGTATCGGGCCTGGGCGCGGGAATTTTTTCGCTGTGCTGCTTTTTGAACGTGTTGAGGTCGAGGCGCGAAGGGGCGCCGCCGTTCACGGATTTCAGCATCCACTGCGCGCCTTCCGGTGCGGAGGGATCGTGCCGGGCGATGTAGTTCTTCTCCGTTCCTTCCGTCACGATCGAAGTATGAAGGTCGAACGCATAGTGAAGGAAAGCATGCGCGGCCACGGAATCCGCTGCGGTGATGTCGATTTTGTATTTCCGGTAAGCCTCCAGCACGACTGCGCGTTGCGCGGTGGCTGCCAGCGTCAGGCAGAGGCCGAGGGAAACGAATATGGACTTTCTGATCATGCCGGCGGGTTTTACAGGATGCAATCGGTTTGCGGTTCACATTTCTTCATCACCGGCTTGATCGTGGTTTCGGACACCGTCATCACTTTCAGGTAGGCCTCGAAGCTGTAGCTTTTTTCCGGGAGGATTTTAACGTAGTAAACCTGTCCCGGTTCTACTTTGATGGTCACCGGGCGCTTGGGCGACTTCAGCTCTTTCGAATAAATTTTCACATTGACGACATGATCGCCGGCCGGCACTTCATGTACCGAATAGTGATTGTTTTTCAGGTCGCAAACACGGCTACTGTCGATAAAACAATGGAAATTCAGCGCCATCCCGTTGTAGCCGGTGTGGCGGACGAAATAGATCTTGCCGGTGTTGCCGCTATCCTGCGCTGCCGCACTGAAAACCGGGCAAAAAAACGCGATAGCCAGCAGAAGGGTTTTGAATATCTGCATATGAATCGTTAGGGGTGAAACAAGTTATTTGGTATACAGCGGCGAGCGTTTCAGCAGGTATTCCAGCGTGTTGGAATAAGCGTCCTGTGTGTTCCAGAAGGCTGTCCTGTCCTGGCTGTACACGGCCGTGCCTTTATCGTTATAGATGGCGAGGCTCAGTTTGGTCTGGAAGTTTTGGGTGGCCGTGCCGTAGGAATAGCTGTTGTATTTGCGGTCTTTACGATCGTCGTCATCGTTCCCCCTGGTTTTAACGGCTCCGGAGTTGGACTGGGTGGTGGTTTGTGTGGTTTTGTTCATGGTCACGAGCCCGTCTACCACATATTCCACGCCGAGCACGTTGCAGATATCCTCCATGGTAAAGCCTTTGATGGTTTCGCTGTTGATGCCGGCCTTGATGAGCAGGGCATTGGTGGTGCGGGGCGGGAGGATGGTATAAACACCGGAATGTTTGTTCATGAACGAATAGCATTCATTCTGGATCTGCTCACCATCTGCGGGCTGTCCGTCGCGGATGAAGCCGAAAGGCAGGATGGCTACTTTGTTATGATGGTCTTCGAGGCTGGATTTGTCGGTGGATGCGGGTGCCTGGGCGGGAGCGGCTTGCTGGGGTTTGTTGAATACCTGGATGCGGCCGCTGCCAAAGGTGATCTTCATGATCTCCGCCTTCTTGATGTTATAGGTGAGGGTTTCGCCGGCGTAGGAGAACTCTATATCGTTATCATTGATTTTCAAAACCTTACCTACCAGCTCGTCACCATCGAGCTTCAGGATGACATCGTTTTTGGATTGGGCGAAGGAAATAATGGAAACGAGTAGCAATGCGATGCCTGTCAGGAGTTTTTTCATGTGCTTTGAATGAAGGGTTATGATTAGATTATATGGTAGCAGCAAATTAAAAAAAAATCCGACATGAAAATGCAGGGGCCCTAACTATCCTGCATGAGCGCCGACCGGCCGCCGTCTACCAGGTAAGTGGTGCCGGAAGCGAAGGCAGCGAAGGGGCTGGCGAGAAAGGCGCACCAGGCGCCGATTTCTTCCGGATGGCCCAGTTGCTTCACAGGGTGGAGTTGCACGGTGCGGTTTCTCTCTGCCGCGGGGTCGGGGAACGAATCGAACCAATGCTGGTTCCCGGGCGTATCGATGAACCCCGGGGCGATGCCTACCGTACGGATGGCCGGCCCCCATTCGATGGCCAGGCTGCGGACAAGCCCCGTCAGCGCCGTTTTGGCCACGTTGTAGGGGAAGCAGCCGGGAATGGTGGAAAATGCGTGGTTGGATGCGATGACGATGATGACGCCATGCCCCTTCTTTTGCAGGTGCGGCCGGCACAGTTTCGCGATGCGCCAGTGCGCCGTAAGGTTCAGTTGCTGATTGCGTTCCCAATCGCTGTCGGTACATTCGGCCGCGCCTTTGAAAACATTGGCGCCGGCACAAGACACGAGGATATCGACCCCTCCGCGCCGGTGCGCCACCGCTTCCACGAAGCGCTCCAGGGCCGTGGCGTCCGTCACGTCCACTTCTACCACCCCTTCTCCCCCGTTCAGGTCGCAGCCTTCCACCACGGCGCCCGCACGGGCCAGCACCGCCGCGATCCCCGCCCCGATCCCCGAGGCGGCGCCCGTCACAATGGCCACTTTGCCGGCCAGGTCAATTTGCAGCGCCATACCGTTCTATTTTTGTTTGGGTGAAAATAAAGCCATCAATCCCCCGAACCCCACAAACAGCAATCCACACCAGAGATTGGTCCCCGCTTCGCCGCGGAAAAAACTGTAACCCGCTAACAGCAAGCCCGTCAGCAGAAAAAACAGTCCAATGATAAACCGAAGTTCCGTCAATCTTTCCATATCCTGAATTAAAAGAAAATGATGTTCAGCACTAATGTGAAAGCCAGCACCACGGCCCCCAGCCACATGGGGTTCTGGTACCAGCGTTTGGCGGTGTCCGGCGTTTTTTCGGTAAGGCTGTACACCAGTCCTTTCAAATCCTCATCCGGCCGCGCTTTCGTGAACATGCTCACCGCTACCGTCACCGCCCCGCAAACCAGGAACGCCATCCACGCGATGTTGAACGCTTGTCCCGTTCCGGAAAGATACGTATGCAACGGGGCGATCCATCCGCCTTTTCCTTCCGCTACCGACAAACCATGGACCACCGCGGCAGACAGCGTGCCCGCCACCAGCCCCCAGAAAGCCCCGTGACCGGTCGTTCTTTTCCAGAACATGCCGAGGAAGAACGTTGCGAAAAGCGGGGCGTTCACGAAGCTGAACACCAGTTGCAGCAGGTCCATAATGCTATTGTACCCCCGCGCCACGTATGCCGTGGCCACGGATGCCAGGATCCCCGCTACCGTCGTGAGCCTGCCCACGAGGAGGTAATGGCTTTCCGGCGCGTTGCGGCGGATGTGGGCCTGGTATATGTCGAACGTCCAGACGGTGTTGAAAGCCGTTACATTGCCGGCCATTCCGCTCATGAAAGACGCGATGAGCGCCGTAACGCCGACGCCCAGCATGCCGCTGGGATAGAGTTGCTTCAGCAATACGGGCAATGTCATATTATAATCCACATCGCCGGAAGGCGTTTGCGGCAATTCGAAACCGGAGAACTGCGATTGCAGGGCAAGGATGACCAGGCCGGGCAGGATGACGATCGCAGGCATCAGCACTTTCGGGATGGCGGCGATCACCGGCGTGCGGCGCGCATCGTTGAGGTTACGGCTGATCATGGCGCGCTGCACCACGAGGAAATCCGTGCACCAATATCCGAATGCCAGTACGAATCCGAGGCCAAACACCATGCTCACCGCATCCACGCCCATGGGGTTGGTAGCGGGAGAAGCCAGCCCTTTCCAGACGTGCAATTTGGCTTCGTCCACGTTTTTAACGATCCCTTCCCAGCCGCCGGCACGCTGCATGCCCACGAACACCAGCGGCGCAATGCCGAGCACGATGAGGAAAAACTGCAGCACCTCGTTGTAGACGGCGCTCGTCAGTCCTCCCATAAAAATATATACCAGCACGATGCCCGCCGCCAGCCAGATAGACACGTCGAAATCCCATCCCAGCATCACCTGCATGAGCATGGCCAATGCGTACAGCGATACGCCCGATGAAAAAACCGTCATCCCTGCAAACGTTACCGCATTCAGCGTGCGCGTTTTTTCGTCGAAGCGGAGCTTCAGGTATTCGGGCACGCTCCTGGCGCGGCTCCCGTAATAAAACGGCATCATGTACACACCGAGGAAAATCATGGCCAGCACGGCGCCCAGCCAGTAAAAATGGACCGTGTACAATCCATATTTGGCGCCATTGGCCGCCATGCCCAGCACTTCCTGCGCGCCGAGGTTGGCGGAAATAAAAGCCAGGCTGGTGATCCACAACGGAATGCTGCGGTTGCTCATGAGGAAATCGTTCCCGGTTTTCACCCGTTTCTTCAACATCAACCCGATGCCGACCACAAAAACGAAATAGAGGAGAATGATCCCGTAATCGATCAGTTCTAATTGCATAACGATGGAATAACGATTGCATGCGGAACGGCGGCGTTTCGCGAATTATACATAGAAACCCGGTCTGGGCTGGAGAATGCCGGGATGCTTCTCCATTTCCGCTTCTACGAGGTCCACCCCCAGCCCCGGCCGCTCGCTGAGGCGCAGATGCCCGTTGCTGACCATGCCAGCGATAGGATGGGTAATGACTTCGTCGCGCCAGGGCACGTCGGTGAACATGAATTCCTGCCGGAAGAAATTGGGCACCGATGCGCAAACGTGTGCAGATGCGAGGGTCGACAGCGGACCGTTGGGATTATGCGGCGCCAGCAAAACGTTGTAGGCTTCCATCATGGTGGCCATGCGCTTCATTTCCGAAGGGCCGCCGCAGCGGGTGATGTCGGGCATGAGGATGTCGCACACGTGTTTTTCCAGCAGCGGCCGGATGCCGTACCGGGTATAATGGCGCTCTCCCACGCAAATGGAAACGTTTGAAGGGATGCGTTCGCGCATGGCCCGGAGCGTATCGGCGCTTTCCGGGCCGGCGGGCTCTTCGTACCAGGTGATATTCAGCGCAGATAACCGTTGCGCCATTTTCACCGCCACGCTGTAATTGAGCATGGCATGCGTTTCGATCATGATATCGAACTCAGGGCCCACTGCTTCGCGGACGGCTTTGCTGACCTCGAAGGCCAGGTCTTGCTGCGCGGGCGTCAGTGTGAGGTTAGACGAGAGATCTTCGCCGTACAGGTAGTTGGTATGGGCGAACGGGTCGAACTTCAGGCCGGTGAAGCCCGCGTCTTTCACTTTGCGCGCCTGCGCGGCATAATCTTCCGCGTTATGGCCGCCGCCGGTAAACCAGTAATTGGCGTACAGGAGAATATCTTTCCGGTAGGCGCCGCCGAGCAGCTCGTAGCAGGGAACGCCGAGGGCTTTGCCTTTCAGGTCGAGCAGGGCCATGTCGATGCCGCTGATGGCGCAAAGACTGGCGCCGTAGGGGCCCATCCAGTTGAGATCGCGGTAGAGTTTGGTCCAGATGAAATCCGTTTTCTTGGGGTCGAGGCCGATGATGCGCTCGCCCACATGTTTGGCGGCATGGTAAACGATGGGGCTCCCGGGCCAGTTGGTAGCCTCTCCCACGCCGGTGTGGCCCGTATCGGTATAAATCTTCAGCAGCGTCCAGTTATACTTCACACCTTCCACCAGCCATACTTTCACATCGGTTATTTTCATGTTTTCCTTTTTATTCGATAATGAATCTGATGATGCCCTTCATTTGTTTCGAAGGATTGGGCACGCCCTGGAAGTTTCCCCAGGCGAGGCTCCAATAGTCCCATTTGTCGGATATGACGAGCCATTGCTTCCCGTCGGCTTCCACGTCCATCCGCGCGGCCTGCGAACCGTCAGACAGTACGCGGATGCGGCCGGGACCGTTCCGGCGCGACGCTTTTTGTCCGCTTAATCGAATTTCCCAGGTGCCGGCGAGGCTCGTTGAAACCTGCTTCACACCTGAAACCGCCGCCGGAACGGGCGCCAATTGTTGTCTGCCGCCGGCCATGGATTGTTGCGCGCTGGCTGTGAAAGGCAGCAGCAGCAATAATATCCGGCCTATGCCTAATGGTTGGTCCATGGTAGTAGGATGATTGTCTTTCCTTTGATCGGTTGCTTCCTGATATTGATCCTGCCGTCGGAATGCGGCGTGTTGTAAAAACCTTCAGAGCCGTTGTTGCTATAATCCGCGATGAGCCAGTGGACAGCGGCGTCTTGCAGCCAGGTGCGGGAATGCTGGGTACCGTTGGAAGTAACGGTGAGCGAGTCGCCGTTTCCGTTGGCCAGCGCCACACGGGTGATGTTCCGCTTGGTAGACCTGAAATCGTTGGACCCCAGTTCATTGGCATCGTCTTTCCAACTGCCGGCGGGAATTTCGCCGTGCGGCTCCACTTCGCCGATGGTCCGGGCGTTCAGCCTGGCCTCGCCTTTGTTCCGCGCAATATCGTCGGCCGGGTACACGGAGAATTCACCGTTCCTTTCCCAGCTCATCCTGTCGAAATGGCGGGGCAATTGCAGGAGGAGGCCGTATTGATAGGGATTGTCCCCACCGTTGTATTTCAAGTCGTATTCGGTGATCAATTCCCCTTTCGTGGTGAAAATATAAGACTGACGGCCTTCCGCGTTTTTAAATTGCAGCTGCGCATCGAAACGGACGCCTTCGCTGGTCGTCGTCACATCGATCTTCCGGGCAAAAATCGTGTAGAGCGGGTAATATTTGAGCGGGTAGATATTGTTTTGATAGGTTTCCCCGGCCACGTTGGGCTTGCCGCCGTCGTCGCCGTTCAAAGGTATCACCGACACCACCGGCCCCTGCGTCATCAGCGTATCGTTGTCTCTGCGCAGGCATTCGATGAGGCCTTTCGTTTTGCTGATCGTCCAGCTGTAAGGGCCTTGCCGGATGGTGTAACCGCCCGGCACTTCTACCCATTTCACATCCATCGTACGGCTGTGAACGGGAACCGCAACCGGCGGCGCGAAGCGTTCTTCCACGCACACGAACCCGCGCGGATCGGTGACCTTCACATCTACCGCACCATCGCGTTTCTTCACTTTCAGGACCGCCGTTTTACCGGGGGCGGCGTCCAGGTTAACGGGCACACCGTTCGCTTCGATCCTCACCTCCTTCAGCGAAGTGAAATCATACCGGTTTGTGAATTGCAGCGTAAGTTGTTGGCCGTCGTCGCGCAATTGCGTGATGCGTACCGGCTCGTAGGCTTTCTTCATGCCGATGTATTCCGGTTTCGGCCTGCGCCATCCGTCGATCGGCCCCCATGGCCCGTATCCCACGATCTTGCCATCGGGCAAATGGAAAATATCGTCGATCCCGCTCCAGATCGCACCGCCCAAACTGCCTTGATAATGGTAGATCGAATCGTAAAAAGTAACCAGGGGCGCGCTCCAGGCCGCCCTTACGCCGGGGTCCGTCACCAGTTCGCGGCGGTTGTAGCAAGACAGGTGCGCATATTCCCCGAAAAGTACCGGCCGGTCGGATTTCGCCGCCGCGTCGGGCCCGTTTACGCCCGGGTAATGGTAATTGGCGATATCCGCCTTGCTGCCCAGGTTGTTGAAGCCGCCCCAGCATTGGTCATGGAAAGTAGCGGGGCGCGAAGGGTCGTTTTTCTTCACGAAAGCCAATACCTCCGCCCAAAGCGGGCTCCAGTTGGATTCGTTTCCCAAAGACCACATGATCACGGAAGGGTGATTTTTCCCCGCAGCGATGTTATCCGCATTCGCGCGGACCATATACGGCAAAAATTTCCCGTCGGTATAGCTCCATAATTTCCAGATAGGCGCGGCGTGATGGTTGATCCACGTCAGGGCGGATTCGCTTTCCACGAAAAGCCCCAGTTCATCGGCCGCATCGAGGAATTCTTCAGATGGCGGGTAGTGCGACGTGCGGATATAGTTACAATTGGCCGCGCGGAAAAGTTCCGCATCCTGCCGGTCGAGCGCGGGGCTTAGGCTGCGGCCCTGGAGCGGGTGTACATCGTGGCGGTTGACGCCGCGCAGTTTCACCGGGCGCCCGTTCACCAGCACTTCGTTCCCGCGGATTTCCACCTGCCGGAAACCGATTTTCCGGGACGTGCTTTCTACCACATGTCCGTTTAGGAGCAATTCCGTCTGCAGTTCGTACAGGTTGGGATGCTCGGGATCCCAGTGCTTCGGGGCTTTCACGGCCAGTTCGTGCGCTTGTTGGGATGTAGTGCGGGCCGGAATATCGTTGCGCCTGGCCGAATGCCGGAGCACCGCTTTGCCGGATGCGTCTTTCAAAGTGAAACGGATCTCCGCGCCGGTAATTTTATCCGATTCGTTCGCGATGCCCGTAGTGATGCGGAGCATGGCGTTTTTATAATTTTTATCGAATTGCGTAACCACCGTCAGGTCGGATAGATTGGTCTCCGGAACGGCGAACAGTGTCACTTTCCGTAAAATCCCCGCCACGGTATGCGCCGCGTATTGCGAAGTGCAGGCCAGGTAATCGGAGATCGTCAGCGCCTGTACTTCCACCGTCAACACATCGTTCCCGAACCGGAGGGCGTGGGTGATATCCAGTTCGAACGGAACGAAACCGCCTTCGTGTTCCCCCACTTTCATCCCGTTCACCAAAACGCTGGCATGGCTGCTCACGGCGTCGAACCGGAGCTTCACCCGCTGGCCTTTCCAGGTCTGCGGAAGTTCTAATTTTCTGGAATAGACGGCCGTTTCGCCTTCGTGAATGTTGAAGCCCTGCATCAGCAGTTCTCCCGGCACTTTCACGGGGTATTTCCCGTTCAGTTCCCACTGCCCGTTGAGGGAAACCACATCAACCGGGCGCGGCGACAGGCGCGGGAGTTGCGCCATGGCACTGCTGCATAAAAAGGTAAAGAGGATGATAAATACACTTTTGCTCATGTTACATTATTCCGTATTTCGCGAAAGCCTGCCCGGCGCTCATGCCTTCCAGGATTTTTTGTTGTACCATTTTTTCGCCCCGTGCTTTTTCGATAGCGAGGGAAAACACTTCGCGTTCCGCTTCCCGGGGAACGATGCAGACGCCGTCGATATCACCCAGCACAATGTCTCCCGGAAGCACGCGCACGCCCCTGATCTCGAGGGGCACGCGGAAATCGATCACCTTGCCGCGGGGCGCCTGGTCCTGCGCATAGCGGCCATAGGAAAAGGTAGGGAAATTCAGCTGTAGGATGCCCTTGGTGTCCCGGGAATACCCGTCTACCACCGCGCCCGCCGCGCCCAGCTGCATGGCGCGGGTGCTCATCAGCTCGCCCCATAATGCGTACGACGGTGAAGCGCCTGCGCAAATATAAACTTCGTTCTTCTTCAAATCGTCCAGCGCCTCCAGCATCAGCCCGAAAGGCTTTTTGAGCAGGGGGTTCTGGCCGGCAGACGGATCTTCCGAGAACACGTCCGCTTCCAACACCGTCATCGCCCGGCCTACCAGGAACATATCCGCCTGCAGCGGCTGGATCTGGGGCGGGAGAAACTGACGCTGCAGTCCCATTTTGTCCATAATATCGCCCACCACGGCGGTATATAATTCATTTCTTACGATCGAAAAAAGTTCATCGTCGTGCTTCCACAACGGGCTGGCCACGCTGCGGCCGTTTGTCTGTTCATTCATATGGTTTGATTCTTCATTGGCTGCCGCCCGGGCTCACCGCCCCGGTAAAACCGCTTTATGAAAAGAGTAACATCATGTGTAGTAGCGGTGCGCCGGGCCGGTGAGGCTTTCCTTACCCAAATTTTCCCGGGGCGACAATCTTATGCAATTTAATGGCTGGAGGTACCGAAGAGATTAACGATTTTAGCCAAAACATTAACTATTTTAGCAACTTTAGGCCATTTTATTTAGTAAATTTGTCAATAAAATTAATACGCACGAACATGAAAGCGAGGTTGATCGAAACCGGGCTGGATGCCAACCGGCAGTTCAGGGTGAAGCAGGTAGACGAGTACTTCCTCAATTCTCCCTTCCACTTTCACGACACCTGTGAGATCGTGCTGATCGAGGAAGGGTACGGGAAGCGGATCGTGGGCGATCATATCGACGATTTCGACCAGGGGGATATGGTGATGATGGGGCCGAACCTGCCGCATATCTGGCAAACGGACAATGCATTTTACCACAGGCGGAAAAACCTCCGCGTGAAAGCTACCGTGTTGTATTTCGCACCAGCCATGGTACTGGGGCTCGTGGCCGGTACCGATGCCGCGGCGGCCGTGGAAGCCCTGCTTGCCAAAGCCAGCAGGGGCCTGGCTATCAAACAGGACACGCACGCCCGGCTGCTGGAGCTGTTCGCGGAAATTCAAATTTCCGAAGGACTGAAACGGATTTCCCTCTTCCTGGAAGCCCTCCATTTATTGGCGCATACGGAAGATTACGACTGCCTCGCCAGCGACCATTACAAAAACGCCATGACCGTCAAAGACGCCGGCCGGTTCAACGATGTGTACCAGTTCCTCATCACCAATTTCCACCGGGAAATTCCGCTGGATGAAGTGGCTTCGGTAGCGAAAATGTCGCCCACGGCGTTTTGCCGCTATTTCAAAACACGGACGCAGAAATCGTTCGTGAGCTTCCTGCAGGAAATCAGGATTTCGCATGCCTGCAAGCTCCTTCGCCGCGACGATCTTTCCGTCATGGAAGTTGCCCTGGAAAGCGGGTACAACAACCTCGTCAACTTCAACAAATGTTTCCGCAATATCATCAGCCACAGTCCTTCAGAATACCGTAAACGCATGCGGGCGGAAGCTGCAGGCGAGCTCACCTGATGATCGCCATCCCGCCCTTTCAAAAAAAATCCCGCAATTACTTGGCAATGAAAAGCAAAATCAATTAACTTTGAAATACAAAGTACTTTTCAACTATTAATTAACTATAAAAAATGGCGGGTTATGACCTCGAATCACCGTTCCACGATTTCCTCCTTCTTTTCCGTTGCCCTGCTGAAGCGGATGCTCGCCGGCGCGGCCATCGGGCTCGTGCTCATGATCATCTTCCTTGCCGGCGTCCCTGATCCTGATCCGGCATGGGGCCGTTACTGGACCGTTCGCCCGCTCGTAGTGATCGCATTCGCCGGTGCGGC
Source organism: Chitinophaga sp. NPDC101104 (assembly GCF_050277495.1). Taxonomy (NCBI): domain Bacteria; kingdom Pseudomonadati; phylum Bacteroidota; class Chitinophagia; order Chitinophagales; family Chitinophagaceae; genus Chitinophaga; species Chitinophaga sp. NPDC101104. The sequence goes on along the minus strand of NZ_JBNNSF010000002.1, from coordinate 548,197 downwards.
GGGCGGCGCATTTTTCCACCTGGTGAATCCTCTCCGTTTCTCCGGCGCCTGGAAGAAAATCGCGGCGTTTTTGCTTTGCCTGCTGGTTTTCGTTTTCTGCCTCTGGATCGGCACTGTGCTGGGGCTCGACGGCACGCTCTGGAATTAACGTTCTTTCCTTCCGCTTTTCCACTTTTTTAACCGTATTTTCATTCCGTCGATCCAAAAAATCCACGGAATGAAAATCCTCCCCATCCTCCTTGCCGCCATCATAACTTTGCCTGTTACCGCCCAGCTCCGCCAACAGCGCGCCACAGCCGACAGTCTATTCCAACATTACAACACCTCCGAAACCACCGGCATCAGCGTGCTCGTGATCCGCGACGGCAAAAAACTGTACGACCGCTCCTTCGGTTACGCCGACATCGCGCGGCACAAGAAAGCCACCGCCACCACCAATTACCGCATCGCTTCCGTCACCAAATCTTTCACCGCCATGGCGATCATGCTGCTGCGCGATGAAGGGAAACTTTCGCTGGACGATCCATTGATCCGGTTCTTCCCCCAATTGGCCGCATTCGGCCGCAACATCACCGTGCGCCAGATGCTCCTGCACACCTCCGGGCTCGTGAACTATGGCGACATTCTCCCCGCGCCGCCTGCCGCTCCGCTGAAAGACGCCGATGTGCTCCGCCTCCTCGAAACCCAGGACACCACCCGCTTTCCGCCCGGTTCGCGTTTCGAATACAGTAATACCGGGTACGTACTGCTGGGCCTCATCGTGGAAAAAATATCCGGGATGCCGTTTCCCGAATTCCTCCGCCAGCGCATCTTCCAGCCGCTAGGCATGAAAAACTCCACCGTCAACAGCCTCACCGTTCCCATCCCGGACCGGGCATACGGCTACAATCTCGAAAAGGGAACGCTCGTCCCCAAAGACCAGAGCATGTTCAGCTACCTCCTGGGCGACGGCGGCGTTTACAGCTCCACATCGGATTTCTACCGGTGGGACCAGGCGCTCTACACCCATCAACTCGTATCCGCCGCCACGCTCCGTGAAATTTTCACGCCCGGCTCTTCGCCTACGCCGACGCTGGGTTATGGCTACGGCTGGGAAATCGACCGTAAATACGGACTGGAAAGAGTGATGCACACCGGCGGGACATCCGGGTTCTCTTCGTATTACGTCCGCTACCCGGAGAAAAAATTCTCCATCATTTTGTTCGCCAACCAGAACGCAGGGCTCGCACTCGACCCCATCGCCCAATCCCTCGAAAAAATATTTCTATCCGAAGCCGCCCCTACACCCTGAGATGGCCATATTAATTTTTTCCTAACAGGAAATATTTTTTCCTATAATTAAATAATACGGGATATTTTCGTAGCGGAAAAAAGCAAAACATATGTCCGCCACCTCCGCGAAAAATGGCAGGCTCGTCCTGTTCGACGGACCGGGAACGCCCTTTCGCACAGAAACACACGCCGTCCGCACCTTGCATCCGGGCGAAATCCTCGTCCGTAACATTTACACCACCCTATGCGGCAGCGATCTCCATACTTTCTGCGGATTGAGATCGGAGCCTTGTCCTACCGTGCTCGGCCACGAGATCGTGGGTGAGATCGTGCAGATGCACCCATCCCACCCGGGAACGGATTTGCAGGGAGACACCCTGCGCCCGGGAGACCGCATCACCTGGACGATCTTCGCCAGCGACCCGCAATCCGCCAATGCCTTGCGGGGGATGCCGCAAAAGGGCGAAGGGCTTTTCAAATACGGGCATGCCCACGCCGCCGGCGACGAAGTTTTCCACGGCGGACTGGCAGAATTCTGCATCCTCCAGCCGCATACCGGCATCATCAAGCTGCCGGAAGAAATTCCCCTTCCCGTTGCCGCAACACTGAACTGTTCCGTGTCTACCGTTGCCGGTGCGCTCCGCACGGCCGGCGATCTGTCGGGAAAGAAAGTGCTGATTACCGGGATGGGCCACCTCGGCATCATGTGTGCCGCCATGAGCCGCGAAGCCGGCGCCAGCTGGATCGGGGCGGCGGATATCAATGAAACCCGCCTCCGGGAATCGCTGCAATTCGGGGTGGATGCCGTTTTCAATATGCAACAGGACACAACGGAGCCCGCCGCAATTTTACGCGAACAAACCGGCGGAGTAGACGTCGTATTCGATATGAGCGGATCGCCCGCCGCCATGGAATTCGGGATTTCCTGCCTGGCCATCGGCGGATGCGCCGTGTGGATCGGTGCGGTGTTCCAGACGCGGCCCGTCTCCGTCAACCCGGAAAAGATCATCCGCAACCTGCTTACCATCCGCGGATTGCACAATTACAACTTCGAGGATTTCCGGAATGCGTTTGCCTTCATCCGTGCCAATTGGAAAAAATATCCATTCGCATCGATGATCGAAAAAGAGTTTACACTCGCGGAAACACAGGCGGCGTTTGCATATGCGGTGGCCCGGAAACCCCTGCGCGTGGGCGTCCGGCTTACATGAGCAGACTTCAAAAGACAAAAAAAGCCGCGCTTGCTGAAGCACGGCTTTTTTGCATTACTATATATCACCTGAATATTTCGGTAACGGCCCTCCCGATCCAGACCTGCGGCGGACTCAGCCGGAAAAGTTTTGCGATGGTAGCGGCGGTGTCGAACGTCATGACGCTCGTTTGTACTTCGTACCCGGATTTGATGCCAGGGCCTTTCACGATCCAGGGGATTTGCATTTCCGCCATGGAAATGGATCCGTGCCCTTTGTTGATACCGCCATGATCGGCCGTAAAGATCACCACCGTTTCCTTTTCGATACCCGCGTCGCGGATGGCTTGCAGGATTTCGCCCACGTGCGCGTCCGTCCGCTCGATGGCCGCATAGTACTCCGGCGTATCGTGGCCAACCTTGTGGCCTACGCTGTCTACATCATGCAGATGCACGAACAGGAAAGTGGGTCTGGCGGATTTGATGTAGTTGCAGGCCGCAGCAGCAACCGCGATGTCGCCGTCTCCGTTCTCGTCTTTATTCACGGCTGCTTTCGGAAAGAGATAACCGATGCCGTCCCACTCGTAGATCACCCCGATCTCCGCTTGCGGACGGGCTTTCCGGAGCAATCCATACACGGTGGGGAACATACCGTATTCATCCAGCATGCGCGCGGGAAGGTCGGGCTTTTTACTGCCCCAGGTCGTGTAGCCGTGCAGCTCCGGTCCTGCGCCCATCACCATAGACGCCCAGTTGGGCGCGCTGGAAGAAGGCAGCACCGTTCTGGCTTGTAATGTCCAGGCGCCTTCCTGCATCATGGCGCGAAGCACCGGCACGCGGGCTTTCTGGAAGGCATATGCGCCGAATCCGTCGGACCCGACGAGGATCACGTGTTTCGGTTTTGGCTGAGCAAAAGCGGCCTGGCCGATCAACGAACATACAAGGAAGAGGTATCCTGTCCATCTGGGTAATCGCATACTTCAGTGTTTTCGACAAGATATAAACTTTCCTTTAAAGAAATAATATTTCCTGAAATGAAATTTATTGAATAATTTTCCCAAAGAAGTACATCACCAGCAACCTGACCTTTTTCTTTTTCGGGTTGATCGGCACGTGGCTGATGCTGCCGTCGAAGAAGATGGAATCGCCTTCCGACAGTTCGAAGATTTTGTCTTCCAGCTGGAATTTGAGGTTGCCTTCGAGCACGTAGACATATTCGAAAGCCGCGGTAGACACCAGTTCCCGGCGGGCGCCGGGCCTCAGCGTCAGCAGCGAAACCTGGAATGCGCCGCCTTCGAAATTTTGTTCGAGGATGGATTGATATTCGAATCCAACGGCGTCTTCCTCCTTTTCATAGGATGTGTAAGTATCCGCCGGCAGCAGCAGGTATCCCGGGAAACTTTTTTCCGCGCTCAGTTCGGAAAAGAACGTTTCCGTTTTGACGCCCAGCTTCTGAATGATGGTAAAAAGCGTGGGGATGGTGGGCAGCATCCTGCCGTTTTCGATCTTGGACAGCAGGGCGGATTTGATGCCCGTGAGCGCCGACAGATCGAGCAGCTTCAGGCCTTTTTCTTTCCGGTAGCGGCGGATCAGTCCACCGATCCTGTGATATACGAGCGCGTTGTTGTTGATGTCTTCCTGCGATGGATCGTGTTGCATGTGCTTAACAATTACTTAAAAGCGATTCCGCTAATTTAAACAATAAGAAATATATTTTCGCCTCAGGAAATTTTCCTGCGCACCTGCAGGTGTGAAATTGTATGATAAGCAAACTGGCAAGCCTTCGAAGGCATGCCGCCATTAATCCTTCCGACATGACGGACACCACGAACGTTCCTACACGGGCCGAGCCCGGGCGCTGGCGCATGCTGCTGCTCACCATGTTCTGCTACCTTTTCTTTTATACGGGGCGGCACAATTTCGGTTGGGCCACCCATCAGCTGGCAGACACGCTGGGCATATCTTTCGAAAAGGTGGGCTGGATCAGTTTCGCCATGCTGGCGGGCTACGCGTTCGGGCAACTCGTGAACGGCCTGCTGGCCGACCGCTTGAGCCCCCGGCACATGATCCTCACCGGCGGGATATTGTCCGTTCTCGCCAATATCTGCATCAGCTTTTCCGGCTCATTCACCGTGATCCTCGTACTGTGGGGACTGAACGGCTATTTCCAGTCGATGGCCTGGGCCCCGGGCAGCAGGATCATCGCCAACTGGTGGCACAATGGCAACCGTGGCCTGGCGTATGGCCTGTACACCATGTCGGCCGGGCTTTCGTCGGTTGTCACATATGTATTTTCCATCCTGCTCGTGCAAGACAACTGGCGGAACGTGTTCCGTGTGCCGGTGCTGTTCCTCGCCGTGGCGGTGGTCATCTTTTTCATTTTCGTGAAGAACGCGCCTCCCGGCGCCGGGGCTTCTCATCCCCCAACCGGCGATCAACCGAGCCCGAAAAACACATTTACGGTCATCACGGGCAACGCGCGCTTCCTGGCGGTGTGCCTTTCGCTGGGGTTCCAGAGCATGGCACGATATGCGCTGATCTTCTGGCTGCCGCTGTTCTTTATCAAATCCGGTTCCGTCTGGACCAGTCTCCTGTTGCCGCTTGGCATGGCCGCGGGCGCCATTTCGTTCGGCTTTATATCCGACAGCGTTTTCCGCGCCAACAGGATGGCGTCGATCTGCACGGGGATGCTTTTATGCAGCCTGTTGTCTGGCCTGATATACATGCTCGAAATCAGGAGCGGCGTGGCCGCGGGGGCTTTGATCTTTTGCGCGGGCTTTTTCGCGTACGGCCCGCAGGCGAATTTCTGGCCCCTGGCGCAGGAGCTGCTCGGCCAGCGGTACGTAGGCACCGGCACGGGCGTGATGAACATGACGGCATATCTGTTCGCGGCGGTCGGCGAGCCATTGATGGGCAAACTGATCGACATGACCGGCAACAAGGCCGTGATATTCCCTACCGTGGCAGTTATTGCCTTACTAAGCGCCGTTACGATACTTTTTGCCATGCCCAGGCGGCCGTCTCCGGGCAGCCTGTCGCGGATACCGGCTTTTTGAGGAAGTACAGGAACATTTTATGGGAGGTTCGTCCCGCGGAAGGGGCAACTCGTCACATCCCGGCGATGCGCCGGGATGCGGAGGCTATTTTCATGGTATGAAACCTTATCTCTTCGTATTGTTGCTCCTGGCTGCGGGGCTTTCCGCCTCCGCCCAATTTACGTTAAGCGGCCGTGTCCGCCATTTCAGCGGACAGCATAAAATAGAAGTTAACCTGCCGTCCATCTTTGGCTATCATAATGAAAATACCGTTTCCGTTCCATTATCGGGGACCGGCGAATTCCACATCACATTGCCGGCAGACAGCATCCGGTTCGCTACCCTCATTTACCGCCGGACGCATTACACCTTGCTCCTCGAACCGGGAAGAAACCTGGAAGTGGAATTCGATGAAAACGCAAATGGGATATGGTTTACGGGCGGAAGCGCGGCGGATGTTTGCCGGTTGATGCAGGATATCGGCATGGATAAAACGCCGTTTTTCTGGGAAAACGATTCGCTGGGGGCGCTTCCGGCCGGGGAGGTCCGGTCTGCCGTGATAGCGCCCTGGTTCGGGGAATTCGCGCATCATGCCGAAACCATCCGACAGTCGCGCCTATCAAAAAGTTTGCAAAATATCCTCATCGCCGAAAACTATTATCGCCATTTCAACTATCTCACCGATTTCATCTCCACGACCATTCCTGACAGAAAAACCGTGAATGAACTGATCGTTGCCCTTTACGATACCATTCCCATCGCACCGAAATCCCCGCATCCCGGCCCACAATACTGGACATTTACCGACAAATACATCCGCGCCCTCGAAATGCGGGCGTTCATCCGGGTAAAAGCGGAGAATATCCTCCCTTCGGCCCCCATCCCCTGGTTCGGCATTTCGTTCGACAGCGCCAACGTGATCGTCAGCCGGTACGGAAAACCGTACTGGCGCTGGATCGGCAGCATGCACAACTTTCCGCCGGATGTGGCAGAATCGTATAACTGGCAACAAATCCTGAATCAATTTTCCGACCGCGATGTTGCGCAGGCCCTGCCGCTCGCGGAAGCTTTCCGTCAACGGTTCCCGAAAAGCCGGTTCCTTCCCCGCCTCGAAAAAATGGAAACCGCGCTGCGCGATTCGCTGGCCGTCAACCGCAACAACAAAAATATCTCGATCGTTGAAGATTACGAGAAGGTACAATCGATTTACGATGTCGTGAAAAAACTGAAAGGGAAAGTGGTGTACCTGGACATGTGGGGTACCTGGTGCGGCCCCTGCAAAGAGGAAATCCGCCACCTGCCTGCGCTTCGCGCATCTCTTGCAGGAAAGGACGTCGTATTTCTTTTCCTGGACGTGGACGACGACAGCAAAGATGCCGCCTGGAAGGATTTCATCCGCGCCAACAGGATGGAAGGCCTCCACCTGCGGATGTCCCGCAAAACGGTAGCGCCCATCTGGAAAGAGATCCTGGCCAACCATTCCGACAAGTCGGAAAGCTACCCGCAATATTTCCTATTCGACAAATCCGGTAAACTCGCCATAGCCAAAGCCCTCCGTCCGAGCGACGGCCCGGCGCTTACGCAGCAGATCGAATCGCTGCTCATGCCTTAAAAAAATCACCCGGCTCCTTGCGGGCCGGGCGATCAGTTATCTCCAAAAGCCGTTACAGCTTTGTGATGTTCTTAACGAAGTATCCCGAAATACAATCATCGGTACAACGGACGGTTTTCGACTGGACCGACGCGCTGGAAATGATGCCGTTGTTTTCTGCCGTAAACTGGTATTCATGATCGGGGTTGTATTTCAGGATCACCGTTCTGACATGGGCGTAAAACTGGTCCATATTCATGACCGGAAGGGGAAAACCGCTTCCATGCGTACCTAAATCCCTGCCTTCTTCCGACCATTCTTCGACCACCTCATTTCCGGCCTGTGCAATTTTGGTACGCACATACGCCCGTTTCTTCACTTTGCCGCTATCCACGGTGATGGTGGTCTGGATATCTTCCTTGAACGTGCCTCTTCTTTCCCTCAGCACTACAAAGCTGTACTTGTCGTTGGCACTCGCCTTGAAAGACAGCCAGGCTTTATAGCTTTTATTGAATTTATCGGCGTAGACAAAATCGTCGCTTTCCTTTTTGCACGCGGAAAAGAAAGTCATGGCCAACACGCAAAGCATGACAGCATACGTATACATTTTCATCGGTTGAATTTGAAGGTGAACAAGTTTCAGGGATTATGCCTTTTACGGTCAGGGTTAATTGCCGTAAGTGTTAGCTGCTTTAAAATCAGTATTGTATGATGGAAGTGATGTAAATACCTTCGAAACAATCATCCATGCAGCCGTTCGGAACGTAACCGGCGGTGGAAAGCATGCCGTTGTTCTTCGATTCGAAATATACCTTGACATTTTCCCGTTTCTTCAGCCAATCGTTTTTGGCTTTTGCATAGACTTCGTCCATCGTAATGGCCGCTGCGCCTGCGGTGTGGGAACCGATGGCATTTGCGTCCTCCGTCCATTCGCCGGTGATAACGATCTGCCCCGTGCCTTCTCTTTTATAGCTGGAAAATTTCCGTTCGGTGACTTTCCCGCCGACAACGGTGATCGTTGTATTGGCACCGAAATTGAAAACGCTGGACTGGTTAACGGTATACTGGTATTTGTTACCGGATTTCGATTTAAAACCGGCCCAGGCGTCGTAACTGCGATCGTATTCGCTTTTGAATTCCATGTTACTTTTGCCTTTGCTGCAGGAAGTCATGATTGTTGCCAGGCACAGCAATAATAATGCGTAGAAATCGTATCTCATAAAGGGAATTTTGTGTGAAACGGCCCGGTCGGCCATTTGTTACACTTTATCGGCATTTTTCCCGATATGGCGGCCTTCCAGCCACGCGAGCCCTCCTACGATAACTATCTGCAAAACCAGGAACGCTTTCCCGAAAAGCGTGGCGCCACTGCTATAATACAGCAGCATCCCGATACTCACCACGGTCCATGCCCAGTTGGCGATTACCAGCCACCTTACGGCACGCGCGCGCACCGGTTTCATGAGCACCAGGCACGCGGCCAGCAGGGCATACAGGCCCGTAACCGCCGCTATCAGCAACACCAACCGTTCCGGAAGCCCCAAAAACCGGCTCCACCAGCCATAGAGCGCCAGGCCGGCGATGCCGGTAGCGCCACCGATAAAAGCATCGGCCAGTAGTATTTTTCGCAAACGCGGAATGTCCAGTAATTTCATATGATTGAGATGTCAGGCTAATTCATTCCGGCATTCCGGCTTTGGACTTCCATCGCAGCACCAGCGGCACCAGCAGCAACCCCATGAGGAACGCTGCGATCGCCGATACGATGAGGTTGCCATAAGCGGCAAACTCCCCGCCCGCCAGGCACCTCGCTGCCACAACGATTCCCGTCCAGCCCAGCACCATCATCCAGTACCGCGGATTCACCGGTTGTGCTGGGAGACCGTCTGCCGGGAGCTTCATCACCACCCACCCGATCGCCACCGCCCCGGCCAGGCTACTTCCATGTTGCAGCAATTTATATACCGGGATGCTGCGCCCTGCAATATCGCATTCAACGGAAAGCCCCGGCCAGGCCTGCACGAAAAATCCGTGCGCATGCGTACATCCGTCCCACAACACATGCGACACCGCACCAATCAACACCGAAACACAAACCACCAGCCAGTTTTCCGCGAAGTACTTCCGCCAAGGATACTGCGCCATGGGCCGGGACCGCACCTGCAGAAACCCCGGAAAATTGTTCACCAGCGCCGGCTTCGCCCATTCATGAAACAAAAAAGCGATCACCAGGCCCAACGGCAAACAAAACAGCAACAACCCCCACAACGTATGGCTATATTCACTCTGCACCTTCATCCGCAGAAAATACTCGAAATCCGGCGCCATACTCCCCACAATGAGCCCCGTGGCGGAGGCCAGTCGTCGCGGCAATAACGTTAACGGCAATACGATTGCCGGGTGCGAAAAGGTAAAGGGCATAAAAAGGATTTATCGAACAACATCTTTAGCGATCACGTTCCAGTCGTTCCCGCCAAAACCCTTCGCGATCCATTCGTCCATCAGCGCGGCGATGGCCGGCATGATCGCCAGGTGGCCGCCTTGCTGCTGCACAGTATCGATGAAGATCTGGGTGTCTTTACGCGCCATGGCCAGCTCCCAGGAGGGTTTGGAATAATCACCGCCGCTCATCCGCCGGATGCGGGCGGGCAGCATTTGCGCGGGGTTCCAGATTTCGAAGAGGCTGCCCACGTCGCGGGTGGTCTGGCCGAGCACGCCCGCCAGTGCGAACGTATCCCGCAAACCGGCTGTAAATGCCACCAGGAAGCAGTTTCCGATTAGTTTCATGGCAGCGGCCTTTCCCTCTTCGGGACCGAGGTCTACCAGTTGACCGGTCATTTTTTCCAGTAGCGGGCTGACTTTTTCCACCGCCGCGCGGCTCCCGGAAACGAGCATATAGCCGCTGCCTTCGCGGGCGTTGGCCGGGCCCATGAACACGGGCGCATGCATGTAGGTGAATCCCTTCTCTTTCCAGGCCGCCGTTCGGGCGATGGCGCCTTCTTTTGTGGTGGTGGTATGATCGATGATGACGGCACCGGGCTGCAGACCGGTTTCCGCGGCAGCCAGCACTTCGTCCACACTCTGATCGTCTTTCAGCGTAACATGTACGAATGCCGCTCCCTGCACGGCACGCGCCGGTGTGGCAAACACTTCCGCTCCCAGGTGTTCCAGTGCCGCGGCCTTTTCTGGACTGCGGTTCCAAACCCTCACTTTGTCTCCTTTTTCGAGCATCGCCGTAACGAAATTCGATCCCAGCAGGCCCATTCCTAAAAATGCTTTCACCATGTCTTTCCGATTTTTAATTAAAGTTAAGGAATGCCGCGCGTAAAAAAGGCCGCCCGGTGAAGGCGGCCTTATCGTTATTGTTTCAGCAAAATATCGCGGAACTCCACTTTCATGGGCGGCCCCACATGCACTTGCAGGCCCAGCCAGCCTTTTAGCTTCCGGTTGGCGGTATCTGCGTCCGTCACTTCGCTCAGGAGTGTCCCGTTAACGAAATGCTGCAAGTTATTGCCTGTCGCCACTACGCGGTATTCATTCCATTCATCCGGCTTGTAAACGGATTTGAGGGATGCGTCGCTGCCAAGCGTTCCGGTAACCTGCACGGGCGCCCAGGCGTTGTTTTTGATCCCGGCTTTCAGATCAGCGCCGGAAGCGGGAACGGTTACACGCTGGCCGCGATACGCAAGCGTAGTACGGGCATATTCGTCGTAATTCTGCCCCAGATACGCCCGGGCAGCATCGATGTCGGCCTGGTATCCGCGCAGCGCATGCGGCTCGTTTGGCACAATTTCGCTGCGGTAGTTGATGCCGCTGTTGCCATCCGCTGTAATGCGGAACTGCGTCTTCAGTTCAAAATCCGCCGGCTGTCCGCCTTTCCAGATAATGAACGTATTGCGCGAGAGCGGTTTTTCCGGCGTGATCTCGCCCGTCAAAATACCGTTTTCCACCCGCCAGTAGGCCGTATCGCCATCCCATCCGTCGAGGTTTTTGCCATTGAAGATGGATACGAAACCGCTGCCGTCCGCCGCTTCCGAGGCAGGCGCGTTGCTGCCGCAATGCATGAACAGTAGTGCCATTGCGGCGATGGATATGCTTTTCGGATTGACTTTCATTTGCCTCATTACCCGGATTATCGAACGGCTGCGCGTTTGCTGTTGGTAAAGATCGTGTCTTTCGGATTGCCGCCCGATTTCAGGTAGGCCATCAGGTCTACCAGCTCCTGCGGGCTCAACCGGTTGATCATGCCGGGCAACATGGGCGATACTTCAGACACGCGTGTTTTCGACACGCTTTTCTTCGGCACTTTCCGGATGTCTTGCGGAGAGAACGGGTTTTGCGAAACGAAATATTGCTCGTCGTCCTCGTTCGTCAACCTGCCTATGACACTGCCCCCGTCTTTCAGGTAAAAAACGGTAGCGCCGTATTGATCGGAAATGGTTTTATTCGGGTCGATGATCGATTCGAGGATGTCTTTATTGCTGAAACGGGTACCCAGCTGCGTGAGGTCCGGACCGGCCACACCGCCCTGCCCTGCCAGGGTATGGCATTTCGAGCAAAGCGTGGCGGAGAACATCGCTTTCCCCTGCTCGAAATTGCTGCCCGAGAAGCCAATGCTGTCCACCATTTTCACGGCGTCGTCCACTTTCCAGTTGCGGCCCGGGCCCTTTGGCTGTATGCCCGAAGCCACGGAAAAGTTCCCGCCGGCTTTTACGATCGAATCACCCGAGATGTCGTTCAGCTGCGCGAATTGTTCTTTCGGCGCCAGCGCCAGCGCGTTTTTCCGGGCGTTATTGATGTAGCCTACGAAACTATTGCCGCCCTGGTACCCGAAAGCGCCCGCGAACCATTTAAAGTATGCCTGGCGCAGCGGGTCCGTCCAGCCGTCTTTCGCGCCGGAAAGCACCGTGGCGTAGAAGGTTTGCTGTGCGGGGGGCATTTTCGCCAGCATGCCCGCAATGGCCATGCCGTATTGCGGATTGCGCATGATGAGGTCTGAAGAAGAAAGCAGGGATTGGCCGGCCGAGGTATCGTCTTTCGCGGAAGCCATGAGCTCCACCGTGATGCGCACCGCATCCGGCGCACCGATGTGCACGAGCAGCTTGCTGAGCAAACGGTTCATTTCGTTCGTCTTCGCAGGATAGAATGGCTGGAGCCAAGCTGCCAGCGCTACCCTCGACGCATCACCGGGCATCCCCATCCGCGTGATCGTCACTTCGGCCGCACGCACCGCATCTATCTGGCTTTCGGGCGATAACTTCCCGAAATCGATCGTGACCAGTTTGTGCAGGAGACTGTCGCGCAGCGAAGAATCGCCCATCCGCGCCAGCGACAGCGCCCCATGGACCAACGCCACGGGATCCGTCTCGGCGAACACTTTCCCCTGCCAATGCACCACGGGCTGATGTTCCAGCGCGATCCGGGCCGCATATCTGACGAAACGGTCGGGGTGTTTCAGTTGCGGCCAGGCAAAATCGATCGCCGCGGGATCAGGGCCATGGTGGTATTTTTCGAGTTGCCGGCGCAGGGAGTTTTCTTCCGTCAACTTCGCCGGTTGCAGTTTATTGGAATAGTCACTGGCATTTTCATGATACACGCGGTACAGATCCGATTCCAGTTTCCGGCCGCCGGTGAGGAAATACAACGCCCCGTCGGGCCCGATCACCCCGTCCGTCAAAGGCAGCGGTGATCCGGACAGGAACTCCTCTCCGGTAGCTTTATACGACCCGCCGTCGGGCTCCAGCTGAAGGGCATACACGATGCCGAAGCTCCAGTCGAACGCGAACATGGATTTCCGGTACTTCTCCGGGAACCGCGCATTGCCGCCGTACACCAGGTTGGTGGGCGAGCCCTGCCCGATGTTGATCACGGGCGGCAGGTTGTCTGGGTAGGTGGGCGACCATTTCATGGTGCCCGTCCGCCAACCGAAATCGCTGCCGCCGGTGGCGTGGCAGATCCTTGTGGGGCGGTACCAGGGCAGCCCGAAATCCCACTCCATATCCGAATCGTAAGTGAATAGATCGCCGGCGTCGTTGAACGCGATATCGAACGGATTGCGGTAACCGGCGCTGACCAGTTCCCAATGCTTGCCTTCCGGATCGATTCTGGCGATCCATCCGCCGGGGGGCTTGATGTTCACCGCATGCCCGTTGGGGTCTACCATCCGGGGCAACAGGTTATCTTCCTGCCAGTTGCTCGGCAGCATGTACGCATCCATCTCCGGGCATTTGGTGTGGTTGCCGGCGATGAGGTAAATGGATTGCCCGTCGGGTGAAAGGATGATGCTGTGCGGCCCGTGCTCGCCGGAGCCTTCCATGGCTTTGAGCAGGGTCACTTTGTCGAACTGGTCGTCGTTGTCCGTGTCCTGCAGCCGGTACAGCCCGCTGCCCTTGTCGAACTCATCGTTGGCCGTATGGTTCACCATCACGTACAGGCTATTGAAAGCGTAGAGCAACCCTTGTGCGAAGCCCATGGTCACTTTCGTACGCACGGAATCGGTGCCGGGGATGGTGTCTTTACCGAAGCCCAGCGGCTCGATGCTCACTTGCTGTGTGCTGTCTGCCCCGATGGGCGGAAGTTTCAGCCGGTACAGGGCGCCGAATTGGTCAGACACGATGAGGCGGCCCTTGTCATCGAAGGTCATGGCCACCCACGAGCCGCGCCCGCTATCCGACGGACTGAAAAGGTGTTCGGCGATGAAACCGTCCGGCAATTTGAGCTTGTCCGTTTTCGGATCGGCCGGCCGCGCGGGCCGTTCGTTACAGGAAGATGCTCCGGCGAGGCAGGCAGCCAACACTACCGGCAAGCATTTCAACAGGGAAATTCCAGGTATACGCATGGTAATAAAAACTGTATGGTGGAACGCGAAACGTCTCCACAACGTGGTTGAATTTGGTTTCTACAATATAAGTAGCCCGAAATAAAATTTCAGCAGAATGTGACGGATAGCGCCAATATCACACAAACAGTTATAAATCAATCCGATGCATCACCACCGTCTTCCTTTTCCTTTTCTTCGTCCGGCTCCCGCCTGATGTGCAGATCGCGCTGAGGGAACGGGATAACGATCCCGTGTTCGCGGAAGGCTTTATGGATGGCAAAGATCAGCTCGCTTTTGGCTACCATCCCGGCGCGCAGGTTCCCCGTCCAGAAATACAGCTGCATCCCGATGGCGCTGTCCCCGAACTCAGACGCCCAGACTACTGGCTCGGGGAAAGCCAGGATGTTATTGTTGGATTTCATTGCCTTTTTCAGGATGGATTCTACCAGCTGCAGGTCCGAATCGTAGGCCACGCCTACCATGAGGGCGTTGCGGCGCATGAGTTTCTGGATATTCCAGTTGACCAGCTGATCGTTGAGCAGCTCACCGTTGGGGATCACGAGATGGGAACCTTCCAGCGTCTGGAGAAGGCTGCTGCGGAAGCCGATGGATTTTACCGTGCCGGATTTCCCTTTGACTTCCACAAAGTCGCCCACGTTGAGGGGTTTCTCGAACGCCAGGATCACACCGCTCACGAGGTTGTTGACGAGCGACTGTAACCCGAAACCGATGCCGACGCCCAGCGCGCCCAGTACGAATGTGGCCCTGTCTATGGGAATACCCGCCACGGCGAATGCCAGCAACAGGCCCAGCACGAAAATGAAGATGCGGACCACGAGCAGCCAGCTACCCAAACCGGCCGGACTCCCCGTATCAGCAGGATGCCCGGCTTTGTCTGACGCGAAAAATGAAACGATCTTGGAAATGATGGACGCGAGCACAAGGATGGCAAAAAAGGCCAGCACACTGAAAAAAGAAAACGTATATGCGCCAACGGTACGCTGGTCGAACAGGAAATTTTCCAGCGGCTGGGTGACGAGATTGAACACGTAAAACGTTCTGGCGAAAAGATAGAACCAGCCGATGACGAGGAATACGTAAAAGAACCGCGGGGCCTTCCGCCCTACCGCGGCGAAGTTCACGAAGAACAGCTGGCGTTCCGGCGTCTGGTAGATGTCTGACGCCAGCGTGAGCGCCTCGTTGATGAGGCGTACCGTCCACAAAAACATAATGGCGATCACTACGCTGATGAATCCGCTCACCATCAAGCCTTTCGAGAGGTTGAAACGCCCGGCCAGGTTGGCGATGATGGATAATGCCTCCACGATCACCACGAACCAAATGAAATAAACGATCCATTGTTCGCGGAGCTCTTCGCGGCGCCCGCGGGCCAGGTACCAGCTTCCCACCAAAATCCCGCCGGCCGCCAATACGATCATACACCAACGTTCCGGCCGCGATGCCTGCAACACGAAATTATCGGCGCAGGCCAGCAGGAACAGCAGCCAGATCATCCACCAAAACCGCATCCAGTAAGCCGTGATGAAACGCCGGAAAATGATCGTCAAACAGGTGGAAGCGATCACCCACAACAGGCAGATGAACACCCACGGCGGATCGGGGAAAATGAACTGGAAGACGCAGACCACGATCAAAACGGCCGACAGCGCAGGGTAGCGCAACACGAGCTGCCCGTCGAAATCGTTCCGCAGCAGCCCGTTGGCGGCCACCTTCCGGCGGAGCGTCCGCAAAAATATGGTACAGAACAAGGCAAGAACGGCCAGGATGGCGAGCTTTCCGGGATTGTTGCGGACGTAAAACCAGAGGATCAGCCGGTTCTTTTCGAACGCCTGGTGCAGGATTTCGTTCATGGGCCTTGCGTGCAGCGGCGGAATATTCAGTCCGCTCACTTCCTGCCGGAACGTTTGCTCCGACAAATCCCTTTCATACCGCTCGATCTGTTCCAGCCCGGATTGCAGCTCATACACGGTTAAATCCAACTGGTCCTTGATGTGCTGCACATTGTGCAGCGAACCGGCCAGGATACTGTCTATCGGCGAAACTTCCCTCGCCGCCACGTACAACTTGCGGACCACAGGGAGGAACTCCGCCGAATCCGCCGGAATCGTGTACAGCTGCGGCTTGCTGGCGATGGAATCGAAATTATGGCGGAAACCCACGAGCTTCTTCCGGTAGGCATCTACCTGCGCTTTCCGCGCGTTGGCGCGCTCCAGCAGCTCGCGGATCAGCTTATAGGAAGTGGTCAGGTTCCTTTCCGTCTGCAAAGTGCCGGTATTTTTGAAAACGCCGTCGCTGGCGATCTCGAAACGCTGGCGGATGGCGGACAATTCCCTTTTGATGGCGTTGGTATCGAGACTGGCTTTAAGAAAATCGCGGGTATGACGGATGGTGCGCAGCAGCTCGTCGAGCAGGGCGTCCTGCATATTGGCGGAATCGTGCTGCCGGTATTTGGCCGCATATTCGGCGGGCGCCGCTTCGAGCAGCCTGCGCAACGTTTGCGCCGCGGAGTCTTTCACATGCAGCGTCACCGGTTCGGGATGCTGCCCGCGAACGTTGGAAGACGCCACGCAACAGAGCGCGCAAATGAGGAAACAACGGAAGTAACTGCTGAATAGCATTTTCATATTCAACAATTTACAAATTTTTTTGGCAGAAAGCGTGGGCCCTTCCGTCATTTCGCAGCAACAGCATCAAGGAACTCGATGACCAGGGCCGCAGTACGGGCCGGCGCGTTGCTGGCTGGATCGAGTGATGCGGCCTCGCCCAGGTAGGTGCCGTGCGCGCCGGGGAAAATGGCGAGCTGGCCGTTCGGGAACAACTGGTACATCTCCACGGTATGCGCCATGGTAGCCACATCGTGATTGCCTGCCAGCACCAGCACCGGCTGCTTGATGGCCCGGAGCATTTCGGGCTGCCAGTCTTTGAAGCTCAGCAAACGCCCCATCAGTTTCGCGACGAAGGTATCCGGGTCCGGTTGCGGCGATGCGGTAGTATAAGCGTTCCGCAGCACCGGTGGCATCCCCGCGGCGTCGGCTTTCCGGAACATCGCTTCCAGCCTCGGCACCCAGCCTTCCTTTCGGTAAAAAACGGAAGCCACCACCAGTCTGCGCACTTTCCCGGGATGGCGCATGGCCAGCATCATGGCCGAATTGCCGCCGTTGCTGAAACCCATGACATCGGCCTGTTGCACATTGAGCCGGCTCAGCAAAGCCGCAGCATCGTCTGCATCCTGCTCGAAACTGAAAGGCGTTTTCCGGTCGGCGGTATGGCCATGGCCCTGCAGCTCGATCGCGATCACACGCCGGCCGGCAGACAGTGCCGGCAAAACCCTGCCGAAAGTGGTCCCGATCGTAGATCCGCCGCCATGCAGCAATAATAAAGGCACGCCTTTATCGGGGCCGTGGATTTCATAATACATGCGCAACCCGTTCACGTCGGCATAGCCGGTTTTCACGGCCGATGAATCTTTAGCGGCAACGGACAACGGGATATTCAGTAATAAGGTCAAATAAAACAGGTATTTCATGATGGCTGTTTTTGTGTACGGGACATCCGTTTTCCACAACCGAGGGATTGCGGAATTACGTTATCGCATGTACGAATGGGTAAAATTTATGTTATTGCATCAAGCGCCCAGTGCGGCTTCCATGCGATCGAGCATTTGCAGCCAGCTGGGGTAGGCACCGGTCCTGCGGGCGATGTTTTCCGGCGCGGCCTGGTGGATGGTGATCTCCGTTTTATTGGCCGCCAGGGCGTGGAAGGATACGGTCACCAGTGTTTCGTCCGGCCACTCGGGGTCCATGCCGGCCTGGGCGGAGGTGCGGCGGATGCCGTTCTCGTCGGCGATGGCGATGTTATACACGATCTTTTCCGGCGACGTGATCTCCAGGTATTCGCCTACGCACCAGCACTCCTTTCCATCGGGCGTGCGGATGCAGGAGTGGAATTTGCCGCCGGGGCGGATGTCGAGCTTTTCGAAATGGATCGTGCAATCATTGGGCGCGAACCATTTCGGGAGATGTTCGGGGTCTGTCCAGATGCGGAACACCAGTTCTCTCGGGAAGTTGACCGTCCGTGAGATGAATACGTCATTTGCTGCGGGGCTTGCCGCGTTGGATGTGCTTTGCATTTTTCGGTTTTTTTAGTTCTGGTGCGATGTTAAGCAGATAGGATTCCATGGAGTCGAGGGTTTTGTTCCAGGCTTTTGCGTATTGCGCCACCCAGGCCTGTACCTCCGACAATGCCTCCAGGCGCGCCTCGCAGTGGCGCTCCCGCCCTTCTTTCCGGATCACGACCAACCCGCACTCCACCAGCAGCTTTACATGCTCCGAAACGGTGGGCCTGCTGGTATCGAAGTAATCCGCGATGGCGTTCATCGTCAGCGGCTGTTCCGCCAGCAGCTGGATGATACCCCGGCGCGTGGGGTCGGCTATCGCCTGGAATACGTCTCTTCTTCTTTCCATTATGTAGGCATTTCCCTACAAATGTAAGAATATGTCGGGATTTCCCTACATATTTTTTTTTACGAAAAGAAAAAAGGGAACAGCCACCTGACCGTCCCCTTTTATTACTTCCCTTGATCTTCTTGACCTGCGGCGTTTTGCAACGGGATCAATAAGTAACTTTCTGCCCCTTACTTTTCCAGTAGCTGATCATCGGTTTATAGGGCCCGTATTTATGCGTGCTTACAGAAAAAGTGTCTGCAAACGGGCCTTTGTCGTAGTCGAGCGCTTTTTCGTCGATATGCGGATAATCGAACGTTTTCGGATTCGGCCGCGGATGCCGGCTGTCGTCGTTCACGAATGCCGCGATATCCAGCGCATCCTCATCTGAGAGAAACGGCTTCTCCCAGGTAGCCTTATCAAACGGCATATTAGCCTTCAGCCATTGCGCCTGCTTGATGATCCGGTGCATACTGGAGCCGGGCTGGTAGCCAGACGGCCCCCAGAGCGGCGGATAAACGAAGGTGCCCTTATCCGCCGTCATGATGCCCTCTCCGTTTTTACCATGGCAACGCTCGCAATGCTGCACATACAACAGCGCTCCCCTGGCCGGGCTCGCCGCCACATCGGGCAGTACCACATCCAGGTTTTTCCCGCCTTTGTGTGGCTGGCCTTTCGGCACAAAACTGTTGATCCACCTGAAATATGCCAGGAACGCCACCATTTCCTTACTGTCGAGCGGGAGCGATTTACCATTGTGCGGCCGGTTGATACAGTTATTGACGCGTTCTGCCAGCGTGAGCACTTTCCCTTCCCTGGCGCGGTATTGCGGGTATTGCTCGTGCGACAGCATAAGGTTGAAGGAATAAGGCTTGGTGCCCCCGTTCTGGTGGCAATTGGTACAGTTCATCCGGTTGCCGAGGTAGCGGCCGTTAATGCCTTCGGGACCGATGTAATAGGCCGTTCTGTACATCAACGCCTGTCCATATTTCACGGCTTCGCCATATTTGCCGTCGGGAATCGCGGCGCTGTCGGCCTGCAGTAAAACGGCGGCCGGTGGTTTCACTTCCGCCGAAGTACTTTCACTTTTTGCGTTCGTTTGACAGGAATAAACGGCGATCGCGGAAATCGCCGTGAGAAAGCCACTCCAAACTATCCGGCTGGAAGATATTTTCATGCGTACAATTATTAATTCAGTTATAAAATCAATCGGCTGTAAAATCAGGCAAAGCCGATCGGGGAATGAATTCTGCGCGATACGGAATAAATGCGCAGCGAAGGTGCCAGCGCGGCGTTCCCAGTTTATCCGTCAACATCACCGTGTTCTTTTTTGAACTGCATTGCAGGATATGATCGCGCCCCACCAAGTAGGCGCTTCCCATCCGGTCGTTAAACAGGTATGCCGGCAAAGGTGCGCGGATGACGGTCGTTGCCGTGCGGGCGGACTCATCGATCCGGAATGCCAGGGTTTGCGACCGCGTGCTGGATACACCATTGTCGAATAACATAAGCTCTCCCTGCTCATTTCTATGCACCGCATGCCCCATGTCGAAAGCTGCGGAATCAGGGATCGGAAAATCGCCACCACGGCCGAACTTCCAGATCACCGCGCCTGTTTTCGCATCCAGTTTCCAGATCTGGCCGTTGTTGTAAAACGAAATAAGGTAATTGCCATCCCTGTCGAAGCTCAGGCTGTTGGCGTGCATCCAGTCGTTGCGGGTGCCGACGATACCTGTGTCGCCCAAAGGGTCCAAGGCATCAAAAACCGTCCATTCCCAGACCTTCCGGCCCTTCCGGTCGAGCACCAGGATGCCGTCGCTTTTCACGGTATCGGCCACACCGCCGCCTTTCGCGCGCAGATCGAACGTTCTTTCCACCGTATTGAGCAAAACGATGTTATCCCCCGGCGCCAGCAATACTTCATGATGCGCGTTGGATGTAAAATCGCCCTGGCCTTTCTGCAAATGAAGCAACGTATCACCCCGCAGCGAAACCTCCAGCACCTGGTCCCCGTAACTGGTCGCATATTCCTTGCTGCCCAGGATGCAGAGAAAAGTTTTGTTTTCCGTGAAGTGCGCCGTCTTGAAACCCGTCCCCTTCACCCCATGAAACCATACCACTTTACCTTTCGCATCGAGCAGATACAATGCCCCGGGCTCGTCGCGCTGGCTCAGCAATACATACCCCGACCTGAAAATCTCCGGCGCCCCCTGCATTTGCGCAGTATCCAGTAAAAAACCGTCCTGCGCCCAGGAAGGAACATCCACTTTCTTCCTTTGCTGGCAGGCCAGGCAAAACAACAGCCCGATCAGGCAGGGATAAAATTTCATACATGCATTTTTAACGACCGAAGCCAACCGGCAGGCTGCGAGTTACCGCAACCTGCCCGATTTGGCCTGGCAGGGTTCAGATATTATCGCCAAAGACTGTTTTGTTCAGCCTTGGGGTTAGATTTCAGTTCGCTAGACGGAATGGGGAACACAAAGTGCTTCGCGGCAAACTCGTTCGCGCCCTGCTTTTCCCGGTTTTTCAATATGAGCGAAAGTTCCGCGGCGGTCTTGTGCCACCTTCTCAGATCGTACACCCGGTTTTGTTCGAAAAACAGCTCCAGCAATTTCTGGTGATCGATTTCTCCCAGCATGCCCGCTTTACCCGGCAGATCGGCCAGTGTTTTGTCTTTCAGCCCGGCTCTTCTGCGGATGCGGTTCACGTCTTCGAGCGCTTTGCCGAATTTGCCGTTCTGCGCAGCCGCTTCAGCGCGCAGCAACAGCACTTCGGCAAAACGGAATACGCGGTAGTTGGCCGTAGATGGCGTTGCGCCCCAATAGTTATCCGCATCCTTCACGTTCCTCCAGGCGTTCGTCCCTTTTTTGATCAGGAACCGGCCATAGGTAACGGTATCGAGCTTGGTCCCGGGGTGCAGCCGCACGATGGTGGAAATGGCGGAAGTCCACATCCGCTCGAAAGGCTGGTTATCGTAAAAAGTAGTATCCGTTTCGCCGAGCACCGAGCGTTTCCACATGAGCGTGGCATACATCCGCTTGTCGAATTTCGTATCGGAACCCGCAGGCCGCGGCTCTTTCACGAATTCGCGGACGGCATAGTTGGAGGGCACATATTTGAACCAGCCGCCCGCCGAGGGAGGCCCGATGAACTGCGGCAGGTAATTGTACATGGGAGAATTCGCGCCTTCCACCCCCCAGGCGCCGTACTGGTCGCCGAGCGGTGCGAAAGTCCATTCAAAAACCGACTCCTGATTGTACTCGTTCCTGTCGGTGAAGTTATCTTCGAAATCGGGCACCAGGTCGTACGCGTAAGGCGCCGCGGTAAGCAGATCGAAGGTGGTTTCTGCTTTCGTATAGTCTTCCAGGAACATGTATGATTTACCGAGCCAGGCAATGGCCGCACCGCTGGTGGCCCGGCCCCTTTCCTTCGCATCACGCACGGCCGGCAGGCCTGCGGCGGCTTCCGTGAAGTCGCTCACCACGAGTTTCCAGACATCCGCTTCCGGGCTGCAGGGCGCGGCGTAGCCGTCGGTCGTTTCCACCGGCACCGTTCTCAGCGGAACGGTTTTCCAGTTGGTCACGAGAATGAAATACGCGAGGCCGCGGAGGAATTTGGTTTCGGCGATATACTGTTTCTTCTTTGCCTCATCCATAGGCACTTCTCCGATTTTCGACAGCAGCAGGTTACCGCGGTGGATGCATTTGTAGATGTTGGTGTATACGTCGTTGAGGTCGCTGTTGTTCTCATCGTTGGTAAAGCTGGCCACGCCCCATGTGGCGGCTTCACCGCCGGGAATGGTAAAGATATCGTCGCCCAGGGAGTTGATGTCCTGGATGCCCGTGAAGGAGCCCCAGTACCCGTACAGCGACGGCCGTAGCGGACTGTAGGTGGCTGCCAGGGCCGACAGCACGTCGCTTTCATTTTTCCAGAAAGTGGCGTCCGTTACCTTGTTGGGATCGTTTTGCCGGAGGAATTCCTTTTCGTTGCAACCGGAGCCGGCCAGCAGCAACATCGCGGTAGCTATATAGTGAAATTTACTTTTCATGTTGATAATCGGTTTGATCGGTTAGAAAGTGAGATTGAGGCCAAACAGCAGGGTGCGGGCGAGCGGATAAGCGTCCGAGGAGTCGTCGACACCGCGCACCAGTGCACCGCCGCCGATATCGGGGTTGTAGCCTTTGTATCTGGTAACCGTGAACAGATTTTCTCCGGATGCGAACACCCTTACTTTCTCGATACCGTATTTTGCGAGGAGGCTGGCCGGCAGGCTGTAGCCCAGTTCCACTCTTTTCAGACGCAGGTAGGATCCGTCTTCCAGCCACCTGTTGATGTTATTGCGGTTGTTGTTGTTGGGGTCCGCAAGGATGAACCGCGGGAAATCGCTGTGGTTTTCAGGCGTCCAGGCGTTGAGCACGTCGGTGGAAAGATTGGTCACTTCGTTCATCTTTTCCATCCATTTCCTCCGGGCGTTGTAAATCTTGTTGCCGGTTACGCCTTCGAGGAAGAGGTTCGCATCAAACCCTTTCCACGACAGGTTGGCGGAAAGGCCCATGTTCATACTGGGGAACGGACTGCCCATGTATTGTTCGTCTTTATTGTCGATAATCCCGTCGTTATTGAAATCCACGAACCGGATATCGCCGGGCTGGGCATTGGGCTGGATGGCGTTGCCGCCTTTGGCGTGGGCCTGCACTTCTGCCTGCGACTGGAAAATGCCATCGGTCTCGATCAGCCAGAAACCACCGATGGGGTACCCCACCACAGCGCGGGAGATGGAGCCGAATTCCTGCCGGCCGGAGCCGATGGTAATGGCTTTCATCTTGTTGGAAACATGCGAGAAGTTCAATCCGAACCGGTAATTCAGTTTGCCGCTTCTGTCGGCATATTCGATCGTGGCTTCATATCCTTTGTTATCGATCACACCGGCATTGAGCGTAGGCGATCCCGTTTTGCCGACAGACGGCGGGAAGGGAACGCTGAGCAGTACGCCATCGGTTTTCTTGCTGAAAACGTCGACGATGATCTGGAGTTTATTGTTGAGGAAACCGAGGTCGGCGCCCACGTTGGTGATTTTGGTCTCTTCCCAGGAAAGATCGGTGGGGGAAGCGTACCCGCTGGAGGTGGCGCCCGGCCAGATCACGCCGCCCTGTACATAGTTGAGGTTCCGGTTGATGCTGTTTTGAGTGAGATAGTTCCCGATCTCCTGGTTGCCCAGCACGCCCCAACTGCCACGGATCTTGAGGGAGCTGACGATGTCTTTCATGCCTTCGAAGAATGCTTCGTTATGTACATTCCATCCCAAAGAGAAGGAAGGGAAAGCCCCGTACTCGTAATCGCTGGCAAAGCGCGACGAGCCGTCTCTGCGCACGGAAGCCGAAAACAGGTAGCGGGAATCATAGGAATACATAAGGCGGGCAAAACGGGAAACGATGGTGCTCACGCTGGCGCCGCCGCCGTTTTTCTGGGACGACGTGGTGCCCGCGCCGAGAACCAGGGTGCCGGGCGGCAGATCGTCGCGCTGCGCATTGAAATCGTTGCTCATGTTTTTCTGCGCCGTGTATCCCACCAGCGCGTCGAAGTGATGGCGGCCCAGTTTTTTGTTGTAAGCCAGTGTATTTTCTATCAGCCAGGAATTGCTGGTGGAAGTGGATTCACTGAGGTCGGGCAAGGTGTTGCCGTTGTTGCCGTCGTGGTAAATGCCGGTGTACACGCGGCCGGCGCTATGGTTTTCGGTGAGCCCCACATTGAATTTATACTTCAAACCCTCGATCAGCTTCACTTCCACGAAGGCATTGGCGAGGATGGAAAGGTCTTTGGCGCCGTTTTCGATCGTTTCCAGCCGGGCAACGGGGTTGGAGAGGTTCTTCATGTAGGTGGGCCTTCTGCCATAACCGCCCAGGTCTTTGGTGGGGTCGTACACGGGCACGGTGGCCGGCATCATGAGCGAGCTGCCTACGAGGCTGTGCGTCTGGTCTCCGCCGCCGGGATTTTTACGGTTAATACCGCGGTTGATGATCACGGTTTCGCCGACGCGGATGCGTCCTTTTTCGTAATCGGTCTTGATCCTGAAGTTGGCGGCGGAATATTGTGTGTTGATCATGGTGCCTTCCTCTTTCAGGTATCCGCCGGAGAGGTTGTAGGTGAAATTTTTGGAGCCGCCGCTGAAGTTCAGGTTGGTACGGGTGATCATGGCCCTTCTGAAAATGGCATCCTGCCAGTTGGTGTTGATGCCGTTGTATGCGGGGATCCCGGGAACGTATTTGCTGTAGAGGTCGGTCCACTGCTGGCCGTCGAGCATGCTCATCCGTTTGGGGATCGACTGCATGCCTATCCAGCTGTCTATTTCCAGTTTCGGCGGGGCTTCTTTCCGGCCGGTTTTGGTGGTGATGATCACCACGCCGTTGGCGGCCCTGGATCCGTAGATGCTGGCGGTGGCGGCGTCTTTCAGTATTTCGATGGACTCCACGTCGTTGGGGCTCACCCCGTCGATGCTGCCTACGAATACGCCGTCTACGATAAAGAGCGGGGCATTGTTGCCGAGGGTGCTCATACCGCGGATGGAGATGATGAGCCCTGCGCCGGGAGCGCCGCTGGCCGATTCAACGGAAACCCCAGGCACGCGGCCCTGGATGGCGGAGCTGACGTTCCTCGACACGTTGGCGCTCAGATCTTTCACCCGTACCGAACTTACTGCGCCGGTGATGTCTTTCCTTTTCTGCGTGCCATATCCTACCACCACCATTTCGTCGGTAAGAACGGCTTTCGGTTTCAGGGCCACATCGAGCGCGCCGGCCTGCGACACGTTCCGTTCCGCCACTTCGTACCCGATGTACGATACCACGATCACGCCGCCGTTTTCGGGCAGCTGCAGGGCGTAGTTCCCCTGGGCATCGGTGCTGGTGCCCTGCGAGGTGCCTTTCAGTTTCACGGAAGCGCCTGCCAGCGGCGCATTCGTTACCGCATCCGTGATCCTTCCGAAAATGGAAATGTTGACCACGGCGGCAGGGGTTTCGTTTGCCAGCCCCTTTTCCTTCACGGAGATGATGATCGTTTTGTCGATAATACTGTAGTGGAGGCTTTTGTTTTCCAGGCATTTGCTCAAAACGTCTTCCAGGTCTTCATGGAAAACCGAGAGCGAAATCTTGCTTTTTTCCTCCAGCATTTCCGTGTTGTAGAAAAAGGTATAGCCGGTTTGCTTCCGGATTTCCTTGAATACTTTGGATAGCGGGGCGTTGCGCATGCTAAAGGTCAGTTTCTGCGAATAGGCCGTGGCCCTCACCTGCATAACAAGCACCAATAGCAGATAGACAGTCAGTTTCATAACGGTCAGCATTTTCGCAAACACCGGATTTTTCAGGTGTTTGCCAACATCTCTAAATTGCATAAATTTGAAAAGTTTAGGGTGAGCATTGAGCTGTTTACGTCAAATACACGCACATATGCCAGCCAGACAAATTCCGCCGGGAACGTTGCCTCGTTCCCGGTTTCTTTTTTTGCCGGCGTCACATAACGTGAAGATCCTGGTTGTTATATGTTTTTTATCTTGAAATCGTCTACTGCTGCACGTCTACAATGATCTGCCGCCCTTCGATCTTAAACCCGATCCCCGCGGTTTTTAGGATCCGCAAGGCTTGCGATAACGTGGATTGCCTGCGGATGGAACCGGTATAGTGTTTGTCGGGCACGGGGCCGGAGAACTTCACTTCCACATCGTACCAACGCGCCAGCTGGCGCATCACGGTGGAGATATCATCGTCGTCGAACTCGAACATGCCTTCCTTCCAGGCAATTACTTTACTGACATCTGCGGCGGCTATGTTCAATTCCCCGCTTTCCCTTGACAGGCTGGCCGTTTGCTCGGGCGCCAGCACTACGTCTTTCCCGTTTGGCGATATCACTTTCACTTTTCCGTTGACCAGGGTGGTGTTGACGGCGGATTCATCTTCATAGGCCATAATATTGAATCCGGTCCCCAGTACGGCTACTTTCGTTCCGTTTTTCATTTGTACGAAGAAGGGCTGCGCGGATTTTGGGGCGATGTCGAAATAGGCTTCTCCCGTGAGGTAAACGGTCCTTTCATTTCCATCGAACCGGGTCGGGAACCGGAGCGAAGAGCCCGCATTCATCCAAACCTGCGAGCCATCGGGCAAGGTTATTTTATATTCGCCGCCTCTTGGGGTGGTGAGCGTGTTATAGATCGTTTCATTTCCCGTACCGGCGGCGGCATCGTAAGTCAACTGTCCTTTGGACCTGCCGATGCGGGTGCCGTCTTTTTCCCGGAGGCCCTGCTCGCTGCGTTCATCGAGCAGCACGGCCGTGCCGTCTCCCATCACGAGTTGCGCCGTGGGGCGGCCGGGCAATACATCATTATTGTCTTTTGCTGCAACAGCGGGCGTATCGGCAGCCGGCCGGCTGCTTTTGTTCCAAAGTTGCCATCCCGCCACCGAAACGGCGATGAGCACAACGCATGCCGCAGCGGCGCGCCAAACATACATCCGCCGTACCCTGGCGCCTTTGGCGGTCTGCATCGCTACGTGATCGCTCAGCAGGCCCCGGAAGCGGTCCACTTCCGCATCCAGGCGCCCCTGCCGGCCGTTTACCATGTCGAAAATCCTGCGGGCCTCCGAAACAACGGGCTGCTTTTCCGGATTTGCGGCCAGCCAAGCTTCCCAGTGTTGCATGGCGGCAACGTCCGTTCCCATGCAATAGCGCAGGAAAGAGTCATCCAGGAGAAAATCTTCGGCAACGTTAAATTGATGCTCCATCTGTAAGATTAGTATAGTATGGTGTAAGGATCGGGGAATTATTCCCAAAGAAAGGAGAACTATTTTTTAAAAATCTTTTTACTGATTGAATCTAACCGGCGATCGGCGGAGTTACCACCATTTCCAGCAAAATAAAGCCATCAGCAAGCCGGCCGACAGTGCCTTCAGCGCGGCGGCCAGTGTATTGTAGGCTGTTTTGGTGGAGATGCCGGCCCGGGTGCTCACTTCTTCCATGCTGAGGCCTTCGAAAAACCGCAGCTGCACCAGTTCCTTTTGCCGTGGTGTGAGGGCGGCCATGGCGCGCGTGATTTTCGCTTTCACTTCATCGGATGCCTGGAGGGCCACGATGCATTCCTCGTAAGAAAGCTCGTAAGTGTCTGTGTAAGCGGAAAGCCGGCCAGCGGCGGCGCTCAGCTTTTGATCTTCGCGGATATTGGTCAGCACCTTACGGCGGAGGTAAGTGAGGAGGTACGACCGTACGTTGGCAACATCGGCGAGCTGGAGCCGGCGGTCCCACAGTTCCAGGAACACATCGTTAATGGCATCGCGGGTACGCTCCAGATCGCCGCAGGTGCGGATGCCATAATTCAGGAGGGAAAAGTAAAGCCGTTCATACAGCACCACAAGGGCCTCCTGTTCGCCGCCGCGCACGCGGTCCCACAGTTGCACTTCGGCAGCCCTGTCGCGTTGGTTCGTATCGGGATTCGGTTCTTCGTGTGAAGAAACTGGTGGCTCGCGCTTCATCAGCAGTCAGCGATTTCTTAATATAGCTTGAAAAGGAAGGCTTCAGACGGGCTGTCTGCAGCCTGTTCATCAGTAGCGGTTATGCATTCCGGGTCACCGGCCATGTTGCTTCATACATTTGATTTTCATACGGTTTATCATACATCCGGAGCGCCGCGGCACGTGGTTCAGTAGCAGGCACGGGACGCCTTCACGCTCCTATCATTTCTCCCTGGTAAACGTGGTCGTATTTGTGATTAATTGATTGCCAAGATACTTTTTTTTTCTGTTCCTCAATCGTCGATCGCGTCTCTGTCCGCTTTCATGATCCAGGATTCCAGTGTGGGGATGTGGGTGAAGATGGGACAAAGCAGCTGGAGGAACCGGCTGCGGTCGCTTTCGAAATTAAACTTCGCCGCAAAGAGGCCTGCTTCGGGATCGAAATTGATGCGATGGAGCAAACCGGTATCGAGATGCAGGAGGATCGCCGCGATATGGCCGGCCCAGCATTCGCCGTTGCCGGAGTAACCGTGTTTTTCAAAAACATCGGCGTAATATGGATAAAGCACATCTCCTTCGATGCCGGCATGCACGTAATATCCACCTTCCATATCGTAAGCCGTAAAAGGGAAAGTTCCACCAACATTATTGTGTTCCGGGATCTGCATGGGTTTGAATGGATGAAAAAAGACTAAAAAAAGGCATTTGAGCCGTTTCCGGGCAAGAAATATTGTGGTACGGGAATTTTTTTACCGAAAAATAATACATATTACAATCATATCCACCTTTAGACTTTGAAACAGAACAACGAACAGTCCTCCGGCCGCAAGCTGGCGCGGGGGCTTCAAAACCGCCACATTCAGCTGATCGCGCTCGGGGGCGCCATCGGCACGGGTCTTTTCCTGGGCATCGGCCCGGCCGCGGTATCAGCGGGGCCTTCGGTTATCCTGGGGTATGCGCTGGCAGGGGTCATCGCATTTTTCATCATGCGCCAGTTGGGCGAGATGGTCGTGGAAGAACCTGTTTCCGGGAGCTTCAGCCACTTCGCCTATAAATATTGGGGAAACTTCCCCGGGTTCGCTTCCGGGTGGAACTACTGGGTGCTTTACATCCTGGTGAGCATGTCGGAGCTCACGGCCATCGGCCACTACGTGCAGTTCTGGTGGCCCGAGATCCCCCTGTGGGCATCCAGCCTGTTTTTCTTCGTAACCATCAACGCGCTGAACCTCAGTTCCGTAAAAGTATACGGCGAAGCCGAGTTCTGGTTCTCCATCGTGAAAGTTGCGGCCATCATCGCCATGATCGTGTTCGGCGTATACCTGCTCTTCAGCGGCAACGGCGGCCCGCAGGCCAGTGTGCAGAACCTCTGGAACGACGGCGGCTTTTTCCCGAAAGGGCTCCTTCAATCCGACGGACAAGGCGGCTACCAGGGGCTCCTGGCCGCGATGGCGATCATCATGTTCTCCTTCGGCGGCCTCGAACTGATCGGGATCACCGCAGCGGAAGCCGATCAACCGGAAAAAACCATTCCCCGCGCCACCAACCAGGTGATCTACCGGATCCTCATTTTCTATGTAGGCGCCCTTGTGATCCTGTTCTCGCTGTCGCCCTGGCGCAATATCACCACCACCAGCAGCCCGTTCGTCATGGTGTTCGAAAGCCTGAAAGGGTTCGAGTTCCATCTGTTCGGCAAAACGATTTATTTCACCAGCCTCATCGCCAACGCGCTCAACCTGATCGTGCTCACGGCGGCGCTGTCTGTCTACAACAGCTGCGTATACAGTAATTCCCGCATGCTGTACGGCCTGGCGGAACAGGGCAATGCGCCTTCCTTCCTTTCCAGACTGAACAAAAACCACGTGCCCGTGCTCGCCACGATAGTGTCTGCCGCGTTCGTGGCCGTTTGTATTATTATCAACTACGTTATGCCCGGCAATGCCCTGAAAGCGTTGATGACACTGGTGGTTTCCGCCCTCATCATCAACTGGCTCATGATCAGCGTGGTGCATCTCAAGTTCCGGCAGCGGTACAAAAACGGGCAGGCCATCACCAAATTCCCGTCGTTCCTGTACCCGGCATCCAACTACATATGCCTCCTCTTCCTGACGGGCATCCTCGGGCTGATGCTGCTCACAGGCATGGCGCTCCCGGTGCTGCTGATCCCGGCATGGCTCGTGCTCTTGTATGTGTTTTACATGCTGGCCGGCAAAAACAAAAAACGCGAAGCGCTGTAAGGCGTTCTTCTTATAAAAAAAAGCGGTCCCGGCTATGCCAGGACCGCTTTTTTTATGCCTTGATCATCTTACTGGATCACCCACCAGTTGTAGCTTTCCGGCGCCAGCGTCACCGCCATATCGATCGTGTAATCGCGGTTGAGGGTGTAGCTTTTCGGCGCGGTGCCGTTGGCGGATACTTTAGCCGTGGCCGTTAGCCCGGTATAGTAGAGCGGAACGCGGATGGTACGGGTGATGGCGGTTTTGAGGGGATTGTAGAGGATGAGGAACCCTTTCTCCTTCCCTTGCGGATCGGCATGCAGGATGCCGTCCCAATCGCGTGCATCGGCGCGGCGCAGGTGGATGACGTCCGCGTTGAGGATGTTGCGGTACTTTTTGTACCAGGTCACCATGTCTTTCACGACGGCCTTCGTGGCGTCGGTGTCGTACAACCTGGGGCCGCGGTAGCAGGCCTGCACACCGGAACCGTAGTATTGGAACATCAACTGTCTGTAATCGTCCAGATGCTCGTTCAGCGGCTCCAGCACGGCTTCCGGGCCACCGCCCTGGTATTTGGTGAGCGGCACGAAGCCCCAGCCCATGGAAGGCGTTTTCGCCCAGGTGCCGTCATAGATATTCTGCCGGTTGAGGATTTTCTGCTGGTCGCGGGAAAGGGAGAAATTCACTTCCCGGTAACCCAATGCGATTTTGTTGGTGCCGTCGAGGAAGTACCAGTCGGGCGCGTTCACGTATACGCCCTGCTCGTTGAGGGAACGGTACAATTCTTTCTGGATCTCCATCTGGCGCCATTGCGAATCGTGCAGGTCCTTATGCCCGGGGTGCGTTGTAGACGCGCATACATCGCCGGGATAGGGCCCGTCGTTCTCCCAGATATCGAAACCGGTCTGTTTGATGAAATACTTGATCTTGTCGCGGTACGCCAGCCCCCATTCGCTGCCGAAGCAGGGCGCGTTGCCGAAGAAAGCACCGCCGGGCTTGCCCGTAGCGGGATTGATCACATCGTCCTTATCGCTGATGCGGCGGGAGCTGAACAGGGAATATCCGCCGATGAGGATACCTTTCGCATGTGCATAATCGCTCAACGATTTCCACCTTGCGATGTTGGCGGCAGCGGTGTCTTCCATGTTGACATGGCTGCCGAAACTGAGGATGAGCGCTTCGTAACCGGTTGCCGCGCATTGGTCGACGGCCGTCCTCACTTCCTGGTCATTTTTGCTGACCAGGTGCATGAAAATGGGATTGCCGGTGGTCCACGGCGCGATGGTGCGGTACATTTTGCGAACAGCGAGGCCGCGCCTTTCCCGGTCGTCGCCATCCATGAGCAGTTCCCAGGTGGCGGGCGAGGTCATGCTTTCCCCGTTTTCCAGGTTAACGGCCGTCACCTTGTCCGGATACGCTTCGAAAAGGCAGGGCGTGCCGTAATCGTAGTTGACCTGCGAAGTGTACGACGAATCCAGTTTCCAGTGGGAGGTTTGGTCGCTCACGGGATAATTCATCGCGTTGTTGAACGCATAATTCGTTTCGAAATAAATGCCCTGGGGCTTTTTGAGTTTTTCGGGCGTGCCTACCACGGCGCTTTCCTCTTCCACCATGCCCAAAATTTCGTGCACGATGCCATTCACGGTAACATCCGCACCGCTTTTATTCTGTACCGTCACCCATTTGGCGATGAGCGGGAGCCCGTCGTAAATGGCGTAGCTGACGATCACGGTAACGCCTTTGGCTTCGGGCGCGGCGCTTTCATAGTAAAACTCGATCTGCCGGCCGGTGGGCTGGTTGCGGTTGGCGGCCCAATAGGCGCCTTTCCAGTTTACACGGGGCTTCAGCGCGGATTCGGTATGGCGGATGTAGCGGAAATCGCTTTCGCCCGCCGTAAAGCCGTCGAGCCATTCGGGTTGGAGATAGGCGTTTTCTTTTTGTCCGCGGAGGCCGCCTACGTTCAGCGTTCTCCCGTTGACGGTGACCCTGGCTTCGGGTTTCACGGCGCGGAGGAGCTGCTGGCCGGTAACGAGGTTGAGGTAATCGTAACAGGCCAGGTTGGGCTGTGTGCGGAACTTCCGCTGAACGAGACCGTTAGCGAGCACAATGTCTTTTCCGGTTTCGGTGATCGTTGCTTTTTGCGCGACGGGCGAAACGAGCCAGTCGGTCTTTTGGGAACGGGGGACCTGCGCGTTCACTGTTACGGCGGCCAGCATCATTCCCAACATCCAGGTGCTTTTCATATTCATAACATCTAATAGGTTGAGTAGCGGCGCGCGACTGATGAGCACGCGCCAACTACAATGTACGAACAGCGGTGTTGCCGATGGAACCGCCCATCATTGCAATCGATTGGTAAATAATTCCTCATTACTTAAAAGCAAAAAGATACCATGGGTTTTATTCCTATCTTGGTGGCCCGCGCCAAAGCGGAGACCGGCATATGAACAACAGCCATGCCCCGATGCATACGCGGGGGCTTATTTCGATATTGGTGGTGCTCCTGATCTGGGGGAGCTCGTTTTCGGTGACGAAGTATGTGGTGACGGAGATCCCGCCGCTGACGGCCGCTACGCTCCGTAATGTGATCGCCTGCATCGCGCTGCTGCCATTTTATTTGGTAAGCAGGCGGCGGACGAAGGCCCCGTTGCCGTTGGGAAAGCTCACGTTGATGGGGCTTTCCGGCACCACGTTGTATTATCTCTGCTTCAACACCGGCATGCACTATATCCCGGCCAGTACCGGCGCCCTGATCGAGGGCCTCGTACCGGTGGCCATTGCCGTACCGGCCGCGCTGATATTGAAGGAGCACCTGGGCAAGCGGCTCGTGGCGGGGATCATACTGTCCGTCACCGGCGTGATCCTCGTCGGCTTCGTGGGCAACCGCGGCCAGGGCGCCGGCAGCACCCTCGGCAGCACGCTCATCGTGGCCGCCGTGTGCCTCTGGAGCGTGTACACGCTGCTGTCCCGCACCATGAAAGACCACGACACGCTGCAGGTAACCGCCGTGAGCATGATGATCGGCACGGCGCTTTCCATCCCCATCGGGTGGATGGAAGTTCATCAGACCGGGTTCCCGGAGATTTCGTGGAAAGCCTGGCTGGGATTGGGTTACTGCGGCATCCTGTCGTCTGCCGTGGCGTATTTCCTTTACAACAAAGCCCTCGAAAACCTGCCGGCCGCGCAGGTCGGGAATTTCCTGAACCTCAACCCCGTCATCGGCGCCATCGTGGCCTTCATTTTCCTCCGCGAAACCTTTACCAGCCTGCAATGGGCAGGCGGCGTGCTGGTGATCGCCGGGATATGGCTCAGTTCCCGGAAAAGCGGCCCGGTGCCGGAAAAATAGTTGTTCATTTTCCGGTTGCCTGCCCTCCGCCGGCATCCTACCTTTGACGTAAATCATCGCCCATGCTTACCCGAGAGAGAATGTACCAGGCCATTGTTGAAAAAGACACATCGTTCGAAGGCACCTTCTTCACCGCCGTCAAAACCACCGGCATTTTTTGCAGGCCCAGCTGCACCGCGCGCAAACCGAAGCTGGAGAACGTGGAATTCGTGACCTCTGCCAAAGAAGCCATCCAGAAAGGCTACCGCCCCTGCAAAGTGTGCCGCCCGCTGGAAAAAAGCGGCGAAACCCCGGCGCCCATCCGCGAACTGCTCGAAGCCTTATACGCCGACCCTTCGAAGAAATTCCGCGACGGGGAACTGACCGCCCTCGGCCTGGAACCCAGCACCGTCCGCCGCTGGTTCCTGAAAAACCACGGCATCACGTTCCACGCCTATCAGCGGATGTTCCGCCTCAACTCCGCTTTCCGCCACCTGCGCGAAGGCGCGTCGGTAACCGGCACCGCCTTCGAAGCGGGGTACGATTCGCTGAGCGGCTTCGCCGATTCGTTCAAATCCGTTTTCGGCGTGGCGCCCTCCAACAGCCGGAGCCGCAACGTGGTGAACGTTTCCCGCCTGGAAACCCCGCTGGGCACCATGTTCGCCTGCGCCGCCGCCTCGGGCATCTGCCTCCTCGAATTCTCCGACCGCAAAATGCTCGAAACGGAACTGAAAGACATCGCAAGGCTGCACAACGCCGAGATCATCCCCGGCCACAACCCCCATTTCGATACGCTGCGCACGCAGCTCGACGAATATTTCGAAGGGAAGAGAAAATCCTTCAGCGTACCGCTCTACATGCCCGGAACGCCCTTCCAGCAACAGGTCTGGCAATTGCTGCTGGACGTGCCTTTCGGGACCACCAGCACCTATAAACGACAGGCACAAACGCTGGGATCGCCTTCGGCCATCCGCGCCGTAGCCCGCGCCAACGGTATGAACCGCATTTCCATCCTCGTGCCCTGCCACCGCATCATCAGCGAAGACGGACAGCTCACCGGGTACGGCGGCGGCGTCCACCGCAAACAATGGCTCCTCGATCATGAAAAGAAAAATGCATAGCCGGACATCCGCTGTGCCAAAATCGGACACATAGATATATTTATAATCTGTATTATTCTCATTTAAACAGGTACTGTCTTTTGGCATCGCCTTGGTACAGCGAAACCCCATGATCCGGAATTATCTCAAAATCGCCTGGAGGAATCTCCTCAAAAACAAGACATTCTCGCTGATCAACATCGCGGGACTATCGATCGGGATGGCCGTTGCCCTCCTGATCGGGCTTTGGCTCCACGACGAGCTGACGTTCGACAAGAGTTTCCCGAACCACGACCGCATCGTGCAGGTGATGCAGCACCAGACGTTCAACGGCGAGACCGGCACGCAATCGGCCAATCCTTACCAGATGGCCGAAGCGATCAAGGAAAAATATGCCGCAGACTTCAAATACGTGGTGCAGTCGGCCTGGACGGACGGGTATATCCTGAAGTACCAAGATAAAGCCCTTTCCCGATCGGGCAATTTCTTCGAGCCAGACATTACTGAAATGCTGTCTTTGGAAATGTTGGCCGGCACCCGCAACGGGCTGCAGGACGTGAATTCCATCATGCTTTCCGAATCGTCTGCCAAGGCGATTTTCGGGACCGGCGAACCGCTCGGCCAGACGCTCATGCTCGGTAACCGGCTACCCGTAAAGGTAACGGGCGTTTATAAAGACCTTCCCCAGAATTCCGAATTTGCCAATCTGCAGTTCATTTGTCCCTGGGCTCTGTACCTCGTAGATAATACCTGGATCAAGGAACTGGAAAACCCCTGGCGTTCCAACTTCACGCAAACCTATGCCCAGCTTGCCGATCATGCCGACCTGGCAACAGTTTCGGAGAAAATCAGGAATGTGAAGATGGACAAGGTGCGCGCTGCGGAAAAAGCATACAACCCGGTGGTATTCCTCTGGCCCATGAGCAAATGGCACCTGTACAGTGACTGGAAACATGGGAAAAACGTAGGAGGCCGGATCAATTCCGTTTGGCTGTTTGGCATCATCGGCGTATTCGTGCTGCTGCTGGCCTGCATCAATTTCATGAACCTCAGCACCGCCCGCAGCGAGAAACGCGCGCGGGAAGTGGGGATCAGGAAGGCGGTAGGCTCGCATCGCCAACAATTGATATTCCAGTTTTTCAGCGAATCGATACTGCTGGCGCTGATCGGGTTCGTATTGTCGATAACGTTAGTGGCCGCTTCGTTGCCCTTATTTAACGACGTGGCGGGTAAAACGATGAAATTACCGCTGCAGGAGCCTGTTTTCTGGTGCGCGGGATTGGTGTTCGTACTGATGACCGGCGTGCTGGCAGGCAGTTATCCCGCTTTCTACCTTTCGTCGTTCCAGCCGGTAAAAGTTTTGAAAGGCACTTTCAAGGCGGGACGGTACGCAGCCACGCCCCGCAAAGCCCTGGTGGTGCTTCAGTTCACCGTTTCCGTGGTGCTGATCATCGGTACGCTCATCGTTTTCAAGCAGGTCCGCCACGCGCAAAACAGGCCGGTGGGCTATGACCGCAACGGGCTGATATATGCGTTCATGAATACGAAAGAGCTGGCGGACGGATATGACATTATCCGCAGCGAGGCCCTGGCTTCCGGAGCGGTGACGGAAGTTGCGAACGCGACGGCGCCGCCCAATACGGTGAACGCCTTCAACAACGGTTTTACATGGGAAGGAATGGATGCGGACGCGCAGGGGAATTTCGCACAGATCCAGGTTTCGCACGATTACGGCAAAGCCGTTCAGTGGGAAATCGTGCAGGGACGCGATTTTTCCAAACAGTTCGCCTCCGATTCCAATGCGATGATCCTCAATGAAACGGCCGTAAAATTCATGCAGTTGAAAAACCCCGTCGGCTCCATCGTCAAAAAAGACGGCCGCGCGTACACGGTGGTTGGTGTAGTGAAGGACATGATCATGCAATCGCCCTACACGCCCGTATTCCGTACGGTCTGGAACATTAATTCCGGCCGCGGGAACCTGTTCCTCATGCGCCTAAATCCTGACAAGCCGGTAGACGCTTCGCTGAAACAGTTGGAGGCGATATTTACGAAACATAATTCCGGCATACCATTCATGTATGATTTCGTGGATGTGCAATACATGCAGAAATTCCTGTCGGAACAGCGGATCGGGAAGCTGTCGGCCTATTTCGCCATGCTGGCGGTTTTCATCAGCTGCCTGGGGCTCTTTGGCATGGCGAGCTTCATGGCGGAGCAGCGCACCAAGGAAATCGGGGTCAGGAAAGTGATGGGCGCATCCGTATTCAGCCTGTGGCGGCTCATGTCCACCGATTTCGCCATCCTGGTATTGATCGCCCTGGCGATAGCGGTGCCTCTGGGCTGGTGGGGCATGCAATACTGGCTGAACAATTTCGAATACCGGACCATCGTTTCGTGGGACATCATCGCCCTCACCTGCCTCGGCGCCATGTCCATCGCCATTCTCACCATCAGCACGCAAAGTATCCGCGCGGCTTTGACGGACCCCGTCAAGAGCCTCCGGTCCGAATAATCTTTTCTTCTATCGCTTGCAACGCGGCTCCGGGAACGGGGCCGTTTTGCTTTTGTATCACTTCCGCATAAAAATCCCCGACAGCAGCCGCACCACGAGCAACGACGACAGGCTGAACCCCAGCGTCAGCCACCAGTCTATCGCCGGCATCATCTGCAGGCGCAGCGCTTCCGCCACCGGCGGAATGAACAGGCATCCGAACGTGATCCCCGCGCTGAGGAAAATCGAGCCGATCAGGTATTTATTCCGCATCACGGGCCCGCCGAGGAATTGCTCGCGCGGTTCCTTCATGCTGAGCGCGTGGAAGAGTTGGGAAAGGATAAGGGTATAAAAAAGTACGTTGTTGGCCGCATGCCGGTCCGTTTCCCCTTCCCGGAAATACTCCGCCGTGAAAGCCGCTCCCAATGCGCTTCCGCCGATGACGGCAGCGTACACCCAGATCCACGTCCATCCGTTTCGGCTGAGGATGGGCTTGCGCGGATCGCGGGGATTTTTCTGCATGACGGTTTCGTCTCCCTCCGTAAAACCCAGCGCCATGGCGGGAAATACGTCGGTAATGAGGTTAATGAACAGGATTTGAATGGCCGCCAGCTGAAAGGGAATGTTGAAAGTGGCCACCAGCCCTATCACCAGCAGTTCGCTCAAGTTGCAGGACAACAGGAAAATGATGAACCGGCGGATGTTCGTGAAAATGACCCTCCCCTGCCGCACGGCCATCACGATCGATTGGAAGGCATCGTCTTTCAGCACCATATCCGCCACATCCTGCGACACCTGCGTGCCGCGGATCCCCATCGCGATGCCGATATCCGCCTTTTTGAGCGCCGGCGCGTCGTTGACACCGTCGCCCGTCATCGCAACGATCTGGTGTTGCTCCTGCAAGCCTTTTACGAGGTCGAGTTTCTGTTTGGGGCTCACCCTGGCAAAGACGGCGGCGCCTTCCCAGGCCCCGCCATCCTTTTCCAGCTCCCGGCCCGTTACCACTGGCTTCTGCCCTTCTTCCACGATATCCAGCTGTTTGGCGATGGTGGCGGCCGTGGCGGGATGGTCGCCCGTGAGCATGAGCACCCGGATGCCCGCGCCATGGCATTCGCGGATGACGTTTTTTACGCCGGCGCGCGGCGGGTCCATGAACCCCGTAATGCCGAGGAACACCAGCTCCTGCAGCATTTCACCCGGCCGGGCGGTATCTTCCCGGCTGGCGTAGCCGAGGGTCTTGAGGCCCGATGCAGCGAGCTTTTCCGTGGCTTCCATCCATTCTTTTTTGTGGGCGTCGGTGAGCGGTTCGGGCTGGCCGTTTTTGAGGATGGCGGTGCAATACCCCAACAGGTCTTCCGTGGCGCCTTTGGCTGAAACGCGGAACCGGCCGTTGTTTTGATGCAGCGTGGCCATGACGCGGGTATCGGAGTTGAAGGGGGCTTCGTCCAACTTTTGGAAAGCCTGGCGGAGCGGCCCGTCCTCCGCACCGGTTTCCCCGGCAAATTGCAGGAGGCTCACTTCAATGGGGTCTCCGATGTGCTGATCACCGTTCAGGGTGGCGTTGTTACACAGCACCGCCGTTTCCCGCAGCAGGCGGAAGGCCTCCCCGGCGGGGGGTTCCTCGCCCTGTTTCCAGGCGGCGCCGGGCAGCCAGGCTTCCGTCACCTGCATCCTGTTTTCCGTCAGCGTCCCGGTTTTATCGGTACAGATCACCGTCGTGGCCCCGAGGGTTTCCACGGCGGAGAGTTTTTTCACGATCACGTTCTGCCGCGCCATGCTGATCATCCCCCGCGCCAGGCTCAGCGTCGCTACCACGGGCAAACCTTCCGGGATGGCCGCCACCGCCAGCGCGATGGATGTTTTCAGCATTTCCAGGATGGGCACCTGGTTCAGTACGCCCGCCCCGAAGATCAGCACCACGATCACCACCGTGATGCCAATGAGCCGTTTGCTGAAGCCTTCCAGTTTCTTTTCCAGCGGCGTGGCCGATTTCTGCGCCCCCGCCACCATATGCGCGATCTGCCCCAGTTCGGTTTTCATGCCGGTGGCCGTACACAACACCCGGGCGTTTCCGTTGCGGATGAAGGTCCCTTTGTAGACCATGTTCGTCCGCTCGGCCAGGGGCGTATCTTCCGGGAGCTCCGCCGGCGATTTTTCGACCGGGAGGGATTCCCCGGTGAGGGCGGACTCATCGGCCTGGAGGCTCGTGGACGAAAGTATCCTGCCATCGGCCTGCACCATATCGCCGGCATCGAGCAACAGTATGTCGCCCGGGACGATTTCGGTGGAGGGGATTTCGATGGTCTGCCCGCCCCGGAGCACCCGGGCGGTCTGTGTGGTCATCTGCCGGAGTGCGTCCATGGCCTTTTCCGCCTGGAATTCCATGATGAAGCCGATCAATGCATTAAGGAGGATCACCACGGCGATGGCGATGGCGTCCAGCCATTCCCGGAAGAACAAAGACATACCCATCGCGATGAGCAACAGGTAGATCACGGGGCTCATGAACTGGTGCAAAAGGATCAGCCAGGGCGACTCCCGCCGGGCGGCGGCCAGTTCGTTGGGCCCATGTTCGGCCAACAGCGCGGCCGATCGGTCGGGGGAAAGACCGGCGGAAGGGTCGGCCCCGAACTGCTGTATTAAATCTTCGATACGGCTATGAAATTCCATGCGGCAAGTGTTGGTGTGTCAAGACTTTACAAATGAGCAACAAATTTGTTACCGATTCGGTGACGCAAACACGTTTTTATATGGAAAATTCGTTGTAAATTAAATCTACATTCAGACTACCTATAACTGTTACATACATGCCAGCGCGTATTATTGCTTTCGTGTGCCTTTTGATGCAGGCTAATGGCCTGCTTGCGCAAAATCTTCAGTTCGACGGGCTTTATTCCGCCCCTACGGGCCGTATGCCCGAGGTTTCCACTGCTGTTCATACGTATCTGCGTTTTTACCCGGACGGGGTATTTTTTCTGCAATCCGTACCGTCAGACAATGCCCAGAGCGTGGCGGAATGGTTCGGCCGCAACAAGAAATACGCCCAGAAAGGCACCTACACCATGCAGGGCGGCGAACTGGTGATGCACCTGGGCAACGGCGGCAGCATGGGCTCCACCTCGGAAGACGGGCAGCCGGCTTTCCTTCGCGGACAGGTGAAAGACGGGCGGCTGGAGTTGACCGACATCAGCGATTGTTCCGAATACAGTTATGCGTTCCAGTCCGTGCAAGACACCACGGTCGTGAAATACAACCGTTATCAGCCTGAACTTCGCCTCCCCGGCGCCTGGAAGCTCCAGGAATGCCTGAAAGACAAAAAACAGCAGATCGTCCTCACCAATGCCGATTCCACCGTGATCGCCATCTGCGTGATGCCCGGCGAAGCGCTGGACGTGTTCGTGCGCGAGCGTACCGACTTCGAAAACGCCCTTGCCTATTATAACTGGGACGCCCGCACCCTTCGCGAGGAATCCCGGATGACCGTCCGCAAGCTCAGC
Organism: Chitinophaga sp. NPDC101104; assembly: GCF_050277495.1. Lineage (NCBI taxonomy): Bacteria > Pseudomonadati > Bacteroidota > Chitinophagia > Chitinophagales > Chitinophagaceae > Chitinophaga > Chitinophaga sp. NPDC101104. The sequence goes on along the minus strand of NZ_JBNNSF010000002.1, from coordinate 507,704 downwards.
GAAAACCGCGAAAAGGCCTATATCTGCTGGCAGGCCAAAAACGGTCAGAATAACATGTATTTCCTGTTCGGCACCCGCGGCAACCTCCTCTACAATTGCATGATCAAGGCGCCGGACATGCCGGAGCAGGAAAAAATCGACCTGCTGGAAAGAGTGTATGAAATGAATCACTTGTAAACCGTGTACAGCGGCTTCCAGTCGCTCTTCGGCTCAAAGTGCCGCCAGATCAGCGCGGATACGTTCCTGATCAATACCACCGCTTCATTATCGTCTACCCAACGCTGGTCTTTATTGTTCTTCGTAGCGATATGGAACACGTAATCGCCGTGCGGCGCGTTCACCAGCACCACTTCCGACCTCGACGCATCTACCGATCCCGTTTTATGGGCAGCCTGTACGAACGGCGGGATTTGAGACAGGGAAGATTCGTCGTAATAACCGCGGCACATGAGCCGGTACATGCGGTCGCACGCGGCGGGGCTCAATATTTCCCCTTTCCGGATCATTGTGACGAGGCGCGCCATTTCGCGGGGCGTGGTCTGCCCCCAACCATAAATTTTCCAGATGTCGGCACGGCCTGGCGTGCGCGAGTTCACGCGGGTATCTTTGAAACCGTATTGTTCGAGGATTTCGTTGACGCGTTGCCCCCCGCCGGCCAGCGCCTGGTTCCAGAGCGAGGTGGTGTTGTCGCTGTAAGACATCATGAGCGCGGCCAGCACGCTGATTTCCGTTTCGGCGCTGTCCTTGAAGAACTGCATGATCCCCGAGCCGCCGTACTTCGCGGAATCGCGGTAGATCATGGGCTGGTGGTATTTCAGTTCCCCCTTCTCGATCTTGTCGAACAGCCCCACCAGCAGCGGTACTTTCACGATGCTGGCGGTCGGAAATACCGTATCGGCGTTGATGGCCGCGAAACGGCCCGTTTTCAGGTGCTGCACGTAGATACCCACGTCGCCGTTGAAACTGCGCGTCAGTCCGAGCAATTTGGCGGTGAGCTTACGGTCTTCCTTCTGGGAAAAGGCCGCGAGCGGAAGGGCCACGAAAAGGCAGAGGGTCCGGAGGCAAAAGCGATGGTTCGGCATGATGGGGAATCCCGGGTTTGGCAAGGATCACCCAAAATAAAAAAAATCGCCGGTTTTACCTATGGCTACACGCCGATGTGCAGGAAGAGGTTGACGCCCTCGGGCTCGCGCTCCACATATACCCGCTCCGCATCCGCGCCGGCGCGCAAAGCCAGTTCGCGCAGGTGGCCAGCGGAACGGTGATGGAGGTACCATTCGCTGATGATCTCCATATAACCGCGCGTAGGATTATGATCGCCGAAATTGCCGACGATAACTTCGCCGCCGGGCTTCGTCCAGCCCATCATCTTCTGCAACAGCTTCACGAAAACGCCGTCTTCGAAATAGTCGAACAGCCCTGCGCTCCAGGCCACATCGAACCGCTGGTGCGTATCGAAGCGGAACACGTTGCGGTGGATGAATTCGATGTGATCTTTGAATGAAGCATTGAGGTTGGATGCGTACGCGATGGCTTTATCGTCTGCTTCCACGCAAACGGTCTGCATCCTGGCGGGATCGATACGGGCGTACGCTTCCGCGAGATCGCGTCCCGGGCCGCTGGCGATGTTGAGCAGGCGGAAGGAATCGCGGGCGCGGAGGGTTTTGCGGACCATGCGGATGAAATAGTCTTTCCGGTTGCGGACCGCGCGGGTGGCGGGTTGGCGATGCCAGAAGATATCCCACTTGCACAGGCGGCCGTCGTCCGTCACTTCCTGCCGGTAAATTTTATCGATGATGAGAAAATCGCCGGCGTACCCGAATGGTTTGGCGCGGGCATGGCCGAGGATGGTATGGCCGATGGCTTCGTTGCTGCCGAACCCTTCGTACAGGGATTCCTGGTCGGCTTTCGAGAGCTCCCCCGCACGGAAGGCCGCAGCGATGTATTCGAAGATCTCGTTCAGCTCGGCGTATTCGTGGGGCTCGGGGCCGCCGTTGCCGATGATGCGGTGTAAAAACCGGAATGATGCGGATGTTGCTAACATATGGGGTAACATTTTTTTGTAAAAGTGCGGGAACGGGCGGGGTGATGGAAAGCGCAATTAATGGAGAGTGCTTTTGGGTTAACCGGGAGGCGCCAATCATTAATCGGCACTTCCGGACCGGGAGCTACATCCCTAATTTCACGGAACAAAACCCCATTGTCATGCAACACATCGGTATCATCGGCGCGGGCCTCAGTGGCCTCGTTACCGCAAAAGCTTTCCTGGGCGCGGGTTACCGCGTCACCCTGTTCGAAAAAGCCGCCGCCATCGGCGGTGTTTGGGAAAAGAGCCGCTCCTATCACGGCGTTGCCACCCAAACCACCCGCGACGAATACGCATTTTCCGACTTCCCCATGCCGAAAGATTATCCGCTCTGGCCTTCCGGCGAACAGGTGCAACGCTACCTGCAATCATACGCCGAGCACTTCGGCATATTGCCCAACATCCGGTTCAACACGGCCGTTTCCTGGCTGCGGCACGAAGACGGCGCCTGGCTGGCAGATTATACCCATATGCCTTCCGGACGAACGGACACGCAGGTATTCGATTTCATGGCCGTTTGCACCGGCACGTTCAGCACACCCAGTATTCCCGACTTCCCCGGCGCGGCCTCCTTCACCGGCCAGCTCCTCCATTCCAGCCAGATCACCGACGCAGCCGTATTGAAAGGGAAGCGCGTGGCCGTGGTGGGCTTCGCCAAATCCGCCACAGACGTGGCCACGCTGTCGGCCGGCATTGCCAGGGAAACACATTTGCTGTTCCGCAAGGCGCAATGGAAAGTGCCGCGTTACTTCGGGAACCTCATCAACATGCGCTACCTCCTTTTCTCCCGCTTCTCCGAAGCCTTCTTCAACGCACCTTATAAAACCCCTTTCCAGAAATTCCTCCATTCCGCCGGCAAACCCATGGTATGGATGCAATGGCGCGGGCTCGAACTATTATTAAAAACCCAGTTCAAACTGAAAGCCTGCAACATGCTGCCCTCCCACCGCATCGAAGATCAGATCAGCTGCAGCCTGGGCGTAGCACCGGAAGGGTTTTACCAGAAAGTGAAAGACGGCTCCATCCGCGCGCAGCAAACGGAAATCGACAGGATCGAAGGCGATGTGATACATCTCAAAAACGGCAGTTCGTTACAGGCAGACATACTCGTTTGCGGTACGGGGTTCCGTCAAACCCTGAACTTCATCGATGCGCGCCACCGGCAACATATCATCGGCGAGCAGGGGCATTTCCGGCTGTTCCGGAACATTCTTCATCCCGATGTGCCGAACCTGGGTTTCGTGGGATATAACTCCAGTTTGTTCACGACCCTCACTTCCGAAATCGCCGCCAACTGGCTGGTACGTTATGCACAAGGAAGTTTGCGTCTTCCACCGCCCGACCAGGTCCGTGCGGACATGACGTTCATGGGCAACTGGCGCCAATCCGGGAGGCCGATCGCCGGGGAGTTCAGCGGCACCTGCGTAGCGCCGTTTAATTTCATGCATCTGGACCAGCTGATGCGCGACATGGGCCTGCGCACCACCGCCACCCGCTGGTTGCCGTACGAATTTTTTAAGCCCATCAACCCGAAAGATTATCGTATTTTACTGGGAGATTCCCCAAAGGATGTACCCCAGTCTCGGGCGGCCGTCCGCACCGCAGACGCTATCGCGTAAAACATGAAAGCAACCGATCAGATCGCAGCGTTGAAAAACCGGATCAGGGAACTGGAGGCCGCCGCTTCCGACCCGCATCCACAGCCAGCTTCAGATGCCCCGTCCGTTAAAGTACCGGCGGCGTTCGATCCCTACTTCCGCGCAGCGGAACAAACGGTGAAAACCTATTTTTCCGACATCCGGATGCGCCCCTCGGAAGGCACCATCGAAATATCGGGCGAGCGGTACGTGCTGGTAAGGGCATCGGCTTTTTCGAAAGATTTTCTCGACAGCATCCGCCACCTCTACGCAGACCGCGGGCAGAGCGAGGCGTTCGGGATCGGGCGCGATTTTTTGTTCGATATTTCACACGCCATCGGCATCAACGACGCCAAGGCTTTCCATGCAAAAATGAATGTCACCGACCCGCTGTCGCGCCTGTCGGCCGGGCCGGTGCATTTCGCTTATACGGGCTGGGCTTTCGTGGACATCCTGCCGGATAGTACGCCCACGCCCGACGACCGCTATTTTCTCCACTACCACCACCCGTTTTCATTCGAAGCGGATGCCTGGGTGCGCGCCGGCGTCAAATCCGACGCGCCGGTCTGCATCATGAGCGCCGGGTATTCCACCGGCTGGTGCCAGGAAAGCTTCGGGCTGCCGCTTACCGCGGTGGAAGTGAGCTGCCGCGCGAAAGGCGACGCGCAATGCACGTTCGTCATGTCGCCTCCGCACAAAATCAACGAACATCTGCAGCGGCTGGCGCAGGAAAAAGGGATGCCGGCAACGTCGGTGATCACGCCCGACATTCCGACTTTCTTCCTCCGAAAAACCATCGAAGAACAACTGGAAAAGGCGCGGGTGATGGCGGAAGAATCGTCGCGCACCAAATCCGAATTCGTGGCCAACATGAGCCATGAACTGCGGACGCCGCTCACCGCGATCCTCGGTTTCACGGAGCTGTTGAAAAAAACGCGCCTGTCTGCCCGGCAAAACGAATACCTCGAAGCCATTTCCACTTCCGGCAGCAACCTGCTCGCTACCATCAACGATATCATGGACCTCAGCAAGCTGGACGCAGGGAAGATTTCCGTGGCCGCCGCGCCGCTGAACATCCCCCAGATGCTGCACGCCATCGGGCTCATGCTCGACCCGAAGGTCCGCAGTAAAGACCTGCAATACACCCTCACCATCGACGAAGCCCTGGCGCAGCCGCTCCTGGGCGACAGCATGCGCGTGTCGCAGATTTTATTGAACATCATTTCCAATGCCGTCAAATTCACGGAAAAAGGCGGTGTAACGATCAGTTGCACGGCCGAAGCGGATACTTCGCATTCCCTGCGCGCCGTTTTCCGCATCCGCGACACCGGCATCGGGATTTCCGCGGCCAAACAGGCGTCGGTGTTCGAGCGGTTTACGCAGGCGGACACGGCCATTTCCCGGAAATACGGAGGCTCCGGACTGGGGCTCGCCATCGCGCGGGAGCTGGCGCAGATCATGGGCGGTTCCATTACCCTGGAAAGCAAACCGGGCAAGGGTTCGGAGTTCATCGTGAAATTACCTTTCGTGAAAGCCGCCGCGCATGAGGCCCCCAGCCAGCCCGAAGCCACCGCCGCCCCAGGGGGCGCGGGTTGCAGGGTACTGGTCGTCGAAGACAACGTCCTGAACCAGAAAATGACGCGCCTCATGCTCGAAAACAACGGCTACACGGCGTTTGGCGTCAACAGCGGCACCAAGGCGCTGGCCTGGCTGCGGAAAAACACGGCAGACCTCATCCTTATGGACATTCAAATCCCCGGAATGGACGGATACGCCGCCACCCGGAAGATCCGCGGGGAACTGGGTTTGCAGACGCCCATCGTCGCCATCACCGCCCATGCGTTCAGCGGCGAAAAGGAAAAATGCATCGCCGCCGGCATGAACGGCTATCTATCCAAACCTTTCCGCGAAAGCGAGCTGCTGGCCGTCATCGCCGGGAACCGCCCCGCCGCCGTGGCCGATCTCCGTTTCCTCCGCGAGCAGACCCGCCACAACGCCGCGTTCATGCAGGAGATGATCCGCACGTTCGTACAGCAGGCCCCCAAAGACCTGAAAGCCCTCGAAAAAGCCGCCGCATCGGGCAACGGGGAACAGTTATACAAGATCGCGCACACCATGAGCACGTCGGCCGGGTTCTTCGGCCTGTCGGAGCACATCGGCGCCGAGCTGCGGACGCTGCAACAAACGCGCAAAGCCGAGCCCGCGCAACTGCAAAAGGTCAGGCGCGTGATCGAACAGGCGATCGCCGAACTGGCGGAACTTACACCGTCCGCCTTGTCATCAGCATCATAAAATCTTCTTTCTTCTTAGGGGAAATGGCTACCATGGCGCCGTCGCTCATGATGGCATAGCCGCCGTCCGTCTTCACCCAGCGTTTCACATCCTTGAGGTTGATGATGTTGGAGTTGTGGATGCGGAAGAAACCGTATTCCTGGAGCGTATTTTCGTACTCCTTCAGGTTCCGGCTTACCATGATCTGCCGCCCGTCTTTCAGGAAAAAAATCGTGTACGGGCCTTTGGCTTCGAGGCGGATGATGGTGGAAAGCGGCACGAAATCGACGCCTTCGGAAGTAGACAGGCTGATGCAGAAATCGTCGCCGGAGGAGCGGGTGATATTTTTAAGCAGGAGGTCGAGCCGGTTATCGTCGGACGTGGATCCCATTTGCCTGACCGCTTTGTCCACGGCCTGTTGCAGCTCGTCGAACGCGATGGGTTTGAGCAGGTAATCTACGGCGGAAAACTTGATGGCTTTGATGGCGTAATGATCGAACGCGGTGGTGAAAATGACATGAAATTGGCGGCCGGCCGTGCGTTGGAGCACATCGAACCCGGTGCCTGTCTGCATTTCGATATCGAGGAAAACCAGTTGCGGGGACAATGTTTCTATTTGCGCAATGGCTTCGTCTACGTTAGACGCCGTGCCGGCGAGCTCCAGCTGGGGGCAATGCTCGCGGACCATGTTGGATAGAAATTCGCGGCTCAGGATTTCATCTTCCACAATGAGCGCTTTGATTTTCATAAACGGGTTTTGAGGTGGTAACAAGATACGGTGTTTTTTTCATCGGATGGTGACGATGGCCGTGTTTTCGCGTCCTCCTTCCACGCTTGCTTTCCTTGATTCCAGGCGGACGTTCCGGGTGTGAAGGGCGTTGTAACGGCGGATGCGCTCGTCCAGCATGGCGGAATGATCTTCGGTTTCGCGGCCGAAAGCGCCGGGTTTGCCGTTGTCCGAAATTTCCATGCGGATGCTGTCGCCCTCGGGTTTCACATCGATCCGGATCCAGCCTTTTTCCGCCCTGTCGAGATGTAAAACCCCGCGGTAGAGCGCTTCTTCCACGAGGTGGTGCGTCAGGAACGGAGGAATGTCTTCCAGGCCGGTATCCCCGGCCAGGTTGATCTCGAAATCGAACCGGTCGGGGAAACGGTATTGCTCTAACAGTAGATAGTCACGCACCAGTTCTGCTTCGTCGTTCAGTTGAATGGCCGTTTCGTCGCCGTATTGGATCATTTTCCGCAGAAATGCCGAAAACCGTCCGATGTACTGCAGCGACGTTTTCTTATCATCCAGGCTGATGAAATACTGAATGGAATTCAAGGAGTTGAAGAGAAAATGGGGGTTGAGCCTCGACTGCAACAATTTCAATCCCAGCAAACCCTCCATTCTCTCCAGTTCAGCCCCTTGCTTACGGAGCAAATCCGATTGAGCCCTCACACGTCCACGCAGTCTAACCGTACATCCATACGATCTTACCCCCCACATGATCAGTAACCCTGCTGCGACTGCGCCGAATATCCAACCTGTAACCATAGATTACTCCTCTGCTTTGACAACAAAGTTGACGAATTAAACGGCTGTAGAGAATCGGGAATTAACGGATGAGGGGTTTGGGTTAACGGATGAGGGGAAAATAGCGACCGCCGGGTGAAAGTGGCGTTTCCCATCAGGAAAAAGTTACCACCCATTCGTGGGATAGGCTATTTGCGGGATATTCGTATATTTCGGGAGCATTTTATCCTATCCTATGAAAAAGATCCTGCTCCTGGGGATCGGTGCGCTGTGCTATATCCACGCCTCCGCCCAGGAAAACCTCGCCATCATCGCCGATTCCATCCGCCGGGAAGGCTTGCAGCTGTATCAGCACATCCAGGCCCGGAAAACCGGTGTAGCATTATTCGAAGCCGACACTACCGGCCGACTTTCTTTGCAGGCCGCGGGTTATTTCAGTTACCGTTCCGGTTCGGACTACGTATTGATCATGCCGCATCGCGGATCGGTCAAAAACCCTGTTGTCACCAGTTATCGTTTCGACGCCCATCTTACCCCGCAAACCGCAAAAATGGAAGTGGGCAGGAACATGACGGCAGCGGAAACGGACATCTGGGAATTGTGGAACCTGGCCACCGACCTCGTCAAAAAAGACGCAAGGTTCAAAAAAGTGAGAGATACCCAGTTCATGATCGTTCCCGTTGTGGAGGGAGACGTCCGGAAAGTGTACGTTTTGTCCACCCCTTCGCGCAGCAATACCTTCGTGCTCGGCAACGATTATCTCCTTCAATTCAACGGCGCCCGCGAAGAAGTTTCCATGACGGAATTCCACACCAATCTCCTCATGACGCCCACTGGCCGCAAATCTTCGGGACATATCCACGGCAGGGCCAATTCTCCCTACATTACCGCAACCGACGTCTGCGCGTTCATGCTGCATCCCAGGGCGTTCGACCAGGCATCCATGCGGGTGGTGTCTCCCACGCATATTTCGGAATGGAACATGGCAGACAATACGCTGTACATCGAACCGCGGATGCAATAGCGGCCGCTGTCCCAAACCACCTCCAAATTGACCCGAATCCCCCTCTCCTGCCGTTCTGCAATTACTTAGGTTTGTATCCTCCTAAATAAAACAAGTTATGAGCAAGGTATTCATCAGCATGGGCGTTTCGGCAGACGGGTTCATCGCCGGGCCCGACGGCGGCCCCGCCAATCCCATGGGTGGCGCGGCGCCCTTTATTCACGACTGGGTATTCGACATGCATGCGTTCCGCAGCCGGTTGGGGATGGAAGGCGGGCAAACCGAAGGGGAAGACAACGCCATCGTGGAAAATATCTTCACCCGCTGCGGCGCTTACGTGCTCGGCAAACGGATGTTCGACGAAGGGGAAGCGAGCTGGCCGGCCGATGCGCCTTTCCGTGCACCCGTGTACGTGCTCACGCATGAAAAGCGCGGGCCCTGGGAGCGGCCCGGCGGAACGGTGTTCCACTTTACCGGGGAAAGTCTCCGGGACGTACTGGCCAAAGCCAGGAAAGACGCAGGCGGGAAAGATGTACGGATTTCCGGCGGGGCCAATGTTGTACGCCAGTACCTGAATGCAGGGCTGGTAGACGAACTGATCATCCATCAATCTCCTTCCGTGATCGGCTCCGGCGTGCGGCTGCTCGACGGGCTGGACCGCGACGCGTTTTCTTTGGAAATAGAACGTGTGGTGCCTTCTCAACGCGTGACGCATCTATTCTATAAAGTCCATAACAAGTAGGCACATTACCTATCCAGCAATAAAAATCCCGGCGCAGCAGCAGCACGCCGGGATTTCGTTTTTTATCCGTGGACGGTTTTATTTGTTGGGGATGGAGGCCAGGTGGGCGTTCAATGTAGTGCGCTCCAGGCCTTGTCCGTCGGTGATCAGCCACACCAGCATCTGGATAGTGGAGACCGCATCGAAGTAGCCGTCGAAATTCGGGTATTCCTTGAGGGCGGTTTTCTTGTTTTTCAGGAGGTCGAGCAGTTCGCGGAGGAGGGGGCTGTTGGTCACGGGCCCGATCTTATAGGTGATTTCTCCGGAACTGGGGTGCCTTCCCGAGTTCACGCAGTAGAGTTTGATGCCTACGCGCGTGGTGGATTTCGCTTTCAGGGCAATGGTCGTATTCTGGATGAGGATCCCGTTCTGGTAGTCGCCGTTCTGGGAGATGACGATGAGCCCTGCCGGGATCGTGTACGTAACGGCGGTTGCGTTAGTGTTGACGAAAGCCACGCAGACTTCCACGAGGCCGCCGCTTCCTGCTTCATAAGCGGTGTCGCACACTTCGCCCTTGATCGGGGCCCCGGAAATGGACACGCCTGCCGGGAAGGTGAGCGCGGTGCCCTGGGGCTCGCCGCCGGCTTCTCCCATTCCGGGGATTTTGCCGGGCTGTTCCTGGGGCGCGTCGTCTTTCTTGTCGGACTTGCTGCAGGAAATAATCGTGAATGCCGCGAAGATGGCGGCGGTTAACAACACAAAGGTTTTCCCTTGTCGCATAATGAGATGGTTTTTTTGATGATACAATAAATCAGACATGGTCTGTCATGGTTCCGGTTGCTGCTAAACGGGCCTGGGCGGGAAAAACGGGGAAGATACGCTCCCCGGTAAAGGGTGCGGGAGATATGCTGCCAGTAATTCCGGGGCCACGGCGGACCCGAGTTGCAAAAATAATACCTGATTTACAGGGATTTATACTTTTTCCGGAAAATGCGTGGAAATACGTGGCGGAGACATGGGCAGGATGAACAAATCCCGCCCCGGGTTGTAATGTAATAAACCAAATATCCCCCATGTCAGCATCAATGCCGCGCGAATCCTCCGAAAATATCGTTCCACGCGGGGCCATCGCGTTTTCCGCCCTGTTGATCTTCATCGGGCCCGTTATGTGGTCCGGCATCTGTTTCGTGATGCTGGCCTGTTCTTACAACTTCACCTTCATGCTCGCTTACCTGCTGCTCTGCATGGTGATCGTGCTAAAAAGCATCGGGAAAAAGCTGCATGAAGGGAACGGACCTGTATCATGAAACGCAATACCCGCCTTGCCATATCGCTCCTGCTGATTGCGGGAGGTTCCCTCATCTGGTACCTGTACGGATACCGGCAGCGGCTGCTGTATGACGTGGCGGCGCTGTTGATGATAACCGGAGGATGGCTCCTGCTGGGGTTCCTGTGCTTTGGGTCGCTGTGGCAGCGCGGCGACGCGCGGTATCAGCCTGACCGGCGGAACTGGCTCCGGGGGCGGAAACTGTTGCTGGTGGGCGGTATTGCGGTGCTGATCGGCGGAAACGCTATTTGGGCCGACAAGGCGTCTGACCGGCTGACGGCGTCCTGGCTGCGGGGGCCGTTGCAGCGGGCGACGGCTACGGTGCTGGAAGTGCGGTTATTACATGGGTCGGAGCAATATTTTTATGAAACGCGGGTCCGTTACCAGGCCGGCGCCCGCGAGATGCGGGAAATGTTTACCAGCTCCCGGCATTACAATCCCGGGGATAGCCTGTCGGTTTATTATGCGGCCGGTCACCCGGAGGTGTTCCGGGTGGAGGGGCAGAGATGACGGCTGAAGGGCCTGAGGCTACGGTTTATGGGAAAATTTGCGGTGGCCGGGCGGAAAGGGCGCAAGTTTGTGCCAAATGAGAAAGACATGCTGATATTGATGATAGTCCTGGGCGTGAGGGGTTGGAGGAAAAAGAACGCCCATCGCTTCAAACATCGTTGACCCCAGCTGAAAAAAATCTTCGCCCGAAAAAATTTCTGATTTGATATTCTGCTACATTCATCGCGATCTGTTCTTTGAAATGATTGTGATGAGTACTACGTAGGAAAGCAGTATGAACTGCAGCGATGCATTGAAAACCAAAACGCCTCTCCAACTTAGTCCAGTTGGTCTACCTAAAAGGAAAAACAGGTGAATCATTGTGACGATAACAACCAATGCAGCAAACCATACAAAACTTGCCAACATTTTTCCCAGGAAAGATCCCCGTCTTTTTGTTATCGCCCTTGCTATAGTCATTATTCCTACAACCAGGAAAATGCCTATAGAAGAAATTATTAACGTAAAATCATTAATTATGGATGACGTAATTGATTTGGCAATCGTCCTTCCGATTGTCTTGTTAGGAGTAAGCTTGTTTTTTGTGGATGTCGATGATCCACCGGCACCGTTTAAGTGGTTCATCAGGAAAAAGTAACTATCCACCAGCACCGGTTCCTCCTGCAGCAGCTCTTCCCGAAGGGCTGCTGCTTTTGCTTTTCCAATACTGTCAGTTTCCGGATCAGTGATCATAGCCGTCAATTCATGCAAGCCGTTCATTTTGTGCTGTAACCGATAGTAATACGTAAATTTCAACGTATCATTTACAAACAATACTATTCCAATCATGAACATCATCGTAAAAATCCGCTGCTCTATTGGTTTTTCGGAATCCAGGTAATACTTCGCGAACGTATCTATCGTATCCATTTCGAGTAGCTATTTGCAGGTTATCAAACAAAATATCACTGCAATGATATTTGTGAATCCATTTGAAAAAATTTTCGGCTGCAATTATTTTTTTCGAACCGATCCAAAATAACCGTAGCCAACATCCCCTCTCCCAGACATCCCGAAATTTCCGTAACTTCATATCCACCCCAAAACCCTCATCCAATGGCTACCCCAACCCACGCAACGGGGCCTGCATCCTCTAAGGCGGCAAAACCCTTCTTCGGAAAAAAGAAAGACAAATAGCCCGGCGAAACATTCTGCCCCCCGGCAGCGTTATTTCTTCACTATGCTATCTTCGATCCTCGACAACGACTTCTACAAGTTCACCATGCAGCAGGGCGTTATCCGGCTGTTCCCGTACGCCCGCGCGCGTTACCGCTTCATCAACCGCGGCCGGCATGCCTTTCCGCCCGGCTTCGCCGATGCGCTCCGGAAAGCGGTAGACGAAATGGCCGGCCTGCAGCTCACCCGAAAGGAAAAACATTTCCTCCAGCTCACCTGCCCTTACCTCGACCCCGTGTACCTCGATTTCCTGGAAGGCTATCGGTACAACCCGGAAGAAGTACATATTTCGCAGGATGGCGACCAGCTGGAAGTGGGCGTGGAAGGGCTCTGGTACCGAACCATTTTGTGGGAAGTGCCCGTGATGTCGCTCATTTGCGAGCTGTTTTACACGCTTGGCCACGCAGAAAGGATCTCCAACGACGCCATTGTCGAAAATACCCGGCAAAAAATCGAACGGTACCGGAATCTGGGCGTTACGGTCGCGGATTTCGGGACGCGGCGTAGATATTCGTACAAAGTGCACAAGCTGGTGGTGGAAGCGTTGAAGGAATTCGGGACCGGTTCCTTCATCGGCACCAGCAACGTTCACCTCGCGATGATGTTCCAGACAAAACCCATCGGCACGCACGCGCATGAATGGTTCATGTTCCACGCCGCCCGGTTCGGCTTCAAAATGTCGAACGCGACGGGTTTGCAGAATTGGGTGGACGTTTACCGCGGCGACCTCGGCATCGCGCTGTCAGACACTTATACCACCGACGTTTTCCTCAGCCAGTTCGATAAAATGTACTCCAAACTGTTTGACGGCGTACGGCACGATAGCGGCGACCCGCTCGAATTTGCGGACAAAGTGATCCGGCATTACCGGAAAATGGGCATCGACCCCCTCAGCAAAACCATCATTTTTTCCGATGGCCTCAACGTGGATAAAGTGGCGCGGATCGCGGAGCATTGCAGGGGCAGGATCGGGATGTCGTTCGGGATCGGGACCAGTCTCACCAACGACGCCGGCCCCGCAGCCATGAACATCGTCATCAAAATGACGGCTACCAGTCCGCATAACGGCGAATGGACGGAAGTCGTGAAACTTTCCGACGAGCCGGGCAAATATACCGGCAGCGCGGAAATGATCCGCCAGGCGAAACTGGTGCTGGGCATCGATGACGCACAAAATGCGTAAATTGGGGGATGATGATGGACACACGTGCTTTTCTGGACGCCCATTTTCCGCAGTTCGAGCCGGAATTGAAAGCGGAACTGGCGGAAATCGCAGAGATCAGGAACATCCCCGCAGGAGAAACCCTCATGCGCACGGGCCAAAATATCCGCTCCACTGTATTGGTAGCCGAAGGCCGGCTGAAACTCTACCGCGAAGGGCACGACGAAGGCGAGATCTTCATGTATTACCTCGAGCCCGGAAACGCCTGCGCCCTTTCCATGGTATGCGGCCAGCAGCAGGAAACCAGCGGCGTCATGCTCAAAGCCATCGAAGACAGTACCGTGATCCTCGTCCCGGTGAAATTCATGGAAAATTTCATGCAGCGGTACAAGGGCTGGTATAATTTCGTGGTGGAAACTTACCGCGAACGGTTCGAAGAGCTCCTCACCCTCATCGATCACATCGCCTTCCGCGCCATGGACGAGCGCCTGGTGTATTACCTCGGCAACCAGCGCGAGAAACTCGGCACTTCCAAACTCCACATCACCCATAGCGAGATCGCTACAGACCTCCACTCTTCCCGCGAAGTGATCAGCCGGCTGCTGAAAAAACTCGAGCAGCAGGGCAAAGTCAAATTACACCGCCAATACATCGAGATGTTGTAACGGTGACCTGGGTCACCATCGGTGCCGCCTCCGTTCCGGACATTTGCAGGATCAAAACAGCACCTGCATGGAATGGACGGGCTACATAGCGGCAATACTCATCGGCATCTCCCTGGGGCTCACGGGCAGCGGGGGCTCCATCCTGACCATGCCCGTACTCGTGTACCTTTTCAGGCTGGAGCCGGCCCTGGCTACCACCTATTCCCTTTTTATCGTGGGCAGCACCAGTCTTGCCGGTGCGGCGGGCAGCTACCGTCGGCGGGAGATTTCCGTGGCCACCGGTTTGCTCTTCGGCATATCCAGCGTGGCGGCCGTATTGCTGACCCGGCACTTTTTGCTCCCCGCCATTCCCGCAACGCTTTTCACATCCGGTAGTTTTACCCTTTCCCGCGACATGGCCATGATGCTGCTGCTTTCCGCGCTCATGCTGGCCGCTGCGTGGTCCATGATCCGTGGCAAGGCGCAGGGAACGGACACGCCGCTCCCCGGAAAATGGTTGCTTCTACTTTACGGTGCCGGTACCGGCCTGGTAACGGGGCTCCTGGGCGCGGGAGGCGGCTTCCTGCTCATCCCGGCGCTGGTGAACCTGCTGAAGATGCCCATGCGCACCGCTGCCGGCACCAGTCTTTTCATCATCGCGCTGAATTCACTGGCGGGGTTCGCGGGGGACGTGGGGCATTTCGAGCTGCAATGGCCGCTGCTGCTCACGCTTTCCGCCCTGGCGCTCGTTGGCATGGCCCTGGGCACAAGGATATCGCAACGCATATCAACGACGGGCCTTCGAAAAGGGTTCGGCTGGTTCGTGCTGGCGATGGCCGTATTCATCATTTTTAAAGAACTCAACACATGATAGCATTTCTCCAACAACCATGGCCATGGTATGTGGCCGGGCCGCTGATCGGCCTCCTCGTGCCGGCGTTACTGCTGACGGGCAACAAAACCTTCGGCATCAGTTCCAACTTCCGGCACATCTGCGCCGCATGCGCGCCGGCCAACATTTCCTTCTTCCGGTACAATTGGAAAAAAGAATCCTGGAACCTCATTTTCGCACTGGGCATCCTCGCCGGCGGCTACGTTGCGGCGCAGTGGCTCGGCAACGGACAGCCTGCCAGCATCCATCCGGCGCTGGCCGCGGAATTGAGCCAATACGGCGTGCATCCCGAAGCGGCGATCGTTCCCGCTTCGCTGTTCGGCATCGACCAGATCTTCACCTTGAGAGGATTGATTTTAATGGTAGGAGGCGGACTGCTCGTGGGTTTCGGCACCCGTTACGCCGGCGGCTGCACGAGCGGGCATTCGATCATGGGCCTGTCCAGCCTGCAATGGCCGTCGCTGGTGGCTACCATCGCGTTCATGGCCGGGGGCTTCCTCATGGCGAATCTCATCCTTCCCTATTTACTCGCATTATAAACTTCTGATAGCATGAAATATTTGAAATACCTCTTATTCGGCATCCTCTTCGGCATCGTGCTCGTAAAAGCGGAAATGATCAGCTGGTTCCGCATCCAGGAAATGTTCCGGATGCAATCGTTCCACATGTACGGCATCATCGGGAGCGCCGTGGCCACGGGTATGTTGTCTGTCTGGCTCATCCGCCGGTTCAACATCAAAACCATCCACGGCGAAACGGTCGTGATCCCGGATAAGCAATTCAACAAAGGACAGATTTACGGCGGCCTGCTGTTCGGCCTCGGCTGGGCAATGACGGGCGCCTGCCCAGGCCCCCTGTTCGCACAGGCCGGCACCGGCGCGGCGGCAGTGGGCGTCACCATCCTGGCGGCCATCGCCGGGACCTGGCTCTATGGCCGCTTCCGGGAGAAACTGCCACATTGACTGCGGTATGAAATCAGTCGGGACGATGACGGCCGTCAATGCACAGGCTACGGATTTGGAAGACCTTTGCATGGTGACCGCAGTCACCGTACCAGCCAGGAACTATTCCGAAATTTGTAAAAACGAAAGCAATGAAAATCAGACAATTCGAAGATAAAGCACTCGCACATTTCTCTTACGCCATCACGGGCCCCGAAGGTACCGTGCTGGTAGATCCGGGGCGCGACCCGCTTCCTTACCTGGAATACGCTGCGGCCGAAGGTTCCAACATCACCGGCATCATCGAAACGCATCCACATGCCGATTTCGTGAGCTGCCACCTGGAACTGCACAAGGCCATGGGCGCCACGGTCTATTGTTCCCGCATCCTCGAAGCCACTTATCCGCATACCACATTCGATAACGGCGATACCATTTCCCTCGGCGGAGGCGCCGTGCTGAAGGCCCTCAACACACCTGGCCACTCGCCAGACAGCATCAGCATCGTGCTCGAAGAAAACGGCCAACCCACCGCCGTGTTCACGGGAGACACCCTGTTCATCGGCGATTGCGGCCGGCCAGACCTCCGCGAGAAAACCGGTAAGGTTTCCGCCAAACGCGAAGCCCTCGCCAAAGACATGTACCACAGTCTACGCAAACAACTGATGACCCTGCCCGACGAGGTGGTAATTTACCCCGCGCACGGCTCGGGATCCCTCTGCGGAAAAAACCTGTCGTCAGCCACCAGCGCCACTATCGGCGAACAAAAACAAACGAACTGGTCGCTGCAGGAGATGTCGGAAGCCGAATTCACGGAAGCCCTGCTTTCCGAGCAGCCCTTCATCCCGAAGTACTTCCCATACGACGTTTCCATCAACCGCAAAGGCGCGGAAGACCTGGAAACCGCCATCAAAAAAGTACCCGGCTGCGCGCAATCCAACGCCGTTGTGATCGACACGCGACCGGAAAATATATTCAAGCAGGGCCACATTCCCGGGGCTATCAACCTGCAGGACGGCGGCAAGTTCGAAACCTGGCTGGGCAGCATTGTGACGCCCGATGAGCCGTATGTGCTCCTCGCCGGCGACGCCGCCAGCCTCGACGCCCTCATCCGCAGGACCGCCAAAATCGGATACGAATCCTTCATCGCCGGTACCGGCATCGCACAGGGAGGCACCGCCGTAACGCCCGCGCTGGATGTGGAATCGTTCCGCGCGCATCCGGAAAACTATACGATCGTGGATGTCCGCAATGCTTCAGAAACCGCCGCAGGCCTACTTTTCCCCGGCGCCATCACCATTCCGCTGCATCAGCTCCGTGAAAGAACGGCAGAGATACCCGCAGGCAAACCCATCGTGGTACATTGCGCCGGCGGATACCGCAGCGCGGCCGGCAGCAGCATCGTAGCCGCGGCCCTTCCCGAAGCCATGGTATTCGATCTCGGGGAAACCGTAAAAACATTTCAGGGCTAAACGCCCGTACGCATCAGGTTAAGTCGGGCTGGCTCATTTGGGCCGGCCCTTTTTTATCGCTCCATGAAATCTTTCACGAACCGGTAACCGTTTTCGAAGAAGAGATTTTCCGCGAATTGCGCCACATCGAGATCGTCGCACCATGCAGATGCGTCTTCCAATTGCGACAGGTACACTTTGAACTCGTTGCGGATGGTACGTTTGAGGCGTTCCATATCGCGCACGCCGGGCATGGTGATGAATGGATTGATGAGACCGTCGAAATCGCTGCCGATGGTGATGTGACGGATGGACGTATCCAGCGGAATGCCCGCCCGCAGGCAGGTTTGGAGGAAATGTTTCAGGTGGAGGAAAATGTGGTCGTAGTACCAGCGTTCCAGCATCCCCTGTTCTTCCCAATTCTTCTTCAAACGCGCCACGGTCAGGCAATGATCGGCATCCACCTTGCTGCGGTATTTGCCGAGATCGATCTGCAATTCGTCCCACTCCGCCAGGGAAATAAAATCCGTATCCACCACAAAATCGCCGTCCAGCCGGCCGTCTACGTCCGCATCGAAGGGATCGACGTAGCCGAGGATGCGCCGGTCCATCGATAGCCCGATCATGCCGCCGTGGCTGACGATCCAGGCGATCTCTTCGTCGAAAAGGTTGATGGTGGACATGTTGAAAGTGGGCGTACAAATGGGCGAAGGCATACTTTCCGCCGACAGCGTTTTCGCCATTTCCACGCGCACCACGGGCCCTTCCGCCCTTATCAGCGCGGCGTATTCCGGCCAGACTTCGAACGGGATGCCCGTAAAGCCCGCATGCGAGCAAAGCAGCGGCACAGGGGAATGGAGCGGCGTATCGCCCTCCCCGTCTACCGCCCGCATGAGATCGCGGCGCGATTTGTAGCTCATATGTTTGAGATCGGGATGGATGCCACGGTCGAACAGCGCCTGCGCCACCGCGTACCCGTCTGGTTCCATGCCGTTGCCCGTCGGGAAAAACGGTTTGGGATCGGTGAGCTGGATGCCGAACGCATGGTTGCAGAGGCTGGATTGCTGCATGTGCGTGAGGTTGACGGCCAGGATGGGCAGGCCCCGCGCCAGGAGCTGGTCGAGGTTACCGACGATCTCGCTGACCGGGAAAAATTGCCCGTTGCCCGTCCGGTTCACGCTGTCTACGAACGAATGGCATCCTTCCACCACGAAGAAAATATTGATCCGGTCGGTGCGGAGGCCGTTGGCAAAGGTGTCGCGCGTCACCACGTTGAAAATATCGCTGTTATCGAGATAGGCGTTGAGGGTGCGGTTGATGAGGAAATCGGTGTAGGCTTTGTATTCGTTGCGGACGATCTTTTTGAGCAGCGGCTCCGACAATTTGTGCTGCGAACCCGCGCGGAGGTGTTGCCGGAGGGGAATGACCTCCGCGGCCAGGTAGCTTTCCATACTGTACAGCACGATCCCCAGGAGCACGCCTTCGGCGTAATTACCCAGTTGCGAGGGATGGATCTGCGACTGGATGATGTTGGGAATGTCCGTACACTGCGATTGCAGGACTTTCACCTCGTTCCGCCCGAGCATATCGGTGACGGTCCCGGATTCGCTGAACAGCTGTTTGAGGATGGGATGGGTGTGAAAATCAAAGTATTGCATGATAGTGGGGTTTGACGGGGTTATAGGAACAACGATACGCGGCTGGCGGTGCGTGAAATGGGGCTATGCTTCAGTAAACGTAAGTTAAGGAATTTTTACATTCAGGCGGGCTCGCGGCCGAAAGCGGCGCGCAGGCTGTTTTTGGCGTCTTCCAGCACCCGGCGCTGCTTTGCTTCGAGTTTTCTGCCGGCGCGGTTGATGAAAAAGGTGAGCATGGACATGGCGGAGCGGAAAGGGCTTGATTTGCGGCGGTTGCTTTTTTCCGCCGAGCGCTTCAGCGAAGCGGCGATTTTATCGGGATCGGAGGATTCGAATATCCCGGGTTCCAGATCAAGCGCATCGCTTCGCCGCATGACGCCGGCAGACCACTTTTTCTTTTGCTTTGCCATACCCGGAAAGCCTCAAAAAACCGGCCACTAAAAAAACAGCCGGCGCCAATATGACGCCGGCGTGATAATTAAGGGTTAGTAAAGCTATACGAATGCGCTGAATCCGGTGATGGCCCGGCCTACGATGAGGGAATTGATTTCCTTGGTGCCTTCGTAGGAATAGATCGCTTCCGCGTCGGCCACGAAGCGCGCCACGTTATGTTCGAGCAATATGCCGTTGCCGCCCATGACTTCCCGTGCGCGGCTCACGATGTCGCGCGTGCGGAGGGAACAGAATACTTTTGCGAGCGAGGCGTGCTCGTCTTTGAGCAAGCCCTGGTCCTGCAACTCCGACAATCTGAATACGAGCGACTGCATGGCGGTGAGGTTGCTAAGCATTTCCACGAGGTGGTTCTGGATGAGCTGGAACGAAGCGATGGGCCGGCCGAACTGTTTCCTTTTCCGGGTGTAGGCGAGGGCGTTCTCGTAGGCGCCGCGGGCGCAGCCCACGGCCATCCAGGCCACGCCGGCGCGGGTCATCTGGAGCACGCGGGCGGTATCTTTGAAGGAATTGGCGTTTTGGAGGCGGTCTTTTTCTTCCACCACGCAGTTATCGAGAGTGATGAGCCCGTTCTGCACGATGCGGAGGGCCATTTTGCCTTTGATCTTATCGACATTGAAGCCTGGCGTGCCCTTGCGCACGAGGAACCCTTTCACTTCGCCGTCTCCCAGGTCTTTGGCCCAGATCACGGTAACGTCGGCGAAGGGGGCGTTGCCGATCCATTTCTTCTGGCCGTTGAGTACCCATCCGTCGGCCGTGCGCTGCGCGGTAACGGTGAGGCCTCCCGCCGCGCCGGAGCCCACTTCGGGCTCCGTGAGGCCGAACGCGCCGATGGTCTTGAACTGCTGCATGCCGGGGAGCCATTCCTGCTTCTGTTCTTCCGAACCGCACAGGTAAATGGAGCCCATGGCAAGGCCGCTCTGCACACCGAAGAAAGTGGCGATGCTCGCATCTACCCTTCCCATTTCCATGGCGATGATGCCTTCCATGAGGAACGATTTGCCGGGGCAACCGTATCCCTGGTAGGTGAGGCCGCAAACGTTCAGCTCCGCGAACTTGGGGATCACTTCATGCGGGAACTCGTCGTGCAGCCAGTAATTATTGACGATCGGCGCAATTTCGCGCTCCATGAATTCGCGGACTTTGAGCTGAAGGGCTCGGTCTTCTTCGCTCAGGCGCAGGTGCAATTCGTAAAAATCTGCATTGATTTCCGGCAGCACTTTTTCCTTCTTCCCGCCTTCCATCATCTTCATTAAACCTTTCAACTGCTTGTCGTCCAGTTTGGAAAACCCTTCCATTACCTTCTGCAGATCCACTTTCTTCGAGAGTTTGTTCAATTGGTCGAAGTCGATGGATTTGAACAGGCGGTAGGCCTGCCGGATCTTTTCCAGTGTTCCTGCCATGATATTTTTTATTTACAATTTACGCAATTAAGATGGGTATCGCGGGGCCGGTTGTGTCACAACGTTTCCTCCGAACCGGATTCACCGTCTTCCCACTCGCCTCCGATCTGCGGATCATCATCATAAAATCCTTTCCAGTTCCTGATTTCAGGAAAACGCGCCCGATATGCCGCCTGATCGGTTTGGTCGAAATGTGCCGCCCATTCCATAATGAAACTCTCGCCCCATCCCATTCTCCAGAACATATCCGCCATTTCCGTGCCGGGAAAAGCGATCCATGGCGGCAATATAAAATCCGGGTCATCTGAGTACGCGCGCAATTCATCCCGCACTTTCATCAACAATGTCCCTAACCGGTTCCTGCCGCTGCCGTCTCCTCCATCCGCCCAATAGCTATCGTTCTCCGTATGCTCGATCAGCAAGGCGTCTCCGGTTCCCATGAGCAGTTTCCACAATTCAGGATGCTGCATGAATTTATGCCGGAGTGCTTTTTCCATGTATTCTTCTTTCACATTTTCCCAATCGGGCCGAAGGTTATGCGTTGGTTTCCGGCCTTCTTCGGCTACGTCGCCAGGCGCTTCGATCATGCGCAGCATTTCTTTCACTTCCGGATCATGAAATTTGGCCGCCTGAAAATAATGCTCGGTGGTTCGCCAGATGAAGGCACCGATCAACACGGGAAAGGGAGCGAAATTGGAGAATTCGCCCCATGGCTCGTTTACCCGGTAAAATTTTATCTCGGTCATTTAGGTATGGGATTGATGCGGGTTTATATTTCCTGGCGCAGGATCATTTCCTCTGAAAACGCCTCTCCCCCGTTGATCTCCGTCCGGATCACCAACGTACCTTCCAGCATTTTCGAAATGGGGCAGGCTTTCGCGATCTGGAGGAGCCTTCCCTTTTGTTCTTCGTCGGCGTCGGGATGGAAATACACGTCGCGGTCGATGACGGAGATGAGCTGGCCGTCGCTCACGCGTTGCGCCATGTTGCAGTTGACGGTGATGGTAGGGATGTCCCAACCCTTGCGGTCGATATACATCCGCAAAGTAGCCAGGGTACAGGATGCGAGGGAAGACAGGAAAAGCGTGAAAGGGTCCGGGCCGGTGTCTTGCCCGCCCGTTTTTTCAGGTTCATCTGCGATGAAGGTCCCGTTCCGCCATTCGATCACGCAGCGGTATTTCACTTCCCCGATGGTGCCGCGCACCGGTTTTTCCATTTTGTACTGCATGCTGCAATGTACGGTTTATACAGCAGTTACAAGCGCCGCCAGGCTTCCGCAATTTGTGGCGGCAGAACGGTCCCCGGGGAGCAGGCCAGCTCCACCGGGCCTTCATCCACCATGGAGATTTTAATGAACGGGGGAAGACCTTGCTCGGTAAATGCGTCGTTATTGATGGTTTGCGGCAAGGATTCCGGTTCTTCCGTAAAAAAATATACCATGATGTTCACGAACGAAAGAGAAGCCCGTACCAGGGCATCATAGAACTCAGTTCCGTCCGGAATGGGAAAAAAACCGACGGAGATATATTCATACCCGGTCTTCAATTCATACAACTGCTCCTGGAACATGCATAATGGGAAAATATCATCTGACGTACCTCCTTCCGATGCAGTGAAATGCAGTACCTTGCCCGCAATCGTCCTGCATTGCCGGTAAATGTCCGCCAACCGGGCCCTGTCTTCCACCACCCGGTAGTCAAACCATCCGAGCGTCCTGTAAAACGTCGGTGCTGCTTGCCAATGCTTCATATCTCAATCCGGGAATTGCGTTTTATCGATTTTGGGCAGGATGCGGAGGGCGTTTTTGTAGTATACCTTTTTGAGGATATTATCCGGCAGGTTGAGGCCGTACATGCGCCAGAACGCGTGGTATTTCTTGTGATAGGGGAAATATTCGTCCCCGGTTTCCAGCACGCGGAAATAGGTGGCATATTCTTCCGGCACCCAGGAATCTTTCCCGAAGAGGATCCTGTCCTGGTACTTCTCGAAAAACGCGCGCGCCATTTTGGGCTGACGGCCCAGTTCGGCGATCACGGCCCCGAATTCCACCACGATGTTGGGCATATCGTCCATCAGCTGGGAAAGTTTGGCCAGATCGTTGGCGTACCAGCCGAAGTGCGCGTCGATGAACGTGGTTTTCGGATGCTTTTTGAACATCCGGTGCTGCTCGGCAATGAGCGTTTCCCAGGGCGCGGGATCGTTGGGACCGCGTTTGCGGCCGGGATGGGTCACGATTTCCAGCCAGCGCTCGTTGTGCTCGTCTACCGGGTCCCAGAAGGGTTTGGGATCGGCGGTGTGGATCAGTACGGGAATTTTCAGCTCGCCGCATTTGGCCCAAATCGCGTCCAGCCGGGGATCGTCGACCTTCACGCGGTTGCCTTTATTATCTTTCACGCTGAGGCCGAGGTTCTTGAAAACCTTCAGCCCACCCGCGCCTTCGCGCACATCCTGTTCCAGTTGCGCCACGGCTTTGGCCGTCCATCCCTCCTCCCCGATCCCATTGAAATTAATGTTGTGGAACACGAGGAAACGCTTCGGCGCGCTGGCTTTGATGTTATCCGTCATGGCTTTCAGCCCGCTGCCGCTGCCGCCGCTGAGGTTGACCATCACGCGCATATTGAGCTTGTCCATGGCGCTGGTCAGGTTCCCGAGCGATGCGGAGCCCATGTTCCATTGATGGTTATGCACATCGACGAAGGGGAATTTGGCGCGCGACAGCGGATGTTCGGGTACTTTCAGCGTGGACACGGGATCGTACTTTTCGAAATCCATTTTCTGCTGCGCGATGGCGGCGGCGGAGCACAGGAGGCAACCGGCGAGGGCATAAGTTCTGAGCATAAGCGTTAAGGGTAAGATAGCTCACTAAATCTACACATTACAGGCGATTCTGCAAGCCGGAAATGACGAGCGGCGATCAAGGCGCTTCCGGCACGGGGTCCGCCTCGGCCGGCTGCGCGGGATCGTAAATGGCGACGCCCACCCGGGAATCGGCGCATCCGTAATACAGGTACCACTTCCCACCGAAAAAAGCCATCCCCTCGATGAACACCGTTCCATCGCGATACTGGCCGCTTTTTTCGAAAGGCGCCATGGGGCGGAGGAACGGCACGTCCAGCCGGGCGATGGGCCTGGTCGGGTCTGCCGCGTCGAAAAGCACCTGGCCGGCGCAATAGGCATTGGCGTTGAACCGGGGATCGCGGTTGGGGCCGGATTTGTTCTTCCCGTTATACAGCAGCAGGATGCCCGACGGGGTTTTGATGGCCGGCGGACCACATTCCGTGAGATCGCTGTCGAAGTAACCGTTACGTGGACGGATAAACGCCTTCAGCTCTCCCGCCGCGTCCACCACGGGCTCCCAGTCGGTCAGGTTGTCCGACCAGGCGCCGTACACGCCGTTTTCGCCCCAATACATAAAATATCTTCCGTCGATCTTCGAGATCACCTGTTTACCATCCGCGATTTCCGTTACCAACGAAGCGGATTTGCTCCACCGTTCCACGAATTTACCGTTGAAAGCCTTCGCGAAAGCGGGCCCGTGCATTTGCCAGTGCACCAGGTCCCGGGAAGTGGCCACGCCCAGCCGCGCGACCTTGCGGTTCCATTGGGTGTAGAGCATCACGTACAGTCCGTCGGGCGTTACGGCCACGCGGGGATCTTCGCATCCGCCGGGGTATTCGTTCACCAGCTGGCTGTCCGGCCCGGGAAAAAGCACGGGTGTGCGCATCCTGTCAAAAGTAATCCCGTCGCTGCTTTCGGCATGCCCAAGGCGGGAGGTGCGGAACCCGATGCCCACGCCCGATTTGTCTTCGGCACGGTACAGCAGTACGATACGCCCGTCTTTCACCGCCGCGGCGGGGTTGAACGTGTCGTTGGATTCCCAGGCCACGGAATCGCTGCGCATGGGGCACCAGAATTTTACCAGACTGTCGGGGGAAATGACGGGATTGACGCCTTCGGGCCTGACGAACCCTCCCATGGCCCACCCGGGAAGGCGATGCTGCGCGATGGCGGATTGCAGGCTGAGCAACAGCCATAGTACCGCCAGGAAACGTGGAATTTTCATATCCGGAATATACGAAAAAACCCGGCGAATGTATTATTCTCCGGGCTCCAGGGCGCGCCGCATGAAACTGCGCACTTCGTCGTTCAGATCATCGGCCGAAAGCATGCGGAAGTGATGGTTCACCTGCTGCTGCCCCGGCACGGGCGCGATCTTCTGAAAGCACAGGTTATCCGGGAACGCCCTGGGGAAAGGGAACACCGCATGTACAAAGTTCTTTCCGACCTGCGTCACGTAAGCGGCATGGCCGCCGCGGCCGTTGATGGCGATCATGGATTTGAGGGGCTCCTCACCTGTGGCGCCTTCCTGTTTAAACGCCTCCAGGAAAGCGGCGTAGAGTGCGAGGGCTTCGCTGGATTTGCCTTTCAGTAACGGATGTGTATCGCTCATGGGCTTGCATTTCCTGCAAGTTACGAAACGGCATCAACCCGCACGGCGGCTTTCCTCCTCGCTGCCCGATTTCCGTTCGCGCGCGCCTTCCACTTTCGAATTGCCGAAACGGTAGGTGAACGAAACGTTCAGCGTCCGGTTTTGCCAGCGGTTGTTCACGTCGAGGTACACGTTGTTGAAATCCGCCGTTCCCCGGAACCGGGCGGAAGCGAAAATATCGTTCACGCTCACTTTCAGCGTGCCTTTCTTGTTCATCACCGTTTTCTGCACCCCGGCGTTGGCGGCCCACATCGCTTTCGAGTGCCAGATGCCGTATACATTGGGCGCTTCGTACCAGCCGCTCAGCTCGATCTTGATCTCTTTCGGCAGGGAAAAGGTGTGGGTGGAGTTGAAGTGCCAGGAAAGGCTTTTGGTGGAAAAATCCCCGAGAGAATCGCGGATGTAATACTGATTATGGAAAATAGCGGCATTGGTATTCGTGTTCCACCATTTGGTGAAATCCACCGGCAGCGTCACTTCCGCCGAAATATTCTTCCGTGTTCCCAGGTTGCGGGAAGTGCTCGTCGTCACCCGCGATTTTTCGTTCAGTATCAGGTATTCATCGATCACGTCGTTGGTTTGCGTGTAGCCTGCGGAGAAAATGTATTTGTTCTTGAAGGTGTACGACAGCTCGGTGTTATGCGTGTATTCCGGCGTGAGGTAAGAATTCCCGCGGAAAAAGGTGTATTTGTCGAGGAAGAACATGAACGGGTTCAATTGTCCGTATCCCGGCCGGTTGATGCGCTTGTTGTACGTGGCGCCCACCTTGTGATCGTCGGAGATTTTATAGTCGACGGTGAAATTGGGGAAGAAATCGGTATAATATCTTTTGATGCGGTTCTTCAGCGAAATCGAATTTGCATCGGAGGAAGTATGTTCCACGCGGAGCCCTGCCGTTATATCGAGCTTCTTCCAGTTCTTTTTCAGGGTGGCATAACCGGCAATTACATCTTCGCGGTAAATGAACTGATCGTATTGGGAATAGATGGGTTTGTACCCGCTGCCTACCAGCGAATCGTACGCCATATTGTTGTCCGTTTCCACGAAACTCCCTTTGGCGCCCGCTTCCACCTTGGTCGATTTGTTCAGCGCCTGCACCCAGTCTGCCTTGATGCTGCGGATTGTAATGTGGGTGAAAGGCAAGGTCCGAAGGGCGCTTTGGTTGAGGACTTTATGATCGGATTCGCGGCGCATGCTGTCTGACAAATACGTGTGCATACGGTTGTAGAATTTCGCGTAATCCGCGTCCATGGAAAATTCCGACCCCAGTGTATCGATCTTCAGCTTATAATTCAGGTTGGTGGAAATGCCGCGGAAACGGTTATTGCCCGTTACGTCGGAATACAATACCGAATCAATGTTCATGCCCGGCCGCATGATCTCCGTGGCGCTGGGCGCCGAGCGCCAGAAAGCATTGGTATACCCGTTGGCCATCACGCCGATGGTTTGTTTATCGTTCAGGAACCAGTCGAACCCGATCTTCCCGGAACGGTTGAGAAAATCGTTTTTCTGAAATACGCTCTGATGATAATGCAACGGCTCGTCGCCCCCGGTTTTACGGTTCAGTTCGCGGGTATTGAACCCCTGGCGGTCGCCGAGGTTGAAATTCCCGAAGGCGTTGAATTTCTTCGTTCTCCAGTTGAGCGTTAAGCCGGTGCTATAATACATATATCTGCCGTTGCCGCCCGAAAGGCTCACCGAACCGTTGAAGCCCGTCAGCTGGCCTTTTTTCGTCTTGATATTGATGATGCCCGAAGAGCCGGCGGCGTCGTATTTCGCACTGGGACTGGTAATTATTTCGATGGCAGACACGCCTTCCGCGTTCATGCTTTTCAGGAGTTCGGCGAGCGCGTCGTTGGACAGGTAAGTGAGTTTCCCGTCGATCATCACCGTAACGCCCTGTTTGCCTTTGAGGACGAGGTTATCGTCTTTATCCACGGTAACGCCCGGTGCGCGGCGAAGGAGGTCGAGCACGGAGTTGCCGGCCGCGGCCACGCTGCCTTCCACGTTGAGCACGGTTTTTCCTTCGGCGCGTTCGATAAAGGGTTTCTGTGCCGTTACTTCCACGCCTTTCAGGCTTTTAGGAGCAGCCTGCAGGACGAGGGTTTTCAGGTCAATGTTTTTTTCCTGCAGCTGGAAAGCGGCTGTGCGGGCGGTGGTGAACCCCATCTGGGAGGCTTCGATGAAATAT
The DNA here is from genome assembly GCF_050277495.1 of Chitinophaga sp. NPDC101104. NCBI lineage: Bacteria > Pseudomonadati > Bacteroidota > Chitinophagia > Chitinophagales > Chitinophagaceae > Chitinophaga > Chitinophaga sp. NPDC101104. The sequence goes on along the minus strand of NZ_JBNNSF010000002.1, from coordinate 480,158 downwards.
TTCCCGGGGTTGAGGGACTCGAACTGGATCTTACCTTCGGTATCGCTCATCTGTCCTTTCACGAGCGATGAATCCGCGGCCTTTTTCACGACAACGCTGGCGAAAGGAAGCGGGTTCCCTCCGGCATCGGTGACCTTGAGGTAGATATTGCGTTGCGCAAATGAGACGGATGTGCACACGACGAGGATCAACACGGTTAGAATGGAGCGGAGTTGCATAACAAGGTTAAATAATAGTTGCTGTAAGGATGACGATGTTAAAGTTCGGACGGATTCACGGTTTTCAGGGGCCGTTCATCCCAAATCCGCGCTACTGGATTATTTGACGGAATAATCCTGCGGCAGCGGGGTTCTTAATAAAGACGTGCAGCAATACCAATAGTTGCAGGCAAATGACGGGTGGTTGGGATGACCGATGAGTGGCAGGAAACGGCACGGCACCGGCAAACGATTGCGGGCAACGTGCAGCAGGTACGTACCGGCACGTATGCAACATGAATTAACTGATTGATTTATAAATCGATGTAACCTGAAGGAATTCCCGAAACACCCGGCTGCACAGCAAACAGGCTGCCGGAAAGGGGGTATTGTGCCAGGTCGGTTTCCTTCGCTGCGGTGGTGATGAGCAGCGTTTCGAGACGGGGGCCGCCGAAACAGCAGGCCGTTGCGTTGGGAACGGGGATTTCGATGAAGTTGATCTGTTCGCCGGTGGCGGGATCGTACCGCCCTACGCCGGAACCGCCCCACAGCGCGATCCACAGCATGCCTTCCGCGTCGCAGGTCATACCGTCCGGCAAACCGGATCCGGGCGGGATGGTGATGACGATGCGCTCGTTAGCGATCGTGCCGTTTTCTGCATAGTCGAACGCCAAGATGGTACGGGCAAGACTGTCGGTGTAATACATCGTTTTGCCGCCTGGGTTCCAGGTGATGCCATTGGAGCAGGCTACTGCGGGATAACGCACTGCAGCGCTCCGGTCTTTCCCGATCACATACAGATCGCCGCCGCCCGTGCGGTGACCGAATGTGGTTGTGCCGATCCAGAGTCGGCCCTGCGCATCGGCGGCGCCGTCGTTGCACCGGAGATCGTTCCAGCGCAGGCCCATATCCGTGAGCAGCGTGGTATTGCCATGCAGCAGGCTGAGGCGGGAAATGCCGCCGTGATGGGCGATGATGAGGTGGTCGCGGTCTTCGGGCAGGGCGAGGGAAACGTGGCGGCCGGGCGTCCATTCGCGGATTTCGCCTGCCGGCGCTTCCCGCACAAAAACCTTTCCGGCGGCGATGTCCACCCATATCCAGCGCTGATGCGCGCCGTCCCAGCGCGGGCTTTCTCCCAACATGTTCCCGGCTTCCAGCCATAGCGGCGCCACTATCCTTTCGTGCATTTTCATCGTGCGGAAAATTATTAAATAAAATCCTTGTCTGCACACAATTTCAGCAAAATAATCCTATCTTTCGGGTACGTACCCGTAAATCCGGGTTTTCCATTCCATGTCGGTGATAACGATTATGCATACACGATGAAAAAATGGCTTCCTTACCTGCTGCCGGTTTTACTGCCGGCGGGGGTGATTTTGTCCTGCAGCGGGCCGGGCAAACGATTCAACCAGCCCGTAACATCCGCACTGGCGCTCGATTCCACTACCCTCGGCATTTCGACCGTAGCGGAAGGGCTGAACGTTCCCTGGGAAATCTGCTGGGGCCCCGACGGGCATATCTGGTTCACCGAACAAAGCGGAACGGTCAGCAAAATCGATCCGGTAACGGGCGAAAAGCAGCTGCTGCTCACCATTCCAGAAGTGTACCGCCACCGCTCGCTGGGCCTGCTGGGCATGGCCGTTCATCCCACCGAGCCTTACGTTTACCTCGACTACACCCACCGCAATCCCGATTCCTCGATCGTATCGCGCCTCGTACGCTACACCCGCGGCAACGATACGCTCACCGATCCGAAAATACTCCTGGAATTTCCGGGCAACACGGGCCACAACGGCTCCCGCGTCATCATCGGGCCCGACGGGAAAGTGTATTTCTCGACGGGAGACGCCGCGCACGACGAGTTCGCCGGAGACACGGCAAAGCTCAACGGCAAAGTGCTCCGCCTCAATGCCGACGGCTCCGTTCCGGCCGATAACCCCTACCCGGGGAATTACATGTGGTCGCGCGGGCACCGCAACATCCAGGGCATCGCGTTTACCGACAACGGACAACTGTTCGCATCCGAGCATGGAGATGCTACCGACGATGAGCTGAACCACATTCGAAAAGCGGCCTATTACGCCTGGCCGCACATCGAAGGGTTTGCCGACCGGGCAGATGAAAAAGCGTATGCCGATACGTTCCCTTTCACCCCGCCCGTCATGGCCTGGACGCCCACCATCGCGCCGGCCGGCATCGATTACTATAACCATCCCGCGATCCGCGACTGGCAGAACACCATTTTGCTCGGAACGCTCAAAGGCGCCAGCCTTCACGTGATCCGGCTCAACGGCGCGCGCGATTCCGTACTGGGCGAAAAAGTATATTTCACGCAGCAGTTCGGCCGTATCCGCGACATCTGCGTATCGCCCGAAGGCGATATCTACCTCGCCACCAGCAACCGCGACTGGAACCCCGGCAAAGGGTTCCCCATCCCGGCCGACGATCGCATCATCCGCCTCTCTCCCATCCGGGACGCGAAAGGCCTCACGATGTTGCCCGGCCCCGCCGCTGCGCCTGCAACGCCTGTAGGGAAAGGCCCTTCCATCTACAAAAGTTACTGTGAAGCCTGCCATAAGGCAGACGGCAAGGGCGTTCCCGGTTCGTTCCCAGCGCTCGACCAAAGCAAGGTCGTAACCGGCAAACCGGAAGCCCTGCTGCATATCCTGCTTAACGGCAGCAAATCTTCCGCCACGGAGCAAATGCCCGCGTTCGAGTTTTTGTCTGACGACGATATCGCAGCCGTGGCCACGCATATCCGCAGTTCGTGGGGCAACAGGGCAGGCGCCGTTGCGCCCGAAGCGGTGAAATCATTACGGAAACCGGCAAAGTGAAGAAGAAAACCAACCGGCATTATGAAGCCCTCCTGCGCGGAGGGCTTTTTTATTCGGTGAAGGCGAGCAATCGTTGGCGGGTGATGACCAACACGCCCCTTTTCCGCGGATCCTCATGATCGAGTTGCGCCATCGTAGCGGTAGACTGTTCCGCCAGCCATCCGATGAATTCTTCGCGGGTACGGAACCGGCGCGGGCGTTGCATCACGCCTTTATACAGCTCGCCGTAGAGGAAATCCCCGAAATCGTCTTTCTCCATGCCCATCCCGCAATAACCCGGCCGGCGGTAGCCGATGGAGCATCCTTCTTCCAGGCGCGCGGCCACGTTCCCGGCGAGCGATTCGCCGAATGGCAGGGTATCCTGCGCCAGAGCTTCGATGGTAGGTTGCGGTTGCATGGCATTCCCCGTTTGGATACATGAAAATAACGGGAATGGCGGACATAAAAAACGGGGACGGGAATAAATCCCCACCCCCGCGGTCGTCTATGAGTACAAAAAATTTTTACGCGAAACGGATGTAAAAAAATAAAACCGCCGCCGTGATGATGGCCCACCAGAATGCGGGGTTGCGGATGCCGCGGTTCATGGCGCGCTGTTCTGCGGGCAGTTGCAGGCTTTCCCTGTTCCAGATGAGACCTGCCAGTTCTCCGGCTGGTTTGGGTTTGGTGACAAGGCTTACCACCACGCAAACGATCATGCAGGTCCAGAACACGATGCCGGTGCGGTTGAAAAACGGCATGCCCGGCATGGCGCGGTCCAGGATGATCGATAGCGGGATGGTAAGGGCCCCCGCGGCGAGGGCGCCCGCGTTCGTGGTACGTTTCCACAGGATACCGAGGAGGAACATGGTGGCGATGCCCGGCGTAAACCAGCCATAGGCGTTCATCAGGTAGAGGAATACCGGTTTTTCGCTGTGCCGGATGAAAAGCGCTGAGCAGGCGACGCCCACTACTATCACCACCGCACCGGACAGCTTCCCGAAACGGACAGCCTCCGCGTCGGTCGCGTTTTTCCGGAAGTACGGCAGGTAAATATCATTGGTGAGGATGGAGGTGCAGGAATTGATGGCCCCGCTCAGGTGCGACATCACCGCCGCAATGAGCCCCGCCATCACGAGCCCGACGAGGCCTGACGGCAGCAAATTCGCTACCAGCACGGAAAACAGCTGATCGGGCTTTTCGAGGTCGGGAAAGAGTTTGGGCGCTACGAGCGCCGGAACGGTGATGATGAGCGGCACGAGGAATTTCAGGTAATCGCCGAACACCACGCCCATCCGCGCATGCCACTCGTTTTTCGCCGCCAGCACGCGTTGCACGAGGAACTGGTTGGTAGCGCAATAGAAAACGCTGATGCAGACGAGCCCGCCGAGGTACATCGTCCACGGGAAATCGGGATCGGTATGCGGCAGGATGAGGTCCCAGTTTTTGGTGGTTTCCAGCACCGCGGCAATGCCGCCGGCTTTGGAAACGGTGGCGAAAGTAAGGATGATACCGCCCAGTACCAGCACGCCGAGCTGCAGCATTTCCGTCCAGATAACGGCGCGGAGGCCGCCCAGTACGGTATATACACCTGTCAGCAGCGCCAGCACGATCACGCAGGGCATAATATCGAACCCGAAAAGCGTATTCAGCGAAACGGCCCCGAGATACAGCACCGCGGCGATTTCCACGAAAATGTACGTCAGCAGGATGAGGCCCGCGTATGTAGTACGCGCCGCACCGCTGAACCTTCTTTCCAGGAACTCGGGCACGGTATAAAAACCATTCCGGATATAAAACGGCAGGAATATCCATAGCAGCGCGTTGAAACCGAGCAAGATGGCGCCCCATTCCATGGCGATAGCCACGAAGCCGCGGTTGTATGCGGCGCCCATGGCGCCTACGAGATGATGGCTGCTGATGTTGGCGGCAATGATGCTGCCGCCGATCATCCACCACGACATTTTATCGCCCGCCAGGAAGTAATCGCGGCGCGTCTTTTGGTTTTGGCGGGAGGCGTAGATGCCCAGGGCTATCACCCCCAAAATGTACACACCGAAAATAACGGCGTCGAGAGCTGTCAATTGGAGATTCATGCGTGGCTGTTCAGTTGATGGGAAATATCGATCGCGGTGCGTGTGAGCAGTTCGAGGCCGCCTTCGGCGAAGGGCGTTTGCCAGACGGCGTATGCATCCCGTTCATAATGGCCGGCCGGCGGCAGATAGCCCGCATAACCGTTTACGATGTTGATAACGGCTACCGGTGCGGGTGCCAGCTCGCGGCGCAGATTTATTTGAAAGTCGGAATAGGCTTCGTTGGGTTGGCCGGCGAAGAAAGCGCCGCCCAGTTTCCAGATCCACAACGGCATACCGGCATGGAAACCATCGCCGAGGGATTTACGGATGCCCCGTTGCCGCCACAGGCGCTCCTTGCGCACGTGGTCTTCGCAGGCCGCCCATTGCGCCTCGATCGCTGCGAGGGTGGGCAGATCTTTCAGGGGCATGGAGATCACCTGCATGCTGGTTTTGAGATCGGTGGAAGGCGAAAATTCCCCTTCGCGCCAGATCCCCAGCGGCGCACCCGATTCCACGGCGCCCTGGTACACGAGCTCCCTGCCGGCGGGCAACATCCCGTTGAGCGAAGAAAGTACGGCGTGCCCCAGCTGGCGGCCGTACCGGTCTGCCAACGCCGTGTCGCCACTGTATTGCTCCCCGGGCGAAAGCTCCCCGGAAGCGCCCTGCAGGAAAAGACAAGGCGCCCCGGTGGCCGATTCCACCGTTTCCCGCATGGCGCCTACGTAATCGGGCGAAATGAGTTCGTTGTCCCAGGCCAGTGTGGTGGGATGGCAGGCGTAGTTGACGATCGTTCCGAGCGTTTGCCCGTTCACGGAAGTGATGCGCCCGGTGAGGAGGGTATCGTCTGCCGGAGTTGCCGGGTCCATGCCTACCACATACCGCTTACCGCCCGGCTCGGGCAGGTCGCGGTTTACGGCCAGCGCACAATGCCCATACGCCCAATCGAGCGTAGCGGGCACTGCGGCAGCCATTGCTTCCCTCGCAGCTGCGATGGCCATTTCGCGGACATGACGGAGATAGGGAACGATGAATTCCCCGCCGGGTTTCACGGCGTCTTCGCTGAAAGTGCCCGGCCCGGCGTGGGTGTGCGACAGGCAAAACATGAGCCGCGAAGCGTCCAGTCCAAGTGCGGAGAGGATGCATTCGCGAAGTTCCCTTTCGTCCTGCGCGCTTTTCCACCAGCCCAGATCCGCGCCGATGAGCACCAGCGGCTCCGAAGCCGCGTCGGTTTTGAATACCGTGCATACGAGCATGAGCGGCCGGTGGATGCCGGCGGCCACGTCGTGCCGCGCCGCGCCCCAGTTCCGGGCGAAGATGCCGACGGGCGGCGTTATATCTTTTTGTGCCACTCCGATAATGCCGGCGAATGCGGCAGGCCGGAGCGGCGCCATGGCAGAACGGTGCATGGTAAAGGATTTCGATTAGCGTAATAAGTTGAGGCCGCCGTCCATCAGCAGCGTGGAGCCGGTGATGTGGTGGTTTTGCGGATCGCAGAGCTTGACGATCTCCCGGGCGATTTCCGCGGGCGTGATCAGTTTGCGGACGGGCGTTTTCCGGGCGGCGGCCTCCCGCTGCTCGGGGGCTTTTTCCCATACCTGGCGGCTCACGCCGGCGTCTACATACCCCGGCGCGATTTCATTGACCATAATACCGTGGGGCGCCAGTTCCAGCGCCATGCTTTTGCACAGCATGCGCATGCCCGCCTTCGATACAGCGTACGCCGGGATCCCGGGATGTACCGCTTCCGCCGCCCAGCTGCCTACATACACGATGCTGCCGGTCTGTTCCAGCTCCAGCATGCGCCGGGCCGCGGCGCGCGTAAGGTAGAATGCGCCGTTCAGGTTGATATCGATCTCGCGCTGCCACTGGTCGGCCGTTACGTCGAACAGCCCAGCGATGGTTACGGTAGCCGCATTGGCCACCACCATGCGCACCGGCCCGAGGGCCGCTTCTGCAGCGGATATCCAGAGGTCCACCGCTTTGGGATCGGAAACGTCTACCCGTGTATAATGGGCAGCCACGCCCCTGCTTTCGATCTCCAGAAGCAGCGGCGCGGCCCTGTCCTCCGGCAATACGTCGCCGATGGCGATGTTGGCGCCGAGCGCGGCGAAAGCCTTTGCCACGGCGCTCCCGATATCTCCCAAACCTCCGCTTACCGCGAGTGTTGTACCGTTGAACATATGATTGATTTGATTTGTCTTTATCTTGTTACCAGTCGCCCACGGCGCCGTCGCGGTAGAAGCTCCGTTGCAGCACTTCCTGTTCGAAAGGATGCTTCTTCACCACGGCTTCATTGATCTCGATGCCGAGCCCTGGGCGGTTATTGGGTTTCACGATGCGGCCTTTCTTTTCCACCACGAACCCTTCGCTGACCACTTCTTCCCGCCAGGGCACATCGCTGTGCACGCTTTCGCAGATGGCGTAAGACGGGGCGGCAAAGCCCAGTTCGATGGAAGCCGCCGTACTCACGGGCCCCTGCGGGTTGTGCGGTGCAAGCGCCACGCGGTAAGCGTCTGCCAGCGCGGCGATGCGGCGCACTTCGCTTAGGCCGCCGCAGTGGGTGATGTCTGGCTGCAACACGCTCACGGCGCGCTTTTCCAGCATATCCTTGAAAGCGGCCACGCCCACCAGGCGTTCACCGCTGGCGATGGGCGTGCTCACTGCAGCCTGGATGGCGGCGATGCCGTCCATGGCTTCGGGCCAGCAAGGCTCTTCGAAGAAGTAAAGTCCGTAGGGCTCCAGGGCTTTGGCGAATTGCATGCCCATGAGGGGACTGGGCCGCGCGTGGCAATCCACCATGATGTCGATGTCTTCACCAACCGCGTCGCGCATGGCCTTTACGCAGGCTTCGGCGTAGCGGATGGGGCGCAAGCCTTCGAGGGGCATGGTTTCGGGAACCGCCATGGACTTGAAGGCCGTGAAGCCCTCTTCCACCGCCTGCTGCGCCAGTTCGCCGAAGCGGTTGGCGTCGTCGGCGCGGGTTTCGTAGAAATCTTCCATCTTGCCGCCGCCGAGGTGGCAGTACAGCCGGATGTAATCGCGGACACGGCCGCCCCAAAGCTCGTGGCAGGGCACGTTGTGGATTTTGCCGAGAATGTCCCACAGGGCGAGGTCGATGCCGGAAATGGCCGTGCCGCGCACGATGCCGTTGCCGTGCCAGAAATGCTGGCGGTACATCATCTGCCAGAGGTATTCGATGCGCCGGGGGTCTTCCCCGATGAGCAGTTGCGAAATATCTTCGATGGCGCCTACTACGGAACGGGTATGCCATTCCAGCGTAGCTTCGCCCCAGCCGTACAATCCGGGCTGGTCGGTGATCACTTTCACGAAGATCCAGTTGCGCATCCGCGCATGGCAGACCTGCGTTTCAATTGCCGTTATTTTCATAAAGCCGCAACGATTTTTTGTGTTTTTTCCAATGTTTCCGCGATGTCCGCTTCGGTGTGCGCGTAAGAAATACTGCCTTGTTTGATGGGTGTGGGGAAATTGAAAATCCCTTCACCGATGAGCTTTTCCCGATACAATTTATCGAACGCGAAATCGTGGCTGGTAGCGATATCGTGAAAATCCACGGGCACATGGTCCATGAAATACACGCAATACGCCGAGCCCTGGCGCGCCACGTAAAACGGACGGCCCCTTTTCTGGAAAATATCGTTCAATCCCTTTTCCAGCATAGCGCCGAGCTTTTCCACTTGCCCATACACATCGGCTTTCGGATCGGCCAGTTTTTCAACGGTGGCGATGGCGGCGGCGGTTGTGAGCGGATGTGCATTGTAAGTGCCGGCGATGAGCACCCTTTTCTTCTTTTCGGGATGGATGAAGTAATCCATGTACTGTTTTTTCCCTGCGATCACGCCCATGGGATACCCGTTGGCCACGGCCTTGCCGAAAGAGCTGAGGTCGGGCGTAACGCCGCAAATGGATTGGTAACCGCCGATCGCATGCCGGAAACCGGTTTTCACTTCGTCGAAGATAAGGAGGAAACCTTCTTTGTCCGCGAGGTCGCGGATGGCCTGGAGGTATCCGTCTTTCGGCTTGAGGATGCCCACGTTCTGGAGGATGGGCTCCATGATGACGCAGGCTACCGGATAGCGTTTGAGCACGTATTGAATGGAATCGATGTCGTTGTAGTTCACCACATGCACGAGGGCCTGGTGGCTGGCGGGGATCCCGGCCGACAGCGGATCGATCGGGTATTCTCCGGGGCTCACGCGGCCGCCGATGTCCGACAGCGCACTGATGACGTTACATGCCACGTCGTTATGCCAGCCGTTGTACCCTCCCTGCATCACGATCACATGGTCTTTACCGGTAACGGCGCGGGCGATGCGGATGGCGTGATAGGTGGCTTCGGAGCCGGTGGTGGTGATCTGGACACTGTCTGCCGAGGGCACATGCCTAACGAACAGCTCGGCGAAAATACCTTCCAGGTTGGTGGGCCCGGCGCTCATAAGGAGCGAATCGGCGTTCAAAGTGGCGGCTACGGCGTTGTTCACATCGGCATCGTTATGACCGAGGAACGCGGCCGCAAAACCCGCCTGGTAATCAATGTACTCGTTGCCTTCAAGGTCCCAGACGCGGCTGCCTTTACCTTTCACGAAGCAAATGTTAGGTTCGGATTTGCGGTTCAGCGATACCACGCCGCCGGGGATCCATTTTTCATTCTCCTGTAATAATGCGGATGATTTGGGCCATGCATTCATAAACTGTACGGTTATATTCTAAAAAAGACTTTTTCCATCGTTGCACCGCGGGCTTTCTTCCGCCCCGGCGATCGTTGTTCACAGCACACGCGGTCCGCGCATCCCGTAAACTCAAAAAAGACGCACGTAAGGTGCGCCCGTTCGGGAATGACCGGCCGGGAGGCATTCCTCCCGGCCTTTGGTCATTTCCACTTTCTCCATGGCTGCCAGGACAGCCCTGCTATCGTATCTTGCATCATCCCCTGCGCAGGCACAGGAGCAAACGTTCACTTCCGCAAACCAACCATGCGCCATTTCCATGCAACCCTCCGCGAAAGTGGACCTGTCTTTCATCTATACTACTTTTTATATCCTTCGTTCTGGTCCATCACACCGGGATTGTATTGGTCTACCTGCCGCTGCGGGATGGGGAACACCGTCATGTATGCCTTCGGGCTGAGCGTCACCGTTTCGGCCGCGTTGTTGGCGGGCACATACAGGCGCTCTTCCTGGGTCATAACGGTCAGGTATTTGCCGGTGCGCACGAGATCGTACCAGCGGTCTCCCTCGAAAGCCAGTTCCAGCTGGCGTTCCAGCAGCAATTTGTCGAGGAAGTCGTTGGCGTTCGCTATATCCCCGGCGGTATAATTATGGCCCGTTCCGGCGAACGCTCTTTCCCGAACGCGGTTCAAAGCTGTCAGCGCACCGGCTTTATCACCGGTATTATACAGCGCTTCCGATTGCAGGAGCAACACTTCCGCGAAGCGGATCACCGGCAGATCGAGGCCGGAAGTATTGTACAGGTGCTTGTTGGCGTATTTGCTGACATAGGGATAGAACGTCGGCGGATCGTTGGGTGCCGTAGGCGTCACCAGCCAGTCGGTAATCGTTTTGGCCTTACGGGTATCGCCCGCTACGAAGCGCTTGTTAAGGCTCCAGGAAGGCAGCGCCGTTTCCACACCGCGCTCCACGATGCCGTACACGCCGCCGTTGGGGATGAACGCGGTAGACAGGGTTTGCCCGTTCACGCTTTCCACATACTTCATCGTGAATACGACTTCACTGTTGTCTTCCGTTGCGGGATCCCACAGGGTGGCGAAGTTCGGCACGAGGTTGTACCCGAAATCGTTCACCGCTTTATTCAGCACTTCTTTCGCGTTGTTATAGTCTTTCCGGTAGATGTACACTTTGCCGAGCAGGGCCGTGGCCGCACCTTTCGACGTTCTGCCCTTTTCCATGTTCGCTGCCGGCGGCAATTTTTCGACCGCATCTTTCAGGTCGGCGATGATGAGGTTGTACACTTCATCCACCGAAGCGCGGCGCTGCGCGCGGGCTTCCTCAATGGAAATCTGCGTGGTCACCAGCGGCACGCCGCCGAAGGTGCGCACCATGTCGAAATACAGCAGCGCACGGAGGAATTTAGCCTCGCCGATGAACTGGTTCTTCGCGCTGCCGGCGTAATCGGTCGGCTTGTCGATGTTCAGTAACACCTGGTTGGCGCGGTAAATGCCCGCGTAGTTGGATTCCCAGAAGTTGCCGAGCACATTGTTCTCGGTATTCATCGTCAGCCCGTCGAGGTCTACCGCTCCGGCGATGGGCGTGTTGGTAGACATGTAGAGGTTGTCTGACGGGGCGTCCATGATAATGTAATCGGTCATCCGGCGCGCCTGGAGGTTGCTGTAGATGCCGATCACGGCTTTATTCATTTCGGAGGATGACCTGAAATAGTTGGTAGTCGTCAGTATGGACTCCGGTTTCATGTTCAGCAGCGCATCATGACAACCGGCTGCGCCGATGAGAATTGCGAGTGCCTGCAGGGAGAAAAATATTCTTTTCATACTGAATGCGATTAGAAGTTAAAGTTGAATCCGATGGCGTACACACGGCTGATAGGCTCGGAACCGGCGTTGTAACCGGGGCGGCTGTTCACGCCGCTGATCTCGCCGAGGGTGCTGCCTTCAGGATTATATCCGTGGAACCCTTTTTTCGTGAAGATGAAAGGATTGCCGGCGGAGAGATAAGCGCGGAACGAGTTGATGCCGAGGCGTTTGAACGCCGCATCCGGCAGGGTGTAACCCAGGTTGATGTTACGTACGGCCAGGAAGCTCGCGTCTTCGATATAAATGTCGGAACCAGACTGGCGGGTAAGCGTGCTGAGCGCAGACCCTGGCATTCTGCCGTCTCCGGTTTCGGAGGTAGACCACCACTGGTTGGTCACGATGGAGCGGCGCATCGCACCGAGCAGGGCGCCCTGGTAGAACTGGTTTTCGTACGTGAACATTTTGGCGCCGAGGGAAGCCTGCATGGCGATGCTCAGGTCGAAGTTCCTATACGTGAAATTGTTCACCATACCGAGGATGGCTTTCGGCTGGAAGTTGCCGAGCAGCTGCTTGTCGGCCGGTGTGATGAAGCCATCGCCGTTGGTGTCTTCGAAGATGGGATTGCCGGGTTTGGTGCCCGCCAGCGAAGGAAATTTGCCGAGCGAAGCGGCGTCGTTGAACACGCCGATCGTGCGGTAGCCGTAGTAGGAGAACATCGGCTCCCCTACCCGCAGGATCCACGACATCTGCGTGGTGCCGTCGGTAGAGATGCGCTCATTCACGCCACCCAGATCTTCTACCCGGTTTTTGTTCATCGCCAGGTTAAAGTTGGTTTGCCACGTGAAATTCGGTTTGAGTATGTTCTTGGTCGTCAGTTCGATCTCGAAACCCTTGTTGCTCACGTCCCCGATATTGCTCAGGCCGCTCACGAAGCCGGTGGTGGAGGGAACGGTTACCTGGTACAGCAGGTCGTAGGTACGTTTGCTGTAGTAATCGGCTACGATCTGGATACGGTTTTTCAACAGGCCCAATTCGATGCCCACGTCCCAGCCTTTGGTTTTTTCCCAGCCGAGGTCGTTGTTTTCGAAGTTGTTTTGCGCCTGCCCCTTGATCGGGGTGTTGTTGGGCGAATAGATGGCATCCTTGATCTGGCCGAGGTACTGGAAGTCGCCGATGTTGAAGTTACCGGTGATGCCCCAGCTGCCGCGCACTTTCAGGTCGCTGACAACGTTGATGTCTTTCATGAAATCTTCCTGCTTGATGCGCCAGGCCACGGAAGCCGAGGGGAAGTAGCCCCATTTGTTGTTGGCGCCGAAGCGGGAGCTGCCGTCTGTACGGATGGATGCAGACAGGAGGTATTTCTCCTTATACCCGTAATGCACGCGGCTGAAGTAGGAAACGAGGCCCCAGGCGGAGTTCGCGGTGTACGATTTGGTTTGGTCGATCACGGCGTTGTTGAGCGTGTGGATCGTTTCGTTCACGAAAGAATTCGGTACGGCATACATATACGATCCTTTGGAACGGTTCTTCTGGTACGACGCGCCGGCGATGGCCGACAGGTCGTGCCCGCCGCGGAACGAAGTGTTGTAGCTCAATACGTTTTCGTTCAGCATGTTGATGTTGGACGTGCTGATGTCGTTCCCGCTGTTCTGGAAGTTGGACAGCGCATAGCTGGTCTGGAAGAAATCGGAATTGTTGTAAGCGATGGTGGAACCGACGGATGAGCGGAGGGAAAGCCCTTTGGCCAGGTCCACTTTCAGGTAGGCTTCGCCCACATTGGAGAAGGTGGCGCCGTAGCTGTAGGTGCCGTTGAGGATCGCGGACGGGCTGGTTTGACTGGAAACCGGGCCGCCCCAGTAATCTTTAGGGCGGGGATAGGTGCCGTCGGGCCGCTGAACTTCCACGAAGCTGGGAATCTTGGCGAAATCGCTCATGACGCGGTCTGTCATGCGGCGCTTGCTGTACGAAGGGTTCAGCATGAAGCCGATGGAAACGGCTTTGCTGGCTTTCACGTCTACATTGGCGCGCACGCCGTAGCTTTTGAACCAGGTATTTTTCATCGTTCCGATCTCGTCTTTATACGTACCGGAAACGTAATACGTCATTTTTTCGGTGCCGCCGCTTGCGGAGATGTTATAGCTCTGCATGGGTGCGGTCTGCATCACTTCGTCCTGCCAGATCACGTTGGCGCCGTTGTTCAGGACGGGGCTCACCTGGTAGGTGGCGGGGCGGCGGGCGTCTCCCCAGACGGGGATGGAGATATCGGCGTTGGGATTGGCCCAGCGCCATTCGCGGTTCTGGAATTTCACGGCGTAGTCGTAGTACTCCTGGCCGGTCATCCAGTCGTCGTGCAGGCGGGCTTTGGCAATACCGGCGAAACCGTTGAAGTTGAAGCGGGTTTTACCGGCGGAACCTTTTTTCATGGTAACGATGATCACACCGCCGGCGGCGCGGGAGCCGTAGATGGCGGCGGAGGATGCGTCTTTCAGTACTTCGATCGACTGTACATCGTTCATGTTGATCATGCCGAGGTTGCCGCCGGGTACACCGTCGATCACCACGAGCGGTTCGTTGCCGGCGTCGATGGAGCTGGCGCCGCGGATGCGGATTGTGGGCGCCTGGCCGGGCTGGGCGCGGTTTTGGGAGATGTTCACACCGGCAAGGCGGCCAACGAGGGCGGCTTCGGGGCGGCCTGCGGGCACCTGGTCGAGGATGGTGTTCTCGACTTTGGTGACGGCTGCGGTCACGGAGCTTTTCTTCATGGTGCCGTAACCGATCACGACGGTTTCGTTGAGCATTGTTTTGCTCTGGGCAAGCGTGATGCGGATGTTGGTCCGTCCGCCTACGGGCACTTCGATCTTGTCGTACCCGATGTAGGACACTACGAGAACGGCGTTGTTGGCGGCGCGGATGGAGAATTCGCCGGTGGGTGTGGTAGCGGCGCCGTTGCTGGTGCCTTTTACGACGATGGTAACGCCGGGAAGCGGCGTTTGACCGATGCTGTCTACCACGATCCCTTTGATTTCGTGGGCATCCTGGGCAAAGGCGGGCCGGGTGGAACAGATGCCGGCGAGCGCGATGAGTAACCCAAAGAGGTAAAGGTGTCTTCCTTTCATGATGCTTTGGTTAATAAAATGATGCGATTAAAAAATGTTGCGTCGCGCCCCTGCGCGAAGTCTTAGCTGGTTTCGGACTGCCGGGGAAGAAAAAGGGCAAAGCCTTCCCTGTCCGCCCGCGGCAGCGTTTCTCATGTGGTATTTTAAAAATTCGAATGTTGGCTAATGGTAATCCCCTGATCGATCCGCCAAGGCCGGGTACGTACACGCAGTTACTGCAAATAATGCCGGCGCATTGCGCTTTTTTGCTCCGGGTACGTACACGTAATATAAACGTGGTTATCCTGGCGAATGTCTTATCCGAATAAACCCGGTACGTACTTGCTGATTCATAACATGATTTTTCCGGCAATTATTCCCTTGAAACAAGTTCCGGGTACGTACACGTATTTTAAACGATGTCTACAAATATAAATTTCTTTCGTAAACAAAAAAATAAAAAAAGAAGAAAATTTCGGGCTATATCGATCCTGTAAGCAAATTATATTCATAAAATGTAAACGATTTTTCGTGTCCGGTTCAAACCGCCTGTCCAGCGCGCGCGAAAGCCACTTCACTTGCGAATTTAAAAAGGTGAAACTGACAACGCACATCCGCCGGAAACGCTTTGATAGAAAGTGAAATTTACAAAGAATAGAAAAAGGCTACTCCCAAAAGGAACTAGCCTGTATGTTTGAGGTTTCTGTAGGATTTATTGGTGATGTGGAGAACCCTAAATATAAAGCCAAATACAACCTAAACCATCTCAATGAACTTGCTAAAATATTTCAATGCTCACCAAAGGATTTTTTACCTGACAGCCCCATTGTATTATATATTAATCATATATAAATTATATATGGAAATGTTGTATATTTATTAAATGGGAACTAATAACATACTCGCAAAGATTCGTATTCAGCATACAAAAGGCGCTGTGATAGCTTCTTTTACCGATTTTGAGATTTTTAAAGAAATTTCTCTTAAAGAAAACAAAGAGTTTAATAATTGGGAAATTGGTGTAAATGATAAAATCGGAATAGAAGGAAAAGAGTATACGGTTAAATCGATTTTTACAATAATCCATAATGAAACAGTCAAAAATTCTGGCCAATATGGAATGAGTGCAGTTGTGGTTGGTGAAAGGAATGAATACAATTTTGAGATTGTATATTACGTTGAATGATTCAACCTATTTCTTTTTACAAGAATGTAAATGAAAATAAGGATGGAATTAAGCGGGACTAATTAGAAAAGCATTATTTATTATAAATACTAAATGGACTGACGCATTCAGTCCATTTTCTATTTAATGATCGGTTAAACAAGTATATAGTTACTATGTATAATATGGTGTTTCCGTCAAATCAGCCCCAAAGCCGTCTCCTCCCCTCTTTCGAGGTGCTTCACCAGCGTGGATTGCGCCAGCTTGAGGTCTTGCTTCCGGAGCGCATTCACGATCTGGCGGTGCTCCCGGTCCGTCTGCGCATAATCGTCCATCAGCATTTTCCCCAGTTTCATATGGAAAAGCGGGATATTACTGAATTGATACAGCTCCATCAGCTTGGCATTACAAGCCCCGGAAATGAGGGTTTCGTGGAACTTCATGTCGGCATCGCAGGCGCCGCCGAGATATCCCTTTTCCACCATGGCGGTAAAATCCTCGCAGATTTTATCGAGCGTATCCAGCAAAGCCGCGTTGGGCTTTTGCGCCAGGAGGCGGAGCGCCCCCAGTTCCAGGAGCTCCCGCAGCTCGCGGATCTCCCTGATATCTTTCGGGGTCATCGACTTTACGAAATATCCACCCTTTTCACCGAAAACAACGAGGTTTTCTCCCAACAGGCGCGTCAGCGCCTCCCGCACCGCCATCCGGCTCACCGCCGTTTTGCGCGCCCACTCGTCCTCCTTCAGGCGCATGCCCGGAACGAGCTGGTTGGATAGGATCTGACGACGGAGGTCAACATACACTTTATTCGCTAAGGAATCTGTTTTCATGGGTGATTTTGTATACGAATTTCAGCCGTAAAAGTAAACAAGAAAAACCATACCGGCAAGGTCGGCCCGGGCTACTCCGGCTGCAAGTCCTGCAATTGGTACCTGATGGCATACTTCCGGGGCTGGATAGGCCGGCCCATGGCTTCGGCCCAAACGTTGGCAAACGCAGCTCCATAGTAAAAGATAAGCGAAACGTAGAAAACAAACAATAACAATAATACGGTGGAGGCAGACGCCCCGTAAATGCTGTTGATATTGCTGTACGTCAACAGCCAGCGCAGCACGAGCTTCCCGATATTGAAGAGGATCGCCGTCACGAAAGCGCCCGTCAGCAGTACTTTCCCGTTCACCCTGCCATCCGGCAGCAGGTAGAAAACGAGCGCGAACCAAAGCGTGGCGGAGAGGACAGACAGCAGGTACTGCAACGCGCTGTTGTAATACATGCCCACATCCGGCCAGTAGCGCAGGAGATATTCGCCGATAAAGGCCGAGGCCGAATCGCCCACGATCCCCAGTACGAACAGCACCCCGGTGCATAGAATGAGCGCCACGCCTTTCAGCCGCGACACCATGATCTGCCGGAAATTGCCCCGGACCACCGGCCGGATGCTCCACAACTGGTTCACGGAGCTCGTCATCACCTTGAGCAGCGTCGTAGCCACGAATAAGAGGAAAACGAACCCAATCCCCGCGATCAGCCAGTTCTGCGCAATCCCCCGGAACGCCTGGAGGGTCTCCACTACTTCGTGCGTCGCTTCCGGGCCGATCACTTCGCGCAGCTCACCGAACAGCTGCCGGGAGATCAGCCGCGGTTCGAACAGCAGGCGCAGCGCCTGGATAATGATGATGAGGATGGCAGGAAGCGCGAACGTCGTAAAAAACGCCGTGGCACCCGCCATCCGCAGAGGATCGTTCGCCTGCAAGACATTGAACGCTTCCCTGAACGCATACACGAACGATTTCCATCGCCCAACCCTTCTTGTTTCGCTGTTGACCATAAAGTGCGGCGGCACCGCCATGGCGGCCCGGCGCGAAATTATACATTTTCCTTCAGCCAGCCGTGGATGTATGCCGCATTTTCCTGCCACCCGCTTTGGCCCAGCACGGAGTGCGTTTTGCCGGGAAACAGCTTGTATTCCAGGACACCTTCGCTTTTACCGTACTTTTTGAAATTGGTATGGTTCAGCGAAGCCGGCATGATCTGGTCTTTTTCGCCCGCCACGAAAAGCAGCGGCACGTGGGGTTTGCTGAAATCGATCTTCCCTTCTTTACCCAAAGCATCGCGCGATACGTGCTTGGATTCGGGGATCACGAGTTGGTCGTACGTCGCCTGCTGCTCCTTGAGCGGCAACCCGTTCGTAAAAGAAAACTGCCACTGGGGGAACGACATGAGGAAGGTTTTGGAAACCGGTGTGAAGAAGCCCAGCGGCCCCCAGGTAGACCGGAAAAAGGCAGGGGACAACGTCAAAACACCCGCCGGCGGCACGGAATGGATCGCCACGCCCGCCGCTGCGATATCGCGCTGGAGCATGAGCTGAACGAGGAGCCCGCCGAACGAATGGCCGATCAGGATAGGCTTTTCCGGCAACCGGGAAATGATGTCGCTGAAATAGTTTTTTAAATCGGCCAGCCGGATGGAACCGATGGCGGGGTCGGGCTGACGGGCACGCAGCGTAGCAGGCTGCTCCGATTTATGGGGCCACGGCGGCACGATGCACTGGTAACCGGCTTTCTCGAAATAAGCTTTCCATTTGTCCCAGCAGGAATGATGGACGAAGCAACCGGTCAGAAAAACGATAGTTTTCATATAGCGTGTTTTGGGAGACGTGCCAAATGCGGTGCCATATCGCCTGCCCCTTGTCCAGCAAGCGTTTGGGCACGAATCGCTGCGCCCGCGGATCGAAATATCGTGGTGGCGTTCCGGTTTCAACGAAATATAGTCACCTTTTCCGGGGCCTGTGCGGACGGCTTTCGCCGGACCGGCCCGCTTTCCGATCTTCCGCAATAAAACAACAGTATGGCCCGCACATTGTTCGACTTTCGCCTTCGCGCCTTCATTTCACACATGGCCGCGGCGCTTTTGCCCGCGGTTAACGGGGGCTCCCGTCAATGGAAAGCGGCTTCATCCATCCACCCTAAAACGCCACGAAATTTCGTGGTTTCGCGTGCCTACCTACGAAATAAAGTTGTACTTTGACCAACGTAGCAGACAGGCCTTCAATGCTACATCATCACCCATCAATCCGGCATCCCGCCGCCATAGCTTCCCCGCCCCGGGAGCACCGCGGCCCCGCCAGGTTTGCTGTAGCTTTGGCCTGTTTTATGAATAGCCCCTATTAAAATGTCATCATGCTGCGCACCTGGATCGCCCTTTGCCTGAGTTCAGTCCTCCCCGCAACTGCCTTTCCGCAGTCAGGATCAAACATGCATGGCGCCATCCCGTCGACCCAACGCTTTCCACCCTGTCAAACCGGAGGTTGCCGGCCATGAAACCACTTCAATTGCATACGATGCTTCCTATAACCGGCGCGCTGGTTTTCAGCCTGCTTTTCGCGACGCTGCATCCGGCTGCGCAAAACGCTTCATACCATCGCGCGTCCATCGCCCGGCCGGCGAACGATACGCCGCGCGCGGCTGCCTTCATCGATGCCGGTAAATACTTCGTGGAAAAACCGGGTGGAATAAAATCCAGTCCCGGCAATGCAGCCTACTTCCCGGTTTCCCGATTACATTTGCAACCGCACAAAACCATATCCACCCTTTCCGAACTTAACTATCAGCCAGGAGACCTCCAGCCATGAGCCCATTCCGTACATATATCCACTTCATACAAACAGGACTGCTGATCGCCGGCCTGCTGATCATCACATCCCGGGCTCCGGCGCAAAACATCCCTGCCTTGCGGGCATCCATCGCCCAGGCGGAGAACGATTCAATGAAAGCCTTCTTCCTCAACGAAACCGGGAAAGCATACCTGTTCAAGCCCGGCGAACTGAAAAACGACCTCGACAGCGCAGGCTACTTCTTTGACCAGGCGCGCATCCTGGCACAGCGCATCGGCCATCACGAACAGTTTCTTACCAGCCTGTTCAACATGACCACCCTCTGGATAGAAATGGGAACGCCCTGGCGCGCACGGGAGGTTGTTGCAACATTGAGCGACGATCAGCAGGCCAGCGTTTATGCCAGGCTCAGTTATCATTATACTTTCAAACCGGGTGAATACGCCTACGACCTGGATACTGCGGTGATGTACGGCAAAAAAGCGATCGCCATTTCCCGGAAAACCGGCAATACGACCGTGTTGGAAAACGCCGCACAGACGATGTCTACGACCTACATCGAGGCAGACCGGCTGACCAATGCGCTTGCGATGCTGCCAGACGTTCCCGACCAGGCGCATTACATCATCTACCACCGCGTGGGTTACCAGTACCTGATGCGGCGCGACAAATCGCCCGGCGACGTAGACAGCTCGGAAGCCCACATCCGCAATTCCATCCGCCTTGGTATCCAGTTCAACAAGCGCGACCTGGAGCACCGGAACTACTACACCCTCGCCCTGATCGAGCTCCATCGCAACCGGCATGCGCGCGCAAAAATCTTCATGCCGCACCTGCAAGGTGCGCTGAAGGCAAATATCTGCATGACGCTCGCCCGTTGGCACTTCATACATACCAACGAGCCGGACAGCGCCCGTGTGTATGCAAAAATGGCCATCGCCAACTGGGACCCCGAGCGTCAGCAGCAGCAGGTAAAGTCTGCCAGGGATTTTTTATCGGCAGTAGACGTCATGGAGGCCTCGCGGCGGGTGGTCGTGGAAACCGTGCCCGGCGCGCAACGGTTCCGCAAGTTTATTGACATGGGAAGGCAATACCAGTCCGGATTCCCGGCGTTCGACGTTACCCAGCTGAGCATTTCCGTCAATTATATACATAGCGCCATAAAAATCGCCGATTCGCTGAACATCGACACCATGCGCATCCTGGCCTGGAAGGAAATGGCCAGGACGCAATGCCTCCTGGGCGATGTTCCGGAAGGCCGCAAATACATCCTGCTCGCGCTTTCCAAATATGATCGCCCGCACGATACGCGCAACAAGGCCCTGATCTGGATGCATTTCGGCAACATCATCCGCCGCCAGCGCCCGCAATACTGTGATATCGCCGAAGCATACCTCAATTCCAGCCAGCTGTTCGCACAGGCGGGCGACATGGAAAATGAATTGAAAACCGGCATGGAATCGGCCAGCTTCCTTCAGGAAGACGGCCGGCCCGAAGAAGCCAGCAAGCTCCTGCTCGGCCTCGCCAATAAATACGCCAACACCGATCGCGCCCCCACTTACAAAATCAACCGCCACCTCGCGCTCCTCGCCCAGATGCGCGGCGACCTCGGAGCGGCGCTTCGCTATGCCATGACGGGTTTACGGCAGGCAGAACAACAGAACGATAAACTTGTAACTACCATACTGCTCGTCCGGCTGGGCGAGATCTACCGCGATCTCGTCCAATACGAAAACAGCATCGACGCATATCGGAAAGCGGTCGCCAACGCACATGGAACCGGCCCGGATTACGACTATTACGCCGCCCTCGCCCTCACGGAACTACTGATCGAGCACCGCAGCGCCGCCGAAGCCCTGGCATTTGTAAA
Source organism: Chitinophaga sp. NPDC101104 (assembly GCF_050277495.1). Classification (NCBI taxonomy): domain Bacteria; kingdom Pseudomonadati; phylum Bacteroidota; class Chitinophagia; order Chitinophagales; family Chitinophagaceae; genus Chitinophaga; species Chitinophaga sp. NPDC101104. Next base: position 458,825 of record NZ_JBNNSF010000002.1, on the reverse strand, counting down.
GCAGGTATATAAAGATGATCCGCCCGTGAGCTATTATCCCGAACGCCTCATGGAAGCCGCGCTGGCACAGTGTTACAACGCGATGGGACAGACGGCGGAAGCGGAAAAATATTACCTGTCGTCTATCCGTAACATCGACCATATCCGAGTAGGCGATAAACTCTACACCCGGCTGCAGCTCAACGTCGGCAAGTTTTATCTCGGGCAGAAGAAATATACCATCGCCTCGGAGCACCTGCGCAAAGCCCTCAGCTACCGGCCAGACATCGCCAGCGTATCCCTCACCAACAATGCGTATTACATGCTCTTCCAGTGCGATTCCGCCATGGGCATGTACCGCCAGGCCATCGATCAATACCAACGCTATAAATACTATAACGATTCGCTGTTCAACGTCGCCAAAAGCCGGCAGATATCCGAATTGCAAATCCAGTACGAAACGGAAAAGAAAGACCAGTCGCTCCTGCTGCAGGAACAGGAAATCCGCCTCCGCGAACAGGATATCATGCTGCTCACACGGAAAGAGCTACTGCAAAAATCACAGCTTAACCAGGCCATCCTCCAACGGGAACAAAGCCTGATGGACGCGCAGCGCAAAGACCAGGACATTCAGCTGAAGCAAAACGACATCACCCTGCTCACCCAGCGCACCGAAATCCAGCAAAGCAAACTGGAACAGGAAAGGCTCATGCGCAACGTTTCTTTCGGCGGCGCGGTACTGCTGCTCGCCATCATCGGACTGCTCATCAACGGTTATCGCCTCAAGCAGAAAAACAACCAGTCGCTGCAGGAAAAGCAGGTGGAAATCGGTCTGAAAAACGCTTCGCTGGAAAAGCTGCTGCACGAAAAGGAATGGCTACTCAAGGAAATACACCACCGTGTGAAGAACAACCTGCAGATCGTCATGAGCCTGCTCAACAGCCAAAGCGCCTTCCTGCAGAACGATGCCGCGCTCGTAGCCATCCGCGACAGCCAGCACCGCGTGCAGGCGATTTCGCTCATCCACAAAAAGCTGTACCAGTCAGACAATGTGGGCGTCATCAACATGCCGCATTACATCCACGAGCTGGTGGATTACCTCATGGATTGCTTCGACGCCGGCCGGAACGTTCGCTTTCGCATCAACGTAGCGCCCATCCAGTTGGATGTTTCGCAGGCCGTTCCCATCGGGCTCATCCTCAACGAAGCCATCACCAATTCCATCAAATACGCTTTCCCCGGCAACCGCGAAGGCAATATCCACATTACGTTCGAACGGTCGGCAGGAGGGCATTTCATCTTGACGGTCGCCGACGACGGGATGGGATTGCCGCCGGATTTCGAACCGGGGCAAAGCCGGTCTTTGGGAATGAGCCTTATGGAAGGGCTCAGCAACGACCTCGGCGGCCATTTCAACATCCGGAACGTCGCAGGCGGCGGAGCGGAAATTTCGGTATGGTTCGAAGATGAAAACTTCATCCGCCCGGAATTGCTCGACCGCCCCGCCGGTCCCGTTAATCATCAATAAATCACGTTACTACCGGTTTAACAGGAAAACATTGCCATATGAATGAAAAAGTGCTGATCGTGGAAGATCAATTTATCGAAGCCAACGACCTCCGGCTCATGCTGGAAAAAGCAGGATACAGGGTCTGCGGGATCGCGCGGTCGGTACCGCAGGCGCAGGAGCTCATCCGGCAGGACAAGCCCGACCTCGTGCTGCTGGACATATTCCTCAAAGGCAGGCAAACCGGCATCGACCTGGCGCACGAGCTGCGCGAGCAACATATCGCCTTCATTTACCTGAGCGCCAATTCCAGCCAGGACGTGCTCACCGCCGCCAAAGCCACGCAGCCATATGGCTTCCTCGTGAAGCCCTTCCGCGAGCGCGATGTGCTGGCTACGCTGGAAATAGCCCGGTTCCGGCACGAAAACAGCCTGGAATCGCACTTGCGGCGGGAAACGGCGTTGCGGAAGGCACTGGCGCAATTGCAGTCCTTTGGCGGCACGCCGGAACAGCGGCTGTTGCAGGCGGGCATCGCGCTGCAGCCTTACGTGCCCTTCGAATATCTGTCCGTCAGTTTCCGGAAGAACGGCGAGGTGCGCCATTTGCGCGACTATCGCCGGATCGGGTTCAACGAATACCAGGAGCTGGGCGCCGCGGAGCTGGGGAACATCACCGGGCTGCCGGCCGATGTGCTGGCCAAAATGTTGAGCGCCCAGCCCTGGGAAACCCCTGCATTGTTCAACGGCGCCGATTTCACGCAGGAGCAGCGGAATGTTCCCCTCATGCAACAACTCGCGAAATCCTTCCACCTCCAATCTTCCTTCGTATATCCGTTCACTTTACACAACGGCCATACCTGCATCCTCCATTTCTACAGCAAACTGCCCGACGCGTTCCAGCATCCGCATACCGAGATCTGCCAGCGCCAGCGCGACCTGCTGGCCGAACTGGCGGAAAGCAGCGCAGGCGCCGCCCCCGAGCGCGAAGGCACGCCCGCGGCGAGGAAAGCGCCGCCGGCAAAGGTTTTCAACGGCATCGTCGGCAACAGCCACCTGCTGCTCAAAGTGTTCGACCACCTTTCCCAGGCCGCACCGATAGACACTTCCATCCTCATCCTCGGAGAAAGCGGCACCGGAAAGGAAAGGATCGCCGATTGCATCCATCAGTTGTCGCCCAGGCGCAACAAGCCATTCGTGAAAGTGAACTGCGCCGCGCTGCCCGCCACCCTCATCGAATCGGAATTGTTCGGCCATGAAAAAGGCGCCTTCACCGGCGCGATGGAACGCAGGACCGGCAAGTTCGAACAGGCGCACGAAGGCACCGTGTTCCTCGACGAGATCGGCGAAATGCCCGTGGAACTGCAGGCAAAACTGCTGCGCGTGCTGCAGGAACGGGAAATAGAGCGCCTCGGGAGCCGCGCCCCCATCAAGATCAACGTGCGCTTCATCGCCGCCACCAACCGGAACCTGGAAAAAGAAGTAGCCGAAGGAAGATTCCGCCTCGACCTCTATTACCGCCTCAACGTTTTCCCGCTCACCTTGCCCAGCCTGCGCGACCGGGCCGAAGACATTCCCCTGCTCGTACAGCATTTCATCGACCTGTTCAACAGCAAAACCGGCAAACGCATCCAGGGCGTCACCGATAAAGTGATGGCACAACTGCAGCAATACCACTGGCCGGGCAATATCCGCGAACTGGAGCACATGATCGAGCGCGGCATGCTGCTCAACCGCGGGCCGCTCATCGAGGAAATCATGCTGCCAGAAGGCCCCAGGCCGGCCGAGCCCGTTCAAAACACGACGAGCATACTGCCCGACAGCCGGGTGAAAACGATCCATGAGAACGAGCGCGACCACATCCTCAGCGTCCTCAAAAAATGCAATGGCCGCGTATGGGGTGCAGGTGGGGCGGCGGAACTACTGCAAATCCCTCCCACCACGCTTCATTCGAAAATGAAAAAACTCGGCATCCGGAAAGAACATCTCAGCTAATCCGTGGAAAGTACAATTTTGACCGGCATTAGCACAATGGACCGTATTCCTGAAACCCTATTTTTGCAACATGGTTTCAAATGACAATATCCAGGAATACGAAGTCGCCATTGCAGGCGGATCGTCTGCGGGCCTCAGCGCCGCGCTGACATTGGGGCGGACGTTGCGCAAGACCGTCGTGATAGACGGCGGATCTCCGCGCAACCGCTTTGCGGCCCACGCCCATAATTTCTTCACGCGCGACAATACCCCGCCTTCCGAGCTGCTCCGCATCGCCCGGGAACAGTTACAGCCGTATGAAACGGTAGACCTGGTGGAAGGGTACATTACGACGGCGTCAAAAACGGACGGCGGATTCCTACTGGAAACGCGCGCCGGCGACAGGTATTTCGCAAAAAAAATCGTGCTGGCCACCGGTTTGAAAGACGACCTGGACGATATTCCCGGACTGGAGGAACTCTGGGGCAACCGCGTCATCCATTGCCCGTATTGCCATGGCTGGGAAGTGCGCCGGCTGCCGGTTTGCGTGATCGCCAACGGCGAAGCGGCCGAACATTACGCCGTGACGTTATCCAACTGGCACAGCGACATCACCTTCCTCACCCAGGGCGAAAGCCGGATCAGCGCGGAAATGACGGAAAAATTCGTGGAGAAGGGATATAAGCTGAACACCACCCCCATCAAGGGTTTGGAGAAAAGCGGAGAAGGCGTGAAGATCACGCTGCAAAACGGGGATGTGCTGGAAACCGGCGCAGTGTATTACCGGCCGCAGAAACTCTTGTACCATAATTCCCTGGCGGAACAACTGGGCTGCGAAATGAGCCCCGACGGCGTGGTGACCGTCAGCCCGATGTTCGAGACCACCGTACCGGGCGTTTTTGCCGCCGGCGACCTCACGCACGCAGGGCTTCACCAATTGTATATGTCGGCCATGGGCGGACATCTGGCGGGTACCAACGCCAACCGCCAGTTGACGCAGGAGGCTTGGTGATCAGGGTTTGGCGGCGAGTTTGTGTATATCCCTCACTTCGATGACCTTGGATGAATAGCCGTTGCGGGCAACTTCGATCATGGCCTTTCCCAGCTCCTGCAACGTGCTGGCGAAGCCCGGGAAAAGGGAACGGAAAAAAGGGAACATCCAGCCGAGGTATTTGTAGATCGTGACGAGGTTTTTTTGTCCTTTCGTTGCTTTCAGTAATCCTGGCCGAAACGCGAAAACCGCGCGGAAAGGGAGTTTCATGAGGTCGTTCTCCGTTTTGCCCTTTACCCGCGCCCACATGACGCGGCCATGTTCGGAACCGTCCGTCCCGGAGCCGGACACATAGCAAAACGCGATATCGGGGTTAACGGCGGCCATCGCTTCGGCCACGTGCATCGTGAGCACATATGTCTGCCGGTAATATTCCGGTTCGCTTTTCCCGACGGATGAAACGCCGAGGCAGAAGAAACAGGCGTTGTAGCCGGCAAACTGATCGGCGATGGATTTGACGTTGAAAAAATTCTCATGGAGGATCTCCTTCAGTTTGGGATGGCTGTACCCCGACGGTCTGCGATTGATAATCAATACCTTCTCGACATTCGGGTTTTGCAGGCATTCCAGAAGAACGCCCTCTCCGACCATTCCGGTGGCGCCTGTGAGTATGACGCTAAGGTTTTCTGGCATGAGGGGTTGGATTTTTTCCGAAAGTAATACAAATCCCTCAAAACGGCGCCCGTCAGGATTGCGCCGTTTTCCGCGAAGCGATGACCGTCCGCCCAACGGCCAGTATCAACAGCGATAGCAAAGCAGCCACCGCCATGCAGGCGGCCATGGGGAATGCGGTATTTTCCTTGAAAAGGCTCACGAACACCGAAGCCAGTGCGCCTGCGCCCATTTGCAGCGCGCCCATGAGCGCGGAAGCCGTTCCTGCGTTGCGCGCGAACGGCGCCAGCGAAAGTGCGGCGGTGTTGGGGTTCACGAAACCCAGGCAGCAAAGCAGTACGGCCAACGTGCCGATCGTACCCCACAAACCCAGCCATCCCGCACCCGATCCCCACACAAACACCAGCGCAGCCACGCTCATTACAGACAGCGCCACGGGTAAGATCTGTTCGCTGCTGTAGCGTTTCAACACCAGGGTATTAACCTGGCTGGAACCGATGAAACCCACGCTCAGCGCAGCAAACACCCATCCATATGCTTTATCCGACAATTGGAAAACCTGCATGAAAACTTTCGGCGAACCGGAAACGTAGGTGAACAACGCGGAAAACGACACGGCACCGGTGAGCGCATAAGTATAGAATTGCGGTTCTTTCCACACCGACCAGAAATTGCGGATAATGGGCGCCGGCTTGAGCGACAGCGAAGTATCCGGCCGGAAGCTGTCTGGCAGCCAAAAAATGCACGCCAGCAGCATGAGCGCCCCCATCACGGCGAGTATCGTAAACACCGAATGCCAGCCGATGGCGCTGGTCACATATCCGCCGACGGTAGGCGCCACCATGGGAGACGCGCCCACCACCAGCATCAGCAGCGCAAACACTTTCGCGTTTTCATGAACGGGGAACAGATCCCGCACCATGGCCATAGCCGCCACCGTAGCCGCACAGGAACCCACCGCCTGGAAGAACCGCAGCCACACGAGGCCGTCCAGCGAAGTGGCGAATGCGCAGCCTACCGATGCAGCGATATAGAGCAGCAGCCCTATGTACAGGGGGTTCTTCCGCCCGAAGCGGTCCAGCAGCGGGCCATACAGCAATTGTCCGGCGCAGATGCCGATGAAATAACTGGATAATGTCAGTCCCACCCTTTCCACATCCACCCCCAGATCTTCCGCGATGGCGGGGAAGCCGGGCAGGTACATGTCGATCGTAAAAGGGCCCAGCGCGGTAAGGCTGCCCAAAATGAGAATCAGCGATAAATAAGTCGAACGTTTCAAACCGGGATTCGAATAGACGGTTGTGCTGCGTGGCCGGTAGCCAAACGGCGCAACAGATGATTAGACAATAAATTTCAATGCAGATTGTGAAGGAGAATGCCCGGCAAAGATAGGGAATTTTCAACTCCGCAAAATCCCCATTTCAAGCCCCCTCAGTTCCGCAAGCCCTTTCAACCGCCCGATGCCGCTGTACCCGGGATAGGTTTGCTTCGCCAGATCGTCCAGCATCTGGTGGCCGTGATCGGGCCGCATGGGCAGCGAAACATTGCGCCGCCGCATCGATTGCGTGAGGGCGTGCACCACGGCATACATGTCTACATCCCCATCGAGATGATCGGCTTCGTAAAAATCGCCCCCCGCCAGGCGGCGGATGTTGCGCAGGTGGATGAAATGGATACGGTCCCCCAGCCGCTCTACGATCCCCGCCAGATCGTTCTCCGGCCGCACGCCCAGCGAGCCGGTACAGAAACAGATGCCGTTGGCCCTTTCGGGCGATGCATGCAAAATAGCCGCCAGATCCGCTTCCGTGCTCACGATGCGCGGCAGGCCCAGCAAGGGATACGGCGGATCGTCCGGATGAATGGCCAGGCGGATGCCGTTTGCTTCCGCCACCGGCGCCACCTGACGGAGGAAGTAAAACAAGTGCTCCCGCAGCTTCGCCGCATCAATGTGATCATATTCGGCCAGCGCGCGGAGAACACCTTCGCGGGTAAAACGGTCGTCGCTGCCGGGCAGGCCCAGGAGCGCGTTGTGAAAGAGGGTCTCGCGTTGCTGCGGCTTGAGGGATTGTAATTTTTTTTCGGCGGACAGGATTTCTTCGGCCGAATAATCCGCTTTCGCACCGGGGCGGTTCAGCAGGAAAAGATCGAACGCGATGAACGCGGCGCGGTCGTAATACAGGGCACGCGCGCCGTTGGGAAGTTCGTAGCTCACGTTGGTGCGCATCCAGTCCATCACCGGCATGAAATTGTACGTAACCGTCGACACGCCGCACCGGGCGAGGTTTTCCAGGCTTTCTTTATACCGTTGGATGTGGCCCTGAAAATCGCCGCTGGATTTTTTGATGTCTTCATGCACGGGGAGGCTTTCCACGACCGACCAGCGCATGCCTTCGGCTTCGATGAGCGATTTTCTTTTTTCGATTTCTTCAATTGTCCAGGTTTCGCCAACGGGGATGTGGTGAAGGGCAGTTACAACGCCGGTGCAGCCGGCCTGTCGGATATCGCGCAGGGAAACGGGGTCTTTGGGCCCGAACCAGCGCATGGTTTGTTCCATCGGCATGAAAGTGGAATTTTAAGCGGCGATCAAAATGGGGAATTCTGCCTGAAAATCCAAACCGGGAAGGCGTTTCCCGCTTCGAAAACGTTTGAAGCCGATGGAAGGGCCATGAATCCGTCGGCCAGCGCCAGCGCGGAAAGGTCGCCCGAGCCCTGGTGCGGAATGGGCAGCGCCTGCAAAACCGCGTCTCCGGAAACGTATAATTTGACGGGGATGAAGTATTCCAACGGCCGGGCGAACGTCAGTGTTTCGGAGAGTTTCGCCAGCACGGGCCTGCGGTCGGGCAAGCCCAGGCAAACTTCCAGCCACGGCCGGATGTAGCGGGCATAGTTGGTCATGACCGACTGCGGGTTCCCCGGCAGGGCAAACACGACCGGGCCGCCGGGCATCCTGCCGAAGAGGATTTTCTTCCCCGGCTTCTGCGCTACGCCATCCACGATCTTCTCCATGCCGGCTTCGGCGAGCACTTCGGGAAGATGGTTGAAGCGCCCGTCGCCCACGGCGCCGGTACAGATCAATACATCGCATCTATGGAGCAATGGGAGCAATTCTTCGGCCATGCGCGGCTTTTCGTCTGCCAGGTGAACGATATCGGCAGGGATCCCCATTTCCCGCAAACCCGCCGCCAGGCTGTAAACATTCGACATGCGGACCTGGTGCGGTTCCGGAGTTTCGCGCACTTCCACCAGTTCGTTCCCCGTGGCCACGAGCAGCACTTTAGGCAGGGCGCTGACTTTCACTTCGGCTTTCCCCGTTCCCGCCAGCACGCCGATTTCCGCCGGGCCAATGCGTACGCCCGGCTCCAGGAGCGGTTTTCCGGCATGTGCATCCGCTCCTTTGCGGTGGATGTGATGGCCGGGCTGAACGTTCCCCAGCACGGTGAACCTGCGGAACCCCTCATGCTCGGCAACTTCCAGCTGATCGAACGGAACGATGGTGTCTGTGAGGTCGGGCAGTACCGATCCGCGCATCACCTCCATCCCGTCTGCCAGGTTGGCCAATTGCAGGCGCGGCATGCCTGCGGCCTGGATGCCCCCGGAACCGAAAACGCGTTGTCCGCGCGCATAACTTTCAAATGCAATGGCGAGGCCGTTGACCGTGACGCGGTCGTATGGCGGGAGAGGCCTGTCTGCATGCACCGTTTCGCGCAGCACGCGGCCTTCCGCCGCTTCGAGCAAAACGGTGGTGACGCCGAAACCAGCGGCTGTGCGCAGCATGGCGTTGTAAGCTTCCGATACGGTCATCATAATCGTGGGTTTTGCTTCCTCAATTTATTCAATTCAGGGGAAGGCATCAAATCGGCACGGCCAACAAATGCGTAAAGGGCTTTGTTTATACAGCATGCAAACCATTCTCCTCGTCGAAAAAAAAGACCGCAAGCGCAGTAGCCTGGCGCCGTTGCTGGAAACGGCGGGATACGCCGTGGAAGCAGCGGCCGACGGGCAGGACGGCATACTCAGGATGCGCAGATCTCCGCCCGATCTCGTGATCTGCGATATGGACATCAAGGGGGTCGACGGCCTGGGGATGCTCCACGTCATGCAACAGGAAGGCCCCTTGCAACTGGTGCCCGCCATCCTCCTCATGAACGACTGGGACCCGCGCCGGTACCGCGAAGCGATGCAACTGGGAGCGGACGATGTGATGGTCCGCCCGTTTTCCGGCGCCGGGCTGCTCCAAACCGTGGCCGTCCGCCTCGAGAAACGGCATCTTCTCCTCCAAAACGCCGCCGCCATCGATCCGTCCGACGAAAACGATTTCCGTAACGTGGTCCGCGCCTTCATTACCGACCGCAATACCGTCCGCCTCGCACCCCATGAAGTGATCTACCGCGAAGGCGAAACGCCGCGGTACATGTTTTACATCATTTCCGGGAAAGTGAAAACCGTGAAAACGCATGAAGACGGGAAAGATCTGCTGATCAGCCTGTACAATACCGGCGATTTCTTCGGGTACATCGCGCTGCTGGAGGAAGAACGCTACAAAGCCACGGCCCTGGCGATGGACGAAACCGAGCTGGCCCTCATCCCGCGGAAGGATGCGGAGGAAATGCTGGGGCGCGTACCATTGATCTTCCAGAAATTCGTGAAAATGCTGGCCAGGAACCTCACGGAAAAGGAAAACCGGCTGGTCGGGATCGCGTATGACACCCTGCGCAAAAAAGTGGCCAGCGCGTTGGTGCATCTGCGGAACAAATATCACCAGGGCACTGGCCAGTATAAGGTCAACATCGCCAGGGATGAGCTGGCATCGCTCGCCGGTACGGCAACGGAATCGCTGATCCGTACCCTCGGCGAATTCAAGCAGGAGAAACTGATCGCCATCAAAGGGCCTTTCATCACACTGCTCGAACCCGGGAGATTGGAAGACATTGCCTTCCATTAGCGGGCATTTTTGGGAGTTTTTGCGAATGAATGACAAAGAGCGCCCGGAACAACCGTATTTTTGATTTTACCTTTTATGAATCACCATTACTTTCCTTAACCTGGTGCCCGGGCGTTCTCCATTTTTTGGGGAACATAACCACCTCCCATGCAGCGGCGGTTATGCTTTTCGTATGAAGCGGGTAGTATGTTGCTGTCAATTCTATCACGCAAATGTAGGATCGGCCAAATATTTGTGGAATGATGCGGGTCAGCCGTAAACTGATATGGGTCAGGACGGAACGGTTTTTGGACACGTCCCCCTGAATCCACGATCCGAACATTGTACCGGCGCGGCTTGTTATAGTAGCTTTAGCGCCAGCAAAACCCTTTCCGGATGAAGAAATATGATGCCATCATTATCGGGGCCGGCCAGGCGGGAACGCCCCTGGCGCGGAAGCTGGCCAAAGCCGGCTGGCGCACTGCCCTGGTGGAGCGGCGCAAGATCGGGGGCACCTGTGTGAACGACGGCTGCACACCCACCAAAACCATGATCGGGGCGGCCAGGGAAGCGTATATGGCCGGGCGCGCCCAACGCTTCGGCATCCCTTCCGGGCTTTCGCAGATCGATCTCCGCAAAGTAAAGGCGCGAAAGGACGAGATCGTAGACCAGGCGGTGGATGGGCTCACCAAATCCGTCGGATCTACCAAAAATCTCGATTACATCGGAGGACAAGCCGTTTTTTCCGGTATGAAAACCATCGAAGTGAACGGGGAAACCCTCCAGGCCGATAATATTTTCATCAATACCGGCGCCCGCCCCGGCATTCCGGACATCGAAGGCCTCGACACCGTGCCTTATCTCACTTCCACCACCATCCTCGACCTCACGGAAACGCCCAAACATCTTTGCATCCTCGGCGCAGGGTATGTGGCCATGGAAATGGGACAAATGTTCCGGCGCTTCGGCGCCCAGGTGACCCTGCTGGAAAAGAACACCCGCATCCTCGGGAAAGAAGACGAAGACGTAGCAGCCGAAATCCATAAAATCTTCGAAGAAGACGGCATCACTATCTGCTGCGGCGCCGAACTGCAGAAAGTTTCAACCTCCAACGACCAGATATTGCTGGAACTGAACGGACGACAATTGACCTGCAGCCATTTGCTCATCGCCGCCGGGCGGACGCCCAACACCGGCGACCTGGGGCTGGACAAAACCGGCCTCCGCACCACCGGCAACGGCATCATCCCCGTCAACGAAAAACTGGAGACCGGCGTGCCCGGCATTTACGCCATGGGCGATGTGAAAGGCGGACCGGCGTTCACGCACATCTCTTACAACGATTACATCATCATTTCCAAAAACATACTCGAACAGCAACAACGAACGATCCGGGACCGGCCCGTACCTTACTGCATGTTCACCGATCCCGAGCTCGGCCGCATCGGGCTTACCGAGCACGAAGCACGGGAACAGGGGAAGAACGTGCTCGTCGCAAAAATCCCCATGACGAAAGTGGCGCGCGGCGTGGAATCGGGAGATACGCGGGGCTTGATGAAAGCCGTGGTGGACAAGGATTCCGGCCTGATACTCGGCGCCGCCATCCTCAGCGTGGCGGGCGGCGAGATCATGTCTGTAGTGCAGATGGCCATGATGGGCGGGCTCCGCTACGACCAGCTGCGGGACGGCGTTTTCGCCCATCCGACGTTCTCGGAATCGCTCAATAACCTGTTCATGTCTATCGAGCCATGATTGAAGCCAGCCAACTTAACAAATCCTTCGACGGCCGCGTGGCGGTGGAGGGCGTTTCCTTCCGCGTGCCGGAAGGCGGGCGCCTCATGCTGCTGGGCACCAGCGGCAGCGGCAAAACCACTACCCTCCGGATGCTCAACCGCCTCATCAACCCCGACGGCGGGACGGTACTTTTCCGCGGGCAGGACACGCGCACCTTCCGCCCGGAGATCCTCCGCAGGCAAATGGGATACGTGATGCAGCAATACGGGCTGTTCCCCCATTACACCGTCGCCGAAAACATCGCCATCGTGCCGCGTTTGTTGCATTGGGACAAGCCCCGCATCCGCCGCCGCACCGAAGACCTGCTCCAGCAGCTCGGCCTTTCCTGGGACGCGCACGCCCACCAATATCCCAACCAGCTCAGCGGCGGGCAACAGCAGCGTGTGGGCCTGGCGCGCGCGCTGGCGGCCGATCCGCCGGTTTTGCTCATGGACGAGCCCTTCGGCGCCCTCGATCCCGTCACCCGCACCCGCATCCGACAGGAGTTCCTGGAGCTGGACGAATTCAAAAGCAAAACGGTGGTGATGGTAACCCACGACATCCGCGATGCGCTCGAGCTGGGCGATCATATCGGCATCATGGACAAAGGCCGGATCATCCAGATGGGCACGCCCGACGAATTGCAGCAAAACCCCGCGAACGATTTCGTGGCGGCATTCCTTCACGGCCAAACCGATGCGTCATGAAAGCATTCCTCCAATTCCTCGAAAGCCAGTCGGGCAAGCTGCTGGAACAAACACTGACGCACATTCACCTCACGCTGTTATCGGTAGCGCTGGCCATATTGGCCGGCGTGCCTTTGGGCATCCTCATCGCGCGGAGGCAAAAGCTGGCGGGCGTTACGCTCGGTTTTGCGGGCGTGATGCAGACCATTCCGAGCATTGCGCTGCTGGGTTTTCTCATTCCCTTGCTGGGCATTGGCCCCAAACCGGCGATCTTCGCATTGTTCCTCTACGCCTTGCTTCCCATCATCCGCAATACTTACACCGGTATCCGCGGCGTAGACGCTACCGTGCGCGAAGCCGCCGTGGCCATGGGGATGACGCGCAGCCAGGTGTTGTTCAAAGCGGAACTGCCGCTCGCCATGCCCGTGATCCTCGCGGGCATCCGCACCGCCGCCGTCATCAATGTGGGCGTGGCTACGCTGGCAGCGTACATCGCGGCCGGCGGACTGGGCGAATTCATCTTCGGCGGCATCGCACTGAACAATACGAACATGATCCTGGCAGGCGCCATCCCGGCGGCTTTGCTGGCGATCCTTTTCGATTTCCTGCTGTCGTGCGCACAGAAATTAAGCATGCGGCACTTCCGATGGGCGGGCGCGGCGGCATTGATCGTGTTTGCGGTTTCCGCCATGACGCCTGCCGCCAAAGGCAAACTGCTCGCGGGTTTCACGCCGGAGTTCATGGGGCGGGAAGATGGATGGCTGGGCTTGAAACGGGTGTATGGACTGAAAATCCCGACAGTGGTCATCAACGATGCCGTCATGTACCAGGCCCTGCACGAAGAAAAACTGGATGTGGTGAGCGGATACAGTACCGACGGGCGCATCCGGGCGTTCCATCTCGTCACCCTCGACGACGACAAGCTCATCTTCCCACCCTACCACGCCGCGCCGGTGGTGCGGAAAGATGCCCTGGAGCGGTTTCCCGAGCTGGGGCCTGCGCTCGGTCTCCTTGCCGGGCGGATCAACGATTCGGTGATGACCTACCTGAATTACCGCGTCGATTTTTTGAAGGAAAGCCCGGCCGCGGTGGCGCGCGGTTTCCTGGAAAAGGAAGGTCTTTTCAAACCCTCGCGGAACGGAAAAAAGGGCGTGGTGCGGATGGGGTCGAAGATATTTACGGAGCAATACATCCTTTGTGAAATGTATAAAATCCTGGTGGAAGGGAACACGGAATTGTCAATTTCTTCGAAAACCGGACTGGGTGGCACGAAAATTTGTTTTGATGCATTGACGAACGACCAGATCGACTTCTATCCTGAATATACCGGCACGGGCCTGCTCGTCATTTTGCAGGAACCCCTGACCGATAATCTCCGGCATAAAGACAGCGCGTATAATTTCGTGCGCCGGCAGTTCGATCACAAATATGGGCTGCAATGGCTGCAGCCCATCGGTTTCAACAACGCATACGCACTTATGATGCGGGAAGAAGCGGCCCGGAAGATGGGCATTCGCAGCATTTCCGATCTCACGCGTTTCCTGGATACGCAAAAAAACTGACATGATAGATGTAACTATTCCCACGGCGCTCCTGCGGCAATACGCGCAGGTCCGCAAATGGACGGAAACCATTTGCCGTCCGCTACAAAAAGAGGATTATGTGGTACAACCTGTAGAAGACGTGAGCCCTCCCAAGTGGCATCTCGGGCATACCACCTGGTTCTTCGAGACGCTGGTGCTGAAAAAATTCCTGCCGGGCTACATCGAGTTCGATCCCATGTTCAACTTCGTTTTCAACAGCTATTACGAAAGCCTCGGCGCCCGCGTGATCCGGACAGACCGCGGCAACCTCAGCCGCCCGACCGTCGACGAGATCTACAAATACCGCAAATACGTGGATTCCGCCATGGAACAGCTGCTCGCCCAGCCGCTCCCGGAAGAGGCAGAAACCCTCATCACCCTGGGCTGCAACCACGAACAGCAGCACCAGGAGCTGTTGTGGTACGATATCAAGTACATCCTCGGCAACAACCCGCTTTTTCCGCCGTACAACGAATCGCCTTCGCCCGAAACGCCCTCTTCCGCGCCCATGCATTTCATCGATATGGAAGCCGGTGTGTATGAGATCGGGTTTGCCGGGGAAGGGTTTTGCTACGACAACGAGCTGGGCCGCCATAAAGTGTACCTGGAGCCTTACGCCATTGCCGACCGGCCCGTCACCAACGGCGAATTCCTCGCTTTCATAGACGCCGGCGGGTATAAGGAATTCTCGTACTGGCACGCCGAAGGCTGGGACTGGGTGAAGCGAAACAACATCCAATCGCCCATGTACTGGCATTTCGATGATGGCCGATGGATGAACTACACCCTGCAGGGCCTGGTACCCGTGGAACCCGCTGAAACACTGTCCCACATCAGCTTTTACGAAGCCGCGGCCTTCGCCGCCTGGAAAGGTTTGCGCCTGCCCACGGAATTCGAGTGGGAAGCGGCGTCCGGGAACTTCGACTGGGGGCAGCGTTGGGAATGGACGGAAAGCGCGTATCTCCCCTATCCCGGTTTTGAGCGTGTAGCCGGAGCCG
This sequence comes from Chitinophaga sp. NPDC101104, assembly GCF_050277495.1. NCBI lineage: Bacteria > Pseudomonadati > Bacteroidota > Chitinophagia > Chitinophagales > Chitinophagaceae > Chitinophaga > Chitinophaga sp. NPDC101104. The sequence continues at coordinate 443,745 of NZ_JBNNSF010000002.1, read as the reverse complement.
TGGGCGAATACAACGGCAAGTTCATGGTGAACCAGAAAGTGCTGCGCGGCGCGTCCGAATTCACGCCGGCAGGCCATAGCAGGGCCACATACCGCAATTTCTTCCATCCGCACCTTCGCTGGCAGCTCACAGGCATCCGGCTGGCTAAAACCTTAAAACCGTCTTTATGAGAACAGTAACCGCAACACCGGCGCCACCGCTTTCCCGGGCGCGCCAGGCTTTCCTCCGCGACGTGCTGGAAGGGCTGCAGGCGCATCCCAAAAGGCTGCAGTCGAAATACTTTTACGATGCCGCCGGCGACGCACTGTTTCAGCAGATCATGCATTGCCCCGAATATTACCTCACGCGCTGCGAGATGGAAATCCTCGAAAAGCAGTCGCCCGCCATCGTCAGCGCCATCCGCGCCGTGGCGCCGCAGGCCGACCTGGTGGAGCTGGGAGCGGGAGATGCTTCCAAGTCCGTGCATCTTTTGCGGGAATGGATGCGCGCGGGGATGGGGGTGCGGTATTTTCCCATCGACATCTCTTCCAACATCATCCGTCATTTGCAGGAAACGCTGCCGGAAAGGATCCCCGGGCTCGACGTGCAGGGCCTCAACGGCGAGTATATGGACATGCTGGCCAAATCCGGCCAGGCTGCCGGCCCCGCGCGGGTAGTGATGTTCATGGGCAGCAGCATCGGGAATTTTACGCCGGAGGAAGCCGTGGGGTTCCTTGGCGAGGTGCGCCGGCAGCTGCGCCCGGGAGATATGCTGCTGATCGGTTTCGATCTCCAGAAAAACCCGCGCCAGGTGCTGGATGCGTACAACGACCGCCAGGGCCTTACCCGCGACTTCAACCTGAACCTCCTCACCCGTATCAACCGCGAGCTGGACGCTGATTTCGAGCGGGACCAATTCCTGCATTATCCGACGTACGACCCCTCGTCCGGCGCCTGCAAAAGTTTCCTCATCAGCCTCCGCGACCAGGCCGTTCACATCGGCGGTGCGGTCATCCGTTTCAGGAAAGATGAGCCCGTGTTCATGGAGATCTCGCAGAAATACACACCGGAAGGCATCCGCGAGCTCGCCGCGCGAACGGGCTTCTCTCCCATCCGCAATTTCACGGACGAAAAAGGCTGGTTCGTAGATGCGCTTTGGCTCGCCAAATAATGGAAAAGACGGTTCAATCCATTGAAAGTCAATCCAAAAGAACAACCATAACATACGTGGATAACCGTTGGTCGCAACAATTCCGCGCAAGGCTTGTTAGCATTGTAGTTAAAAGCACCAAAACCATGAAAACTTACAACTATCTTACCCTGTTTGTGATATTTCTGCTGGCGGCCTGCGGAACTACCACGCAAGTGACGAATTTCTGGCGGGCGTCTAACCCCTCCCCCGAAAAATCGTACAACACTATTTTCATAGCCGCCATGGTACACAACCAGAACGCGAAGCAATCCATTGAGAACAACCTGGCCGCTGCGGCGCAGGACAGGGGCTACAAGGCGATCAAGAGCGGCGACATCTTTCCGCCCAACTTCACCCGCGAGAACGTTCCGTCAAAAGAAGCCATTCTCAATAAAGTTCGCGAATTGGGCGCAGACGCCATCTTCACCATCGCCGTGGTAGATAAAACCAGCGAAACCCGCTATGTGCCCGGCTCCGGCCCCTACGCACCCTATCCCGCCTGGGGCTGGTACGGCAGCTTCTGGGGATATTACAATTACTATTACCCGATGATGTACAACCCGGGGTATTACACGACCGATAAGACTTACTTCCTCGAAAGCAACCTCTACGATGCGCAAAACGAATCATTGCTTTTTTCCGTGCAGTCGGAAACGATGAACCCCAACGGGATCGACGACTTTTCGCGCAGCTACACCAAGGCGCTTGTTTCCGCGCTGGAAAGACAGGGTTTGCTGAAAAAATAATAGTTCGCAGGTTGATATAAAAAGGCAAAGCTGACCGGGAAACCGGTCAGCTTGTCGTTAAAATACAAATGAACAATTGATATAAATTCTTTACTGTTTGTCCCACCAGATACGGCCGCGTGAATCCAGGCGGTCGTTGCCATATGCGGCATCTTTCGACTTCATATCATTGATGGCGGCTTCCAGGCTGCCGGCCATCTGCACGGTGGTTACCGGCAAGATGTACCTGCGCGGGATCGTCAGGTTCGTGGAACCGTTGAACAGGTTTTCGAGGTACGCGATACCCGAACCATCACCGATCTTGTTGGCAGCGCCGGCGCGGTAATCGTCGAACTGCGGATAACCCGTGCGTTTCCACATGGCCCAGGATTCTTCGGGCTGCGTGAGGTAATTCACCCAGGCTTGCGAGTAAATGCTGGCGAGGCCGGCGTAGGGATACCGGATGAGGAAATCGCCGAGCACCGCGTCGGCAGCGCCGGGCAGGTTCTGGCTGATACCTTTCTGTTTGTAGAAATCGAAGGAAGCCGTCACCCCGTCGTTATACCATTGCGCGGCGGATTTGCCCAGCCCATTGCCGCCTTTCGCCGCAATTTCCGCCATCATGAAGCAGGCTTCGGCGTAGTTGAGCAGGTTGGTGCGCATGGGGATGGTGCCGCCGTCTACCACCGTTTCATCGAGATGCAGCGAGGGATTTCCCACTTTGAAGCCGCCGTTCTTCACGAACAGCCGGGTGTTGATGAGGGAAATGTAGCTCAGCGTTCTCGTGGCGGTACCGGTGCCGGAAGTAACGGTGAACTGTTTGGTTTTCGTTTGTCCTTCCCAGCCGTACGGCGCCGAGGCGGAAGCCGAGAAAACGTGTTTGCCTACATACCGGCTGTAGTTCACGGCCGCGGAATCGAGCGTGGCTTTGGCGGCAGCGGTGCCGTTGGCTTTCACGTCGTTGTAACCGGCATAGTTGGTACCCCAGTCGTTCTGGCGAACGAGCAGCGGCAGGCGCGGATCGTTGGTGGAGCGAAGGAATTCCACGAAGGCGAACGAGGCTACGTATCCGTTCTGGATGCCGTCGATATCGTCGATGTTGTTATTCCAGTCGCGGGTGTTGGTATATCCGAATGATTCGTCCTGTTTGGAGATGATCTTTCCGCCGAAGTTGGTGGCGATATCCGTCAACACCGCCGCCAGGTGCGCTGCATCGCGCTTTTCGTAACGTTGTGCGATCTTGATGCGCAAGGTATTGGCGAAACGGATCCACTTGTCTTTATCGCCGTTGTAGAAGAAATCCTGTTTCACGAACGGGATCTGTTCTGCGTCTACGGTAGCAGACAGTGCTACTACGGCTGCTTTCAGGGTGTTATCGAAACTTTTGTACAGGTCCCATCCGAAGTCGAATTTCGGCGTGGGGAATTCCGTTACCTTGAAGGCCTGGCTGTAAGGCAATCCGCCGTAAATGTCAGACACTTTCCAGGCGTCGTAGGTATTCATGATCTCGCAAACGTAGCGCAGGTTGGCGTACCCTTTCTTCACGGCGCCGTCTTCCATCTTGTCGATCTTGGCGATGATGCGGTTATAATCGCGGCCGGTGGAAGTGAAGTAGTCGGAATAGAAGCTGCCGGAGGGGCTGGGGAAGGTAGTTTTCCCCGGATCGCAGAAAGCGCCTTCCATCGCGTCTTTATCGACAACGTCGGGCGTGATGTATTGCATATACCGGAGCGATGATCCGTATTTGGAGATGAGCATGCTGCGGCCGGCCATGGAATAGTCCATGGTGGCGGCGGTAAAGAGGAACTCGGGCTTGGTGTCGTTAAGTGCCTGCGGGTTCGTGTTGGCTTCCTGGAAATCCTTTTTGCAGCTCTGCGTCATGATGCCGGTCAGCACGAGGCCCATTGCCAGTTTATTGAAATGCTTCATGTGGATTGTCGTTTTTGATGTGCAGGTTAGAAACTGATGTTAAGGGTAACGGCGTAATTGCGGGAGAACGGTACAGCCCCGGTGATCATGGGATTGAAGGGGTTGTTGCTCTGCAGCGATTCGGGGTTCTGTCCACCGTTCAGGCCGTTGTACAGGTACCCGATATTGCGCGCCGTGAACCGGAGGCCTGCGCCTTTCATGCGGATTTTGCTCACGATGGCTTTCGGCACCTGGTAGCCCAGCGAAACCTCGCGGAGCATCACCCACGATACGTCGGTAACGGAGCCGTTGTCGAGATAAGTCCCCCAGCCATAGGAGTTCAGGTAATAGCTGGCGGCTTTCCAGGGCTCCACGAGGCCGGCTTCATATGCCTGTCTGAACGTCATGCCACCGATATCCTTGCCATTGATGGGAGATTTCTCGCCCGCTCTGAACACGGCATCGGGAACGGCGCCATCGTAAATCGTTTTGCCGTTGTAGGAATCCGTACGGGCCACGCCGCCGTTTTCCTGGTCGCGGTACTGGAGGCTGTTGAGGAGGTTACCCCGCTGCATGCCGTAGTTGTAGGCTTCGGAGTAAGCCTTGCCGCCTACGCGCGCATCCACCTGCATGTACAGCTGGAAATCCTTATAACGCAGGTTAGTGTTCACACCTGCCAGCCAATCGGGCTCTACGCGGCCGATGGTTTGACGCTCACCGGGCTTGAACTGTTTCGGCACCCAGGAATACTGCATGAATTTATGTTTCCTTTCGGGGTCTGTGCTTTCTGCATAACCGCCCACGCTGATCAGCGGGAACCCGGTGGCCGGGTCGCGCTCGCGCCAGGAAGAGTTGGCCGTCAGCACACCAAAGTCGCCGCCTTCATAAGCCCAAACGCCGGCGCCATCATAATCGCCCATGAGCTCGCGCGCTTGCAGCGACGGGTGCAGGGAAATGATCTTGCCGCGGTTGCGGGTGAAGTTGGCCGACACGTCCCAGCGGAAGTTCTTGCTGCGCACGGGCGTCACGTTCACCAGCACTTCGATCCCCTGGTTCTGGATATTGCCGGCATTGATACGGCGGAGGCTATACCCGGTCTCTATCGGGTTGGGGATGGTGATGATCTGGTTGAAAGTGTTGGTGCGGTACCAGGCAAAGTCCAGGCTCACACGGTCGTTCAGGAACGAGAGGTTGGTACCCAGTTCCAGGGAGCGCTGGATCTCGGGCTTCAGGTCCATGATGGGCAGCACGTTCGCGTTCTGCATGGTGGCCGTTACTACAGACTGGCCGGCGCCGTTGAGGGTAGTGCCCTGCAGGTAGCTGCCGAAGCTCGTCTGGTAAGGGTCCGTACCTTTACCCACCCAGGCCAGCGAAGCACGCAGCTTGCCGAAGCTCAGCCAGGCCGGCATGGCGCTTTTCCACATGTCGCTGAAAGCCCAGGACACGTTCACGGAAGGATAGAAAACGGAGAAATTGTTCTCGCCCGGCACGCCTTCGGGATACATGAGGGAAGACAGCCAGTCGTTACGACCTGTCAGTTCCAGGTTCAGATAATCTTTCCAGCCGAAGTTCAGGATCGCGCCCACGGCTGCGGCACGCGAATCGGGCGAACGGTAGCTGTAGCGGCGCTGGTTCGTGATATCGTTCACGGAGTTGGTGAGCGTGAACACGTTGGGAACGATGAGGCCGCCGTTGGTATTGGCGCCATATTCTTCGCGCACGCCGTTTCCGTAATACTCGTTGTACAGGCGAACATCGATGTCGAGATCGCCGTTCAGGGCTTTGCGGGCGCCATGGGCCATGAACAGGTAGTTGTAGGAAGAGCGGTAATCGCCGCCAACGGAATAATAACCACCGGAATGGAATTTCCCGCTGCCTTTTTCCTTCTGTTCGGAGAAGATTTTATAGCTGTTGATGTTGGCTTTCGCAGATACATCGATCCATTCGTTCAGCTGCGCTTTCAGTTGGAGGTACGCCAGCAGTGATTTCTCGCGGCGGTTGTTATCGCGGTTGTCGAACCGGTTGAAGGCTGCATTCACGACGTTGTCGTACTGCGAATAACCGTAAGAGCGCATGGAGTTATCGGGCAGGCGGTAATTCGCTTTCCAGTCGGCCAGATCGGTATTGCGCGGTACGGAATAATAAGTGAGGAAGCCGAGGTTTTCGCCGCCGGTCCAGTAGTAACGGCCTTGTCCGTATGGATTGCGGGCATCCGTCAAAGCATAGGTGGCGCCGGCTTCCAGGGAAAATACGTTGTTGATCTTACCCGTGGTGCGGAAGTCGAAGTTGTTCCTTTTCACCTGGTTGTTGGGGAGCGTTCCGTCGTTCCGGAGGTTGGAATAGGAAAGGCGGTACGTCACGTTTTCGCTGCCGCCGGAAATGGCGACGTTGTTATTGATATAGTTCCCGTTCTGGAAGAAGGTTTTCCAGTTATTGGACTGCGGGGAAAAAGGGACCATTTTGGCGGGATCGTAAACGGAGGGGTGCATGCTGCCGTCCATTTTCGGGCCGAAGCTGTAGGAGGTGGCCACCTGCGTGCCATCGGGCTTCCAGTTGCCTTCGCGGAAAAAAGCGGAGCCGGAGCCGTAGACGTCTTGCAGGGGGAGGCCGTTGCGGTAGATCACCTGCGACTGGTAGGTACTGTTGAAGGAAACGCCGATCCCCTGCCCGGAGGCGCCTTTCTTGGACGTGATGACGATCGCGCCGTTGGCCCCGCGGGTGCCGTAAAGGCTCGTGGCCGCCGCGCCCTTGAGCACGGTGATGCTTTCATAATCGTCCGGGTTGAGGTTCTTGAGCTGGGAGCCCTGGTCTACCCCGTCTGCATCGTAGGTATTGGTTTCGATCACCATACCATCCACCACGAAGATCGGCTGGTTGTTTTTGTCCAGCGATTTGGCCCCGCGGATGATGATGGAGGGGGAAGATTGTACCCCGGCCGCGCCCATCACGTTGATGTTGAGGCCGGCCACCTTGCCCTGGAGCGCGGTGATGGGAGAAATCGTGTTGGCGCGCTGCACTTCTTCACCTTTTACGGTGGTGAGCGCATATCCGAGCTTGCGGTCTTTTTTCGTGATGCCGAGCGCCGTTACCACCACGTTTTCGAGCGTCTGCGAGTTTTCGCGGAGCACGATGTTGACCTGGAGGCCGGCACCTACGGTCACTTCCTGGTTGGTGAAACCGATGAAGCTGAACTGGAGCACGTCTCCGGCCTTCGCTTCCACGGTGAACTCGCCGCGGGCGTTGGTAGACGTTCCGCGCGTGGTGCCTTTCACGCGAACGGTAACGCCCTGGAGCCGCTGGCCGGTGGAGTCAGACACCACACCGCGCACTTCCGCGAACCGCGCTTCCGCCACGTCCGCCGTTGCTTTTTCCTTCACCACCACCGTATTGCCTACGATGGTGTAACCCAGCGGCTGCCGGGCGAAGCAGAGGTCCAGCACCGTTTCCAGGCGTTCGTTGGTGACGTCCAGGGAAACGCTTCCGGCTTTCCGGAGCAACGACTCGTCATAAAAAAATGCATACCCGGTTTGCTTCTTGATGGCACGGAAAATCTTTTCCAGTGATACATTCCGCTGCGAAATCGTCACGTTCTGGGAAAAGGTTTTGGCGCTGATCTGCAAACAGAAAGCCAGGAGAAAGGCGGCTGTCAGCTTCATACACAAATAGATTTTGGGACTCGGCCCAGGTCGGAAATACCGGGCGCCACGTAGAATTTTTTGCATACTTTCGTACAGGTTTGGGTGATAAAATGCTGTTATCGCTAAATTCTTCCTTTATAGGGACGATACCCGGACTTCCGCCGCCCTGACTCTCACCTCAGGGCGGTTTCAATTAAGGCATTACTATTATTTTCTTGTCTTCTATCCTGAAATGCACATTGGATGCCTCCAAAATGCGCAGTACTTCCGATGCCTTCGAGTTCCGGGAAATATCGCCCCCGAAACGCCTGTCCGGGATCCGCCCTTCATACTCGATCTCCACGTCGTACCAACGTGCCAACTGGCGCATCACGGCGTAAAGGCTGGTCTGGTCGAAAGAAAAATATCCGTTTTTCCACGCCATCACGGCGTCTGTGTTCACTTCATGCTGTACCTTGATCTCCCCTTCCCCGTTCACGATCGATTGCTCGCCGGGCCGGAGCCTCCGTTGCTGCCCGCCGGCCGAAATCTCCACGCTCCCTTCCAGCAGCGTCGTTTCCATGGCCGCCTCGTCTTCATACGCCTGCACGTTGAAATGCGTGCCCAGCACCCGTACTTCCATCCCGCGGCTCATCACCACAAAAGGCATCCCTTCCTGCTTCGCCACTTCGAAATACGCTTCCCCGCTGATCTCCACCCGCCTTTCCGCTCCGGCGAACGCCGCCGGGAACCGGATCGAGGAAGCCGCGTTCAGCCACACGGCCGTACCGTCTGCCAGCAGCAGCCGGAACTGTTTGCCACGGGGTGTTTGCACGGTATTGAACACCACATCCTTCCCGTTCTTTTCCTTCCCGTCGTACCGCAACCCGCCACTGCCTTGGATCACGGCCATTCCGCCCTGCACCGCCAGCGTACCCGTGCCGGCACTGTCCAGCACAATTCGGTCGCCGTTGCCCAGCGTCAATATCGCGCCGTTGGTGCCGGGCAGGATGTCGCGCCCGGATTGGGTGGCTATATGTTGAGCGTAGCTTTGATCGGCAGACCGCCGGCTGATAAAGATCCACGCCGCCACGCCCAAAACGAGCAGCACCGCGGCCGCAGCGGCCAGGCGTTTCCAGGAATGCCGGCGGATGGGGGTTTGCCGGCGGATGGCAGGACTGATCGCTTCGGCCTCCTCCATCAACTGGCGGTATTTATCGTTCCAGTCGAGGTGCGAACCGGCGCCGCTTTGCTTCGCATCGTCCCAGTTCCGGCGCATAACGGCCGACAGCCCGGGCAAATCATCGCCATGCTCCGCCATGCGCAGCATTTCGTCCAGTTCCTCCCGCGAGATCGTTCCGCTGAGGTACCGGCTACAGAGCAATTCCCATTTGTGTTCCTGATCGTTCATGCAAATGTTGGATAGGCAGCGTTTGCGGCTGTCAATGAAGTAAGACGGATAAAAAAGCGGGAGTAACTAGTGGATGCGGAAATATTTTTTTATACCCTGCCCAGGAAGAGGATCAGCAGGGCCAGGTCCATTTCTCTGGACAGGTAGCTGCGGATGAACCGCTGCGCCGCTACGATGTGATTATTGACGGTAGAACGGGATATCTGTAATTGGGTGGCGATCTGGTCGTGGCTCATGTCGGATTCGCGGCTGAGTTGATATACTTTTCGCGCTTGCGGCGGAAGCAATTCCACCGCCCTGCGCAGTTTCCCCTCGAATTCGCGTTGCTGCAACTGCATGTCCGGCCGCTCCCCGGCTGCCGCCTGGATGTCTTCCCAGAGAAGCTCGCGGAGCGCGCTGTCTTTGGCCGCTGCTCGCAGAAAGTCGATGGATTTGTTGTGCGCCACCCTGAAAAGGAACGCGTCGAAATTGCGGACCTGCGCCAGCAGTTCGCGCCCCAGCCATATTTTCATGAAAACGTCGAGCACCAGCTCTTCTGCCACCTGCTCCGACCGGATGAATTTCGAAACGAATGCGAAAAGCCGTCCGCGGTATTCGTCAAATAATTCCCTGAATGCAGGCTCGTCGCCTCCTGCAATCTTCCGCAGAATCAATTGTTCATCATATATTTTGTTGGCCGGCAAGGATAATCCGTTAGGTTCTGGTTGACTGTTGATATACTACCCTGTACCATCAAACGTAAAAATAAAAGCGAATACTACCAAATTAAAGTCAGACATAATTTTCATACTCCCGCACCGGTACACTGGCGGTAAGCATTTCGTATTCCGCTTCGTTGAACCGCGGCGCTTCCGCCGCCGCGTCCTCCAATTGTTCGATCGTTCTCAAACCCGCCACCGCGCTCGTTACCGCAGGATGCATGAGCACGAATTTCACGGCGGATTGCGCAGTTGTACGGTGTTTGCCTGACACTTCCAAAATTGCGGCCTGCGCGTTTTCCACTTCCTTTTTCGAAAGATGGAGATAGTCGACCGCGGGCTTCCCCGCCAGCAAACCCTTTGCCAGACTGCCGCGGGCCAGCACACCGATGTGATGGTGCTCGAGAACGGGCAAACAGGAAACTTCCGGCCGGCGGTCGAGCAGGCTGTATTGCATCATCACGCTCACGATGTTGCTGCGCTTCGCATATTCGCGGATCACATTGGGGCGGATCGAAGAAATGCCGTAGTGGCGGATTTTCCCCTGTTGTTTCAGTAGCTCGAACGCTTCGATGGTTTCGTCGATCGGGTCATCCATCGTTCCGCCGTGCAACTGGTACAGGTCGATGTAATCGGTTTGCAGGCGCTGCAGGCTTTTGTCCGCACACGCCAGGATGTACTCCTTCCGCGGGTTCCAGTCCCACCCCGACCCGTCGGCCCGCCACTGGTTGCCGGCTTTGGTGGCGATGATGACGTCTTTCCGTTTTTCTTTCAGCGCCTTGCCGACGGTGCTTTCGTTGAAGCCCTTGTCGTACAGGTCTGCCGTATCGAAAAAGTTGATGCCCAGTTCCACCGCACGATGGAGGATGCGCGCGTTGGCGGCATCGTCCATCCCGAGCGACATACATCCGAAAGACACTTCACTGATGCGCAGCCCGCTGCTGCCGAGGTCCGAGTAGTTCATACTTCTAATATACGATAATCTCGTCCGTGAACAGGAAACCCTTCTGCACCGGCGCTATCACGCGGATGTAGCGGCCCTGCCTGCCGCGGAGGTCGAATTTGAAATCCTTGAAGATGAGTTTTTCATGCGTGGGCGGAACGTCGTTGGGGACGGTGCTCGTTGCCGCCATCACCAACCCGCGTACGTCATCGGCCACCTGTACCTGCACGTGCGGCGGCATGTAGACGCCGGGGCCGGTGAGCTGCATAAATCCGATGGAAAGGCTTTCCAGCGGCTGCGATTCGCCGAGGTCGATGGTTACGTCCAGCCCTTTGCCCAGGAAGCCCTGCCATTGGCCGTCTCCATAGGTGAGCGATCCGCGGTAGCCGTTGACGAGGGTTTGCGCTTGCTGCGCGGGGTAACTGCCGCTCCAGGGTGCGTTGTAGATCACGGATTTGCCGATCGCCTTGTGATAATTGACGGGCACGTTCACGGGGCGGCCCATGAGCATGGTGTCGCGGAAGATGGCGGCAGTAAGGGTTGCGGTGCCGGGTACTTCCACCGGTCTCACGTACAAGGTCGAATTCGCTGTGGGGCGCGAGCCGTCGAGCGTATAGCGGATAACGGGCTGGAATTGTTCGGTCTGGAAGGAAACGATCGTTTGTTTGCGGACGGTGTCGATCATGGTTTTTGGTTCCAGTTGCCACGACGGGCGGTAGTAATTCACCTGTTTCCTTTGGAGGAGGCGGTAATGCGCCTGCAGGCGGGTCTTGAAATCTTCCCATCCGCGTTTTTCCCTTTGCGACCATAACACTTCCGACAGCGCGATCATCCGCGGGAACACCATGTATTCCACCTGGTACGTCGTCGGCATATATTCGGACCACACGTTGGCTTGTGCGCCGAGGACGTGATGGGCTTTTTCTGCGGGAAGCTCGGCGGGGATGGGCTCGTAGGCATATACTTTCGAAAGCGGAAGGTAGCCGCCGATGGTGAGTGGCTCGGTAGACGGATCTGACTGGTAGCTGTCGAAATAGCAATAACCGCCGGGCGTCATCACCACGTCGTGCCCTTCGGAAGCGGCGGTGATACCGCCTTTTTCGCCGCGCCAGCTCATGACGGTGGCTTCCGGTGCGAGGCCGCCTTCGAGGATTTCGTCCCAGCCCATCAGTTTGCGGTTGTGGGCGATGAGGAATTTCTCCATGCGTTTTACCGCGTAGCTCTGGAGGGCTTCTTCATTGGTGAGGCCATGTTCCTTCATGCGGCGCTGGCATTTGGGGCATTTCTTCCAGGCAGATTTATCGGCTTCGTCGCCGCCGATGTGGATGTATTGCGAAGGGAAGATGTCCATCACTTCGCGCAGCACGTCTTCGAGGAAAGTAAACGTGCTATCGTTGCCCAGGCAGAACTCGGATTGTTTGTAGGGCTCGCCCGCGCAGGAAAGATGCGGGTAAACGGCCAATACTTCTTCCGAATGCCCCGGCATTTCGATTTCCGGGATCACGGTGATGCCCCGGCGCGCGGCGTATGCCACTACGGCACGGGCTTCGGCCTGCGTGTAATAGCCGCCATAGGCGTTGGGATTGCCTTCTTCCACATAATGCCGCGGGCTTTTCCACCATTCCATATAATTGGCGTGCGTGCGCCATGCGGCTTTCTGCGTGAGCGCGGGATATTTTTTGATCTCGAGGCGCCAGCCGGCACCGTCGGTAATATGCCAATGGAAAACGTTCATCTTGTACATCGCCATGAGGTCGATGTATTTGTACATGAAAGTGAGGGGGAAGAAGTGGCGGGATACGTCGAGATGCAGCCCCCTGTACCCGAAGCGCGGCCGGTCTGAAATAGTAACCGCCGGGAGGATATTCGGGTCGGGTTGCGTGGCCATGATCTGCAGGAGGGTATACATTCCGTGCAGGGCGCCGGCGCGGCCGGATGCGTAAATCCGAATTTCCTTCGGACCGATGAGCAGCCTGTACGCCGCGCTATCCGCCACCTGCCGTGTGATTTCGCGGAGGATGCGGATGTTGCCCATGCCGGCTTTCCGGAAAGGCATGCCCGTTTGTTGGGACAGCAGGGCCGCCACTTCGCCGAAAGGCGCATCCGCCGTGATGGCGGTTTGAGGGGTGATGGAGAATTGTCCGGCCTGTTCCTGGACCTGTACCGGCGCGGGAATAACATTCACCCGCCCCGTTTGCGCCTGCGCCTGCATGCCTGCGGCCAGCAGCGCGATCAATCCGAGTCGCTTCATTTGTTCACTGTGTTAATTAACCGGGGTGAAATTACTATTTCCGTGTAAAAATGCCGGGATTGTTTCAGCATGTACCATCCGGTGAAGCGGGCAGCGCGTATTTTCACGGGATGAAACGAACGCTCCTGTTACTATCGCTCGCCGCTGTGTTTTCCGGTGCGCGTGCGCAAAAAGCGCCCGCCGATCTTATCATCCGCTCCGTGTCCGTCATCGACGTGGAGCATGGCCGTACCGCTCCCGGGCAGGCCGTGGTGGTGAAAAACGGGCGCATCGTGGCCGTCACCGCCGACGGAAAACTGCGCCATACCGCGCCCGTGGTGGTAGACGGTTCCGGCAAATTCCTCATGCCCGGGCTGTGGGACAACCATATGCATTTCGGCGGAGGAGATACCCTGGCCCACGAAAACCGCAACCTGCTCCCGCTCATGCTCGCCTATGGCGTAACCGGCGTGCGCGATTGTGCCGCCGATATCAGTCATTTCGTGTTGCCCTGGCGCGACTCCGTCGCCAAAGGGCTCCTGGAAGGCCCGCACATCTTTACTTCCGGGCCCAAGCTCGAAGGCTACAAATCCGTCTGGAAAGGCGATATCGAGATCGGAACGAAGGAAGAGCTCGCCAAAGCCCTCGATTCCCTGCAGGGCCTGCATGTCGATTTCGTGAAGATCACCGACAACACCCTCCAGCCCGGGCTGTACCTCGAAAGCATCCGCCAGGCCCGGAAGCGCGGCTTCGCTATTTCCGGCCACGTGCCCTACGCCATTCCCATGAAAGCGATCGTGGACGCGGGCCTCAGCTCCGTCGAGCACATCCCCTACCTGCTGAAAGCCGGCTCGTCGGAAGAGGAAAGCATCAGCGCACAGGTAGCCGCCGGCACGCTGAAAGGCAGGGCGCTGACAGACAGGATCAATGCCACCTACGATAAAACCGCCGCGCTGAAAATGTTCCGCTACATGGCGGCCAAAGGCACCGCGGTAACGCCCACACTGAGCCTCGGACATATTCTTTCCTATTGGGACGAGCACGACCGGAGCCACGACGATTACCTGCGATACATCGGGCGCGGCCTGCAAAGCACCTACACCGGGCGCATCAACGGCATCCTGAAGCACGATGCCGCCGCTATCGCGTTCCGCAAGGCGAATTACGAAAAATCCGCCGCCGTGCTGGCCGACCTGGTGGAAGCCGGCGTCACGATCCTGGCGGGCACCGATGCAGGATACCTCAATTCCTACTGCTATCCCGGCCTGGCGCTGCACGAAGAGCTGGCGCTGATGGTGAAATACGGGATGACGGCACAGCAGGCGCTGAAAGCTTCCGTGATCAACGGGCCGAAGTTCCTGGGGCAGAAAGGCTACGGCGCCGTGGCGCCCGGCATGCATGCGGATTTGCTGCTGCTCGACGCCAATCCGCTGGAAGACATCCACAACACGCAAAAAATCCGCGGCCTCGTTTCCGGGGGGAAATGGAGAGACCGCGCCTATCTCGATAACCTGTTGGCCGAAACAGCCAGGCGTACAGCCGCAGGTATATAAACCAGCCAAATCCTTAGAACAAACCAGGGCCGTTTCCTTTACCGGAAGCGGCTTTTTTTCGCCCGTCATTTTTACCGCTCATCACGGAGATTTTTCAATTGTTAGTTTTTTAATATATTTAATGGATTAATACTAGCGGATAGATACCGATAGTCTGGAAGTAACCATTAGTACGACACCGATTACATCAGAAAAAAGGGTAAAATGACGGAAGAAAAGCACAAACCGCTGGAAATTATTGAGAACCTGAAGTTGCCTCCGCCGGAGCAGGAAACCCCGAAAACAGGGAGGGATTGTCCGGCCTGCGGGGCACGGTCCAGCAAACAGGCGGGTTTGACCCATTGCGTGTATTGCGGACATGAGTTTTCGTCCGGGCAGCCGTCCGGGGAACGGACCTGACAAGAAATGCGATCATCCGAAGCCGGCCGAAGTGCCGGCTTTTTCTTTGAAAAGTACAATGCGACTGATGGGTTAGAACCCAGCATTGGAGGGGATTACGCGCCATGGCTGTTGTATAAATTATGGGGGTGGCGGGACCGGTTGTGACGGAAAAATTGTACTTTCGGCATTCACCGCCAATGCCATTTATGAAAAAACTATCCATTCTTCTCACGAAGCATTACAGACCTATCAGCATCGCGGCGCTCCTGGACGTCTTCCAGACGGTTAACCACTATTACCAGGAAAACACAGGTATGCCTTACTTCGACATCCGGTTGGTCCGCCATCCTGAAGACGGGACGGTCGCGTTTCCGGACGAGCAGTATCAGCCGCTGCACCACGAGGAGGTGACGGCGTCTGACCTGGTGCTGATCCCGGCATTCCGCCCGGGGAACATGTCGGATTATTTGCGGGAGAACGCGGCGTTCATTCCGTGGGTCCGCCAGCAGGCGGCGAAAGGGGCGGAAGTGGCGAGCTTCTGCACGGGCGCGTTTTTGCTGGCCGCAACCGGACTGCTCGACCAGCGCAGGGCCACTACGCACGTTACGGCCGTTGAGGCGCTCTCGCGCATTTTCCCTGAGGTGATCGTAGACGCCGATGTGGTGGTTACGGACGACCGCGGGGTGTACACGAGCGGAGGGGCCACGTCCACTTTCCACCTGTTGCTGCACATCCTCGAAAAGTATTGCGACCGTACTACGGCCATTTACACGGCGAAGGTGTTTGCCATCGACATGGACCGTGCGGGGCAGTCGTATTTCGCGAACTGGTCGCCCTCCCGCGCGCATAACGACGAGCTGGTGACGGCCGCGCAGCAGCGGATGGAAGAGCGTTTCCAGGACCGGGTAACGGTGGAGGAAGTGATACACGACCTGCCGGTGAGCCGCCGCAATTTCATCCGCCGGTTCAAAACCGCTACGGGCATAACGCCTATCGAGTATTTGCAGCGCATCCGGATCGAAGCGGCTAAAAAGCTGCTTGAAGGGAAACAGGAAAACATTACCGGCGTCATGATCCAGGCCGGGTATGAAGACGCGAAGGCGTTCCGCCAGCTGTTCCGCAAGATCGTTGGCCTCTCTCCCAAAGAATACCGCGAAAAGTACGCGGGTTAACCCTTTCCACTGACTCTAAAAATCCGTCTTGCCAGCGTGCCGGATCCCCTTTGGGACCGGGGTGGAGAAGGTATGTGCGCACGCATCTGGTGATACCTTTATTTATCGAAAAATCAGGCTGATTGATTCCGCCGGTAGCTTCGTGCGGAAATTTATTGCCTTTGCTTATCCAGCCGGTAACGCTTGCATCAAAAAATAGCCTATGCTTATTCAGCCGATAAAGATAGCCCCCACTTATCCCGCCGGTGACCTCGGGCATCAAAAAGTTAACCTATCCCTCCGGTACCTTCGTCCATCAGAAAGATGTCCTTACCGGTCCATTAACAACAATAAGACGATCGTACCTCTTCCCCACTGCCGTTGAACAAATCAATTTAATTCCTGTTAATCAAACAGTAAACCCTTTCCGATACATCAGCACTGCACCCTATTATATGCATGCGCCGCCGGCAGCGCCCGGCGAAGCCATGCCCGGTATCACCATATTATCCTTAATCCAATAAAATAGTGTTAACATGGCATTACATGAAAAAAACGCGGTTCGGGGATTCTTCAAGGAAGCGGTGTACGCATCTTCCGATCTGACCATCTCGGCGCCCAAATACAAATTCCCCGGCGCGGAAATGGACCCCAGGCATGCTTACGCGATCGTGTCGGATGAAATGCTGCTCGACGGCAACTCGCGGCAGAACCTCGCTACTTTCTGCCAGACGTGGGTGGAACCGGAAGTTCACCAGATCATGGACCTCACGATCGATAAAAACATGATCGACAAAGACGAATATCCCCAAACGGCCGAAATCGAAAACCGCTGCGTGCACATGCTCGCCGATCTCTGGAACTCGCCAGACGCGTCCAACACCATCGGCTGCTCCACCACCGGATCGTCTGAAGCCGCCATGCTCGGAGGCCTCGCGCTCAAATGGCAATGGCGCAACCGCCGCCAAAAAGAAGGGAAAGACACCAGCAAACCCAATATCATCACCGGTGCCGTCCAAATCTGCTGGCATAAGTTTGCCCGCTATTTCGACGTGGAAATCCGCGAACTGCCGCTCTCCCCCGATAAACTCACCCTCAACCCCGACGATGTTGCCGCCGCCTGCGACGAAAACACCATCGGCGTTGTGCCTACCTTCGGCGTAACGTTCACCTGCATGTACGAAGACGTAAAAGCCATCAGCGACCGCCTCGATAAACTCCAGCAGGAAAAAGGGCTCGATATCCCCATGCACGTAGATGCCGCCAGCGGCGGGTTCATCGCGCCGTTCGTAAACCCCGAGATCGTGTGGGACTTCCGCATCCCCCGCGTGAAATCCATCAACGGCTCCGGCCACAAATACGGTCTTTCCCCTTTGGGCGTAGGCTGGGTGATCTGGCGCGATCGGACCGACCTGCCCGAAGACCTCATCTTCTACGTAGACTACCTCGGCGGCAACATGCCCACCTTCGCGCTGAACTTCTCCCGTCCCGGCGGACAAATCATTACCCAATACTATAATTTCATCCGGCTGGGCCGCAGCGGTTACAAAAAAGTGCAGGAAGCCGCACTCGGCCATGCACAATACATCGCCGATGAAATTGAAAAACTGGGCATGTTCACGCTTTTCTATAACGGCAGGGGCGGCTTGCCCGGCGCCAGCTGGAAGATGAAAGACGGGATCAAGCCCGGATTCACGCTGTACGACCTGGCAGACAGGCTGCGCATGCGCGGATGGCAGGTACCCGCCTACCCGCTTCCCGCCCATATGCAAGACGTGGTGATACAGCGGATACTCGTGCGCCACGGCTTCAGCCGCGATATGGCCACCCTGTTCATCAACGACGTGAAGCGCGAGATCGAGTATTTCAAAAACCACCCCGTAAGTTCATCCGCCACACAGAAAGAATCCGGCGGTTACCACCACTAGGGCGCAAACATCCTATTCCTCATCAACAACAACGATATGGCATCTGCAAATAAATCGATCTCCACCGTTCAGCTGGCTTTAATGACGGCAGCGGCGGTGATCTCCCTCCGGGGATTGCCCATGATGGCGAAGGAAGAGCTGACGATGTTTTTCTACATCGGGTTCGCCACTTTCCTCTTCCTCATGCCCGCCGCGCTGGTGGGCGCCGAACTGGGCAGCGCCTTCGCCGCGAAAGGGGGCGGTGTATATACCTGGGTGAAAGAAGCGTACAACCAGAAACTGGGCTTCCTCGCCATTTTCCTGCAATGGATACAGAATGTAGTTTGGTATCCTACCGTTCTCGCATTCGCCGCGGCAAGCATCGCCTACATGATCGGCCGGCCGGAACTGGCGCTGAACGGCACTTTCGTGGGGGTTTTCTCCATCGGTATCTACTGGTTCGCGACGTGGATCACGTTTAAGGGGACAGATATCGTGTCGAAGATCTCCAGCCAGGGGTTCCTCATCGGCACCGTGCTGCCCGGCGTGGCGGTCATACTGCTCGCGGCGGTCTGGCTGGCGGGCGGGCACCCGCTGGAGTTCCTCAACATCCCGGCGGAGCAGCATTCCCTCGTCCATGAAACCCAGGGCCGCATCCATCCGCGCCTCATCCCGGGGATTCACGGGATGGGCGATATCGCCTTCCTGGCGGGCATCCTGTTGCTGTTTGCCGGCGTGGAAGTGCATGCCGTGCATGCACAGGAGCTCTCCAATCCGCAGAAACAATTTCCCGCCGCCATCTTCCTCGCCGCGCTGATCTCTTTCGGGCTCTTCACACTGGGCTCCCTCGGCATGGCGGCCATGCTCCCGTACGACCAGATCGACCTGCAGGGCGGATTGCTCGTGGCGTTCGACCAGCAGTTCGCACGGCTGGGGGTTCCGTGGCTTACCAACATCATGGGCGCCCTTGCGGCTTTCGGCGTGCTTGCAGGCGTGATGTCGTGGATATCCGGGCCCAGCCGCGGTTTGCTGTGGACCGCCAAAGACGGGCAACTGCCGCCGTTCCTCGCACATACGAATAAAAACGGCGTGCAAAGCCATATCCTCATCGTGCAGGGATGCATCGTGTCGGTACTGTCGAGCCTCTATTTCGTGATGGACGATGTGAACGTGGCTTTCTTCCTGCTCAGCGCCCTCACCATCGGGCTGTACCTCATCATGTACATGCTCATGTACGCATCGGCCATCAAGCTGCGGTACACGCAGCCCGAACTGGTGCGCGCCTACAAGGTGCCGGGAGGCAATACCGGGATGTGGCTGATCGCCGGGATTGGGTTCATTGCCGTGGCGTTCTCCTTCGTGGTGGCGTTTTTCCCGCCCACGCAGCTGCCGGTGGGCAGTCCAGCCTTCTACGTTGGCGTAGTGGCGGTCGGCACCATCGTTTTCGTAGCGGCGCCGTTCCTCATCAGCGCATCCGTCAAAAAGAAACCCGCAACCGCAAAAACCTGATCCACCAATACGTACATCATGAACATGCGACCAATATTCCGGCTGGCCGCGCGATGTGCGCTCCTGGCCGCCGGCACGCTGGCTGTAACCCACGCCCGCGGCCAGGACCCTGACTCCCGGGCGCGCCTCGACTCGCTCGAAGCCCGCATGCGCAGGCTCGAGCTCCGCATTAACCGCATCGACCCCGATCCCCGCTCCCAAACCAGGAGCGCCATCGAATCGGGCAGGTTCGGCGGTTTCGTGCTGGCCGACAACAAAGGCGTATCGCTGGAAATCGGCGGCTTCGTGCAGTTCGACGCCATTCACGACTTCCACCGCACGTCCAACCACGACGCGTTCCAGCCCAGTTCCATCCTCATTCCCAACGATCACAAAACGAGCACTTCCTACTCCATCCGTCAAACCCGATTCAACTTCATCGGCACCATCCCCATCGGGAAAAATCCGCTGAAAACCATCCTCGAATTCGATCTCTTCAACCCCGACGGTTCCTCCGTTCCCCGCCTCCGTCACGCCTGGGGCGAATACGGCCGATTCGGAGCAGGACAGTACTGGTCGAACTTCATGGACATCGACGTGTTCCCCAATACGCTCGATTATTACGGTCCCAATTCGATGGTTTTTACCCGGCAGGTGCAGGTGCGGTACACGCAACCGGTTGGCGAGCATACGAAAATCGCCGTCTCGCTGGAAAAACCCAGCGGCAACATCACCTTACCCGCAGACAGCGGCTACGCCAGCCTGCAGCAGTTGCCGGACGCGGTGCTGAGCATCCGGCACGATTGGGGAACGGGCAACCACATCAAACTGGCCGGCGCCTTTCACCCGCTCACGTACGAAACGCCCGCGCTCGACCGCAAAAGCGCGCCGGGCTGGGGCGTGAACCTTACCGGGGCGTTCCAGTTGCCGAACAAGGATAATTTCGTGTACCAGGCCGCGTATGGAGAAGGGATCGCGAATTACCTCAACGATATCGGCGGCAACGGCTACGATGCCATCTACCATTCTCCCGAGAAAAAACTCAATACCGTACCGGCGCTCGGTTTGATGGGGTTCTACGACCATTGGTGGTCAGACAAATGGAGCACCACCGCGGGATGGGCGTACCTGACGCTGAAACCCAAAGCCTATCAGCCTCCGGCGGATTTCAACTGGTCGCACTACGGCGTGGGCAACCTGTTGTGGTACCCCAACGGCTTCATGAAAGTAGGCATCGAATATCTATACGGTTACCGGAACAACATCGATGGTATGAACGCAGACAACCACCGCCTTCAACTCTCCGCGATGTTCAAATTCTAAACCTCAAAAACGCGTAACAATGAAACGTTTGATAATGGGTCTGATGGCCGTTCTCCTCCTTCCGCTGGCCGCGCTGGCGCAAGACCTGGACGCGCTGCTGAAGGAAACGCATGCGAAATTCGCCAACCTTCCCGGCGGCGCCAACGCGAACTACATTCCCTTCCTCGCCAACGTTCCTTCCCACCTCTTCGGCATCGCCATTGTAACGGCGGATGGAAAAGTGTATGAAGTGGGCGATTCGAAATACGAGTTCGGCATCGAATCCATTTCGAAAGCGTTCGTGCTGTGCAAGGCGATGATGGACGTGGGGCCAGACAGCATCATGCACGGCATCGGCGTCAACGCCACCGGCATGCCTTTCAATTCGGTGATCGCCATCGAGCTGGAAGGATATTCTCCGCAGAACCCGCTGGTGAACGCCGGTGCCATGGCGGCCAACAGCATGGTGAAGGGGCCTGACAAAGATGCGCAATGGAAGATCGTGCTGGATTACCTGGGAGAAATGGCCGGACGGCCACTGCAACTCATCGATGAATTGTATAAATCCGAAGCCGCCACCAACCAGCACAACCGCGCCATCGCCATGCTGCTGGCGGCTTACGGGCATATGTGGGCCGACCCGATCGACGCGTGCGACAGCTACACCAAACAATGTTCCGTGGGCGTTTCCGCCAAAGACCTTGCCGTCATGGCCGGCATGCTGGCCAACGGCGGTGTGAACCCTCTCACGCGTAAACGTTTGCTGAAAGCGGAATATGTACCGAAAGTACTGGCGGCGATGTCGATGGAAGGATTATATACAACATCCGGGGAATGGCTGTACCAGGTGGGGCTTCCCGGCAAAAGCGGTGTAGGCGGCGGCGTGATCGCCGTGGCGCCGGGCAAAATGGCCATCGCGGCGTTCGCGCCCCCGCTGGACCCCGTCGGCAACAGCGTGAAGGCCATGGCGGCGATCCAATACATCTCCGAAAAACTCGATCTCAACCTGTACAAGTCAACTGCCAGAAAGGAGCAGTAACAAGGATATAGATGTGGGATTTGATGGAAAGACCCGCCAGGCGATCACTGTAGCCGGCGGGTCGATTATTTTACGGAAGTAATTTATTGACGGAAGCGGTCGCTTACCACGAGGTCTTTCCCCGCGCCTTCGTATTTGTAGAAACCCTTGCCGCTCTTCACGCCCAGGTGCCCTGCGGTCACCATGTTCACCAGCAGCGGGCAGGGCGCGTATTTCGGTTGTCCAAATCCGTCGTGCAGCACGCGGAGGATGGAAAGGCAAACATCGAGCCCGATGAAATCCGCCAGTTGCAGCGGGCCCATGGGGTGCGCCATACCGAGCTTCATCACCGTATCGATGGACTCCACGCCCGCTACGCCTTCATGCAGCGCAATGATGGCTTCGTTGATCATGGGCATGAGGATGCGGTTGGCCACGAAACCGGGATAGTCGTTTACGATACAGGGCACTTTGCCCAGTTTGAGCGACAGTTCCCGCACTGCTTCCGTGACGTCGGATTCGGTGGCATATCCGTTGATGATCTCTACGAGTTTCATCACGGGCACGGGGTTCATGAAGTGCATCCCGATCACTTTGCCGGGGCGCGAGGTGGCGGCGGCGATCTTGGTGATGGAAATGGAAGAGGTATTGGTGGCGAGGATGGTACCGGGAGCGGTGTGCTGGTCGAGATCGCGGAAGATGCGGAGTTTCAGGTCCACATTTTCGGTGGCGGCTTCCACTACTAGCTCCACGCCTTTCACGCCGGCGGCCATATCGGTAAAGGTGTGAAGATTGGCGATGGTGCTTTGCTTCACGTCTTCCGTAATGATTTCCTTGGCGAGCTGGCGGTTGAGGTTGCGGACGATCGTGTCCAGGGCTTTATCGAGCGCGGGCTGCGCCACATCGATGAGGTGAACGGTGAAACCGTTTTGCGCAAACACGTGCGCAATGCCGTTTCCCATCGTGCCGGCGCCGATCACGGCTACTTTCTGCATAACGTACAATTTTGGTGAATGATGCGGCAATTTAGGAAAAAGCGCGCACCGGGCCGCGGGGGTTAATTTTTCCTTTTAAAATCGCCCCGTTTCCAGGATTCGATGAACTGGGCCCAGGCCAGCGGGTTGAAGATGTTCTGCGGCGGCACCTGGCCGGCGTAGTACAGCGATTGCTGCTGCTTCTGCATGAACACGTTATACGCTCCGCCCGCATCGATCGGCATGCCCTGCGCAATAGCGCGCAGCTTTGCCTGCTCGTTGTTTTTCCTGGCTATTTCGTACATATCGTTCGGAATATCCATGCTCACGAACAGTTTCTCGAATTCGCGGCGGGTAGGGTAAGGCTTGATGATGGTCTCCGTCAGGTACACCGTGTCTTCCGCCATCAGCTGGATCATGGAATAACGGTTGCCCGGCAAGTCGAGCGGGATTTTGTAATCCTTCTTGCGGAAGCCTACGGCACTGAACTGCAGCGTATCCCCTTTAAACGCAACGATGGAAAAAACGCCCACGCTGTTGGAGATGGTGCCGCGGCCCTGGCCCTTCACGAGGATGCTCACCGCCGGTACGGCACGCAGGCTGTCTGCCGTCATGGTAATACCGGATATCTGTATGATGCTGTCCCTGAACGCTTTGAATTGCGCAGAGGAAAGTAAAGGCAAGCACACCAGGGAAAAAAGTATGACAAGATTTCTATACATGTGTAGGCACTAAGATACAGGAACTGACCCGCAATGTCCAATATAATAGCGACAAATTAAACCTCATTTATGGTTAACTTTGCAGATCGCAATCAAATTTAACAACATTTTATGATCACAAAAGAGAAGGTCCTCGAGGCGCTGTCGAATGTGGAAGAACCCGATCTGGGAAAGGATCTGGTGACCCTCAACATGGTGAAGGACATCGAGATCGAAGGAAATAAAGTTACGTTTACGGTGGTGCTCACCACGCCTGCGTGCCCGTTGAAGGAACTCATCCGCAACGCGTGCGTCCATGCCATTCACCACCTCGTCAGCAAGGAAGCGGAAGTAGAAGTTAAAATGACTGCCAACGTCAGCTCCAACCGGAAAGACGGCAATACCCTGCTACCGAATGTCAAGAATATCATCATGGTCGCCTCCGGCAAAGGCGGCGTAGGCAAATCCACCGTAGCCGCCAACCTGGCGATCGCCCTGGCGCAGGACGGTGCCAAGGTAGGCCTCATGGACGCCGATATCTACGGCCCCAGCGTGCCCATCATGTTCGGCGTTCGCGGCCAGCGGCCGATGATGGTGAACGTCAACGGCAAAGGCATGATCGCCCCCATGGAAAAATACGGCATCCAGTTCATGTCTATCGGATTGCTGGTAGACGAAAAACAGGCCATCGTTTGGCGTGGCCCCATGGCCAGCAGCGCCCTGAAACAATTCGTGAGCGACGTCCATTGGGGCGACCTGGATTACCTCGTGATCGACATGCCCCCCGGAACGGGCGACGTCCACATCACCCTCGTGCAATCCGTGCCCGTAACCGGCGCCGTGATCGTGACCACCCCGCAAGACGTGGCCCTGGCAGACGCCAAGAAAGGCATCTCCATGTTCAGCTCCCCGCAGGTGAACGTGCCCATCATCGGCCTCGTGGAAAACATGGCGTACTTCACGCCCGCGGAACTGCCGGAAAACAAATATTACATCTTCGGGAAAGAAGGCGGCATGCGCCTCGCGGAAGAACTGGAAATCCCGTTCCTCGGCCAGATACCGCTGGTCCAGAGCATCCGCGAAGGTGGCGACGACGGCGTTCCGGCCATCACCGGCAACGATCCCGTTACGCAGAAAGCCTTCACCGAATTCGCCGGCAATACCGCCCGCAATATCGCGATGCGCAATGCCAACATCGCGCCCACCAAGATCGTGGAGATCACGGAGCGCTAAGGCAACGAATGCTTCAGCACCACTACACTCCCGGCGCCGAGGTCGTGAATGGCCCGGCGCTCGGGATTGAAGTGGACCGTGACGAACGAAAGCCACCCCAGCAGGCATTTCAACGCATAACGCGCATATGCCGCCCAGATCGGGATCTTTTTACGGATATCGGCCGACCGGCGCACCCTGATACCGGTGACCCAGTTGCCTACCGTACACCCGATAGCCGTACACAGCGGTTCATACACGCCCCAGAGCGCCAGGAAAATGACGATATTGATCCATTCCGGCGCCCCCTCGCCCAGGCCGTCCAGCAACCGCGACGCCGGCAACATTAGCAGCACAATAAATAACAGGTCGATAAAAGAAGATTGAATGCGCTTGACCAGCGTGGGGAACGCAGGCTCCTGCCCTTCGGCAGGCATAACGGGAACTATTGGGTCCATGGTATCGGGATTAAATGTCAAACAATATATCACAAATAATCATACTTATCAACATGTACACCCCTAAGCAAACAGAAGAACACGATTTCGAAACCATTGCCGCTTTTATCCGCAAACACGCCTTCGCATTGCTGCTGAGCGTGCACGACGGCGTCCCCTACGGCACCCACATCCCGGTAGAACTGGAAGAAAAGGCACCGGGCTCCTACGTGCTGAGAGGCCACCTCGCCAACGCAAATCCCCAAACGGAAGATTTCAGGTCCGGGCAAACATTCCTCGCCGTTTTCACCGATCCCCACGCCTACATCTCCTCTTCCTGGTACGAAAAGGAAAAAATCCCCACATGGAACTACATCGCCGTGCATATCTACGGCAAACTGCGCATCCTCTCGGA
The DNA here is from genome assembly GCF_050277495.1 of Chitinophaga sp. NPDC101104. NCBI lineage: Bacteria > Pseudomonadati > Bacteroidota > Chitinophagia > Chitinophagales > Chitinophagaceae > Chitinophaga > Chitinophaga sp. NPDC101104. Next base: position 418,503 of record NZ_JBNNSF010000002.1, on the reverse strand, counting down.
AGCGGAACTGGTCGAATCCCTCACCGGCCTGATGAACAAATATGAAGCCTCGTCCGAACATCCCGTCCGCATGGCCGACATCCCGGAAAAAGCCATGCAGGCCAGTCTTAAAGCGATCACCGGCTTCGAAATGTCGCTGGATAAAATCGAGACGCGCTTCAAACTGAGCCAGAACCGCAACGACCGCGATTACGCCAACATCATCTCGCACCTCAACGCCACGGGCGATACACAGGCGGCGGAGATCGCGGAGGAAATGGCGAAAAGACGGCAGGCCGGACAGTAACCCGTCCGGCCCGCGCGCCTTCGTTTATGCGTGCAATAAAAAACTACAGGGTAAATACTTTCCCGCCAACCATCACGTCCTGTTTCGCTTCGTCGAACGTAGCGCGCAGTCCCGTGCGGTAAGCCGCCGTGCCCATGATGAGGGCGATGGAGTGGCTGTACGCCGCTTCGATGGGCGCGTTGGTTTTCAGGTCCTGCCTGCGCACGCAATCCATCCAGTTGCGGACGTGGGCGTTGGTGGTATCGTCTCCGCCGGTGTTGGCGCCCGCTTCTACGCCGGCCGCGGCCGCGAGGCTCATTTCGGGCAGCAGGTTCGCTTTCAGGCCCATCGCCGCCGCTTCTTTTTCGCGGAGGCCGCCGTTGGGGGAAATCTTGTTGGTGCTCATGTCGATCATCCCGCCGTTGGAATAATACAACTCTTTGGTACCGCCCGCGGAGTTATGGAAACGCGAGCTGTACACCACCTGGAAGCCCGACGAAGGATCGTTCTGCGGGCCGTATTCCAGTACCGCGGTGAGCGTATCCGCGTTGGTGCGCCCGTCTTTCCACTGGTAAATGCCGCCGCCGGCCACAACGCTGCGCGGATGTTCGAGGCCGGAGAACCAATGCACGGTATCGATCTGGTGCGTCATCCACTGGCCGAAGATGCCGGAGGAATATGGCCAGAAGAGGCGGTACTCGAGGTATTTGCGGGGGTCCCAGTTTTCTTTCGGGCGGGTGCAATGGAACCGGGCGAAGTCTACGTCGGCCTGGCGGATTTCGCTGACCAGGTCGGGCCGGCGCCAACGGCCAGGCTGATTCACGTTCCAGGTCATTTCCACCATGGTGATGGGGCCGAATTTGCCTTCCTGGATGAATTTGGCCGCGGCATGGTACCCAGGGCCGCTGCGGCGCTGCGTGCCCACCTGGAACACGCGATTGGAGGCTTTCACGGCCTTGAGCGCATTGCGGGCGTCTTCCATCGTTTCGGCGAAGGGCTTTTCGCAATACACGTCTTTCTTGTTATTCACGGCTTCGATGGTATGGAAGGCGTGCTGGAAATCGGCCGTGGCGATCATCACCGCGTCGAGGTCCTTGATCCGGTACAGTTCGTCGTTATTCACACAGGCCTGAACGGAGCGGCCGAGCTTGCCTTCCAGTACGGATTTCCCCTCTTCGCGGCGGCGCTTCCAGATGTCGGACACGGCTACGATGTCGAAATTCAGGTCTTTGTAATTGTTGAGGAAACAGGGCATGAGCGCCTGGCGGAAACGGTCGGAAAAGCCGACCACGCCCACGTTCACGCGGTCATTCGCTCCCAGGATGCGGGCATAGCTGCTGGCCGGCATGCCCATGGCGCTGAGCGCCACGCCGGCGCCCCCCATCATGGAGAGTTTCAGGAATTCGCGGCGGTTCTTGTTGCTAATAGTCATAGTGGAATGATTTTATGATTGTTGGGTTGATTACTCGTAAGCTTCGTTCAGTTGTTGGGTGAGATACGCCAATGCAGGCCTGCATTCTTCCGGCATGTTCTTCCATCCGCATTCCATGGTGATGCGGCCTTTGTACCCCGCTTTCTTCAGCATGGCGAGATACGGTCTGAAATCCTGGCCCGCCGTGCCGGGGGCACGCCGCCCCTCCTTCTCCGCGATATGGCAATGCACCAGGTACGGCGCCGCGGCAAGGATCGATGCGGGATCTTCCCCTTCGCGCAGCATGTGGTAAATATCCACCGTTACCCGGAAATTGGGATGATTGACGGCTTGGGCGATGTGGGTGACGATGGAAAGACTGTTAATGAAGTTATCTTCCGACTTGTTGAGATTTTCCATGGCGATGATGCGGTCGTATTTCTTCGCCACGTCGGCCATTTTCCGGGAAATGGCGATCAGCTCGCGCAGCGCGGTGGCCGAATCCTGCCCTTCCTGCAATTTCCGCGCGCCGGCCGAACCGAACACGATGATCTTTACGCCCGCTTCCCTGGCGCGCTGCATGAGGGTGTCTACATACCCGAGAATTTCCTTTTCATTGGCTTCCCTGCCCGTGAGCCGGATGGTGCCGGGAAGGAAGAGGTTGCAGGTGACAAGGTCGAGCTTCATGGCCCGGATCCTGCCCAGGAACCGGTGATAGGCCGTGTCTGGGACAGACGGGGCGAACAGCTTCCTCGCGCCTTCCTCGATATGCGCAAACCCGGCCGCAGCAAGGAGACTGTCGTTCTCCATAGACGTAGCCACGCCTATTTTCGGCAATCCGCGCTTCTGTGCATTCGATTGCATAAAAGGCAGGCAAAAGAGGAGGGCGAACAGTAATTTTTGATAAAGTTTCATGGAAATCAGTTTTTCGACAATCGTGGACCGGGGAAAAATTAAGAAGGAAAATCGGAAAATCAAAATCAGGAATTGACAAAAATGCCGGAAATTCGCGCTAACACTGAAAACATATTATGAATAGACAGGAATTGGTGCAGCTCATCAGGGACAGGAAATCTTACTTATGTATCGGTCTGGATACGGACATGCAGAAGATTCCCAAACACCTGCATTCCCACCCCGACCCGATGTTCGCCTTCAACAAAGCCATCATCGACGCCACGCACGACCTTTGCGTCGCCTACAAAATCAACACCGCATTTTACGAGTGCCAGGGCATCCGCGGATGGGAAAGCCTCCAGCGCACCATCGAGTATATTCCTAAAACCGTATTCACCATCGCCGACGCCAAACGCGGCGATATCGGCAACACGTCTACCTATTACGCCAAAACCTTCTACGAGACCTACGGCTTCGACTCCGTGACCGTAGCGCCGTACATGGGCCGCGACAGCGTGGAGCCCTTCCTCGGTTTCAGCGACAAATTCGCCATCGTGCTCGGCCTCACCAGCAACGCCGGCAGCGCCGACTTCCAGCTGCAACCCGCCGGCGACGGCCTTTTGTACGAAAAAGTGCTGCGCACCTGCGCATCCTGGGGCACGCCGGACAATATGATGTTCGTAGTGGGCGCAACACAGGCGGATTCCGTAGCCTCTATCCGCAAGATCGTCCCAGACCACTTCCTCCTCGTGCCCGGTGTGGGCGCGCAGGGCGGCAGCCTCAGGGATATTTCCGAAAAGGGGATGAACGGTGATGTAGGGCTGCTGGTCAATGCCAGTCGCGCCGTGATCTACGCCGGTAACGACGAGAAGTTCGCGGAAGACGCGCGCGCCGCGGCGCAGGCCCTTCAGGCGGAAATGGCGACTTACCTGTAAGTCAACCCCGGTAAAAGTTATTGGAAATCATAGTGAAACGCTCCCGGCCGGGGGCGTTTCCGTTTTTGGGAAGGCTTATTTGAAAACGCAGTTGCGGGCCGTCCACCAGGGCTTGATGTCGAACCGGAGGCGGCCCGTCGCCACGGCTGTATCCGCCAATACCATGTTTACCGCATCGAGGCTGTCGGCCGCTTTCAATACATACATCCCCCGCAGATCATCATATTCCGCAAACGCGCCGGCCAGCATCATTTTGCCTTCGCGGGTGAGGTTGCGGATGTGGAGCACGTGCGCTTCGTCTATCAACGCGGCAGACGCGGGGTCTTGCTGCATATGGTCGCCATTCCGGAAAAAAACCATCCAGTACTGCTGTACGATGGTAGCCTGTGCCAGGGAATCCGCCGTGGCGGGCGGAAGCGTCACCGTTCCTTCCGGCTTTTGTTTCAGCCGGGAAGAAAAACTGGCGATCACGAACGTCAGGAAAACGCCCAGCAGGAACACAGGTATCAATTTGGCCATAAGCGACAGATTTGCCGGCCGAAGGTACAACTTTGGCGTAATTCCGTAAATTCGGAGATACAGCAAAAATCTAACACCATGCACCAGGATTTATTCCAATCGCCCGATTATTACGCCATCGACGAATTGTTGACAGACGAGCACCGTCTCGTGCGCTCCGCGGTGCGCGACTGGGTGAAGAAAGAGATCAGCCCGATCATCGACGACTGCTGCCAGCGTGCGGAGTTCCCGCATCATATTCTCCGGCCGCTGGGGGCGCTCGGCTGCTTCGGCCCCACGATCCCCGCGGAGTACGGTGGCGGCGGGATGGACCATATTTCCTACGGCCTCATGATGCAGGAGCTGGAGCGTGGCGACAGCGGCATCCGGTCTACGGCGTCCGTCCAGGGCTCCCTGGTCATGTACCCCATTTTTGCGTTCGGCAGCGAAGAACAGAAAAAGCGTTTCCTGCCGCGCCTGGCCAGCGGGGAAATGATGGGCTGCTTCGGGCTCACGGAGCCCGATTTCGGTTCCAATCCGGCGGGTATGCTGACTTATTTCGATGACGACGGCGACCATATATTACTGAACGGCGCGAAGATGTGGATTTCCAACGCCCCCTTCGCCGACATTGCCCTGGTTTGGGCGAAAGATCCCGAAGGCAAGGTGCGCGGCGTGATCGTGGAGCGCGGGATGGAAGGGTTTTCGACACCGGAAACCAAAGGCAAATGGAGCCTCCGGGCCAGTGCCACCGGCGAGTTGGTGCTCGACAACGTCCGCATCCCGAAAACCAATCTGCTGCCCGAAGCCCGTGGGCTGCGGGCGCCCCTCTCCTGCCTGTCGTCTGCCCGTTACGGCATTGCATGGGGCGCGATCGGCGCGGCGATGGATTGTTACGACACCGCACTCCGCTATGCGAAAGAGCGCGTTCAGTTCGGCCGGCCCATCGCCGGGTTCCAGCTGATCCAGAAAAAACTGGCGGAAATGATCACCGATATCACCAAAGCGCAACTCCTCAACTGGCGCCTCGGCATGCTTCGCAACGCCGGTAAAGACACCGCCGAACAAATCTCCATGGCCAAGCGCAACGCCTGCGAAACCGCTACGCGCATTGCCCGCGAGGCGCGGCAAATCCTCGGCGCCATGGGCATCAGCGGCGAATATCCCGTCATGCGCCACATGATGAACCTCGAAAGCGTCATCACCTACGAAGGCACGCACGAAGTACATCTCCTCATCACCGGCATGGATATCACCGGCCTGAACGCTTTCTCATGACGTTTTACTATTTTGGCCGCATGAAGGGAATTTTTCTGGCCGGATGCCTCCTGGCTTCCATCCACGTTGCCGCACAACAAACCGTCACTATCTCCGGGAAAGCACAAGGCACCTATTACATTGTGAAATATCTCGGTAAAGACACCACTTCGCTCAAACCCGAAATAGAATCCCTGTTCCGGCAGATCGACCGCTCCCTGTCGCTCTACCAGCCAGGTTCGCTCATCAACCGGTTCAACGAAGGTGAAAAAGTAGTGATGGATGCATACATGCGCCCTGTGGTCCGGAAGGCGCAGGAAGTGAGCCGTATCACCGACGGATTGTTCGACATTACCGTGAAACCGCTCGTAGACCTTTGGGGCTTCGGCGTGGTGCGGCATAAAAAAGGGCGCCCGTCGGATGCGGATATCCGGCAAACACTTACACGGGTGGGTTATGAAAAGCTCATCATCCGCGCCAAATACCTGCTGAAAAAACAACATGGTGTAGAAATCGACTGCAACGGCATCGCGCAGGGATATACGACCGATGTGATCGCAAAATTTCTGCAGTCGCGCGGGATCAGGAATTACCTGGTGGACGTGGGCGGAGAACTGGCGGCGAAAGGCCACAACGATAAAAACCAGCCCTGGAGCGTGGGGATAGAGCGGAAAGACGGGAACGCCGGCAACGGGGCGCTGCTGCATCTGAGCGACCGCGCGGTGGCTACCAGCGGCAATTATCAACGGTTTTTCGACGAAGGGGGCACCCGTTTCGCCCATACCATCCACCCCAAAACCGGCGAAGCCGTCCACAACAACATCATCACCGTCACCGTTACCGCACCCGATGCCATGACGGCCGATGCATACGACAATGCGCTCATCCTCCTCGGTGTGGAAAATGGCCTGGCATTCATCCGGCAACACCCGAAACTTAAACTGGAAGCGTTTTTCATCTATAAAGATACCGACGGTACCATCCGCGAAAAATATTCCGAAGGCTTCTTCAGCGAGCCCTGATTGCAAAAAAATGGGGCCGCCCAAATTGGCGGCCCCTCCACTTCACATGTTCCGTTAAATGGGTGGTCCTTATTACTGGATATGGAACTTCAAACCTATGTTGGCCTGTACCGTGTTGAAATTCTTGATTTCGAACTGCTTGTACGGCGCATAATTATATTGCACGCTGGCGTTGAACATAAACGGTGAATATTTCCCGAAAGGCACGTTCACGCCCACTTCCGGGCTCACCTGGAACGCCCATTTGTTTTCTTTCTCCACGAACTCGCCCCAGTATTTCTCGTAATTCATGTTCGCGGTACCGATCCCCAGGCCTGCATACGGCAGCACGGCTGCGTCCGGCTTGGTGAATGTGTATTGCGCGGTAGCGAGGATGGGGATGGTTTGCAGCGTACGCGTCTGCACGGCGGAAATATCTTCGCCTTTGCCGGGATACACGGCACGCGGCACCCTTTCATAAAAATCACCGAAACCGGTCTTCAAACCCACTGCCAGCTGATCGTTCAGGTGATATTGCACACCTACGTTCCAGCCGCGGAAACTGGTCTTGTCTGCATAATCTTTCAGCGAGCCCAGCTGCTGCGCGATCGAATAATTGACGTTAACTGAAAGGGGCGGGCGGCTCTGCGCATGGGCGGCAACGGCGCCGCCGGCGATCAATGCCAGGCCCATTATGATGGTTTTAATACTTTTCATGACTTGTCGATTTTAACTTTACCTGTCTGTTACAAAATCCCACTTGCTTAGTTAGTGGTTTTCAGATACTGGCTCTGGTCGAAAACGGCTTTCACCATGGTTTCGATGTTGTTGCCGTTCCAAACGCCGGAACCGCGCAGCATGACGTTCCAGATGGCCGTCAGCTTGTTGCCTTCGCCGGTTTTTGCGTTCTTCAGATCGAGCAGGTCTACCGCAACGGATTTCTCGTTATAGCGGAAAACGTTGTAATAACTGGGGAACCAGTATCCCCATCCGGGATAGCCCCAGTAACCGGTGTCCCAGTAACCCGGCCATCCGGCCCAGTAACCCGGATTGTACCCGATGGAAGTAGTGGTATTGTCGATGCGGCTAACGTTCATGGCGAGGTCGGGTTTCGCCGCTTTGTCCACCAGCGTATATCCGCGGGCCTGCATCTGTGATTTGAGTTGGGCTAACAGCTGCTGGTCGTACTGGGTCAATTCTTTTTTGGAGCCCTCCCTGTTGCTGATCACCGCAACGGAGTCCACTATACTGAACGTTTTGAATGTGGTGAAATCAGCCTTTTCGTCGTAGTTGGTCACGTAAATGCGCGACTCTTCCGCAGTCATATCGTTCAGCGGCTCTTTACGGCAGCTGCTGACCAACACTACGAAAGCGGCAAGCGCACTTAACATCAGTCCTGTTCTTTTCATATGCGTTCGATTTTATTTCCTTACAGTATGCCAAATGACCGGCGATGCAGCCCATCCTATCTTCAGGCGGGCACGCATCTACATTCTTCACACCTATCAACAGCACGTTCCGGCCTGTTTCCTATTCAAACGCTATAGACGCGTGAATGTTACCGGCCGTTTACCAGAAAAACGTTAAAGTTGACTAAAGGAAATGTTAAAGCAAAGCCGCCATGGTGGCGGCTTGCATAAATATTTTCGATGATATGAAAACGGGATGGAATATTACTGTTGTTGCTGTACTGCAGGACTGGAAAGGATTTCGCGGCTGAGGAGAGCTTCGCGCAGTTGTTCGGGAGATTGGAAGTGGATGGATTCGATCCCGAAGGCTTCCGCAGCTTTCACATTGCGGAGATTATCGTCGATAAAGATGGCCTGGCTTTTGTCGATCGCGTGGCGGTCTGTCAGCAACTGATAAAATGCCGCCTGGGGCTTGCGCATTTTTTCCCGGCCAGACACCACGATCCCATCGAACCACTGCAGCCAGGGGTATTCGATCAGCGCGATGGGAAATGTTTCGTTGGACCAGTTGGTGAGCGCGTATAATTTAAATTGACCGCTATCTTTCAGTTCTTTCAGTATCTCCACCGTACCTGGAATATCGCCTCCCAGCATTTCTTTCCACCTGCCATAGAACGCGCGGATCTGCGCTTCGAACGCCGGGTGCTCCGTTACGAGCAGTTCCGTACCGTCTTGCAGGCTGCGGCCTTCGTCCTGCATTTCGTTCCAGTCGGAAGTGCAGATATTTTCCAGGAAGTAATCCGTTTCTTCCGGCGTCTTGAAAACTTTATTGTACAGGTAGCGCGGGTTCCAGTCTACCAGTACGGCGCCGAGATCGAATATAACGGATTGATACTTTTGGTTTTTCATGTAGTAAATGTATGACGGCAAAATCCGCCGCGCAAGGTTTATATCACATTTTTTTTGAAAATGTCATTCGTTGTTATTGTCGGGCGGGCCGAGCAATGCTTCGGCGGCATCGTCGAGCAATTGCAGGTCTACCGAATCGCTCCCGGCGATGCCTTCGATGGACCCTTTGATGTGGGCGGCGTTGAGCAATACTTTTTCCAGTTGTTTTTCGCGGGCTTTCCAGAGTTTTTCCATGGCTTCGCGTTCTTTCTGGATGGATATTTTCATGGACCGGAACCCTTCGCGGATGGCGCTCCATTGCTCGGCGAACTCGCCGCTGGTAAGGTAATGGTAGAGCAGGTGCATTTTATCGCCTTTGTTTTCCTGCGATTTCACGGCGTTGTAGACTTTGAGGATGGCGTCGCGCAGTACGAACGTGAGGCTTTTCACTTCCTGGAACGTGCAGATCCAGACGCCTTCCTTTTCGCCGAAGCGGTCCATATCCTTGGGCAGCGCCTGCGTTACCAGCACGGCCACGTCTGCGCCCTGGGAGCGCATGTCTGCCTTCAGTTTTTCGATCCATTCGCGGGAGAAGTCTTTCGTGCGCTTGGATTCATAAATGATCCTTCCGCATTCCTGGCCGAACTGGTTGCGGACGGTCTGGATGCAGTCCGCCCCTCTCACTCCTTTACCGACTTCGCTCACTTCATCGAACGGGAATGCGGCGCGCAGCATTTCTTCCAGCGCCAGTTCCTGCACTTCGCCCTGGAGCTGCATGGAGCCCTGTTCGGCTTTCCGGCGCATTTCTTCGGCGAGGCGGCGCTGATCGTCGAGCTGCTTTTCCATTTCCTTCAGGCGCAGCTGGTATTCGGTTTCGCGGATGTTATTGCGTTCGCTTTCTTCGCGGCGGATCTGTTCGGTAATATGGTTCCGTTCTTCGATGATCTTTTTCTGGAGGATGAGATCGAGCTCCTGTTCGCGGTTCTGTAGTTCCTGTGTTTTGCGGAGGAAGTCCAGCTCCTGGAGGCGCGCCTGTTTCAGCTTTTCTTCGTTGGCCATTTGTGCTTCGCGCATGAGGCGGAGCTGGTTTTCGTAATCGGCCGACACGTTTTTGCGGATCTGCTCGCCCAGGGCTTCCTGCATCTTAGCTTTTTCGGCCTGGAGGCGGTTATGCAATTCATCTTCCTGCCGCTGCTTGTCTTGGGAGACTTGCTGGCGTTCCAAAACGATTTGCATTTTGGCTTGTTCTATTTCTGATTTCTGGGCTTCGAGGGCCTCCACGCGCTTGCGCCACTCGGTCTCCATCTTTCCGCGGAGGTCTTTCTTGATTTCGGCGGCCATGGCGTCTTCCATGACAAACAGGTGTCCGCAGTTCGGGCAGTTGATGTTCGTTCCCATATTTCACATGATTTGGCCTGCGGTCAAATTACAGGCGCTGGTGCGCATTGTATCTGCGCAGTGGTAAAGGTAGCCGATTTTTGGTGACGGCGGCGTAGGAAAAAGGAGACGTTTCGGGGGAAATAAGCCATTTCCTGCTTTTACCGGCATAGCATCCTTATTATTCAAACTCCGGCATTTTATAAATCATTTTCTATATATTTATTCTAGCATTATTATCTGGCTGGCGTATGCAGACATTTGTCCATCGCCGTGCTCCAAAAATGAAAACGACATACAAACGACTACATTGAAAAATTAAGGTAATGCAAAATGATACACCCCGCATCGAAAATGACGTGCAAGACAGAAATTCTATAGCATGGAAAAAACTTTGCGAATATGTGGACAAGGTGGCCGAAGAAAACCTTGATGAGTTTACTCCTTCAAAGGAACTGGGCGCTGAGTTGTTCGCTCAAATCCATACCCTGCCTGAAAGCATCTCTAAATTAACGAAAGTCAGGAAGATCTCGCTTTATGGCAGCAGCCTAAAGCGAATTCCACCTGAAATCGGGCAAATGGAATCTCTTGAATTCTTCGATCCATATACTTCATACGGTTTAAATTGGCTCCCCTATGAAATAACAAAATGTAAAAATCTTAACCATAGCAGGATCAGTACAAGAGCGCTTTTTGGCAATTTCAAATACAGAACCGCTTTCCCCGATTTAACGGAAAACCCTGTCCGTTATACCGGCGACAGGGTGCAATGCAGCGTTTGCGGAATGGCAATGAGTTATGAACAAACAAACCAGCTCTGGATAACGCTCTATGTAGGGAATGACGCGATGCCGTTGTTGGCGAATCTCTGTTCGAAGACATGTGAGGCTACATTGCCGTTACCCCCTGAAGACTACGTTCAATTTCCGCATAAAGGCGGTTCCGGACTGGTGCAGCCGCTAACCGAAGATGAGCTTTTTGAGCTGGAAATGGAAAATGACGAAATCGATCAAAGTGATGAAGAAATTGCAATCGAGCCTTTGCATAACGATAAGCCGATTCAGGAAAAGCAATCTGAAAAGAAAGCTGTACAGCTAATCAGATTGATTAAGAAAATATGGGACCGGTAAGGTCATTGTAGCTGGTTACTAATATATTATGTAAACAAGATATGAAAAAAGGAGTCATTTCTCACGAAATGACTCCTTTTTAAGACGGTGTGCGGAGGAAGAGATTCGAACTCTCACACCCTTTCGGGCTCTACCACCTCAAAGTAGCGCGTCTACCAATTTCGCCACCTCCGCGTTTGTCGGGGTCGCAAAAGTAAATTCTTTTTTGATAATTGCATCATCCGGCCGGATGATTCCGCAAATAATTTTTCCCCATGCGTTTTCCCCGCGAAAAACCGTTTCGTATAGGAGTCGGTGTTAGGAAAAAAGGGCATAAAAAAAAGCACCGGTTGATTGTTCAACCAGTGCTTTTAGTGCGGAGGAAGAGATTCGAACTCTCACACCCTTTCGGGCTCTACCACCTCAAAGTAGCGCGTCTACCAATTTCGCCACCTCCGCGTTGGGGTTGCAAAAATAAAGCCTTTTCACAAATATCCAAATAAAATTATTTCCTAAGCCAGATCCGGAAGGTGGTCCCCTTGTTCAATTCCGACGATTTCACCGTCAGCCGCCCTTTGTGATAATCCTGGATGATGCGCCTGGCAAGGGAAAGGCCCAGGCCCCACCCTCTTTTCTTGGTGCTGAACCCCGGGTGGAACACCTTCTCCTGCAGCCGCTTCGGGATGCCTTTTCCGGTATCGCTAACATCGATGATCAGGTGGGCGGAATGGTTTTCTATGAGCACCTGGATCTCGCCCTTCCCTTCCATGGCGTCCAGCGCATTTTTCAGGAGGTTTTCCAGGACCCAGTCGAACAAAGTGGGCGAAATCATCGCCGTTACTTCCTGCTCGGCCGTTTGCAACGAAAAATTGACTTTCTGGGGCGCCCGCTTCTTGATATATGCCATCACGGCCGCCACCTGCTCCACTACATTCCGCTCTTCCAGGTTGGGGACGCTGCCGATCTTGGAAAACCGGTCGGTAATCAGCTTGAGGCGGTCCACATCCTTGGCCAGCTCCGTGGCGAGGGGCCGTACTTCTGCGGTTTCCTTCAGGATTTCCACCCAGGCTTCCATGGAAGACAGCGGCGTGCCCAGCTGGTGGGCGGTTTCCTTGGCCATGCCCACCCAAACCTGGTTCTGGACGGCCCGGTTGGTGGACGACAGCGCGAAGAGCGTCAGCGCGATGAACAGCGCCACCACCAGCAGCTGGATATAGGGATAATACCGCACCTGCCGCAGGATGAGGGAGTCCCCGTAATAAATGTAGTTGTTGGAATGCGAATCCACCGCCATGATGAACGGCGGGTGCTGCCGCCGGAAATCCTCCAGCTGGCGGGCCAGGTACCCCGGATCGCGCAGGATCTGCGCGGAATCGAGGTTCGCATGGTCTTTGATCCGGCCCTGCTCGTCTGTCAGGATCAGCGGGATCGTGGTGTTGGTCGTCACGATCTGCACGGCCAGGTTGATGTTCGCATCCGAAGGCGACTGCAGCAATTCCTGGTTCGCCTCCACCCAGGTGGCCACTTTCTTCGTTTCCTCCTGCCGTATTTTTTCGGACAGGTTGTTGACGAACCAGATGGTGGTGATGATAATGGCGGCCGCCACGGCGATCAGCGAAAATTTCCAGCCGATTATTTGTTTAAACATCAGGATTTGAATAATGACGGCCCGCAAGCCGTTAACAATAAACTAATTTAGTAATATTTGGAGGCTTTGTTGCATATTTGCAACGCTAAAAAAATTCCGAAAAGCCAAAACTTACGCCTTTTGTCAATGCTGCCAACGGTCGCGGTCATTATCCTCAACTGGAACGGAAAGGGATTCCTCGAGAAATTCCTGCCCTCCGTGTGCGCGTCAGTGTACGACGGGCAGCTGGACATTTACCTGGCCGACAATGCCTCCACAGACGACAGTGTGGCTTTTACCGAACAGCATTTCCCTACGGTAAAGATCATCCGGAACGCTTCCAACAGCGGTTTCGCGGGCGGATATAACGAGGCTTTACAGCATGTGAAGGCCGATATTTTCGTGTTGCTGAACCAGGACGTGGAAGTGGAGCCCAACTGGATAGGGCCCGTGGTGAAGCATATGCTGGCCAACCCGGACATGGCGGCCTGCCAGCCCAAGCTGCGCGCCTGGGCCGAGCGGGACAGTTTCGAATATGCCGGAGCGGCGGGTGGCTGGATGGACATCCTGGGGTATACTTTCTGCCGCGGGCGCATCCTTTATACCACGGAGAAAGACAACGGGCAGTACGATACGCCGCAAGACATCTTCTGGGCCAGCGGTGCGGCGCTTTTCATCCGGTCTTCGGCGTTTTTCGAGGCCGGGGGGTTCGATCCCTACTTTTTTGCGCATATGGAAGAGGTGGACCTTTGCTGGCGGTTGCAACGGGCGGGCTACCGGATCGGGTATTGTCCGGATTCGGTGGTGTACCATGTGGGCGGCGGGAGCCTTCCGCAGGGGAATCCGCGGAAGCTCTACCTCAATTTCCGCAACAACCTTATCATGCTGCGCAAGAACCTCCATTTCCAGGAACAATGGATCATTCTCACGCAGCGCCTGGCGCTCGACATGATGGCCGCCGCCAAGAGCCTCGTGTCCGGCAAACCGAAAGATATGACGGCCATCTTCCGCGCCTACCGCGATTATTACCGCTGGCGCCGCGAAGTGGGCCCAAACCAGCCCGATACCCTGCCCCGCAAACGGCTGTTCGACCTGCAGGGCGTATTCCACGGCATCATGATCTGGCGCTATTACTTCCTGAACCGCAGGAAATTCTCCGAATTATCGAAGTCAGGCAAGAAATAAACGGGTTATTTGGACTTTGCCGATTTACTTTGTAAGTTTGCACAGCGAAAAAAATGTATATGGAGCATACAGTTGAAAATAAGAATGACTTCACCCGCGACTGGGTATCTTCCTCCCGTTTCCTGTTTTACCTGAAACTGGCTTGTGTACTGGGTTTTGTGCTGGGCGGCTGCTACAAGCTGTCTGAGCATCGTTACAAAAAACCGAAAGTACATGTAAACGAAAGCTCCCTTTACAACCCGAAATACAAATAATCTCCGGATGTAAAATATTGGAAGCCGTACTGAAAAGTGCGGCTTTTTTTATGCCGCTTCCGCTCCTTTTACGCCTTTCCGCAGGATGATTTTCGTCAGTTTTTCCCACCCCGCTTCGTAATCTTTCCTTACCATTATCTCCAGTGAAATTCCTGCCGGATTATGATAGCAGCAGATCACGATATGCAGTAAAATTCCTGCCGGATTACATGGGTTGGCCTTGAATGATAAAAGCAGATCGATGAAAGATGGAAAGCTACAAACCATCCCATCCAACCAGCCCGATACAGCCGCCAAAACAGCCATCGCGCGCAATTACCTGCTTGCACCTGCAAAATGCCTGCAAACAAGCTGCAACACGTCAAAATCTAAGGGAAACCCATCCACCAGCCGAACATCGATGAAGACCGGCGGAACTGATTGAGAAAGAATGAATTATATCTAACAAAAAAGCCTGACTGCAATGCAATCAGGCTTCTGTTTCTGAGCGGAAGACCGGGCTCGAACCGGCCACCCCGACCTTGGCAAGGTCGTGCTCTACCAAATGAGCTACTTCCGCTTGTCCGTTTTGGGATTGCAAAAATAGGAAAGAGTTTGAATTCAGCAAATAATATTCTCAAAAAACTTGAAAAAAATTTTCCGCTGTGCAGTCGAAAACTTTGTAGCCCGCGCCCATACTGCAAATGTGTGCTTACCGTTATTAAAGAAATTGATTTATCATTGTACAATCTTTAGATTGCGAGACTATTCTTCTATGCATAAATCCATTCCGGCCTTATGCTTCCTTTCGCTGTTGTTCGCCTGCAACAACAAACCGGGGGGATCAAAGGCCCCTGTCCAACAGGCAGAAACCATATCGCGGCCAGACAATTTCGCGGAAGACCTCGCCTTCCTGCGCGATTTTACATCGCCGGCCATTTTGAAAGACAGCACCAGTAAGTCTTCCATCGCCATCGTGAGCGCCTGGCAAGGGCGTGTCGTCACTTCCACCGTGGCCGACGACGGGCGCAGTTTCGGGTGGCTCAATTACGGCACCATCGAAAACGGCAAGCAATATCATTTCAGCACTTTCGGCGGAGAAGACCGGCTGCTGCTGGGCCCTTCGCCCGACAGCGCCCTTCAATTCCCGGCGCATGGTTCCGCCGATTCGGCTGCTGCCACCGCCATTCCCGATCCGCTGCGCGATTCCGCCGTTTTGCGGCAGGTTTCCTCCGCCAGAGGCGTTACCGTCTACGAAGGCAATATCAACCTCCCCAGCGCGAAAGGGACCATTTTAAACGCCAATATCTCCCGCACCATTTCGCTCCTCTCCCGCCGCGATCTCCATAATTACCTCGGCGCAGACATCCACCGGAGCGTGCATGCCGTGGGGTTCCATACAGACAATATCATCGTCAACACCGGTACCCATCGCTGGGATACGGCGTTCGGCACCACGGCCATCCGCGTCCGCGGCATGTTCCCGGTCAGCGCCAATTCCATCGCCATCATTCCGCTGAAGCCGGGCGGCAACGTTAGTTCCGTAGCACCTTTGCCCAAAGAGCGTTTCGTGATGAAGAACAACGTCGCGTTTTTCAGGGCCGACGGAAATTTCGAAGCGGAACTCGGGGTACAACAGGCTGCGGCGCTGAATTTCATGGGTATTTACGATCCGGAGCGCGGCGTTTTGACCGTAATCCAGTTCACCATGCCGCGCCAGGCGCAGCTCTACCTGGGCGAAACCGCGTCAGATGCGCGCGCGGAAGTTTTCCGCATCCGCAACAACGGGCCCGGCGATACCAGCGCCCCCGGCCGTTTCCTGGAAATACAAAGCTCTTCGCCGGCTGCATTGCTGAAGCCCAAAGGCAGGATGCAGCACTTCCACCGCACCATCCACCTGGAAGGCAGCGAGAAGCATCTCGGCGAGATCACGAAGAAAATATTCGGCGTTACGCTGAAAGAAATTACGGCCGCGCTCCCCTGATCAAAGTTGCTTGATCTCGAGGTTGTAGATATCGCGCAGCCGGAGCAAAGTGAGGTCCAGACTGGCTTTGGGGATACCGATCTCCATGCTGCAGAACAGCTGGATATCCTGTTGCAAAATGGTGCAGTTATTTTGCTTCACCACCATCATCACATCGTTGAGGATCGTATAGTCGAATATCAGCTGGAACCGCGCTTCCACGTTTTTCTGAATGGCCGGCACCAGTTGCAGCACCAGCGCGCAACTCATTTTATAGGCGTTGATCAGCCCGGGCACGCCGAGCAATGTTCCCCCGAAATACCGTACCACTACCACGAGCACGTCGGTCAGCTGTTTGCTGTCGATCTGCCCGAGAATGGGCTTCCCGGCCGATCCCGCCGGCTCGCCGTCGTCTACCGCGCGGAACTGGAGGCCGTCTGTCCCCAGCCTATATGCGTAGCAGTGGTGCGTGGCTTTGGGGTGTTCCTTCTTCACTTCCTGCAGGCATTCTTTCACCTGGTCGGCATTTTTTACCGGGAAGGCGTATGCGAGGAATTTGCTTCCGCGGTCTTTGAATTCAGCTGTTGACTTTTTCTCAATCGTATAGTAAACGTTCATTTCCTGGGTTTAATGCGCGGCGGGAACGAAGATGTCGATCCGGTCGCCGGCGATGTGGTTGCTTTCGAGCATGCGGGCGTTTTTGAGCACAGGCGCGGAAAGGCCGCCGCCCAATGCCGATTGCCCGGTGATGATGCGTGCTTCGTCCCAATGCCCGCCGCTGATGAATTGCTGCAGCAGCACGGCGCCGCCTTCCACGATCACGCTCAGCACGGATTCCCTGTGCAGTTGCGCGAGCACCTGCGGCACGAGGGGCCGGGCGGTGTCGATTTCGGCGGAGGTGAGGATGAGGGTGCGCACGGAACCGTCTTTCACATAATGGCTCCCCGGCACTTTATCCTGCAGGTCGAGCACGATGCGGACGGGCGATTTGCCCGGCCAGAGCCTGGCGGTGAGCCGCGGGTTATCCAGCAAAGCAGTTTGTGTTCCCACCATGATCCCCGCTTCTTCCGTTCTCCAGCGATGTACCAGCCGATCCGCAAACGGGTTTGAGATGCGTACGGGCTCACGGTTGGCGGGGGCGATGAATCCGTCGGCCGATTGCGCCCATTTGAGGACCACGTAGGGCCGTTGCTGTTCGTGGAAGGTGAAGAAGCGCCGGTTGAGGTGGCGGCATTCCGCTTCCAGTACGCCCACGGTCACGTTGATGCCTGCGTTGCGGAGTTTTTCGATGCCTTTGCCGGCCACTTTCGAGAAAGCGTCGACACATCCTATCACTACTTCCGGGATATTCTGCGAAACCACGAGATCGGCGCAGGGCGGCGTTTTGCCGTGATGGGCGCAGGGCTCGAGGGATACGTAGAGGGTAGACCGGGGGATCAGTTCCTGCAGTTCGGGCGGCACGGAGTTGACGCAGTTGACCTCGGCGTGTGGGCCTCCCCAATAGTGGTGATACCCTTCGCCGATGATGATGCCTTCATGCACGAGCACAGCGCCCACCATGGGGTTGGGCGCGGCATGCCCGGAGCCCTTGAGCGCCAGGTCGATGCAACGTCGCATAAAAAATTCGTGCGGGTGATGGTCTATCATTGCGTCGTAAATGAGATATTTGCAAAAATATCGTTTCAGCGGCGATTTTCCGCTGATTTGCCGTATAACATGACCATCCAATCCGCTTTCGCAGAACTGACCAATGCCATCCGCCCCCTGTACGACGCCCGAGAAGCCGCCAATATCGCGCATTTGCTCATGGAGCACATCACGGGGCTCGGCAAGCTGGACCGTATCGTGCATAAGGATATGGACCTCCCGCCCCGGTGGGAATCGCAGTACCGGGAGGGCCTGGCGCAACTGCTTTCCGGCAGGCCCATCCAGCATATCACCGGTAAAAGCTGGTTTTACGGCATGGAGCTCATTGTGTCTGACCAGGTCCTGATCCCACGACCGGAAACGGAAGAACTGGTGGAATGGGTACTGCTCGACCATCCTTCCCAACCTGCCCTGCGCCTGCTGGATATTGGTACCGGCAGCGGATGTATCCCCATCGCCCTGAAAAAACACTGGCCATCCGCCGATATCTGGGCCATGGACGTGAGCCCCGGCGCCCTGGAAATCGCGGCCCGCAACGCGCAAATGCAGCATGCGCCCGTCAATTTCATCCGGCAGGATGTGCTCGACCCGCAGGCCGCCGCTCCCCTTCCCGCCCTCAACGTCATCGTCAGCAACCCGCCTTACATCCCCCAAAAGGAAAAAGCGGGCATGGACACCAACGTGCAGCAGTTCGAGCCGGCAACGGCGCTGTTCGTCCCCGACAACGATCCCCTGCTTTTCTACCGCCGCATCGGCCAGCTGGCCCAGGAGCGCCTGGAACCCGGTGGCAGACTGTATTTCGAGATACATGAAGATTACGGGGAAGCGGTGAAGAAAGAACTCCTCCAGCAAAAGTTCACCGATGTTATTCTTAAAAAAGACATGTTCGGGAAAGACCGGATGGTGCGCGCCACCAAGGCATAAAAAAACTGCACCCTTTATGGATGCAGTTAATTATAGTCCGTAAGTTCCTTTTTCGTTTACCGTTTTGGCGCGTTTTGCGGCTTGGCGGTGCCCAGTACCGTTTTGGCGCCCAGTTCCCGTGCGATCTGCATGACGGAAACCACGGCGCTGATGGGCACGGATTCTTCCGCGTTGATGACGATGGTGGGGTCCACTTCGCCGGCGGGGATTTTTGAGGCGAGTGCGGCCTGCAGCTCGCTGAAGTTAACGGGGTTGGTGCCCACGAAATACTTCTGCCCCGCGTCTATGCTTACCACCACCGTTTGCTTGGCTTTGGTGTTGGAAGCGGCTTTCGGCAACGCCAGTTTGATGACGTTGGGATTGGCCAGGGTGGAGACGATGAGGAAGAACAGCAGCAGGATGAACAGGATATCGTTCAAAGCGCCGCTGTGCAATTCCGCATGTCTTTTATTTCGGCTCCGCAGGTTCATGATGCTTCAGTTTCTATTGAAAAATTAACGTTTAACCGGCTCCATCAGCACGTCGATGAACTCGGAGGAAGCGGCTTCCATCTTGTTCACCACTTTGTCTATCTGCGCCTGCAGGTAGCTGTAACCTACATACGCCACGAGGCCGATGATGAGCCCTGCTGCGGAGGTCACCATTTTCACGTAGATACCGCCGGCGATGGTGCTCAGCGTAATATCCGAGGTCTGGGAGATGTTGAAAAACGTCTGGATCATCCCGGCGATGGTGCCCAAAAACCCGAACATCGGGGCGATGCCGGCGATGATGGACAGGATCACGAGGTTCTTTTCCATTTTATATACTTCCAGCTTGCCGACGTTCTCCATCGATTTCTCGATGCTGTCTACCGGTTTGCCGATACGCTGGATGCCTTTATCGATCATCCGCGCGATGGGGCCCTGCGTGTTCTTGGAAAGCGAACGGGCGGCGGAAATATTGTCGGAAGTGATGTGATCGCGGATCATCGGCATGAAATTGCTTTCGAGCTTGCCGGCGCGGGCGATGGTGAGGTATCTTTCCACGAACACATAAATAGCGATCACGGAAAGCACCCCGAGCGGGATCATCAGCGGTCCGCCTTTCACGATCATATCCCACAGCTTCATTTCCTGCGCGGCGGTGGCGGCCCCTTGTGCGGCCGTGGCCACGGTGTCGGCCTTCGGCAACAGCAGCGAGTCCTGCATAAGCGTTACGAGTCCTAGCAACATGTATTAAATTTTCGTTCTTTTTTGTATTAACAAGGGATCAAAGTAATAATAAAAACGCATTCCCCGGCAATAAATTATACGGCGCGCTCCTCCCATACACGAGCGAGCTGGATGATCACATCAACGGCTTTCTCCATATCCTGCACGCTCACGAATTCGTGCTTGGAATGCAGCGCCATTTCGCCGGTAAAGATGTTCGGGCAGGGAAGGCCCATAAACGAGAGCCGGGAACCGTCGGTCCCGCCGCGGATGCTCATTTTCAAAGGTTCCACACCCGCCCTGCGGATCGCTTCTTCCGCGTTGGCGGACACCTGCGGGAACTTGTCGAGCACCTCTTTCATGTTGCGGTATTGTTCCTTCACCTGGAAAGTGCCCGTGGCACCGGGGTGTTTGGACACTACGTTCTCCATGATCTTGCGGAGGTAAAACTCGTGCCCTTCCAATTCCGCCGTCGTAAAATCGCGGATGATGAATTCGATCTCCGCCTTCTCCACGATCCCTTCGATGCGCACGGGATGAATGAAACCCTGGCGGTCTTCGGTGGTTTCCGGGCTGAGAATGTCTTTCGGCAACGAATGCAGGATCTCCGCAGCGATCTTGATGGCACTAACAAGTTTGCCTTTCGCCGCTCCCGGATGCGCGCTCACGCCCTGGATGGTGATCTTGACGCCGTCTGCCGAGAAAGTCTCGTCTTCCAGCGCGCCCAGTTCTCCCCCGTCGAGCGTATATCCGAATTCAGCGCCCAGCTTCTGCATGTCTACATGCTGTACGCCCCTGCCCACTTCTTCGTCGGGCGTGAAGAGGATGCGGATTTTGCCATGCGGCACTTCCGGATGCTGGATGAAATACTGCGCAGCGTCCATGATTTCGGCCACGCCTGCCTTGTTATCCGCCCCCAGCAAGGTTTTGCCGCTGGCGGTGATGATGTCGTCACCGATCTTCTGCGAGAGGTACGGATGTTCCTTCACGGAGATGATCTGCGAGGGATCGTCGGGCAGGATGATGTCTTTTCCGTCGTATTTTTTATGTACGATAGGCTTCACGTCTTTCCCGGAGCAATCGGGCACCGTGTCCATATGCGCGCAAAGGCAGATAACGGGCACCGGCTTGTCGGAAGTGGCGGGGATGGTGGCATATACATACCCGTGCTCGTCCAGCTCGGCGTCTGCGATGCCGATTTGCTGCAATTCCTGTACCAATATGCGGCCCAGGTCTTTTTGCTTTTCGGTGGAAGGGAATGTTTCGCTCTGCGGATCGGATTGGGTGTCTACCGTCACGTAGCGGAGGAAGCGTTCGGTGACGGAATATGCATATTTCTTGTCCATATGGGAAGGGTCTAAAAAAGGGAAAGTAAAAAGCAGCGGACCACTTTTTACTTTCAGGAATTGTATGATGGAACGATCGCTGATTAAACGATCTCTACCAGTTCGATGTCGAAAACGAGGGGCTCGCCGGCGAGGGGATGGTTCGCATCCAGGGTGATGAATTCCTCTGTGATAGCTACCACCTTCACCGGGAATACCTGGCCCTGGGGGTTGCTCATCTGGAGGTCCATACCTACCTGCGGATTCAGGTCGGCCGGGATGTTCGCTTTGGGGAACTCCATGATCAGCTCGGGGCTTTTTGCGCCGTATGCTTCATCAACCGGGATGTTCAGCGTTCTTTTATCACCAGGCTTCATATCGAGGACACCGTTGTCAAAACCCTTGATCACCATACCGGAGCCCACCTTGAACTCAAGCGGATCTCTGCCTTCGGAGGAGTCAAAAGTCTGGCCATTTTGTAACCGTCCGTGGTAGTGCACGCGAACGGTATCACCGGTCTTAACTTGTTGCATATAAATTTTTTAAAATAAGATAATAGAAGGTGAAGGTACGTTTTTTGTTTTTTATTTACGGAAAGCAGGCTTATTTTGTTGATTTCAACCCGATATTCGCATGACACGATTCCTGAAACTACTGATCCTCTGTTGCTTCCCCATGGCCGTTTGGGCGCAAGACGCGAACGTGCGCACCGGCGCAGAGCGGACCGATGTTTACCTCCCCCTCCTGAAAGGCAAACGGGTGGGCATGCTCGTGAACCAGACCGCCATGGTCCGCCCGGGTGTTCACCTCGTAGACTCTCTCCTGGCGCTCAAAGTCAATATCGTCAAGATTTTCAGTCCGGAGCACGGCTTCCGGGGGATGGCAGACGCCGGCGAGAAGGTCGGCAACAGCCGCGACGAGCGTACGGGGCTGCCGATCGTTTCCCTCTACGGCAAACACCGGCAGGCCGACGCGGCCGACCTCGCGGATGTGGACATCCTTGTTTTTGATGTGCAGGACGTGGGCACCCGGTTCTATACCTACATCTCCACGCTGCAGGAGCTCATGGAATCGGCCGCGAAATTCGGCAAGCCCCTCATCGTCCTCGACCGCCCCAATCCCAACGGCCATTATATCGACGGGCCCGTCCTCGATACCAACTACCGCTCCTTCGTGGGCATGCAGCCCATCCCTACCGTGCATGGCATGACCGTGGCGGAATACGCGCAAATGCTCAACGGCGAAGGCTGGCTGGCGGGGAAAGTGCGCTGCCGGCTCACGGTCGTACCCTGCGAAAACTACGACCACACCACTATGTACCAACTGCCGGTGAAACCATCGCCGAACCTGCCCAATATGCGGAGCATTTACCTGTACGCGTCTACCTGCCTGTTCGAGGGAACGGTTTTCAGCCTTGGCCGCGGAACGGACAAGCCTTTCCAGGTGTACGGCCACCCGCTGCTGCCCAAAAATCTTTTCTCCTTTACACCTAAAAGCGTACCCGGCGCTAAATCGCCCGTGTTGATGGACTCCACCTGCTACGGCTTCGACCTTACCACGATCGACCCGAAGGCAGACGAGATCGATCTGAGCTTCATCCTCAACGCCTATCAGCTTTTCCCTGAAAAAGCGCGTTTCTTCAATAACTTTTTCGATAAGCTGGCGGGCAGCGACGTCCTCCGGAAACAAATACAGCAGGGCCTTTCCGCCGAGGCGATCCGCAAAAGCTGGGAACCCGGCCTGAACCGTTTCGCATCCATCCGGAAGAAATACCTGTTGTATACCGATTTCTAAATTGAATACATTTGCACCCATGAGAATCATTTTTATGGGAACGCCCGACTTCGCCGTTGCCTCGCTCGATGCGCTGGTAAAAGCCGGGTACAATGTAGTGGCGGCGATCACCGCGCCCGACAAACCGGCCGGCCGCGGGCTCCAGCTCCAGCAAAGCGCCGTGAAGCAATATGCCGTGGCGCACAACATCCCCGTGTTGCAACCCGAAAAACTGAAAAACCCCGCGTTCCTCGAAGAACTGCGCGGATACCGGGCAGACCTCCAGGTGGTGGTCGCTTTCCGCATGCTGCCGGAACTGGTGTGGAACATGCCGCCGCTGGGCACCATCAACGTGCATGCCTCGCTGCTGCCGCAATACCGCGGCGCGGCGCCCATCAACTGGGCCATCATCAACGGCGAAAGCAAGAGCGGCGTTACTACCTTTAAGCTCCAGCACGAAATCGATACGGGTAATATCCTTTTCAAATCGGAAGTGCCCATCCGCCCCGACGAAACCGCCGGCGAACTGCACGACGCGCTCATGCAGGCCGGTGCCGAAACGCTCCTGCGTACCGTGGCCGCGCTCAAAGAAGGAAATCTCCAGGGCCAGCCGCAAGACGATATCGACGCCGGCGAACTGAAACATGCGCCGAAAATCTTCAAAGAAGATTGCAAAATCGATTGGGAACAGCCACTGGAGCAGGTCTACAACCGCGTTCGCGGCCTCAGCCCCTATCCCGCCGCATTTACGATGCTGCAGGGCAAAACCCTGAAAATCTACAAAGCCACCACGGATGCCGTTGCGCACGTACATCAGCCCGGCAGCGTGGTCAGCGATAAAAAAACGTATCTCAAATTCGCCGCGCGCGGCGGTTTCCTGAATGTGCTGGAACTCCAGCTGGAAGGAAAAAAGAAGATGGGCGTGGAAGAATTTCTGCGGGGATTCCGTTTCGAGTAGCGGGAAAATTATTTTTACGGGGATCCCAATCCGGATACCGGATATCCTTACAATAAAAACGGGGCGCCTGGTGACAGGGCCCCGTTTTTATTTATGCAGTATTGACTTCTATTTCAGGTCTTCGTAGCTCAGCTCGCAGTAGAAGCGGCTTTCGCTGATGCCGAGGGCATCCTGCGCGGCGTCGCTCAGTTTGATGATGAGGTTCGCATTGGCTTTCAGCTGCGGGATGGCGTCGAGCACTTTGGCGTACACGGAGCGGCCGGTGAGCGGGTTGGTTACCTTCACGATGGTGCCGCGCGGAACGGAATTATGCAGGGCGTAATATTTGCCGGAACCTACCACTGCATTGCTTTTGAACCAGGAGCCGGGGCCTTTCTCCTTCGTCACATCGCGGCCATTGCCGGTTTGCTGGTTGAACATTCCCTCGAAGCCGCCTTCTGGCACTTCGGGCGTACGGCCCAGGCTGGTCGGCACCTTCTCTGCGGGTTTGGACTCCGGGGCGGCGGTTTGGCTATTGGAGGATACTGGTTTATTTTCAACGGGCGGTTTGGCCACAGGCTTGTTTTCCGGCGCGGCAGGCTGGCTCGCAGCCACTACCGGCTTGCTTTCCACGACCTGCGGCTTCTCCACCGGCTTTGGCACGGCGGCTACCGGGGCTTCCGTGGCAGGAGGAGGCGTAGACGCAGATGCGGTGGGCAATACGACCGATTGGCCGCTGCCTTTTACGTACCCTACGATGAGGAACGCATCTTTCTGCACACCGTCGCCCGAAAGGCGGTTCCATTCCCGCACATTGTCCAGCGGTACTTTGCCGTAATTAACATGAATGCGGTACAGCGTTTCTTTTTCGGTGACGCGGTGATATACCGGGCGCACGCCGGCGCCGGCGGATTTCGTTTGCACGAAATTATTCTTGTTGAGAGGGATGAGTACCGACTTGCCGAGGCTCAGTCCGGCCGCCATGTCCATCTTATTCCTTGCCGCAATCTCTTTGGGGCTCAGGCCATAAGCCCTGCCGAGGCTGTACCAGGTCTCTCCTTTCTTCACGGAATGCGTCAAATAGAGATCGGGCGATGCGCCCTGTACCAACAGCGTATCCTGTGCGGCTACCCTTATCGTACCGGCCATCAAAACACCCAACATTACTGACTTTAACATATTTACTAATACTTTAAGGGAACGAATATAAAAGTTTCCATCCAATTTACGGCTCCTGGCGCGCAAAGTAAATATCCACGTGAATTATGCACATCCGTAAGAACGTTGCGAAGCCCGTCCATATTATGTTTCCGGCATACCGGATTTCAAAATGCGCATTTCTTTGGGATAGTAGTTATTGACACGGTTGGGAAGGATTTTCGCCCATCCCAGGTTCATCCCGCGAAATCGCATGAGCGCCCAGCCTTTGAGGGGCTCGCCGAGCCGGAGGTCTTCCCTGCGAAGATAATGCAATGCATCTTCCAAAGTTAGTTCCACACCGGGCAATTCCTGCGAAATGACCGTACTGAGCGCCAGCTGATGGTCGGGGATCAGTTCTTTCCCCGTGAGCTGGCCCGCTTTCACGCCCGCTTTCCGGATGTACAACTGTTGCAGCAGCGGCATATCTTCCGCCACGGCGGGCGACAGCAGCAGCACTTCCCCGTCGTGCAGCATCATGCGCACATCCGCACCAGGCTTGAGCCAGGGCAAAATACGCTCCGCATCTTTTTTCGCCAGCTCCGCGAATTTCTGTTTTCCTTTTTTCGGTGGAACGGCTTCGCCTGCTTTCCGGAAACAGGCGATGAAAAACCCTTCGCCCTTCACTTTATCGGGATAAAACCGGTACCCGGACGCTTTATGCACCGGCGATTCCGTGGCCACGATGTTCCATTCGGGCTGCAATTGTAACGGCAGCGAAACGAGTTGCCCGTGGTCCATCAGCCAATCGAGCAGCTGTTCATCTTCTTCGCGCGCATACGAGCACGTAGAGTAAATGAGCACGCCACCGGGTTTGAGGGCAGGGAGCGCATCGGCCAGGATCCTTTGCTGGCGCTGACTGCAGAGCATCACGTTGTCGTACGACCATTCGTTGACCGCCTCCGGATCGCGGCGGAAGAGGCCGGAGCCGGAGCAGGGCGCATCCACGACCATCAGGTCGAAAAATCCCTCCAGCCGCGAAAAATCCCGCGGGTCGTTGTTGGTGACCACTACGTCGGCAGTGCCCCACCTCGATAAATTATCCGCCAGCAGTGCGGCTCTCGGCCGGATGACCTCGTTGGAAACGAGTAAGCTCCCGGCCGGGAGCGCCGCCTGTATCAGCGTGCTTTTACCACCCGGTGCCGCGCAAAGATCGAGCGCTTTTAACGGTGTTGCCGCGGAAACCGTTTGCCGCAGGGCTTCTTCGAGGAACATCGACGAAGCTTCCTGCACGTAGTACGCGCCGGCATGGAACTGCGGGTCGAATGTAAAGGACGGGCGGGAGGAAAGATAGTAGCCGCCGCTGGCCCAGGGCACGCGCGTAGTTTCCAGCTGCGGAAAAACGGACGCAA
Organism: Chitinophaga sp. NPDC101104; assembly: GCF_050277495.1. Classification (NCBI taxonomy): domain Bacteria; kingdom Pseudomonadati; phylum Bacteroidota; class Chitinophagia; order Chitinophagales; family Chitinophagaceae; genus Chitinophaga; species Chitinophaga sp. NPDC101104. Next base: position 392,100 of record NZ_JBNNSF010000002.1, on the reverse strand, counting down.
CGTCCTGCACCTTCTGCGGCTGCAAGCGCACGCTGGTGATCCTTTCCGGGGACTCATGCACCGCCAGGAAAGCGGCGGCATCGTATCCCGGAAGGCCTGTCAGTGTATCGATAAATGCCTGTGGTAATGCTGGCACGGAAATATTTTCCGCAAATGTAAAGATTTATAACGTCTTCACTTCCGCCACCAGCTGTTGCAGCACCGACTTGGCATCGCCGAAGAGCATGGAGGTTTTGGGCTGGAAGAACAGTTCGTTTTCGATGCCGGCGTATCCGGGCTTCATGCTGCGCTTGTTCACGATCACCATTTTGGCCAGTTCCACTTCCAGGATAGGCATGCCGTAAATCGGGCTGGAAGGATCGTTTTTGGCAGCGGGATTCACCACGTCGTTGGCGCCCAACACCAGTACCACGTCCGTATTCGGCATGGCGGCGTTGGCGGTCTCCATTTCCTCGAGTTTCTCGTACGGCACATCCGCTTCCGCGAGCAAAACGTTCATATGCCCGGGCATGCGGCCTGCCACGGGATGGATGGCGTAATTCACTTCCACCCCTTTTTCTTCCAGCAGTTTTTCCAGTTCGTGGCAAACGTGTTGCGCCTGCGCCACGGCGAGCCCGTATCCCGGTACGATCATCACTTTGCTGGCATACCGCATCATGACGGCCGCATCGGAAATCGTCACTTCCTTGTAATTGCCCTGCTCTTTCGGACCGCCGCCAGCGGAAGTTGCTTTTGCGCCGAAAGACCCGATCAGCACGTTCTTCAGCGACCGGTTCATGGCCTTGCACATGAGAATGGTGAGGATCGTGCCTGCGGAACCCACGAGAATTCCGCCGGTGAGCATCACGGGGTTGTTGTACAGGAACCCGCCGCAGGCCGCGGCCACGCCGGTAAACGAATTGAGCAGCGAAATCACGACGGGCATGTCCGCCCCGCCGATGGGCATTACGAACATGACGCCGTACACGATCGAGAGCGTGAGGGTAACATAAAACAGCGTATTGATCAACGTGGTGTCTGCCATGCTTTGCAGCTCGATGTTGGGGAACGGCCCTGCAGGCGGATGGGCCGTCCAGTTACCACTGCCGCCGCTGAACTGCTGGTGCACGTCTATCAGCAGCCATGCCCCGGCGATAACGATCGCTGCCAGGACGACGAGGTTCACGATATGCTGGCCGTTGAACGAAAAATCCTTCACCTTTCCGTTCAATTTCCCCCAGGCTACCATACTGCCGGCGAAAGAAACGGAACCGATGATGAGGCCCAGCAGGATTATGAGATACTTGCCGGCGGGGTTCCCGAAGCCTGGCCCGATGTTGATATCGCCATGCTGTGCGGCCTGGCCGATCGCGTCTTGTAGGAACTTACCGATGTTGAGGGTGATATGTCCGTTGGCGAGATGATCGAACTCCACGATGGAAATGAGCATCGCGCAGGCGCCGCCCATACCGTTGAAAAGGCTCACCATTTCGGGCATGGCGGTCATTTTCACTTTTTTTGCGGCCAGCACGCCGACAACGGAGCCGATGAAGAGCCCGCCGAATATCCAGCCAAAATTATGCAGCCGTTCCCCGTTTTCCTCGTACAGGAAAATGGTGCCGGCGATGGCGATGAACATGCCGGCCGCCGCTATGAGGTTGCCTTTGCGGGCGGAGGCGGGGTTGCTGAGCATCTTGAGGCCCACGATGAACGTGATGGAGCCGATGAGGTAAGCGAGCGTCAATAATCCGGACATAAGGAGCTTATTTCTTCTTTTTAAACATTTCCAGCATGCGATCGGTCACCACGAAACCACCTACCACGTTGAGCGTGCCGAGTATCACGGCGAGGAACCCCAGCACCAGGGCCAGCCAGTTGTCCGCCTCGGCCTTTCCCATCACGATGATGGCGCCGATGATCACCACGCCGTGAATGGCGTTGGCGCCGCTCATGAGCGGTGTGTGCAGAACGGACGGTACCCGAGAGATCACTTCGATCCCCAGGAAAATGGACAGTATCACGATGTATACCATCTCGATGTGGAGTTGCAGAAAATCCAGGATTGCGGTCATAATTCGGTCTGTTGGAATGGAATGAAATATCAGACGGCGGCGGGTTGCAGCTGTTTCACGCGCTCGTTCACCACCTGCCCTTCCCTGGCGATGCAGGCGCCCTGCACGATGTCGTCCGCAAAATCCGGCTGCCACTGCCCTTCTTTACCGATGAGCAGTTTCAGGAAATTCTGCATGTTTTTCGCGTAGAGCTTGCTCGCATCTGCAGGCGCCGTGCCGGCCAGGTCGGAATTGCCGATGATGGTGATACCGTTGTGGACGATGGTTTCCCCGTTTTTCGTCAGCCCCGTGTTCCCGCCTGTTGCCGCCGCCAGGTCGATAATGACGCTCCCCGGCCGCATGGCTTCCACCGCTGCCGTGGGCAACAGGATGGGCGCGGGCTTGCCGGGAATCTGGGCGGTGGTGATCACGATATCTGCTTTGGCCGCGCTTTCCGCGATGCGGGCCGCCTGCCGTTCTTTAAAATCTTCGGATTGTTCGACGGCATAACCGCCGGCTTTCGACGCGTCTGCCGCGCCTTCCACTTCGACGAACTTCGCGCCGAGGCTCATCACTTCTTCCTTCACGGCCGGCCGCGTATCGAACACTTCCACCACGGCGCCCAGCCTGCGCGCCGTAGCGATCGCCTGGAGGCCGGCCACGCCGGCGCCGAGGATGAGCACTTTGGCCGGCGGGATGCTGCCCGCGGCGGTCATGAACATGGGGAAATAGCGGCTATACGTGAAAGCGGCCAGCAGCACGGCTTTGTACCCTGCTATGTTTGCCTGGGAACTGAGCACGTCCATGCTTTGGGCGCGGGTGGTGCGGGGGATGGAATCGAGACTGAAAATGGTGAACTGCCTGCCGGCCAGTTGTTGCATGAGTGCGGGGTTGAACAGGGGCTGGAACACGCCGGCCCAGGTTTTTCCGGGCGGTACTTTTTCGATATCGGCCGCTTCCGGCGTACGGATCGTCAGCAGCACGTCTGCCCCTTTCAGGATATCCTCACGGGATTTGAGGGCTGCCCCGGCTTCGCGGTAACCGCTGTCCGGGTAAAACGCCGCAGCCCCTGCGCCTTCCTCCACCCAAACTTCCACCTGTTGCTGAACAAGTTGCTTCACGACTTCCGGAACGAGCGATACCCTGTTTTCACCTGATTTTTCTTTGAGAACGGCCAAGATCATCGGGTTGGAATTTAGCTGATGGAATTTAGTGAAAAAATCCGGTCCGGCCGAAATAAATCTCTCCATCAACCATCCGTACCCGCACAAAAAAAGCCGGCGCATACACGCCGGCTTTCGTTTCTATCTTTTTCAAGGTTTTTAAACCATGACCGTTTCCATTTTTTCGCGGCACAGGATGCCGAGGGCTTTCACCCATTCGGGATGTGTGTTCACGCAGGGGATCATCGTGAAAGAATCGCCGCCCGACTCGATGAAGGTATGTTTCCCTTCCACCGCGATCTCTTCCAGCGTTTCCAGGCAGTCGGACACGAACGCCGGGCAAGCCACCAGCAGCTTTTTCACGCCTTCTTTCGGCAGCGAGCGCAGCCGCTCGTCGGTATACGGCCGGATCCACTCTTCCCTCCCGAGGCGGCTTTGGAACGAAACGCTCCATTTTTCCCTTGGGATGCCCAGTTCCTTCGCAACCAGTTCCGCCGTAACGGTCACCTGGTGGCGGTAACACTGCTTATGCGCGCGGGAATCCACATGGCAGCAGTCGTTCACCTTCAGGCAATGCCCGCCCGTAACGTCGCCTTTACGTATATGCCTTACCGGTACTCCGTGATAGCTAAAGAGGAGATGGTCGAAATCCTGTTCCACATACGGCCGCATGCTTTCCGCAACGGCGTGGATGTAGTCGGGATGGCGGTAAAACGGCTCTACGATCTTCAATTCGAAGGGATACTTTTTCCTGCGGTAGATTTCCTTCGCGTATTCCGCCGCGGTCTCGAAGCTGCTCATCGCGTAGTGCGGGTACAGCGGCACGAGGATGACGTTCTTCACGCCGGGATGTTCTTTCACGATCTTGTTGAAAGTGAATTCCGGGGAAGGGTTGCCATATCGCATGGTGATCTCTACCGGCATTTCGAGATCGTGCTGGAGCGCTTTCTGGAGTTGCTGGGTGAGCACGATGAGCGGCGAGCCCTCTTTCCACCAGATACTCTTATAAGCTTCGGCGCTCTTTTCCGCGCGTTTCGGAACGATGACGCCGCCCACGAGGATCTTGCGCATCAGCCAGGGGTAATCGATCACCCGTTTGTCCATCAAAAATTCGAGGAGGTATTTCTTCACGTCCGGAACGGCGGTGGAATCCGGCGATCCGAGGTTCATGAGCACGATTGCGGTATCAGATATTGCGACCATATAACTTGTCAAATTCCTGCAAAAGTAAGTGCTTTTACAGGGAACTTCCACATGATCTGTCATTAAATTGTTAGATTCGTTTTGATGGAACCGGCCACGGATGCCGACTTTACTATGACATCCATCATGGCTCTACGTCATGCGATTGTTACAATGCGGCAGCAGAACGGTGTTCAGCCACCTGATCAAAATCATTTTTTCGCAGCAGCATTCACCATAGGGAGAAATGACATACCGGTGACAGCCCCTGACGTGGTTTTGAAGGGTATGACAGTATTTTTGCACCCGGAAGCTTTTAAGAAAATCATGCAGGTCAATCAGCCTAAAGACATATCGAATTTTCATATCGTTGGGATCAACTATAAGAAAACTGACGCTGCGATCCGGGGACTTTTTGCCATAAACCAGGACCAATACCAGCAACTTTTACAGGCGGCGCAGTCTGCCGGCATGAACGATCTGTTCGTGCTCTCCACTTGCAACCGCACGGAGGTTTACGGATTCGCGCCGGACCCGGCGGTGCTCATGCGCCTCCTTTGCGACGCCGCCAACGGCAACCCGCAGGTATTTGCGCAGATGGCATACGTCAAATCGGGGGAAGGCGCCGTCCGGCATCTGTACCAGGTGGGCACGGGGCTCGACAGCCAGATCCTCGGCGACTATGAGATCATCGGCCAGATCAAGGGCGCAGCCAAGTTTGCGAAAGCGAACGGATGTGTGGGCACTTTCCTGGAAAGACTGGTGAACAGCGTGCTGCAGGTTTCCAAGCTCATCAAGAACGAAACCGGCCTCAGCTCCGGCACCGTTTCGGTGGCATTTGCCGCCGTCCGGCTCCTGGAAGCCAAAGTGGCCGACATCCAAAACAAGAACATCGTATTGCTCGGTGTGGGCAAAATCGGCCGCAACACCTGCAAGAACATGATGGAATACCTGGGCGTGCGCAACATCACGCTCATCAACCGGACTACGGCCGTGGCGGAAGATTTCGCCGGGAAGCACGGGTTGCGGTACGCTCCTTTCGAGCAAATGGACGAATCGCTCCGCGCGGCAGACGTGATTTTGGTGGCCACCAACGCCCCCCAGCCCACGATCCTCCGCAAACATATGGAAGGTACGGCATCCAAACTGGTGGTAGACCTTTCCATTCCCTTCAACGTTGCTCCAGACGTGCGCGAGCTTTCCCATGTCGAAGTCGTGAACGTAGACGATCTCGGCAAGATCCAGGACGAAACCCTCGCCCGCCGGCTCAACGAAGTTCCCAAAGCCATCTCCATTATCGAGGAGCACATGGAAGAATTCCTCTACTGGCACAAAATGCGCAAGCATGCCGTGGTACTCAAAGCGGTCAAGGAAAAACTCACCGAAATCCATGCCCGCGAGATCAAGGAACAGAAAAACGGCGCACATTATAACCTGGAAGACATCGAGGAAGTTTCTTCCCGCATCATCCAGAAAATGATCAATCTCATGGCCGGAAAGGTGCGCAAGGAAACTGAAAAAGGCGATATGTACATCGCCATGATCAGTGAAATATTCGAGACCGGCGCAAACCAGGAATAAAACAATGGACAATATGATCCGAATAGGCACACGGGATAGCCAACTCGCCATGTGGCAGGCTAACCTGGTGAAAGATTTATTGACACAAAACGGCCACGCCGTAGCGCTCGTCCCCATCAAAAGCGAAGGCGACATCGACCTGGTAACGCCCCTTTACGAGATCGGCGTCCAGGGCATTTTCACCAAAACGCTCGACATCGCGCTGCTTTCCGGCAAAATCGACGTAGCCGTCCATTCTTTCAAAGACGTGCCCACCCAGCTGCCCCAGGGGCTGGTCAACGCCGCCATCCTGGAGCGCGGGCCGGTGAAGGACCTGCTCGTCCATAAAGGCAGCACCGCTTTCCTCGACGATCCCGCATCCACCGCCAACATCGCTACCAGCAGCATCCGCCGCAGGGCGCAATGGCTCCGCCGGTACCCCCATCACCAACTCCACAACCTCCGCGGCAACGTCATCAAACGCCTGGAAAAGCTCGCCGCCGAGAACTGGGACGGCGCCATTTTCGCCGCCGCAGGGCTGGAGCGGATCAACGTCCGCCCCGAAAACTCGCTGGAGCTCGACTGGATGATCCCCGCACCTGCGCAGGGCGCCATCGTGGCCGCCTGCAGGGAAGATAACACGGCAGTCCGCGAAGCCCTGGCTCCGCTGCACCATATAGATACCGCCATTTGCACCGGCGAAGAGCGCGCTTTCCTGCGCACGCTCCTCGGCGGCTGCACCACGCCTATCAGCGCTTTCGCCTACATCAGCGACGGCGAACTGTTTTTCGAAGGCAGCCTTTGCAATCTCGACGGCAGCCGGTCGCTCCTGGCCTCCCGCCGCGTCGCCGTTTCGGCGGCCGCAGGTACCGGGCACGATGCTGCGCTCGACATCATTTCCCAGGGCGGAGACGCCATCATCCAGGAAATCAAACATGCCCAACAGCGATAAATACCGCATATTAAGCACCAAATCCCTCCAGGAATCGCTGCGCCAGGCAGCCGCAGCACGCGGCATCGCCCTGGTAGACCAGCCTTTCATCGACATCCTGCCGGTACGCACGCCCCAACTGGATGCGCGGCTGCAGGAAATCGCACTCGGGGGAGAGGTACTTGTTTTCACCAGTCCGAATACGGTAAAATCCGTGACCGGGTATTGGGATAACGGCATGAAACAGCGGATTTACTGCCTCGGCGGCGCCACGCTCGAAGTGGTACTGGCCGAAATCCCCGGTGCAGAAGTGCTGGCGACGGCAGCCAGTTCCCTAGAACTGGCGAAGCGGATCGTATCGGACGCCTCCATCGGAAAAGTGGTGTTCCTTTGCGGGAACATCCGCCGGAACGAGCTGCCCGAGCACCTTTCCGCCCACCAGATCGGCGTGGAGGAACTGGTCGTTTATCATACCGTGGAAACGCCCGCTTTGCTGGGCGAGCGGTACGACGGGGTACTGTTTTTCAGTCCCAGCAGCGTCCGCAGCTTTTTCCAGCGGAATGCGCCTGACGGGGAGACCGTTTATTTCGCCATCGGCGAAACGACGGGCGCTTCCGTGCAGGAAATTACCGGCCGGCAGCCGGTCATCGGTGCGGAGGCTTCGGTTCCCGCGCTGGTGCAGACAGCCATCGATTATTTTGACAACATCAATAATAGCAACGAATGAACGGATTACAGAACGACCTGCTGCTGAAGGCCCTTTCGGGCAGCCCGGTACCCCGCCCCCCGGTATGGATGATGCGCCAGGCCGGCCGCTTTTTGCCTGACTATATTAAGCTCCGTGATAAATATTCCTTCTTCGAGCGTTGCCAGACGCCCGAACTGGCCACCGAGATCACCGTGATGCCGGTAGACCAGGTAGGGGTAGACGCGGCCATTATCTTCTCCGACATCCTCGTGGTGCCGCAGGCGATGGGCATGGAAGTGCAGCTCGTGGAAAAAGTGGGCCCCCTCCTCCCCCAGCCTATCAAATCGGCAGCAGACCTTAACCGCATTCATATCCCCGACGTGAACGACAGCCTGCATTACGTGATGGACGCCCTGCGCCTCACCAAGCAGACGCTGGCCGGCCGCGTGCCCCTCATCGGCTTCGCCGGCGCCCCCTGGACGCTGCTTTGCTACATGGTACAGGGCAAGGGCTCCAAAACCTTCGACGAGGCCAAGGCTTTCTGCTACACCCAACCCGAAGTAGCGCACGAACTGCTGAACCGCATCACCGAAACCACCATCGCCTACCTGAAAGCGCAGGTGGAAGCGGGTGCAGACGTGGTACAGATTTTCGATTCGTGGGGCGGACTGCTGAGCCCGGACGATTTCGAGACCTTCTCGCTCCGGTACATCCGCCGCATCGTGGCCGCATTACAGGGCGTTGCCCCCGTGATCGTGTTCGCCAAAGGCGCCTGGTTCGCGCTGGAAGAAATGGCCGCCACCGGCGCGCAGGGCCTCGGCCTCGACTGGTGCATCAAACCTGCACTGGCCCGCCAGTTTGCCGGTCCTGCCGTAACTTTGCAAGGCAACTTCGACCCCGCGCAGCTCATGAAGCCCATCCCGGAAATCCAGAAATCCGTGAAAGCCATGATCGACGCGTTCGGGCCGCAGCGCTACATCGCCAACCTGGGTCACGGCATTTTGCCGAACATCCCGGTAGATCACGCCAAAGCATTCATCGAAGCCGTTAAGAACTATGCATAATATTTCCGTAAAAGACCGGTTCGTCCCTTTCATCCACCAGCTGCAGAACGAGATCTGCGCTGCGCTGGAGCAGGCAGACGGGAAAGCGAAGTTCCGTGAAGACCGCTGGGAGCGGCCGGAAGGCGGCGGGGGCATTACCCGCGTCATCTCCGGCGGCAACGTTTTCCAGAAAGGCGGCGTGAACACTTCGGTCGTAAGCGGGAAACTGCCGCCCGTTATGGCACAGCAGTTCAAAGTGCCGGACAACAGCAGCTTCCTGGCGGCGGGCCTTTCGCTCGTGATCCATCCCGAAAACCCTTACGTGCCCACGGTGCATGCCAACTGGCGGTATTTTGAGCTGTACGGGGAAGACGGATCGGTGCGGGATATGTGGTTCGGCGGAGGGGCAGACCTCACGCCGTATTACCTTGCCGAAGAAGACGGCGTTCATTTTCACCGTACCTTCAAGGAGGCCTGTGGCGGATATTACGAACAATACAAGCGCCAGTGCGACGAATACTTCGTCAACAAGCACCGGAACAACGAGGCCCGCGGGATCGGCGGCGTGTTTTACGACTACCTTCGTCCATCGGCGGAGCGTACGGCCGAAGATCTGCTGCAGTTCCAGTTTTCCAACGGCAATGCGTTCATATCTTCCTACCTGCCCATCGTAGAAAAACGGAAAACCGCTCCCTACGGCGAAGCGCAGGTGGAGTGGCAGGAATACCGGCGCGGCCGGTACGTGGAATTCAACCTGATCCACGACCGGGGCACGCTGTTCGGGCTCAAGACCAACGGCAGGATCGAATCGATCCTCATGAGCCTCCCCGCCCGCGCGCGCTGGGAATACGATTACCACCCGGCGCCCGGCAGCCCGGAAGCGGAACTGCTGGAATACCTCAAGCCGCGGGAATGGGTAAAACCGTAACAGACGAACTTTAAAATATTTCAGTGATGATCAGAAGAAACAGAATTTTGCGCACCTCCCCCGCCATCCGTGCGATGGTAGCGGAAACCATTTTGACCCCGGCCAATTTCATCGCCCCGCTGTTCGTGGTGGAAGGTAAAGGCGTGAAGGAAGAGATCGCGTCCATGCCCGGATATTTCCGTCATTCCCTCGACGGCACCGTGCAGGAAGCGAAGGAATTGTGGGCCATGGGCATCCGGAGCGTGCTGCTGTTCATTAAATGTGCGGATGAACTGAAAGACAACAAGGGCACCGAAGCCCTGAACCCCGACGGGCTCATGCAGCGCGCCATCAAAGCCGTGAAAGACGCCGTTCCCGGAATGGTAGTGATGACGGACGTTGCGCTGGACCCTTTCTCCATTTATGGCCACGACGGCATCGTGGAAGGGGAAGAGATCGTGAACGACGCTACAGTGGAAGTGCTGGCGCAGATGAGCCTGAGCCATGCGCAGGCCGGCGCGGATTTTGTGGCGCCCAGCGATATGATGGACGGGCGTATTGGCGCCATCCGCGACATCCTCGAAGAAAACAACTTCACCAAAACCGGCATCATGGCCTATAGCGCCAAATACGCCAGCTGCTTCTACGGTCCTTTCCGCGACGCGCTGGATTCCGCGCCCGGTTTCGGCGACAAGAAAACATACCAGATGGATTATGCCAACGCCCGCGAAGCCCTCCGCGAAACGCTGATGGACGTAGACGAAGGCGCCGATATCGTGATGGTGAAACCCGCCATGGCGTATCTCGACATTATCCGCCTGATCAAAGACAGCGTAACCGTTCCCGTGAGCGCCTACCATGTATCCGGCGAATACGCCATGATCAAGGCGGCCGCGAAAATGGGATGGATCAATGAAGAAAAGGCCATCCTGGAAAGCCTCACCAGCATCAGGCGGGCCGGGGCCGACCTCATCGCCACGTACTTCGCCAAAGATGCGGTACGCCTGTTAAACCAATAAAAACCCTGCAAAGATGTTTACAAAGAGCCAAGCATTATTCGAAAAGGCCGGCAAATCGATCCCCGGCGGCGTGAATTCTCCCGTGCGCGCATTCCGCAGCGTGGGCGGCACGCCCGTGTTCATGCAGCACGCGAAAGGCGCGTATATGTACGACGTAGACGGCAACCGCTATGTGGATTACATCAATTCCTGGGGCCCCATGATCCTCGGCCATGCCTATGAGCCCGTGGTGAAAGCCATCCAGGAACATGCCACGTTCAGCACGTCTTTCGGCGCGCCCACCGAGCTGGAAGTGACCGTGGCCGAGCTGATCGTAAGCATGGTGCCCAATATCGACATGGTGCGCATGGTGAACTCCGGCACGGAAGCCTGTATGAGCGCCCTGCGCCTTGCACGCGGGTTCACCGGCCGTAATAAGGTCATCAAGTTCGAAGGGAATTACCATGGGCATGCAGACTCGTTCCTCGTAAGCGCAGGCAGCGGCGTGGCTACCCTCGGTATTCAGTCCGTTCCCGGCGTTACGGCGGCTGTGGCGGAAGATACCCTCAGCGTCCCTTACAACAACCTCCCGGCGGTGGAGCAACTCGTCGCCGAAAATCCCGACCAGATCGCCGCCATCATCGTAGAGCCCGTTGCGGGCAACATGGGCTGCATTCTGCCACAACCGGGATTCCTGGAAGGATTGCGCGCGATCTGCGATAAAAACGGCATCCTTTTCATCATGGATGAAGTGATGACCGGCTTCCGCCTCGCCAGGGGCGGCGCGCAGGAGCTGTTCAACATCAAGGCCGACATCGTGACCTTCGGCAAGATCATCGGCGGCGGTATGCCCGTTGGCGCCTTCGCCGGCAAGCGCGAGATCATGGAACACATCGCCCCCGCGGGCAAAGTGTACCAGGCCGGTACCCTCAGCGGCAATCCCATCGCCATGATCGCGGGGTATACGCTCCTGAAAACGCTCAACGATCACCCGAACATCTATACCCAGCTGGAAGAAAAAACCAATGCGCTGGTAAGCGGTCTGCGCGAAGCGTTGGGCGCAGCCGGCGTCGTTCACCAGGTCAACCATATCGGTTCCATGATGAGCGTGCATTTCGCGGAATATCCCATCGTGGATTTCACTTCCGCTTCAGGCGCCAACAACGAACTGTTCCGCCGTTTCTTCCACGCCATGCTGGAAAGGGGCGTGTACCTGCCGCCTTCCGCGTTCGAAAGCTGGTTCATCAGCCACGCCCTCGGCCAGGAAGACATCGATTTCACCATCGATGCCGCCAAAGCGGCGATGCAGGCCATCAAAGCATAAAAAAAACAGCCCGGAGCGCCATGCCCCGGGCCTGTTCATACATCGTTAACGATCAATCCGGTATTGTGAGAGTGGAGCTGCCTTCGGGCAGCTTTTTTTATTTCAGCTGGTGGGAAAACAGCCACGGCAGCAATCCGGGCTCGGCAAAGGCACTGTCCCAGCTATTGTGGCCTACGCCGGGGTATTCCGTGTATTTCACGTCGGCACCTTTTTCCTTTAATATTTCGTAGAATTTCCGGCTGGAAAACGGCGGCACCACTTTATCGTCGGCCCCGTGGAAGATCCAGACCGCCGTGTTTTTGGCGTACCGCTTGGCCAGCTTTTCGTTGCCCGCGCCGCAAATGGGGAACGCGGCGGCGAAGCGCCTCGGGAATCGGGAAAGCATATCGAAAGTTCCCATGCCGCCCATCGATAGCCCGCCGACGTATACCCGTTTGGTATCCACGCTACCGGAGGCGATCAGGCTGTCGATCAACTGGTACAGCAAACGGGACGGCGCCGTTGGCGGAAGCGACGTGGGTACGCTGAAAACGCGGTTGCCTTCGGCGTCTTGCGACGTCATTACCGGCGCCCACATGGCATTGTCTGCGCATTGCGGGAATACGACGAATGCGGGAAACTGCTGGCGCAGGGAGTCGTTAAGGAAAAACCGGCCGCCGTTGACCAGTTGCTTTTCATTATCGGCCCCACGCTCGCCGATGCCATGCATGAAAATGATGAGCGGATATACTTTCGCGGCGTTGTAACCTGCCGGCGGGAGGAACCGGTACGGCAGGGTTTCCGTTCCGCGCGTGAACCAGCGGGCCTCGTAGCCCTGGGCGCCTGCGAACAACGGAATGATCATCAACAAGGATAGTAAAATTCGTTTCATATCATCAAGATAAGCAATTACCGGGCCTTTTTGCGGATGTTAACAATTGGGGCACGCAAGCGGATAAACGTTAAGGTTTCTCCCGGTGCTCCCAATAAAACCCGCGGACCTGGCTGAACATGAGCTGGCTGAAACTTTCCAGCGTTTCGATGCTGATCTCGCGGAAACGGTTGCGGTAGCGAAGGGCGAAGTAAACGGAGCCGAGCGTCGGGTATTTGACGTCTTCGTACGCCAGTTTGACCTCGCGCCCGGCATTGAGCCGGAAACCTTTAAAGCCCCCGCGGTAATACTCATATCTTTCCAGCAGCTGCCTGCCGGATTCATCGAACCGGTACATAAACTCCCCACCGTACATGGCCACATCGGCAGGCTGCAGCGCGGGCAACAGGTAAATGGAAATGCTGCGGTCGCCATTGATACGGATAAACTTGTTCATCCGCACGTACGAACGCCCCAGCATGAGGCCCGCATATTTGTAAGACGAGCGTATGCAGCGGGACACCGCATGCAGCATGGCCGTATCCGGCCTGGGCTCGTTAACGGCTTCGATGGAATCTGAACGATTGATGCGGAAATGCAGCGCCAGGTCGTACGCCGTATCCTGGAACTTGCCGTAGGCGCCGTACCAGAGGCTGTCGCGCCCCTTGTATACGAACCACTCCTTCCCCGTGCGCTGCAACAGGTCCATATCCGCGTGGGTCACGGTGTCGGAAAGGCGCCAGGCGGCACTGTCGTATTCGATCAGCCATTCGGCCGTTCGCACATGCGCCGAAAACTCCGCCACCGGGAACGACGGCTTGTCTGCCAGCCCGTCGACATGCAAATGCACCAGCAGAAAGGCCAGGTATTTCCAGAGTATCATAGGACAGGGTCGTTAATTCCTACTTCAAATATATAAAATTTAATAATACATAGAACAGATCAGACATTCCGGGAAGCAAACTCCACACTTTTCCGCAAAGATGGGTTAACAGCAGGCCGAATCCGTATGGCACAGAATTTTCGATATAGTACCTGAACCCAATCCTGCAAATATGAAAAGAATGATGGTATACCTGCTTCCGTTCGCGATGGGCTTCGCAGCCTGCAACAACGGTGGCATGCAAAACAACAGCGACACCACGCTGCCTTCGGACACGGGCATCACCGAAGGAATGGCAAAAGACGTAAACCGCGATGTATTACCGGCAGATTCGGTGCGCGACGATTCCAAAAACCTCGTGAAAGCCGCTGAAGACGGCCTGTTCGAAGTAAGGATCTCTACCGACGCGCAATCGAAGGCCAGTTCCGCATCCGTGAAAACACTGGCCAAACACATGCAGCAGTCGCACGAGAAGATCAATAATGAATTGAAGGCACTTGCCGCTCAGAAAAGCATCGTAACGCCGACGGCCATCAGCGATGGTCAGTCGAAAGACATCAGCGACATCATGGAAAAGAGCGGAAAGGATTTTGATAAGGCATATGTGGACAAGCTCGAATCGGCACATAAAGACGCGATAGACTTATTCGAAAAGATGTCGGAAAAGGCAGAAGACCCGGATATCAAGGCATTCTTTACCAAGCACTTGCCCGAGCTTCGTACACACCTGGACATGGTGATGAAAGAGAAAGACAAATTGAAGTAATTCCATCTCTTCTTCAAGGGTGGCCTACCTCAGAGCCTGAGATACAAACCTTTAGGAAAATACCTGATCCGGGTAATGCCGGCGAAGGGAATGGAGAGATTGGATAAGGGACCGGTCATATTGATCGGCCCCTTTTTTTTATGCGGAATAGTTACGGTCTCAAGGTCCCGGCGGGCGGATTTCCACCCTGAAGGTGCGCGTGGCGCCGGCCGGTATGGTGACGGATGTGGAGGTGGCGGCGGTAAGCAGGCGGTCTTCGACCAGCACTTCATTGGAGAAAATGTGGAGCCTGGCATTGGAGGCGCCCTGGAATGTAAAGGTCAGCACTGTATTGGTATTTGCCGCGAAATTAACAGGACTGTTCAGGTTGGCTGAACTGGCCCCATACGCTACGTTCCCTGTTACAGTTGTAAAATTGGCGATGGTGATGGTCCGCGAATCCGGGAAGCGGCAAATGTTCCCGACCGTCTGAACGTTCCGGGTGGTATACAGGAGGTTCAGTTGTGCTTCTGTAGCCGTTTCCAGCTGCGTGGTATCGTTGTTGTAGACTTCGCACCCCATCAGTGCTTCGTTTCCGGCGTTTTTACCGGCGAGATAGAGTTCGTGGATGCCGGCCGTCAGCGTGATGGGGAAAATATGCCATACCCTGTAGGATTCTTCTGTGTAGGGGTTCAAGTCGTTCCGGGCAAAATCCGCTCCGTCGATCTGAAGCCGGAAGTAATTATCAGCCGCCACTCCGATGTAATATTTCCCTGCTACGGGCGCATAGAAACGGCCTCTCGTATAAACCCATTCGGTACCGAGCCCCGCCACGTCATTTCCCCAGATACCCGACCGGTTCAGCGGGCCGTAGAAGCCGGCCGCCATGAGCGACATGGCGGCGGTAGTATCGCCATTCGCGGCCAGGGCCTGGTTCGGCGGAAGCGTGGTGCAAGCGGCCGATTGATCGCGCCAGGTCGTGTTCGTTGATCCGAACATCCGGCGCTGGAATGCCTGCAGGTTGGTGGAAAAACTGGAATACAAAAACGCGCTGCAGGAAGTGTATTCCTTCAACGGAACATTGCCCGCCTGCATGTATTGCGGCCCGTGGCAGGGGATGTTCGTTTCCAGCGGTACGATCTCCGATTCCCAGGGCATTCGCCCCGCTTGTGCCGGTAAAAACCGTTCTTCCAATACCAACCAGGTTTTCGAGTTGGCGGTGTTGATGGAAAGATTGTCGTTGGGGATGGTGGTCCCGGTTTTCTGCGTGTACGTTTTATCCGTCACTTTCGTGCGGATGTACTGGTTGGTGACGAGGCGGTTCTGGGCATGGAGCGCGCCTGTCATCAGTAATGCGATCATCAAAACGAGCCCTTTCTTCATTTTCCTGCTTTTTGCTGTTTCAAAATATTTTCCATCGCAGCCTCCAGCTTTATGAGCCGGTCTGCCAGCGCTTTATTTTCTGCGGAGAGCTGTTCTTTTTCCGCTTTCAGTTCCTGTACCGCTTTCACAAGGAGCCCTACGGTGCTGGCCTGATCTACGCCATTGCGGCCCGGCGTGGCCATTTCATCGGGCACTTCGTCTGCGATGAAACCGATATTGCGGTGGCCGGTGCTGTCTGCCTTAAAGCGGAAAGTGCGCACCTGCGCTTTGCCGAGCACATCCAGCGCGGAAACGGAGAACGGCTGGATATCTTTCTTGAGGCTGCGGAGGGAGGATTGGTAGAATGCCGTGGCGGTAGCGGAACCGGACAACGTGAGGTTGCCGGCGCCGGTGAGAGAGGCGATGTTAGTGGCGCCGCCGTACCATTTGAAACCGGTAGCGGCAGTGGCAGTTGAGAACCACACGTTATTCGACTCCAGGCCAAAAGCATAGTCGACAGAATTGGCCGAAAGTGCGGGATTAAAAACAATTTTCGTTCCGGCAGACCGCGTCGTAAAAGTAGGCACGCCCAAGCCGCTGCTATATGTCAATATATTACTCGTCCCGTTATTCAGCAATAATGTTCCTCCGTTATAGCTCATCTGCAGCTTTCCCACATCGAGCAGTCCGCCTTTCGGTATAATATGCACATTGCCGCTATCGCTGGCGATCTGCATATCGACGTTGGAGATGCCGCCTTTTCCCACATATCCGTATCTGCGGTTCGCATAATCGTAAAAACCCAGCCAGGAATAGAAATTGGGACCGGGTTCGGAGCCGATGATGCGGGAACCGTTGCCTGAATGCACTTGTCCGGGCATGATCACATTTCCGTTGGAACGATTTACCGACATCGCGAGCGTCGGGACCGTACCGGCGTCATCATATCGCCAGAGATGGAAATCGCCTCCCGTTCCTGCGCTTTCCGTGTTATTCAATCCCATTCCCCATCGTAGGAGGTCGTTCGAGTTATGCAGCCTGAATGCCGCATACCCTTGCCCTATTTTGCTGATGAGGGCGGCATTGGTCTTGACGTGGTCTGTCAGCCAGAGGCTTCCCGTTTGCGCGGAAGAAAACTGGTTTTTCACGTAGCTGCCTGCTGCAGAGGCTTCCGTCAGGATCAGGCTGTTATTGATGCGGCCTTCGGTTTGGGTGAGGTAAGTGGTGGCTGCCGTAGGGCCTGCAGAATTGTAAATCGCGATTTTCGAGGCAGCCTGAACTGGTTTGTTGAAATAATGTCCTTCACGGTCTGTCACATAGTGCGCAAATGTAGGGTTCAATACACCCAGCTGAAGGTTTCCATGCGGAGAGGTGATCTTCAGGTTGGGACCGTCTCCTTTGGACAGGCGTACGGAATCATCGTCCAGGTACAGTTCGGTGGGCCGGCCGGTGGCGAGATTTTGCGGTACATTATCCGTCCAGGAAGAAGCACTGGCAATCTTGAAATCGAAATAACCCAGGTACCAGGAAGTGGCCTGAATCGGGCCGTCGAGATAAAAATAACAAAGGGTATTGAAGTCGCCTGCATTCCCCGCGGCATACACGTGGATGTAATCTTCCCATTTGCCCGTGCCCTTATTGCTAGTTAACCAGTAATTATAAGAATTCGTTCCGAATGCGTTCGCCGCGGGCATCAGCGTGTATCCGACGGGAATATTCGCTTTTATTCGCGTCACGTACACCTTGTTTTCCGAAGAGCCGTAGTTCAGCCTGATCCCGCCCAGCCCAGGCAGAATGTTGTTGGGCGAAGCGCCAGGCGTAGATGTCACTTTCAGGTAATAGCCAGACGTATTGGGCACCGCCGCGTTCAGCACGGCGTTGCTTCTTTCGATCGTAATGGCGTTGCTTCCGCCCACATTATTGTAAATATTGAGCCCGTTCCAGCCTCTCCTGAACTCGGGGTCGATCGTCACTGACGCTCCGCCCATGCTGTTCCAGAACTGGTTGATGGTATTGTTTTCGGGGTTGGGGGAAAATCCGTTCTGTAGCAACACACCACCAAATCTCGCCTGGCCTCTCACCTGCAATCCGCTGGTGCTATCGTCTTCTGAAGGGTTATTGACCAATAGCCGTTGAATGATTTTCGTCGGCGAATTATCGGCGTTATGGATAACGAAAGTATTGTTGACGGAAGAGCCATATCCAATATATCCCCTCTCCGAATTATCACTGTTCCTGAACCGGATGAAAAGATCGCCCGCGGTGGCGGCGGCTTTCTTGATAGTGAGGTTTTCTCCGTTTCGGACGGACACGAAACCCCGGTCTGTCACGCTTTGCAGATCGTCGCCGGAGGCGGGCATGCCCAGGAACCCTCTGACGGACGCGGCATCGAGTGCCCGGATATAGTTATCGTTACTGCCGAATATTTTGGTAGGGGTCATCGTCTGGACGGGTGCGCTCGTATTGAAATAAGTGGCGAACAGCTGGCCGGTGATGTTTCGCTGCGCGATGGTGCTGACGGTTGCATTGATATCCGGCGCCATTCCATCGAGCAAATCGGCGTCCAGCCCGGATCCCAGGCCATCGTTGCCGCTATGCCAAAGCTTGAATTTAGTTGTACCGTTGTTGCCGGAATACATGGGCCCTGTGCCGTTGAAAGGAATATAGAATAGCTTCCGCAGCGAATCCACCCCGTTAAAAACGGTCAGGGTGAGCGAGGTCTGATCGATGCCGAGCCCCATCGATCCCGTATAATTCACGCCGGAAAGGTTGCGCATGAGGAAATAGTTGAGCGAAGTAGATACGCCCGGCTCTCCGAGCTGTATGCTGTTCACCGCTTTGTTACCGTTGGAGAGAACGCCCGCCAGCGAAATCGTGTCTTTGGCGGCACCGATATCAGCCGGTGTCAGGTTCCTCGTGGTGAGCCCGGTAATATGGCCGCTGGCGTTGGTGGTGAAACTCTGCGGCACCATGGCATTCGAGAACGTCTGACTGAAGGCGCTTCCGGGAACGTGGGTACTGTCGTTCAGTACGTTCCGCCCCAGGAAGGTCATCCTGTCTTTCCCGAGCGACAGCACATTCGTGGGTATATTCGCTGATTTGGCGCGGAAAATCCAGCCTTCCTGTCCGTTATCGTTCGATTCAAAGATCATATTCCCGGCGGGCGTATCCTGTAAAGATTCCACGAAAATCCGCCAGTAGTCTGTATTATAGATCCATATCAGGCCGTTGGACGGGTTGGCGCCAACGCTGTTGAACCGGATGTCGTAAGGCGTAAAATTCCCTTTCCGCGTTACACTTGCCAGTGTGGTAGCGGAATCCGGTGGGTTCACCGGGGCATAGATCCCATTTACGATACCGCGTTTTACATACTGGAGGCTGTCGCCCACACGATAAATCGTATCGATCCCTCCCACCCCGCTCATCTGCGACAGATCGATCGTATCCTGGCCGGCGATCGCGAGTTTGGAACCGCCGATCTGCACGAGGTCGATCTTCCGGAACTCCGTGCGGCCATTGCTTTTGTTGTAAAGATACCCGGATACGCCGCGGGTACGGTTTTCAATGATCAGCTCCGCGGTATCGCAAACGTTGTAGATACGGACACTGTCTGCCCGGATCTGGTATACGTGTTGGGCATGGGCAGTTGTAACTACGCCCGAAATCAATGCGATAAATGCCAGTAGTTTCTTCATAGTCTTTTTACTTTTTTGCGTTCGTTTGCAGCAACTCTTCGATAGCTTTCAGTCTTGCTTCCAGTTCATTGTAACGCAACTTCATTTTCATTTCCATCTCTGCTTTCTCTGCTGTCATTCTCGCTTCCATCGCATCTTTGTCTGCCTTCAATTCCTGTATGGCTTTTACGAGCAGGCCCACCACGTTCGCCTGGTTAACGCCATTACGGGTGGGCGTGGCTATTTCATCCGGCACTTCGTCTGCGATGAAGCCGATGTTCCGGTAGCCGGTGCTGTCTGTTTTAAAGATGAACGAGCGCACGGGGGCTTTGCCAAGCACGTCCAGGGCGGATGCCGAAAATGGCCGGATGTCTTTCTTGAGGCTGCGGAGGGAGGATTGGTAGAACGCCGTGGCGGTGGCAGTGCCGGACAAAGTCAGGTTACCTGTACCTGTCAGCGAAGCGACGTTGGTGGAACCCGCGTACCATTTGAAGCCGGTACCGGCCGTGGAAGTGGAAAACCATATGTTGTTCGTTTCCATACCGATGGCATAATCTACCGTAGTAGGCCCGTACGAAGGGGAAAGGATGATCCTGGTGCCGATGCTCCGGGTGTTCACCACCGGAGCGCCGACACCTTGTGCAGGGAAAAGGATGTTGTTGGCGGCACCGTGCTTCATGGCGAAGGTGCCGCCGTTGTAGCTCAGCTCCACATTACCGACGTTCAGGAAATTGCCGCCTTTCGGAAGGATGTGAACATTACCGCTATCGCTTGAAATTTGCATGTCGACTGCGTTCAACGTTCCTTTCCCGACATATCCATACCTCCTGGTATTCGTACTATCATAAAACCCGAACCAGGATAAAAAATCGTTCCCGCCACGATCTCCCATAACACGGCTGCTATTTCCTGCCGAAACCCTCCCGGGCATCCAGATATGACCAGTCGCACGGTTCATCGTCATCGCATATTTGGGATTGTTTCCTGCATCGCTGTATCTCCAGATATGCAGGTCGCCGCCCGCATCTGCACCGGTTTCGTTGTTATTGAGGCCGATACCGAACCTTAAAACATCTGCCGAGTTATGAATCCGGATACTGGCGTTGCCATTTGCCAGCTTGGTGATCAGGGACGCATCGGTTTTCAGCGTTCCCTTCAACCATAAATTGCCGGTTTGAGACGAATCCACCTGTTTCATTATGTAAGCCCCGCTGGCGGAGGCTTCCGTCAGGATCGGGCTGTTGTTGATGCGGCCTTCGGTTTGGGTGAGATAGGTGGTACTGGAAGTAACCGGCCCGTTGTTGTAGATGGCCAGCTTGTCTGTTGCCACTACCGGTTTGGTGAACACGAAATTCTGCCGGTCTGTGGCAAAATGCATGTGGGTGGTATTCTGCGGCCCTGCATCGAGATAACCGAAAGGAGTGGTGATACGCAGGCTGTGCTGCGCCCCTTTTGTGAGGCGGGTAGAATCGTCTTCCAGGTACAGCTTTGTGGGCCGGCCGGTTGTTAAGTTTTGCGGTATATTTTCGGCCCAGGATGATCCCGATGAAACTTTGAAATCGTAATAACCCAGGTACCAGGTTGTCGTTTGCAACGGCCCCACCAGGCTATAATATGCTATGGTAGAAAAAGCGCTGCCTGCGGCGCTGGAACCCGAAACATACAGCTGGATGTAATCTTCCCATTTCCCGGTCCCTGCGGTGCTGGTCAGCCAAACAGACGAAGAGTTGGCGCCGAAAAGATTGTGGTTGGCGAAAATCTGGTACCCTACAGGGATCAGTGCACGGAAACGCGTCACGTACACCGTGTTTTCCTTCGTAGGATATTGCAACATTACGCCTCCCAGCGCGGGCGACACGGTTGCCTCCGTAGGGTCTGTTGTAGTGATGCGCAGATAATATCCCGAAGTATTGGGCACTTTTTCCGTCAGCACGTCATTTGTCCGGGTAATGGTTACTGCATTGCTCCCACTAATGTTATTATAGACCGCCAATCCGTTGTTACCTCTCCTGAACTCTGGGTCTTCGCTGACGTTGGCGCCTCCCATGGCATTCCAAAGCAGGTTGATAGTATTGTTTTCCGGGTTAACGGCCGTGGGCAGATGAACCAGGTTCCCACGAAGTACGGACCTCGTGCGGTTCATCGTTAAAACATCCGTGGCCATTCCGGGAGATTTGCTCCGGAAGATCCATCCTTCGTCCCCATTGTCGTTCGATTCAAAAATCATGTTCCCTGAAGGCGTGTCCTGCGGAGATTCTACATGGATCCTCCAGGTATCAGTGTTATATCCCCATTGCAATCCGTTGGAAGGATTGCCGGCGGGATTGTTGAATATGATATCATGCGTAGTTGTGTTGCCTTTTCCGGTGACGCCCTGCAATTTGAGCACAGAGTCTGGCGGGGCGAGCGGGGCGAAAATTTCCGTCGCGATCCCCCGTTTTACAAACCGGATATTATCTCCCACACGATAAATCGTATCGATCCCTCCCACCCCGCTCATCTGCGACAGATCGATCGTATCCTGGCCGGCGATCGCCAGTTTGGAACCGCCGATCTGCACGAGGTCGATCTTCCGGAACTCCGTGCGGCCATTGCTTTTGTTGTAAAGATACCCGGATACGCCGCGGGTACGGTTTTCAATGATCAGCTCCGCGGTATCGCAGACGTTGTAGATACGGACGCTGTCTGCCCGGATCTGGTATACGTGTTGGGCACGGGCGACGGGGAGCAGCCCGAAAAACGAAACAATGAATAAAATGATTGGAATTCTCATGACTCGAGTGTTATCTAAAGCTTATTTTGATTTCAGTAATGCTTCGATGGCGCTCAGCCGGGCTTCCAGCGCTTCGTTCTTCGCTTTCAGTTGTGCTTCCATGGCATCTTTTTCCGCTTTCAGTTCCTGGATGGCCTTTACGAGCAGGCCTACAACGTTCGCCTGGTCTACCCCGTTGTTTCCCGGCGTGGCGATCTCCGCCGGTACTTCGTCGGCAATGAAACCGATGCTGCGATGGCCGGTGGTATCGGCTTTGAAGATGAACGAACGTACTTTGGCGCTGCCCAGGATCCGGAGGGCGCTGCCGGTGAAGGGTTGAATTTCTTTTTTCAGGCTGCGGAGGGAGGATTGATAATACGCCGTTGCGGTGACATTGCCATTTACATGCAGGAGGCTCGCGGGGGCGTTGGTGCCGATTCCGACATACCCGTTGTACCTGATCCGCATCCGTTCGGTCGACATCGTACCAAAAAACAGATCGGTTTCCTGGCCTACGGCGGTATGTCGGATTGCGCCAAGGTACGCGCGTTGGGAGGTATCGATATCGAACCCGATCCTGCCGATTTCCCCGATTACGTCGCTGTTTCCGAAGCTTAATTTCGCGGAGGGCGTACTGGTTCCGATCCCGATTTTTCCATCGGACTTCACGCGGAACCGTTCTGCCTGCACACCCGATCCAATACCAGTGAACAGAGCAACTTCTCCCGGCGTGGAAGCATGCGTGCCACCATACAGCCCGATCTGTCCGCCCTGATTGCCACCTACGGCGCCGGCAAGGATAGACACAGTGCCCGCGCTGTTGCCGCTGGCGAAAATGGGGGCCTGGAGCTGGTTTGTAGCTTTTATGTTTCCCGCGACATGCAATTTTTCGGCAGGTGCAGGAGTGCCGATGCCGACTTTACCATCCTGCATGATGCGCATTGCTTCCGGCTGTAAGGTTCCTCCGCTACCCTGGCCGGTATGGAACGTGATCTGTCCACCGTTCGTACCATGCGTGCCGCCGAACAAGACGATCTGCCCTCCCCGGTTGCCCGAAGCGGCAGTTGAGCCGCCGATGAGCGTTAATCCCTGGTTGTTGACGTTACTTAACATCAATTGAGAGATAACGGTGCCGACCGTGCCATTGCCCGTGATGTTGAAATTGGCGGTCTGCGGGGCGGTCCCGTTGCGGATAAACGAAGCATCCGCCCATTGGCGGGATGCTACCTGGTACCAGTTCCCCCATGTTGCCGACGGATTGCCCTGGCGGTAAAACATCTCGTCTTCCGTACTGTAGGCACCGAGCAGCTGGAATTTGAAGTTGCTGGCGCCGGTATTGTTGCCGCCGGCAAACAGGAACGCCGGTTGCGTGGAGGGACGGTTGTTCGCAACGCCGATATGGAAAATCCCGGAGTTGGCGATCGAATCGAGATTCCCGGTGTGGGGATCGAGGTATGTCGGATTGGTGGTCCTGGCAATTCTCCCGATCCCATCCCCTAAAGACAGCGCACCGATATCTGCCGCCGTCAATGTCCGTGTCGTAATGGCGGTCACATGGCCGGAGGCGTTGGTTTCGATGGAGGCGGGCACCTGTGCCGTAGTGAACGTTTTGGTCGATAACGCCCCGGCCGCGTGGTTCCCGGCATGCCAGACAGGGTTCCCCATGTAGAGGAACCTGTCGCGCCCCATAGACAGCACCGAAGTGGTGTCCAGCGGCGAATACAGCACGTGCCGGAACACCCATCCTTCCCCGATATCGTCTTTCGCTTCAAAGATGAGATTGCCGGAAGGCTTGTCCTGCAAGGATTCCACATACATTCTCCAGCTATCGGTATTATACTGCCACATCAGCCCGTTGGAAGGATTGGCCGTAGGCGAATTGAACAGGATGTTCTGGGTAGTGCTCGATCCGCGGGTCGTAACCGCCTGCAGATTGAGGTCCGTATTGGCGAGCACAGGCGCGTACACCCCTTTGATGATGCCCTTTTTCACGTACCGGATGCTGTCTCCGGCCCGATAGATCGTATCGATCCCTCCCACCCCGCTCAACTGTGCCAGATCGATCGTATCCTGTCCGGCGATGGCAAGCTTTGAGCCACCTACCTGTACTAGGTCGATCTTCCGGAACTCCGTTCGTCCGCCACCTTTGTTAAAAAGATAGCCAGACACGCCACGGGTACGATTTTCGATGATCAGCTCGGCGGTGTCGCAAACGTTATAAATCCGCACACTGTCTGCACGGATCTGGTACACGTGCTGGGCTTTTACAGTGGAGATGGTGCCGGTAATGCATGCCAGCGTCACCAGGAAAGTGGTAAGGGATAATTTCATATGGCTCTGTATCTATCTGTTGCTATTGTTTATCCTTCAGCTCCCGGACCATTTTTTCGAGGGCTTCCAGTTTATCTTCAAGGGTCTTGTTCTTTTTTTCGAGCTCCTGAACGGCGGCCACGAGCAGGGCCACGGTATTGCCCTGGTCCACTCCCTGGCGGCCGGGCGTCGCCATTTCGCCGGGCACTTCGTCGGCGATGAAACCGATGTGCAGCTGCGTTTGGTCCGCCTTGAACCGGAAGGTGCGGACGGAGGCGCTACGCAAAACGTCGAGGCCGGATTTTGTAAACGGTCCGATCTGTGTTTTCAGTTCGCGGCGCGACGTCTGGTAGAAAGCCGTAGCGGTGACTGTACCAGTGGTGGAAAGGTTCCCGGCGGAGGTGAGCCGCATTCTTTCGGCGACGTCCACGGCGTTGACAGGCGTGTTGTAAAAAACGAGGGATGTGGGATGGGAGGTGCCCGTCCAGGCGCTTTCCGTTACCGCATCGACCTGTGCGCCCGGAACATAGGTGGTACCGGAAGTATTGGCGCCGTATAGCACGGAGCCGAGTCGCTGGCCGGCCGCAGTAGGTGTGCCGCTGTTATACAACCGCATATAGGCACCGGAAGCGGCACTCAGCGCTTCCGTATTCTGAACGGCCATTCCGGCCGTGTTGATGGTGTTGACGTGAAGGGGGAAGAAAGGGTTGTTGTTTCCAATGCCGAGATTGCCATTTGCGCTGATGCGCATTCTTTCGGGTTGGAAGCCGGCACCCGTACCGGTATGGAAGGTCATCCGTCCCCCGTTCAAGCCACCGAATAGATTAATTTCTCCGCCATAATTCGTACCACCGCCATACATCTGCAAACTGCTGTCGGAATCGCCGGAGGTGATCTTGCCGGTGAAGACCGTTCCCCGCGTCATGATGTTACCGTTTACATCCAATGCCTGTGCGGGGGATAACATCCCGATCCCCAATCTACCGTCTTCAGTTAAGCGCATTGCTTCCGTCAGCCCGGTGGGATTGGAGATGAAGAACGACATCCCGATGCGGTTGCTGGTGGCGCCTCTCCAGGCGCGGATCGCGGAATATCCGAGATCGTTGTCCGTTCCGAATTTGATCCCTTTATGCACGGTGTTATTGCTATTGCCATTGCTCCGCACGTAAATTTCCCCGTTCGCTACCTGCAATCTTTCCGAAGGATTTCTTTCGGAAATTCCAATATTTCCCAGCCCGTTAATAGCCAATGCCTTGTGGTTAACTTCCCCGCCCTGGCGGTCGTAGACCAGTAACGACAGGTTATCCGTTGCCGGGGAGCCGGTAGCGATATGCGTAAACTGGAATGCGTATGCCGAGGTATCGTAGATCGCACCGTTCCATACGTTCCTATTGAAACCGAGGGCGTTGAAGCGCTGGGACATCTTTTCGCCCGAGAACCCATATTCCACCATACGCTCGTAGGAAACGTATCCGTTCGGCGCGATTTCCATGCGTTTTACCCAGGCCGAGCCTGTGTTTACCCAGGTGGCAAGGCCGGGAACGGTCGCGGCGGTCAGCTGGAAATTTGCACCGTACCCGACGTTAGCCGTGCGTAGCATGATGCCGTCCGAAATCGTGTCGGCCCCATTCTTCCTCACTTCCAGCATGCCGCGGGTGAGCCCTCTTCCCGTGATGTGGAAGCCGGCTTCCTGGGGCGTAGGCGACACCTGGTTCTGGATATACGATGCGGAGCCGGCCGCAGGGGCAAACAATGCGGTCGTTATTCCTTTTTTAACATATTTGATACTGTCTCCCGACCGGTAAATCGTATCGATCCCCCCGATCCCGCTCATCTGGCTGAGGTCGAGCGTGTCTTGCCCGGCGATGGCGATGCGCGTGCCACCGAGTTTTTTTAATTGCAACCTGCGGAATTCCGTTCTGCCGGCGCCGCGGTTGAAGAGGTAGCCGGTAACGCCCTGGGTGTGGTTCTCGAGGATGAGCTCGGCCGTGTCGCAGACGTTGTAGATGCGGACGCTGTCTGCCCGGATGGAGTAGACATGTTGCGCCTTCGCCGCTATGGATGCGGTGAGGAGGATGGATAGGGTGAAAAGGGTGCGGGATAACATAGTTATTCGGTTCGTATTCGGTTACTGTGTCTGTTTTTTGATGTATGCTTCGATGGCCTGGAGCCGTTTTTCCAGCGCCTGGTTTTGCTGTTGCAGGGAGGCGTTGGCGCTTTCCAGTTTATTGTTTTTCGCTTCCAGTTCCTGAACGGCTTTCACGAGCAGGCCGACAGTGCTGGCCTGGTCTACGCCGTTGCGGCCGGGACTTGCCATTTCATCGGGCACTTCGTCGGCGATAAAACCGATGTTGCGGTGGCCGGTGCTGTCTGCCTTGAAAATAAATGTGCGCACTTGTACTTTGCCCAGAATGCCGAGGGCGGACGACTGGAAGGGTTGGATATCTTTCTTGAGGCTTCGGAGGGAGGATTGGTAAAACGCTGTAGCCGTGGATGAGCCGGTCACGTTAAAATTACCGGATCCCGCGAGTGTAGCGATGTTGGTGGTGGCGGCGTACCATTTGAAGCCGGTAGCGGCGGTAGCGGTGGAGAACCAAAGATTATTCCCTTCCAGTCCAAAACCATAGTCAACCGCGCTGCCGGTAAGCGCAGCGTTAAAAACGATTTTAGTGCCTGCGGAACGCGTGGTAAAAGTGGGGGCGCCCAGTCCGCCGCCGGCGTACATCAATGTATTGCTCGTGCCGTT
Source organism: Chitinophaga sp. NPDC101104 (assembly GCF_050277495.1). NCBI lineage: Bacteria > Pseudomonadati > Bacteroidota > Chitinophagia > Chitinophagales > Chitinophagaceae > Chitinophaga > Chitinophaga sp. NPDC101104. Next base: position 364,952 of record NZ_JBNNSF010000002.1, on the reverse strand, counting down.
ATTGAGCATGAAAGTACCACCATTATATCGCACATCCGCCGTATCAACAGCCAATGTCGTAGAGCTGTTCTTGGGGAAAAGCACCACGCGGCCCAGATCACTTTTTACGTGGATATCATTGTTGAGAATACTTCCCTTTCCAACGTATCCATACCGCCCGCCGGTTTTATCATGAAAACCGAGGTAGGAATAGGTGGCCATACCCGTGGAATCGGCGGCGATCCTGGCATCATTCCCCATCGTTACGCTCCCCGGAAACCGCACAGCGCCTGTAGCGCGAGTGATGGTCATGGAAACCGTCGCGGAGCCGGATGCCCCCGCGTCGCTATATCGCCAGATGCTGAAATCGCTTCCCGTTCCAGCACCGCTTTCCGCGTTCGACAATCCAATGCCGAACCGCAATACATCCGCGGCGTTATTCAATATCAATCCCGCTTTGCCCGCTCCGATCGAGCTGGAAAATGAATTGTTCGTTTTAATGAAGTTGGTCGTCCACAGTCCGCCGGTTTGAGCGCTGGCAACCTGGTTCTGGATAAAGCTTCCCGTTGCGTTGGACTGCGTCAGGATCGGACTGTTGTTGATCCGGCCTTCGGTTTGGGCGAGATAAGTGGTGGATGCCGGGGATTGACCAGAATTATAGATCGCCAGTTTGTCTACGGCGAGCACGGGGCGGGAGAAGTAAAAGTTCTCCCGGTCGGTCGTGAAATGCAGGTAGGAATTGTTTTGCGCACCGATCTGGACTTGTCCTCCCGGCGTCACGATCCGCAGGGAATTGTTTGCTCCCTGTTCCAGCCGGGTGCTGTCGTTATTGAGGAAAAGTTCCAACGGCCGCGCGGTGGCATAGTTCTGGCGAACGTAGTCCGTCCAGGCGGCTGCGGTGGTTTCCTTGATATCGAAGTAGGCGACGTACCAGGTTACCTTTCCGCGGGCGCCGTTCAGGTAGTAAAAGCCGAGCGGCAGGAAGGTGCCCTGGTTGCCGGCGTGGTGTACATGGATGTAGTCTTCCCACTTGCCGGTGCCTTTGTTATCGGTGAGGAAATAGTGGGAATTGCTGGTCCCGAAAGGATCGAGGCCCACTTGCAAAGTGTATCCCACGGGCAGTTTGGCCCTGATGCGCGATACGTACACCGAGTTCCGCCGGCTGGGCACATCGGCCCGGAAGCCGCCGAGCCCGGGCGTGGGCAGGGCGCTGGCGGAATCATAGGCGATCTTCAGGTACCAGCCGGAAGAGTTGGGTACCCGCTCGCCGAGGGAGGCGCTGTCGCGCACGAGGGTTACCCCTGGCGAATAATTATTATCGTATTTGGAGATACCGTTGGCGCTGTAGCGGAACTCCGCGTCGGCGCGGAGCTGAGCACCTCCTACTGAATTCCAGAGCTGGTTGCCCGAGTTGTTTTCGGGGTTCGGGTGGTAGTAGGTTTGTTTGAAGAAACCGATCGTGCGGGTATTGCCGCCAACGATCAATCCATTGGTTTGTTCATTATCGACTGGAGCATTCACCTGCAGCTTCCCGGATACGGCGGTCATAGACCCGTCGACCGTATGAATGATGAACGAATTGTGGTTGCCGCCGCCGTAACCGATATATCCCCTGTCTGAGTCGTCGCTGTTTTTGAAACGGATGACGAGGTTCCCGGCGCCGGTGGTGGCACGTTTGAGGATGAGGTTGTCACCATCGCGGGACGACACATTGCTGCGGTCGGTCACGGTCTGGAGGGTTTCCTGTGTGGCCGGTGCGTAGAAGCTGGAGACGATGCCGCGCTTGACGAAGCGGAGGCTGTCGCCCGAGCGGTACACGGTGTCGATGCCGCCGATGTGGGTGAGCGTGGCGAGGTCGATGGTGTCTTGCCCGGCGATGGCGAGCTTGCTGTTGCCGATGGCTACCATTTTGAGCCTGCGGAACTCCGTTCTTCCGGCCCCGCGGTTATAGAGGTATCCCTGCACGCCCTGGGTTTTGTTTTCCAGGATGAGCTCGGCGGTGTCGCAGACGTTGTAGATGCGCACGCTGTCTGCCCGGATGGAGTAGACGTGTTGCGCCTTCGCGGCGAGGGACGCGGATAATATGAGGGATAGGGTGATGAGGGTACGGGATAACATATATAAGTGTCTATGTAATCTATATTTCAATTCGATCCTTCTTGCTTAAATAAAAAGCACATTAAATCCATACTTTGAAAACTCCCTTGCAATATCGTCTAAAAGCAAATTTACTTCACTACTCGTCAAACAACTCCTTCCCTTAAATTTGATACTGATTCCTTTATTAAATCCACTACCAATATATACTTCTAACAAACAATCACGAAAAGTGTGAAAATCATGTCCAAAATATCCTCTCTCTCCAACAAGTGAATAAGCTATTGTATAAAATAAATCAATTTCAACTTTAACTACCGAAAGATCAATTAAGAATTCATTACTATCAATTATTTCTTTGCTTAAACCTGAATAGTATAAACTTGCACCAATATAGTCAAGCTTCTGAATTGAACTAACGTGGAGACTATTAAATTTTATTTCATGGCCATCTTGCCAACTTTTAAACACATCAACCTCACCCTGACTATAATTCATATTCTCACAATTGCAAATATTACCATATAGCCAGAATTCCTTTTGATTCAAACTTTGACCAAATTCTAGAATGTAAATTTCAAGTCCCAAATAGAAGACTTCTTGTTTTAACCTAGTAACAAAACAAATCGTTAAGGTCAATAAATCTCCTGCTTCCAATACGGGGAATGAAGATGTAGATCGCTCAAAAATGAACTTTCGCGCTAAACTGGGTGCAATAGGTTCAAGTTTTATATATTTTGAGCAAAATACGACCTCTCCATTCTTTGTTAAACTCACTTTAATTAGGTCACTCATGATTAATAGATTTATTAAGGCGTTTTCTTCTTGAATTCGTGAATTGTTGTTTTATAGTGATCAGTACTATAACCATACCTATAAATCGAACTCCCATCAGCGTTTCTACCAACTGCTTGTTTCAATATTCTAAAAACGTTAGGTTGACCAGGAACTAACACTTCATATTCTAATGCGCCAGCCCATGATCTACCATTAGTTGCAGTTCGCCCCTCAAAAACCGTATGGGTGCCATCGGCCTGAATCCTGGGCGACCCGCGTCCTGCAGCAACTTCGTTCACGGCCGTATTCAATTGAGCTCCACCTTTCATGCCATCCCTTAACTTTATCGGCTCAAAGCATGAATTGTGTACTAGTATACCGGACTTGCCAACAAAATAAGTATGATAATCTGATACTGAAAAGTTATAAACGACTGCAGTTGTATCTATAAAATTAATACTTGATAATACTGCTCTACTTCCTGAGTACAATTTAACACTATCCCCTAATCTCATATCCTTTGCTTCTATCCATTTGCCATTAATCCAAAATGGATGCTCAGGTGTTGCCTTTATTTCCTCTAAACCAAAACGCAAAAGTATTAATCTATTTACTTCATTTACATACAATCTCTCCACCGGCTTCAACGCAATTGTCCCATCTTTTTCGTTAAAAGCATGTACTGAATCGCCAACTACAATATTCTCTATTAATTTCAATCCAAATTTTGAGGCAATATATGTGCCACCCAAAAAGCACAATGCTGGCGTTTTGGGGGCTGCAACATGTTTAGTACTGGAAGAGGTTCCCTTAATACTTTTCATCTTACTTGCCTTCCTAAGAATTACAAACTCTAATACCTTCTCAGTTACGAAACCCAATACCTCGGCCTTATCTGCTCTATCACCTCTTGCAATTTTTTCACCCATCTCTCTTCCTGCATCTACTGCTCCAATGAAGTCCTCAATCATATCCTCTGGTGCCCCTAATCCGGTGATCATGGAAAAAGGCATTAATCTTAAGAGTCCGCCCGGAGTTGGCTTCAAAAATGTTGACAGATATCTATTTGCTTGTGTTTGTGCACCAGTCACATGTGTCATTAGGCCTTTCTTTACTCCATCAGTAAAGCCTTGAGTTGTACTTCTTTTAGGTTCATCAGGTCCTCCCTCAGCAAAGTCACCATCTGCATCACTATAATATATCGAATTGTTGTTAAAAGTTGCATATTGACTTAAGCCAATTATAGGAACTGGATCAAGATTCCATCTTCGTCCTATTCTACTATCATACTCCCAGAACTCCGCCGTATAAATACTACCATCAGAGGTGATCTCAGTAGATTTTTCTTGCCCGTTAAACCCATATCTGTAATTTCCTTCATTCGCTGTTCTTCCTGGCATAGCCATCCCTAACGGGTAATAATCCTGAGCAGACAACACTTTAGCAGAATAATATGAAGTGTTCTGATTATCCGAACTAAACTGCACCTTAAAATCAGACAAGGTAGCCAACACATTGCCTAAATAGTTACTTACTTCAAAGCACTTCAGTTTCCGCTCCGAATTTACCAAAAATCCATTACCTAATGCTTGCATATTCACATTGGCAGGCGCTACCCAATCTTCTACATTGACATTGGAATTTATCATTCCAAACCGACTGCTTCCATACAATCCGGACTCGATCAACGTCAGTTTACCAGAATTGTGAATATTATCCCCTTCCACATATATCCCCATTACATTCCCAAATGCATCCCTGACATATCGTGTCTCCACATTTCCGACCAACTTGCTGGTACGATTACCGTCTACATCATAGGTATAAGTAATTTCAGCACCATCTATCTTTACTATTTTTGCAATCTTACCGTACGCATTCCACTCAACATTGTCTAGCCCCGCTTTCACATCCTTCGTCAAATTACCTATCGCATCATATTCATAATTCCCGGCCAATTGCCCGTCGAGGTCGCTATCATAGAAACTGGCATCCGTCGGGTCTGAAACATGGTCAAGTTGGTTCTTCCCGGGTTTGTAGGAATAAGTGAGATCATCCATTGCCAAGGACTTCCCGGCCCAGCTGGCATTGCCATTCCGTTTGTACGTCAGGATATTGCCGTTGGGATCGTAAGAAACGCGCTCCTTGAAATCATCCACGGAAATGGGCGACCAGCTGTTGGTGGAGGTATTCAGACCATGGTACACATCCATCCCTATCATGCGATTCATCACATCATATTTGTATTGATAGAGCATCGGCACACCCACTTTCGGGTTATTTACCGTGATCGCGGAAATATTGCCATTGTATAGGGGTTTGTAGCTGCTCACCGCTGCGAAAGGCGTGCGGTTGGCGGCATTTACGGGGCCATACTCGTTCGTTCCGAAATAGTGCAGGCTAAATGCAACGGCATCTTTTGCCGTCAGACTTCCTTCAACCCCATCGTTCCCCATGTCTGCATCGGAAGTAGCCGATGTACTGTTGAGGCCCTTCATCCAACCTTCCAGCGTATAGGCATAATCCAGCCCCTGCACCTGCTGCTGGCCCAACACCGTTCTGGCCAGCGGGCCATGCTTGTAATAAGTATAATAAGCATCGTTTTCCCAATACATGCTGTCGCGGCTCGTTTCCACGTTGGTCAGCCTGTTTTCGGCATCATACTTATATCGGTGGTAGAACGCGTCGATCTGGCCAGGCTGGTAATTCACCTGGTTCACTTTTCCTGAAACCAGATCAAAATCGTACGTAATCGTCTTAAACCGGTTTGCCTGGTCGGATGTAGTGCGGGAATTGAAGTCCTGCACCAGCGTATTCACATTCCCAAGAATGTCGTAACTATAGAACGTTCCCGAAGCCCTCCGGCCCTGGCCCAACTCCGTAGCATTGTCGTACACGGCAGACCAGGCCACCCTGTTCCTCAAATTCTTCGCATCCAAAGCAAGCCCCACGAACGGCGCATGCTTGATATCGTAAACCGTCTTCGTAATCTGCGTCCTCGAACCCGCCGCGCCCGTCAACCACAGATCCAGGTCGGACTGCTTCCGGCTGATGGCACTCGTCATAGTGGTACTGTTGGTCAGCTCTCCCACTTCTGTGATGCGGCCCAACCAGTCGAAAAGCGTATAGCTGTATTTATTGCCTAATTTCTGCTGTGCATTCTGGGAAGCGGTGAGCCTACCCAACCTATCATACCAAAACTCCGACTTATTCGCATCCGGCGTATGCTGCGCCACCAACTGATTCAACGTATTAAACCTATAATTCGTCGCCATCCCATGCGCAGGAACCAACTTCACGCCCGCCTTCCGCGCAACCGCCACGGAATCCGTCCACGATTTATTCCTCCTCATCACAACTCCCGCAGGCGGCACCGTCTTCACCAGGTTCCCCGCCTGGTCGTAATAGTACAAAGTATAATGGTACTCGCTCTTGATATACGAAACCTTGAACTCCTCCATCCCCGCGGCCTGCTGCGCCATCTGCACGTACACCTGGTCGAAGTCGTTGCGGATGGAATCGGTGATGGCCTTGTAGATCACATTGCCCGTGGATTGGGCGTAGTAGGTACTGTCCGTACAATTGTCTTTCTGCACCAGCTCAAAATCCTCGAACACCGGCGACGCATTGCCGCACAGCATCAGGCCGTTGGGCACCAACGTGCAGGTATCCGTACCCGGACAATTCAGCGCCGTCTGCACCGCGGAATTCGTCGTTTCCACCACATGCACGATGCTGAGGTTACTGCTTTTCAAGGATACGGTGACCTGCGCCGGCACTGCTTTCGCCATGGAAGATCCGGTAATGTCGGTCGTTTGCAGGCCGATCACGGTATCGCGGCAACCCGTTCTGCCATAATTATCCGTTTGCATGAGCATGGCGGTCTGGCCATTGTATTCGCCGGCACCGGCCATGCTGCCTTCGGGATTGTTCAGGATGCTGCGCAGGCGCTCGGAACCGCCCGTGCGCACCTGGCGCGCCCATTGAACGGTATTGTCATCGCGGAGGCGCATCCAGTATACGTCTTCGTTAGATTGGGAAGCAAAGTACCCTCCACCGGCAGCCTTTCCGACCGACCATGTCTCGGGATTGATATTGCCCGGCCCGCCAACGCGGGAAGCCCGCAGCAGCATCCCGTTCATCCCCAGATCGAGCAGGGCGCCGTTCACGTTCACCGTGCTGCCGACGCTCATGTTCACTACGGCCACTTTCAGGCCTTCGGGCGTCGTGAGGATGTTGCGGGCCATGTTGTCGCGGCCTTCGAGGTCGTAGGCAGTAATGCCGAGTAACGTTCCGTTATGACGGTTCCAGCCCATGGTAGCCACATCGTACTGGCCATTTCCGCGAAGTGAACTGGCGCCGATGAGAATGTCTCCCTGCACAGCGAGCTGCAGGCCACTGCGGTCTTCTGTAGAGCCCGTCTGTTTCAGCCATTGGATTTCGCCTTGTGCATCGAGCAAGCCGGCCACCCAATCGGTAGCCACGCCGGAAGTGTTGGTCCGCAGACCGCCAAAGGCATACTGGTTACCGCTTACCGGCAGGATGTCAGTCCCCTTTCCACCGAAATTCGCACCAAAATCCACGACCTTGTTCCAGGCGAGATTCCCCTGTCCATCGAGTTTCAGGATAAGGATGGCGCCATAATCATAACAATAGGAATTGGTAGTACCGATGGCGATGTAACCGCCGTCGTCCGTACGTTTGAGGCGCACGAGCTCGTCGTTGGCCTCGGCACCGAAGGTCCGTGCCCAGAGGAGATTGCCGACGCTGTCTGTCTTGATGATATATGCGTCTTTACCTCCGCTTCCCAAACCGGTCGTGGAACCGGCCATGATGTAACCGTTGTCGTGCGTGCGCTGGATGTCGTTGATGACATTCGTTCCGCCGGCGGTATAGGTATTGACGAGTTGCTTGCTGCGGGAGCTTCCTTCCACACAAACGGAAGTATAACCACCCGGCCCCTGCGCGGTACAGCTGTCCATGAACTGGATATACTGGTACGCCAGCAGCCCGTAGCCGAATTTGTTGTTCATGTAGCGGGCAAAGAAATCGTTCTTCGCCTGTTGGAGCGAATCCACCGTGGCGAGCCCGGGCAGGAACGCAGGATAGGAAGCCGCATATTGATCGTACACCGCTTTCACTTCCTCGCACGACACGCAGGCCGGCGCTACCCCGCACTGGATCAGCGTGGGGATTTTAACAGGACTGGGAAGGTATTTGCAGGTAACGTCACGGTTGGGATTGCAGGTTTCCAGCAGGATGGTAAGGGTAGCCTGCGGGATGCTGGCCCCTTTCACCCGGAAAATATAAGCGGAGAAGGTGGTATCTTCCGCCTTCTTCAGTGTTTGATATTCCTTTTGTAACAGCGTCAGCGTTTTGCATTCGCAATCCGACGGTGTGGTATAGGTCATTTTTTCCGCGCGCACGGGCTGTTTGCCGTGGGGCAGCGGCGTAGTGATCAGGTTGGCGTTGCAGACCATATTGGCCGTAATACCATGGCGCGTATTGAAATCGGCGATCACATCTTCGAAACTCCGGAAACGGTAGTTGCTGGAAGGTTTCACCGTGCTGGCGCCATAATAGTGGTCCCTGTCGGCACCTTCCCGGCATACTTTCAACAGTTCCGGGATGATTTCCGATTTAATGAGATTGGTATCATACGCCGCGCATTGCTTCAACTGCGAAATCCAGACCTGCACATAATTTTCACAATTCTGCGCGTAGAACTGATCTTCCTTCCCCTGGGCCAGGGCGTTGGCCTTGCCCGGGTCTGCCGCACCTCCGTTCTTGAAATCGTCCAGACCGGCGTTGTTCAACAGATCAAGAGGATTGCGGATATGGATATCATATCCTTCATTCATCAACCGGCCCACATCCGCCTGGCACAATTGTGCGTTCACGGCATCCATGATGATCTTGTTGCGGGCATTGATGTATGCGTTGCGGAAATTGCGCCATTGCATGTCGAGGTCGCTGGCGCAGGTGTTAGCCGGGTTGAAAGCCTGCGCCGCGGTACCGATGGCATCCAGGCAGGCCTGGTCGCCCGCGTTGCAGCGCACCATGGCGGTAGCGGTGGTCCACATGTTCCTACCGGCGGAAGTCATATTGAGGGCGTCTGCCAGTTTGTTACCGCTCAAAGCCGCCAGGGGATCGTTGCCGGAAGCGAACGGGATCCCGGGCATATTGGCCGGGTTCAGGTAGCCTTTTGCCACGGCAGCGGTAAATGTCTCGGTTTTTTCGAAATCGAATTGCCAGTCAATGGCCCCCCGATACAATTCATAATGTCCCAGTCTGCAATACTCCGGGTGAAGTGGCAGCAGGTTTTCGGCCCAGGAAGATTTGAAGTTGGCGATGAATTCTTCGCGGTCCAGTTCGTTGGGCAGCACCATTTTCCCTTGCGTCACGCTCCAAACGGTGTCGCGGTTGCCGTTGAGGTCGAGGTAAACGATGTTCGCTCCTTTATATTTTTCAGCGTTGAAGATGTTGTAAGGTTCCCCGTCCTTGTCGGTTACCGCATACTGGCCGGTGGGCGCGGTTACGTCCATCAGCATATTCCGGCGGATCTCGTTCAGCGGGTTGGGGCCTTTGCAAAGCTCGTCGCACCCGCGGATCGCCTCCTGGTAAGCCGTGGCAGCGGCTGCACGATGGCGGGCGGTATCCGCAACGGGGATCCCGGCCTTCGTCATATAATCTACCCGGAACGCTTCCCAGGTACCGATTGCCGCCACGCAACCCGCACAATCGGGCACGCACTGGATGGTCCGCAACGAAGCGCGCCGTTCTTCCACGATCTGCTCGATGGTGGTGCAGACGTTGCTTTGCAGGAAGATGCTGTCGCGGTAATGGTCCATCGCTTCCTTGCTGATGGTCAGCGTTTTGGTGATGGTATAGTTGCCGGGAGGAAGCTTGCGCGTCACGGTATAAACGATCGGCGCAGGCGTAGTTCCACAGGCAACCGGCAGGTTGGAAACGTCGAGGTTGTTGAAGGAATAATTGATGGGATCGGTCAGCTTCAGGTTGAAAGCATCGTCGAACACCTTTATATTCAGCTCATAACCAGCCACATAACAAACATCCTGCCCGTTACAATCCTGCTTGTGCAGTACGGGAGGAGTCAGTTTGTATTCGAAAGTATAATCCGCCGTGTCGGCAACGTTGATGGAGGAATGGGTGACAATGCTCCGTTCGTCCACTTTATTTTTTCCGGGACCCGACAAGGATTCCACTACTGGCAGGCGCTCCGTTTCGGGAAGCTCCTCCAGGTTGCCGCCTGGCGCTACGGATTGCAGCGCCGTTGCGATGGTGCGCCCATGCATGTCTATATAACTAACGGAATACTGGCCATTGGCGTCTACTACCGAATTCTTGAAGTAATGCGAGCTGTTGCCCACCTCTGTACCGAACAGTGCGTCCAGCTCCTCCTGTTTGGGCGTGGTGTAGATATATTTGGTCTCATGGCCGCTGCCCAGCTTGAAGGTTTCGCCAAGCCCACCCTGGCGGGAGATGCGGCCGGTATTGTCTGGCGTGTATTCCGTTTGGGTAAAGGCGCGGCCTTTCGCCTGGGGAATATACTGGTGATGGCCAACCGTGGCCAGCGGGTTATTGGCGGAATAATAAGCATTGGCACCGGAAGCGCTGTCCATGGGAGCTGCGCTGCCGCTGAGGTATTCGGCCGGCGTCTCCACCAGGTCGTATTTATCCTTGTCGTATTCCGGGCTGTTGATGCCGCGGTTAAAGCCCTTCACATACTGCATCACCGTCTCCATCGTGGGCGACGGCAGCACCTGGATGGCCGGCCTTCCCTGGTAGTCGTACATCGTTTCGGCGATGACCAGCGTCTGGGAGGTATTGTCTTTCGTTACGGTCTGTCGGCCGCGGAGGCTGCCGTCAAAATATTGCGTCACCACTTTTCTTTTGCCGTCTTCGGCGAAAGTGATGGTAGATTGCCAGTTGAGGTTGGACTGATGCCCTGCGAATTCGAGCTGCCCCGTGGCACCATGCTGCGAGCTCCAGTCGGTCTCGATCCGCCGGTCTTCCGCCCCTACCTGTACGGCCCGCACGCGGAAGAAGAGCGTCCCTTTGCCATCGTACATCAACGGCACCTGGTAGCTGTTATCGGCGACGGTGACGCGCGTGGTGTTGTTATCGAATAACAGCACGGGATTCAGCGGCGTTCCGTATCTGCCGGATGCGAGGGAGCTGGAATCGACGTAAGTCCATTCCAGGTCGTAGGCATCCGCGCCAATTTCCACGGGCCAGTGGACCAGCAGCTGGTCGGGCGTTCCGGAGCCCTGGGGCAAATCGTAGTTGATCGATTTTATCGCATGGTCATGGCAATCCAGCTTATACCTGGGCTGCACTTCCATCTCGTTTTCCAGCATCAGCACGGCCAGCATATTGGCCGGCGCGGTAATGCTCAGCACTTTCACTTTGACTTTGTGAGCATTGTTGAACACGAAGCTGCTGCGCATCCGGTAGGTCTGCGCGGTGTCGTAGTTGATGGAAAGTTGCTGATCCACCGAATCCACGACATTGTTGGGCAGGTAGTAATAAATCCGTACCTGCGCGTCCGCCGAAAACGGGCCGGGGATGTAGCGGTTGGAATATTCGTTGATCCTGAACGTAATGATGTTCCGGACCGGGTACGGCGTATCGATCCTGACGTTGGAAAAAGCACTGTCGACCACGGTGATCGCGGAATCCGCCGCCAGTTGTCCGGCGGCGCCGTCCAGCACTTTCTTGAGGACGATGCTTTTTTTCTGCTGCGCCTGCAAGGGGGCGGCCAGCAGCAACAGGCATGCGGCGGCTATCAGGGAGTAAATGAATTTCAGGCCAGGGATATTCATAATCATAAGTTGGGTCGGGGACTATAGGTTCGGGCTTCCTTTATAAATCTGGTAATCGCTGAAAGCGGGCGTCGTTTGATAGGTACCGTTGCTGATGGTGAAATAGGCGCTTTCATGTACCGGCGATTTGTCGGCCGGCAGCACCTCATATCGCAGAAAGTACATACACACCAACGCCAGCGGGCCAAACTGCTGCCGTTCGGCATCCGTCAGCGGCCTGCCGCTTTTCATCAGTTCCGTGTTCATGAGGTATTTGGCGGAAGTGAGCAATCCGTTGGACGGCTGGATGTTCAGGTCGATGGATTTCACGCTCGCCAGCGAATCGAACAGGATACTGATTTTTCGGTTGCGTTCTTCCTGCCGCACGTCTACCTTCGCCACGAGCTCCGTTCCCATGAGGGCACGCACCTGCGCGAGGGGATCGTTTGGCGGAATGCCGTTCGGCTTGTAGAGATACATCACTTTATCGTCTTTGAACAGCACGATCGCGTATCGGGGGTTGGAGACGAACTCCATGTTCGCCATCACCATTCTGATACCCGCGGCCGACATTTCCACGCTGCCGCTCAGCGAGTCCAGAATCCGCTCCGGGCGGCCGGCGCCGGCATAGGTATACCGGAAATCGTATCGCAGGCCGCTGGCCGAATAGGCCGCATGGAGCTGCCGCATTTCGCCGAACAGCCTGGCTGTGTCTGCCTGCTGGGCACGCAGCGAAACCGCGGTAACGCTGCACACCAGTATGATCAGGATTTTCTTCAACATAATTTATTCTTTTACGAGCGCACTTCTCGTTTCCTTAATCGTTTTAATACCTCTTTCCGTTTCCTTCTTCACCCGGGTCAGCACACCATCATCGTCGTATTCGAAGAACGTCGCGAAGTTGTTCTCGTCCAGCTCGGCCATCATGCGCAGCGTTACGGGGTCGTAGGCATAGCTTTTCATGTTGGCGTTGAACGGATGCAGGCGGATGTCGTCTACATACACCGGCGTAGCACCGGTGGCGATGATCATGACGGAAAGCTGGGTGGTACCTGCGGGCAGGCTCACCGCATCCTCGTACCGTTGCCAGCCTTCGATGATGTTGCCGGAGGGACGGATTTCGTGAAGCGTGGTATTTTCCCCATGTTTCACGACCAGCTGTACCACGTTGTTATCGTAGGTGGCGCAGTTGCAGTCCCGCTCCTCTTTCACCCATGCACTGAAAAGGATTTTCTTTCCGGCAACGGGGCTGAAGGAAGGAATTACCATCGTGCTGTCTGCCTTTACTTTCTTCAGCACGTTTCCTGGAATCCCGCAATCGGCCGGGGTTTTCTCGAAAATGGGCATATTGGCGGGCGCGGCGGCGGCTACCACCATATGGCTGGTTTGCAGCGTATCGTTCCCCGGAATCTTAATGGAATAGCGGCCGGTATGGCGCTGTGTAGTGTCCAACCAGGAAATGTAACGGGTGAAATCGAAGCGCCGGGCCGTTCCACAATCGCCGGTGGGGCAGTTATTCCCTTTGAAATAGAAGTCCTCGAACCCTTCGAACGCGGCTTCGCGCAGCATGCTGTTTTGCACCACGGCCAGGGGCAGCGCGTCCTCAAATCCGTATATAGCGCTGTTGAACCGGTTCAGGGCGTCGCGGTTTTCCAGTTCGAAGCCTTTTTTGTTGAAGATGGTGGATTCGCTGTTCCACACCCAGCGGGTAGTGTCGTATTGCGGTTTCCAACCGTTGGATTGCTTTTTCCAGAATGACAGGAAGTCTTTGTACGTACCGTCTGTCCGGATATTGGTGGCGGCCTGCGGATCGGATTCCTTGCGCTCGCCGTAATAGGCGTACGTGCGGTGGGGCCGCCAATTGCCGAGGATGCCCGCGGCGTAAGGGTTCACGCTGGTATCGGTGATGGCGCTGAAGCAAATGGTTTCGAATGCGGCCATCACGAGGTTTACGGTGTCGCGGATCGGGGCGGAACAGATGTCGGCATCGATCACTACGATATACTGCCCTTCGTTGTTATCCACGAGTTTTGAGATCACGGGGTTCTGCAGGTTGCTCGTGAAGCCATGAGGGCCCGTCCAGCTATAGGTGATCGCCGATCCGGGGAGATTGATCACCGATAATTTGGCCTGGTCTCCCTGGCAGTAAGCGGGCTTGTTGATGGAAGCCAGCTGCGCGGTGGCGAAGTCGATGATCTTGATGGTCTGAATAACGGAGGTCCCGCAAGGGTCGGTTACTTTCACATCATAGTTCTGGTTGACCATGAGATGATATCCCCCGCCCGAATTGAACCTGCCGGTAGTGTTCACATCGATGTAAGGCCCCGTGGCACCTTTTCCCTGGGCGGCCAGGCTATAGGTATAGGTGGCGTTGAGGGGATTGACCAGCTGCACGATGATACTGCCGGTATTATCTGCCGCGGCCGGGCATACCCAACCGATGGAACGGAAGGGATCGATGGTCAAAGACCGTTCGCTCCAATCCAGCGTTCGCACGTTGCCGCCAAATGTTACTTCGGGGTATTCAGACATGTATCCTGAAGTCGACCCCACCATTATCCGGTAACTTCCCGGTAACGGAAGTATGATTTCCGATCCCATAGGATGCCTTTGATAATCGGGCACCCAGCCAGACGGACCGGCGGAAATACTGTAATACGCAGGTAATACCTGATCCCTGAATTTCACAGAACCGTCTACACGTAAAACCTGTCCCGCGCAACTATCCCTTGCCGTCATCTCCCATTCGTAATTAAATACGTCCCAATCGCGGACCGTCAACGTGTCGAAGTAGGCACCGCAGGCATCGGAGATCTTAACTACATATGTGCCCGGTATGAATGCGCTGGTTTCGGTACTGTACAACCAAATGGAATGTTCATCGTATGGCAATGTTATGGAACGGTAATGGCTGGATGGGTATACCAGTTCCACCTTCGTTCCGGCCCGAAGCGCATCGCCGGCAACCCCGGTGATGTATATTTCCCCAAACCGGTGCTGGCCGCCATCCTGCGGATAGAAAAAGGCATTGTACGGCATGGCGGCGGGCGCGGTGCGGGTGAAGTTCCTATCCAGCAAAATTCCGCTGTCTGCCGTCAATACCCGGGCGCGATAATCGCCGAACGGCAGGGAATCCAGGTGCCAGTTGTTCCAGCTGAAGGTGGTATCCCGTTTGATGACACCGGTGTTCAGATTTTCCACGCTGATGACCAGCGGGTAGCAATCGCGGCCGGTGCTGTAAATGGTACTGATATTGAAACTATGGCTACAGTTGCTGGAGAACGTAAAATCGATGTAATATTTAGAAAGACGTACCGGGTAACTCGTTTCCTGGCCACAGGGGTCCTTGAAATAATAGTATACGTCCTTGTTCCACATATCTTTCAGCGTTTTCCCTCCCGGAATCTCCAGTTCGAAAAAGCTGGTATCGCACATGGGCTTGAATGCCGTTTTTGCCCCGCCTTCATAAGCCACGGCAAACTGCCAGCTCGTACCGCGGAAAAAATACGGATGATGCAACGCGAAGTACTGAACGTTGGGCACACTGAACCTGAGCCGGTTACAGGCTGCGCCGGTGATCCTGCTTTCGATCATGACCATGTCGTCTGTTACGGGCGGAAGGCTGGCTACTGTAACGTTCCGGGTAAAACTGCTGCCGCAGGAATCGGACAGGACGACCGTATAGTTCCCGGGGAAGAGTGCGTCCACCAATAATTCGCTGCTATGTGTATTGAAAACGGTAGGCCCGGCATAGCCGGCCGGCTTACCGGTAAACGTGGCTTTGTATCCACGCCTGCCGTCTCCGAACGTCAGTTTCACCTGTCCGGTGGCGCAGTTGGGAAAAGCATGCCGTGTAAGTTGCGCATCTGCCGTAAATGGCACGTAATTCCCAGGTACACTCACCGATTGGGTGATCGAGTCTTCCACGCCTCCGCAAATCCCTCTCACCGTTACGTAATACATCCCGGGCGCGAGATTCTCGAAAAGCGGCGTGGAACTATGGGGGATTTCGTACCCGCCGGCGGCGGCCTGCAAGCGGTACAGCCGGTTGGTGACGGAGCCGGCATCCTGACCGGTCAGGGCAATGGATATCTTACCGCTGGCCGCACATCTGGACGAGTCGGGCGTGGCCGAAAACGACCAGCTGCACTGCGCCGCAGCCCAGGTCGGCAGCAAGATCAGGGCCAATAGGGAACAATATATCTGAAAAGCTTTTTTCATGTCAAATCCGGTATTCTCCAGTTAAGGGATCATCAATCGATTTTGGAATAGGTGCAAACGAACGTCGCCTTCACGAAGCGCCCCGTTGCCGGGTCGCGGTAAATAGCAGGCTCCGGCTCCAGCGTCAACTGCCCTCCCGTCAGCTTCCAGCTGTATTTTTTCACGGTGGCCTGGCCCTGGAAGCCCGGCGGCATTTCCTTCCTGCATTCCAGTTGCTGAACGCCGGACGGCATGTATCCCCCGCGCTCCCCGGCTCCATTCCGGTCTCCCACATAATTGAAATCCCCGAGCTCCAGGCCGGTCAGGATATCCTTACCCGCTTTTACCATCCGGTCCTTGTCCGCCGTTTCGTAATTTTCTACCGGCAAGCCTTCGGGATAGGATACGATCTTCACCACCAGTTGCCGTGCCATCCACTTCCCTTTCAACCGTGCGAAAGAGGAGTCCTGAGCGGAAGCCGGTATCGCCGCGAAGGTCAGGCAGTAGCATATCATGAATAATATCTTGTGCATTGTTGCGAATTTTTCGGTTTAGAAAAAGCAGACGATCTTTTGTTTTTTCTTGTCTTCCACCTGCCACGACTGTTTAAACTCGATCATTTCTGCATGGGTGATGCGTGAATTTTCATCGATCTGCAACTGGAACCCGTTGCCGATCTGCCGGAGCGGGTTCACCATCATGGAAACGGAACCGGCCAAAGCTGCGATGTTCCTGCGGCCGGAACGGATGATCTTCAGGTAGGCGTCGTGCCCGTTGAAAGGCTTGCCATCCGCGTCCTGGAAGAAAATTTCAGGTGCGTCTCCGGTATTGGCGCTGGCATCTACCGCCCAGATCTTGCCGGCGCTCGGGAAAGTGGCCAGGATGGGCTGACAGGGGTCCTGGTTTACCGGGTTGCGGGAGTAGACCAGCAGCTCGTCGCCGCCCGTGAAGTATTTGTTGATGTCTGCAGGCGCAATTCCACCTACAATTTTCCCTTCCCTGAAATAAACATGTTCGAACACGGCGCTGATGTTTTTGTAAGCACCCGCCATCCCGTCGTACATCCATCCCGCAGGATATTTGAAATTATACAGCGTATCGTCGAATTCGTTCTGCGCCGAAGTCAGGATCACATCTCCCGTTTCCGCATCGTACAGCATGTTGTGCGTGGTTACGCGGCTCCCTTTGTCAACCGCCACCACACTGTCTAACAGGCCATGCCGATAAATGACTTTCGTAGCCGCGGCGGAGCGGAACATCGTTTCCTGCCGCTGCGGGAACACATACCCGGAAGGCCAGCTCAGGAGGAACGGCATGGGGAACGAGAAAATGTCGACGTTGGCGTTGAAATCCACCGACAGGCTCACCGACCGCTGCTGGCGCATATCGAGCATCAGTTCCATGTCTTTCCCTACGATCGCCGTGCCATCGATCTGGCCGTTGGCGCCCATCGACAATACATCGTTGCGCAGGCGCTTGTGCTCCGCGTTCTGATCATCCACCCGGTAATAATAAGTAGTGGACGTGATCGGCTCCTTACTGTCCAGCTGCGAATAGCTCGCCTGCGAACGGGGTTTGCCGTGCATATCGTTCAGTTCGATCTTGAAGCCCTGCGTTACGCCTACCACATTCACCGCATTGATCTTCAACATATTCAACAGCTTCGGCGTATAGCGCTCCTTCGCGTCTTCATTAAGCAGCGAATGGTCGGTAAACACCGGGAAATCATAAGCGGTATAGAAGGTCGATTCCTCGAAACCGTTGGCGGAACGGGTTTTCTCCGTGCGGAGCGACCGCGTCCGCACTTTGCTGTAGCCTACAGACGGGTGCGGGAAGAAGGTTTCGCCCAAAGGCATATCCACGTACCCAAGCGTAACGGGCGCCAGCTTCGCGGCCTGGTCGGTATATTTGATCGGTTCGCGCCACATGTTCTCCTCCCCTCCCATCATGGGCTCGTAGGTAGCCACACCGCTGCTGATCTCGATCTTCTTTCCACCGACGTCATGAAGTTTGGTATACAGATATTCCGTACCGTAAAGCGACTCCTTCTGTTTGGTCATCGCATTCCAGTGATCGTAAATTTTGATGCTCTTCACACGCAGCCCGCCGCCCATCTTGCGATAGGCCGGCGCGTACAGGCGAACGAAAGAGCGTTTCAGATCGGCCGTTTGCCCGAATTTATTGGCCCGTGCCAGGTTGTCGAACGAGCGGAACGCGCTTACCACGCCGGTGGCCATCCCTGCAATCAGCTGCACGGCGGCTTCCACACCGAGGTTATCGCCCATGTCCATTCCCGGATACGCTTTGGTGGGCAGGTTGAGGCGAACGAACTGGGCGGCGGTTTTGGCGAAAGGACTGTATTTCCCGCCATAATCACCGCTTTTATCGACGCTCTTCACTTTCAGCCAGATCGTTTTCCCGCTGTTGTAAAATCCATACTGGCCGGGTTCCAGGGTAGCATATCCGCTGACGAACTCCGCGCCGCTGCCCCACCGGTCTGTCGGCATATTTACATTCAGGCGGAAGTACAGTTCCGTCATGCCCTGAAGGTATTTTTCATCGATCTCCTTCACGGAATGCACCGCTTCGGGGACATGGATGGAAATATAGAGATGATCGTCGTTGCCATACAGGAATTGATTTACCTGAGAAAGCTGTGTGGGCATGGATTTGGAGAACCCGGCCACATTGCACATGATCCCCGCGCGACGGTTCTGTACGAATGCGTATTCGTCGCTTTCATATGTCACTTTGATCCGCCCGCCGGAAGGCAGGTGAATGGAATCGAGCGACCATGCCGCGGCGTTGCGGGCCGCTACGGCGCTATCCTGCACACTGTAGGGGAATTCCGCGTTGGAAACGGTGTTACCGCTTACGGAACCGGGATTGTCGGCCGGGTTTTTGAAAGTCCCCCAGCGGTCGGACGCCTGTGAATTATATTGCGGGTTAGCGCCGCTGTAATTGAACACATAAGCGTTCTTCTGTCCTTTTTTGTTGCCATTGTAGGAGAACCATACTTTCTTCAGCGTCAGTTTGCCGGTTTCGCGGCCGGGGTAAGTAGTGCTGTTCCTGCATAATTCGTAAGTGTATTCGAAATGCACGGTTTTTACCGGCCTGGCTTTGTCTTTGAATTTCTGGAATTCCGCTTTCGAGTAGAGGTTGATCTCTTTCAGTCTTTTGGCGGAATTGTTCCCCGTTTCGATGGTCCCGTCTTCAAGCACGGAAAACATATCGTCGCGGTCTTCCAGGGTGAAGGTGGCGATCATGTTTTTGGATTCGATGGAATGGAGGTACCACAATTCCTTCGTACCATATACATAACTGCCTTTATCGTCGCGGCTGTCTGTCCGGAGGCCTTCATTATAACCCGCCACCTGGCCGTTTGGCGTGCGCCATTTGTAGGGATTGCGGGCGCCGGCGGTTTTGGTGTAGTTGAATTTGATGGCGTTCCCGGGATCGTCGTCGGAGATGCCGTTGCCCGTTACGTCTACATAATCGGAAGACAGGATGCCCGTCAGCAGGAAGGTGTGGGCATATGCGGGGAGGGTTTCCGAGCTGTAATAATTGTCCTGTCCGTTTTTGTTTGCGCCCAGTGTTGCGTCTGTGGCGGGGTCGTAGGTAACGGTGCCGTTATCTCGATTGCCGTTTTCCTTCTTCGCCGCGAAGGTCACTTCTTTCTGGGAGAGGTTGTAGACGGGAAGGCCGTATACATAACGCATGCCGTCATTGTTGAGGACGTCGATCTGGGAAAGATGATTTTTCTTGCGGAAGTCGTTGAGGCGTTTCTCTTTGAAGAGCTTGCCTGGCACTGCCACGAAAGTATCTGCAGCGGCAGGCCAGTACCAGCTCTTGTAATCGAACGGATGGCCTTCTAATTGCAGTTTGTACATGGAACGTTTGCCACTATAATTGGCATGTTCGGCGGTGAAGTCATACACTTTACCCTCTTCAAGATATAGCGGCGTGGCGCGATGCGTCCAGCTTCCGTCTTGCCCCGATTCCCAGTGGGTTGAAATCAACAATCCATTGACCCTTAAATTCTGGGCATCGTCGGCATTGATGTTGAACTGATATTTTCCAGTGTAAGTTGCCTTGATCCTTCCGTACCATCTTTGTGCAAAATTTTTCTGCGGCTGCGCCAGATATACGCCCGAATCGCGGAAAGATTTGAGATCAGGCCAATCAAGCCTTCTGGTATTTTTTCCGATCCAAACATTCGTACCCCAATAAGCATCCGTATAAAGGTCCCATTTCAAACCCGTCCCCTCCTGTTCCGTATCGATGGGAAATTCCGTTTCGCAATTCGCTTCCACGGTTTGGTTCATGCCATAGTTCTCGATGAGTTTCGGGAACCCTACTTCCGACGCTTCTTCCGCATTCAGGTAAGAAATCACCTGCGTACGTTTGTCGCGGTCTTCTTTCCTGGCGCTGGCGGCGGGAAGCGGGAACCGTTCGAGCGTCCGGCCGCCGCGGTACCGGGCCAGTTGCCCTGTGGTGGCCATCAGCGGGGACATGCCTCCGTTTTTCCGGATTTCGGGATACACGACATCGTCTCCCCCGATCGCATTGTGAAAATTGCCGTTCACAACGGTTTTTTCGCCCGGGTTGCGGAAATAGGCGGCTTCATACAACTTGTCGGAGTTCGTGAATGCCACGTTTTCCGCCAGGGGGTTGTTGCCGGTCCAGGGGTCGGAATCCGTGCGCGACCGGGATGCCGCCAGATCTACACCAATGTGCGCCAGGTCGCCGAAAGCCACATCTGCACCACCGTTGAAGGATTTATCCCGTGTATGCATATGATGGTCGTGCACGAACCCGATATCACTCCGGTAAGCCCGGAAAGTACCGCCCGTTCCTTCTCCCGACATGCTGAAAATATCGTACGTATAAGACGGGATGGCGATGTTGGGAACGTCGGACTCGTCGCGGTAAGGGATTTCACGTTCGCGGTTGAAATCGAGCAGTGCGGAAGGATTATTCTTCCCTTTTTCATAATGGAGATAACCGTATGCCGGCAGCTGCTGCACCCGGTCTTCGGGCTCGATCGTCTGTTTGGACCAATATCCGGTCGCCTCCAACGAAGAGGCAAGTATCTTCAATTCACCACCTGCTTTGATATTGATGGCCGTGCTGGCACTCGTCCAGGGCACCGAAATGGATGGCGTGAACGACGGTGATGCGAAGGAAAGGCGGCTGCTGAACAATGTGCTGGAGCCGGTGCGTGTTCCGATCTGGTCCTTTCCTACAACTTTTCCATCGTCTTTGATATCTTTCATGATCGCCTGTGTCAGTTGCACGCCGCCGGAAAACTGTAAGGCCTTCATCCCCGAACGGGAATTGTAACCGAGGGATGCATTGGCCGTTCCCTTGAACATGCCCGCATCTTTCCCGTCGATCGCCGCCGTCGTATAACCAAGGCTGCTGCTTGCGGAAAAACCTTCCTGCGAATTGTTCGTCAGCGACAAACCCGCCGTCAGCGTGCCGAACGAAGCAGAACCCACGTTCACGCTGGGCATCAGCATCGTTTCCACGCCCCATCCGTTGTAGGAGTTGTGGAAAACGCCCAATCCCACCTTCAGTCCCGATTTCATCGGGAATCCCGCCAGCTCGAATACCGCACCTGCGGAACCACCATAGGTATTGTTGTCTTTTATCGATAAAGATTTCGTGATCTTTTCATCACCGTTGAAATCATCCGGGATGCCGCGCAGGTTGCGCAAAATACTCCCCGGGTTGATATTCCACCCGAGCCCGCACCAGCTCGCCTCCTGGTCCATCCCGATGCCGCTGCTGTAACCCAAACCCAGCGGATATCCGCCCACGTCGATCAAGGGAATGTTATACGAGAAGTCCCCCGTAAAAAGGTCCACCATATTGGCACTGTTTACCGACTGGAAAGCCTGGCTCTCCGGCTGGGTAGGCCCGCCGTTGAACGGTTTCGGCGCCGGGGCCGGCGGCGCTTTCTCCGGTTTTTCCACCCTTCGGGGCGAAGCGTCCGCTACCGGGACCGCAGCCGGAACTTTGGGGGCTTTACGGGTAAAAGTAGCCGGGGGCGGGGCATTGCGAACGCCCAATGCGTAAGCGGGGATCACCGTTTCGAAGTAAAGCATGGCCAGCAATGTCCAGGCAATGATCCTCCGTCCCTTTTCTTCAAAAGCACGCGTCATCTTACAATATTTTTCAGGTATAGGTTATTTTTCTGCTTGATAGTTGAATTTGATCTGCCATTGCTCTCCGCGGCTGTTCTTCAGCCGGAAGAGATAGATCTTCCCGTCTGCGAGCCCCGCGCGGCGCGGCAACGGCACATCGATGCGGTTGGCGCCGCGCACCAGCGGCAGTGTGCCCGATTTCACGATGCGGTTCCCTTCGCCGAGGGCCACCAGTTCATACACCGCTTCCTTATCCGCCGTCTCGTTCACATACGCCACCGACAACTCGCGCGAAGCACCGAGCACGTTCCCGTCCAGCTCGCGCCGGAGTTGCACGTACACTTTGTTCGATTCTCCCAAACCAGCCATCCGCGCACCGTTCAGCCGGAATGTCCAGACTTCCGTCTGCGCCGCATAATGCATGCCTTCCTTCGCGATCACCGTCCAGGCATAGGTCCTGCCCGTATCGAGCGCTGCGTGGCCCGATGGGTACGACAGGAAATTTTCCTGCAACCTGGGCATCCGCAACACGGGAATATTCTGTTGAACGGCCTCCACGGGCGGCTGTCCGTCGTGCACTTCCGCGACTACGATCTCGTACCGCAACTGGCGGAACTGCTGCAGCGGCGCGGGGGGGAGCCAGGTGAACTGCGGAAGCCTCGTATCCAGCGAAGCGCCGTTGGCGGGGAGGTTCAGCATCGGCGGACTGATCGGCTCCACCACGATCGGCACGCATTCTTCGCGGCTGAAAGCGGTTTTGCCACCGGTCACTTCGATATTGTAACAGGCGAGATATTTGCCGGGCGGCAGTAACGCGTTCACATTCCGGTCGATGGCTGGCGAGAGGTATTCGTATTGAACAGGCTCCACATCTTCCTGCTTGAGCTGCCGCGCGCCGCGCGCGAGGGTGAACCCGCGCGAAATGCCCGTCAGCACCGGCTGCCCCTGCTCCGCGTCGAGCAAGCGCAAAATAACCTGCACCTGGAGTGGACGGTCTACCGCCGAAGCGAGCACCACGTTCCACAACTGGTTTTTCTGAAGGATGCCTGCGGGCGGCACCACCGGGGTGATCGTGACCTGCGCCGCAACAGGGAAAGCGGCCAGCAGGAAAAATAGGTATAGGTAACTTTTCATAAATCGGGTTAAAAAGTCCTGGTAAAAGTGGCGCGCCCGGTTTTGTTGGGGACCAGCCTCCTGGCGGTTCCCGGTAAAAAACCCTGGTCGGCCATGAGCGCAATTTCACCGACTTTGGGCACCTCCACCCGGAGGTTCGCTGAATATCCCAGCTGGCGTATCCGGTAGGTGGTCTGATAATTATATTTGATGCCTGCACCTACGTCCAGCCAACTTTTGGCTTTGAACAACGCGTTGCCTTCACATCCGTAAATCCTGTATTCCGTGTTCGAGATCAGGCTGCCAAGGCCGTTGAGGTGCCATTTCCCCAGGAATACCGCCTGCTGCGCCGTGAGGTTCGTGCTGTTGAAATACACGAACGCGGTGTCTGACTGGCGATTGTAAAAACGGGTGGCAGACAGCATGGTGTTCATCTGCAGGCCGTTCATCCGGTAAAAATGATTGGCCGTTCCCACCAGCGTGTAAAACATGTTTTCCATGAAGGAATGATCGCCCGTTTTGATGAGCTGCGAACTGGGGAAATAGCCCAGTGAAACCGAAGGCCAGTTCCTCCGGCGGAACGTTGCCTGCACGCTCTTGAAAACCGTGTTCGATAAAAACTGCGCGTTCTCGAATACGCTGGCGTACACGTTTTTGCGGACGGAAGCGCTCAGCGTGAGCTGGTCTTTGAAGAACGGCTGGTCGGCCCGGAACATCCACGCCGTTTGAGCACTGCCGGTGGTGTAGAGGCTGAACGACTGGAAATTGGCGCCCATCCTTTTGACGAGGCCGCTCACCTTCGTCCCCGTTGCGGGCAGCATGCCTTCTGCGGAGAGGGAATATGCCTGGGCGCTGTTGTCGCTCAGTTTAACCATGCTACCTGCGAGGTTGCTGCCTTCTTTGGCGCGTTCGTGCTGCGGGAGCGACGACCGGGCGATTTCACCCGTCACGCTGTAAAATTTCCCGAGCTGCCAGCGCCCTTCCACCGAAACGCCCATCAGGCGGCTATCGGGTACCTGCACGTTCGGATTGTCCTGCAGGTTGAAATTATACGCCTGTTTGCGGCCGGTATAATAAGTTACATATACGTGGCTTCCTTCCTTGAGGCCATAACCGCCCCGGTACAGCTGCAGGAACTGCCTGGGGCCGGCCGACTTGACGAGGTAATCCCTGAACCGGTAATCTACGGCACCGATGCCGACGGCCGCGTACCATGAGGGGTTTACTTCCACGTTGGCGCCCACGATGCTGATGTTGCGGGCGGTCAGTTCCGAGTAATCGATCATGGAGCGGCCGATACCGGCAGACCGGATGGAAAGCAGGGTTTTATATCCTTTGGGCAGCACGGAATCGGGTACCCGCATGCGGTCGAGCTCGCTGATGAGCGCTGCGGGCGAAGCGTTGCGGTTAAGCAGCGCTACGAGCGATTCTTTCCGGGCGCCGAGTTTTTCCAGGCGGGCGCGGTATTTGGCGTCCATTCCGGCGATCCTGGCTTCCAGCGAATCCGCCTGTGCCTTGCGGGTTTCGTATTCCTTGAGCAGCGGGGCCACGGCGCTGTCTGCCTTTCCTTTGTATTTGCCTGCGAGATCGGGGAGCCGGCGCCCTTTCAGCGGCAACATCCTTTTGTCGGGCAGGGCGGGGATTTGCGGCTTTTGCTGGCCGTATAGCTCCCTTTCGCGCGCTTCGATCATACGTTGAATCTGCGACGGTGAAGAAAACCAGGCGCGCATGCGCAGCAGGGAATCCTGCAGCTTGCGGATGTCTGTCTTCATCCCATCCAGCTCCTTCCAGTTGGCGATGCGCCCTCCGTCCCATTTACGGGCTTTCTGGAGGATGGCGTGCCGCAGATCGTTGGCGGAATATCCCAGGTTGAGGCCGGTCATGTTCCGGAGGATGCGGGAATTGCTTTGCGAAGTGCTGAACGTGAACCGCAACGGGTATTGGTCGCGCACGGTGACGGACATACTCGTTTGAACGGTATGTTGATGGATGTCCTTTTCTATATAAGGTGTATCGGTGTTTCCCTGGTAATAATAATCATACATCACGTTTCCATGGATCACGAGGAAGGGCGGGCGTTTCGGCGGAGGCGGAGGCGCGGGGCGCGGAGGGCGCTTGCGATCGGCCACCACCGTTACCAGCATTTCCTGCAGCTCGTACATCTTCACGGGATGAATGCGCATGCCTTTACAGTTCCCTGCGGGGAAAGCGAAGTAACCGGAATCCTTGATTCGATATACAAAGCTGTCCGCCCAGGCAGGAGACCTATCTGCTTCCAGTTTCACCGGAATACTTTGGGCAAAGGATGTCCTGAAAGCCAGGATGAGTGTGGCGATCAGTAGGTAACGGGATCTCAAATGTCTACGGGTAACGGGTTTACATTAATTAGTTCGTTTCAATAGGTGTACGTTGAACTGTGGCATAGGGCCATAGTGTTTCGATGGAGCTAAGGTATGAAAAGAATTGCTGAATCATCGCATTTTTTCCATGTGTTTTTTTCACATCTTTTCAACCGCATGTGTATAATTTACAATCACTTTTGCATCGATTTGGGTTATTGCCCAGCAATTTTCGCAGTTGATTTTCGGGTATAACGGGAAGGGGTATTTGTAAATCAGCAGAGGGAAAAACAGGCAACGATCATCCACTTCATCCAGCAAGGAATCTGTACCTGCATTATATCATGGAAATGGAAATCGCAGCCTGATGCTATCCGGATAAGGCATATCCAGTTCTTCAAAATCCCCCGGAAAAATGAGGAATCGTGCGTTCTCCGGAGCTTCCGCATCCACGACAACCGGCACCGTGCGGCCCGGCAGCGTGTATTTCCAGGGCTCGGGCACATGGATCCACCGCACGCCGGCATACGCCTTACCACCGAACTGGTATTGAAAAGCAACCCGGTCGCGGCGCTTATGCCCGCGCTCCTCGATCTCCGTGACCGTTCCGGTGGTGAAAGCGCGGTTGTCACGAATGCCCTGCTCCAGCAAATTCTCCTTTACGTTGACGTACACCAGGAATCCTGCCAGTAGGACGAAAAAGATAACGAAGCTCCAGATAAATCGTTTATTCATAGTAGTTCGGGGTTACTTGCTAAAAAACTTACCCACTCTCGCACTTGTACCTGGCCGGTTGTTTTTGACAGGACTTGCGCCGCTCAATCCTTTCCGGCCACCACTTTCCGATCGGCATCCAGCATAAAAGCGCGCCCAGTCATTTCATCGAACCGATCCTATCGCTCAAAGCCATCAAGTCCTTCCAGAATGCAGATGTACGCACTTTTTCCACGCCCCGCTCACCGCGTGAGTTTATTTCGCTTGCCCAAGTCCGAAGCTGCAAACTCAGCGCCATTTTCTCTTCACTGATCAACCCATTTTCATGTAATCTTTTAAGACAGTCGGGATGCAGGCAGGAATGCGCATCAACCACAAAGTCTTCAAAGATATAAGTACCAAGGGCAACATCGTCTTCTTCGAGCACACGCGATCCTGATTCAGCCAGTGTCCCCTGATACCAATCATATAGTTCTTCTACTGTTATCATAAGTTTGCTCTTATAATAATTAAAATATCGAATATCAATTCCAGCGGGCCTCCCCCTCCTAAACATACCATCAATCCCCCCATATTACAAACATCCATTCAACAAAACGCCTTACTTATCAGTTATATTAGTCTTAGTTACCCGGATTCTAATGGAATTTTAATGTGCCGGGGAACGGTAAATACTTATTTTACACCATGCCATACAATCACATTCTTTCCCGCAAATGGAACATCAAGCTCCCGTTATGGACACTCGTTTCCCCCATCATCGGGGCCTGTTTCCTCGCGTTTGCGGGAGCAGACTTGTCTGGCTGGATGGCCGCTCTCCTTGGTGTTTCCCTCATCAGCGTGGTACTGGCCGCCGTTCACCATGCCGAAGTGGTGGCGCATAAAGTAGGCGAGCCTTATGGCACCCTCATCCTCGCGCTCGCCATCACCGTCATAGAAGTTTCCCTCATCGTGTCGATGATGCTGTCCAAAGAAGGCGCCGGCTCCACCACCCTCGCGCGCGACACCGTTTTCGCCGCCATCATGCTCATCAACACGGGCATTATCGGGATTTGCCTGCTCTGGGGATCCTATCTCCATAAAGAACAGATCTATATCAAACAAGGCGTTTCCGCAGCGCTCGTGACCCTCACGGCCATTTCCGTGCTCACGCTCGTGCTGCCGAATTTCACGACCACCACGCCCGGGCCCGTCTATTCTTCCAGCCAGCTCATATTCGTAGCCATCATTTCACTGGTTTTGTACGGCGGGTTCGTGTCTGTCCAAACCGTCCGCCACCGCGATTATTTCCTGCCGGAAGAAAATGAGGAAGATTACCACGCAGCGCCGCCTTCCCGCCTCACCACCTTCATCAGCCTCGTCACCCTCGTTGTTTCACTGGCCATCGTAGTGCTGCTGTCGAAAAAGCTGTCGCCCACGATCGAGGGCATCGTCATGGACCTTGGCGCGCCCAAAAGCCTGGTGGGCGTGATCATCGCCGCCGTGATCCTCATGCCGGAAGGCCTCGCGGCCATCCGCGCGGCCCGCAAGAACCGTCTGCAAACAAGTTTGAACCTGGCGCTGGGGTCGGCCCTCGCATCGATCGGCCTCACGATCCCCGCCGTGGCGCTGGTGTCTATCATCGCGGGGTTCGACGTAACGCTGGGGATCGATACCAAATCCACTTTATTGTTGCTGTTATCGCTGTTCACGATCAGTATTTCCTTCAATGCCGGGCGCACCAACATCCAGCAGGGCGTAGTGTTGCTGGTGATTTTGGCGACGTATCTCTTTACGACGATCGTGCCGTGATCAGAGAAGCGCCCATTTTTGGGCAAGTTCGATCGCCGCTTCTGCGGCGTCTTCCGCTATCTCGCCCGGCGTAGGATGCTGCGCGATGCGAAGAACGGCGGCCCGGAGCCGCTCATCGTCCGGCACGGGATCGGCAGACCGGAGCAGGTACAGCATGTTCGCTTTCCAGATATCGTCGTTCTTTGCGAAGATGTCTAGTATCTCGGGAAAGAGCGCATTCACACGGGGTTCCAGGTACTCAAAAACCGGCCGTGAAATGGGCCAGTTCATGTCTTGCAGCCACTCCAAAAGGGCCATGGCATGGGGTTTCACTTCCCCCCAGGGCGTGCGGTGCAAAATTTCGATGGCGTCGTCATCGGATTTGCCGGCAGGGATAAACGGTGGTTTCATGCCGTAAAATTACGACGGCCTATTCCGTTCCCGGTGGCAAAAATGGGGAATGCGGCTGTGTTTCGGATGAATAGGGTTTGCCCTTTTACTAGTCAGAGAAGTTTCCATTCCTGCGCCAGCTCCCGCGCCGCCTGAGACGTATCGTGATAGATTTCGCCGGAAGTTGGATTTTCCGCCATTCGCAGCAGCATCGCCAGCAGTGGCGGGTCTGTCACGGGAACGCGCGATTTTTCGAGGAGATAAATACAGTTGGTTTTCCAGATATCATCGTCCGTAGCGAACACCTCACGGAATTCCGCGGTCAGCTCGTGAATATGCGGCATGAGGTAATTGTAGATCGGGTTGAAATGCGGGCAATTGATATCTGCCAGCCACTCCATCAAGGCCATGGCATACGGCCGTGCCTCCGCCCATTCGGTTTTGCGCAGCAATTCGATCGCCTTGTCGTCGCTTTTATGGGCGGGCACGTAAGATGGAAGCATACCGGAATTTACGCCGGTTTTCTCAGAATTTGATGGTAAAATGCTGTTTCGCCTTGAAATCGGGGCTTACGAACGCAATCCCGATAAAGAAAAGATCGATGGTAGTAGTAACGGAAGGATGGGATTTCACCGTTTCCCAGGCGCGCTCCATCCCCTCCGTCCAATGCACGTCATCGAAAATAACGATACTGTTGGGCCGGAGGAACGCCAGGCTTTCCTCGAAATACCGGACCGTCGGCTCCTCCCGGTGGTTGCCGTCTATATACACGATATCGGGGTTCGGCATATTTTGAAGCACGCCAAGCAGCTCATTGTCGAAATTGCCGGTATGCTGGCGGACATTTTCCAGGCCCAGCGCCGAAAAATTCGACTTGGCGAGCGCCGCGATGTTGGGACAGCCTTCGATGGTATGCACCGTGGCCCCGGCCGAAGCCATGTAAGCCGTGGAAAGGCCCAGGGAAGTCCCCAGTTCCAGGACGTTCTTTGCATCCAGGTATTGCACGAGGCGGTAGAACAGCTGTCCGAATTTAGCCGGTTTGGCCGCGTGCCGCGCAATATCGCGGACACGCCGGGTATTGGAAGCGCCCGTCAGCGACCCGGCACCAAGGTCTGTCACCTCCACCACATCGCTGCTCTGCAACAGCCGTGCGCGCAACTGCTCCACCGGCCCGTATTCCGGGCGGAAGGCCTTTTTGTTGAGCACTTCTTCTACAAGACCGTACACGAAGGGCGAATGCACATCGTGCCGGTTGCCCGCCGTCATATAATAACGGATATATTTCTTAGCCAGTGCCGCCTGGTGCCGTATGCTCAATGTCAATCAGTTTTAATCAAAAAACAGGGGTAATTCAGCCGCCAAAGGTATAAAAAAGGCCTAATACGACGATCGGGATTTATTGACTAGGGGTTATGCAGTAAAATTTATCACTATCTTTACATGTTGGAACTATTTTTGGCATTATATTTTCTTTAAGGTTTTCTTAACATAAAAAGGACATTTCAAGCATGCTCAAGCTAATCAGATGGATGATGCCATTTGCGATGACGGGATTTGTGACATTGACCGCACTGGCGCAGGACCCTACGCCCACGCCGCCGACGGATATCAAGCCGCCGCAGGTAAGGACCGCCGATACGACCATCAAGAAAATCATGGAGGATCTGCAAAAAGTGTCCGACAGCGATAAACAGAACGCCAAAGCCATCGAACAGCTGTCGCTCGGCCGGGAACTGGACAATATCACCAAATACGACCTGATCAAGAACAACCTGATCCAGGCCTCCGAAACCTACTATCTGCTCAACAAAAAGATCATCGACCTCAAATCCAGGACCACCACCTCCAACCTGGACGTGTTCATCACCTCGCTCAACAACCCGGAAAGCAAGGAGCTCGGCTTTTCGCTGAGCGACCGCGTCGTGGAACTGGTCGAAAAGATCATCCTCAAAGGAAAATCCGACAAGAACGAGCGCAATACCAAGCTGGTGGAATCCACCAAATCCATCATCAACAGCCCGATCTTCAAATCGTTCACCTCCCTCACCCCGCCCCTGGCCATCGCCAGCTCGGTGATGAACTTCCTCCACAGCGTGAGCCAATCCAACAAGGCCATTAACCACAAACTGCTGCAGGATTTCGAGAAGGAGCTGAATAAATACGTGATCTATTACACGGCCCTCAACGATGCGAACCAGAAGTTCGAATTCGGCCTCAACTTCAATAAAGACCAGCTTTCCCTGCTGCAAGACAATATGTACGACCACCTCGCCTTCACCGCGCAGGTGCTCAAAACGCCCCTTCCCGCCCGTGGCAACAAAACCATCGCCGAATCGCTGAACGAATATTTCATCGATTTCCGGAAAGATAAAGTGGTGGATTTCTTCGCAAAACTGGAAGCCCAGTATTCCAAAGGCGGAAAAATCAACTACGAGGGCCTCCTGCGCGACAATCCCAACCTGAAGGAAGCGAACAACCAGCTCGAAGACCTCGTACTCATGACCAAACGCTTCGAAAACCTCTATAACGAGTACTTCAGCCTCCTGGATTCCTATTATACCAAGGTGAACCACTCGCTCCGCCTCGCGCAAGACAATGCCCTGGCAGAACGCGCCATCGTGGAAGCCAAACAGAACGAGTTCCGCGGCCTCAAAAACGAAGCCGTACAGGAAATCCAGGCGTCCATCAACATGCGCGAGCTCTCCCTCAACGTCGACAAGATCAAATACCGTTACCGGATCTTCTAAAACCCGGCAACGATCACACCTTATTCATTACGAACGGCATCAACGCCGTTCGTAATTTTTTTTATAGATATCGCCTATTGTTCCCGTACCTTGCAATTGATTTTACCAATATCATGACTACGGTACAACTGGAATATGTAGTAGCGGTAGACACGCACCGAAGCTTCGTTACCGCTGCGGAAAAATGCTTTGTGACCCAGCCCACGCTGAGCATGCAGATCCAAAAACTGGAAGACGAGCTGGGCGTGAAGATCTTCGACCGGAGCAAACTGCCGGTAGTGCCCACCGAGATCGGTTCGGCCGTCATCGCCCAGGCACGCATCATCATCAAGGAAAATGCCCGCATCCGCGAAATCATCGCAGACCGCAAGAAGGAAGTACAGGGCACCCTCAAAGTCGGGATCATCCCCACCCTCGCCCCTTACCTCCTCCCCCGCGTATTGACGGCCTTCCTGAAAAAATACCCGAAAGTGAAACTGGAAGTCTGGGAATATTCCACCGAACAGATCATCCAGCTACTGCGGCAGGAACAGCTCGATTGCGGCCTCCTGGCCACGCCCCTCCACAACCAGCACCTCGAAGAACACCCGCTGTTTTACGAAAACTTCGTCATCTACGCCGCCAAAAGCAACAAACTGTCGGAAAAGAAACTCGTGGACGCGGCAGACCTCGATGCGAAAGACATCTGGGTCCTCAACGAAGGCCATTGCATGCGCAACCAGGTGCTGAACATTTGCCAGGACAAGTTCGGCATGGGCGAATTCAAAAACCTCGAATACAACACCGGCAGCGTGGAAACCCTCAAACGCATGGTGGAGCTTAACGAAGGATATACCATCCTGCCCGAGCTCAGCCTGCAGGACCTTACCGCCAAACAACTCAACATGGTCCGCTTCTTCCGCTCGCCCGAGCCCGTGCGCGAGATCAGCCTCGTCACCCACCGGTATTTCATCAAACAGGCGCTCATCGAAGCTTTCCGGAAAGAAATACTGGCCAGCGTCCCCGAAAAGATGCGCACCCGCAAAACGCGCAAGGTGATCGACATCCTGCTGGAAAAACCGTAACTTGGTCTTACCGGCTGCCCGGCCTCGCAGCCACGATACCGATGCCACGTTTATGAACACACAGGAATTGCAGCGCCGCATCGCGTTGTACGACGACGAAGCCGCTTACAGGGAATTGTTCGACAGGTTTTACAAGCCCTTGCTCCAGTTTGCCACTGCTTTCACCCGGTCGCGGGAAGCGGCCGAAGAAGCCGTGTCTGACGTGTTCATCAACATCTGGGAACGCCGCCGCCAGCTCGAAACGATCGACAATCTCCCCGTTTACCTCTACGTTTCCACCCGCAACGCTTCCCTGAAATATCTCCTCAAACAACAGAAACGATCGTCGGTTCCGCTGGACGATCTGGTGATGGAACCTGAAAGTCCCGCCCCGGACCCGGAGCAGACGCTGCTGACCGCCGAAATGGCCTTACAGTTGCAGCAGGCCATCCAGCAATTGCCGCCGCGCTGCAAGATCGTCTTCAAACTGATCCGCGAAGACGGGCTGCGGTACAAGGAAGTGGCGCAAATCCTCAACATTTCCGTCAAAACGATCGACAATCAGCTCGCCATTGCCCTGCAAAAGATCGGGACGGCGTTGAAAATGAAATTAAAAAAGTCGGCAAAAGACTGATTATCAAACTTTCACGATTTAGCGAAAAATATTTTTGACTTCCCTTTGGTAGATTTCGGGGGATAACGGCTCCTTATTGCGTAACACCGACGTTATGCAAATGGAAGACCGTATTTGGGAACTGATTGCCCGGAAGCTGGCGGGAGAAGCTTCGCAGGAAGAGTTGCGGGAGCTGGAAGGGCTCCTGCGCGACCATCCGGAGCTGCATATCCCCGTGCAGGCCCTGGCCGATATGTGGCCGCGGAAGGCCGGCCGGCCCGATGCGGAAACGGCGGCAGCCTGGGACCGGCACCAGGAGCGGATGCGGCAGGCAGGCATCCGGAGTATGGAGCCCGCTTCCCACGAGCCCTTCCAGCTGGAAGCGGTGCGTGCCCGGCCATGGAAGCGGTATGCGGGATGGGCGGCCGCGGCGGCGGTACTGGTATTGGCTGCCACGTGGTTTTTCCGTTCGCAGACTTTCCATCCTGAGCAGGTGGCCCCCAGTGAAGTACTCGTCAAATACGGCAGCAAAACCCGGGTGCAATTGCCCGACGGCACCACCGTCTGGCTCAATGCCGGCAGTAAACTCACCTACGGGCGCGATTTCGGCAGCGGCAGCCGGGAAGTGGACCTTTCGGGCGAAGGGTTCTTCGATGTCGCCAAAGACCCCGAGCGGCCTTTCATCATCCGCACCAGCAGGATGAACGTCCGCGTGCTCGGCACGCGGTTCAACCTGCGGGCATACCCCAACGAGAAATCCTCCGAAGCAGCGCTCCTCCAGGGCAGCATCGAAGTATCCCTCAGCAGCCGGCCGGCGGAACGATTCCTCCTCAAACCCAATGAAAAAATCGTAGTGAGGGACGATTCGGCGGCGGCGCACAACGCGCCCGTCAAATCGCCGGAACCCATCATGGCCATCCGCAACCTGCGGTACGAACCGGCAGACAGCAGCCTGGCCGAAACTTCCTGGATGAACAATAAACTGGTGTTTACCGACGAATCCTTTGCCGAGCTGGCCCTCAAAATGGAACGCTGGTACAACATCCCCATCCGCTTCAGCGACGTGGAAACGGCGCAGCTGCGGTTTACAGGCTCGTTCGAAAAAGAAAGCGTGGAGCAGGCACTCCGCGCACTGGCGATCACGGCGCCATTCCGTTACCAGGTCAAAGACAGCGAAATAATCATTTCACGTAACTGAACAAACCAAAACTAAATCCACGCGTATGCCGACTTTCAACTCTACTTAGCCAAAAGCAGAAGGGCGAGGCGCCGTTGGTCCGGCACCCCGCCCTGGATCAGACATGTCAATGGCAGCTACCGGCCTGGTAAGCTGAAGGCTGCCCATTATCCAACCCGTTTCAATGTAAAAATATATGAAAAAGAGCAGGATTTTTCCCGGGCTCCCGGGAAAACATTTCCTAATAAAGCTTGCTGTTATGATGAAACTGACGGCTGCCATCCTGTTGACCGGTTTTCTCCACGTTTCCGCCGGTGTGTATTCGCAGGACAGGATCACGCTTCACATGAAGTCTGCCGATCTTAGAAAAGTGCTGAACGCCATAGAACAGAAATCCGGTTACCGGTTCCTGTACCATGAAAATCTGTTGAGCGATATGAGACGGGTGGATGTTTCGGTGGAAAACGCCGAAGTGCTTTCCGTGATGGAGCGCATGTTGCAATATTCCCCCCTCGCTTTCGAACTGGTCAACGACCGGCTGATCGTGCTGAAAAAGAAGCCTACGGCGGAAGCGGCGGCCCCGGTCACGGGGCGCGTTACGGGTACCGACGGCCTTCCCATCCCCGGCGTGGCCATCCGCGTGAAAGGCAGCACCACCGGCGCGATCTCCGATGCACAGGGCATGTACGCCATCAATGCCCCCGAGGGCTCGGTGCTCATTTTTTCGTTCATCGGGTATAACACCAAAGAAGTGACCGTGGGCGGGCAAAGCGTCATCAACGTCAGCCTCGACGTGGCGCAGGCCCAGCTGGAACAGGTGGTCGTAATCGGCTATGGCACCGCGCAAAAGCGCGACCTTACCGGGTCTATCGTCTCCATCAAGGGCAGCGAAGTGGCCGACAAGCCCAGTGCCAACCCCATCACGTCTCTCCAGGGCCGCGTGGCGGGCCTCACCATCGTGAACAACGGCCGCATGAACACCGACCCCGATATCCGCATCCGCGGCACCAACACGATCAACGGCGTGAAACCGATCTTTGTGGTAGACGGGATCATCAACGACAATATCAACTTCATCAACCCGGCAGACATCGCCTCCATGGAGATCCTGAAAGACCCCTCGTCGCTCGCTATCTTCGGCGTCCGCGGCGCCAACGGTGTCATCATCATCTCCACCAAAAAGGCCGCAGCCGGTCAAACCGCCATCAATTTCAACTCCACCGTCGGCATCAAAAAAGTGACGGACCGCATCAAACTGACCGACGCCGCGCAGTTCAAAATGCTGTTCGACGAGCAGCTGACCAACCAGGGCAACCCCGCCTACGACTATACGAACTGGCAGGCCAATACCAACTGGCAGGACCAGATCTTCCAGGACGGCGTCCTCAACTATAACAATCTGAGCATCAGCAACGCTACCGACAAGAATAAATTCTATGCCGGGATGGGGTACACCACCGAACAGGGCCTCATCAAGCACGAAAAGCTGCAAAAGATCACGATCAACCTGAACAACGAGCTCCAGGTCAGCAAAGCCCTGAAATTCGGCGTCAATTTCTCCGGCTACCGTGCGCTGCTGCCCGTCACCAAAGACGTGGGCGGCGCCATCAATGCCGCGCCCATCGCGCCGGTATACAACGAAGAATACGGCCTATACCATACCCTTCCCAGCTTCCAGCGCGCGCAGGTGTTCAACCCGATGTACGACGTGGAATTGCGCAAAGGCATCGCACGCAACCTCGAATACCGCGCGGTAGGCAGCGTGTTCGGAGAGCTGAAACTCATGAGGGACCTCACTTTCCGGGCGTCTTTCTTCGTAGATTACGGTTTCAACGTCAACCGCTCCTATACACCGCTCATTACGTTCTACAACCCGGAAATCAATCCCCCGCGCGATTCCGTGACCAAGCTCACTTCCGTTAGCCAGGAACAGAACATTTATACGAAAGTGCAGAGCGACTACCTGCTGACCTACAAGCGCAGCTTCGGCCACCACAACATTACGGCCCTGGGCGGGTTCACCACCTATTACAATTCTTACGAAAAAACCTCCTCCACCGTACAGCAACAGAAAGGCCGGCCGATCCCCAACGATCACCGCTTCTGGTACGCCAACGGCAATATCGGGGACGCCACCACGCTCCGCGGCGACGGCCGCGCCTGGGACATGGCCACCCTGTCGTACCTCGTGCGCGGGCTCTACGGCTATAAAAACAAATACCTGCTCAATGCTTCCTACCGCCTCGACGGGTCTAACGCCTTCCAGGCCATCGGGAACCAGTGGCAGCGCTTTGCCGCCGCCGGCGTGGCATGGGTGGCCAGCGAGGAAGATTATCTCAAAGACGTTTCCTGGCTGCAATACCTGAAATTCAAAGGCAGCTACGGCGTATTGGGCAACCAGAACGTAGGCGACCGCCGCTATCCGGCCTATCCCAGTCTTACCGGCGCCAACTCTGGCATCTTCGGCAACAACATCGTGGTGGCCCTGCAACCCGAATATTTCGTGGACCCCGATCTCCATTGGGAAACCGCCCGCAGCTGGGAAGCCGGCTTCGAACTGACCACCCTCGGCAACCGGCTCCGCGCGGAAGTCAACTATTACAACAAGCTCACCAAAGACATCCTCGTGATCATCCCCGCCACCGGCCTTTCGGGCGGCGTGGGCGAAATGAAGAACGCCGGGACCGTTTCCAACAAAGGCTTTGAACTGATGCTCAACTGGGCAGACAAGGTCGGCGAGCATTGGAGCTACAACATCAGCGGCAACCTCACCACCATCAAAAACAAGGTGGAAGCCCTCAACCGCAAAGGGTTCAACATCATCGACGGCCCCTCGTGGACACAGGAAGGCTACCCCATCGGGTATTTCCACGGATATATCCACGACGGCATTTACCAAACGCAAGAAGAGATCATGAAATCGCCGGTGAACGAGCTGG
Source organism: Chitinophaga sp. NPDC101104 (assembly GCF_050277495.1). Classification (NCBI taxonomy): domain Bacteria; kingdom Pseudomonadati; phylum Bacteroidota; class Chitinophagia; order Chitinophagales; family Chitinophagaceae; genus Chitinophaga; species Chitinophaga sp. NPDC101104. The sequence goes on along the minus strand of NZ_JBNNSF010000002.1, from coordinate 328,080 downwards.
GCGAAGTGAAGCCCGGAGACATCAAGTACCGCGACGTGAACGGCGACGGAAAGATCAACGCAGATGACCGTACCATCATCGGCAACCCCACACCCGACTTCACTTACGGCATTACCGCAACGGTCAGCTACAAACAACTGGATTTCGGTATCGAAGGACAGGGCGTTTACGGCAACGAGATCTTCCGGAGCTGGGGCAACATCAGCACGTTCGCGCAGATGAATTACCCGCTGTACCGGATGGACCGCTGGCATGGCGTGGGCACCTCCAACTGGGAGCCCATCCTCCACACCGGCCGCGGCAACAACACCCACAACTCTACCTACAACATCGAAGACGGCAGCTATTTCCGGATACGGAACGTGCAGCTGGGGTACACTTTCTCCCGCAAACAGCTGGACAGGATCGGGCTGCAGTCGCTCCGCCTGTTCGCCAACGCGCAGAACGTAAAGACCTTCAAGCGCAATTCCGGGTACACGCCTGAATTTGCCGGAGGTTCCACCTCCTTTGGGGTCGACAACGGATCGTACCCCCTGCCGGCGATTTATTCTTTCGGCGTAAACGTAAACTTCTAAACTGCCGCATCATGAAAAAATTCATTCTTCCCATATTGCTGCTCGGTACCGGCGTTGCCGGCTGCAGCAAGTTCCTCGACCGCAAACCGTTAGGCCAATATACCCAGGACGATCTCGGCCTCAGCGCGCTGGAAAGCCAGGTGATGGCCGCTTACGCGGGGCTACGCACGGAAGGCTGCGCGGGCGTCAAGTTCGGCGCGGTGCACAGTATCCGCTCAGACGACGCCATGAAAGGCAGCATCGCCAGCGACGGCGTGCCGGCCGAACAGATGTTCGACGATTTCATTTACCTGAAAGATTTCTGGCTGCTCAACGACTATTGGGGCGATCATTACCGGCTCGTGAAATTATGTAACGACGTGATCGGCGCGGTAGACAAAACCGCCAGCCCGAACCCCGCCGAACTGGTGAACCGCGGCGAAGCCAAATTTCTCCGCGCCTATGCCTACTTCAACCTCGTACGTGCTTTCGGCGAAGTGCCGAAGATCGATTTCGTGGTAACGAACACCACCGAAGGCAACGTGCCAAAGAAGTCCATCGCGGAAATCTACGCGCTCATAGATGCCGACCTGCAGGAAGCCGCCAGCGTGCTTCCTCCCACCTGGGGCCCCGAGTACACCGGCCGCACCACCAAATGGGCCGCCAAAGCCTTGCAGGCAAAAACCTGGATCACCCGTTCCAACTGGGGCTCCGCACTGGGCGCCTGCCGCGAGATCATCAATTCCAACCAGTACCGTCTTTTCGAACCGTACTGGAAAGTGTTTTCCGAAGAAGGGGAAAACTGCCCCGAATCCATCTTCGAGATACAGGCGCTGTACAATTCCACACAGGATTACGGCATCCAGTACGCCAACTACCAGGGCGTGCGCGGCTCCGGCAACTGGGACCTTGGCTGGGGCTGGAACGTGCCCACGCAAGACCTTTACGATGCTTTCGAGACCGGCGATCCCCGCCGCGAATATACCTGCATGGCCAACAACGCGCCCGAGCCGTATGGCATTGCCGGCAACATTACTTCGCAGGCAGGTTTCGTCGGCAAATGGTACAACAGGAAGGCATACACGCATCCGAACGTCCGTAACTCCGCCGGCGGCAACGTTCCCCGTGCAGGGCGCTGGCTCAACATGCGCATCGTCAGGTATGCCGATGTGCTGCTCTGGGCCGCCGAAGCCGCTAACGAGCTGGGCGGCGCACAGAACACCACCGACGCGCTGCAGTGGCTGGAACTGGTCCGGGCGCGCGCCCGCCAGGGTGCGCCCGCAGGCACTTTGCCGAAAGTGGTCACCACCGTGCAGGCAGAACTCCGCGACGCCATCCGGCACGAAAGAAGGGTCGAATTCGGCATGGAGCACGAGCGCTTCTACGACCTCGTTCGCTGGGGCATCGCAGAACAAACATTCGGACAGCTGGGCAAAAACTATCAACCCCGCAACCGCTACCTCCCCATCCCCCAGCCCGAAATCGACAAATCCGGCGGCGTGCTGAAACAGAATCCTGATTATTGATCCTATTAAACGATTACAATCATGTCTATCCATACATCAATTTTCCTCCTCCTCATAGCCGCAGGATTCGCTTCCTGCCAGAAAATGGAAAGGCCCCCGCTCGTCATCATCCCCGACGATGTGGCCAAGCTCAACGGCCCCCTGCAACGCAACCTCTGGTTCGAAGGCAGCGGGATCGACAGCATCTATTACGAAAAAGGCGTTGCCACGAACGTAGCATATGACAATGGCGTGCAGGGCAAAGCCTACAAAGGCGCCACCAATTCCATGATGGTATTTACCGCCGGCTCAAAAATCGGGTCCATGACCAGCTTCACCGTCGCATTCTGGATGAACACCCAGAAGCACACCGGCGGCGCCCAAAGTATCTTCATGCTGGGCCGTTCCAGCGATTTTTGGGGGAATATGTTCGCGCTGGTGGAAGGGAACGACAACGCTGCCGACAATTCCATGCTGCTCAAATTCAACTTCGCCGGGAACTGGGTGGAGTTCAACAATAACAACGGCCTCAACCGCCTGCCCGACATGTACGGCAAATGGAAGCACATCGCATTCCGGTATGACGAAAAAACATCGGTATTCAGCTTATTCGTGGATGGCGAAAAGTACCCCATTCCCGATGCGGTGGCCAACCGGATGAAAGACAACAAACCGCTTGGCGCCCTGGCGTTCAAAGACCCGTCGAAGTTCATCATCGGCGCCTTTCAGCAACACGCAGGCGTGAGCGGCAACCCCGACGGCTGGATGCTGCGGTACACCGGGCTGCTCGACCAGTTCAAGGTATATACCGTGGCCGTTACGGACGCAGACATCAAAACACTATTTACCACGAAACGTTAGACCGCAACCATGCTTAAACCCATCCTCTGGGTGTTCCTGTTACTGGGTAGCCTGTCGTCCTGCTCCGGCAAGGGCGACGGGGCTCCCGTTCCGGGGCCCGGGCCGTCGAAAGACACGGCCGACAAATTCGAGCGCATCTCGCGGGATGCGCTGCTCACCAAAGTGCAGCAGCAGACCTTCAAATACTTCTGGGACTTCGGGCACCCCGTCAGCGGCCTCTCCCGCGAACGCAATACTTCCGGCGACATTGTGACTTCCGGCGGTACAGGCTTCGGCGTCATGGCCATCATCGTGGCGGTCCACCGCCAGTTCATCACCCGTGCGGAAGGATTGGCCCGGCTGAAGAAGATGACAACATTTCTAAAAACCAAAGCCGTGGCCTATCACGGCGCTTATCCGCACTGGCTTAACGGTGCCAGCGGCGCCACCGTCCCGTTCAGCGCCAACGACAACGGTGCCGATCTCGTGGAAACCTCCTATCTCATCCAGGGATTGCTGTGCGCGCGGCAGTTTTTTAACGGCGCGGGGGAAGATGAAACTTCGCTCCGCAAAGACATCAACGACATCTGGCACGCCGTAGACTGGGCTTTCTTCCGGAAAAACGGCGAACAAAAGCTTTACTGGCACTGGAGCCCGGACAAGGGTTGGGCCATGAACATGGCTATTTCCGGCTGGAACGAGTGCCTCATCACTTACGTGCTGGCCGCTTCCTCCCCCACCCGCGCCATCCCGAAATCCGTGTACGACGAAGGCTGGGCCCGCAACGGCGCCATGCGCACCAACCGCACGTATTACGGCCTCCAGCTGCCGCTGGGCCCCGAATACGGCGGACCGCTCTTCTTCGCCCACTATTCCTTCCTCGGCCTCGACCCCACCGGCCTCCGCGACCCGCATGCCGACTATTGGGAACAGAATCAACGCCACGCCCTCATCAACTGGAACTACTGTAAAACCGACCCGCAAAACCGCGGATACTCCGAAAAATTGTGGGGCCTCACCGCCAGCGACATCAAAGACGGATACACCGCCAGCTCCCCCACCAACGACGTGGGCGTCATCGCTCCTACCGCGGCCTTGGCATCTTTTCCGTACATGCCCGAACAATCAGGCATGGCTTTGGATTACTTTTATTACAAGCTCGGCGACAAGCTCTGGAAGGAATACGGTTTCATCGACGCATTTTCGCCCAAAACCAACTGGTTCGCCAGTTCCTTCCTCGCCATCGACCAGGGCCCGATCATCGTGATGATCGAAAATTACCGCAGCAAACTCCTCTGGCAGCTGTTTATGGGTTGCCCGGAAGTGAAGGCGGGATTGAAGAACCTGGGGTTTGAAAGTCCGTACATCCCATGATATTACGCAAAACGCTCACCGCACTGTTGTTGCTCGCCGGCGTGGGAACGCAGGCCCAGCAAACGTATTGCAACCCGATGAACCTCGACTACGGGTACACGCCCATCCCCAACTTCTCGGAATGGGGGCGGCACAGGGCTACGGCCGACCCGGTGATCGTTCCGTTCAAGGGCGATTTCTACCTCTTCAGCACCAACCAGTGGGGATACTGGCATAGCCCCGACCTGCTGAAATGGACCTTCGTGCCGCGGAAGTTCCTCAAGCCCTGGCACAAAGTGTACGACGAACTATGCGCCGCCGCCGCCTGGGCCATGGGCGACACCCTGTTCGTTTTCGGCTCCACCTACACCGGCGATTTCCCCATCTGGATGAGCACAGACCCCAAGGCCAACGTTTGGACGGAAGCACTGGACTCGCTCGCCATCGGCGGCTGGGACCCCGCGTTTTTCCCCGACGACGATGGGCGCCTCTACATGTACAACGGCAGCAGCAACCGCTACCCGCTGTATGGCGTCGAAATGGACAGAAAAACATTTGCGCCGAAAGGCACGCGGAAGGAAATGTACCTGCTGGAAGACTGGCGCTACGGATGGCAGCGCTTCGGCGAATATAACGACAACACCTTCCTCGACCCGTTCATCGAAGGGGCCTGGATGACGAAGCACAACAACAAGTATTACCTGCAATACGGTGCCCCCGGCACCGAGTTCTCCGGGTATGCAGACGGCGTTGTAGTTGGCGAATCCCCGCTCGGCCCCTTCACCCCGCAGCCCGACCCCGTCAGCTACAAGCCCGGCGGATTTGCGCGGGGCGCCGGGCATGGCGCCACGTTCCAGGACAACACGGGGAAATGGTGGCACATCAGCACCATCGCCATATCGGTGAAGAACAACTTCGAACGGCGGTTGGGACTTTGGCCCGCGGGGTTCGATAAGGAAGGCGTCATGTTCTGCAACACCGCCTTCGGCGATTACCCGCATTACACCGACCAGCGTTTCACCGGCTGGATGTTGCTGAACTACCAGCGCCCCGTCACCGTTTCCTCCACCTTAGGCGCCTATCTGCCCAATTACGCGGTGGACGAAGACATCAAAACCTACTGGAGCGCGGCTACCGGCAACGCCGGAGAATGGATACAGACAGACCTGGGCGCCGTTTCCACCCTACATGCCGTCCAGATCAACTACGCCGACCAGGACGCGGAATTCCTCGGCAAGCAAACCCATATCTTCCATCAATATAAACTCTACCACTCCGCCGACGGCAAAAAATGGCACCTGCTGGCCGACAAAAGCCGCAACCGCACCGATGTTCCGCACGACTACATCCAGCTGGAAAAACCCCTGGAAACCCGTTTCCTCAGACTGGAAAACGTGCACATGCCCACCGGGAAGTTCGCCATCAGCGGCCTGCGCGCCTTCGGCAAAGGCCACGGCGCCGTCCCCGACACAGTCAAAACCTTCATGGTGCTGCGGACCGAAAAAGACAAACGGAGCGCCTGGCTGAAGTGGTCGCCTTCCAGCGATGCCTACGCGTACAACATCTATTTCGGCACGCATCCGGAGAAGCTGTACAACTGCATCATGGTGCACGGTAAAAACGAATATTACTTCAAGGGAATGGACCGCACGCTGCCTTATTACTTCCGCATCGAAGCGGTGAACGAAAACGGCGTATCGCCGCGCAGCCGGGTATTAAAATCAGAATGATCGGGAATCGTCATCAGCCAAAAACTAAAAAAGGGTAAAGCGCGATGCTTTACCCTTTTTCTTTTATCGTTTCGGTTCGTTGACCTTGGTTTCGGTGTAGTTGTTTTTCAGCTTGGGGAACGATTGCTGCATGATGAGATCGTTCATGACATTGACCGCTTCGCTGAGGTAAGGGTCTTTGTGCCGCGCCTTGAGCCAGTCTTTGTTCCGGGCCAGTTTCACGGTGTCTGTACCTATTTTGTCCAGATCGGCCTTCAGGCTGGAGATGTTGAGCGGTTGTACCTTGTCGTTCACGGAATCGTAGCGTTTGAGGGCCGCTGCGTTCTTTTTCTGGTCTGCGCGGTAAGACGCGATGTCCAGCGGGTAGGTTTTCTGCTCGTCCAGCTTTTTAAGGGTGGCGATGTTTTCGTTGATCATGCGGAACGCTTCGTTGTTGGCGACGCGTGCTGCAGATTTGGCTTTCAGCGGGGCCACGTCTACCGGTTCGCTCCAGGTGGTATAATCTGCCTGGGGCACCACGTCCCACTTCAGGGCATCTTTATCTTTCTTTTCGCCGACTTCGTAGTAGGGAGAAGGCAATACCACATCGGATTCCACGCCTTTCAATTGGGTGGAACCGCCGTTGGCGCGGTAGAATTTCTGAACGGTGAGCTTGATGGCGCCGAGGCTGCCGCCTACGTCCCCTTTCACGAAGGCGTCGAGGTCGAGGAGGCGTTGCACGGTACCTTTACCGAAAGAATTCGGGCTGCCGATGATCACCGCGCGTTTGTAATCCTGCATGGCTGCCGCCATGATTTCCGAAGCGGAGGCGCTGAATTCGTTCACCATGATGGCGAGCGGCCCGTCGTACGCTACGCTTTTATTACGGTCGCGCTGTTGCAGCACTTCACCGGATCGGGAACGCACCTGCACCATAGTGCCTTCGGGAACGAACAGGCCCGCCATATTGATGACATCGGGTAAGGAGCCACCGCCATTGAAGCGGAGATCGAGGATGATACCGTCTACTTTTTCAGCTTTCAGTTTTTCGATTTCTTTTTCCACATCTCTAAATGCAGAGGCGCCGTCACGATTTTCGAAGTCGGCATAAAACTCGGGCAGATAGATATATCCGATTTTATGTGAACCGTTGATCACGGCTGATTTGGCGAATACGTCGTCGAGCTTGATCTCGTCGCGCACGATGGGGATCACCTTGATGGTGCCGTCCACGCTTTTCACGGTGAGCTTCACTACGCTGCCTTTGGAGCCGCGGATGTGGGTCACGGCTTCTTCCACGGGGAACCCGCCGATATCGATCGGTTCCTTATCGCCTTCGCCCACTTTCAGGATCACGTCGTCTGCCTTCAGCTGGCCCTGTTTCCAGGAGGGGCTGCCGGTAACGATGCTCACGATCTTGATGCGGCCTTCTTCCTCCCGGAGCTGCGCGCCGATACCGTAGAATTTGCCGGCCATCGACTCCTGGAAGGAGCGTTTCTCCAGCGGCGGCATGTAATCGGTATGGGGGTCCATAGTGGTGGTGATGGCGTTCACGTAGAGCGAGAAACGGTCGTCGTCTTTCGTCCGGTTTTTCAGCCGGTCGAAATAACGGTCGTAGACTTTTTTCACTTTTTCGCGGGCTTCGGCTTCGAGCTGGGCGTCGGTTTTGCCGTTTTTCTCCTTATCGCGGATGGCGGTGAGATCGGCGTATTTTTCGAGGGTGCGGTACTTGAGGGCTTTCCTCCACGCTTCCACACGGGCCGCTTCATCTGCCGGCCAGGGAATGGCATCGGGATCGATGTCCATTTTTTCGGCCTTGTTGAAATCGAACGGTTTAGAAAGGATATCCTGGTAGATGGTCGACACTTCCACCGTCCGCTGCTTGATCAGCTCGGTGCTTTTATTGAAAAAATCCAGCGGGGCGCCGTTCAGTTCGTCGTCCACATGATTTTCCAGTTTCTTCAGTTCGTCGATATCGAATTGCAGGAAAAATTTCTTCTCGCCGTCGATGTTCTTGAGGTATTTCGTGAATACTTCACGGGAAAAGGCGTCGTTGATCGGTTTAGGCTGATAATGGCCTTCTTTGAGGATCTGTCCCACCAGGGTCATGATCGTCTGGTATCTTCCGGGTGGGTCGTCATTCACTCCGATCTTCGCGAATGCAAATATGCCAGCCAATAAGCAAACGATGAGCATTATTGGAACGACCGCTTTCAGTTTCATCTTCATAACCCTGTCAATTGGATTTTTTTCAAATCAGGCCGCTTTTGCGCCTGCGGATTCTCTAATCAAATATAAGCCTAAATCACGCAGTTCTAAAGGCCTGGATTCGATTTAACATATTCTTGCGGGCAAAAACCGTGCAATATACCATTCCGGCCTACCGCCCGCCTGCCAACGGCGCCATTGGTAAGCCGGAATGGCAGGTTCGTCCTATTTTACGAGCTTGTAAACTCCGCCTTTGTTGTTGGCGCCGGCGATTGTCACCAGCATGTAGATTTCCCCCGCTTCATCCTGTCCCCAGCTCAGCAACTGCAGATTGCCGCCGGGTTTGTTGGCGAAAACAAGGTCTTCCCGCGTCCATTTCCCGCCTTTTTCCGTGAGCGTCCAGGTTTTGCCGTTGTAGTCGCCGAAGATGTATTTCCCGGTGAGCGCAGGCAATGCTTTCCCGCGGTAAACATATCCGCCGGTAATGCTGATACCGTCTGCATGGTCGTATTCGTGGATGGGCCCGATGAGCTTCGCTTTGCCCGCGCCTTCGGGAACGTTGAATTCGTGGTACCCTTCCATGATCCGCCAGCCGAAATTCCCGCCTTTGGTCACGATGTCCACTTCTTCATACTTGTTTTGCCCGACATCGCCCGCAAACAGCCGTCCATTGGCCTTGTCGAACGATATGCGCCAGGGGTTGCGGAGCCCGTACGCCCAGATCTCCCCTTTCGCGCCGGCGGTATTGAGGAATGGATTGTCTTTCGGAATGCTGTACGGCGAACCGTTGACGTCGATGCGGAGTATTTTCCCCAGCAGCGTTCCGAGGTCCTGACCGTTCCCGATGGTCCCGTGCTTGTCGCCGCCACCGCCGCCGTCGCCGGAAGCGATGTAGAGGTAACCATCGCGGCCGAAGATGATATCTCCGCCGTTATGGTTGCTTTCGGGCTGGTCGAATTCCAGCAGCACGCGCTTGGTGGAAGGGTCTGCCGAATTGTCGGCCGCCTTTCCCACCCGGTATTCCGCCACCACCGATTTATGGTTGAGGCCTTTGCGGGGATTGGCGACGGGCGCGCTGAAATAGAGGTAGAATTTGCCGTTGTGCTTGAATTTGGGATGGAAAGCCATGCCGAGCAGGCCACGCTCGTCGTACGCGGGGTTTACCTTCACCATGTCGGCACTCACGTCGATAAAGGGTTTGGGCTGCAGTTTACCGTTCTGGACGATCCAGACCTGGCCTTCTTTCTGGACGATGAACTGGCGGTTGGAGCCGTCTCCCGGAACGGCCATGCACACGGGCGACATGACTTCATCCGTTACCAGCTGGAGCCTTGCCTGTTGTGCGGAAACGAAAAGAGGGCAGGTCGAAAGCGCGCCTGCGAAAATCAAACTAACTAGTTTCATTAAATGGAATTTTAGCGGGATAAAAATAATGCTTCCGGCTATACGCTGCCAGAAAAATCTGGCGGCACGGCGGGAAAGGCTTTGGCGGGAAACGCTTACCTTTGGCACGGATTAAAACAGACCCGCTTGGAAGCAGCTTCAGTATCCCGGAACGACCCGTACGCCTCGATGCGGAATGTGGAATTCAGGTATTTCCTGGTGATCCGTTTTGCGACGATCTTCGCGCTGGCGATGCAATTCGCCATTATCGAATGGAAGGTGTACATCCTTACCCGCGACCCGCTCAACCTGGGCCTCATCGGCCTGGCGGAGTTCATCCCCGCATTCTGCCTGGCGCTTTTCGCCGGGAATATCGTTGACAAGAAGGAGAAGCGCGGCATGGTGCTGAAGTGCCTGCTGGGTTACGTGTTCGTGGGAACGGGACTGTTCCTTCTCACCTGGGACGATGTCATGCGCGGCGTTCCGCAATCCTGGGTGCTTTTCATGATCTACTTTTTGGTTTGCTGCGGCGGGATCATCCGTGCGTTCGTGAGCCCGAGCAACTTTTCGCTGCTGGGGCTGCTGGTGCCGCGCGAATTGTACGTGAACGCCACTACCTGGAGCACTTCCGCCTGGCAGATCGGCGCCATCGCCGGGCCTGCGCTGGGCGGGATTTGCATCGCCGCGCTCGGCGTGCACTGGTCGATGCTCCTGGTGCTGGGATGCGTACTGGTGGCGCTCTTCTGCATTTTACAGATCAAGCGCAAGCCGGTACATTACAAGGAGATGGGCGAAACGGTGAAGGAGCGGTTGACGAAGGGGCTGAAGTTCGTGTGGGACACGAAGGTGCTGCTGAACGCCATGACGCTCGATATGTTCGCCGTACTCTTCGGCGGCTCCGTGGCCATGATCACCATATATGCGAACGATATCCTGAAAGTGGGGCCCGAAGGCTTCGGGGCGCTGCGCGCCGCGCCGGCGGTCGGCGCTTTCCTGACCATGATGGCCCTGGCCTACCGCCCGATCGTGACCAGGCCCGGCATCAAGCTGCTGGCGGCGGTGTTCGGGTTCGGGCTGTGCATCATCGTGTTCGGGATTTCGAAGAACTTCATCCTGTCGATGGCGGCGCTGTTCGGCAGCGGGATGCTCGACGGGATCAGCGTGATCATCCGGCAAACCATCCTCCAGCTCAAGACGCCGGACGATATGCGGGGCCGGGTATCTTCGGTGAGCTCCATATTCGTGGGGTCCAGCAACGAGCTGGGATCGTTCGAGAGCGGGGTGGCGGCGCGGATCATGGGGCCGGTGGGCTCGGTGGTTTTCGGCGGCTGCATGACGCTCGGCATCGTGATCACCACCTACATCATCTCCCCCGCCATGCGCAAACTCGATCTGAAGGCGTAGCGATTCCTTATTTAATGATGGATTTCAGGCGTTCCAGGACGTAAAACACGGCCGGGCAGATGGTGCTGTTCAGCAGCGTGGTGTTCGGCCGCTTGAAGAATTCATAGCTGTCGGTGTAGGGATAATTGTGGCAATCGCCGGGGCGGACGTCATAGATGCCGCAGTAGTTGTCTTCGCCGAGGAACGGGCAGGGACTGCGTTTCACGACGTAATCGCCGTCTTCGTCGAGCCGCAGGTACGTTTCGATGAACACGCTTTCGCGGAGGCCGAGGTGTTTGGAGATGCGCTTGATGTCGGGGGTTTTGAAGCGGGGGCTGATGGTTTTGCAGCAACCGGCGCATTGGAGGCAGTCGATTTGGGAAAACGCCTCCTCATGCAGGCCAGGCAGGTGCTTTTCGACGCCTTTTCCCTTTCGGTGCTGCATTTTCTGGAGGAACTGTTTGTTCGCTTTCTGCTGTTCTTTCGCTTTTTTCTCCCAATCGGTGAGACTGACTGACATGTATGCTATTTGCCCGCAAAAATAGGATAATCTCCCGGTATGAAAATCCCATGACAATCTGCGGCGCGGAAGGCCGGGTAATATCAGCCCTATATCCCCTGTAGGCCGGGTGTTTTGGCCATTGTGGAAAAACATCATAGCTTTGCGCATTCTTTCAATTAATACCTGCTTACATCATGAATTTATTGAATACGTTCAAGCATGCTTTCATTGGCCGCCACATCGGGCCTAATGAGGCGGAAACCCGCGCCATGCTCGAAAAGATCGGCATCGGAAGTGTAGATGAACTGACGGGCAAAACGGTACCCGCTTCTATCCGGATGCAGCATGCGCTAGACATTCCGGAAGGGATGAGCGAGTATGATTACCTGGCGATGCTGAAAGACATTTCGCTGAAAAACAAAGTATTCAAGAATTATATCGGCCAGGGATATTACGACACGATCACGCCGAGCGTGATTTTGCGGAATATTTTCGAGAACCCGGGATGGTATACCCAATATACGCCGTACCAGGCGGAGATCAGCCAGGGCCGTCTCGAAAGCCTGCTGAACTTCCAGACCATGGTGAGCGACCTTACCGGCCTGCCGATCGCCAACGCCTCCCTGCTCGACGAAGCTACCGCGGCGGCAGAAGCGATGACGATGTTCTTCAACGCACTGAACAAAGACCATGAGCATATTACCCGCGGCAAGTTTTTCGTGGACGAGCGTGTGATGCCGCAGACCAAAGACGTGGTGCTGACCCGCGCCATGCCTTTGCAGATCGAGGTGGTGTTCGGTAATTACGAGACCGCTGCCATCGACGGGCAGTTCTTCGGTGCGCTGGTGCAGTACCCCGGTGCCGAGGGCACCGTGGCAGACTACCGTTCCTTCATCGAAAAGGTGCACGGAGCCGGCGCTTACGTGGCCATGGCTACCGACCTGCTGGCGCTGACGCTCCTCACGCCTCCGGGCGAGCTGGGCGCAGACGCGGCGCTGGGCAGCGCACAGCGTTTCGGCGTTCCCCTGGGCTTCGGTGGCCCGCACGCGGCGTTCTTCTCCACTAAAGATGAATTCAAACGTTCCATCCCCGGCCGTATCATCGGTGTGAGCATCGACGCGCAAAACCAGCGCGCCCTGCGCATGGCGCTCCAGACCCGCGAGCAGCACATCAAACGCGAAAAAGCCACTTCCAATATCTGTACCGCACAGGCGCTCCTCGCCAACATGGCCGCCATGTACGCCGTGTTCCACGGGCCGGAAGGGCTCAAAAACATCGCCCTCAAAACCAGCCTGCTCACTTCCGCGCTGAAAGCCAAACTGGCCGCAGCCGGCGTTCAAACCGTGAATGCAGGCCATTTCGATACCATCACCCTTTCCGTAACCGACGCACCCGCCATCCACGCCAAAGCACAGGCAGCCGGCATCAACTTCCGCAAAATCTCCGCTAACCAGCTGGGCATTTCGCTGGACGAGACCACTTCCGTGGAAGACGTGAACGCCGTGCTCGCCGTTTTCGGCGCCGGCAAAGTAACCGAAGCCGATGTGGAAAGCGCAGCCAGCGGCATTCCCGCCGGTCTTCAGCGTACCAGCCCCTACCTGCTGCACCCGGTGTTCAACACCCACCACAGCGAAACGGAAATGATGCGCTACATCAAATGGCTGGAAAATAAAGACCTTTCGCTCAATACTTCCATGATCTCCCTCGGCTCCTGCACCATGAAACTGAACGCAGCTACCGAAATGATCCCCCTCTCCTGGAGCCACTGGAGCAAAATGCACCCCTTCGCCCCGGCAGAACAGGCCGGCGGTTACCTCCAGATCATCCGGGAACTGAGCGATTACCTTTGCAAGATCACCGCGTTCGACGCCTGCTCCCTGCAGCCCAACTCCGGCGCACAGGGCGAATACGCCGGCCTCCTCGCCATCCGCAACTACCACGAAAGCCGTGGCGAAGCGCACCGCAACGTGATCCTCATCCCCATTTCCGCACACGGCACCAACCCCGCATCCGCCGTTATGGCCGGTTATAAGGTAGTGATCGTGAAAGCGCTCGAAAACGGTTATATCGATATCGCCGACCTGAAAGCGAAAGCGGAACAACATAAAGACAACCTCGCCGGCGTCATGATCACTTACCCCTCCACCTACGGCGTTTACGAAGAAGGTGTGAAAGAGGCTTGCCAGATCATCCACGACAATGGCGGACAGGTATATATGGACGGCGCCAACATGAACGCCCAGGTAGGCCTCACGGCTCCCGGCCTCATCGGTGCCGACGTTTGCCACCTGAACCTGCACAAGACCTTCGCGATCCCCCACGGCGGCGGCGGTCCCGGCATGGGCCCCATCTGCGTGGCCAAGCACCTCGCACCGTTCCTGCCCGGTCACGTAGACCTCCAGGCAACCGGTAACGGCAGCAAACAGGCGCATGCGGTTTCTGCTGCTCCCTTCGGCAGCGCTTCCATCCTGCTGATCTCTTACGCCTACATCCGCCTCCTCGGCCGCACGGGCGTGAAGAAATCCACCGAATACGCGATCCTCAACGCCAACTACATGAAAGCCAGGCTCGAAAACGCCTTCGACATCCTGTACACCGGCGTGAGCGGCACCTGCGCCCACGAATTCATCGTAGACCTGCGCCCCTTCAAAGGCACGGCGGGCATCGAAGCGGAAGATGTGGCCAAGCGACTGATGGACTACGGTTTCCACGCCCCGACCATGAGCTTCCCGGTTCCGGGCACGATCATGATCGAGCCTACGGAAAGCGAGGACAAAGCCGAACTGGACCGCTTCTGCGACGCGCTCCTCTCCATCCGGGAAGAAATCCGCGCGGTGGAAGAAGGAAAGGCAGACAAGGCGAACAACGTGCTGAAAAATGCGCCCCACACCCAGGCAGTGATCACGGCCGACGAGTGGACACGCCCTTACGGCCGCCAGCAAGCAGCCTTCCCGCTCGATTATGTGAAAACCAGCAAATTCTGGCCTTCCGTTTCCCGCGTGAACAACACCTTCGGCGACCGTAACCTTATCTGCACCTGCGAGCCCACCAGCGCCTACGCAGAAGCCGAAGCATAGTCTTCTCATAATTTTTATAGCGAACAGCGGCCTCCTCAGGCCGCTGTTTCTTTTTACCACACGCCCCTCTATTTCAATCAAGATAAAATAAGTATACTAACAACTGTATATCAAATACTTGCAATAGAATCACCCGATTTGCACTAAAAAATTTCAGCCGCTGGCGTATGGATTTTTTCCGCTCATGCATCTTTTAACTACTATATTCGTTTATCTACGAAAGTTTCGTAATTTGCTATCTAGAAACCAATTCGCTCCGATGTACCGTAGTAATGCATTCCTGATTATCCTCTTATTGTTTTGTTTGACTGCAGCCGCGCAGCAGCGGACCGAAGTCAAGGGCACCGTGGCGGACTCCGCCAGTAACGAGTTCCTCGAAATGGCCACCGTTACCGCCCAGGACGCCAAAGACAGCAGCCTCATTACTTACACTCTTACCGACAGGAAGGGTGCTTTCCGGTTGACGGGCCTGCCGGCCGGCAAGCCTGTCCGTATCCTCATCTCCTACACCGGCTACCGCACCTGGATCAAAACGGTGGGAACGGAACATGCGCCAGACCTGGGCCGTATTTCCCTCGCCCCCGCGCCGCGTGAACTGGGCGTGGTCGAAGTAGCCGGGAACAGGCCCCCCATCAGCATCCGGAAAGACACTATCGAGTTCAATGCCGATGCGTTCAAGACCCGGCCCAACGCCGTTGTAGAAGAATTGCTCAAGAAACTGCCCGGTGTAGATATCGACCAGGACGGAAAGATCACCGTGAACGGCAAACCCGTGTCGCGCATCATGGTAGATGGGAAAGACTTTTTCGGCGGCGATTCCAAAATCGCGCTGAAGAACCTCCCTACCCACATCATCGACAAAGTGCAGGTGTCTGACACCAAAACGAAGATCGAATCGAAAATGGGCGTCGAAAAGGACGGGGAAGACAAGACCATCAACCTTACCCTCAAGCCTGGTAAAAAGAAGGGCCTCTTCGGCCGGGTGACCGGCGGATATGGAACCGACGAGCGGTACGACGCCAGCGGCATGATCAACTTCTTCAACGGATCCCGGCAGATCAGCCTGCTCGGCTCTTCCAACAACCTGAACAAAACCGGGTTCAGCGTTAATGAAATCATGTCGGCCGCTCCCATGCGCGGCGGCGGTATGACCGTTGCATATGGCGATGGCGGCATGAACGTCAATGGCGTGAGCTTCAGCGGCGGCGGCGAAGGCATCCGCACCGGCTCCATGCTGGGCGTGAATTACAACGACGAATGGTCAAAAGACCTGAAATCGAATACCAGCTACAACTTCAACAACACCCATTCAAAATTTTCCACCCTTTCCGAAAACCGGTTTAACGACGGCCGCAGCGTGATCGGCAACCGCGAAGGTTACGGCCGCAACCAGGCGCACAACGTCAACTTCAACATGGAATACCAGCTGGATTCCATGACCATCCTCAGCATCGTTCCCCGGTTCTCGAACACCCGCCAGTCTTCCAACACCACCAGCGAGGAAACGACCTTCCGCGACCTCGACGATAAAGCCAACGAACGTAACGGGCGGAACACTTCCCGGAGCGATCAGAATAATTTTTCGCTGGATCTCAATGCCATGCGCACGCTGAACAAAAAAGGCAGGAGCATCAGTTTCCGGTTCAACGGGAACTACGGAGAAACCACCGGCAACGCGTTCAACTATTCCGATCAGAAATTCTATGTCGGCAATGTGCTCGATTCCACCAACATCCTCGACCAGCAAAGCATCACTTCCGGGAAAAGGGAAAGCCTCGACGCGGCCCTCACCTATGTGGAACCGCTGTCTGACCGCTGGCGCATGAACGCTTCGTACAGCTACCGCTACAACGTCAATAATTCGCGGCGGGAAACATATAATTTCAACGAAAACGAGAAAGGATATTCGGAATTCGACAGCCTGTATTCCAACCGCTTCAACAACAAGCAGATGACCCACTCGCCCACCGTCAATTTCCAGTTCAGCAACAAGAAAAAGAACATCAACGCCACCATCGGCGGCGGCGTCCTGTTCAACACGCTGGAAAACTATTCGTTCTACGACAAACAGGCGTTCCGGCAAGAACAGGTCAACTTCAACCCGAACACCCGCATCTCTTACACTTTCGCAGACAAAGGCCAGCTGACTTTTTCCTATAACGGCTTCAGCCAGCAGCCCAGCATCGAGCAATTGCAGCCCGTGCCCGACAACAGCAACCCGCTGAACGTCCGCCTCGGCAACCCTGACCTGAAAACCGTGTTTTCCCAATCGTTCAACCTGAACTACAATAAGTTCAAACCGAACGGTTTTGGCATGTTCTCCTACGCCAGCTTCCGCCCGATCAATAACCAGTTCTCTACCATGACCCGCGTGAACAGCGACGGTAGCCAGGTCACCCAAACCATCAACGTGAACGGAGTCTACAACGCGAACGGTAATATCAACCTCAGCTACAACAAAGTGAAAAAGGATTACCAGTTCCGGACCAACGGCGGCGTTTTCATCAACTATTCCAACAACGTCAACTATTCCAATATCAACAACAAACGGGGTGATACGGCCGTGCATAAAAACGTCAGCAAAAACTTCTCCATCGGCCCGAACGTGAACGCATCGTTCTCCTGGAAAGAGCTGCTGGACCTGACCATGAATTACCGCCCCAATTATAACCAGGTGACCAACGACCGTACAAACGTCAAAACGAGCAATTTCACACAGCGTTTTACGGCGGGCGGAACGCTCTACTGGCCGAAAAATTTCTTCATCGACAACGATCTGCAATACACTTACAACTCCAACATCGCGCCGGGTTTCAAGAAAGGTGTACCGGTATACAGCGCCGCCATCGGGTATGAATTCATGAAAAGGTCCGCCAACATCAAGCTGTACGGCTACGATCTTTTCCGTCAAAACACCAACATCCGCCGCATGGTGTCGGAACTCGGTACTTTCGATACACGGACAGCCATGGTAGACCAGTATTTCATGCTGTCGTTCACCTATAATTTCGCGAAGTTCGGCTCCAAGATCGGCAGCAACCGCCGCCGCGACGGGGGCCGCGTGTACGACCTGATGTTTTAGCCTTCCTTCCGCCAATTCTAATAGGCTGCCCTAACCGGCAGCCTTTTTCATGCCGTTCCGCGGAAACCACACCGTGAATGCGGTACCTTTTCCTTCTACGGATTCTACCTCCAGGGAAATCTCATGGTACTTCGCGATCGTGGACACGATAGACAGTCCCAAGCCCAAGCCCTCACCGGTCCCGATTTTCCGGAAACGCTCGAATATGGCCCCTATCGATTCTTCAGGGATCCCGATGCCTGAGTCTTCCACAACAATCGCATACCGGCCGTCATCTTCCGTGATATCGCGGATCCAGATACGGCCGCCGGGGCGATTGTACCGGATCGCATTATTGAGCAGATTGTGAAAGAGCTGAAATACAAGGTCGCGGTTCATATTCATCGCCACGCCACCGTTTATTCGCATGTTAAAGCGAAGCTGTTTATCCTCCAGCCGGTGGCCCAGTTCTTCCATTACTTCTTCCAGCAAATCGGACAGCGAAAACTGTTCGCCCCGCGGGAACTGATCGTTTTCGATGCGGGATATCAGCAACAGGGACTGAACGATCTTCCGGAGCCGGTGTACCGTATTTATCATCGCCGCCAACCTCATCTGCGTTTCATCCCCGATCCCCTCGTCCATCATCAGGTTCTCGATTTTATGCTGCAGGATGCTGATCGGCGTCATCAGCTCATGGGATGCATTGGCGGTGAACTCCCGCTCCTTGTCGAACGCCTCCCGGACCTTTTCCATGAGCCCGGAAATCGATGCATCGAGATACCGGAAATCCGCGGTCGTAGTCTTCACAGCCGGCGTTCCGTCTTTAAACGGAAACCTCCGGCCAAGGAGCTGGTTGCGGATAATATCTCCCAATGGCCGCAACAGGATGCGTGTATAAATGAGGTCCAGTAAAACCGTAGTAAAAAGCAGCCCGGCAAGCACATAGATCGCCATCTTCTGCAGCGGCCGGTTATATTGCCCGATGGTAGCGGCCGTTTTCCCCACTTCCAGTATGTAAGGCTTGCCTTCGCCGGAAAAAATATGTGTAAGCACGCGATAGGTCAGCGTATCGCTTTCCACCACCCGCTGAACCGTGGCGATCGTATCTTTCACCGCCTGCAGGCCGGCAGGTTCAAGGGAAATGTATTCTTCTTTCAGCATCGTATAGCTGCCGTAATCCCTTTCACCTGCCAGGTAATACTCCAGCCCGTTTTTCTCAATTACGTCCAGCACTTTTTTCTTCTGTTCCCGCAGATAATAATCGTTGTATTGGAACGCGATCCTGTCTACCAGGAATGGCAGCGCCAAAACAAACAACGTAACGATGGCCAGTTTTGACAAAGTAATATACAGCGTCAGCTTCGTGCGTAACTTCATATTCAGACACAGATTTTATACCCGATGTTCCGGACCGTCTGCAACCAGTCGGTAGGCGCCCTGGCAGAAAGTTTCTTCCGGATATTCTTGATATGCACATCAATATAATTGGAATCATATTCCTCGCCATCGTAGTTGCCCCAGATATGCTCGCTCAGCTGCATCCGTGTGATCGGACGATTCTTGTGCAGCAGCAGATAACTCAGCACGTCGATCTCCTTTTTCGACAAAGGCATCGCTTTCCCATCATACAAAACCTGATGGTTGCCGAGGTCCACCAGGAAGTCGCCCAGCGGTACCAGCATTTCTCTCAGTCCGAACTTGCGGCGCATCACGGCCTGCAGCCGGGCGTGAAGCTCCGGCAGCGAAAAAGGCTTCGGCAGATAATCGTCTGCCCCGAGATCGAGCCCGCGGATGCGATCCTCGACCTGGCCGCGCGCCGACAAAATAACGCACGATAAATCCGGCAAGTCTTTTTTCGCCTCATACAAAACCGACAACCCGTCTTTGTCGGGCAAGCCGAGA
This sequence comes from Chitinophaga sp. NPDC101104, assembly GCF_050277495.1. Taxonomy (NCBI): domain Bacteria; kingdom Pseudomonadati; phylum Bacteroidota; class Chitinophagia; order Chitinophagales; family Chitinophagaceae; genus Chitinophaga; species Chitinophaga sp. NPDC101104. The sequence goes on along the minus strand of NZ_JBNNSF010000002.1, from coordinate 308,600 downwards.
TCCAGCAGCAGAAAATCGTAGTTGCCGGATTCCAGCTTGCGGGAAGCCTGCGCCGCCGTGTACGCGAGATCGCAATGATATTTCAGCTGCACCAGGAACTGTTCCATCTCCCGTGCAATCAACACCTCGTCTTCTACGATCAATACTTTCGTCATATCAGAACTGGTAATAAAAACTGCATCCAAAAAAATGGTTGGTCTTCCCCCCGCCTACCTGCGCCCGCTTGTCCAGCACCGATACCTTGTACGCCGCCTCGATCATGTAATGTGCACGGGTGTAAGACAGCGGCAGGCGCAATGAATAAGACAACATATCGAACCGGGTGTTAGCGACGTTGTTTGAAACGGAAGTGGATCCGCCTCCGCCGGGAATCCCTGGAATCACCGGCAATGGAATTCCCAACACGCTGTCGCGATATTTTTTCTCCGTTACATAGGTATCGTAAAAATGTTGGGTACCGCCCGTGATCTCGATGGATGGCGTAACGGCCAGCAGGTCTTTCCCCGCGGCAAATGATCCCAGCCGCACCAGTTTTTCCGTAGAGAAAGTCACGAAAACATCCTGCTCCTTTCCGAAGTTATAATCAATCCCCAACCCCGACGTGGCCCAATATTCATATTGAATCGAAGCGCCCGCGTTATCGGGGCTGGCAGCCTGCAGCAGGGGCGAATTCTCCGGATAAAAAGCGTGACTGTAGCTGAAGTCGGCCGTCCATTTTTCCCCCAGCTTGAACGTATACCCTACGCCCAGGCTCCCTGCAGACACGATAGACGTAGTGTCATCGAGCAAGCGGTACGCCATTCCCGTAAAGTAAAATCCGCTCCGGAGCTTTAATTGCCCAACACCTGCAACATACGGCGCCCTCACATCCGCCTTTTGCCCGTAGTAACTCGCGTCGCTGACGCCCGTAACTGCAAGTGTCAGCGTCAATGGCGGCGCTTTGGTACCAGCACTGTCCTGCGCGCGAACAGCAAGCGCAGAAAACCCCGTCAACCATAAAGAGATGGTTAATATGCATAAGTTTTTCATATGGTCATGTTTCTAACCGATCACCCTGATCGTCTTCCGGATAACACCCGGCCGGATGATCCGGATCGGCTTCACCGGCATCGGCGCCGGAACAGCTATAGGTTTTATTTTTCTTCTCGATTTTGGCACTTCCTTAATGATATCCGGCAACGGCGCCGTCTTTGCCTCTGGCAACGGAACCGTTTTATTCTCCGGAACCTCTTGTTGCTTGCCCGCCGGTTTAACGGCAGGCGGAATCGTGTCTACCAGGTCAATGCCATGTACCGGCCCACTTCGGCCAAATGCAGGACATACTTTTCCGATGAACACAACTACTAATAAACTTGTGGGTATAAAAACGGCTAATCTCCGCATCTCGGTAAAAATAACAGGCCTATGCCATTTTCTAAGACGACATAAACCTGTTTAAGTTTAATATCATAATATGCTAATTCGTCCGGCGGCAACATTTCGCACCTGTGCTTTCAGGGGAGTCACATTGATCTTCATCGCATTATTCACCGCACCGGCCGCCTGCAGCTTCATGGGAGCCGCGCCCTTTAACGAGCCATTCACAAGCGTATTCGCGTTCATGGCAGGCTTCACCGGCAATTCTCCCGCACCTTGCAACGCCTCGCCCGCTTGCGGCACCGCCAGCGCACCTTTCACCGTTCCTTCCAGCGCTGCATTCGCTTTCGTGGCGGATTGTACCGCGCCGCCAACCGACGAAGCCGCCACTGCAGCCGCCTGTTGTACCTTTGCCGATCCCTCAGCCGCCGCGGCCGCCGTTGCATTCACCGATGCCGCCGCACTGCCGGCCACCTGCTGTGCAACTTCCAGCCCTTCTTTTTTGGCCGCACCCACTTCATCCCCCACAGCCTCCACGCCATCATTCACGGCATCCAGCTCCCGCTTCAGCTCAACCTCCGTACTTTGGCCTGCCCGCGTATCCGATTTTGCAGACGCCTTCGTATCCTGCTGTTTTGCAGCAGATGCCTCCCCGGAATGCTCCACGCGCGCAGCCGTTCCCGCATTCACCCCCTTCTTGCCGGCACGCACATCCGCGCTGGTTTGTATCGTTGCCTGTTGCCTGGTCGTAACCTGCTGCGCTGCTGCAGCCGAAGTCATAGCAATAAATGCTGCTAATAATACATTTCCTTTCGTTTTCATAATGTCGATTGTTGGTTAAAATTTGATGTTGACAATGCAAACATCGACCGGCAAGATGAAGCGAAGATGAAAAATGGAAAAAAGCTACCTGGATGCGGTTTTGTCTTTCAAACGCAATGCCAGCTGCGCATCGAAGAGGCTTTGCGGCTCCACGCGCTTGCCGGGCGACTCGTTTCGTCCTTCATTTTTGAACCGGATGTTCCTGTCGGCCGTAAACCCCGCGAAAACCGGCTGTGCGAAAGTATGGTTCTTGCGCTTCTGCAAATCCCAGAAATCATATGTGAAATCCCAGGTGGAGCGATGCTCGAAATTCCAGAAAACGAGGTCGCGGCCATGATGCGGAAACCCCGGCTGCGGCCCGCCGATATTGCGGAACACCCCGCCGCGCACGTTATCGAACAACGTGGCGTAGGGCTGCCCGGAATGGCTGTCGATATTCTGATCAACCGCCATGCGGCACCCCGTCACCACCGTATTCACCCCGGTATAACCCGTTCCGGGGCCGTGGTGGCCGGAAAGGAAGTCGCAGTTACGGACAAGGACCCCATAACCGGAGCGCGCGTGGATCGTACTGTGGCCGCCCTTACCGCCGAAATGATTGTTTTCCAGCGTAACGCGGTAGCCCGCGCGGATAAAGATACCTTCGTTCCAATGCTCGAACGTACAGGAGCGGACCCACGCGTCTTTCACATATTCCATCGCAATAGCGCACCAGCCGCCGTCGTGGATACTGTCTTTATGATGGACGAATTCCTCCGGATAACTGTTCCAGTTGCCGGTAAACCGGATATTCTCGATGCCGCATTCTTCCAGGGCTTCATACCGTTCGAGGATGAAATCGTGGCCTTCTACCGGCTCTATGGCGATATGGAGCGGATTTTCGAAACGCACCCGGTTGCCTTTCACTTCGGCGATGGTGTGGATTTCCTGGATGACCATACCGCCATTGTCGCCGAAGAGGCGCGACCAGTCCTGCTTCAGCTCCTGCGGTGCGAAGTAGCGGCGGGTGAAGGTTTCGCTTTTGTGACGGAGCGTAACGTCTTGTCCTGCCGTAAGGGCCGATGCATCGGCCACGTTCACCCAAAATCCGCCGCGTTCCGCATTGCCAGTGATCACGGCGAGTTTGCGGGTGTCGCGGGAAGCAGGCTCGAAGCGGAACTGCCGGCTGTTGATCCGCATTTTACTGGCGAAGATTTCCGTGCCGCCGGGGCCGCTGCCGGCGCCCCGCAGTACGATCCCCGATTTGTTGATGGTGATCTTTTTGGATTTGTCTTCGTCTGGCGCGATGAGGAATTTTCCGGCAGGAAAGTATACGATCCCTCCGCCGGGGTTGGCCTCTGCGGCGCGAATGGTTGCCTGGATGGCGTCATCGTCGTACCGCTCGTCGTCCGGCCGCGCTCCGTAATCGGCGACGTTGAAGATTTTCCTGAAATTGCCGGATGGCGGCTGTTTCTCGGAGAAGTGGTACCCTGCGTAGGAGAAATCCGGCAGGGTGGCCGTTTTGCCCGATTTCCGGGCGGCGAGGAACTCCTTCCAGAGCGGAGATTCTTGCGCATGGGTGGTTGCGCCCGCGCACAAACATGCGGCAAGGGCATAGCTAATTTTCATCGTGGACATAAATTTGCGTAATGCTACCGATTTTTACCGGCCCGAACTGATAGAAATTTGCTTTACAGGTATCTTTCTTTCACCACTTCCATATGGTGAATGGCATGGCCGAGGATAATGAACCCCAGGGCCCTGACGCTGATGGGATTGCCGCTGGCAACACCGGTCCGGGAAAGCTCTTCTTCGTTGAGCGCGCGGAAAAAGTGGTCAGACGCATTGCGGACGAACTGGAATTCTTCCACCATATCGTTCCACTCGCGATGTTCGGTGCGCGCCACGGCGGCGAACTCGTTCTCGTCGAACCCGGGCAGGGGATTTGCGTCTTTCCGGGCGAAATTAAGGGCACGGTAGGCGAAAACCCTTTCGGCGTCTATGATGTGCTGCAATACTTCCTTGAGGGTCCATTTGCCGGGGGCGTAAGCGAATTCCCTTTTGGCGGCGGGGATTTTGTTGAGGAACACCAGCAGGGACGCGGTGTGTTTGCGGAATGCGGCGGTCAGATCGTCTTCGGGCACCCTGCTTACGTAAGTCTCGTAAAACACGGCGTACTCCGGCTTCGTGGGTCTGGGCATAGATGCTAAGTTTGTGGCGGGAAGTTAGGTAAAATCCGGTCATGTAAAGCAGACACCGTATATTTAAACCCGATCAATTAAAAGACATGCTGAAACAAACCCTGGCCCTTTTCGTGGCCATGCTGGCATTTTCCGCCAGTCGCGCGCAACAGGAACCGGAACCCGCCTGGCTGCAGGAAAATTACACCAAATCGGAAGTGCAGGTCCCCATGCGCGACGGTACCCGGCTCTTCACCGTGGTGTACGCGCCCAAAAACGCGCCGGGCGAGCATCCCATCCTTATCGAGCGCACGCCCTACAGCTGCGCGCCCTACGGCGAAGGCCAGTTCCCGAAAATGCGCGCCAGTTTCGCGCATTACCTCCGCAAAGGGTACATCATCGTAAAGCAGGACGTGCGCGGCCGGTGGATGAGCGAAGGCAAATTCATGGACGTTCGCCCCTACAATCCCGCACCCAAAAAGAACGAAACCGACGAATCCACAGATACCTACGACACCATCGACTGGCTGGTCAAAAACGTAAAAAACAACAACGGGAACGTGGGCGTTTCCGGGATCAGCTATCCCGGATTTTACTCCACCATGGCCGCTTTGAGCCACCATCCCGCCCTGAAGGCCGTAAGCCCCCAGGCGCCGGTGACCGACTGGTTCCTGGGCGACGACTTCCACCACAACGGCGCTTTCATGCTCAACGACGCCTTCGCTTTTTACAGCGGCTTCGGCAAACCGCGGCCTTATCCTACAACGGTGGGGCCGGCTGGCTACCCTTATCCCACCAAAGACAACTATAAATTCTTCCTCGAAGCCGGCACCCTGCCGCAGATCGCGCAACTGATGGGCGATAGCATCGCCTTCTGGAAAGATCTCTACAGCCATCCCGTCCTCGATGCCTGGTGGAAAGCCCGCAACGTGCGCCCCCACCTGCAAAAGCTGCGCCCCGCCATGCTGGTAGTTGGCGGTACTTTCGATGCGGAAGACTGCTTTGGCGCATGGGCCACCTACAAAGCCATCGAAAAACAAAATCCCGGTATCAGCAACCGCATCGTGATGGGCCCCTGGTACCACGGGCAATGGTCTACCAACGACGGCACCTACCTCGGCAATGTGAAATTTGGCGCAAATACCGCCGAATGGTACCAGGAAAACATCGAGCATCCGTTCTTCGACCATTATCTTCTCGGAACGCCTGAAAAAGCGATCCCGGAAGCTACCGTATTCTTTACCGGCGAAAACCAGTGGCGCCATTTCGACCAGTGGCCAGCAGCCGGTATTACCGAAAAAGCGATGTACCTGCAGCCGGGCGGCGGGCTCTCGTTCAGCAAACCCGCGTCGGGCAAGGAATTCAGCCGGTATACGAGCGATCCTTCCAAACCGGTGCCCTACGTTCCGGAAATCCATCACACCCGTACCATCAGCTATATGACGGACGATCAGCGATTTGCGGCCCGACGGCCGGATGTGCTGGTGTTCCAGACCGGTGTGCTGACCGAAGACTTGACCCTCGCCGGCCCCGTGGTGGCGGAGCTGCTGGCCAGCATCAGTACGACCGACGCCGATTTCGTCGTAAAGCTGATCGATGTGTTCCCGGATGATTTCAGTTATGGTGGGCCGGATGCCCCAACTGCCCACGGGCGCTACGTTTCCACGACTTACCCCATGGGCGGGTACCAGATGCTGGTGCGCGGCGAAGTGATGCGCGGCAAATTCCGCGAAAGTTTCGAAAAACCCCTGCCCTTCGTGCCCGGGAAAGTGACATCGGTGAAATTTACCCTGCCCGATGTGGCGCATACCTTCCTGAAAGGCCACCGGCTCATGGTCCAGGTGCAAAGCAGCTGGTTCCCGCTGGTAGACCGGAATCCGCAGACTTTTACGGATATTTACAAAGCCGGGCCGGAAGCGTTCGTGCCGTCAGACATCAACATCTGGCACAGCGCCGCAAACGCTTCGCGGATTTTGCTGCCCGTTCTTTCGAAGTGATCCATCCACCACGTTAAAAAATACGCAACCATGAAAACACTGTTCACCGTATTCCTGTCTGTCCTGCTCACCGCGGGCTACGCGCAATCGGGCACCAACGGCGCCTGGATCTATCAGCCGGATGCGCCCACCGACACCATGGTGGTACTGCTCGTCCAGGACGACTATTTCTCCGTGACGCATTTCACGCCCAAAGCATTTATCGGCACTTTCGGCGGGACCACAAAAGAAGAAAACGGCAAGCTGACCAGCCAATTCGAGTTTTCGAGTATGGACAAGGGGATGGTTGGGCAGCCCGATAATCCGGCTTACCAGCTGGACGGCGACAATCTCACCGTTACCCTGACCGACGGCAAGGTGCTCCGCTGGAAAAGGGCGCCCAACGCTGCGCCGAACGGTCTCACCGGTACCTGGCGCATTACCGGAAGGGTGAACGAAGGGAAAATGTCGGAAATGAAGCCGGGGCCGCGCAAAACCTTCAAAATGCTTACGGGCGGCAGATTTCAGTGGATCGCGATGAATACCGAGACCGGGGAATTCTTCGGTACCGGCGGCGGCACATATACGTTCGAAAACGGCAAATACACCGAAAACATCGAGTTCTTTTCCCGGGACAATAACCGGGTGGGCAAGCAGGTGCAGTTCGACGCGAAAGTGGAAGACGGAAAGTGGCACCACAGCGGTAAAAGCACTGCCGGCGACCCGATGTACGAAATCTGGAGCCGGATCAAATAATTGGTTATATTGCGCTACAAATTTTATGTATCTGTATGATTTCCAGAAAAAGCCTGTTTATCTGTTTGCTGGGCGTTTTGAGCGTCCAGGCCGCCTATAGCCAAAAAAGGAAGAAGAAAGGCCCCGAAGTGCCGCCCCCTCCCGCCCTCGTTACCACGCTCGATTCCGTATCGTACACCATCGGGAACGATATGGGCGAAATGCTGAAAAAGCAGGGACTGGATACGCTGAACCTCCAGCTTTTCTTCAAAGCCATCGAAGACATCTACAAAGGCGATTCTGCCATGATCACCACCGAAAAAGGGATGAGCGTTGTCAGCAATTACCTGCAGAAGATCAAGGTTGAAAAATCCGCTAAGAATAAAGCCGCCGGCGAACAATTCCTGGCCACCAACAAAACGAAGGAAGGCGTGAACACCACGCCCAGCGGCCTGCAATACCAGGTGCTGGTGAACGGGACGGGCCCCAAACCCTCGCTGCAGGATAAAGTGAAAGTGCATTATACCGGCAAACTGATCGACGGTACTATTTTCGACAGCTCCGAGCAACGCGGCGAGCCTATCGTACTGCCGCTCACGGGTGTGATCAAAGGTTGGACGGAAGCCCTCCAGCTGATGCCCGTCGGTTCCAAATGGAAGCTCTTCATCCCGGCAGACCTGGCCTACGGCGAACGCCAGGCCGGCGCCAAGATCCAGCCCAACAGCGCGCTCGTGTTCGACGTGCAGCTGATCGAAATCGTGAAAGAATAGATCCCGCATATCAATGCATAAAACTGGCCGGCACCCTGTTCCGGTCAGTTTTTTTTATGAAGACATCCGCAGCACCTTTCTACCATCACCTACTTATGCAACGCTTCAAAACCATTATCGTTGAAGATGAACCTTCGCCCCGCAAGGAACTGGAATGGCTCGTTGGACAAACGCCCCAGCTGGAGCACGCCGGCACGGCAGACAGCGTGGAAGCCGCACGGGAACTCATTATTGCGCGGCAACCCGATCTCCTCCTGCTCGACATCCAGCTGAAAGACGGCACTGCATTCGATCTGTTGCACCACTTCCCCAACCCCGCTTTCCGCATCATTTTCATCACCGCATTCGGCCACCATGCCATCCGCGCCATCCGTTTCGGCGCGCTCGACTATCTGCTCAAGCCCCTTTGCCACGAAGAATTCTCGCAGGCCGCAGAACGGCTGCAGGAACAGGAATCGGCGTACCAACAACGGCTGGAGCTGGCCCGCGAAATGGCGCTGCCAGGCAAGCCCGCAGACCCCGACGACCGGATCTGCATCCCTTCGGTGGACAGCCTCCATATGATCCGCCTCGGCGATATCGTGCACCTGGCGGGCGACGGCGCCTACACGAGCATTACCCTGCATCCCGGCAAAAAAATTACGGCTTCCCGCCCCCTCAAGCACTACGAATCGCTGCTGCCGCCGGAGCAATTCATCCGGCCGCACCAGTCGTGGATCGTGAACCGCAGCCGCATCGCGAAATACCTGAAAAGCGGGTTCCTCGTGATGGACGACCAATCCGAGATTCCCGTGGCCACCCGCAAGCGCGACCACATCATTCAACTCCTGAGCACTTACCGATGATATCCAGACGGCTCCCTGTATGGGGAATATGCATCCTGGCCGCCTGCAAGCCGCCGGCCACACCTCCTGACGTCACTGCTTTCGACCGGCTGGAAAAAACGGCGGACAGTCTGCAAACGGCAAGCCCCCAAATCCGGGAGCACTGCTGGCGGCAAACGCTGCAAACCGCAACAGCCGGCCACGATACCACCGCCATCGTTTACGCCCGGTACCAGCTCGCCAAGGCCGTCGCCAGAACGGTCCCCGATAGCGCGGAATACCATATCGGTGAAGCGCTCCGGCAACTGGGGCCAGGTGAAGCGAACGATATGCTGCGCTTCATGCTGTACAATGGTGCGGGCATTGTGGCCGAACAGCAGCGCAAATACCACCAGGCGGCATGGTGCTACAATGCTTCCGCCGCGATCATCCTCAACGGGCAAGCGCCCGGCACCAGGCCCCTGGCGAAAGTCATTTGCCTGCTGAACGCGGGCCAATACAATACGAAACAGGGCCAGCATCCGCGGGCTATCCGGCAAATGCGGGAAGCACTGGCCATCCTCCATGAAATGCCCGAGCCCAGTACCCGCCACATTTTCCGCGCGCAATCGCAGTTGTTTGCCGCCATGGCGGAAGACGGAACGCCGGTGGATTCGTTGCGCCCCGTATTGCAAAACATCCGCAACATCGCACAGCAAACCGGCGACACCCTGCAGCTGCGGTTTTCGGAAGATCATGCCGGGCTTTTCCATACCCTCGCGTTTCAGTTCGACAGCGCCATCGTGCATTACGGGCGTGTCCGCAACTTCGACGAAGCCGCCCTGGCGGCGCATCAGCCCAGCGCGCCACGGAACCTGTACACCACCCTGGCTAACCTCGTTTCGCTGGAATCACGGGCCGGCAGGCTATCGGTAGCCCGCCAATTGACGCAGCGGATGAATGAAATTGAGCGGTCTTTCAGGGAAATGTTGGCGGACGATGAAAGGGCCATAGGCCTCAAAGCCTTGTCAGACCTTCAATTCGCCGAAAAAGACGTACGGGCTGCGCAGGCAACGACAACGGAATTGCATCAACTGAAAGACCAAATTTCCCGCAACGCCGGCGTGCAGTCTGCCGCCGAGCTCGACGCGCTCTACGAATTACAGGCCAAAGACCGCACGATCCGTCAGATGGACCTTCAGGCCGCCGAAACCGGCGAGGCCCTCGCCATGCAAAGGTTGCTGCTGCTGGTTGCCGTGCTCGGCGGTGTGCTGGCGGTTTCCTGGCTGGTGATGGCTTATTATTTCCAGCGGCAGAAGCGCATGCGGGAGGAACAGGCGGGGGTGTTGTTGCAACAGCAGCTGCTGCGGGCGCAAATGGAGCCGCATTTTATTTTCAATACGCTTGGAGCCTTGCAACGGTTCATCCGGTTCAACGAACAGGAGCCCGCCATCCGGTACCTGGGTCATTTCAGCCGGTTGCTCCGCAGCAACCTGGAACTGAGCCGGCAAAGCTATGCGCCGCTGACGGAGGAAATCGAGGCGCTTGAAAATTATCTCGCGCTGCAGCAAATGCGCTTCGAACAGGCGTTTCGTTATGAGATCGTTTGCCCCGACGCAGAAGGCGCTTTCGTCCCCCCCATGCTCATCCAGCCGTTCGTGGAAAACTCGATCCTGCATGGGATCCGGTTGATGGGCGAGCAGGGGATGGTACGGATAACGGTGGAAGTGAATGAGAAATGCGCCGTGGTGTGGATTGAAGATAACGGTGCAGGAATGAAAGGAACAGCCGGGGAGAAGGAGCATCCTTCGCTGTCGGGGACCATTGCCCGGGAACGCCTGGCCATGCTGGCCCGCGAAGAAGGGATAGCTGCGGGCGTGGAGATACGCGACAGGGACCCCGGCACCATCGTGCGCCTCGTATTACCGGTCCGGAACGGTAGCTGAAACGGATTTAAAACAGCGCGCAGCGAATGACAGGAAAACCCTTTCAAATCGCAAACCCGCTCCCGCCATTTGATCATATTGCCGCAAATTCGCCGGGCATATACCTGATCTTATGGATATAAAAATCATCCTGATTTTAATTGGCCTCGCCATCGCCTCCGGCCCTGTAGCCGGACAAACCCATGCACCGAATGGGGGTGAACGGACCGAAGTGAATTACGTCCGCGGCGTGCGCCCCCTGCCTGCCGGAGACGTTGAAATCCTCGAACTGGGGCACCATCCGCGGCTGTGTACGCTCTTCGTGGCCGGGAATCCGGACCATCTGCAAATCCAGCGCGTGCTGAAAAACGGCAACGAAAATGGCGGCTATTCCTGCAACCGGCTTTTCTCCATCACTTTCAACCCCAATGGCCAACTGGCATCCATGCGCCCCCTCACCGATGCCGAAAACGAAAAGTACAGCGATCTCCAGCCCATTATGGCCCTGGCGGTCGCTGCTCCTTCGGCCGATGAAGCAACGCTGTCTGGCCAATTCAAAAAAGCACAAACCCTTTACGACGAAGGAAAATCCGATGCTGCGATCACGCTCCTCAACAACATCATTTCCCGCAACACCCAAAACCCCGACTACCACTTCCTCAAAGCCAAATGCCTGGCTAAAAAGGAACAACACGCGCAAGCCCTCCGCGAAGCCGCTTTCGCCTTGAAGATGGATCCCCAAAACCCCGAACTGCTCCATTTCATCGCCGTGAGCGCGTATTTCCTGAAAGACTACCCCAAGGCTGCCGAATACTTCGAAAAAGCGGTCCAGCATGATTATGTACATAGCGCGCTCCCCTTCCACAATTACGTGCGGATGCTCATTGAGATCCCCCGCCCCGATCGTGCCATCGAAATTTACCAAGTCTGGAAACACAGGGTAGATTTGCTGTGGGGCACGCAAGGCTACCAGGACCCATACACGGAAGACCTCGACTTTTACGCTGCGCAAGCCTTCGAGCTGGCCCATCAATTCGGGACCGCCCTCTTCATGTATGACGAGCTCCTCGTCATAGATCCCCTGTTCTACGGCTACCACGCCCAACGCGCCCGGGTGCTCATGAAAAAAGGAGAAGGCATCGAAGCGCTGCAATCGTTCCACGAAGCGCTCCGCCTCGCCCCGAAAGAAGAGAAAGACGCCCTTTGCGGAGAAGCCGCGCAAGCCTATGCCGACTATTTCCGCAACAAGCCCGCCAACGAAACGCTGGCCTTCCCCTGCGCCCCAAAGCCCCGTGAACATTGAGGATCACCCCATCATCTTCAAGACCAGCATCCATGAAAATCCGGACAAAAAACCACCCGCGAGCAGGTATCCTACCTGTCCGCGGGTTTTGTTCATCAGCATCACCAGAACATACAATACCGACCAGATCCCTACGGCGACGGTTACATATAGCTTGGTGAGGTCGTAACTCCCTCCGCTCCCGGAAATACCTTCCCGTAGCCAGTATACATATACCAACAGGATGGCAGGAATGACCAGGGAAGCGATTTTCAAAAATGTTGACGTATGCTTCATCCGACAGGCTATCTAAAAAGTGGACAATTGTGTGCTATTTTTTCTTGACCGTTCCATTGGCATATACCAGGTAATCTTCCCCATCGGCTTTCTGCAACGTAACCACGCCGTTCACAAAACGGTCTGTATAGGTAAAAACCGGTGGATGGATGGTTTCGTTTTTCAGGTTCACGATCCCCCAGCGCTGCGGTTCCTTCATCACCGCCACCATTCCTTCCCCGACAGATTTTACATCGGCATATTCCAGCGGGATCACCACTTTCCCCTGCAGATCGATCAAGCCATACTTATCGTTCATCCCGATCCGGATCAGGCTGTCTTCCACATCCATGGCGATGTAGTCGTATACCGGCGGCACCACTTCCTGGCCGTATTCGTTCACCAAACCCTGCTTGTCCCCGATCCCTACGTTATTGAGACCGTACGCAAAACCCAGGCTGATCTGGTGGTACCGGATGGGCACCACGATCTCGCCTTTGCGGTTGATAAGGCCAACAACCGCCGTATCGCCCGGGATGGAAACCGTGGCGTACGGGCTTTCGGGGCTTAAAAACGGATCGGGAGAATACCGCGCATCGTCCGCGACCCAGATGTTGTTGACGGAATCCAGGTGACCGGCGAGCTTCTCCAGCTTTGGGCGGAGCGTATCTGCTTTGTTTTCCTGCCGGGAAGACGGCTGTTTCGGCTGGCATCCTGATGCCAAAGCCAAACATATGACCACTAAAATGTTGATGTGCATCTAACGATTTTTGGCTAAACATAAGCCAAGGTTTCGCCTTTGGCGTGCACCGATTTATATCCGCCGGCAGTCTTGCCGGATTGGCCGCCCGGAAATCTAAATCCGCGGAAAAGCAAAAGCCCGGCAGTCTGGCCGGGCTTTGTATCCAATAACCGATTGTTTCGATGTTATGCTCCAAACACCCTGGGCCTGCGTTGCTCCAGCAGCATGAAATCCGCCAGCACCATGGCCGTTACGGCTTCCAGCACCACCGGCACGCGCAGCGCGATGCAGAGGTCGTGACGCCCCTTCACCGAGAAAGTTTCTACTTCTCCCGTCGTGATGTTGAGCGTTTGTTGCTCTTTCGGGGTGGAAGACGTGGGTTTTACCGCGATGCGGAACACCAGCTGGTTGCCGTTGGTGATCCCTCCCACCACGCCACCGGCGTGATTGGTAGCGGTTTTGCCTTCCATATCGATGATGGGGTCGTTATGTTCGAGGCCTTTCATCTTCGCCGCGGCGAATCCTGCGCCGAACTCGATGCCTTTCACCGCCGGGATGGCGAACACGGCATGCGCCAGGCTGGATTCGAGGGAATCGAAAAACGGTTCTCCCAACCCGATCGGCAACCCGTCTACCCTGCATTCCACGATGCCGCCCACCGAATCTTTGGCTTTGATGGCTTCTTCCAATCCCTGCTCAGGATCGGCGATGCCGCCTACTTCGGTGATCTCGGCTTTCACGGAGATGCTGTCTCCCAATATCTTCTTCGCGATCACGCCCACCGCCACGAGGTTAAGCGTAAGCCGGCCGCTGAAGTGCCCGCCGCCACGGTAATCCTCGAACCCGCCGAATTTCTTCGCCGCTACGAAATCTGCGTGGCCGGGCCGCGGAAATTCCCGCAGCTTGGCGTAATCCGCGCTCCGGGTATTATTGTTTTCGAAAAGGATCGTTATGGGCGCGCCGGTTGTACGGTCGTTGAACACGCCCGATTTCAGGAACGGCAAATCGTCTTCCTTCCGGGGCGTGGTGCCGCGCGCACCGCCTTTGCGGCGCTCCAGGTCGGCCAGAAAATCGTCCTGGCGCAGGGAGATGCCCGCAGGAACGCCGTCGATGTTAACGCCGACGCTTTCCCCGTGCGATTCTCCGAATACATTCACCCTGAATAATCTGCCGAAGCTGTTCATGTTGTCAGTGTTTTACGGTTTCCCCTTCCGTTACGACGGTCACACCCAGCTGTTGCAGGTGGTCGTAGAACTCGGGGTAAGATTTATTGATGGCTTCCGCGTTGTCGATCACAACGGGCCCGTCGGCCGTAAGCGCCGCTACGGCGCAGGCCATGGCGATCCGGTGGTCGTTGTGCGAGCTCACCCGCGCCCCCTTGATGCCGGTGCCGCCATGCACATGCATGAGGTCGCCGTCGAGGTCGATACGGATGCCCATTTTGCCGAACTCCTGCTGCAGCGTAAGCCCGCGGTCGCTTTCCTTATGCGCCAGGCGGCTCACGCCTTTGATCACGGTAGTTCCCTGGCAATTGGCGGCCAGGGCCACCAGCGGCGGGAAGAGGTCCGGACAGTCGGTCGCGTCTATTTCAAAAGGTTTCAATCCGTCCTTGCCGACGATGATGGTGAACATGCCCGGCAGGATGTCGGCGCCCGCTTTCTCGAGGGCTTCCATGATCGCCTTGTCCGACTGTGCCGACTGCGTATTGAGATGGTGCACTTCCGCCTTTCCGGCCACGGCTGCGGCAACGAGGAGGAAAGCCGCACCGCTCCAGTCGCCTTCTACGGTGTATTCGCCGGCGCGGTAGGTTTGTTTGCTTTCGAAATGGAACCTTTCGAAGTTCTCGTTTCTCACCTTCACCCCGAAATGCGCCATCAGCTGGAGCGTCAGGGCGATGTAGGGCTTGCTTTTCAGGTTGTCTACGGTGATGGTGGCTTTTTCGGCCACGCTGCCGAAGGCCATGAGGAGGCCGGTGAGGAACTGCGAGGAAAGGGAACCGTCGATGGTGATGTCTTTCGCTTGCAGCGGCCCGAGGATTTCGAGGGGCAGTTTGCCTTCGTTGCTTTTGATCCGGACGCCCAGTTGCGGGAGCACTTCCTCGAAGAAGTGCATGGGCCGCGTAGTGAGGCTGCCATGGCCGCTGATGGTGATGTTGCGGTCGGCGAGGGCGGCGATGGGCGTGAACATCCGGATGCCGAGGCCCGATTCGCCGCAGTTGATCTCGTCGTAGAAGGGCGCCACGCCACGGCTGGTGATGTGGATCTCTTCGTCTACGCGTTTCACCATGGCACCGAGGTTTTCGGCCACTTCCAGGGCGGCGAGGCAATCGTTGCTGAGGCCCGGGTTGCGGATCACCGTTTTCCCGTTGGCCAGGAGCGCCGCCGCCACCGCGCGCTGCATGGCGCTTTTGGACGGATTGGCAGTTACGTTGCCGCTGATGTTACCGGGTTGTATCGTTGCTATCATGGCTATATTTCTTGTAAGATCTGTTTCAGCTCGTCGAGCAGGATCGGCTTGGTAATGGCCTCGCCGATCCTGTTCAGGAGCACGAAATGAATATGGTCTTTTTCACGCTTCTTGTCCAGTCTGAAAATATTGAACACCGCTTCCTTGTCGGAAGTCATGGTCACCGGCAGCCGGTAATCATTGATCAAACGGATAAGGCGGTTGGTTTGTTCGGGCGGCAGCTGGTTGTATTTTTCGGAGATCTTAGCGGCTGCTACCATCCCGATGGCCACTGCTTTTCCGTGAGCGATGCTCTCGATCTTTTCTACGGCATGGCCAAGCGTATGCCCGAAGTTCAGCCAGCGGCGTACACCGCTCTCGAACTCGTCTTCCAATACGAATTTTGTCTTGATCTCCACAGACCGCTGTACGAGGAATTGCAACACTTCCACATCCTGCGCCAAAGCCTTGTCTTTATTGACTTCCAGGTAGGCAAACAGTTCTTCGTCGTAGATGCATGCGTATTTGATGATCTCCGCGAAACCGTTGCACCACTCCCCTTCCGGCATCGTGGACGGCAGCGAATAGTCGAACAGGATGAAAGACGGCTGGCGGATGGTGCCCAGCATG
Source organism: Chitinophaga sp. NPDC101104 (assembly GCF_050277495.1). Lineage (NCBI taxonomy): Bacteria > Pseudomonadati > Bacteroidota > Chitinophagia > Chitinophagales > Chitinophagaceae > Chitinophaga > Chitinophaga sp. NPDC101104. Next base: position 292,679 of record NZ_JBNNSF010000002.1, on the reverse strand, counting down.
TTTTTATGCATGCCGTGGCTCACGCCGTTTTTTCCGCCGATGGATGCGTCTACCTGCGCAAGCAAGGTAGTGGGAACGAAAGCGAACGGAATGCCCCGCATGTAAATGCTTGCCGCAAAGCCGGTGACGTCTGTCAACATCCCGCCACCGATGCCGATCAGCATCGTTTTGCGGTCTGCCTCCAGTTCTATCAGCCCGTCAATGATCTGCTCCATCACCTCCATGTTCTTGTGCTCTTCCCCGTCGGGCACCACCAGCTTCTTCCAGCCGGTAAAAAGATGCCCGTAATGTTGGTCCACGTTTTCGTCTACCAGCAATACCGACCGCGATTTGTCGGCGTATTCGCCCAGGTTGGCGAGACTTCCGCCGAGGTAATAATCGCAGCTCGATTGCTGGAAACGGTGAGATTGTTTTATCATATTCGTACCGGAAAATATTGGCTTAGTCGTTCATCACTTTGTTCTGACGGTTGATGGATTCCAGGTGAACAGCATCGAAGTACTTCCCGATGAATTCCTTGCTGAGGCCCAGTTTTTCGCCTGCGCGGATGGCGCGGTCGAGGATCTCGTTCCAGCGGTTGGTCTGCAGGATGGTGATGTTGTTCTCTTTTTTGTATTGGCCGATTTTTTCGGCGATTTTCATGCGGTTGCCCAGCAGCAGCAGGATTTCGTCGTCGATGCCGTTGATCTGGTTGCGGAGTTTTTCCAGCGCGGTGTTGAATTCCTTGTTTTCGGAACGCTCGTGCTTCCAGGTGATGTTGTCGAGCATTTCACCGAATTTCTCGGGCGTGATCTGCTGTTTCGCATCGCTCCAGGCGTTATCGGGATCTACGTGCGTTTCGAGCATGAGACCGTCGTAATCCAGGTCGATGGCTTCCTGTGCCACGGCCTGCAGGATGTCGCGGCGCCCGCTGATATGGCTCGGGTCGCAGATCATCGGCAATTCGGGGTGGCGGCGCTTCAGTTCGATCGCCAGGTGCCACATGGGCGCGTTGCGGTATTCGGTATTGCCGTAGCTGGAGAAGCCGCGGTGAATGAGGCCTACTTTCTTGATACCGGCCTTCTGGATACGCTCAACGGCGCCGATCCAGAGCTCCAGGTCGGGGTTGATGGGGTTTTTGATGAGCACGGGAACGTCTACACCCTTCAGCGCATCGGCTACATCCTGTACGGAGAACGGGTTCACCGTTGTACGGGCGCCGATCCAGAGGATGTCTACCCCGAAATGCAGCGCATCTTCCACCTGCTTGGCGGTAGCCACTTCCACGGTCAGAGGCATGCCGGTCAGCTCACGGGCTTTTTGCAGCCAGGGGAGGCCTTTTGTGCCAATACCCTCGAAAGAACCGGGGCGGGTACGGGGCTTCCAGATGCCGGCGCGCAGCACGTCTACCTTGCCGGTTTTGGCCAGCGCCAGCGCGGTCGCCAGCACCTGTTCTTCGGTTTCGGCCGAGCAGGGGCCGGAGATGATCAGCGGCTTCTTGTCAGACGCCGGATCTGCGAATTTCGTTTTTGCTAAGATCTGTTCCATTTTGTTATCGTGATGTGTTAGTTGATGAAAAGGGTGATTACTTCAGGATTTTTCTGATTTTATTGCTCTTCTGGATGAGCTTGTAGAACGTTTCGTAGTCTTCCGACTGCAACAGTTCCTTCATCTGCTCCAGCTGGCGGATATGCTCGTCGAGCACGTCCAGCACATTATTGCGGTTATGCTTGAAAATGGGCACCCACATATCGGGCGAGCTTTTGGCCAGGCGCACGGTAGATTCGAAACCACCGCTCGCCAGCTCGAAAATCCGGCCCTGCTCTTTCTCTTTCTTCAACACCGTCAGCGCGAGCGCAAACGAGGTGATGTGCGAGATGTGCGACACATATGCCGTATGCAGGTCGTGCTCTTCGCCGTTCATATATACGGTGCGCATGTTCAGTTTGTCTACCATCGCTTCCACCATCTCCACGGCATCTTCGTCACTGTTCTTTACATCGCAGAGCACCATGGTCTTACCGGTGAAAAGCCCTTTCACGGCTGCTTCCGGCCCGGAATACTCGGTGCCGGCCATCGGGTGGGCGGCAACGAAGCGTCCCCTGTTGGGATGACCGGCAACGAGTTGCAGTAATTTATGTTTGGTAGAACCTACGTCCATGATCACCTGTCCGTCCTTCACCTTGTCCAGTATCCCTGTTACCGCGCCCAGCATGGCATCCACGGGGATCGCCAGCACCACGAGGTCACTGCGGTCCATCGCGTCTTCGAGCGTAGAGCCCTCGTCGATGATCCCCAGTTCCTGCGCCTTGGCCAGGTTGGCCGTGTTATTGTCTACCCCAATGATCCAGTTGGCCACGCCCCGCTCTTTCAGGCTCAGGGCCAGCGAACCGCCGATGAGGCCGACGCCTACTACAGCTGCTATCATACGAGGGCTTTTTTACGGTCAACGATTTGTTTCCGCACCCGGTCGATCGCTTCGGCAAACACCTGTTCGTCCCGGCAAAGGCTCACACGGACGTAGCCCTTCCCGTTCTCCCCGAAAATCCCGCCGGGCGTGATAAAGACATGCGCCTGCTGCAGCACTTCGTCGCTCACCGCAAACCCGTCTGCGTATCCTACGGGGATCTGCGCCCACACGAACATGCCCACCTGGTTGCGGTCGTACGTGCAACCGATGAGGTCCAGCAGTTCGAAGACTTTCTTCCGGCGGCCGGCGTAAATGGCGTTCAGTCCGTCGTACCAATCTTTCCCCAGTTCCAAAGCAGCCACTGCGGCCATTTGTACGGGTTGGAACATGCCGGAGTCCATGTTAGACTTGAACCGGAGCACATCGTTCAGGAAAGCCGCCTTGCCCACGAGCATGCCCACGCGCCAGCCGGCCATGTTGCCGGATTTGCTGAGGCTGTTCAGTTCCAGGGCTACTTCCCTGGCGCCGGGCGTAGCCAGCAGGCTGGCGGGCGCGTCGTTGAGGATGAAGCTGTACGGATTGTCGTGGCACAGCAGGATGTTATGTTTGGTGGCGAAGGCCACGAGTTTTTCGAATGTGTCCGCCTTGGCCTGGGAGCCGGTCGGCATATGGGGATAGTTCACCCACATGAGTTTCACCTTGCTGAGGTCGCGCTGCTCCAATGCCGCAAAATCGGGCTGCCAGTCGTTGTCCGCGCTGAGCGTGTAAGTTACGGGCGTGGCGCCGGAAAGCTGCACGGCCGAGCGGTAGGTGGGGTAGCCGGGATCGGGGATGAGGGCTTCGTCGCCTTCCTGGAGGAACGTCATGCAGATGTGCATGATGCCTTCTTTGGACCCGATGAGGGGCAGCACTTCCGAATCCGCGTCGAGCGATACGCCGTAGAAGCGGCTGTACCAACCTGCCATGGCCTGCCGCAGGGCCGGAATGCCTTTGTAGCCCTGGTACGCATGGGTATCGGGTTTGGCCGCGTATGCATTGAGGGCGGCGGTCACGGAGGGGTGCGGGGGGAGGTCGGGACTGCCGATGCCGAGGTTGATCACGCGGGCGCCGGCTTTGTTCATGTCGTCGATCTCCCGGAGTTTCCGTGAAAAATAGTATTCCTCGGTATGCTGCAATCTTTTGGCTACGGATGGTTGCATGGGTGTTAGATTATTGTTGGTATCAGGTATGCGTATTGCCTTTTTTGTAAATCCCCAGAACGGTCAGCTGCTCTGTAAGCGGTTCGATTTTGTTGAGCGCCTGCTGGAAGTGCTCCGGAGAATCGAATTCCATGTCTGCGTGGAAGTAATAATGCCATTCCTTCGCAGGTATGGGAAAACTCTGGATCTTGCTCAGGTTGATGCCTTCCTCCGCGATCATGGTGAGCACGCGGGCGAGGCTTCCCCGCTCGTTGGACGTCTGGAAATATACGGAAGATTTATTTGCATCGGCGGGCGTCTTCACGCCGTTCCGGGAAATGGCCAGGAAGCGGGTGTAGTTGTTTTTAGCCGTGTGGATGTTGCGCCCGATCACTTCCAGCCCGAAAATATCGGCTGCGAGCTGGCCTGCGATGGCCCCGGTGGACTTCAGTTTTTTCTGGCTCACGTGTTTGGCGCTGAGGGCGGTATCCTCTGTTTCCACCAGTTTGATGTGGGGATATTGGGCGAGGAAGTCCATGCACTGCAGCAACGCCATAGGGTGAGAATGTACTTCGCGGATATCGTCGATCGTTTGCCCGGGCATGACCATGAGGTTCTGATTGATCTGGAGGTACAGCTCGCCAATGATGTGGAGCCCGGAATTTTTGAGCAGGGAGTAATTGGGCAGGATGCTGCCGGCGATGGAGTTTTCGATGGCCATGATGCCGGCGTCTACGTCGGCCTCACCGTTCTTCACCTTGCGGACGAGCTCCGAAAACGAGGCGCAGGCCTCGATGGTGGTCTGTTTGCCGAAGTAATTCTGGGCGGCTATCTGGTGGAAACATCCTTCAAATCCCTGGATCGCGATGCGCATATATGTTGTTTAAGATACTGTTGAGCAATAAAAAGGGCCCCGCTGTGTGGCGGGACCCTTCCATTCATTCTACCGGTTTTGACCGTTATCACAAGAGAGTCCCGCTTTCTTTTGCGTAAAAGAAAAAGTAAAAATAGCAGGCATAAAATCGATTCTGTGACATATCTGGCTTTTACCGGTTTGCATAATTTTAAAAAGAAAGGCCCCCTTTTGCAGGAGGCCCGTTATATTTTTTTATCTGTTTGGATCAGCTAAAACGAACCTCCTAATTCTGGTACCAGAAAAAGTAAAAGCCGTAAAAGTATCCAAAAGAATGCTGTTGCATCAGATAATGTATTTGCGTTGTTTGATAGAACAAAAGTAAGGTACGATTTCATTTTTTCAAACAGCGGAGTGAAAAAATTAATTTCGTCTAACAAACATCAATATTGATTAAAAATTGTTCAATAAACCACGAAAAATGCCCTTCAGTTGGCTAGTAAAACGGTGGATTGAATGCTATAGCAAATAATTTCGGGGGATGGGTGATCGGAGGCGGAGGGCAAAAAAAAGCCCCGGCATAACGCCGGGGCCGGATGAATATCCTTTAATGCTTGCCTATAATTAGTGAGCTTTAGCAGTAGAGTCGATAGCTTTAGCAGTAGAGTCAACTACCTGAGCAGCGGAATCAACTACCTGAGCAGCAGAGTCAACAGTGCTCTGAGCTTCCTGAACCAGGCTGTCAACTTTAGTGGAATCGCCTTCAGTGGCAGTACCAGCGTTGTTGCAAGCTACAGCGAACAGACCCAGGGCGAGAGCGAGGAAACCGAATTTTTTCATTTTGATACGTTTTAAGGTTTATTTGAAATGAGATTTAACCTTTATACCGGGTTTCGGAGAAAGGTAACCCGCAATCTGAAAAAAAATTTATTTTGCCTACTTTGGGTTACTAAACCGGCCCAAACCGTATTAATCAGTGAATAATCTTTTGCACATAGAAAAGGATCAGGAATTACTGCACAGATTAGCCGCCAACGATGATAAAGCTCTGGAAATCATTTATTTGGAGCATTACCCGATGGTTGAAAGGATGATTTTGCAGCATAATGGATCGGCGGACGATGCCAAAGACATCTTCCAGGAAGCGATGATTGTATTATATGAAAAGGCAAAAGAAGGGAATTTCGTACTCTCCTCCCGGTTGAAGACATTTTTATATGCCGTTTGCCGGAGGATGTGGCTCAAAAAGCTCCAGAGCGGTCCCAACAGCGCTCCCCTGCCAGACGACGTGGAGGAGTCGGCAGACGCGGCCGAGGCCCTGGAGGCCCATCTCGAAAAGGACGCCCAGTTCCGCCAGATGGAAACGGCCATGGGAAAGATCGGGGAGCCCTGCAAAACCATCCTGGAGGAATATTACATCCGCCACCGGAGCATGCAGGAAATCGCGGAACAATTCGGGTATACGAACGCCGAAAATGCCAAGAACCAGAAGTACAAATGCCTCATGCGCCTGAAGAAATTATTTTTTGCGAACTAATATATTAAAAGAGCAGGATCACCCGTGATGAACGAATTACATAAAATACAGGAAATAGAACGCTACCTGGACGGAGAGATGACCGCCCCGGAAAAAGAAGCGTTCGAATCCCTCCTGCGCCGGAACCCCGACCTCCAACGGGAAGTTTCCGACCACGAGGCGTTCCTCTCCCAGCTCAGGGGCCATGGCCAGCGCCAGGACTTCCGCGCCCGGATGAACGCCATCCACCCCCGCACCGCCACTGCCGCCCAACAGGCCCAGCCTGCCCCCGCCGCCGTGGTGCCCATGACCAGCCGCCGCCGCACCTGGTACTCCGTTGCCGCCGCCGCGTCCATCGCGCTGGTCACCTCCCTCGCTACCATGGCCATCATGCAGCGGTCCGCCAAAATCTCCTACACCGCCAAATATGAAGACGTCCGCCGTGTGCTGAACAATATCCAGCGCTCGCAGAACGCCCTCATCCGCGATATCAACAATAAAAACGCCGGTCCCGCCAACCCCGGCACTTATGGCGGCACCTGCTTCGCCATCAGCCGGAACGGCTATATGGTCACCAATTATCACGTGATCGCCGGGGCGGACTCGATTTACCTGCAGAATAATAAAGGAGAAGCATTCAAGGCCGTGAGCGTGTTCGAAGACGTGTCTTCCGACCTCGCAGTGCTCCGCGTGGCAGACAGCACTTTCCGCACGGCCCCCCTCCCCTATACGCTCAAAAAAGACCCCTCCCGCCTCGGGCAGGAAGTGTTTTCCATGGGCTACCCGAGAGACGAGATCGTTTTCGGCATGGGCTATATCAGCGCACAAACCGGTTTTAACGGAGATACCCTGGCCTACCAGGTTTCCATCCCCGTCAACCCCGGTAACAGCGGCGCACCCCTGCTCGATATGAACGGCGAGCTCATCGGCATCATTACCGGCCGCCAGTCTACCTCCGAAGGCATCGCCTTCGCGGTGAAATCCGGCCACCTCAAACGCCTCCTCGAAGAATTACCGAAAGAAAAATTCAACCGCAAAGACCTCAAACAGAAAAACCAGCTGACCGGCCTGCCCCGTGTGGACCAGGCACGTAAACTGGAAGAATTCGTCTACATGGTGAAAGTTTACAACTGAGCGATTGAAAAATGAAAAATAGAAGGACCGGCCGCAAGGGAACACCCCGAGCAGCCGGTCCTTCGCTTTTTGCCGAATTACGGGTTTTTACTGAGACGGGCACGTTTTGCCCCTGCTACCTTTGCACTACTTTTTTAAACAATAGTGCAACATGAAAAGAATTATTTGTTTTCCCCTCATCGTAACTGCGATGTTTTTCTCGCAATGCTCCAAACCCCAGCCCGAAAATCCCGCCAATCCTCCAGGTAACGGTAGTGGTAACGGCGGTGGCGGCGGCCAGCAAGCCGGTACTCCCATGCCCAAAGGCACGCCCAACGGCACCGTATTCAGCAAAAAGATCGGCCCGGCGGGCGGAACGGTCGAATACCCCGGCGCCAGGCTCACGCTCGACATTCCGGCGGGCGCAGTGGCACAGGAAACGGAATTTTTCATCCAGCCTATCACCAATACCGCTCCCGGGGGCAAAGGCATCGCGTATCGCCTGCAGCCGGAAGGCATAACGTTCAGCAAACCCGCCACGTTGAAGATCAAATACCAGGCGGAAGATCTCCAGGCCACCATCCCGGCCGCCCTGGGGATCGCCACGCAAAAGGCAAACGGCGTCTGGTACACGGTAGGTGCCACCCACAACGAAACCGCCAAAACCATCGAAGTGAAGACCACCCATTTTTCCGACTGGAGCTTCTTCGAGGCGATTTCGCTGGAACCCTCCCTGGCCGTGCTCGACCTCGGAGAACAACAATCGCTGGCGGTAAAATGTGTATTGCCGGGCGAAGCCGATGATCTGCTCGCTCCGCTGACAAAGGAAGGCATAGAAGCCGCGCTCCTCGATCCCAAAACCCTCCTCGACCCCAAATTCATCAGCGAATGGAAGCTCGTTGGCAGCGGGCAGCTCACGGGAACGGGCAACACCGGCAAATACACGGCCCCGGCGAAGCTACCGACCGCCAACCCTGCCGTGGTTTCCGTCAGCATCAAGTCGAAAGGCAAGGCCGTGGGGATCCTGCTGGCCAGGATGTTCGTAGCGCCGGAAGGGATTTCCGTTTCCATTAACGGCGGGGATTATGTCACCTACGGCAGCGCCGGCGGGCATATTACCGCAACCAGAAGCTTTGCCATGGCCCAAAACGGGAACGTGACCGTTGGTGTGTCCTGGAACGGTAAGGCAACCGGCATCTGGAACTGGGACCAGACCAATATCCTGTTCACGCATACTATCGGCACGTCCATCAGTTATGAGCAGGTGTACGACGGGGGTGGCGTCGGCGTTCCCAGTCCGGGCCAGCTTGAAGTGTTGGAGACCGGCTCTTCCGGCAAATGGATCATCGGCACCTTTCAACTGCAGAAAGCGGGGTATTTTACCTTTACTACGCCGCCGAAAGTGGGCACGGCGCAGGTGAAAGGCTACTTCCGCGTGTTACGGCTGAATTAGGCAGCGTTGATAAAAAGCAAAACGGCTGGCCATGTGATGGTCAGCCGTTTTTTTATGAAAAAAATGCCTTAATCGTTTTCCTTGATGCGGACCGCCGGGTTTTGGCGCCATTGTTTGGCGCGGACGGAGATCCACATGATCAGGTCTTCCTGGTTGATGGTGCGCAGCATTTCATAACTAGGCGTATAAGCCTGGGTGAAACGCATGAGCGAATCGCCCTTCAGGCCGGTAACGGTGCTCACGAAGCTTTTGGCATAGCGGTAGTCGATGAACTGCTGGCGCTCGTTCTCTTCATAGAGTTTCTTGAATTTACGGAGGTCTTTCTGCTCGCGGGAGCCGCGGGTGAAAGGGCTGAACACCAGTCCAAATCCGCCCTGGCTACGCTTTTCGGTGTTGACGAGCGTTTGTTCCTTCGCTTCGAGGAAGGGCTTGAACTCTTCGTACCGCGCCAGCGAATCGAGCTGATAGGCGTTCCATTTGCCAGATACTTCCACCTGGGGCAGGAACCTTTCGCGGGCATTGAGGCGGATATTGGCGACCTGGGTGCCGGCGAGGTTGATGACCTTCACACTGTCAGACACATAACCGATGAAAGATACTACGATCTCGTCACCCTGCCGGGCCGAAATCCGGTAATAGCCTCCCTGGTCGGAAAAAACGCGTGCGCCGGTATTTTTGTTCCGGATCGTGGCGGGATATAAGACGAGCTTGCCGTCGAAACTGGTGACCTGTCCGCGGAGGGTAACGGGCGTTTCGGTCTGCGCCATTGCCGCCCCGCCCATCAGGGTCAGGAGCAAGGTTACCAGGTACAATCTAATGGGTTTCATATTATTCTAACATTTGCGTCCGGAAAATAGTTAAGACACGAAAGTAGTTAAAAAAGCAATTCCCGGAGGAATCGCTTCCCCGGGAATTACCGTTTTTCGTTCGTCTTATTACAGGGACCGGATCAGCGAGATCACTTCGTCCCTGGATATACCGAGTCTTATTTGTATCTGGCGGATGAGGCGGTCATCTTTCCCCTGCTCATAGGTAAGATCCGTCTCCGTCAAATCGGCGAAAAGTTGTTTCAGCTTCGATCTGATCTCATTCCACCGGTCCTTGATCATCAGGATGTCCATGACATGACAATTTATGGGTGAATAAAGAGGGGTTACCCCATAAATCCAAAGTCTGTGCCAAAACAACCGTCAGAACCCGGTTACCTGCAAGCCCGTCCGGAAAATCGCGCTGTGGCCGGGTGCTACCGTCACCAGCCCGATGCCGTTATTGAAAGCATTGGGGGCGCCGGTCAGGTTTTCGATCGCGATGCTGTTCCGGTGCGGCGGCGTATATACCTGCAACACGGGATAGCTCTTCTCCGGGAAGAAAGCAATGCGGACCCTTTTTTCGGGATCGGTGAGGGTGCACACCGGCTGGGCCGCTTCAAAATCCACTAAAAATGAATTATCGAGCGATACGCCGTCCATGCTTTTCCCGGCGTTGAACTCCGTAAAGGGCAGCGTTTTGCCCGTGGGAATGAGTTTTTCGTCGAACTCCACGATGGCGGTGCTGCTGAACTGCAGCTCCAGCCTGTCTACCGGCGTGCCCGTCGAGAAGTACGGATGCCAGCCGTCCATCATGGGGATGGGCGCGTTGTGGAGGTTGAAAACCGCGGTGGTGATCTGCAGTTGCTGATCGGCCAGCAGGCGGTACTGTACCTCGCAGCGGTAAGGGAACGGGTATCCGGGATCGTCGCCGGCGTAATGATGTTCCAGCGAGATTTCGGCGAAACTGTCGGCCGCTTCTTCCTTGATGAGGGAGAAAGGCTGATCGTAGAGCAGCCCGTGGATGGGGGATTTCCGGATCGAGTACTCCGTCCCTTCCCAGCTGTACGCCGCATCCTTGATCCGGCAGGCGAACGGGCTCAGCTTCACGCTTTTGAAACTGTTCGTCACGCCCGCGTTCAGATCGTCGGCGCTGCTATAACTGTCTATCACATTGATGTTTGTGCCTCCCTGCGGTATGATGAATGCGTGCAGGAGGGCGCCGTAACCGGGTATGATCTGCACTTCCGCGCCTGCGTCGTCTTGCAGCGCGATGATGGAAAAGCCGTTCTCTTCTTTATGCGTGATACTGAATGCCATGCTTTGATTTTGCCCTAAATATACTGATTGATGATGTTTTCCAGCCATTCCTGCCGGCCGCTGGTCTGTTTCGGCTCACCATTGGCCACGGCGAAAGCGCGGAGGTCTTCGAGGGAGAGCTTGCCCTGCTCGAATTCCTGGCCTTTGCCGGTGTCGAAGGAAGCGTAGCGGTCTTTGCGGAACTGGCGGTAGGGCGATTCGCGGAGCATGCGGTCGGCCACGAAAGCCGCGCGGGCGAAGGCGTCCATCCCGCCGATATGGGCGTGGAAAATATCTTCGAGGTCGGTGGAATTGCGGCGCGCTTTTGCGTCGAAGTTCACGCCGCCGCCGGCGAACCCGCCGGCTTCGAGGATCACCAGCATGGTTTCCACGAGCTCGTTGAGGTTCATGGGGAACTGGTCGGTATCCCAGCCGTTCTGGTAATCGCCGCGGTTGGCGTCTATGCTGCCCAGCATGCCCGCGTCTGCCGCTACCTGCAGCTCGTGCTGGAAGGTATGGCCGGCCAGGGTGGCGTGGTTCACTTCGATATTGAGCTTGAAATCCTTGTCGAGGCCGTATTGGCGGAGGAACCCGATCACCGTGGCGCTATCGTAATCGTACTGGTGCTTGGTGGGCTCGCAGGGTTTGGGCTCGATGAAGAACGTACCCTTGAAACCCTGTTTCCGTGCGTAATCGCGGGCCATGGTCAGGAAGCGGCCGAGATGGTCGAGCTCCCGTTTCATATCGGTGTTCAGCAGCGTCATGTAGCCTTCGCGGCCGCCCCAGAACACGTAATTTTCGCCGCCCAGGGCGATCGTTGCGTCGAGGGAATTCTTCACCTGCGTTCCGGCATAGGCCACCACGGAAAAGTCCGGGTTGGTGGATGCGCCGTTCATGTAGCGCGGGTTGCTGAACACGTTGGCGGTGCCCCAGAGGAGCTTCACGCCGGAGGCTTTTTGTTTTTCTTTCGCGTAGTCTACGATCGACTGCATCCTTTTTTCGTATTCGGCGATCGAGGCGCCTTCGTCGATGAGGTCGATGTCGTGGAAGCAGTAATATGGCACGCCGAGCTTGGTGATGAACTCGAAAGCTGCGTCCATTTTATCTTTTGCCGACTGGATGGGGTCGGAGGAAGTGAGCCATGGAAAGTCTTTGGTGCCGGGGCCGAAGGGGTCTCCGCCCGTTCCGCAGAAGGTGTGCCAGTAGCTCACTGCGAATTTGAAGAGCTCTCTCAGCGTTTTGCCGTTAATGGTCGCGTTTTCGTTGTACCATTTATACGCAAAAGGATTGTCGGATTTCGGGCCTTCGTATTTGATGGCGCCCACTGTGGGGAAGTACGTTTTGTTTCCTGTTATGATCTGCATTTGAAATGATTTATCGGTTCGACAATATTTGCTGGAGTTTGATTTTCCAATCTGCGTACGCGTTTTGGTAGGCGGTTTGTTTTTCGTCGGGCGAAATGGTGGCGAGGCAGTCCATTCCCCGGAAAGCTTCCCCGAAAGAGGCGAACACGCCCGCTCCTACCCCGGCTCCGCGTGCAGCGCCCTGGGCGCCGTCAGTATTATACAATTCTATTTCGGCGCCGGTGGCGTTGGCGAAAGCTTCACGGAAGAGGGGGCTGAGGAACATATTCGCTTTTCCGGCGCGGACGCGGTTGATGCGCAGGCCCATGTCGCGCATGATGTCCATCCCGTACGCCAATGCGAATACGATGCCTTCCTGTCCGGCGCGGAGCAGGTGCCCCTGGCTGTGGATACCGAAGTCGAGCCCATGCACGCTGGCGCCGGGGAGCCTGTTTCCGAGAATCCTTTCGGCACCGTTCCCGAAGGGAAAAATGCGAAGCCCTTCCGCCCCGGGAGGCGCTTTTTCCGCCAGCCCGTTCATCGTGTCATAGGAAATCCCTCCGGAAACCTGCCGCAGCCAGCTGTTGAGGATGCCGGTCCCATTGAGGCACATCAGTACCCCGTTGCGGACTTCTTCCTCCGAATTATTGACATGTATAAAGGTATTGACACGGCTTTGCGCGTCGAACGCAGGCTGGTCGTGCACGGCGTACACCACACCCGAGGTACCCGCTGTAGTGGCGGCTTCTCCGGGCTGGAGCACATTGAGGGAAAACGCGTTGTTGGGCTGGTCGCCGGCGCGATAGGTCACGGGCGTGCCTTCCTGCAGGCCGAGCAATTCCGCCGCCGCCTTCGACACGCGGCCCTGTTCGCCGAACGTGGGTACCACGGGCGCCAGGAGCGATGCATCGATGTCATATAATTCCAGCAGCCGGCCCGACACTTTCCTTTCCTTGAAATCCCAGAAAATACCTTCCGAAAGGCCGGAATTCGTAGTGGCGGGAATGCCGGTGAGGCGCATGGCGATGAAATCGCCCGGCAGCATGATATGCCGGATTTTTGCATACAGCTCCGGCTCATTCTGCCGGACCCAGCGGAGTTTGGAGGCCGTGAAATTGCCTGGCGAATTGAGGAGATGCGGCAGCGTGTAGTCGTGCCCGAGTTGCTGCGCGGCTTCGTCGCCGGTTTGTACGGCGCGGCTATCGCACCAAATTATCGATGGACGTAAAACTTCCAGCTTTTCATCCACACACACCAGCCCGTGCATCTGGTAAGCGATGCCGATCCCTTTCACGGCCGAGGCGTCGAAAGGGAATTGTTGTTGCAGGCGGCGGGTGGCTTTTTGGACTTCTTCCCACCACATTTCCGGGTCCTGTTCCGCGAATCCCGGTTTGGGAACGCGGATGCGCAGCTCTTCGTCGGAGCCGGTGGCGGAAGCAAGGCAGCGCCCGCTCTCAACGTCGAGCAGGGCTGCCTTGATGGAAGAAGATCCGATATCGTAACCTAATAAAAATGACATGATCGTAGACGTGGGAAAAAGATGCTATCAAAAAAAACTACCAGAAAATAGTGTAAAGCGCTGTCAGGATACCGCAAATGATGATGGCGCCCACGGCGAATCCTGGAGCCAGTTTGAACATGCCGGTATCGATCTGGAGCGCTTTCGGATTGTCTTTGCTTTTCGGGTCCATGAGGCTGATGATCACCATCAGTGCCACGATGATCACAAATACCCAGCCCATGCGGTTGATGAACGGCAGGCCGGGGAAGATGAGCATGAGGGCAACAGACAGCGGGATGGCCAGCGCGGCGCCAACCAGTGCGGCGGCCGAGGTGGTGCGTTTCCAGAAAAAGCCCATGATGAAAATGGCGAACACGCCCGGAGAAATGAAGCCGGTGTATTCCTGGATGAACTGGAACGCCTGGTCGAGGTTCCCCAGTGCAGGCGCCACCAGCGCGGCGATGATGCAGGAAACGACGATGGCGATACGGCCTATGTTCACCTGTTCGGCGTCTGTGGCTTCTTTCTTGAAGTGTTTCTTGTAAATATCCAGCGTGAAGATGGTGGCGATGCTGTTGGCCTTTCCGGCGAGGGATGCCACGATGGCGGCGGTGAGCGCGGCGAACGACAAGCCTTTCAAGCCGGCGGGGAGCAGGTTGAGGAGGATGGGATACGCGCGGTCGGGTTTTACCTGTTTCACACCGTCTACCACGCCCTGCATTTCATCGGCGAACATACCGTTTTTCCACAGTACGTAGGTGGCGATGCCGGGCAGTACAACGATGATGGGCATAAGCAGTTTGAGGAAACCGGCGAAAAGGAGGCCGTTGCGCGCGGTTTTGAGATCGGCGCCCAGTGCGCGTTGCGTGATGTATTGGTTGCAGCCCCAGTAATTGAGGTTCACGATCCACATCCCGCCGATGAGCACGGCCAGGCCGGGCAGTTCTTTATAATTGGCGTTGCTTTTGTCGAAGATCATGTGGAAATGCTCGGGGGCCTTTTGCCGGAGGAGCCCCAGCCCGTCCCACATGCCATTCATCGTATTGGCCGCCGTTCCGGTAGACCCGCCGAAATGGTGGGACACCAGGTTCAGCGCCAGGTAAGTGGTAGCCAGGCCGCCGAGGATGAGGAAGAAAACCTGGATCACGTCCGTGAACCCGATCACCTTCATCCCGCCCAGCGTAATGATAATGGCAAATACTGCGAGGCCGATCATGCAGGCCGTGAAACTGAAGCCCGAGATCGTGGAAACCGCCAGCGCACCCAGGTAGAGGATGGAAGTGAGGTTCACGAAAACGTACAGCAGCAGCCAGAAAACCGCCATGATGGTGGCCACCGTTCCGTTGTAGCGTTGGCTCAGGAACTGCGGCATGGTGTAAATCTTGTTCTTCAGATAGATGGGCAAAAAGAAGATCGCGACCACGAGCAAGGTGGCGGCCGCCATCCATTCATAGGTAGAAATGGCCAGGCCCATCTTGAAGCCGGAACCGCTCATGCCGATGAACTGCTCCGCAGAAATGTTGGACGCGATGAGCGACGCGCCGATGGCCCACCAGGTGAGGGAACCTTCGGCGAGGAAAAAATCTTTCGTGTCGGCGCTGGCCTTTCTTTTCCTGTTGTAAATGTAATAACCGTATCCGGCTACGATCACGAAGTAAATCGCGAACACGATGTAGTCGGATGTTACAAGTTGATGGTTCATGAGTATCAGTATAACGTGAAGTGGATTAGTGTGTCAAGATAACAACAAATTTTTAATTGTTAAATCTACAGTTAAAAAAATGGGCAAAAAAAAGCCGGGCGTAGTAGCGCCCGGCTTAAACAATTCATTATCAAAATATTACATCCTTATTGCAACCATTTCGGATGTTGTGCGATATTCTCGTTGGCGAAGATTTCCGCCTGCGGAATGGGCAGCCAGTATTCCCGGTCGGCTTGCGTCAGGTTTACGGCTCCCTGTGCCAGGGCAACGTCTTTCGGGCCGCGGTTGATCTGGCGGTTATTCCTCCGCAAGTCCACATAACGGGCCGATTCAAAAGCCAGCTCCTTGAAACGCTCCAGGAGCACGGCGTCGAGCAAAGCGGCCGCGGTGGGGAAGATTTCGGGGATATACCCGTTGATGCGTGCCGCGCGCAGCGCGTTGAGGTCTGCCGCTCCGGCCAATACGTTGGGAGTGGCTTTGCGCGCATTCGCTTCTGCACGGATCAGGTACATTTCAGCGGTACGGAACAACTTGGCGTCTGCCAGGTTTACCAGGGCCGCTTGCCCGCCCACGAATTTTATGGCCGTCCACCGGGGAGCGTCTGCCGTTCCCAGGTTTCTGAAATAGCTGGCGAAGCGGATATCGTTTACCGGATCGAACGACTCCATCAATTTAAATGAAGGCGCCCAGATGATGCGGCCGGTATTATCGCGGTAGTTGACGCCAAGGCGCTCTTCGCCGTTATCGCGTTTCAGTTTCCAGATCACTTCGGAGGTGGAAAGGTCTGTCCAGATATTGGGGAAAGCGGCAGCGGAAGCCAACGCGCGGTTATCGATCACCTGGGTGGCGAAGGTGATGGCCGCATCATAGTTCTTTTGCAGCAGGGAGGCGCGGGCCTGGATGGCCGTTACTACCAGCGGATCGATGCGCTGGCGGTTCGATACGGCGTAGTTGGCGGGGAAAAGGCTTTTTGCGGCCACCAGGTCTGCATTGATCTGCTGGTAAACTTTCGATACTGCGTCGCGGGGAGGCTTGCTCAGTTTGGACTCGGTCATGACCGGTACGCCGGGCGATGCCGGTTCATAGTCCACGCTGTAATAGCTCAGCAATTCCAGGTGGCTGAAGGCACGGAGGGCCAGCAGCTCGGCTTTCAGCCGGTTGCGGGTGATCAGGTCTTCGCCTGTGGCGGGAACCTGATCGATGACGGCGAGCACGCGGTTGGCGCGGTCGATCACATCGTAATATGCGCCCCAGGCTGCAGCGGGCTCAGCAGAAGTGCCGGGGTCGTACTGCCAGCGCCAGGGGATCACGCCGCGGCCGGTATTGTTCTCGCGCGGCATGGTGGCCTCGTCTGTGAGCAATGTGGTGATGTATTGCGTGGCACCATAGTTAAGGCCGGCATAAACGCCCAATACACCGGTGTTCAGCGCGGTTACGTTATTGAACGCGCCTTGCTGCGGAATGCGGTCCTGGGGCTTGATCCCGAGATCTCCCAGGCAGCCCGTGCCCAGTAAAGCGACAGCGAGCAAAATATATGCGAGTTGATATGTTCTTTTCATGATGTAAGTGCTTGAGATCAGAAATTCAGTCGGAGACCGGCGGTGTACGTACGTGCGGCCGGATATTCAAACAGGCTGATGTTGTTATTGTCTTCCGGGTCGAAACCTTTCCAGCTGGTGATGGTCAGGATATTCTGCGCCTGAACGTACACCTGTACCTTGCTGAAGATCCGGGTGCGCTCCAGCAGGCTGGCAGGCAGATCGTAAGACATGTTCAGGTTACGGAACCGCAGGTAGGAAGCGTCCTGGATATCTTTGGAATTGAAGCGGCGCGGATCGGAAGTGGAGGGAACATCGGTGATATCACCCGGTTTCCGCCAGCGGCGCAGCCAGTCTGTGCCCTGGTTGGATGTAGCGAACGAGGGATTGACGTTGAAGAAGTCTTCGTTGTTGAAGCGTTTGAAGCCCTGTGCGAAGGAGAACAGCGCCTCCACCGACAACCCTTTCCAGCGGGCGCCCAGGTGGAAGCCTCCGGTGAACGGCGGGTTGAAGGTGCCGAATTCGGCCACGCTCATAGTCGAAGCATTGTATTGCGCATTCGGCACGATCTTGCCTTCGCGGTCGTAATACTGGCTGCGGCCGGTTTCCGGGTCCACGCCAGCCCATTTCACCATGTAGTGCGAGCCCAACGGCAGGCCTACGCGGATGATGGAAGTACCCTGTTCAAATTCGTTCACCGCACCCAGGTTGGTCACTTCATTCTTGTTATAGTTGAAGTTGGCGCCTGCATACAGCGTGAAGTTGCGGGTACGTACGATATCGCCGCTCAGGTCTACATCGATACCACGGTTGCGGACGCTGCCGGCATTAATGCGGCGAACGGAGAAACCGGTGGTACGGGATAGCTGTTCGTCCACGAACAGGTTATCGGTCACCCTGTTGTACCAGTCGAACGACAGGCTGATCCGTTTTCTGAATGCGCTCACATCGAAGCCGACGTTGAACTGCTTGGTGTATTCCCAATCGTAGTCCGGGTTGCCGATGGCGGCGGGCATAACGCCGGCGGCGCCTGCATACCTTGTGGGCGAATAGGTGGCCATGTAACCGAATGCGCCGGTGCTGCTGAATGCGAACGGTGTCGCGGAAACGCCGTAGCTGGCGCGCAGGCGGAGCACATCCAGTTTTTCGGTAGCATTGAACATGAAATCTTCTTTCAACACGTCCCAGCCAGCACCTACCGACCAGAAATTATGCCAGCGGTTATCTTTCGGAACGGTGGAAGAACCGTCGCGGCGGAACGCCAGGTTCAGCGTATACTTGTCGTCGTAGCTGTATCGTCCCATGAAGATGAAAGATGCGAGGGCCGTACCGAACTTGCCGCCACCCAGCACCGGGATGAACCCGTTGGTAGAGTTACCTGGCGTGATACCGGCGGGCGTTTCGGGGAAGAGGCCGTTGATGCCGTAGCCGGTCATGGTGGAGTTGGAAGATTTGGTACGGATGAATTCGTAGATCAGCGACGCTTCATAATCGTGCTTGTCTTTATTCTCATGGAAGGTAAGCCCGTAGTTGCCCGTGAACTGCCAGTATTTATCAAAACCTTGCTGATAGGCGCCCTGGCGGCCGGTTTGCTGGCTGCCAGTGTAGGAATCGGGGTTGATGTAGCGCGACAGGTCGTGCTGGCGGTAATCCATACCCATGGTGGTACGGGCATAGAGGTTCTTCAGCAGGTCGTACCGCAGGTTCATGCTCAAAGTCCCTTTGAGCTTGTTGGTCTGGTTCGTGGTATTGAGCGTGCGCTCCAGTGCATCCGATCCCTCGCGCAAATCGTACACGCCGCCAAAACGGTCCGCGTTGCCGGAATGTACCAGCACGCCATTGATGTAGGGCGCTTCATACGGCAGGCCATAATATGCCGCCGCGAAGGTGTTTACGACCGACGAGGAGTTTTCATTTTCGATGCCGCTGACTTCGGAATAGCCGACTGCAGCGTTTACAGCGCCGGTGAAACGTTCGCCCTTGAAGTCTACGTTGGAGCGGAAGCTATAGCGCGTCAATCCGGAACGGAGCGCGATACCTTCCTGGTTGAAGTAATTGAGGGATGTATAGAACCGGGTGTTTTCGTTCCCGCCGGAGAGGTTTACTTCGTGTTCCTGGAATTTCGCACGGTCTCGCAGGAAGATCTTGGACCAGTCGGTATTGATATGGCGGAGGCTATCGAGGATGCGTGCCCTTTCTGTTTTATCGGATACGGACGAGCCGTCGTTTTTCGGAGAGAACTCCCATCCTACCCCAAATTCTTCTTCCTCTTCGAATTGGAGGCGCTGGTCGATATTCATGATATCGAATTTCGGACGGGTGCGCTCCGACCATCCGTACTGCGTTTTGGCGCCGAGGCGGAGTTTACCGGCCTTGCCGCGGCGGGTGGTGATAACGATCACGCCGTTTGCCCCGCGGGAACCGTAGAGCGCCGTAGCCGTCGCGTCCTTGTATACGTTTACCGTCTCGAAGTCGGCTGCGTTCAAGGTCGCGAACTCACCGCCTTCCAGGGCAATACCGTCAATAATATATAACGGCGCGGTTGTACCGCTGATCGAGCCCGGGCCGCGGATCACTACGCGGTTGGCAGTACCAGGCTGGCCGCTGCCCGAAGTACTGTACAGGCCCGCAACACGGCCCTGCAGCATCTGGTCGAACGTGGCGGCGGGCACGTCCTTGATCTTTTCGCCGGAAACGGTCCCAACGGAACCCGTGAACTTGCTGCGTTGCGTGGTGCCATATCCGCTCACCACATATTCGCTCAGCTGCTTTTCGTCCGTGCTCAGCGTCATATTGATCGTGGACTGGTTGGCGATGGCCACTTCACGGGGCGTGTATCCCACAAACGAAAATACCAATGTACCATTAGCGGGCGCAGTCAACTGGTACTCGCCGCTGGCATTCGTAACAGTACCCCGCGATGTACCTTTAATGGTTACGGTCACACCGGGAAGAGGGGTTCCACCAAGACCATCGGTGACTCTGCCGGAAATGGAACGGTCTTGCGCGATGGCAGGTATACACGCCATCATCGCAAGCCATAGGGAAAGGACTTGCTTCATAATCATTCGCATTTAGATTTTGACTTTGTTAGTACATAGGGCTACATGAAGGGTGTACGGGACATACGGGTTACTAACCTTTCCTGAAGCTGAGGAGAAGAAAGGTAAAATACTGCCACGGATGAAAAGTGCGTACAATTCTTACATGCGCTGAATTAAAAAATTGGTAAAAGTTTAAAAATTGGATGAAATCTGGCTTTACTCACCGGAGACCACATTTTGGTTAATCACAATGAAAGGCTGCTATCAGCCGTCAGGGCATGGTCTCCCTCCTGTTACTCGATTTAGATTTGATACAAATGTAATGAATGTTCGTTCACAAGAAAAAAAATCCCTGCCATTAGATAAAAAAAAGCCAGCGGGCGCTGGCTTTTTCATTTTATGCGATGTGTTACCGGTTAACCGGCTTTCGTGATCTTGAACGTCCAGGCGTGTTCGCAGGGCGTTTCCTTCGCGGTGAGTTTCGGGACGGTTACGGCGATGCCTTTCGCGGTTTTCGCCCACTTCAGGTTCCCGGGCCGGCCCAGCATCTGCACGGTGGTGCCGCTGGCGGGCGTAACGCCGTTGATCTCCAGTACGCCTTCAGGCATTACCGGTGCGATGGCGTACACCACATCTCCCTTGCGGGTGAAGAACAGTTCCTTGCGGGCGTACCCCGGCGCGGGGTCTACCGTTTGCTTCAGGAGCACTTCGGCGCTCACGTATCCCTGGTGCTTGGGCTGCTCGCGGCTGCCGGCGGTCCATTGTACGGGGGTATTCCAGGCGCGGGTATCATAGATCGCTTCGCCGTTCACATCCAGCCACTTCCCGATCTGCAGCAATCTTTCCTGCATGATGGGCGGGATCTTTCCGTGCGCGTCGGGCCCGATATCGAGCAGCAGGTTGCCGCCGCTGCTCACGATGTCGAGCAGCAGGTAAATGAGCGACTGCGCGCTGTTGTAATCTTCGATATCCTCGTTACGGTTATATCCGAAAGAATACCCCATACCACGGCACTCTTCCCAGGGCTTGCTGAACGTTTTCCCTACTTCGTATTCCGTCGTGAAATATCCGCCGTGATGCTGACGGATGCCTTTGCCCCAGCGGTCGTTCACCACTACCGTGCTTTTCACCGGCGATTCGTTGTACAGCCAGGTGAGGAACTCGCGCGATTTCCAGAGCGTATCGGTCTGGTCCCATTCGCCGTCGGGCCACACGATGTCCGGCTGGTAACGGTTCACGAGGTCTTTCAGCTGGGGGATCATGTGATTGTCTACATACTCGTCGTATTTTTTGTTCGCGTACAGCGGGTTATACCATTCGTACAGCGAATAATAGAAGCCCATTTTCACAGGCGTCTTCTTCACCGCAGCGGTCAGATCCCCGAGCACATCGCGCCTGGAAGCCGCGTCCATGGCGTTCCACGGCCGGCCGAACGCTTTCGTCGCTTCCTTGCTGGGCCACAGCGCGAAGCCGTCGTGGTGTTTGGACGTGAGCACTACGTACTTGGCGCCCGATTTTTCGAAAAGTTTCGCCCAGGCATCGGGATCGAAGTCCTCGGCTTTGAAAAGATCAGCGAACTGGTAATACGAAAAATCCTTTCCGTACACGCTGTTGTGATGGTCGAGCACCGCGGTGGTGCCGTTTTGCCCATTGCCGTACGTCTTGCCCGATTGCAGCCAGTGCTGGTACCATTCGGAATACACGCCTTTAGGCGCCCATGCCGGAACGGAGTACACGCCCCAGTGAATGAATATCCCGAATTTCGCGTTCTCGAACCAGGCGGGGACCGGCCTGCTATCCAAAGATTCCCAGGTGGGCTTGTACTGCGCCATGGCGGTTGCCGGGAGCAGCGCCCATACCAGGAGCTTCAGCCATTTTCTCATCATATGTGGTTTTATTTTTTCCTAGAGTAACTGTTCTACCGGCACGTTCATCGCCTTCCCCCTTTCCATCGACAGCGGCAGCAGATGTTGCCCGTACTTCAACACGAGGTTACGGCCGGTGGTAGACCGCAGCGTGATGGCCGTCAGCTGTCCGTCTGCCCAGGCCAGGTCCACTTCAAACCCGCCCCGCACGCAAAGCCCCGTCACTTTCCCCGTTTTCCATTGCGCGGGCAATGCGGGCAACAGTTCCACGTAGGCGCCGTGGCTTTGCACGAGCGCTTCCGCGATGCCGGCCGTGCCCCCGAAATTCCCGTCTATCTGGAACGGCGGATGGTTATCGAACAAATTGGGCAGCGTGCTTTTCGACAGCAGGGCCTGCATGTGGTTGTAGACACTGTCTGCCTGCTTGAGGCGTGCGTAGAAATTGATGATCCACGCGCGGCTCCAGCCGGTGTGCCCGCCGCCTTTGCCGAGCCTGCCGGTGAGGGTGCGCATCGCGCCTTCGAAGAGCGACGGCGTTTGTTCGGTGATCTCGCTACCTGGGTACAGACCGAACAGGTGCGAGATGTGCCGGTGGCCGGGCTCCACTTCTTCATATTCGTTGATCCATTCCAGGATGCGGCCGTCTTTACCGGTGCGGGTCGGCGGCAATTGCCGGATGATGTTTTCCCAACGTACGGCGTCGGCGGAATCGGTGCGCAGCGCATGTGCCGCGGCTACACATTTGGAAAGGAATTCGCGGAGGATCTGGTTGTCCATCGTAGGCCCGTACGTCAGCCCTGTCGGCTTACCAGTAACGGGGTGCACGAACTGGTTTTCGGGAGAACTGGCAGGCGATGTCACGAGGTATCCTTCCGGGCTTTTCACGAGAAAATCTTCCACGAACTCGGCATGTTCCTTCATGATGGGATATGCTTTTTCGCGGAGGAATTTATAATCGAGCGTGAAGGCGAAGTGTTCCCAGAAATGGAGGCACATCCAGCTGGCGCCCATGGGGAAGGTTCCCCATCCTACGCCGTTCTGGACGCCGGTTTTGCCGAATGCGTCGGTGCAGTGGTGCACTACCCATCCGCGGGCATTGTACATTTTCTTTGCGGTGATGCGGCCTTCCGGGCGGATGCGGTCCATGAAATCGAACAGGGGCGCGGTGGTCAGGGAAAGATTGGTGACTTCCGCGGGCCAGTAGTTCATTTGCAGGTTGATGTTGGTATGGAAATCCGCGTTCCAGGGCGCGTCTATATGCTGGTTCCAGATACCCTGGAGATTGGCGGGCAGCACGCCCGGCCCCCGCGAGCTGCTGAGCAGCAGGTAACGGCCGTACTGGAAATACAGTTCGGTAAGGTCTGCATCTTCCCCGCCTTTCCGCACCAGGGCCAGGCGCTCGTCTGTCGGGAGGCCCGCGTTGACGGAAGTGCCGAGGTCCAGGCTCACCCGTTGCATGACAGGACTAAAATCGGCGAGATGTTTCGATTTGATAGCGGCGTACGGTTTCGCAGCAGCAGCGGTCAGCAGCCGGCGGCATTTGGCCATGGCTGCGGCTACGCCGGGATCGAGGTCCATTTTTGCGGCGTTGTAGCTCGTAGCGCCCTGGATGTAGAGCGTAACGGCGCCGGCACCCTTCACCTGTATCGTCCCGTTCTTCGCTACGGCCGTTCCGCCGGACGGCGTTACCTGCACGATGCCCGCAAAGCGCATGTGCGCGCCTTCGGGGCCTTTATTCTCTCTTTCGTTTTTATCGATGATCTGCCCGTCCATCACCAGTTGCCGGCCGATGGCCGACACCTTCGCGTCTCTGAGCTTTTGCGCCGTATCGCGCGGGTCGGGGCGGGAGATGGAAATAACAGCGTTGAGGGCGCCCGGTTTGGAGGCGGAAATATGAACGGCGATGATGTTGTCGGGGTTGGATGCGATCACTTCCTGCCGGTATTCCACACCGTTGACCGAAAAAGTAGTGAGCGCCACGCCGGTTTGCAGATCGAGGCTGCGGCGGTACCCTTCCGTTCCATCGAAACCATAATCGATGTTGACGTTCATGAGCGTCTGGTTGGAACGGAAGCTGCGGGCGGGGCGCGGCGGATTGCTGCCGTCTGTGGCGAGGAAATACTTATCTGCCAGTGCGAACGCTTCGGCGTTTTTGTTTTCGAAAATGAGTTTCCGGATGGTGTCGAGATACTGGCCGGCGTTGGCGTTCCCGTCGTTGAATTTGACGCCGGCCCAAACGCTTTCTTCATTGACCTGGAGGATTTCTTTGCCTGTGCGGCCGTAAACCATGGCGCCAAGGCGGCCGTTCCCTACGGGCAAGGCTTCTTCCCACCGGGCGGCGGGCCTGGCGTACCAGAGTGTTTGGGGTGATTGTTGCGCCAGGGCCGAATTCCCCAGCACCATCATGAGTACAAGGATCTTTTTCATAACCGTTAACGTTGCTTGAACAATATACTGCGCCACCGCGGCGATTACAAGCCACGGTGAATTAAACATCAATAATGGATATAATCTGTCATGCCGGAACGAGCCCCGCCAGCATGCGGCCCGCTTCGGAACCGATGGCGATACCCATCCCTCCCATCCTCACGGCAAGGAATATACGATCAGAATGTGCCCTTATGACGGGCTGTTTCGTTCCACCGAAAGCCATGATGCCCGACCAGCGGTGCTCCACAGTTACATCGCGGCCCGGAAGGATGATGGTCCGCAGTTTCTCTTCCAGGTCTGCCTGGATGCGCGCGTTCAGTGCCAGTTCGGTCGTCGTTTCTCCTTCGAAGTCGAGATTGCGGCCGCCGCCGAACAGCACCCGGCCCTGTAATTCCCTGAAATAGTAATAGCCTTTGTCGAAATGATATATCCCCTTGAACGGCAAGCCTTTCACGGGCTCGGTCACCAATACCTGCCCGCGGCCGGGGGAAATGTCCAGCCCCGGGACCAATGCGGGCGTGAAGGCGTTCGTGCAAACGGCCACGTAATCCGCGGTCAGGGAAAGGCCGCCTTGCAGGTGAACGGTTACGGTGCCGGGAGATTCATCGATCCCCTTCACTTCGCATCCCGTTTTTATTTCTATCCCCCGTTCGATAGCGAGATCGATGAGGGTACGCATCATTTTGCCGGTGTTCAGTTCTCCTTCGAAATTGTTCTGTACCAGGTGTTTGGCAACGATCCCCATGCCCGGGAGCTTGCCGTCGGCGATGGAAAATGCCGGCCCGGGCAAAATGCCGCCCAGGAGCTCGTTCACTTCATCGAGCCGCGCGAGGGCGGGCGCTTCGGCGTCGGAGATCAGCTCGTAACTGCCGTTCTCGCGGTAGTCCATCCGGTCGTCGCCGACACGGGAACGCAGGAGCCGGAGGCCCTTACGCCGCAGGTCCACCAGCTGCACCACCGCGTCGGGCGGCATGTGCTCCAGGTCGTCGAGGATTTCGGTGAGGCTGCCGATGCAGGCGAACCCGGCGTTGCGGGTACTGGCCCCCACGGGCAAAAGCCCCCGTTCCAGCACGGCGATCCGCCGGCGGGGGGATTTTTCCTTCAGGCTGATCGCCGTCGACAATCCTACGATCCCGCTGCCGATCACGATGCAGTCGTACGATAGAAAACTTTGCTTTTCCCAGAAACTGAGCATATGGCGAATGTAATAAAAAAAAAGCCCCGGTCCTCTCAGACCAGGGCGCTACACTACTATAGGTTGAACCAATACTAAACGAGGTAGCCGAACAAATTGTCGTCTTTATTCAGTTCGGTATAATGAATATTGTACCTGGTCAGGTTGGCGAGCAGTTTATCGTAATCTTCCCTGTACTTCAGCTCCACGCCAACGAGCGCCGGACCGGTCTCCTTGTTATGCTTCTGGATGAACTCGAACCGGGTGATATCGTCGTCGGGCCCCAGCACATGGTTCACGAATTCCTTCAGCGCGCCGGGCCGCTGCGCGAAGCGGACGATGAAATAATGCTTCAGCCCTTCGTACAGCAACGACCGTTCCTTGATTTCCTGCATCCGGTCGATGTCGTTGTTGGAACCGCTGACCACGCACACGACCGTCTTGCCTTTGATCGCTTCGGCGTAATCGTCGAGCGCGGCCATAGACAATGCGCCGGCGGGCTCTACCACGATGGCGTCTTCGTTGTACAGGCGGAGGATGGTGGAGCAGATGCGCCCTTCGGGCACGAGGCTCATTTTGTCGAGCACGTCCTGGCAGATGCGGAAGGTGAGATCGCCGACCCTTTTCACAGCGGCGCCGTCTACGAAACGGTCGATTTCCGGGAGGGTGACGGGCGCTCCGTTTTCGAGGGCGCGGAGCATGGAAGGCGCGCCTTCCGGCTCTACGCCGATGATTTTGGTGGCCGGGCTGAACGTCCTGAAATACCCGCCCACGCCGGAAGCGAGGCCGCCGCCGCCGATGGGCATGAAAATATAATCCACCTTGGGCAGGTCTTCGAGGATTTCGAGGCCCACGGTGCCCTGTCCGGCAACGATGCGGGGATCGTCGAACGGCGGGATGAACGTCATTTTATGTTCGCGGGTGAAGGCCTGGGCTTCGGCGGAGCAATCGTCGAACGTATCGCCCACGAGGCGTATTTCGATGTTTTCGCCGCCGTGCATTTTCACCTGGTTTACTTTCTGTTTGGGCGTGATGATGGGCATGAACACGACGCCTTTCACGTTGAGGCGGCGGCACGACCAGGCGAAGCCCTGCGCATGGTTGCCCGCGCTGGCGCAGGTAACGCCGTTGGCGAGGGTGGCGGGGTCGAGGGTGCTCATCATGTTGTAAGCTCCGCGGAGCTTGTAGGAACGTACTACCTGCATGTCTTCGCGTTTGAGGTAGACGTTGGCCTGGTATCTTCTGCTAAGGTTGGTGTTGTACGTGAGGGGTGTGCGGGTTACCACGCCCTTGAGGCGGGCTGCTGCTGCTAAAACTTGCTGCGTATCGATCGTATGGAGCGTTTGAGACATTGTAATGATTGGTTAAAAAATAAAAAAGAAAAGTACCGGGAAGAAAAGGGGCCTGCTTCAAATCAAGCAAACGCCGCCGCAGCCGGCTCCTTTCAATTTCCTGGTACTTTTCATATTTTATTTTTTTGTGGCTTTATTATTTGCCGGGGCGGAGCTGACGCACTGCAGCGCCTGCCTGCCACATTTCGCTGTTGCGCAGCTCTTCGAGCTCCTTGTTCAGCTTCTCGCGGTAATCGGCCTGGCTGTTGAGGTCGATGGAACGTTGTGCTTCTTTACCGGTGGCAACGGAAGCGTACAGCTCGTCGAACACGGGTTGGGTAGCGTCGCGGAACTTCTTCCACCAGTCGAGCGCACCGCGCTGAGCGGTAGTGGAGCAGTTGGCGTACATCCAGTCCATACCGTTCTCGGCAACGAGGGGCATCAGCGACTGGGTGAGCTCTTCTACGGTTTCGTTGAACGCTTCGGAGGGAGAGTGGCCGTTGTTGCGGAGGGTTTGGTACTGCGCAGCAAAGATACCCTGGATGCAACCCATGAGGGTACCACGCTCGCCGGTGAGGTCGGAGAACACTTCTTTTTTGAAGTCGGTTTCGAAGAGGTAGCCGGAACCAACGCCGATACCGAGGGCGATCACGCGTTCGCGGGCGCGGCCGGTAGCATCCTGGAAGATGGCGAAGGAAGAGTTCAGGCCCTGGCCTGCGAGGAACAGGCGGCGGAGGGAGGTGCCGGAGCCTTTGGGGGCTACCAGGATCACGTCTACATCTGCCGGGGGAATGATGTTGGTTTGCTCTTTATAGGTGATGCCGAAGCCATGGCTGAAATACAGGGCTTTACCTTTGGTGAGGAACGGCTTCAGGGTCGGCCACAGTGTGATCTGGCCGGCGTCGCTGAGCAGGTACTGGATGATGGTGCCTTTCTGGGCGGCTTCTTCGATCTCGAAGAGGGTCTCGCCGGGTACCCATCCGTCTGCAACGGCTTTGTCCCAGGTTTTGGAATTCTTGCGCTGACCGATGATCACGTTAAAACCATTGTCTTTCAGGTTGAGCGCCTGGCCGGGGCCCTGTACGCCGTAACCGATGATAGCGATCGTTTCGTTCTTCAGCACTTCTCTTGCCTTTTCCATGGGGAATTCTTCTCTGGTTACTACGTCTTCCAGAACCCCGCCAAAATTGATGGTTGCCATGTTGTGATAGTGTTGTTTAAAAGTTTTTGTGTTTTTGTTACTGATAAGTTAGTCCTTCAGGTTGTCGGCCTCTTGCAGGCTGAGGTCCTTCAGGTGTTCGTGGAATCGGCGGCTCCATTTCACGATGGCCACCCTTCCGCTTTTTGTATACTCGATGAGGCCGTATGGCTCCAGCTTTTGCAGCATGCCGATCAGTTCCTGCGCGTGGCCCGTTTTCTCCAGCACGAAATAATCGGGCGTGATGGTGAGGATGCGGGCGTTGTTGTCGCGGATGATCTTTTCGATGTCGCCGTTGTGGAGCGCCTTGGTAGAGATTTTGTAGAGCGCCAGTTCCTGGTACACCACTTCGTCTTCTTCATGCACGAACGCGCGGTGGATTTCGATCAGCCGCTCGATCTGGCCTACCACTTTCTCCAGCAGCTCGCGGTTGCTGAGTACGGTGATCACGAATTTATAAACGCCCGGCACCTCCGTTTCGGCGGTGGTAAGGCTGGTGATGTTGATGCCACGGCGGGTGAAGATCACGGTGATGCGGTTGGTGATCCCGATCCGGTCTTCCGTATACACCGTAACGGTATATTCTTTATGCATTGTTGGTCCTGTTAATGGTTATGAACTACTCGAGGCGGATATTGGAGATCGGTGCGCCTGCGGGCACCATCGGGAATACGTTGTCTTCCTGCTCCACCACCACTTCCAGCAGATAGGCGCCGGGCGTGTCGAGCATTTCCTTAACGGCCCCGGCGATCTCGCTGCGCTCGGTCACTTTCCTGCCGGGAACGTAGAACCCTTTCGCGATCTGTACGAAGTCGGGGTTGATCATTTCGGTGGATGAGTAACGCTTGTCGAAGAACAGCTGTTGCCATTGCCGTACCATGCCGAGGAAGTTGTTGTTGAGGATGACGATCTTCACGCCGATCTGCGTCTGGTAGATGGTCCCCAGTTCCTGGAGCGTCATCTGGAAGCATCCGTCGCCGATCACCGCCACTACCGTTTTATCGGGAGCGCCCACTTTGGCGCCCATGGCCGCGGGCAGCGAAAAGCCCATCGTGCCCATACCGCCGCTGGTGATGTTGGTGTTCGGGTCCTTGAAACGGTAATACCTGCTGGCGATCATCTGGTGCTGGCCTACGTCGGTAACAAGGATGGCCTTCCCTTCCGTCTGTTCGGAGATGAGGCGTACCACTTCCGCCATTTTCAGCTGGCCTTCGGTGGGGTACAGCTCGCGCTTCGTTACTTTCTCTTCTTCGGTACGGTCTGCCGCGCGGAAGGTTTCCAGCCACGCTGCGTGCTCGGCCTTGTTGATGAGGGGCAGCAAGGCGGTGAGGGCTTCCTTCGCGTCTGCATGCACCGCCACGTCGGCGTTCACGATCTTGTTGATCTCCGCTTTATCGATCTCGATGTGGATGATCTTCGCCTGGCGCGCGTAGCTCGCCACTTCACCGGTCACACGGTCGTCGAACCGCATACCGATCGCGATGATCACATCGGCTTCGTTGGTGTTGATGTTCGGCCCGTAGTTGCCGTGCATGCCCAGCATCCCTACATAGTTCGGGTGTGCGGTAGACATGGCAGAAAGTCCCAGCAACGTAGACCCCACGGGGATCTGCGCCTTTTCCGACAGTTGCACCAGCTCCTGCTCCGCTCCGGAGATCAGGATGCCGTGGCCCGCCAGGATGTAAGGCTTCTTCGCCCCGTTGATCAGTTCGGCGGCCTTCTGAACGGCCTCGATATCGAGCGTGGGAACGGGTTTGTAGCTACGGATATAATCACAGGCCTTATATTGGAAGTCGAGCTTGCTCACCTGCGCGTTCTTGGTAATGTCTACCAATACCGGGCCGGGGCGGCCGCTCCTGGCCACATAAAAAGCTTTGGCGATGGCGCCCGGAATGTCTTCCGGACGGGTCACCTGGATATTCCATTTGGTGATGGGCGTGGTGATGCCGATCACATCGGTTTCCTGGAAAGCGTCGGTGCCGAGGAGCACGGCGGCTACCTGGCCGGTGATGCAGACCATGGGAGTAGAGTCCATGTAAGCGTCTGCCAGGCCGGTCACCAGGTTGGTGGCGCCGGGGCCGGAAGTAGCGAACACTACGCCTGTTTTGCCGCCGGCGCGGGTGTAACCCTGGGCGGCATGCGTGGCGCCCTGTTCGTGGCGGACGAGTATATGGTGCACTTTATCCTGGAAATCATACAGGGCGTCATAGATGGGCATGATAGCGCCACCGGGGTAACCGAAAATGGTGTCCACGCCTTCGGCAATCAGCGACCGTATCACGGCTTCCGCGCCAGTGATGATCTGGGGCGTAGCGGCCCGATTGTCAGCGTCTTCACGCTTCATCGGTAACACATCCTTCTGTTGCATTTTTAACTTGTTTAGCGTATTTAAATAAGATTCCTTTCGTTGCTTTGAGCGGCGGTTGTTTCCAGGCCGCCTTGCGTTTTGCCAGCTCTTCGTCCGACACGTTCACTTTAATCGTATTGTTCACCGCATCGATCTCGATGATGTCATCGTCGTTCACCAGCGCGATGGTGCCGCCGTCATAGGCTTCAGGACAAATGTGCCCAACCACGAAACCGTGGGTACCGCCGGAGAAACGGCCGTCGGTGATGAGCGCAACGCTCTTGCCCAGGCCAGCGCCCATGATCGCACTGGTAGGCTTGAGCATCTCCGGCATGCCGGGTCCGCCTTTGGGGCCTACGTAGCGGATAACGACGACGTCGCCGGGTTTCACGCGACCGTTCTGTATACCTGCGATCAGTTCGAATTCACCGTCGAATACGCGGGCGGGCCCGGTGAAGGCCTCACCTTCCTTGCCGGTGATCTTGGCCACGGAGCCCAGTTCGGCGAGGTTGCCGTACAGGATCTGGATGTGGCCACTGTCTTTCAGCGGCGATTCGAGGGGGAAGATGATGGGTTGTTTTTCGAAGTCGATATCGGGTACCGATTCCAGGTTCTCCGCGATGGTTTTGCCTGTAACGGTGAGGCAATTGCCGTGGAGCAATCCTTTCTTCAGGAGATATTTCATTACCAGGGGAACACCGCCGATCTCGTGCAGGTCCTGCATCATATAACGGCCGCTGGGCTTGAGGTCAGCGATGAGCGGCGTTCTGTCGCTCAGTTCCTGGAAGTGGTCCATGGTCAGGTCCACTCCTACTGATCTGGCGATGGCGATGAGGTGAAGCACGGCGTTGGTGGAGCCGCCGAGCGCCATGATCACTACGATGGCGTTCTGGAACGCTTCGAAGGTCATGATATCGGAAGGCTTGATGTCTTTTTCCAGCAGCAGGCGGATGGCCTTGCCGGCGGCGAGGCATTCTTCCTGTTTTTCCTTGCTGGTGGCCGGGTTGGAGGAGCTGTACGGGAGGCTCATGCCCATGGCTTCGATGGCGGAGCTCATGGTATTGGCCGTGTACATGCCGCCGCAGGCGCCGGCGCCGGGGCAGCTATGTTGAATGATTTCCTTGAAATCGTCTTCTTCGAGGTTGCCCGCCAGTTTCTGCCCGAGGGCTTCGAAGGCGGAAATGATGTTGAGGTCTTGCCCTCTCCATTTGCCAGGGGCGATGGAGCCGCCGTACACCATGATGGACGGGCGGTTGAGGCGACCCATGGCCATCAGCGAGCCGGGCATGTTCTTGTCGCAGCCGGGCACGGTGATGAGGCCGTCATAATATTGTGCGCCGCAAACGGTTTCAATGGAGTCAGCAATTACATCGCGGCTCACGAGGGAGAAACGCATACCGTCGGTACCGTTGCTGATCCCGTCGCTCACGCCGATGGTGTGGAACATCAGGCCTACGAGATCGTTGGCCCATACGCCTTCCTTCACTTTTTTGGCCAGGTCGTTCAGGTGCATGTTACAGGTATTGCCGTCGTATCCCATGCTCACAATGCCTACCTGTGCCTTTTTGAGGTCACCTTCCGTCAGTCCGATCCCGTACAGCATTGCCTGTGCGGCGGGCTGCGTCGGGTCTTGCGTAATCGTTTTGCTGTATTTGTTTAACTCCATGATCAGATTATCGGTTAAATACCGTTGTCGGCTGTCTTAAAATCGAATTATTGTACAAGTTATTTCCGGTGGGCGTGAAATTCAAACCTATAATTTGGCCGCTCCCGGTCTTCAAAAGGTGGCATTGAGAGCCAAAAACCGCTATGGGTGAGGGTTGGAGGAAAAAGCGTTTACGCCTTTCAACGGCCGTATATGCTTTTTGGAGAGGGGGAAGGCCTCCCCTGCCTTCGGGGCCCCGAAGGCAGGGGGTATCTCCTTCATTATCAGGCGGGAATGGCCGCCCTGTCGAATTCTTTCTCCAGCACTTTGGCTTTGTAGGCCTGCTGAATGACTTTTCCGAGGGATTGGGCCCAGGGTTTGGCAAATCCTTTGTTGTTGAAGCTGTCCCAGCCCACCACTTCGGCGGCTGTACCGCAGTAGAACACGGCGTCTGCCTGCTCCAGCTCGGCCACGGTGATCTGTTTTTCCACCAGGGGAATACCCAGCTCATGGCAGATCTCGATCACGGTTGCACGGGTGATGCCCGGCAGGATGTTGCCCGGTGCGGGCGTATAGATAGTGCCGTCTTTTTCGTAGAACAGGTTGGCGCCGGGGCCTTCCGCCACAAAACCTTCGATATCCAGCAGCAACGCTTCGTCGAACCCTTTCGACTTCGCTTCCTGGGAAGCCAGGATGGAGTTCACGTACAGACCGGCAGATTTAGACTCGATCTTGAACGCTTTCGGGTTCGGGCGCTGGTAGGAGGAAAGCATCACGCGGAGGAGCTTCTCGCCCAGGTACGCGCCCCACTCCCATGCGCAGATCAGCACGTGGGTCTCTTCAGCCGCTTTGAGCGTCATGTTGGGAGGACAAATGGCGAGCGGACGGATGTACGCCTCAGTCATGTTGTTCAGTTCCAATACTTTGTAGCATGCTGCGATCAGTTCGTCGTTGTTGAATTCATACGGCATGTGGATCAGTTCGCAGGAGCGCTTGAAACGGTCGAAGTGCTCCTTCGCTTTAAAGATCTTCACTTCCCCGCTTTCGGTTTTATAAGCGCGGATACCTTCGAACACTGCGTAACCATAGTGCAGCGACTGGCCGTACAAATCGATTTTGGCCTCGGTGGCTTTCAGATACTCACCGTTGAAATAAAGAATCGTGTTTTCGTTGTAATAGCTATACATAATATTGGAATTTGCGTACCCAAAAAAAAAGCCTTCCTGGTGGAGGAAGGCGTTTTATTATTCGTTGTGATTATACACGCTTATCTATCCTCCAATTGGCTGGCGGGTAATAATGACAACGACGATCACGACGAGCGTAATGGCCCAGTTGAGCTGAGCTACGATGTGATTGACTGCGTTATTGTCTTTGTTTACCCACATGGAGGTGCTTGTGATTTTTATTATCAACACAAATGTATAAGTGATCAAAGTAAAAAACAACACAGTGCCCAAGATTTTGAGAAAAATCAATCCCGATCCCATTTTTTAACAAAATCGAAAAAACACTCGGCGTTTTTAAACGAATTTCAAAAATACTGCTATATACCAGTATACTATCTAAACAAAAAAGCCTCCCTGTCCGGGAGGCTTTTTGCAAAATATAATCGTTCCCGTCAGGACGCGAGGCAATTGTCGATGATCGCCTGCAGCTGCGGTTCCTTGGCGATGAGCGCCTGCAGGAGCGTCAGCTGGTTCTTCGCACGGTTGTAGTTGTGCTCCGGGTACTTGATCGGGTAGTAAACGTCGCCGTTCAGGTAATCGGTCAGGAAACGGATGCCCTGCATGTAGATCATGAATTTGCCGGCATAGAAAAGGTGTTGCTTTTCCGTTGCGGTCAGGGTACTGCCCACTTCGGAGAGGTACCCTTTCATGAGGGCTTCGTAATATTCGTCCCGCACCGTGATCTGGCTGAAATCGCGCTCTTCTTCGGATACGGGGCACACGTAGGTGCGGACCATATCGCCCAGGTCGGAGATCACCTTTCCGGGCATGAGCGTATCCAGGTCGCACACGCAGATGCCTTCGAAAGTTTCCTTGCGGAGCAGCACGTTGTTGATCTTGGTGTCGTGATGCATGAGGCGGTCGGTAAACTCGGGATTGGTCTTGAGCGATTCGAACGTTACGGCGATGTCGCTGTATTGCAGGAACTGCTCCACCAGGCTGTCGGCAAACTGCTTCCGGTCTTCCTTCGCCGTGCGGATGGCCTCCTGGAAGGAAGCATAGCGCAGGGTCAGGTTGTGGAAGTTAGGGATAGAGGCCCTGAAATCGTGCAGGTCGATGCCGTGGAACATCCTGGCCATGAGGCCGAACTGTTTCGCCGCTTCGAAAGCCTGCCGGGTATTGTCTGCCTGGTCTACCGACGTGGAATTGGGGATGAAGGGGATCATCCGCCAGAATTCTTCCCCGTGCTGGTACATCTCGGCGCCCGCGGTGGTGGGAATGGCTTTGATGAAGAGGTATTCCGGATGGTGCTTGTCGAGATAATCGCCTGCCAGCTTGAGGTTGCGGGCAATCACATCGGGTTCGCGGAATACGTAGGTATTGATCCGCTGGAGGATATAACGCTTGTCTTCGGGCCCTGTCAGCAGAAACGTGTTGTTGATGTGACCGCTCCCGAATTTTTGCATGCTGAAGTCGGCGGGCTGGAGCCCGAATGCGCTGAGAATGTCGGTATGTACCATTATGCTTATTTCCAGAGATTGTCGGGATATTCTCCGCCGTTCACGAGTGCGGACAGGGAAGCCTGCACGCCCGGAGCGTCTTCTTTATAGGTAACGCCGAACCATTGCGAGCTGGTGGGGATCACTTTTACGGAACCGGTGCCGGA
The DNA here is from genome assembly GCF_050277495.1 of Chitinophaga sp. NPDC101104. Taxonomy (NCBI): domain Bacteria; kingdom Pseudomonadati; phylum Bacteroidota; class Chitinophagia; order Chitinophagales; family Chitinophagaceae; genus Chitinophaga; species Chitinophaga sp. NPDC101104. Next base: position 258,119 of record NZ_JBNNSF010000002.1, on the reverse strand, counting down.
TGCGATGAAGGAATCTACCACGATCGGGATGAAGAATTCGGATTTCGGGTTGGAAAGGTTCTGTTCGAGGAACTGGCTGAAGAGTTTTTCGCTCACTTCGAATACGGAAGGTGCGAATCCCCAGAAGTTCATGGATACGGGCGTTTGAGGGCCGAGCTCCACTTTTTTGTCGCCGTCTTCGTACACGATCTTACCGTCTATCACTTCTATCTTGGTGCGCTCAACGATGCCGGCCAGGTTGCCTTCGGCATTCACTTCGCACACCCCGCGGGATACGGAACCGTAATCGCTCACGGTTTTGCCCAGCTGGTAGCCTACTACGCTGTAGCGGTCGGATTTGCATTCGTTGCGGAGGAATTCCGCCATTTTCTCGAATGCGTCGCGGCCGTAAAAGTCGTCGGCGTTGATCACGGCGAAAGGCTCGTTGATGGCGTCTTTCGCGCAAAGAACGGCGTGAGCGGTGCCCCAGGGCTTGGTGCGGTCTGCCGGCACTTCGAAACCGTCCGTGAATGCGTTCATATTTTGAAATACGTAAGCCGTTTCCACTTTTCCTTTGAGTTTCGGCTCGAAAATTTCCTTGAATTCTTCAGCAAAGTTTTCGCGGATGATGAATACGATTTTCCCGAACCCGGCGCGGATAGCGTCGTAGATGGAGTAATCGATGATCGTTTCACCGCTGGGGCCAAACTGCTGGATCTGTTTCAAACTTCCGTACCGGCTGGCCATTCCGGCTGCCAGGATCAATAAAGTCGGTTGCATTAGCTGATATTAGTTTAAATTTTCAAGTCGAATTAATATCGGGGGCTAAAATTAAACATTAATTTTTCCTAAACCGTGTTAATCCGTTATTTTTTCGACCAGTTATACAAAAAAGGCGCCGTTTTTATTGAATCCGTCTATTTTTGTGAATCTACCCCCCATGGGGCCACCAGCAATCGGTTGATGCCAACTGCACTTATGATAAGCAGCGGGGGATGGAAAACAGTGAACATGAATTTTTGGTTAACAAACAGCTTCAAATGAAAAAACTAGTAGTGGCATTGGCCGCGGCGATGCATTTTGTGTCTTGCGCCCATGCGCAGCAGCAAACGCGGCCCGAAGAGATCAGTGAGAAAATGCAATGGTTCGCCGACGCCAAGCTCGGCATCTTCATCCACTGGGGTATTTACTCCGTGAACGGGATCGACGAGAGCTGGAGCTTCCACAACAAAAAAATCTCTCATGCCGATTATATGGCGCAGATGAAAGGCTTCACGGCCGATAAATACGATCCCCAGGCCTGGGCAGACCTCATCGCCGAATCCGGCGCCAGATACGCCGTGATCACCACCAAGCACCACGACGGCGTTGCCCTGTGGGACACAAAGTTCAACAAACTCTCCACCGCCAAAGGCACGCCCGCCAAACGCGACGTGCTCACGCCCTTCTTCCAGGCCATCCGCCAGCGCGGCATCAAGGCTGGTGCGTATTTTTCGCTGCTCGACTGGACCAGCAACGATTATCCCGGATTCCTCAAAGACAGCAGCCGATATAAGATCAAAGACGATCCCAAACGCTGGGAACGCTTCAAGAAGTTCTACCAGGGCCAGCTTTCCGAAGTCATGACCCAATTCAACCCCGACCTCTGGTGGTTCGACGGCGATTGGGAACGCAGCGCCGAGGAATGGGAAGCCGTGAAAGTGCGCAACATGCTCACCGGCCACAATCCCAAAACCATCATCAACGGCCGCCTCATGGGCTACGGCGATTACGACACGCCCGAACAGAACTTCCCCGTGCAACGCCCCAGCTTTCATTGGTGGGAGCTGTGCATGACCATCAACAACAACTGGGGATGGCAGCCGCAAGACACCAACTGGAAAACGCCCTACGAAGTGATCACCATCTTCGCGGACGCCATCAGCAACGGCGGCAATATGCTGCTGGACATCGGCCCTAAAGCAGACGGCACCATTCCTCCCGAACAGGTGAACGTGCTGCGCGAACTGGGCAAATGGAACAAAAAACATGCGACCGCCATCTTCGGAACGCTCGGCGGCATCCCGCAGGGCCACTTCTACGGGCCTACTACTTTAAGTAAGGATTCCACATCACTTTACCTTTTCCTCCCCGGCAAAGTTTCCGGACAGATCATGGTCAAAGGGCTCGATAACCAGATCAGAGACATCACCGTTGTCGGCAACGGAACGAAGCTGCAGCACAAGATCGTCGGCAAGATCAGCTGGAGCCCCGTGCCCGGGCTCGTGTACATCACCGTACCGGAAAACGTGCAGGACGAGTACATGACCGTGATCGAACTGAAGCTGGACAAGCCCGTGAAACTGTATCGCGGCAAGGGAGGATTGCAGGGATAACCCGCAGCCAACAATTCCACCTTTCATAAAAACGCACAGATGAAAAAAACGCTCCTATCCGCTTTAGCCCTGTGCCTGACGCTCGCCTCGCAGGCGCAGCAGACGGTAAAACCCCAGGTGAACGTGGTGCCCGCTCCCGCCTCCTTAGAGGAAAGAACAGGCACGCTGACCCTGCAGGGCACATCCGCCCGGTATTTCGCCAACAGCGAAACCGCCGAACGGATGGCGAAGCTCTATGCCGCCTATCTCGACGCCAACTTCGGACTGAAATTGCAGAAAGGGACCATGCAAGACGCACAGGTGATCTTCTCCGACGACGATCAGCTGCCCAAAGAAGGTTACCAGCTCACGATCACCAACCGGAAAGCAGTGGTACAGGGGCATGAAGCGGGCCTGTTCTACGGCCTGCAAACCCTTCAGCAGGTTTCGCGCAACAAGACGAAGACGGGGCTCGTGCTGCCGGCGGTTACCATCAAAGACCAGCCGCGCTTCGGCTACCGCGGCGTTATGCTCGACGTGGGCCGGTATTACCTGCCTGTCCCCTACATCAAGCAGTACATCGACGTCATCGCATCCCTGAAGCTCAACCGCTTCCACTGGCACCTCACCGAAGACCAGGGCTGGCGCATCGAGATCAAAAAATACCCGCGCCTTACCAGCGTGGGCTCGCAGCGGAAGGAGACCTCCAAAGGCCATCTGAGCGAAAATAAATTCGACGGCAAACCGCATGGCGGATTCTATACGCAGGAAGAAGTGAAAGACATCGTGGCCTACGCCGCGGAGCGCTTCGTGACCGTGGTCCCCGAAATCGAAATGCCGGGCCACGCAACCGCCGCCCTCGCTTCATACCCCCAGCTCGGTTGCACCGGCGGGCCGTATGAAGTATCCACCAAATGGGGCGTTCATAAAGAAGTGTTCTGCGCCGGCAACGACGAAACCTTCACTTTCCTCGAAGACGTGCTCACCGAAGTGCTGCCCCTCTTCCCCAGCCAATATATCCATATCGGTGGCGACGAATGCCCGAAAGACCGCTGGAAGCAATGCCCCAAATGCCAGGCCCGCATGAAAGCGCTCGGGCTGAAAGACGAGCACGAACTGCAGAGCTATTTCATCCGCCGGATGGAAAAATTCCTCGGCAGCAAAGGCCGCAAGATCATCGGCTGGGACGAAATCCTCGAAGGCGGCCTCGCGCCCGAAGCCACAGTGATGAGCTGGCGCGGCGAAGCCGGGGGCAAGGAAGCCGCCCGCCAGCGGCACGACGTCATCATGACGCCCAACACCTACCTCTATCTCGATTATTACCAGGGCGCCCCCGGCAGCGAGCCCCTCGCTATCGGCGGATATCTCCCGCTGGACAAGGTGTATAGCTACGAGCCCCTGCCCAAAGACCTCACGCCCGAAGAACAAAAACACATCATCGGCGTGCAGGGCAACGTGTGGACGGAATACATTCCTTCCGGCCCGGTTTCCGACTATTTCACCTTCCCCCGCGCCATCGCGCTGGCGGAGATCACCTGGAGCCCGAAAGAGAAAAAGGACTATACCGACTTCCGCAAGCGCATGCGCGGCGTGCTTTACGACCTGGACAAACGCGGCGTCAACTACCGCATCCCCGAAGCGCTCGGTGCTGAAAACGCCGTGATCGTAGACCCCGTGAGCAGCGGCGGCGAAGGCGTAGGCGCTTCCGGCATTTCCACCGCAGCGCAACGCGCAGTGGTGAAACTGGAGCCACCCATGGCCGGCGCGGTGATCCGCTACACGACAGATGGTTCCGAGCCTACGGCGCAAAGCCCCGTGGCCAGCGGGCCCATCATCATCGCGCCGAAAAAGGACGAGACCATTACCCTCAAATACATCGTTACGGTACCTGAAACCGGCCGCAGCAGCGCAGTCTACAGCAATACATACACCCGCAAATCGTACAAATCCGCGGTAAACGTAACGCCCGCCGGCAAAGGCCTCAAATTCCAGGGATTCTTCAAGGAGTTCAACGCCGCAGCGAAAGTAGGCGGAACGGCTGATACCTCCGGCGTGATGACCGACGTCTCCATCCGCGCGTTCCAGCGCCACCCGGCTTTCGGGGCGGTTTTCGAAGGATTCGTGAAAGTGGAGGAAGACGGCCTGTATGAAATCGCAGCGACCTCCGACGACGGTTCCCTCGTGTTCATCGACGGCGACCTCGTGGTGGATAACGACGGCGAGCATGCGCCCGCTACCCAAACCGGCATCGTTCCCTTGCGCAAGGGGTACCACCGCATTAAAGTGCAGTACTTCGACGCAGGTGGCGGAGACATGCTGAAGATCAACATCGGCGTGAAAGGCGAACAAAGCCTTAACTTGCGGAATGCGCTTTTCAACTAAGGACTTACTGCAACCTTTCCATACAACATGGCTGCCCGGCGAGATCCAGGCAGCCATGTTGCGTTTGGACCTCGTCCATCCGCTCGTCCAGGGCAACAAATGGTTCAAGCTGAAGCGCAACCTCGAAGCCGCGGGCCCTTTGCCGGTGGCCACTTTCGGCGGGCCATGGTCTAACCACCTGCACGCGGCCGCCGCGGCCTGCAAGCTGCTGGGCAAACCCGTCACCGGGATCGTGCGGGGCGAAGCGCCGGACCCGCCTTCACGCACGCTCGCGGAAGCGGCAGCCCTGGGCATGGAGATCGTGCACGTTCCCCGGGCGGTGTACGACGCCGTTAAAAGAGGGGATTTGTCGGCCAGGGAGCTCGACTTCCCCATCGCGGCCCGCCTTCAATTCCCCGAAGGACCACAGCACCAAGGGAAAAAAAACATTGATCCCAGTGAAACGAATCCACAGACCGGAAATGCCGCCAGCGAGCCCGGCCTTCCCATCACAGCCCGCCTTCAAACTGCCGACAGCCCGCAGCCCCCGATGGAAAATACCACCCTGCGCGCCCTGCTGGGACGGGCGTTCGTTATCCCGGAAGGGGGCGGCAATGCGGAAGGGGCGGCGGGATGTGAGGAGATCCTGGATTTGGGGGATTTCCGGGCTTTCACACACATCCTTTGCGCGACCGGCACCGGTACTACGCTGGCCGGACTGATCAATGGCGCCGCGGAAAGAGGGATTAGTGCGGAGATCTGGGGGATTTCGGCGTTGAAAGGGGCTTTTTCCGTGGAACCGGAGGTCCGGGCGCTGCTTACGGAGGACCGTGGGAACTGGGGGATTTTCCACGATTTCCATGAAGGCGGCTTCGCGAAAATTTCTCCCGCGCTCATCGACGGGATGAACGATTTTTTCGACCAGACCGGTATACCTACAGACCGGGTCTACACCGGAAAACTGGTGCTCGCCTTCCGTAAAATGTGCGCCGATGGCCGCTTCCCGCCCGGTAGCCGCGTGCTCCTCATCCACACCGGCGGATTACAGGGAAATGCCTCCCTTCCACAAGGAAGTTTGCATTTTTAACGGCTGTATAAGGAATCATGGCAAGGTTATGGATGCTTTATGCGTGCCGGTAAACTTTTACAGACCGGCAGCGTATATTTGGCCTTCAGATCCTAAATTTGCCAACTTAAGAGACTAGACAGATGTACTGTATGAAGCAGATGGTTAGATGCCTGATCGTGTTGATGTTCGTTACGGGAGCCTTTTCCGCCGCCAGGGCGCAGGAAGCCGTGCCGCCCGTATTGCCTGATTTTTCGGCCCTTATCAAAACGGGGAAGATCCAGCTGGACTGGATTTCCGGTTTCCCGAACGCCGTGCAGATCGGCGTGCAGCGGTCGTTGGACAGCGTGTTGAACTTCACCACCATCGGCTACGCCAGCAATCCCACCTCCCAACGCAACGCGTATCTCGACAACAAGCCCCTTCCCGGGAAAAACTATTACCGCCTTTTCATTCTTTTCAAGAATAATACCTACCTCCATTCCAGGGTAGTGCTGGCCACAACGGATTCCACCATTGCGGCAGACACCAAGCTCGGCGCGTCAGACATCCCGACGATGACGACTACGAATGCGGAAGGAGAAAAGCAGATAATCCCCTGGAAGCCATCCAATTACATATACACCACAGCAGATGGTAACGTGAATATCAAGTTGCCGATGGCTTTGCAGAAAAAGTATTCGGTGAAATTTTACGAATCAACAGGGCAGTTCCTGTTTGAAGTGGAACACGTGGCAGAACCCTTCCTTATCCTGGAAAAGGCGATTTTCATGCATGCCGGCTGGTTCGATTTCGAAGTTTTCGAAAACGGCAAACTGCTGGAAAAATGGAACCTCTACATTCCGCTGAGCTACCGTTAACGGCCGTTTTCAGCCGCAAATAAAGCGCCTTCCACCATTTCCGCACCGAAGATACCGGCGAAATGGTGCACGATCCGGGCCCGCACTTCCTCCACCGGCAGTGTGCGCCCGGTTTCTTTTTGCATGGAAGTAACGGATTTGTCCTGGATCCCGCAGGGAATGATATTATTGAAGTAGGAAAGATCGGTGTTGACGTTGAGGGCGAAGCCGTGCATGGTGACCCACCGGCTGCAGCGCACGCCCATGGCGCAAATCTTGCGGGCGCGGCCCGGTACGCCGGGCTCCAGCCAGACGCCGGTTTCCCCCGAAGACCGCTCACCGGTCAGCCCGTAATCGCCGATAGTCCGGATGATCACCTCTTCCAGGTTCCGGAGATACCGGCCGATATCAGTGTAAAACCGCTCCAGGTCGATGATCGGGTACCCCACGATCTGGTCTGCCCCGTGAAACGTAATGTCTCCCCCACGATTGGTCTGCACATACTGGATGCCCTTGGCCGCCAGTTCCTCGTCGCTCACCAGGAGGTTTTCCGGATGGCCGCTCTTGCCGAGCGTATACACCGGCGGATGTTCGCAAAACAGCAGGTGATGCCGGGTTTGCGGCACCGTGCCCTCCCCTTCCGCCCGGGCGGCCGCCTTGGCGTCGGTATTCTCTTTCAGAAGCTTTTCCTGCAGGTCCCACGCGTCGCGGTAAGGGATCCGCCCCAGGTCATTCACGATTATCTGCTGTTTCATCGCCTGCAAAGATAACTTAAAGTATCTTTGCAAAAATTTTAGCGATGACCGATCAACTGCCGGAACTGGAAGATGAACTGGAAAACGGGGATGGAAGCGAGGAAATATACGAACGCGTAAACCTTGTCGTAGACAAAGGGCAGGAACCCCTGCGTATCGACAAATTCATCCAGGCCCGTATCGAAGGCGCCACCCGCAACAAGGTGCAGCAGTCCATCGAAAAAGGCATGGTACTCGTCAACGATAAACCCGTAAAGGCCAATTACAAGGTCCGCCCGCTGGACCGGCTCATCGTCTATTCCACTAAAAATCCCGAATCCACCGAGATAAAACCCGAAAACATCCCGCTCGATATCGTGTATGAAGACGACGATGTGATGGTGGTGAATAAACCCGCCGGTATGGTGGTGCACCCGGGATGCGGCAATTATACCGGCACCCTGGTCAACGCCCTGGCCTGGTACCTCGGCGACGAAAACGACCGTTCCGCCACCGAGCCCGAAATCCCGCGGTTCGGGCTGGTACACCGGATCGATAAAAACACGAGCGGGCTGCTGGTGGTCGCCAAGTCCGATAAAGCCATGAGCGACCTCGCCAAACAGTTCTTCGACCATACCGTGGAGCGCCGCTACATTGCCCTCGTCTGGGGCGATTTCGAGGAAGACGCGGGCACCGTGGTAGCCCACGTAGGCCGCCACCAGCGGTTCCGCAAGATCATGGACGCCTATCCCGACGGCGAGCACGGAAAGGAAGCCATCACGCATTACGAAGTGCTGGAGCGCTTCAATTACGTATCCCTGATCGCCTGCAAACTGGAAACGGGCCGTACTCACCAGATCAGGGTGCACATGCAACATATCGGGCATTCCCTCTTCAACGACGATACCTACGGCGGCGACCGCATCGTGAAGGGAACGATTTTCGCGAAATACAAACAGTTCGTCGATAATTGTTTCGAGATCATGCCCCGCCACGCGCTGCACGCACAAACGCTGGGGTTCACCCATCCGCGCACGCGCAAGCACATGCAGTTCGAATCGCCGTTGCCGGCAGATTTCACGGGCGTGCTGGAGAAATGGAGAAGGTATCGGCGGAATGGGGACGATTGATCCGCAGATAAAAGATATTTTAAAAAGAAAAGTCCGTTGCGCTACTGCAACGGACTTTTTATTTCATACCGGCCGTACCGGCACATCGCTCAGCGCATGAGAATAACCGATCCTTTTCCCACTTTCCGCGCACCCTCGGATTTGTCTCAAATCGCCCCTCAAATTGGCTTATACGCACATGTTGGTTGCGGGTTGATTTCGGTAAGTTCGATAAAACTTTTACTATGTTGTTAGCTGGAAAAACCGCGGTAGTGTACGGTGCGGGCGGATCGCTCGGAGGTGCCGTTGCCGCTGCTTTTGCGAAAGAAGGTGCGTTCGTGCATCTGACGGGCCGTAACCTGGATTCGGTGGAACGGACGGCCGATTTGATCCGGAAATCGGGCAGCCGCTGTCATACCGCTGTGGTAGACGCGCTGGATGCGGGCGCCGTTGCCCGGCACCTCGAAGAAACGGGACGGGTCGATATTTCGTTTAATGCCGTTGGGTGGGAAGACCGGCAGGACCAGCCGCTCGTGGAGATGGCCCCGGAAGACTTCCTGCGGCCCCTGCGCCGCGCGATGGAAACGGAATTCCTGACCTGCACGGCCGCGGCGCGCGCGATGATGAAGCAGCGATCGGGTGTGATATTAACGTTGACGGCTACACCGGGCGGGATCGGATATCCGCATGTGGGGGGCTTCGGGCCGGCGTGTTGCGCGGTGGAAAGCCTCACGCGCAACCTTGCTTCCGAGCTGGGGCCATATGGCGTGCGGGTGGTGAACATCCGTTCCGGCGGCTCGCCGGATTCGCGCGTGTTCCGTGAGGCGCTGGAGAATGGAGGGGATTTGGTGGCGGGATTCGTACAGAAAATCGAGTCAGACACCATGTTGAAGAAAATGCCCCTGATGGAAGATATCGCCCAGGCCGCAGTGTTCCTCGCGTCCGACAACGCCAGTAAAATCACCGGCGTTACGCTCGACGTGACATGTGGCACTACCGCTGCGTTGAATTACGCGATCCCGAAGATCCCGTTCCTCCAAAATGCGTAATCCGCCCTACCTTCAGCCCCCAGCGCCTTACAGCCCGGGGGCTAATTATTTTATTAAAAACATTCTACATATCAGAAATTCCGCTAATTTAGCGGTGTCATGGTTCCTATGTTCAACCGATCCGGGGTGCGCCTTTTTGCCCTGATCATCATATTTGTGGCCGTATCTCTTTCCGCCGCCGCGCGGCCGCGCCTCACTAACTTCACCTGGAACACCACCTGCCTCAACGACAGCGTCTCCTTCATCATTACCGACGATACCGCCGGCATCGATTCCGTGAAATGGTACTTCGTGAGCCCGCCCGTGAACCGGGAAGATTCCAGCAACCGCATCACCGGCGCAAAATACCGGTACACCACTCCCGGTACCTACTCCGTCACCCTCAAAACCTACCGCAATGGCGTGGAAGATGTGACGGTACAGCAGATCAACATCGTTGCCCCCCAAAACATCGACCTGGGGCCGCAGAACATCACCATCTGCGAAAACACCAACATCACGCTCACCGCCCCCTCCATCCCCGGCGCTACCTACACCTGGTATTACCTCGAGGATACGGTAGTGGGCACCAACACTTTCACCGCCACCGAAATCGCTACCTATCACGTGGCCATTAACGGTTGCCGCGAAATAGACTCCGTCAATCTCTTCATATCTCCCATTCCTACGTTCGACCTCGGGCCAGACCGCATCCTCTGCACAGGGGAATTGTTTACCCTCGACGCCACGGCGCAAAACGCCACCTACGTCTGGAACACGGGAGAAACCACCCCTACCGTGGTAGCTTCCGGTGCTGGCGGCACCTATCGTGTTACGGCGACGATAGACGGCTGCGGGGATTATACCGACGAGGTAAACATCACGTTCACCGGCCCGGCGTTCCCTTTCAGCCTCGGTAACGACACGCTCCTCTGCGCCGGTGAATCCGTTACGCTCGACGCCGCCCGGCCCGGCGCCACCGCCTGGGCATGGAACAACGGCTCCACCAGTCCGCGGATTACCGTCCGCAGCAACGGCACCTACGCCGTGTTCGTCAACATCAACAACGTTTGCGCTGTCGTGGATACCATCGAAGTGCGATACAGCCGCCTCCGCGATTTCAGCCTGGGGAACGATACTACGCTGTGCCGCGGCAACTTCCTCGTGCTGACGGCCGATCATGGAACGGGCAATTACCTGTGGCAGGATGGCTCCGACCAGGCTACGTACCATGTAGACTCCACCGGTTATTACAGCGTTCGCGTACAGATCGGGCGGTGCGTGGAGATGGATACCATCCGCGTGACCTTCCAGGATTCCCTGCGGGTTTACCTGGGCGAAGATACCGTGATGTGCGCCGGCGAAACCCTGTTGCTGAGGCCCATGAACGCCGGCATGCAGTACAAGTGGCAGGATAGCTCCTCCGTCAATGCATTCCCCGTTACCCAACGCGGCTGGTATGCCGTGGTGGCGGAAAATGCGTGCAACCGGTCGGTGGATTCCATCCGCGTGAACTTCGCGCCCTGCGACTGCCAGCTGTATTTCCCCACCGGCTTCTCTCCCAACGGCGATGGTTACAACGATTTCTTCCGGCCACGTTTCCGGTGCAACATCGGCCAGTACCGGCTGAGCATTTACAACCGCGTCGGAAACTTCATTTTCTTCACATCAGACCCCACCGTGGGTTGGAACGGGATGCAGAACGGCAAGAACGCCGCCGTCGGCACCTATGTCTGGATGGTGGAATATGTCGATCTCGCCGCGGCGAAATTCTACCGGAAAACCGGCACGATCACTTTGGTCAGATAACATTGCCGATAAACGAAAATCCCCTCCGGGCCTGGCCTGGAGGGGATTTTTTATATGATTGGGTGATACTGTCAGTTCCTGAATTCGGAGAAACGCGCGGTAAACACGGCGGTCTCCCGTTTTTTGAAGGGAACGTTCCAGGTGCCGTCGTACGTGATGACGGCGGGCAGCAGGAGATCATCGAGCTTGGTCATCTGTACATTCATTTTTACGTTGAAATCGAAGATGAGGGTTTTGTACGACAGGGAATACCGGCGCCCCACGATTTCCATGGTTTCCTTGCTGAACCAGGTGATGAGCTCGTCGTACACGATTTCGGCGCGGTCGATGGAACTGAGGTTTTTCTTCATCACGGCCCCGAACACATAGCAATCCGTTCCGGCGAAGTTGCCCGACGTTACGCTGAAATCGTAATAGCGCATGAGGTTGCGGTCGAACACGGCTACTTTGCTGCCGACTACCGGCACGCCGGTGATGGGTTTGCCCGGGTTGAAGATGAGTTGTTTGAGTTGGGAGCGGTGACGGGCGAGGCTCCCTTTCGCCGGCCCGCTTTCGTCGCCGCAAACCGTTCCTTTCGTGAAGAAGAGATTGGCGTAAAGTTCAGCGGTGTAATAATTGTAATCACCTTTCCGGTCGTAGAAATTGCCGGTCGTTTTTTCGCTGATGACCTGCATGCTGCGGCAGCCGTTCTGCATGTGCTGCTGGGTGCGGGAAACAAGCGAGGCGATGGTTTTGCCGCCTTTTTTATCGGTGATGCGGATGTCGTTGTCGGCCGTGAACCCTACGATGCGGAGGTTCTTGAAAGCGCGGTAAAACGTTGTGTCTTCCTCCACGCGGCGAATGAAACCATTTACGTCGAAGCCTATACGTTTGGCTTTCACGACGTGTTCGTCTAAATTGACGGTCATGCCTTTATATCGGGCGGTATCCTGTGCGGAAGCGGATATGGCGGGGATGACGAGTAGCGTCAGGAGGATTTTTCGCATTGCTCAAATGTAAGAATTTCCGGTAAGGCACCTGCAAGAATCGGGCCTGCGGGGTGATCAGCCGGCCACTTTGCCTGCGAGGTACATGGCGGTGAGGGTGGGCGTGGGAGATCCGCCTTTCTTTTCGAGGGTAACGGCGAACATCTGGGCGCCGGGAACGGCTTTCATTTTCTGGAAGCCGGTGGCGGCGCTGCCCATTTCGAACACGCCGGCGTCTACGGGCTTACCGTTGACGATGCTCCACAGTTGGTACTGCTGATCGGCGGCGGGCTCGGGGAGGTTATGAACGGTGAGGAGAACTTCCTGTGTTTTCTGGTTCCAGTACACGGTGGCGAGCAGGCCGGGCCTGGTGGGCGTAACCGTGTACATGTTCACCGCTTTCATGTTGCGGATGGTGGTGAGCATGGTCTGGCTTTCCTCCATCCGGGTTTGGAAGGTTTTGTTTTCGGCAAGCATATTTTCCTTTTCCAGGACGATCGCTTCGTACTTCGCTTTCCATTCGTTCTGCTGACCGGATTGCTGGAAGATGTAATATCCGCAACCGATGAGCCCGGCGATGGCGGCGGCGGCCACTACCCTCCATGCGGGATGCACGAGTTGCAGGGGCTTGCGCTCACGGGGGACCTCGGCCTCGTAGGCGTATGCGGGCACGGGGCCTGCGGCCATGACGTCTACCATTTCGGCAGACTGGTCATTATTGATGAGGAGGAACAATTTATCTTTTGCAGTGGCCGGCGGCGGAACGCTTTGCATTTCGACATACCGTTCCATATCGAGCTGGACCGCGTCTACGGCGGCTTTCAGCTCCGGCGACTGGGCCATGGCGCTGTGCAGGTCCCGAACCTCAGGGTCGGTGGCCAGCCCGGCGACGTAGCTTTCAATGATACCGGATGATATGTAACGTTGAACGTCCACTTTGCTATTTACTAATTACAACTGTTTTAAAATGTTACGCAACTGGATAATGGCGTTGCGCATCCGTGTCTTCACCGTTCCCAATGGAATATCCAGCAACCTGGCGATTTCTTCCTGGGTGCAGCCCTTGTAGTAGGCAAGATCAATAATCGTCCGCTGTTCTTTGCTCAGCTTTTCCAGCACCTTGGTGAGGCCAAGATGATCCACGGATGGATGAACTGCAAGCTGACTTGTTTGTAGATATACGTCATTCGTGAGTTCATGGATTTTTTGATCCAGCTTGTGGGCTTTGGAACGGAGTGTGTCTATGGCGGTATTGCGGGCTATATTGAGCATCCAGGTAAACAGACGCCCCTTCTCTGTGTCATATTTTTCTATCCCCCGCCAGATTTTCAAGAATACTTCCTGCAATACATCACTGGCTGCATTTTCATCATTGAGCACTTTCAGCACCACACCATACAGCGCAGGCGAGTAGTGATCGTACAGGTACCCGAATATCTGCTGGTCTCTCGCGCGGAGGCCTTGCACCAGTTCGATTTCGGTATATGTATTAGAGGTTCCCAAGTGTTGGATTCGGAAATAGTGGCCCTAAAATAATAAAAATAATTACAATATCAATTCATCAGGCATAAATATATTTTTTAATGCCTTTTTTGGTAGGGATTATTTGGGGAAGATCATCTTGTAATCTACCCGGATCTTTCCTTTGGAAATATCGTCGAGGCGGCTTTTGATGAGGCGCTTTTTCAGCGGTTTCAGGTAATCGATGAACAGCTTGCCTTCGATGTGGTCGTATTCATGGAAAATCACACGGGCCGTTACGCCATGGAAGGTTTGCTCGTGCGGCTGAAAGTTTTCGTCAACATACCGGAGCGTCACTTTTTCAGGACGGTACACATCTTCCCGCACTTTCGGGATGCTGAGGCATCCTTCGTTATACGCCCAATCGTCGCCATCGGTATCAACGATGTGCGCGTTGATGAACACCTGCTTCACACCCTTGTCGCCCGGGAAATCGTTCTGCTCGTCTTCCTCCAGGTTATCGATGATCTGCTTGCTGTCGATCACGAACAGGCGGATCGGCTTGTTGATCTGCGGCGCGGCCAGGCCCACCCCGTTGGAGGCGTACATGGTTTCCCACATATTATCGATCAATTGCGGCAGATTCGGGTAATCGGGCGTGATGTCCGGACAAACTTCCCGGAGCACGGCGGCTCCATAGGCTACGATTGGTAATATCATTGTTAATGCTAATCTGTTGGAAAATGCAAATTTACGAAAATTCCGGTCATCCGTTGAACTGGAGGTATTCCTGCAGCAGGATCGTGGCGCTGATCTCGTCTACCAGCCCTTTCTGCTGGCGGTCTTTCTTCTTCAACCCGCTGTCCAGCATACTCTGGAAGGCCATTTTGGAAGTGAAACGCTCATCCATCTGTTTGAGGGGCATTTCCGGGAAGTGCTTTTTCAGGATGCGGATGCACTCCTGCACCAGGGCCGTCGCGTCGGTCGCGGACCCGTCCAGGTTGCGGGGCATCCCGATGATGATCAGCTCCACCGCTTCCGCAGCGAAATACTTCTTTAAAAAAGGTATCAGCTCATGCGAAGGCACCATCCCCAACCCGGTGGCGATCATCTTCAAAGGGTCGGTCACCGCCAGTCCCGTGCGTTTCTTGCCATAATCGATGGCCATTATTCTCGGCATTCGTCAGTTTTTGAAAATGAACATATCGGCGATGGCGAACACGGCGTACACGACGCTCGCGATCCCGTTGGCAGTCATGAAAGCGATGTTCACGCGGCTCAGATCGTCGGGTTTCACCAGTTTATGCTGCGTGATCAGCATGCCGATGAAAACGGCCGCCCCGATCCAGTACACCCAGTGGAACCCGCCCATGAGCCCGATGGCGATGGCCAGCGCCGCCGTGATGACGTGCAAAACTTCCGAAAACCGCAGCGCACCGGGCTTGCCCAGCCATGCGGGAATGCTGTGCAACTGCTGCGATCGGTCGAAATCTTCATCCTGCAGGCTATATATAATGTCGAAACCGCTCACCCAGCAAAGCACCATCACGCTCAGGAGCACCGGCAGCAGGCTGAAATATCCCGTTACCGCGAGAAAAGCCCCGATAGGCGCCAGCGACAGCCCCACACCCAGTACCAGGTGGCAAAGCGGCGTGAAGCGCTTGGTATAACTGTATCCCAGCACCACGATCATGGCCACCGGGGAGAGGAAAAAGCAGAGCAGGTTGATGAACCAGGTGGTAGCCATGAACAGGACTACGTTGCCGATAACGAAATACAGCGCATTGCCGGGGCTGATGATGCCCGCGGGGATCTCGCGTTTGGCCGTCCGCGGGTTGCGGCGGTCGATTTCCGCGTCGAGCCAGCGGTTGAACGCCATGGCGGCGCTTCTCGCAAAAACCATACAAAGGACCACCAGCCCGAAGAGCTTTAGGCTGAAGGGCTCCCCTGCCCAGGTGACCGCCAGGAAAAAGCCGGTCAGCGCGAAAGGCATGGCGAAAATGGTGTGGCTGAATTTAACGAGCGACAGGTAATTCCGGATCGTGTGAGATGCCATGGTCTATTGAGCTTTGGTCAGTTTACAAAAAAGGTCCCAGATAACGATCCCCGTGCTGACGGAGATGTTGAGGGAATGTTTCATCCCGAGCTGCGGGATTTCGATACAGCCGTCGGCCAGTTGCATCACGGCCGGGTCTACCCCGCTCACTTCGTTTCCGAAAACCAGGGCCAGTGGCTTGTCTGCGGGTCGAAAACCGTCGAGCATCACGCTGCTGGCGGCCTGTTCGATGGCGATGACGGAGAAACCCTCGGCCTTGAGGGCTTCCACGGCTTCCACGGTAGTAGCAAAATACTGCCATTCTACCGTATCGGTGGCGCCCAGGGCGGTTTTCTGGATATCGCGGTGCGGGGGAACGGGCGTGTACCCGCACAGGGCGATGCCCCGGAGGAGGAACGCGTCGGCCGTCCGGAACACGGAACCTACGTTGTGCATGCTTCGTACGTTATCCAATACCACTACGAGCGGCGTCTTGTCTGCCGCCTTGAATTCCGCGACCGATTTCCGGCCAAGCTCGTCCATTTGTAACTTCCGCATGACGCAAAGATACTTCAAGGGGGCATATTGCCCTCATTTTTTCCACCGTCCATCGCCCTTCGCCTCCGGCGCCCTATATTTGCCGCATGGCTAAAAGCAAAACGGAAGAAACGCCCCTGATGCAGCAGCACAACGCCATCAAAGCCCGGTATCCGGATGCCGTGCTGCTTTTCAGGGTGGGAGATTTTTATGAAACGTTCAACCAGGACGCCGTTATCGCGTCGAAAGTACTCGGCATCGTGCTCACCAAAAGGGCCAACGGCTCCGCTTCGTTCGTGGACCTGGCCGGTTTCCCGCACCATTCGCTGGACTCCTACCTCCACAAACTCGTAAAAGCCGGGCATCGCGTGGCAGTGTGCGACCAGCTGGAAGATCCGAAAACCGTGAAAGGCATCGTCAAGCGCGGGGTTACCGAAATGGTGACGCCCGGCGTGGCCGTCAACGATAAAATCCTCGAAAACAGCCAGAACAACTTCCTGGCCGCCGTTCATTTCGGTGGAGACGTTACCGGCGTGGCTTTCCTCGATATTTCCACCGGGGAGTTCTACATCGCACAGGGCAGCCTCGAATATATCGACAAATTGCTCCAATCGTTCCGTCCCGCCGAAGTCATCTTCGCGCGGCAGCAGCAGAAGCATTTCCGGCAAACGTTCGGGTCGAGGTTTTATACCTATAACCTCGACGAGTGGATTTTCACGGGCACTTACGCCCGCGAAATTCTGCTCAAGCATTTCGAGACGCATAACCTGAAAGGGTTCGGTGTGGAGCAACTGGGCGAAGCGATCATCGCCGCAGGTGCCACCATGCATTACCTCAAAGACACCGAGCATCCCAACCTGCAGCATATCACCAGTTTGCAGCGCATCGACCAGGATGATTTCCTGTGGATGGACCGCTTTACCATCCGCAACCTCGAGCTGCTGCAAAGCACCGTGGAGCAGGGGAAATCGCTCATCGGCACGCTCGACCATACGCTTACGCCCATGGGCGCGCGCCTGCTCAAACGCTGGATCGTGTTCCCCCTTCGCGATATTCAAAAGATCAACGAAAGGCTCGATGCCGTGGAAACCCTCATCCGCGAAACCGACCTTACCCATAAATTGCAACAACACCTCCGCAATGTGGGCGACCTCGAAAGGCTGGTGTCCAAAATCCCGCTCCGCAAGATCAATCCGCGCGAAGTGATGCAGCTGGCCAGGGCGCTGAAAGAAGTGGAAGACGTTTCCTCCCTCCTCGGCGACGTGCAAGACCCCATGCTGCGGCAGTTACAGGAACAGCTCGATCCCTGCAGGCCTATCCTGGACAGGATTTTGCAGCAGATTTCCGACAACCCGCCCGTGCTGGCGAACAAAGGCGGCGTGATCCGCGAAGGGGTAGACGCTACGCTCGACGACCTCCGCGCCATCGCCTCCAGCGGCAAGGAATACCTGCTCCGCATCCAGCAGCAGGAGTCCGAGGCAACGGGGATCCCGTCCCTCAAAGTGGCGTTCAACAACGTGTTCGGGTATTACCTCGAAGTGACCAATACCCACAAGAACAAGGTGCCCGACAACTGGATCCGCAAACAAACCCTCGCCAACGCCGAGCGTTATATCACGCCGGAGCTGAAGGAATATGAAGAGAAGATCGTAGGCGCCGAAGACAAGATCATGGCGCTGGAAATACAGCTGTACGATGCGCTGATCCTCGCTTTGCAGGAATTCATCGTGCCCGTGCAGCGCAACGCACAGGCGCTCGCGCGGCTCGACTGCCTGCACTGCTTCGCGCATAACGCCGTGCAGTTCAAGTACCGCCGGCCAGTGGTGAACGACGGTTACCAGCTGAACATCACCGAAGGCCGCCACCCCGTGATCGAACAGGGATTGCCGCCGGGGGAAAGCTACGTCAGCAACGACCTTTTGCTCGATCACGAGCAGCAGCAGGTGATCATCCTCACGGGGCCCAACATGTCGGGTAAATCGGCATTGTTGCGGCAAACGGCGCTTATCACGCTCATGGCGCACATGGGCAGTTTCGTGCCGGCCAGCGCGGCGGAGATCGGGCTGACCGACAAAATATTCACCCGCGTCG
The DNA here is from genome assembly GCF_050277495.1 of Chitinophaga sp. NPDC101104. Classification (NCBI taxonomy): domain Bacteria; kingdom Pseudomonadati; phylum Bacteroidota; class Chitinophagia; order Chitinophagales; family Chitinophagaceae; genus Chitinophaga; species Chitinophaga sp. NPDC101104. Next base: position 239,751 of record NZ_JBNNSF010000002.1, on the reverse strand, counting down.
GCGCGAGCGACAACCTCAGCGGCGGGGAATCGACCTTCATGGTGGAGATGAACGAAACGGCGAGCATCATCAACAACATTTCGCCACGCAGCCTCATCATCCTCGACGAGATCGGACGGGGAACGAGCACCTACGACGGGATTTCCATCGCCTGGAGCATCGTGGAATACCTGCACGATATGACGGAGCACCGTCCCAAAACCCTTTTCGCCACGCACTACCACGAGCTGAACGAGCTGGAGAACACGCATTCCCGCGTGAAAAACTTCCACATCACCAATAAAGAAGTCGGCAACAAGATCATCTTCCTCCGGAAACTGGCACCGGGCGGCAGCAGCCAAAGCTTTGGTATACACGTGGCCCGTATCGCCGGGATGCCGCCGCAGCTCATCAAGCGGGCAAATGAAATCCTCTCCCAGCTGGAAAGCCAGCACATCGAGGCGCCCATGGAGCAGATCGCCGCGCCGGTGCAGAAGATGCAGCTCAGCATTTTCGACACCCACAGCGATACGTTCAAGGCCATCCGTGAAAAGCTCAATGAGGTAGACATCAACCGCCTCACGCCCGTGCAGGCTTTGATGAAACTGAGCGAGATCAAGGACATGCTGCAATAATCCTTTTCGATCAAACGTATAAAGGGGCGACTAATTTATTAGTCGCCCCTTACTTTTTGAACGGCAGCTGTAATTATTCCGGCCGGATCTTAAAAAGGCAGGGGCCAGCTTAAAAAGCCGGCCCCTGTATGCATTGTCTACAATTCACTTTTCTTATTCGTAATTGTAATTAGACCAATATGGGTTTACGCCTCTCAGTGCGGCCGGCACCCAGAAAATCGGTGTTGTGAAGTTATCCTGGCTCTTAACGGTAGCATAATTGTCAGGATTGGTCTGCTGCTCGGAAGTAGGATATCTCAAACGTTCCGGGAGCGGCTTCATCACTTTGGCATTGAAGGTCATGGGCTCCAGTTTGGGATGGCGGGTCCTTCTCAGTTCTGCCCATAATTCGTAAGGGCACATGAGGTTCAGGTGGATATACTTCTGCTGCATGATCAATTCCATCTTATCCTCTACGTTCGCTCTGCTGTTGAACCTGGTAACGATGGAATCGGCAAAGGTACCGATATCACCTGCGGAAGGTTTAGTAGGATGCATAAACGCATTTCCTACAGCGAAGGGACTGTTCTGGTTCAGCATATACCAGAAATCCGTGGAATGGCTGATCGCGTCTTTGATATGCGCTGCGGCCGTTTTCCCGGTTGCGCCGAGATTTTTGAGGGCCACTTCCGCCAACAATAGGTCCGTTTCCGCCCTCGACATCATATACACCGGATATTTTTCATTACGGGCAAACGTTGCAAGGCTGTACATGGAACGGGAGTTCAGTCTAAGATGTTCAGCCAGGTCGCCATACGGGCCGCCGGTATAATACCTTTCGCCGGCAACATAGCCTGCTTTCTGGCCATCAGCGTTCATGTTTACGCCGCGATAGTCCAGCACGGCCGGATTGGACGTAAAATCGCTGAACTTGGTAGGCATTGCCAGCACGGGCAGCCGCGGGTCGTCGATACCCGGTTCGTAACGGGGATTGTTCCGGTTCATTCTCCGCATGATAATGTCGGGGATGAAAGTGGCGGGCCAGCCTTCGCCGATACCACGGATCCATTCACCACCGCCATTCGCCATCAGCGCATAGGGCATGGCCCATACCTGGTCAGCCGCGGGGAAGTTATTTTTGGAAATCACATCCTGGATATGCCCTTTGGCAAACGCTTCTTCAACACCTGAGATCCTTACTGCAAATTTCAGCCTGATGGCATTGATGTATTGCACCCATGCGTTTACATCGCCACGGAACGCAATGTCCTGGGTATTGAATACCGCTTTGGCAGAAGTAGACATTTTGTTGTACTCGCCGGGCAGTGCGTTGGATATTGTTTTCAGCTCTTCCAACACGCTTTTATAGATTTCCTTCGGGTCGTCGTATTTAGGGAAAAACAGCCTGTCTTTGCCCTTGAATGCTTCCGAATAAGGAATACCATTATAAAAGTCGACCGCCAGCAACGCCGCATAATCCTTCATCACGGTTGTAAGCGAGTAGTAGATCTTGTTATCGTCCAGCTCGGCGCCAGATACCGCTGCGATATTGTCTTTGATAACGGCCCAGGCGTTCACGCTGCCGTAGAAGGCGCCCAGCCTGTTCTGCCAAAGCTGGTTTTCGGAGCCGAAGGCGGTAGTGCCGGTAAGGTCATCGAAAGTCGAGAACCAGGCGTACCGGTCGGTAATATAGCGCTGGCATACCTGTGAGTAGCCGGCAACGCCCATCGAACCGGTGCCTGCCAGTTCCCACCACCATTCGCCATAATCCTGAACATACAGCTTCCAGGAATAGAGGGTTTTGGTAAACATCCCGGCAAACAGGTTACCGGTTTTGTCATAGTTTTCCGGGTTGGGGAATTCTTTTTCAAGCGACTTCTTGCAAGACGCAATCGCCATTGAAAATGCAAGTATCCCTATGATTATTTTTTTCATGATTTTCCTTTTGAAGCTTTTTAGAAACTAACATTTACACCGAAACTGAAGGACCTGATAGAGGGATAGAATGAATTCTCGATATATCCCTGTGCTCCCAATGCTCCTTCCGGATCCACGTTGGGCAAGGTCTTATACAAATAACCCAGGTTCCTTGCTGCAGCGGTCAACGAAAGTTTCTGCAATTTCAGCATGTTCGAAACTCTTTTGGGCAGTGCGTATTCGAGGGAAAGCTCGCGCAGTTTGATGTAATCGTTTTTGAACAGGCGGTCCGGAGGCCAGGAAGTGCCCAGGTCATTGATATAGGTCTGGTAGTAAGACGGAGCGCTGATGATGCGGTCGTTCTTTTCATAGGTGGTAGAACCGCCCGTAGTCACTTCCTTCATGCCATCCAGCACGATACCGTCGTGGTAAACAATACCGTCCCGAGCATTACCGGGAGCCGGTTTGTTGTGTTCCCATTTCACATTGGCGCCAGACGTATTATCTATGTAATAAGCCAAGCCACCGGATGCTTCATCCCTGCCGGCAACCGAGGCTTTGATCACGCCCGTACCCATGAGGTAGTTATTGGTGTAGGAGAAGATGGTGCCACCGAATTTATAATCGATGCCGATGTGGAAATTGAAGCCTTTAAACGAGAAGTCGCTGTACAAACCGCCAAATACTTTGGGGTTTACGTTTTTGCCGGTGTTGGTCACCTGGTCGCTCAATGCATACAATCCATTTTCGCCAACGATCTTGTTGCCATCGGGTGTGCGTTTGTAGTCGTACGCACGGATTTCCCCGATGCGCTCACCTTCTTTTGCCCAAACCTGGAACCCGGAGTTGCCGTCAATATATTTCTGGGTAATGCCGGGATACAGTTTCTTCACTTTAGAGAACTGGTTAGCAGCCGTGAACGTCAAATCCCAACGGTATTTGGAGGTAGCGAGCGGCGCTCCTTTGATCAAGAGCTCGAGGCCCCAGTTCTTCACGTTACCGGTGTTGATTTTTGCCGAAGTGTAGCCAGTTGCCGGTGTGATCGGCTGTTGTACGATCTGGTCGTACACATTATTGGTGTAGAAAGAGAAGTCGATCTCAACACGGCTTCTGTCAAACCATCTTGTATTAAAGCCCATTTCAAATTCACGCTTCCGGAAGGGTTTCAAAGGCTCCAGGAAGAGGGCCGAAGGAGGCGTTACGGAAGTAGGCCCATAACCGTAGGGAAGCTGGCCAACGCTGTATGCGTCGTTGGCAAAGTACCTGTTGCCAACAGCCGTGGTAGGCCCACCACCTACGTCTGCCCATGCGAAACGGAGCTTACCGTATTGGAGGTAGGGAACTTTAAAGTCGTTCGAGAAATTATAGGTGAGCGAAACGCCCGGGTAGAAGTAAGAGTAATTGGGTGCCTGCAGCGTGGAGTTCCAGTCGTTCCTTGCCTGCAATTCCAGGTAGAACGTTTCTCTCCAGGAAAGCGTGGCAGAGCCTAATGCGCTATACAGCGCGTCGGAACCCCTGCTCAAGCCGGTAACCTTTCCCCTGTCGCCCGAAGTAGGCCAGAACCTTGTATCTGCGTTCCCGAGAGAATACCAGTCGGGGAAAATCAAGCCCATATCGCCGGTGGATGAGTACAAATTGTTCTCGGACACTTTTTGATAAGCACCGCCACCGAAAGCGAAGAAGCTGAAATCCTTGCTGAAGTCTTTTTCATATTTCAACAGGGCCTGGTAGTTCTGTACGCTCATGTTGCGTTTGGTCCAGCTGTACTTGCCACCTACCCTTACCGGAGCCAGGCGGATGATTTTGTTTTCGGTAATGAAATCCGTATTGGTATAATCCAATGACGCCTGCGCGATCATGGATATTTGTTTTGTAAACTGGAGTGTAGACCGGATAGAGCTTACGAGGTGGAGCTTTTTGTCCTGGTCTTTATTATCGTTTTGTTCCCACATGATCCCTGCAACTGCGTTAGGCCAGTATCCGGGGCTGGAACCGGAAAGTCCCCAGGGCTCCAGGTCCCTTCTAAAGCCTTCGGCGTCGTGGTAGAACGATTTCATCCAGTTGTAGTCATAGTCCCTGTTCAGGCCCGTAGCCACAAACTGTTGGATATTGGGGCGGCGGTTTTTCGTTTGTACGCTGTACAGGTTATTCACGAATTCAAAAGTTGCGAACGGCGAAACCTTGAAATTACCGTTAAAGCTGAAGGTGTTGTTCTTCTGCGTAAAACCTGGAATTACGTCTTCATAGGTATTGCGGGTATAGGAAGCCCTCACGCTCCCCATCGCACCGCCTCCCGAAATCGCAACGTTGGTGCGGTTCGACAATGCGGTATTAAAGAAATCGATAAAGTTATTGGGATAAGCTTTGTAAGTGCCCATGGTGCTATCGTAGAGCATTACTTTGCTGTTATCGAACCTGGGCCCGAAGCTGAGGCGGCTCTTCGGGAGCACCCTTGTATTTACACCGTTGAGCACCGTGTATTGGGTATCGCGAACCGAAGCGCCCGAACCGAATTCATTTTGAAAATCAATGAAGGTAAACGGTTTGTCGACGGTAATCTGGTGGGATACCTGAATACCGAGCCCTCTTGTCTGTTTCCCGTTTTTAGTGGTGATGAGCACCACGCCATTGAGCGCCTGGCTACCATACAGCACGGTAGCTTTTGCGCCTTTGAGGATTTCGATCGATTCGATATCGTCTGAGTTGATGTCGTTCACGCCGGATCCGTAGTCGAAAGAGTTGAGCGGATCATATCCCCTGCTTTCCATCGAAGTTTTTTCATCATACAGCGGCACACCGTCCACTACGAACAACGGCCTGGTGTTCGTATTCGATTCCAGACCGGCAGCGCCGCGGATACGAACGTTCACACCGCCGGTTGGGCCCGACGACGAAATGTTGATCCCAACACCGGCCGCCTTGCCATACAGGGCGAGGAAGGGGTTCAAAGTGGCCCCGGCTTTCGTCAGGTCTTCCCCTTTGATCGTGGAAATGGCATACCCAACGGCTTTCCGTTCCCTTTTAATGCCGAGTGCGGTTACTACCACATCGTCCAGGCCCACGGCGCTCGTTTCGATCACGACATTCACATCGTTGCTCTGGCCGAGCGTAATCTCCTGGGTTTTGAAGCCGATAGAGCTAAAAACCAATACGGCATTGGGTTTATCGGTGGTAATGCTGTATCTCCCATTTGCATCGGTAGCACCACCAGTGGAGGTACCTTTCACGAGAATCGTGACCCCAGGCACGGCTTCTCCATTTACATCGGTAACCTTCCCCGAGATTGTTCGTTTTTGCTGAGCCATCGCAATGCCCACCCAAAAACAAAATAACAGGATCATTGAGATCCGCCGTTTTGCATCTTTCATGTTGCAGTTGTTTTAGATTAGAAAGTTTAATAGCGATTTGTCTATGTTTGGTTGATTAATACATCGAAGCCCGTCCGGGCCGTTCCCTTTCAAACTGATCCTGGTTGTTTCAGCTGATGCTCCAATTTGTTCACTGTCTGTATTTTGATTGATAATTCATGCATAGCGGCATCATTCGGGCCGGATTAGATCCCCCGATTGCGTCATGTGTGATGATGCGGACTTGTTCACTGTCGATAATTGATTGATAACTAATACAAAGAAGCAATTGGCAGGCCTATACGTGTTCACCGGAATGCGTTAACGCCCAACGATGCCGACCGCTGATACGATCAACACGACTGTCTGTTACTGCATCAAAACCCAATCTTCGGGATCTCCTTGTTCACTGTTGATGATTGTATAGGGGACGCCAAATCTGCCTGTTGTCAATTGTTCATCTGTACTGATTTAATGCCCATGCCTCGGGCGTGCTCCGTTCACTGATCCTGGTTGTTGGTAGCCCTGTTACTCATCAAAGCCCTTTTCCGGGCGTGCGCTGTTCACTGATTCTGGTTGTCTTTGGGATGCCAATGCTATCTGTCGTCAAATGTCCATCTGTATTTTTAGTTGCCCTGCTTCTTCCAGGCCTGTTTTCCGGCCTTTTCCTCTTTCGTCTGATTCTGGTCGTAAAAAGTATTAATATCCGTTCACTATTATTATTCGACTATATTTTGCTTCTCTACAATGCTTTCGCCGGGTGTGCTGCTTCCCGCCTGATGCTTTTCGCGGATGATCATACCAACACGCGGTCCACCTTATTTTTCACCGGTTGCCTGTCAAAATTCTCAATGACCAACGCCGCTGCACCGATCAGTTCTGCGCGTTGATGGAATGCAGATACCGTTAATTCCGATTTGGATGCCAGCCGTGGTATGCAATAATGGTTAATGGCCTGCTGAACCGGCGCCAGCCAGAGTTTGCCCGCCGAAGCCCCCCGGCCGCTCAGTACGATCAATTCGGGGTTGAGCACATGGATCAGGATGGCAATCCCTTTCCCGATGTTATAGCCGGCTTCCGAAAGCAGCTCCACAGCGAAGGTATCGCCCTGAATGGCTGCATTGATAATTGCATGGCAGGCTTCCTCAATATCTTCAGGCAAGGCTTCCATGGTGGAAACACGCCCTTTTTTCAATCCCTCTACCGCCTTTTCGATGACCACCAGCATGGATGCTTCGGTTTCCAGGCAGCCGCTTTTGCCGCAGGCGCACAATTTATTATTGACGAAAAGCGGGATATGGCTGAACTCCCCGGCAAACCCCGTGCATCCACGGAACAATATGCCATTCAAAACGAGCCCCAGGCCTATACCCCAGTTAATATTGATGACCATTACGTCGTTCCGGCCCCGGGCCGCGCCCAGCCTGAATTCCGCCAGTGCGATCAGACTGGAGTCGTTGTCTATATGGACCGGGATCCCAACCCGCTTCTCCAAAAATTCCACGATGCTGGTTTGGGTTTCAAGGAAGGAATAGTTGATCCCTTTGGAAACATCCACAAAACCAGGCATCCCGATGCCCATGCCCACGATTTTATCGCGGGCGATCGTTGAATTGTCGATGAACCGGTCCAGCTGATTGGCCAAAGCTTCCAGCACATCCGGGTTCTTGGACAACGGCAGCCCGATCTTTTCGGTGCAGATAATATCACAATTCTGCATATCGATGACGGCCATGCGGGTCACCAACTGGTCCATCGCCACTGATACCACATACATTTTGCCCGGCTTGAGGGCATATATCTGTGGCCGCCTGCCGCCGGAGGATGGCGCATATCCCTTTTCCTCCACAAGTCCTTCATTCACCAGTTCACCCAACAGGCGGACCGTCAGGGGCATGCTCTTATCTATTCGCGAACTGATCTCTGTGCCAGATAAGGCATTGCCGAAGCAGAGCTCCTTCAAAATCCTTTGTTTGTACAGGTCAGTTTTGCTTAACATCAACTTAAAGGTAAAAAGAAATGGAATAAATAACAATTGTTTAAAGAAAAATCGCAGAAGTTAATATTACTTTCTAAAAATATCATAAAGTCTAACTAGAAAAGAATAAGATGCGGGCACTTCCCTACCTATAATTATAAAGTATTGTTGCTGAAGTGACTGAAGCGGTGGTTGAACGACAGGCCGGCTGCACAACAGGATAAGCTGATGCGGGCCACACATATTAAACAAAAGCACAGTATATCATGACAAACAAAAGGGGCCGGCCAAAATAGAATGGCCAGCCCCTTATTATCAATATTAACTGTGGCTATTTTTTATCCCACCAAACACGGCCGGTGATCTCTTCCACCGAGGTGCCATATTCGCCGCCGGCGATCATTTCCTGCACGGCTGCGTTATAGTTCGGGCGGTTGAGCGTCTGCGGAACCGGGAGGGCCCAGCGGCGCGGGGTTTCACGGGTGGTACCGTCTGCCACGAACGCTTCGCGGTTCAGGATGCCGCCCACTTTGGGATACCCCAGGCGCTTCCAGCTGCCCCAGGCTTCCCAGGGTTGCTTGAAGTGGTTCAGGTATTGCTGGATGCCGATTTTCTCGAGCAGCACTTCGGTAGTACCGGTGAATGCCACGTTCGGCTTGGCGAGGTAAGCATCGATATCCGCTTCGTTGATGGCAGCGAATTCCGCGATGTTGGCGTCTTTGCCCATTTGTTCGTATGCACGGATAGACGCTTTCACACCTTTCACGTACCAGGCCTGCGCATCTTCGGTAGACAAGCCACGGACCGCCAGCTCGGAAATCAGGAAGCACATTTCGGCGTAAGAAGCGATCGGCTGCGTGTAACGGCCATCTCCACCGCCATCCGAACCGAGGTCGAACAGGCGGTTCTGGTAAGTGGAGAGCGTATCGTAGTTAACGGTTACAGAAGCGCCGTTCTCCGTGATCTGGTAGCTTTTCACACCAAACAGCTTGGCATTGGCGGGCAGTTTGGCCGCATCGGGAGAAGCGGGAACACCCACGTATTGGCGGGGGTTCCAGGTGGCGGATGCAGGGAACGCGCCGCCTGCTTTCAGCCGGTTGAACACAGACTGGGTAAAGGCGTTCTTCTTGAAGAAGAGGCCGAGGCGCGGATCGGCGTTATCGTACAGGTAATTCACGACAGCCTGGCCACCGCGGGTAGCGAAGCCCTGTGCATTCCAGTTACCGCCACGGGCGAAGTTCTGATTGCCGGAAATGAATTTCCATTCTTCCGCGTTACCGGCGAAAAGGCCTGCAGGGCTGGCCAGCACTTCGGCCACGATCTGACGGGTCTTCTGCTGGTCGCGCTCCAGGAGGCGCATGGCGATTTTGAGGCGCAGCACGTTGGCGGCTTTTGCCCATTTCGCAGCGTCTCCGCCATAGAACACGTCGGCATTACCGAAGCTGACCTGTCCGGCGGCGGGCGTAGTCAGCGCGGCGATCGCGCCTTTGAGCTCGGCATCGAACTGTGCGTACAGTGCGGCCTGGTTATCGTATTTCGGCGTGAAGTTCTGCTCGGTGCGGGCGCCCATGGCCTCGGAGTAAGGCATGCTGCCGTTCACGTCTGTCGTGCGCCAGGCGCCCCAAACCTTGTGTACGGTGGCGATAGCGGCGATGTGCGCGTAACGGGCCCTTTCTTCCCCCGCCATGGCATTTACCTGGCGCTGGATATCGGCCAGGTTGCGGCCGAAGTCGTTATAGAACGCCGAGTAAAACCCGTTCACGTTGGAAACCAGGTTGAAAATGGAAGCCGGGTTACCGTTCGGGTAAGATACGGTGAACTGCATCCAGGGCATGATGTATGAGTAGTTATCGTAGAACCACTCGAAATCGCGGTCTACCATCGTTTTTTGCGTCAGCGTGATGAGTTGCTCCGGCTTCATGTCCTTGCTGATTTCCGGGCTCGTGTTCATCTCGGCAAAGTCGCGGGTGCAGGCGGAAGCGAAAGTGGCCAGTGCCAGCGCACCCATTCCGAATTTATGCATTGCTTTCATGATAATCTTTCGTTTTTGATGTTAGAAACCAACCTGAACGGTGAACGCCATATTCCGCACGAACGGCGTACCGCCATATTCAGAGAATGCGGAGGTGGCGTTGTTACGGATGCCTTCGGGATTGATGTTGTCGGGCAGATTGTTGAACAGGTAACCGAGGTTACGGCCAACCAGCATCAAACGGAGTTTGTTCAGTTTCAGTTTGCTGGTGATGGAAGAAGGCATGTTGTAGCCAACGGAAACTTCACGGAGCGCCACATACGTTGCGTCGAACACGGAAGCCTCGCGGATACCGATACCCCAGTCGCCGATCATGGAATAATAATTAAAGGGGCTCATGGCGGTCACATATCCTTTGTTATATGCGTCGCGGTAAGTCATGCCGCTCAGGTCCACTTCATTTCCGTTCACCGTACGCTTGGTGCCGTTCTCGAACACACCATCGGGGATCATGCCATCGTTACGCTGGCGGCCCTGTGCGTCTGTCCAGGCAAGACCACCGCTGGCAGCGTCGCGGCCGGGCAGGGTGCTTTCCAGGGTACCGCGGCCGGTACCGTACTGGTGCGAAGCGGAGAAGATGTCGCCGCCGATGCGCGCCTGGATGAGGAATCCGAGGCTCCAGTTCTTGTAGGTAAAGTTATTGTTCAGGCCGAGGTTGAAATCGGGCGTGATATTACCTACGGATGCGAACCCGCGTTTGAAGGAAGTTCCGCCGTTGTTGATAATGGGCAGACCCGTTTTGGGATCGCGAACGTACGCGTAGTCCGTCACCAGTTCACCATAAGCTTTGCCTACCTGCGCGATGGCGCGGACGTCCTGGTCGCTGCTCAGCTCGTAAGTGCTGATGGCGGGGTCCAGTTTAATGATGGTGTTGATGTTGCGGCTACCGTTCAGCGTGAGGTCCCATCCGAAGTTCTTCCCTTCGATGGGGCGGGCGTTGATCGCCACCTCGATACCCCTGTTACGGAAGTGACCGGCGTTGATGATCTTGCGTTTCACACCGGATTCGTAGGGAACGTCTAGCTGGATGATCTGGTCTTTAATGTCTGCCTGGTAAACGGCAACGTCCAGGCCGAGGCGGTTGTTCAGGAAACGAACGTCTGCACCGAATTCGAAGTTACCGGCCATGGAAGGCTTCAGGTTCTGGTTCGGCAGCAGGTCGGGCTGGAAGATGTTGTTGATGGGCAGGTTGGCCTGGCCGGCACCGTTCCAGATGGAGCCGGTCACATAACCGGTGTTGTTCAGGAACGGATCGAGGTCGCCGCCCACATAAGCATAGCTCGCGCGGAGTTTACCATAAGTAACCCAGGAGGGCATGCTTTGCTTGAAAGTCTCGGTGAATTCCCATGCTGCGCTCACGGAGGGGTACAGGTAGGAATTGTCGCCGGAACCATTGGGATAGGTCAGTGCGCTGGACCAGTCGTTACGCGCCGTCACGTCCAGGAAGTAAGCGTTCTTGTAGGAAACGCTGGCAGCGGCAAACAGCGAATTGATGCGTTTGCGGCCCAGGGCGTAGTAGTTGGAATTTACCGTTCCCACGCTGTTTTTCATGTCGTAGAGACCGGGGGTACGAAGCCCGTCGCGGGTATTCATATCCCATTTATTGCCGATCCCGGAGTTCCACATTTCTGCGCCTACGTTCACGTTGGCCGTCCAGTCTTTGTTGCGGATTTTCGGGGAGATCATGGCGATACCCGTGAGGGTATACTGCGTTTTGTTCTGACCGGCGGTGGCGAACATACCGCGGGAACCGCCGAAGTTGGGGCCCCAGCCAAGCTGGCGGCGGTCGTCAGACAACTGTTCGTTGCTGAAGTTACCGCGCAGCACGAATTTCATCCAGTCGGTCGCAGTGACGTTGAAAGCGAGGTTACCCATGAAAAGGCTTTCCTTGCGTTTCCAGCTGTCTTCGTTCAGCGTCCACCAGTAGTCGATACCGGGATATTCGCCGAGCGCGTCCAGGAGGTCGCGGCCGTTCTGGGTAGGCACTTTGTAGCGGGATTTCCAGAAGTCTACGTTATAGTTACGGGGGAACACGTAAATGAATTTACGGCCCACGTTTTCGTTGGTGTAGTCGCCACCCTGGCGGGTGGGGTTCAGCGAAGTGGAAGTGGCGTAAGATGCGCCGCCTTCAACGGAGAGGTATTTGGAAACGATAGCGGACGATTTCAGGGAGAACACATCACGTTTGAAGCCATTATTGGGCATTACGCTGTTATTGTCCAGATGGGAGTACGAAGCGCGGAAGTTCGCGTTTTCGTTACCGCCTTCTACCGCCACGTTGGTGTTGTAATATTTACCGGTCTGGTAAGTATTTTTCCAGTTGTTGGGTTGTGCGCTGAAGGGGGCGAATTCGCCGTTGGGCAGTTTTACGTTCTGGCCGAGCATTTCAGGGCCGTAGCTGTAGCCGCCAACCCAGTCGATCGCCTGCACGCCGCCTGCTTCCTGGCGGAAGTAGGGGTTCTGGCCGGCGCCGTATTTGTTTTGCAGGGCGATGGGCGTCCTGTATACGCTTTCCATTTGAACGGTCTGGCTCACGTCTACACCGATCCCTTTACGGGAGGTGCCTTTCTTGGTGGTGATGAGCACAGCGCCGTTGATGGCGCGGGAGCCGTAGAGCGCTGTGGCGGCGGCGCCTTTCAGCACGGTAACGGTCTCGAAATCGTCCGGGTTGAAGTTTTTCAGGACGTTACCGAAGTTCACGGCATTGTCTGACGCATCGTTCTCGAAGATGGTACCGTCGATCACGAAGATCGGCTGGTCTTTCCCGTTGAGCGATTTGGCGCCGCGGAGCACGATACGGCTGGCAGCCTGGGGGCCGCCGGCAGCGCCGGAGATGTCTACGCCGGCTACTTTACCCTGGAGGGCGGCAACCGGGTTGATGGAATTCGTTTTGGCGATTTCGGCGCCTTTGAGCTCGGTCACTGCGTAACCGAGTTTACGCTGTTCGCGCTTGAAGCCCATGGCGGTCACCACTACTTCGTTGAGCGAGCGCTGGTCGTCTTTCAGTACGATGTTGAAAGAGGATGCGGAGGCGGGTACTTCCTGCTGGGCGTAGCCCATGAAGGTGAAAACCAGCGTGGCGGAGGGTTCTACGCTGATCTTGAAGGAACCGTCGGCCGTGGTGACGGTACCGTTGGAAGTACCTTTTTCCAGGATGGTGACGCCTGGGAGTGGCGTTCCGGTGGCATCTTTAACCGAGCCGGATACTGCTTTTTTTTGCTGCGCCCAGGCATGCGGGGCGAGGCAGCATAACAGCAACGTGGCAAGCAGAAGAATTCTTCGCATAGCTTCCTTAGATTTTAATTTGTGATACTTGAATGAAAAACATTAAAAAATAGATATCCCTTATCGTCTTGAACGAAGCGATGCGGAGGTCATAACGGGTATGCGCATCCAGGCATAGCGATCATTCATGGCAATGCAATTCCATCCGGCGTGGAAGGCCGGTCTACATACGGTTGAATCGGTGGCTGATAATAAATGGAGGGTGATGGTTTCCGTTAATTGGCTTTATATCCCCTGTTCACTGTTAATGTCTAATAAATCGTTTTAGCGGATCGCTTCAAATAAAACCTGTGCAGCCTTCCTCTCCCCTTGCCCTGTTTTCCTTATTGATAAAACGTTTTAGCGTTTTTGGCAATAAAAAAAACCTGTGGCATCCCGGGGGCACTTTTCATTTTCACGCACAGATTTGCATTCGAATTACGAACGGATGCAACTTAGTCAAAGTTGCGTTACCTCCAAAATAAAAAATTAACTTTTTTTTGACGCAGCGTTAAAATTCCCATAATGTTTATGAAAATCCCATCAACGCCCGTGAATTTGACATCACTGCCAAATACACCAGCCGTCACCGTGCGGGCCTCCGACGTTTGCACCGGCGTTGCACCGATAACGTTACCAGACCGGAATTTGCGGCCGTCCGTCAGCCGGAAGGCATCCGCCCCGCAAAAGCACAAGGGGATCTATAATTTGCGGGAACACCGCCTATATAAAAAAAGCGCGGCCCTGCAGCCGCGCTTCCGGAATAAATTTATATATATCAGCATTCAGACCGTACCCGCCTTCATGCGCTTGCCGCAGCTTTCCCGCTTCACGAGCGTTGCCGGCAACACTACCTGGTTGATCTGGTGCTGATGCTGGTTCAGCTCGTTCATCAATACCTGCACCAGGTGCTGCGCGATCTCGTGAATGGGTTGCGACACACAGGTGATGCCCGGCGTGTGCAGGCGGAAAAGGTCGTGATCGTCGAAACTGATGAGCGCCACATCTTCCCCGATTTTCCAGCCGAGGTCTTTGATGGACTCGATCCCGAACACGCCGAGGTAGTTGGTGGCGAAAAAGATGGCGTCGAGGCCGGGAACGCTTTTCATGAATTCCATGATCTGCCCTACCGCTTCTTCCTTGGTGATCGAGAAGGGGATTTTTTTGACCATTTTCCGGGGGAAGGATGCGCCATGCGCTTTCATGGCGGCCGTAAAGCCGTTCATGCGCTCCTTCATCTGGATTTGCTCGGAAGTGGTGGTCACGTAAGCGATCTTGCGGTAACCGAGGTTAAGGAGGTATTCCGCCGCGTCGTATGCGCCCTGGAAGTTGTTCACCATCACGTAGTTGGTTGGGATCTGCGGGAGATAGCGGTCCATCAGCACCATGGGCTTCCGGCTGTTCTTCAGTATCTCGATCTCCTTGTCCAGGTTCGGTGTGGGCGTGATGATATACCCGTCTACCTGCCTGTATTCCAGCACTTCCAGCAGCCCGCGCGCCTTGTTGAGGTTATCTTCCGTGCTGCCGTACAAAACCTTATACCCGAACTTGTCCGCTTCTTCCTCCACTATTTTAGCAACGTTGGCGAAGAAATGGTTGGCGATATCTTCGACGATAAGCCCTATGGTCTTGGTTTTGCCCGTCCGGAGCCCCCTTGCGAGCTGGTTCGGCTTGTATTTAAGTTTAGCAGCCAGTTTCAGGATTTTCTTGCTCACCTGTTCACTGATCCTTTTTTCCCGGCCTTTGCCGTTCAGCACAAACGACACGGTTGTAGGCGATACGCCGGCCTGTTTGGCGATATCTTTAATGGAAATCCCCTTCATGATTTGGTTGTTGCGAATGCGCTCAAACGATTTAGCATTGACAAATTACGGAAAATCCATGAAAACAAAAAAGTTCTGCGAAAATCAACTAGACTAGTATTTTTTTAACCTAATTTTCATAATTTGCCAGAATAGAAATTAAAATGGCAAAAAACCTTGCCGACTTATTCACAGGACATTAATCATATAAGGAAGCAAACATGAAACCCATTCTCATCAAAGTGGGGGCCTTTGCCGACAATCAGATCACCATCATCGAGCGGTGCGATCCCTATTTCAACACTCCCTTCCACTTCCACCCGGAATGTGAACTGGTTTACGTAACCGAAAGCCAGGGGAAGCGGATCGTAGGCGATAGCATCGAGAGCTTCGACGTGGGCGATATGGTTTTCCTCGGTCCGAATATACCGCATGTGTGGTATAACGACGAGGCGTACCATCGCAACGACGAGTCCCTCAAAGCCCGTTCCGTCGTGATCTATTTTCCCAAAGACATCTTCGGCGACAAATTCTACGGCCTTCCGGAAACCAAAGCGCTGACAGACCTCTTCCACCGTGCCCAGCGCGGCATGAAGATCATCGGTCCCACACAGGAAAAACTGAAAGACGAAATCCTCGCCCTCCCCCGTAAAGAAGGCCTGGAGCGCATCATTTCCCTGCTGGAAATCCTCAAAACGCTGTCCGAAACGAAGGACTGCTACTACCTCGCGTCTACCGGCTATTCACATGCCTATAATGTGAAAGACAACCACAAGATCGACGAGGTGTTCAAATACGTTATGAACAACTTCTCGAAGGAAATTTCCCTGCAGGACGTTGCCAGCATCACCAACCTGTCTCCCCAGTCATTTTGCCGCTTCTTCAAGAACCGGACTAAAAAATCGTTCGTGCAGTTCCTCAACGAGGTGCGCATCGGGCATGCCTGCAAAAGGCTTACGGAGGAAGACTGGTCTATCGCCGAAATCGCCTACAGCTGCGGATTCAAGAATCTGTCCAACTTCAACCGCTTTTTCAAGGAAATCGTCGGAAAAACACCAAAGGAATACAAGAACGAGCTTCGCCTGAAAGAAGCGCTCTAGGCCCAAATTCACTTAACACGCAATCCTTCCCTTACCTTCCTGCACACCGCCCCTCCGGGCGCGGGAGCCCTTTCTTTGCCCCTGAAACCCGCCTAATAAACGTTTAAGCACATAAAAAAAGCCGGCCCAAAAGGGCCGGCCGGTCATTCTTAGATGAGCTATGTCTATTTATTGCTATGGCTTGTCCCACCAGAGGCGGGTGCCGCCGTTATCGGGGCCACCTAGTAAATTGATTGCCTTCTGCACGCCCTTCGGGTTCGTTTCGTACTCCGTGCTTACGAAATTCACACGGCGGATGAACGTTCCGTTGGGGATCTTTCCACCGCTGTTGTTGATCTTCACGGGGAAAAGCTTCGGGTAACCGGTGCGGCGGAATTCCGCCCAGGCCTCCTGCCCTTCCGGGAACCCGGCGATCCATTTCTGGGTGATGATCCGCTCGCGCTTGCGCTCCTTGGTAGCGCCATCTTCCCAGGCCACGGTAATGGTGCTGAGCAGGGGATCGCCGTCGGGAATGCTGTTGGCACCATTCTTCGGGTCCACATAAGGCGCAGGTTTGTTGGTCGTATTGGCGATGTAATCGTCGTACTTCGTGGCGATGCCATGCTGGTCGAACGAGGTTTTCACGCCCATCGCGTAATTGGTTTTCGCGTCGCCGGCGCCCTGCCAGCCTTCAATTGCCGCTTCGGCTTTGAGGAACCAGGCTTCCGCGGCGGTCATCAGCAAGATTTTCTTATTGGAGAAAAGCAGTTTGCTGAGGGCGGAGAAATTCTCGTAACGCGCTTTCGTGGTCATTTCCACGCCCTGGCGGATGCCTTTGTACTGGCCCGGGTACTCTTTCGATTCTTCGAAGTAGACGTTGAGCCGGGGATCTTTCAAACCGGTCAGGTACGATTCCATGGCGGCAGACATGCGCACGTCTCCCCATCCGCTGGAAATCTCCAGCAGCGGGTGCTCAAGCGGCCGCGTGTTGATCACGAACGTTTCTTCGGCCTTCTCCAGCAGTCCCAGCGGATGTTTCAGCGCCAGCTCCCCTTCGGCCTTCGCCTTGTTGGGGTCGATCTTGCTGATCCGCAACGCCAGGCGTAAACGCAGGGTGTTGGCCATTTTGCACCACAGGCGGTAACTACCGGCGTAATCGGAAAGGTCGAATCCGGCGAAAGTGATATCCTTCCCTTCGGTCACATATTGGGTGAAAATTTTGATCGACTCGTCCAGGTCGGCGAAGAAAGCGTAATACGCATCTTTCTGCGAATCGTAATCCACACTGCCGTCTGGGTTAATGACACCGTATTTGGTGTAGATGACAGGGCCGTAAGCATCGGCCACCCGGTGCATGGTAAACACTTTCAGGACTTTCATCCAGGCGTAGTACTGCGGATAGTCGGTCTTCGTCAACTTTTCGAGGTAACGGCAAACGGGCATCACCGATTGTTCGGGCGAGCTGGCGTAGGTGCCGTAAGCGCAGCCCCAGAGCACCACGTTCCAGCCGTCTACGAGGTTGTAGGTATTGTTGTTGTTATTCAGGTTACCGAATGGATTGGGCACCGCGGTATATTGCGAAAACAGGTCGCCCATAAGGTTTTGCTGCACCTGTACCACCCACGACGGCGAGTACACGTAAATGCTGCGCTGGATTTGCCCGAGCGGTTCGCCGATGTGCATGAAGTCTTGCTTCAGCTCTTCCTCGGAAATACCGTTGGGGTTCGTATTGAGATCTTCAAAGTTCTTGGTGCAGGCGGTGGCGAGCATCGCTGCCGCAACGCCGGCCAGTACCGTTTTCCGTTTGAAGATGTATTGCAATGATTTCATCGTCTGTTGATTTTATTGGTTGAATCAAAACCCGACTTTCACACTGGCGCCGAACGTACGGGTGGCGGGCATGCCGAACACGTCTACCCCCTGCAGGCGGTTGTCGCCGCCGGCGGAAACTTCCGGATCGAAGGGCGCATCGCGTTTCAGGAAAGCGAGGTTGCGGCCGATCAGCCCAACGGTCAGGTTGCGCACGGCTTTCGATTTCAGGGGAATTTTATAGCTGAGCGAAATTTCGCGCAGGCGGATGCTGGTGGCATCGTACATATATACGTCTCCGTTACCATCCCGGCCGGCCACGTCCACATAGTACTGGTAAGGATTGTACAACGGCTGAACGGCTTTGCCTTCGTGGTTCACCGCATCCAGCCGGATCCCGCCCTGGTCGCGCAGTTTAGCGCTTTCCTCGCTCACGCCGTAGCTGTCGAGGATGGCCTGCGTCAGGCTCATCACCTTTCCACCGAAACGCCCGTCTATCAGGAATGTCAGCGTGAAATTCTTATAATCGAATTTGTTGTTCCATCCCAGGTTGAATTTCGGGTTGGGATTGCCGACGAAGAAAGTGCCCGTGGTATCCATGAGCTTGCCGTCCGCATCCAGCTGCAATCTTCCCTGCCCGTCGCGCTTCAGGATGCGGGGCACGAAAATATCGCCCCACTGCCCTCCTTCCCGGATACCGGAACCATACATATTGGAGCCGGATTCGGTGAGGCGGAAGATGGTGGCCGACGATACGCGGTCGATGTCTGACAGCGACACCACCTTGTTGCGGTTCGAGGAGAAGTTGATGTTGGACGTCCACGTGAAACCGCCCTTCTTCACGGGAACGAGCGTCAGCATGGCTTCCACGCCGGTGTTGCGGATATTCCCGAGGTTGAGGTAATAGGTGGCGTAACCGGAGCCCGTCGGCGCGGGGATCTCGATGTACTGCTGGAAGTTGTTGTTATTGTAATAGGTGACGTCGATACCGATGCGGTCGTTGAAAAAGCGCGCTTCCACACCGGTTTCGAAAGAACGGTTGTCTTCCGGCTTGATGTACTCGCCGGGATAAGGCACCCGCGAATTGAAGCTCAGCTGCTTCGCACCGCCGAGGAAACGGAGGCTATAAGTGGAAGGCCGCGTGATGTAGGCCGGCAGGTCGTTCCCCACTTTGGCGTACGAAATGCGCAGCTTCGCGAAGCTGATGGGCTCGGCCAGCTTGAACATCTCGCTCAGCACGGCCGTGAGACCGGCGGAATAATAGAAATATCCCTTGTTCATGGTCGGCGTGAACGCGAAGGTGCTCGACCAGTCGTTGCGCCCCGTCAGATCCAGGAACAGGTAATCCTTGTAACCCAGGTTGGCGCTGGCGAAGAGGGCCTGTACCTGTTTGCGCTCCAGCCCCTGCTGCACGGTGATCGACGCGGGGTCGATGTTCGCCAGCTGGAAGATGTTGGGATACAGCAATCCGTTGGCCGACCCGATGCCCGCATCGTTGAGGGTGCGGTCGCGCAGTTTGTAATCGGTAATGCTGCCGCCCACGAGGCCGGAAAGTTTCAGGTCTTTGGTGAGGTCTTTGTTGAAGTTCAGCATGAGATCGCCGTACATCTGCGTATTGAATTCGCGCTCCAGCGTATATCGGCCGCGGGCCGCAGCGATACGCGTATCGGTAGAGGCATTCGCTTTCAGCTCGAACTGGTCGTACGACCGGTCGAAGTTGCCGCGCGCCTGCACCGACAGCCAGTCTGCGATCTGGTATTTGATGGCGAGGGAGGCCATTGCGCGGGTGCGCTCTTCGTCGCGCACGTTGCGATGCAGCGTCCAGTAAGGGTTCTGGACTTCCGCTTCCCCGACTTTCCCTGCATCGGTATTGATATTCCACCAGTTCTGCGTCATCATGTTCCGCTGCACGGAAAACACTTCGAAATTGTCTTTGTAATAGTTCCAGTCCTGGCCACGGGGGAAAACATACGCCGGAATGAGCGGGTTGTAGTACAAACCGCTGCCAGGCCGGTTGCGTGCGTCTTGCTTAACGAAGGTCACGTTCGCATCGAGGCTGAGGCGGTCTTTGAGCAGCTTCAGCGTTTCGCGGAAGTTGAGGGTGTGGCGGTTGAACTTGCTGGTGGGGATAACGCCTTTGCTGTTCAGGTTGGAATAGGAAAAATAGGACTGCGCGATCTCGTTGCCGCCGCTCACGGAAATCCCGTTCGTCCAGGCGCCGCCGGTGCGGAAGAATTTATCGAGATGATCGTCGAACTGTCCTTTTTCTCCCCAGCTGGCCGGGCCGGCGTCGGGGGTTTTGGTTTGACCGTAGCGGAACTGCAGGTCGGGCGTGAGCATGACTTTCTCGAGGTTGTAATCGGAGGAGAAGTCGATGCGCATCCTGCCGGCGCGGCCGCGTTTGGTGGTGATGACGATAACGCCGTTGGCGGCCTGGCTGCCGTATTGGGCGGCGGCGGAGGCGCCTTTGAGGATGTTGATGGATTCGATATCGTCCGGGTTGATGTTGGAGATGCCGTCGCCACCGTCGCGGCCGGGGCCGGACTGTATATCGTTGGACTGGCCGAAGGCGTTTGCGGGCTGCGAGGGGGAATAGTTGGCCATGGGCACCCCGTCGATCACGTACAGCGGCTGGTTTTCGCGGGTGGATTTGTTGCCGCGCATGATCACGCGGGCAGATCCGCCGAGGCCGGAGGCGCTGCGGTTGATGGTGACGCCGGCGGCTTTACCGGCGAGGCTGTTGATGACGTTGGCGTCTTTGACGCGGGAAAGGTCGTCGTTATTGAGCTGTTGCGTGGCGTAGGTGAGCTCCTTGGCCTTGCGCTGCACGCCGAGGGCGGTCACTACGATTTCGTTGAGCGAGCGTGTATTTTCCTGTAAAACAACATCATAGGTATCGCCGCTGCCCACGGATACTTCCTGGGCGGTGAACCCGAGGAAGCGGATAACGAGCACATCGCCGGGGTTGGCGGAGAGGGAGAAGTCTCCCTGGCCGTTGGTCTGCGTGCCTTTGTTGGTGCCTTTGATCACAACGGTGACCCCGGGCAGCGGGTTACCGTTGGCGTCCTTTACCTTTCCGCGGATCTCCTTGTCCGCGCGGGCGGCATCCCCCGCTTTGTCCGTAACGGCCGTTGAGCTGCCGCCTGCGGGGGCCTCAAGGTTTACGATGATCTTATTGTTTTTTCTCGTAAATTTCAGTCCGGTTTGTTCCGTGAGCTGGGCGAGCACCTCTTCCAAAGGCAGCTTCACGCAGTTCAGGTTGATCTTCTTCTTCAGGTTCAGATCGGATTTGTCGTAATGGAAACTGAGACCTGTCTTGGCGGCAATTTCAGTAAACACCTCCTCCATGTTCTTGTTCTTGACCTGGATGGTGATACTGATGTTTCGGGGTTCCTGCGACTCGGCACGAGCACTGGCGGTGTAAGGAGCCGCCAGTGCGATGGCCATCGCAAGCCCTGCCATCAACACAAGGTGTAGGCATTTTTTCATACATCTAGTTTTTGCGGGTAAGGAAAATTGTGTCGTTCTTCAGTTCGTAGCTGATGTTTTTGATTTGACAAATTGTTTCGATAATCTCCTGCAGGCTCTCGTCCCTGAAAGAGCCGGAGTAGTTCCAGTCCATATTCCCCGATTCGTTCACCATCGTTACATTATACCTGTTCTCCAGTTCCGTGGCCACTTCGTTGTAGGAAGCGTCCCTGAAGTTGAGGATGCCGTGTTTCCAGCCCACGATATCGTCTTCCTGGTGGAAGTTGGATTTGGCAACGGCTAACGACTGGCAGTCGAAGCTGAGTTGCTCGCTCGGCAGCAGGATCACCGTTTCCTGGCGCTCTGCGTGGTCCACTTTCACCTTGCCCGTCAGCAACGCAACGGTGATGCGCTGCTCGCGGGAATATGCGCGGATGTTGAAGGATGTGCCCAGCGCGGTGGTGGCCAGGCCACGGCTGTGCACGATGAACGGATGGCGGGGATCTTCGGCCACCTTGAAGAAAGCTTCGCCCTCTTCGAGATATATGTCGCGGTTGGCACCGCTGAAACTGACAGGATAGCGCAGGCGGGAACCGGCGTTGAGGTTGACGGTAGACCCGTCTGCCAGCACGATCTTCTCCGTTGCCCCCCTGGCCGTGGTGATTTCCACGTAACCATTGCGCACCACGCGGTTGGTTTTGGCCGGTGCGTGATGCTGCGCCAGCGGCGCCGGGTTTTCCGGCCGGGCGGAGGGTGCGGGTTTATAGAGGAACGACAGGGCGATGGCGCCCGTCATGAGCGCCGCGGCGCCCGAAATGGCCCAGGTGCGCCAGCGCCGCGGGCGGAGCGGCACCACGGGCGTTTCCGACGTGGCAACGTGGTCCTGGAGGCGCATCTTCACTTCCTCCAGCTGCTCCTGCAAAAACTCCTCCTGTATCATGGCCGAACGGTGCCGGTTCACACTGGCGAACCATTGCTCGATGATACGCGCCTCCTCATCGGTGCATTTCCCCTGCGTGTACCGCTCCAGGACTTTTCGGATCTGTTCAATATCCACGGCGATTGTTTTTTAGTTGGTGATACAGGGATGTCGCACCAACAAAAAAAAAGTACTATCCGGCCGGGAATTTTATTGTAACAAGGTAAGAACGACCGCAACGGTCAGCAGATCTGTCTGCGTGTAATGTGTACGCAGTATTTTCAGGGCTTTGGAGATTTGATTCTTAACGGTTTGCTGCGATAATTCGAGCCGCGACGCGATCTGTTCGATGCTCAGGTTCTCGAACCGGCTCAACATGAAAATTTCCTTCATCTTTTCCGGCAACCGGTTGATAGCTTCGAAAACCTCTGTGGCTTTGGCTTTGTAGTCGTACGTTTCGGAGATGTTATGGGGCTGCGCGTCGAAATGCTCGATCAGTTGCTGGAGATATTTACGATAGGTAGCGTTTTTCCGGTACAGGTCGATGATCTTGTGGCGGACGCTCTGGTAGAGGTAAGACCGGAGCGAGCAGTGGATATCCAGGGCCTGGCGCTTTTCCCATAGCGTGGTAAAGAGGTCCTGCAGCACGTCTTTGCTGGTTTCCCCCCTATCCGTCTTGCTGAGGATGTAGAGGTACAACGGCCTGCTGTACCGTTCGTAGATGGCATTGAACGCCCCTGCGTCGCCATTGCGCAACAGGGATAACAATTGCTCGTCTGTAAAGCTATGGTACATAAAAGATTGTGGTTGATAAAATGCGATCGATTCTGGCCAGTCCCTGATTTCTTAGCGTGTTCCTAACGTGACAATTCCGGTTAACCTCAGGGGCAAAATAGTAAATCCTGTACAATTTCAAACTTTTTTAACACCGTAAATTTTCCAGTCCCCCTTCATGTTCTTTTTACACACTATACTGGAAATACAAAATCTTTTAACTAAATTTGATATCAAATTGATATCATTTTAAATTAACCTCGTACCATGGAAAAAGTCAACCGGCCGGTATCCGGCTACCTCGCATTCGTTGTCGCCATCTTGTTGCTCCTCGGTGCCGCCGCCTGCATCGTTATCAGCGCCAACTCGGGCAATTCCGCCACCAAAATCCTCATTCCCGTTTTCGGCATTTCTTTCATCTTCGTGTCGAAAGGCATCATGATCGTAAACCCCAACCACGCACGGGTACTCACTTTCTTCGGGAAGTACGTAGGCAGCGTAAAACAGAACGGCCTGCTGTGGATCAATCCCTTCTTCCGCTCGCAACGCATTTCACTGCGCGCCAATAACCTGAACGGACAAACGCTGAAAGTGAACGATAAAATGGGCAACCCCATCGAGATCGCCGCCGTGATCGTCTGGCAGGTAAGCGATACGTACAAAGCGATGTTCGAAGTGGAAGGGTACCAGCAATACGTGCAGATCCAGAGCGAAGCCGCGGTACGCCACCTCGCTACGAGCTGTCCTTACGATAAAATGGAAGACGAAACCGCGGAAATCACCCTCCGCGACGGTGGTGAAAGAGTGAACGACCTGCTGGAAAAGGAACTGAACGAGCGCCTCTTCGCCGCGGGCATCGTTGTCCGCGAAGCGCGCATCAGCCACCTCGCCTACGCCCCCGAGATCGCAGGCGCCATGCTCCAGCGCCAGCAAGCCACCGCCATCGTGGCCGCCCGCTCCAAAATCGTGGAAGGTGCCGTAGGCATGGTGGAAATGGCACTGGAACAACTCTCCCGCAAACAGCTCGTTACGCTCGACGAAGAGCGCAAAGCCGCCATGGTCTCCAATCTCATGGTAGTGCTCTGCGGCGAGAAATCCGCCACGCCCGTCCTTAACACCGGTTCACTTTACGCATAAATCATGGCTGGGAAAGAACAGAAGAAATCATTCGTCCTCCGCCTCGACGGCAACACCTACGAAGCCCTCGAGCGTTGGGCCGCCGATGAATTCCGGAGCGTCAACGGCCAGCTGGAATGGATCATCGCCCGCGCCCTCCGCGAAGCAGGCCGCGACAAGAAAAAACCGAAAGACAAAAAGGACGGCACCACCTGAACACCGCCTCCTTCCCATAAAAAAAGGCCCGCCGCATCCCACGGCGGGCTTCTTCGTTCCCCCCAATCCAACTTTCCTTGAAACTTTCCGCGATACCGCTCGTCTTTTTGGTGAAATCCATCCATTCCATCCTTAAAACAAACGTCAAAATGAAATCGTTCCTTCCCTTACTATGCATGCTGTTGTGCGCGTCCGCCTATGGCCAGGACAAGTACAACTACAACACTTTCAACAAATTAACGCCCCTTGCAGGTTCCGATTACGTGATCGCCAGCGTCGAAAGCGTGGGCAAAATGATGGCCAGTCACGGCGATGCGCTGCTCTTCATCAATACCCGTACCGGCGAGCAAAACCGGGTAGACCTCCCGGCAGACGCATCCATCCACCGCTGGGAACACGTGAAAATGGACAGCCTGGGCATCAATCTGATACTTTTAACCGGCCGCACCGTCAATCTCGACAATAACAAAAAAGGCATCGACTGGAACGATCCCATCCAGATCATCGCCGTGTCTACCGACGGGAAGCAGAAAACGCAACTGACGGAAGACAAATTTTTCGCGGCGCAATGGACCATCCATCCCCGCACCGGGGCGATCGTGATCACCGGATATTACGATTCCAACAACAACGGTAAATACGACAGGACCGACAAAGACGAGATCCTGGTATTCGATTTAAGGACGCTGAAACGTGTTAAAGTGTAACCCCATCGTTCACTGTATTTCATAAAAAAAAGGTGCGGTTTTCCGCACCTTTTCCTTTTGAATTCTTTGCCGTTACTGACGTGCCTGCTGCATGGGGTTGCCGCCTGTGGAAGTACCACGTGCCGCGCGTTCCGACTTGAACAGCTCGAACCGCGACGGTGTGGCCTGGCGGGGCCAGCTGTTATTGTTTTCGTCGATATCCGCCGTTTCGCGCAAGGGATCGAGTTTCATGGAAACCACCTGTTTGTCTTTTGCGAAAACTTTGGTCACTTCCTGCTCGTTGTGGCGCCAGATGTATGCGGAGATGCGGTCCGTTTCCTTCGTTCCGTCTGCAAACGTCCATTCCACGATGATGGGCATTACATTGCCGCCGATGTTGCGGAACGTTACTTCATAGAAGTTCTTTTTACTGTCGTACAGCTGCTTTTCCTCCGGCGTGAGGGATGCCTGCATTTGCTGCCATGCGGTGCTCTGGGCGGGCGTTACGGCGAACCGGTCCCATTTGCTGTAGAAGTCCTGCAGGCTGGTATCCTGTTCCACGACGGTTTTCATCCCTTTTTCCTTATTCCGTGTTTTGGCGATGTGCGTGTCTTCACGGATCGCGGCGGCTTCGGCGGCTTTGTTGGTCTCGGCCGGGTCTTTGGCGTCCATCCGGTACCACTTCACATTGTCGATGGCGATATCTACCGGTTCGATGCCGAAGAACCATCCGCGCCAGAACCAGTCGAGGTCCACGGCGGAAGCATCTTCCATCGTGCGGAAGAAATCGGTGGGGGTAGGATGTTTGAAAGCCCAGCGGCGCGCATATTCCCGGAAAGCATAATCGAACAGCTCGCGGCCCATGACGGTTTCGCGGAGGATGTTCAGCGCCGTGGCCGGTTTGGCATAAGCGTTGGGGCCGAACATGATGATGTTTTCGGAATTGCTCATCACGGGTTCCAGCTTGTCTTTCGGCATGCTCATGTATTCCACGATGTGGTGCGCGGGGCCCCTGCGCGAGGGGAAATTGGCATCCCACTCCTGCTCTGCCATGAACTGGCAGAAGGTATTGAGGCCTTCGTCCATCCACGTCCACTGCCGTTCGTCGGAGTTCACGATCATGGGGAAGAAGTTGTGGCCCACTTCGTGGATGATCACGCCGATCATGCCGTTCTTCGTGGATTCGCTATAGGTGCCGTCCGCTTCGGCGCGGCCGTAGTTGAAGCAGATCATCGGGTATTCCATCCCGTTGGCCGCTTCCACGGAAATGGCTACCGGATAGGGATACGGAATGGTATGATTGGAATAGGAGCGCAGCGTATGCCCCACAACTTTGGTGGAATAGCGGCGGTAGAGCGGATAGGCTTCGGGGCCGTAGTAGCTCATGGCCATCACGTGCTTCCCTTCGATATTCACGCCCATGGCGTCCCACACGAGGCGGCGGGAAGCTACCATGGCGAAATCGCGGACATTGGTGGCTTCGAATACCCAGGTTTTTTTGCGGTCGGATTTGCGTTTGATGGCATCCTGCGCTTCGGCGAGGGTCACGATCTCGACGGGCTCGGTGGATTTCTGCGCCTGCTGCCAGCGTTGGAACTGTGCGGGAGACAGCATTTCCTTATAGTTGCGGCATTCGCCGGTACCGCCTACCACATGGTCTGCCGGAACGGTCAATTTCACTTTGAAGTTGCCGAAGGTGAGGGCGAATTCGCCGCGGCCGGTAAACTGTTTGTTCTGCCAGCCCTGGAAGTCGGAATACACGGCGAGGCGGGGGTACCACTGCGCGATGGTGTACAGATCGTTGCCATCGGCCGCGAAATGCTCGTACCCGCCCCTTCCGCCGAGGGTCATGCGGTTGGGGACCTTGTACCACCAGTCTACCCTGAACACGATCTTTTCGCCCGGTTTGAGCGTTTGCGGCATCTCGATGCGCATCATGGTCTGGTTGATGGTATAAGGGAGCGTTTTACCGGAAGCGTCGGTCACTTTGGTGATGTTCACCCCGTGGCCCTGTTCCATGCCCAGGAGCCGGCCGATCTCGCGGCTGCTCATCCGGTCTTTCATATTGCTGCCGTCGAAGCTGTTGTTGTCCGACTTCGGGTCGTGCTCGTTTTCGTCGAGCTGCAGCCAGATGTAGGTGAGCGGATCGGGGGAATTGTTGTAGTAGGTCACGGTTTCGGAACCGGTGAGGCGGCGCTGCACTTCGTCGAGCTCCGCGGTAATGTCGTAATCCGCGCGCTGCTGCCAGTATTTCGGCCCGGGCACGCCGGAGGCGGAGCGGTACATGTTGGGATCTGCGAGCAGGTACCCCAGCTGTTCGAAGCGGTTGCCGTGGTTGGACCCCGGGTTGTTCTGCGCCATTGTTGCGAGGGGCGCAGCTACGAGGAGGCTTCCTATGATGGAACGTATGGTCATCTCGATTTATTTTTCCAGTATAATTCCGAATCTTTCAATGCTCATGACGAACGCCACCCCGAAGATAGCGGCGGAAAGGAACAGGGTCCAGTCGCGGCGGGGGGCCTTTCCCACCAGGATCACCAGCTGGGAAATCAAAAGCACGATGGTTACGATGATCAGTTGCCCGAATTCCAGGCCCAGGTTAAAGGCCAGGAGCGGTTGCAGGATATCCGTCTGCGAGCCCAGCATGCTGCGGAGGTAGTTGGAGAACCCCATCCCATGGACCAACCCGAAAAACAGCGCGAAAAAGTAATTCCATTTCACGCGGCCCGGCTCCTTCCCTCCCCTGAAAACGTTCGCCAGCGCCGTTAAGACGATGGTAACGGGGATGAGGAACTCGATGAGGTCGGTAGGTACCCGCACGATGTTGAGCACGCTCAGCGCCAAAGTCACCGAATGACCGAGCGTAAAGGCCGTCACCAGGATCAGCACCTTCTTCCAGTCTTTCAACGTATACACGGCACAAAGCGCCATGATGAACAAAATGTGGTCGTACCCTCCAAGATCTGCGATATGTTGCCAGCCCTCCTCGAAATACATGCTGAACTCCTGCATGGCATAGATTTTTGCGTAACTTCGTAATGTTAATCAGTTACCGGTAAATATAAAAATTTTTAAGGGCCAATGGGAGTAATGCTATTTAAATGGTGCCTGCCCGCGATCATGACCGCAGTGCACCCTTTCTACATGAGTGTCACGGAAATACGCTATAATGCCCCCCGCAAGTCCCTGGAAATCAGTTGCCGCATCTTTTCCGACGACCTGGAAAACGTCCTGAAGAAGGAATCGAAACAGCCGCTGGACATTATCCATCCCAAAAACCGCCCTGCCGCGGACTCCCTCGTAGCGCAATATATCCGCAGGCATTTGTTCCTCACGGCCGACGGCAAACCCGTCTCCCTCAAATACCTCGGCTACGAAATCTCCGAAGACGCCACCTGGTGCTACCTGGAATGCACGCCCATGGCCCCGTTCCGGAAGCTGGACATCAAAAACGATATCCTGTACGCGGAACATGCCACCCAAAGCCACATGGTGCATGCGATCGTGAACGGCCGCCGGCAAAGCACGAAGCTGGACAATCCCTCGTCCAACGCCACTTTCAGCTTCTAAAACTATTTCCTGTTATCGATGAATTTGACCGGTTTGCGGCTGCTTTCCGGGAACTGCATTTTGAGGATTTCCGGCATGGCGCAATAACGCACCTGCGGGATGACACGCAGTTTGGCCTGGAGGTACGATTTGATGCGGCGGTCCGTGTCTTCCGACTCCTCGCGCGGATGCAGGTGCAGCAGGATTTCGTCGGTCCCGATCTCGTTGGAGAACACTTCCACCACAAATTCCTTCACATCTTCCATATCGCTCAGCAGGTCGTACAGCGCCGGCGGATACAGCGTAGTGCCCTTGTACTTGATCATCTGCTTGCGCCTCCCGATCACGGGTGAAAGGCGGAGCGTCTGGCGGCCGCAGCTGCAGGGCGTTGCGTCGTACTGGCAAATGTCGCCCGTCTTGTAACGCAGCAGGGGCATGGCTTCCACGCCCAGCGTAGTGATGGTCACCTCGCCCGGAGCGCCCGGTGGAACGGGGCGGTCCTGCTCGTCGAGCAGCTCCACGATGAGCAGTTCGGGATGATGATGCCCCCCTTTGCCCTGGCGGCATTCGGTGAAGGCGGTCTGCATTTCGGTGGATGCGTACGTGGAAAACAGATCGATGTTCCATTTGTCCGTGATCTTCTTCCCCAGCACGTTGTACGAGAAATCGGTGTTGCGGATGTTCTCGCCGATGCAGACGGCCTTTTTCACGGAAGAAGCGTTGATATCGATCCCATGTTCCTCCGCGAAAGCGATCAGTTTGAGGATGAAGGAAGGTACGGCCACGATGACGGTAGGCTGAATGCGCTGGATGTTTTCCCATTGGAGCGACGGTACGCCCGGCCCCACGCGCAGCACGCCCGCCCCCAGCTTGCGGATGCCGTTGTAATAGGCCATCCCGGCCATGAACTGGCGGTCGAGGGTGAGCATGAGCTGGTAAATGTCTTCGTCGGTGCCGCCGGCGCAGCTGAACGAGATGAATTCGTTGTAACTGAGGCGGTCGAGGTCTTTTTCCGTGAGCGGGATAACCACGGGGCGGCCCAGCGTGCCGGAAGTGGAAGTATATTCGGCGATCTTGCTTTTGTCGACACAGAGAAAATCCCAGTTCCGCTGCTGCAGGTCTTCCTTGGTGACCGTTGGCAGGCGCTGCAGATCGTCGAGCGAACGGATGGCGTCCGTATCGATGTGGTTGGCGGCGAACCATTCGCGGTAAAAGGGCGAAAACTGGCGGAGGTAGCCGACCAGGTGCTGAAGCTCCTTGTTCTGGAACTGGCGGATGGCGGCGGGATGTTGAAGTTCTATATCCGGGATGTACATAATTCCTTGGTTATAAAATGACCACGGTAGCCATGGCCACGGTTTTCACGTGCGACAGCGACAGCAATACCTGTGTGCCTTCGGGCAGGGGCGCGGCGTTGCCGATGAGAAAAATCTCGGGTTTTCCGGAGGCGTTGTTCCGCACTTCGATCTCGTTGAATTGCATGCCGCTGCCGGCCCACCCGGTGCCGAGGGCTTTGAGGAAAGCTTCCTTGGCGGCGAAACGGGCGGCGTAACTTTCGTACTTGTTGACCTGCTTTTCGCAATACGCGATCTCGAGCGGCGAAAACACCAGCTCGCGGAAGCCCTGGCTTTTGCCGATCTTCTCCTCGATGCGGTCTACTTCCACGATATCTGTTCCGAGCCCTTTCATTTTTGTTTATCGCATTTTTCGATTTGACGGAGGATGTGCTCCTTTTCCGGGACCGTAGCGATCTCCCTGGTCAACGCCTGCTGGTAATATTTTTTCGCTTCGGCGAATTGTTTCCGTTTGAACAGGTAATCTCCGGCGATCACCCAGGCATGGTAATACGCCGGGTTGTCGGCCGTGATCTGTTGCACGTCGATCTCCTCCCCGTCCATCACGGCTTGTTTGAGCCGGCGGAAGTCCATGAATTTACGATAGTTGTCGGTAAGCAGGAAGGAATCTTTCGGGACGATGAGGCTGCTGTCGCAGATTTCGTGGTCGGAGGCGAGGCCTTTCATGGCGAAAACCTTGTTGAGGTCGTACGATACGAATTCGCCCAGTTGCCAGGGTGCGGCAGATACCCAGACGATTTTTTCTTTGGGTTTGAAGACGATGGCGTGATGGGCGATCAGCTGGTTGAGGGCTTTTTCGTTCCCCATGCCGATGTCTGCATCGTTCAGCCCGCGCTGGTCGCGGAGGATGGCGATGGTTTTGGCGACGCTGTTCTTCCCGTTCCGTTCCAGCAATTGCTGCAATCGTTCGTACCGGTAGGGCGACGCGCTTCCCGCCAGCTGTTCCCGGTTGGCCTGGGAGGCGCCCAGCTGCTGGCTCTGGAAATGGTTGGCGCAGGATATCTCGTTGCCGCGGGGATCGTACAAGGCAATACTGTCGGGCGTCTTTTCAATGATGGCGGCGCGATTGTCGGCCGCCGAACCGATGAGGAACGATTCGCTCACGAACATTTTCCGCTTCGCCGCGATGGCGTACGCTTCCTGGATGTTCCCCGCATATTGCAGTATTTCCCGCGCCACGAGCGATACCGGTGTGGCCGATCCCGAAGGGATTTCGCTCTTTGCGGCGTTGATGGTCACCGTCAGCCCCTGCATGTTCATCCCCGACACCACGCCCGTAAATCCGCCCCAGGTGATCATCATGAACGGATGCCCCTTGTCTGGCCGGTAAAATGCCACGATCTTGTCTTCCGCGAATTTATCGCCCACATAAAAATCGAAATTCCGGCCAATGATGAGGGAACTGTCTTCCGAACGGCCGTTCCACGTCCCGAACGACGTGCAGCCAACCAGCGCCAGGTTCTGCAGCGCATGGCCGATGTCGTGCGCCGCATGATAGTTCATGATGCGCTGGTAATTGGTGCCGATAAATCCGTAATTGGGCGATGCGGCAAACGATACGCCGTAAATTTCTTCCTTATATTCCTCGGGCACGTTCCTGTCCATATTCCGGTTGAACCAGCCGATGAGGTATTTCAGGAAATGCTGGTACGTTTTCGAAGGGATCATTTTGCCGATCTGTTCGGTGAAATGATCTTCCTGGCGCTGCACCAGCTCTTCGGCGAGCTTCCCGTACACGACGCCCCTTTCGAAAGGTTTTCCTTCCACATACATTTCGTACAAACCGCTCCTGCTCTTCCGGAACCAGCTGTTTCCCAGGGTATACGCCGTGGAATCGAGTTGTTTGCGCTGCCATTGGAGCGCACTTTTGTCCGCGATGTCTGGCGGCTGCATCCGCGCCACGATCCAGAGGTAGATGAACAGCCCCAATATCAGCAACACGAAAAACCCGGCGGTGTACGCCAGTATTTTCCCTATGCTCCTCCAGATGCTCTTATTCTTTGCCATTGTTTATGCTTCGGTTATCTCGTGCAATAGTTTTTCCATGTCCAGTAATTCCCCGCAGGTGAGCAGGGCCGTCATCGTAACGCCCAGGATGCCGTGCAGGTTGAGGTTCTGCCCGGTGAGGAACAGGTTGTTCAGTTTGGTGCGGGCGCTGATGAAGGTGCGCAGCGGATCGTTACAGTCTTTGAGGATGCCGTACATCGACCCGTCGTTCGTGCCGATGTAATCCCGGAATGAGAGCGGCGTGGCTACGGAGTAGCTTTGGATGCACTGGCGCATTACAGGGAAGCGGCGTTCCACGATATCGAGCAGTTTTTCGGCTTTCCGTATTTTGAACGCTTCGTAATCTTCGCCTCTCGGCCCTTCTTTGGAAACGGTGTTGAACGTATGTTTCCAGGGCTCCAGTTCGCTGATGTTCATGTACGCGAGGATGGAGCAGCTGTTGGCGAAGCGGTGGTCTTTGGGATCGGGGGTGATGAACATGGAGTAATTCAGCGGCCATGCGTCTTCCGAATAATCGTGCCCGCTCCACACATCTTCCACGTCGTGATAATAGAAATTGTAATTCATGTGGGGGAACAGCCCGGGCTTGAGCACGGCGTTGAGCATGAGGCAGCCGTTCCCGTTTTCCAGGGTGCTGATGCGGCTGCGGTAGGCCTGGCGGATGACGTCGCTTTCCAGCATGTCCAGCGTATTGGCCGGGTGGATGTTGGAAATGAAGTATTTCCCGTGATAGCGCTCCCCGTCGGCCGTTTCCACGAATTCCACATCGCGCCCCTCGGCCACGATCCTTTTGACTTCCTTATGTTTCAGCAGGGTGCCGTTGTTTTCGAGGATCACGCGGGTGAGCCATTTCCCGATCTGCGATCCCCCGTTCAGGCATTTCCACGAGCTTTCGATATAACTATTCAGCACGAGCGCATGCACGTACATGGGCGTTTTCCCGCGGACGCCGGCGTACAGCGAGCTGTTCGCCCCCAGTACCGCCGTGAGCTTTTTATTGCTGCTCAGCCCCTCGATGAAGGTAGCCGCATCCATCCCCAACACAGATTCCTTCTCCCCGTAATCCCCCATCCGCAGGTTGTACAGCGGGAATTTGCCGCAGATATGTTTTAGCATCTCGCAATATTCCCGCAGGGCTTTTTCCTCGCCGGGGAAGTCGTGCAGCAGGTTTTCGATGAACCCCTCGTACCCCTGTGCCATTTTATATTCCCGGGGATCGTCGCGGAAGGCGATGCGGTCGAAACAATCCATGTCCAGCCGCTTCAGCTTCAGTTTGTCCATGATCCCGAGGTATTTGAACACCTGGTACAGGTTCTGCCCCGGCGCCAGGCCGCCCACGTAATGCACGCCGGAATCGAAGATGGTCTTGTCGCGGCTGAACGTTTGCAGGCATCCGCCGATCTGTTTGTTTTTTTCGAGTACGAGCACGCGGTAGCCGTTCTTGCTGAGGATCGCTCCGCAAACCAGGCCGCCGAGGCCGCTGCCGGCTATGACTACGTCGTACTTATGCATGTTCGTTCGTATCTGGCTTTCTGATGATGAAAACAACATTGGATGTATATTTCGTCTGATCGATCCGCTCCATGGTGCCGCCGTGGCTTTCCACGGTCTGGCGCAGGGTGGCGGACGAAAAGAAGGACAAGGGATGTTCGGATGTTTTGTTGAAACCGAGCAGTTTGGTACTGAACAGTTCCGTGAGCTTTGTGCCGCGGTGTTTCTTTTCCATGGCCGCATCGCCGTCGCGGACGATGATGATGCCGCCGGGCCGGAGCTTGTCCATGCACCGGCGAATGAGGCTGGCCTGCTGATCCGGCTGCAGGTAATGCAGCACGTCGAGCATCACGAAAGCGTCTTTTTCAGGAATATCGAAGGTAGTGATATCCGCCGCGCGGAACTGCACCTGTTCGTTGCGGATGTAGCAATGCTGCGCCACCGCGATCTTTTCTTCGTCATGGTCCACTCCCAGCATATTCCTTCCCGGCGACACGAAGTGGAGCATATAGCTCATAAACCCGTATCCGCAGCCGATGTCCATGATATCGCCTTTTTCCGGCAGCATCCGGTGGAAATCTTCGTAATTGCGCTCCATTTTCGTCTTGATGCGCATGTACCATTCCAGCACCGGGCCTTTGTAAATATACTGATACATCAGCTGTTCGCGGTAATAAGCCGGCGTTTCGAGCGTTTCGCTCAACTTTCTGTATTCTTCCTTAAAGTACCGGCTGATGGATTTGGTGCGGGCCGCATAGCCTTCGCCCCAGGCGGGATCGCCGGCTTTGATGCGGGGGAGGATCTTCATGGTCATCGTCCCGTCTTTCAGCAGGAAATCGCCTTTGGACATGCAGTACGCCGTGCCGTGGATCACCGCGGGCACAATGTCGAGCCCCAGTTCCTCGGCCAGGAAAAACGCGCCTTTATGGAACCGCTTGATGTTTTTATCCTGGGAGCGCGTGCCTTCCGGGTACACCACTACCGAATAGCCCTGGGCAACGCGGTCGCGCAGGTGATCGATGGCAGTTTCGGCGCCGTCGGCCACGGGGTAGTAATCCGCCATCTGCACCACTTTCCCGAAAACGGGGGAATTGTACACCCAGTTGTTCGTGAGCAGCACCACGTTGGGATGCATGGCGGTAGACATAAGGATGTCGAGGAAAGACTGGTGGTTACTGATGATGACGGCCGGCTTTTTGAAATCTTCCCGGCTTTCGTTGATCGTCACTTTTTTGGTGTTGCCCATGATGTGGAGCACGCTCCAGGTACATTTCGACAACAGTTTATGGTAGATCTTCTTGCCTTTTTCCTTGTTGAAAGGGTTCAGCTTAATGAGGATGAAACCGACGCCCGTGAGTACCAGCGCGCCAAAGGCGAAGTAAATGAACGAGAACATCGATTTCGACCAGCTCCAGAGCGTCCAGGGCGGGCGACTGTTCTTCGCTACCCGGTTGGCGATGAGGAAATTGAAAAGGAAAGGGATCAAAACCTGTGAAGTGATGACCACGCACAATATCCCGATCACCGCGATCGCCGCGATGGATTTCAGGGAAGGATGCTGCGCGAAGATGAGCACGCCCAGTCCCAAAACCGTTGTGATGGCGGAAAAGAATATCGATGACTTGAAGGATGGCAGATGTTCGCTGCCGTTCTTGTATTCCTGCAAAAGCCCGTCCATCGTGAAAATGCTGTAATCATCCCCCAACCCGAAAATAAAAGTGGAAAGGATGATGTTGACGATATTGAACGGAATGCCCAGCAATCCCATAATCCCCAGAATCCACACCCAACTGATGGCCATGGGGATGAAGGTGATCAGCGCCAGCTCGATGCGGCCGTAGGTGAGCAACAGCGCGAAGAATACCAGGGCAGACGTCATCCAGGCGATGGTGTTGAATTCATCGCGGATCACGACGGCCAGGCGGTTGGCGGTGTATTGTTTATCGATCACGACCGTGCCGGGCAATGCGTCCAGGGCGGCGTAAACTTCGCTCTTCCGCGAGGGGTCTACCTTCAGGATACCCGACAGGGAAGCGTTCCCGGGCTTCAACGTCACGAAATCGCTGATGGTGGGCAAATCCATCAAGGGCGAATTTTCCGGTTTCGTGACGGAATAGTTTTGGGTGATGAGCGCCTGGAATTTGTCGAACGCTTCCGGCTTGAAACCGTATCTGGCCCCCTCCTGCCGCAAAGCCGACATAACGGCTCCGGCGCGCCCGGCCGACCAGTATTGCTTCCACCGCTCGATCCGTATTTGCTGTTCCTTTTCACTCAGCAGCAAATGCCCGGGCCCGCCGGTTTTCTTCAGCGCTCCCGTAGCCAGGAGCCGTTGCAGCGTTGAATCCGCTCCCGCCCTACGTTCCAGCGCCTCGTTGAGGCTGGCGCCTTCAGAGAGCATGTAAACGGTTTGGGCGGTATAATCGTTGAGGCGGTTAAGTTTCGCTTCGGCGTCGCGGAGTTTTTGGGGCATGTAGTTCATGCGCATCATGTCGCTTTCGAAACGCACCTTTCCGGCGGTGAAGAAAAACACGACGGTGAGCGCCAGGATGCCGTATACGAGCCATTTATTGCGTTCCGGCCGCCATTCGGAGAACCGGTCGATGATATTGTGTTTGACGGGCGCGTCTTTCGCGGGCGCCTTGCCCATGACGATGAAGTGCGGGAGCACGATGAGCGAAAACAGCGAAGCCCCCACGAGGCTGAACCCCGCGAACAGCCCCATATCCTGCAGCATGGGCGATTTTACGAATTGCAGGCAGAAGAAGCCGCCAACCGTCGTGAAGCTGCCCACGGTCATGGGCATGGCGAGGTCGCGGAGCACCTGGCGGATGTCGGGCAAATGGCGGTAATGATTGAAAACGTGCAGCGAATAGTTCACTGCAACGCCCAGCACCACACAACCCGCGCCCATGGCGATCACGGAAATGCTTCCCTGCACGAGGTACACCATGGCCAGGGAAAACAGCGCACCGAATACCACCGGCAGCATCACGAGCAATGGCGCGCGCTTGCGGCGGAAAAACAGGGCGATCAGGACGATGAGCAGCAGCACGGTGATGCCCTGCGTCAGCATCGTATCCTGCCGCAGTTGCACCGCGTTCCCCACGGCCACGGCCGTTGCGCCGAAAAAGGTGACCTGCGCCGCAGGCACCGCCGCCGCCACGGAATCGATGAGGTGATCGAGGTGCGAAAGAAAAGCTTTGTTATCGGCCGTTTTACCGGGCGCGAATTTCGGGGTGACGAGCACCAGCAGGTTACGCTCGTCTTTGCTCACCAGGTAGCCGTCGTACAAGGTCCAGGAATCGTCTGCCTGGAGCTGCTGGAGCTTCTTCATCCCGATCCACGTGATCCCGAGCGGATCTGCGGCGATGGATTTTTTGAGGACCATGCCGGCCGGGGAAACGAGCGTATTGTAATTCCCTTCCATGGCGCCGGCCACGCGGGCGGGCGATGTGAGGGTATCGAGCGTTTTGTAATCTTTTTCTTCGAGGAACAGGGGCAGGTTGGCCTGCACACGGTTGAGCAAGCTGAACAGCAGCGTGTCTTCCATTTTAGCGGTGACGGCAGACACGTAGGGCGCCACGGGGCTTGCCTGCAGGCCGGCGGAGAGTTGCTCCGCGGCGAGGATGAGACTGTCTGGCGCTGCGGGGGCCGAACTGTCTTTCTGCGAAACGATGACCGCCAGTTTGTCCGTGAACTTGGAGTTCTGGAGGAACTGGTTGAGCCGGTCGATCTTGGGATCCTGCGGCAGTACGCGCGTGATGTCTTCCTCCAGCTTCACTTTGGAGGCGAAGAAGGCGGCGGATAAAAAAAGGAAAGCCGTAAACAGCCAGAGCAGCCATTTACGGGCGTTAAAGAAATTGTAGATCGATATGAAGAATGTGCCCATGTATCGGTTTTAAGTTTGCGCCGCGGCCCGCTTTCGCCGGAAAACCGACAGCGCCAGCCACGTAACGAGGCCCGCCACGAGCCCCGCCGCCACGGCCAGCGTAATACTGCCCGTGATATACTGGAAAAGGTTTTGTTTCACGTCATCGAATGAGATGTTGCTCCCGATTTTGAAAAGCCACCATGTCGTATCTTCCTTCACGAAAAACCGCCCCATTTGCATGCTCCCCAGCAAAATGAAAGGGATCATGGGCGGAATACTGATGTTGGAAGCGATGAGCACCAAAGCCTTGTTGAGCTTCAGCAATTGCGCGATCACCACGGCGATGAGCATCTGGAACCCCCACACCGGGAAAATCCCCATGAAAACACCGAACCCGACAGACGCGGCTTTCGTTCCATTGCTCTCCCCTGCCGCCAGCAACTGCTCGCGCCAGATGTACCGCAACCCGTCTTTCGAAAAAATGAACCGCAGCAGGTTCCGCGGATGGATATACAGGAAAGCGATGGTCACCAACACGGTATTGAGCACGCTGATCCGCGAAAAATCCCGGAACGGCCGGAAGTGCGACACCCTTTCCTCTGCCGGCGGATAATACACGCCTACCGGCACCCAGCCGATGCGGATCCCTTTCCAGCTGCAGCGCACCAGTACTTCGATCTCGAATTCGTACTTGGTACAGGCGAAACGCATCCCCTTCATGGCGAACAGCGGGTACAACCGGTAGCCCGACTGCGTGTCCGGCCCTTTCAGCCCCGTTTCCACATAAAACCAGAAGTTGGAGAACTTGTTGGCGAAAGTGTTTTTGCCGGGCATGTTCTCCTGGTGCAGGTTCCGCGCGCCGATGAGGATCGCGGGGTCGCTTTTGTCGGCTTTGTCGAGGAACGTCAGCAAATCGCTGGCGTAGTGCTGCCCGTCCGCATCCATCGTAATGGCGAAATCGTAGCCCTGTTCCAACGCGTACCGGAACCCTCTGCGCAAGGCGATGCCTTTGCCGCGGTTGGGCTGGTAAGCCAGCACATTGATCTGCGGGAACCGCTCCAGCACGGCCATCGTATCATCCGTTGCGCCGTCGTTCACCACGATCACGTGCCGCGTATACGCCAACACCTGCTCCAGCACGGCCCCGAGGGTGCCGGCGTTGTTGTAGGTCGGGATCAGCACGCAAACCTTGCGCTCGCCGAACTGTGCGTCGTATGTACCCTGTTGCTCCATGATCATTTGAAACGGCCCTGGAACTTCAGGAACGTAGTGGCTTCGTGTTTGATGACGGCATTGGTCTTGTATCCCCCTTCCTCTTCCGTATAAACGATCTCCACGGTCACCTGCGGGCTCACGCGGGGGTCGATCATGTTGAGGAATTTCATGTTCGCCGCCTTTTCCACGAGCAAAGTCTTGCCCACGGCGGCCGACAACAGCTCCTGGATGGTCTGCATCATGCAAACGCCGGGAACAACGGGCTGCCCGGGAAAATGCCCTTCGAAAATGGGATGCGCGCCGTTCCAGTCGATCGTATAGTGGACCGAATTGTCAGCCGGTCGCTGTTGGGATACGACGGTAAAGAATTTTCCTGTTAACATTATTTTTCTACGCGTTGTAATGAAATATTGAATTTGACGGCATGATGGCGGATGTCTATGCTATCCGGCACACCATTCCTGTATTGCTTCAACCACACGTCTACCACAGGTTTGCGGCGCGAGCCGTTCTCCACGCGCACCAGTTGGGTACAGGCCGTGTCGGTGATATAATAAATCTTCCCCTTCGGCAGATCGAAGGCGGTGTAGCGCAGGCCGTTCCCCGTGAAGGTCTTGGCCGTGGCCGGATCGCGGCGCATGAGCACCATATCGAAATCCTTCCGCAGCGTTTTCACCACCGCCTTTTTGTCCATTTTCGGGAGCATGTAGTGTTTGATGAAGGAACCGTCTTTCGTGAACTCGAAATCGAAAAACTTCATCCCCATTTCGCTCATGAACAATACGCGCATGCTGCCGTTGTCCATGGGCCGGAAATACAATAAACCCGACAAATGGTGCTGCAGGATATCGACCTGCGTGCTGTACAGCGCGGGCGAACCGAACTTCGGCCGGAACTTTTCCAGGCACGCGGCGGCGTCCGCATCGGTGCGCTGCAGGCCTTTGTAGGCCGATCCGCAGGAAGCGAGCCCCAGCAGCAATACGCTATTTAACAGCAAACATCTCATCCGGTATGGCGGCGTTCAGCTCTTTTTTGGTGAAATTCATTTCGGTACGGTCGCCCGAAGCTTCGTGCATGACGATCTTCGCCACGCCCAGGTCTTTTTTGTCGACCAGCAGCTCGATCGAGGAGAAGAAATCCTTCATCCCCTTCGCCACTGGCGTCAACTGTAAAAGATACTGTTTATCGTTTTCCTGCACTTTGGCGGTAAAATCTTTGTTGTTCAGCACATTCCCCTGCACACAATCGGCCGTAATTCTGCTGATCTGTTCGAACAGTTTATTGCCGCCGGTGGAAATGCTCCTGTCTGTCCGGGAATCCTTGATGCGGACATTCTTCCCGTTGATGATCATGAGGTAATACGTGGGCGACGCATATTCCATCCGCACCCGGTTTTCCTTTTTGAACCAGAATTTCCCCTTGCTGGTGATTTTATCGGCCAGCAGGCTGAGGTGCTTTTCCTGGACGAAATCGCTTTTGATCGACTGCGTCTGCTGCGCCGTGCGGGCAAATTCCTGTTTAAACCGATCGAGGTCGGAAACGGGCCTGAACCCGCTCTGGGCGGCAACTTGCAGCGCAATGAAAGTCGCTGCCAACATCATGGTCCATCTACGCATAAGCCGGAATGTTTAAAAGTTCATCCAATCGTTTGATGGCGAAGCCATCGCGTTTAAGTTGCTTGATGAGCGCGGGCAAAATCCTGACGGTGGCCGCGGCGGTATCGTGAAAGAGGAAGATGTCTCCCGCTTCGATTTTCTTTGTTACGCGCTCGAACAGTTTGTCTTCGTCTTTGATGACGGTGTCGAACGAGCGGACGCTCCATCCCACGGCGATGAATTTCCCTTTCCGGATCGCGCGGGCGAGCATGGGATTGGTGACGCCGTATGGCGGGCGGAACAGTCTGGGTTGCAGTCCTGTAGCGGATTTGATGACTTGGTTCGCCCTGGCGAGGTCCGCCTTCATGGCCGCGGTGGTTTGCAGATCGAAAGTTGGGCTGTGGGAAAAGCTGTGGTTGCCGACGAGGTGCCCTTCGCCCACGATCCTTTTCATGAGCGCCGGCTCCTGCTCCGCGCGGTGGCCGATGCAGAAAAACGCCGCGCGCACGTTGAACTGCGCGAGGATGTCGAGGATCTGCGGGGTGAATTCGGTCAGCGGCCCGTCGTCGAACGACAGCGCTACCGATTTATCGGAACGTTTGCCTTTGCTGTGGGTGCGCACGAAATAGTTGGACCGCACGTTGATGGCCCCCCAGGTCGCGAATCCCGAAGCTACGAGCAAAGGTATGAGCAACTTCCAGGCAGGCGTGGCCGCCCATCCGCCGTGAAGCAGGATGATGACGCCTGCGGCTGCCGCCGCCGCTGCTATGACGAATGCCCTCAGCATTTCTCCAGCAAAATAAATGAGTGATGGGTGCCTTGATGATGGTTCCAGACGAGGATGCGCTCCGGATTCGCCGGGGCATCGCCTTTTACCATGGCTTCCTGCGGAACAGCGCCACGGTGCAGGCATCCCGCGGCCATCCACACGGCGAAGGCCGATGCGGTGGGATATTCTCCGCAGAAATGCTTGAATGCCGCTACCGGCGTGGCCCCGAAGAGCCGGACTTCTACGCTTTCGTAGTAGCGGTCGCTGTCAACATCGCCATTACGGCCGCAGAGCACGAGCGAAATATCTTCCGGCCCCAACCCGTTGCGGCGCAGGAGATCCAGCAAGTGGTCTGCCGTTTCCTGTTCGGATGCGGGGCGATACAGCATGTCTACGACGGTGAGTTGCGCGAGGGATTTGTCGTCTTTTCCCGAACCCAATACAAAAAATGCGGCGCCCTCCCCTGCCATGGTGCCCGGTGTCCCGGAACGTTGCAACGCGGCGGTGGAGGCGTTTTTATACAATCCGAAGCGGCGCAGGATGGTATGCGAATATTCGGTGATTTCGTCTGTTGCGCCGGCGAGGATTTTCCGCGAGGGGTCTTCCGCCAGCATGAGCAGGCTGTCCTGCAACGCGTTTTCCAAAGAAAATGCGGTGTGGACGAAAGTGTTGTTATACGCGTGGCATCCCAGCAGCAGGGCGATCTGGCCGGCTACGGTGTTGTGCGTGCTCTGGATGAAAGCGGTAGGCGTGAGCATGTCTTCGTGCTGGCTCACCAGTTTCTGCAGGAACACGCCCGTATCGGCGAGGCATCCGTAAGCCGTGCCCATGATGATGGCGTCGGGGGATTGGATACCCGCGGCTTCCAGGCTCATGTGCGAGGCGGCAACGCCCATTTTGATGGCGCGGCCCATCCGGCGGATCTGTTTGATATCGATCCACTGTTTGTAATCCGGGTCGGCCACGGGCAGGCGGTCGCCTTCGTAATGCCGGATCTCACCCGGAAAAACCTGGCTGTCCTGCGCCGACACGCATCCTGTTCCTTGTATGAATGCTGTCATCCGTTAATTTTTACTTTTGACATTTTTGACGGATGGAACTTCGCATTTGCTCCGTTTCATGTGTTATTCCTTTGAAAAGACCAGGCTGGAACAGTTGCCGCCGAACCCGAAGGAGTTCGACATCACGTTCCGCAGGCCGTTGCCCCGTGAAAAAGCGGTGACCGGCGAAAAGGCCAGTTCCTTCATCTGCACGGAGAAGTTGGCGTTGGGATAAATGATCCCTTCGCGCAGCGCCCACGCGGAAAATACCGCTTCGATGCCGCCGCTGGCGCCCAGCGTGTGCCCCGTGAAGCTCTTGGTGGAGCTGGCGGGCGGCACGCCGTTGACGAACAGCCGGGAAATGGCCAGGCCTTCCGAGCTGTCGTTGTTCTGGGTGCCGGTGCCGTGCAGGTTGATGTAGCCGATGTCTTCCGGCTGCAATCCCCCCATTTCCAGGGCGCCTTTCATCGCCAGGAAATTACCGGTGCCATCGGGCGATGAAGCCGTCTGGTGATAGGCGTCGTTGGCGTTGGCGAACCCAGCGAGGCGGCACCATGGCTGGATTTTCTCCGCCACGGCGTCAGACACGAGCACTACGTACCCCGCGCCCTCACCGAGGTTCAGGCCGGTCCGGGTATCGTCGAACGGGCGGCAGTTTTGCTGATCGAGGATCATGAGGGTGTTGAAGCCGTTGAGCGTGAAGCGCGTCAAAGCGTCGGTCCCCCCGGCGATCGCCACGTCCAGCATACCGGCGCGGATCATGCGGGCGCCGTACATCAGCGCGTTGGCGCCCGACGAGCAGGCGGTGCTGATGGTGGAAACGTGGTGGCGGATGCCCATGGCGTCGGCCACCAGTTCTGTTACGGCGCCGCATTCGTGGTGTACCACCTGGCGGAGTTTTCCCCTGGAAGGGTCTGCCAGGAAGGCTTCCATGAAATCTTCCGTTTTGTCCATCCCGCCAACGGTGTTTGCCGACACGAGCCCCACGCGGTAGTCGGAAATATTGCCCAGGCCCGAAGCGTCCCAGGCTTCCTGCGCGGCGATGCGGCTCAGGAGGGCGGTGCGGCTCCAGTGGGCGGGCATTCCCGCGATTGCGGCCAGTTCTTCGTTGCCTGCTTTCACTTCCACAACGGGAAAGGTTTGGGCGTGTGCGGACCGCAGGTGCTGCATGTACGCCATGCCCGGGCGCATCGCTTCAAACGAAGCCATGCACTCGCCAAGGTCCCGGCCGATGCCGGAAATGACGCCGCCTCCCGCTATCCATACATTCCCTTTCATCATGCCTGCTTCGCTTTCTCTGCGGTGATGTATTCGGCCATGGTACGAACGGAATAGAAAATGTTCGGGCCATCTTCCGGTTTGGCGATGCGGATGTTATGATGCTGCTGCAGCAACACGATCAGCTCCAGTGCATCGATGCTGTCGAGCCCCAGCCCTTCCTTGAAAAGCGGCTGGTCGTCACCGATGTCTTCAGGTTTCACTTCCTGCAAATTCAATTGTTGAATGATCTGCTCTTTCAGATCCTGCATCAACTTTTCCATATTATCTATACAATTTTTCCGCTGTTTCCGCGCTGTACGGCAAAGCCATGCCGCGCGGGGTTGTTTCCAAAAGGTAAAAAGCCGCTTCGTGCCCGGCGTGGTATTGCTCCACCCATCCGCACACCACGGCTTTCACGGCGCCGCTTTCCAGCAGTTGCGCCGCATAACCCGTTATAAATGCCGTATCGAAACGTTCCTGCACGAAGAAGGCGTTTTCGCCCTTGAACTTGTGCCGGATGCTGATCTCCCCGATCACGATGTTGGGGAGGGTGTACACGAACAGCGCCGGACTGGCGATGTCGTGCACGGTCTCGAAATATTTCTCGTCCGTATCCAGGCTGCTGCTCGCGTTGGCGAGGATCACGCCGGTATCTTCGGGGGCATACATATCCATGGGCATATCCTGCAGCAAAATCTCCGTGGCGGCCCATCCCAGCTTCGAGAGCAGATCCATCTTGTGGAACTTGGGATATTGCCCGCTGAAGCGGTCGTACAGCCCGCGGAGGAAGTCTGGCAGGTCTGCATGCCGCGCCTCGTATACGGGCTGGCCGTTTTTCTCCGCCGAATGGTGGCGGATGATGCAGGATGCGTTGATATAAATGCCTGTTTTTATCATGATAGGCTACCCAGTTTTTCCGTTAGTTCGATTTTGCGCGCGAGCCTTTTCAGTTCGGTGGCGTGCAGTTCCACGTAAGGGTTGCTCTGGTCCCACACATATCCTGCCAAAACGGAGCAGATCTGTGCTTTAACGACGGGATCGGGATTTTTGGAGAAGAAGATGGTGTCGAGGGTACCTTCGTACCAGGCCATCACGTAGGAGCGGAAAACGTTCACGCCCTGCATGGTGGGCTCCATGTATTCTTTCTCCCAGTCGATGTTTTCGCCCTGCAGCTTGCGGATCACCAGTTTGGCCGCGGTTTGTGCGGAAACGGTGGCCAGCGTTACGCCGGAGGAGAAGATGGGGTCGAGGAATTCGGTCACGTTGCCGGTGAGCACGAACCCTTCGCCGTAGAATTTATCGGTGGTGGCGCTCCAGGCTTCCAGTTTGCGCGGCTCGAAGAGGAACTCCACGTCTTTGAAACGTTCGGCCGTATAAGGTTCGGAGGCCAGCATGGCGCGGAACATTTCTTCCTGGGTGCCGGAGAATTTGTCGTGAAAAGTGTGATCG
Source organism: Chitinophaga sp. NPDC101104 (assembly GCF_050277495.1). Lineage (NCBI taxonomy): Bacteria > Pseudomonadati > Bacteroidota > Chitinophagia > Chitinophagales > Chitinophagaceae > Chitinophaga > Chitinophaga sp. NPDC101104. The sequence goes on along the minus strand of NZ_JBNNSF010000002.1, from coordinate 195,150 downwards.
CCGACGAAACCGACGGAAGTGATGCCGGTCGAGAACGGGATGATCCAGATCCATACGCCTTTGTCGTGCACAACGGCGGTGATGCGGTTGGGCTCGTCGGCCATGGAACGGCGCACGTCGTTGGTGTGGGCGAATAATGCTTTACGGGGTTGTAAAACGGATTCTTTTTCGAGGTTGAACAGTTTGGGGATCACGCGGCCATATCCGCTGCCGTCTACGATGAACCGGGCTTCGATCTGTTTTTTGTTGCCGTGGATGTCTTCCACCGTGGTTACGGAGTCGGAACCGTTGAAGACGATCCCTGTCACGGTGGTTTCATATTCCACCGGTACGCCCATCTTTTCGACGGTTTGCGCGAGGGTATGATCGAAGTCGGCACGGGTTACCTGCCATGTCCATTGCCAGCCCGGGGTGTACTGCTCGGCAAAGGTGAAGTCGCAAATCCTGCCTTGTTTGACGAATTTTGCGCCGGCTTTTTTTTGGAAGCCTTTTTCGGAGATGGCATCGATAAAGCCAGCTTCGGTAAGCGCGTCCATGCATCGGGGTAACAGGCTCTCGCCGATCACGAATCGGGGGAACTTCAGCTTTTCAACGATCTTCACTGAATAGCCGGCCTTGTTGATTATGGATGCGGCTACCGTGCCTGAGGGGCCGGCGCCAATCACTAAAACATCCACCTTTTCAGTTGTCATATGGAAGGGTTTTTTAATTGCTTATGCTTTCACGCAACGCAGCAGGGTATAGCTCAGCCCCACGTTGTTGTTCTCCATCACCACTTCCAGCCCGGCCGCACGGATGCAGTCGTAAAACTCGTCGGTGTGGTACATCTGGCTGTTGCCGTTGGCGATGGCGGTAAAATAGAGCGACGTCTGCTGCAGGCAGAACGCGGCGGATTTGAATTGCTGTTTGTTCCAGAAAGGTTCCAGGATGAACACGCTGCCGCCATCGTTGAGCGCTTCGCGGCAACGGCGGAGAATGCTGATGATCTGCTCTTCGGAGAAGCAATCCAGGAACTGGCTCATCCAGATCACGTCGAAGCCCTGCGCAAACGGCAGGCTCTCGTCGAGGATGTTCGTCTCGAAGAAGGAAACCCGGTCCTGCAGGCCCGCTTCGTTGATGTTCTGGCGCGCTACGTTGATCTGAACGGGCAGGTCCATGATGGTCACATGCACGTCTTTATCGTATCCCGCGCAAGCCATCGACCATTTCCCGGTATTGCCGCCGATGTCCAGCAGCTTTTTGGGCTTCTGCCCGAACACGATGGGCAGTACGCCGGGGAAGGCGAGGTCGGAATAATAATGGTCGAAGTTGAACCAGCTGGTGCGGGCAGGTTCGGGAAGGATAGAAAGCCCCTGGTAGATGGTTTCCCACGGGCCCAGCTCCTGCAGCCCCGCCGGACGGTTCTCCGTCAAACTGTCCTGCAGATGGTACATGGCCTTATAGCACACATCGTGCGAAAAGTCCATATTGATGCGGGTGAGCTCGTCGTTCAGGATGAAATAACCGGTTTTCGAAAGGGTGTAGCGCTTTTCGTTCACCAGCAGCATATCCATGCCCAGGCCCGCTTCCAGCAGCACGCGCAGCGAATACCGGGAGAGGTTCACTTTGGGAAGTATCTCGTCGATGGTGGCGCCTTGCATGCCCGCGTCAGACACGGCTTTGAGGACGCCCATGTCTCTCAGCGCCTTGGAAGCCTGGAAAGCAATGGGTGCAAAAGCCAGCCAGAGGGCCTGTTCTTTCGCCTGTAATGCGGTTTTCGTTTCCTTCGTGAAAAAGTTCATGGGTGATCTGCTTTTTTAATTTTTTACAATGTCACACGGCTGAACACCATCGCCGCATTGCACCCTCCAAAACCGGAAGTGGTTTTGAGGAAATGACGGATGGTACGTTGCCCGAGTTGACTGCTCACCATCAATGGATGGCTGATTCCGGATGATTCAAAGCCGGCGGTCGGCAATACCACACCTTGTTTCATGGCATATATCCCGGCCACCGTCTCTATGAGCCCCGCCGCGCCAAGGGTATGGCCGTAGTTGCCTTTGAGACTGTTGACCGGAACATCCTGCAAACCCGACAAATGGAAAGCCTTCGCCTCCATTTCGTCGTTGTACAGCGTGGCGGTACCGTGCGCCGATACGAACCCGATATCCGCGGGCCCCAGGCGGCTCCGGTGCATCGCGGAAACAAGCGCGGAAGAAAGTTCGGCGCCCGTTCTCGACGGACCGGAAATATGATTGGCATCGTTGCTGGAAGCGCCTTCCCCGAGGAGGATGGCTTCGCCGGCCGGCAACAATGTCGTGTCCTTCGTTAAAACGACCGTAGCCGCTCCTTCCCCCAGGGTCACCCCTTTGCGCGCCGCGTCGAACGGGCGGCAGGGCTCGTCGGAAACGGCCTGGAAAGACTGGAAGCCGGACAGGACGAACCTGGTCAGTTCGTCGGCCCCGCAAACCACGGCATGGTCATATTGCCCGGCGCGGATGAGGCGCTGGGCGATGAGGATGGCGAGGAGGCCTGAGATACAGGCGTTGCTCACCACGATAGGCTGTGCGGCCGCGCCTACGGTTTTGGCAACCTGTGCGGCGGTGGCGTGCAGCAGCATGGAGGCGCCGGGCTGGCCGGCTTTCCCCTGTTCCAGCAAGGCGATGTTGCCTTTGGTGGTGGACAGGATGAAGGCGGTGCGCGGATCCCCGATGGGCACTTTCGTGCGGGAAAGCGCGTCTTTGATGCTGAGTACGGTCAGCTGCTCGAAACGGGTGTTGTCCGCCAGGCCGGCCGATGCCGCGGCGGGGCGCAGCAGTTCTTCGGGCAGGGCGGAAGCGAAAAAGCCGCCGGGTTGCCGGCGGATACCGCTTTCTCCGGCGAGGAGGCGGTCAAAGTTGGCCTGGGCCGTGAGCCCCAGGGGCGACACGATGTTTTCCGCAGCTACGTACACCTTCGTCATGACACCCCCCACTGTTTTTTCCATTCCGCGAAAAACGCCGGAACGGTAAGTTGCAGGATGTCGGCTTCCTTGTCGAGGAACACCTGCACGGAGGCGCCCGTGCAAACCACTTCGCTTGTTTCGGCGTTGTACAGGGTGTACTCGAAACGGATCTTGGCGGCTTCCGTAGGGATGTAGCGGGTTTCTACCCTTACTTTATCGCCATACCGCAAAGGCCGCTTGTAATTGCATTCCACGTTCACGACGGGCACCGTGTACCCATGCGCGAAAATGTCGAGATAACGCAACCTGTATTTCGCGCCGAAGGCTTCCCTGCCGTCTTCGAAATACCGGATATAATTGCCGTGCCACACAATGCCCAGCGGATCTGCTTCATTAAACCGGACCAGCACTTCCGCCTCTTCGCTCAATACAGGTTGCATGAATGATGTTGATGTTTTCAATTAAAATTATCCTCCGTAAGTGGATTTCCACTCTTTGTACTTGTCTTTTTCGATGTCGTCAAGGATGGATTTAACGCCGGACAGGTACATGTTGGCATACCCGAAGGCCACGCCGAACTTGCCGCCCATCTTTCCCACCATGCGCTCGGTGAACAGTACTTTTTTGGTTTTCATGTCTACCAGCGTTACGTAGGCCGACATTTCCTTCTTGGTTTTGTTGATGCCTTCCACGAACCAAACGATGCCGATACCGGTTTTGCCGTTGAAATCGAACCCTTTCACGAGGGTGGTGATGTCTTCGGGCTTGAGGTGCTGGTAATCGTCGGAGTTGTCGGACAGCAGGTTGTCCGGATCGATCTTCGCGGTCCTTTTGTTAACCGGCCCGATGTCTGTGCTCACTTCGCTGCGGCGGAAAGCTTTGGCTACGTCGAACTTCTTGTATTCGTTCACCACTTTCTGGTTTACTTCCACGAAGTTTTTTTCTACGATCTGATCGGCTTTGGCGGCGGCGTCGCCGATGAGGCGGGTTTTGGTCCAGTCGAGGCCGATCCAGGTCAGCTTGGTTTCCGTGTCGAATACGTCTTTGGCGGTCTGGGCGTTTGCGGCGGATGCGCTAAGGGCGAAAGCGATCACGGGCAAAACGAGATTTTTCAGTTTCATGGTGACTCTTGTTTTATGGTTTTTGGGCGATGAAAATTTTCATGTCGCATTGTGCCAGCGTCCGGCCGTTCAGTTGAACGGAACCTTTGACCACGGTGGCGTTGAAGAGTTCATGGGTGATAAGGATTTCTGTCTGGAGGGTGGATCCTGCGGGCGGGAGCTCCAGTACTTCGAGGTTTTGAATGGCGCCGATGAAGCCGAGGGGCACGGGCACATTGTCGCGCCTGGCGAGAAACCCGACCCTGGCCGCGGCCGTCTGCGCGATATTCTCTACGAGCCCCGGGGCCATGAGCGTTCCGTTTTCAACGAACACGTTGTCGGCCGCCACGTCGAGCTCGGTGCGGATGTTCTTTTCCCCCGCTTCGATGAGCCTGCTGATCATGACGATCGGCGGGCGCTGGGGGATATATTCGGTAATGTCTTCGTGATGCATATGATGCGTATTGTCAGTCTTTCGACCAGAAATCATAATAATTGAACCATTGCAGCGGATATTTCCGCACTTTCTCTTCCATTACGCTTACAAAATCTTCCATCGACTGGTCTAAACCACCCTGTTTGGCGCCGGGGTATACTTTGGGATCGGTGGCATAGAGGTGATAATGCGTAGCGGTTTCCTTAAAAGCAAAAACGAACGATACGGGCACCCTGAACGTGGAAGCCAGCAGGAAAGGCCCTATGGGAAAGCGTGCCGGCTCTCCCAGGAACATTTTCTCTGCCGTCTTGTTGCCGGCCAGGAACCGGTCGGCGTGCATGCACACCAGTTCCTGCTTGCCCAGCGCATCGTTGATGGCGTAAATATGCGAAAGATCGTCTTTCAGTACAATGACATTCACATTCCTTCCGCCCGTTACCCCTTCGAGGTAACTTTTTATTCTTTCGTGTTCCCCGTCGAACATCACGATGTTGATCCGGGTGTTCAACCGGGTGAACAGGTGGCCGGCCACTTCCCAGTTGCCCAGATGCGCACTGAGCAGGATGCCGCCCTTGCCGCTGCTGACCATCGCGTGGAGCCGTTCTTCACCATCGAAATCGAAGCTGAAACGATTGGGGATCCCGGCCATCACCACCACTTTGTCTATCAACGTCTGGCCGAATATATAGATATTCCGGTAAACGGACGCCATGGCGCGCCACCGGGAGTATTGTACCTTATAACGAAAAAACCGGTACATAGACCGGGCAGTGTTCCAGGAGAACAGGCAATAATAAACTGAAACGAATACCAGCAGGAAATAAGCCGGACGAATGCCTCCGTAACGCAATACACCAATGAAGATCCGGTAACCGAGCTTATTTCCTTTGGATTTACCCTGCCACGATGGCATTATACCAGTTCTTTTTGTTTAACACGTTCGATGACATAATCATAGAAGTCCTGGAAGGTAACGATGCCCTGGAAGTCTTCCGGTTTCACCTTGAACCCGAAATTGTTCTCGATGGCCACTACCAGGTCAATATAGTCCAGGCTGTCCAGTTCCAGCGTGGCCTTCAGGTCGGCCTCGGGGGTAATGCTTTCGGGTGAAACTTCGAATTCGTCCGCCAGAAAAGCATTGGTTTTTTGAATGATCTCCTTGATTTCCATAAACTTTAAGTGTTCCAGATATAGGTTAGATAGCTTTCACTTTGCATCCCATGGGTTCGCATGCAGGCTACGGGGCAAAATTATAGAAAAACCGCCCATAACCGGCCTCATGTCCGAATTATTCCCATTTCCTGACAATAAGGGAGGAGTTAGTTCCCCCAAAGCCAAAGGAATTAGACAAAAATATATTAAAATTTTTATTAATTGTATTCGTAACGATGTTCAGTTTGGCCGAATCATCGTCGGGGTTTTCGAAATTGATGTTGGGCGCCATGAACCCGTGCTGCATCATGAGCATGGAATATACGATCTCGCTGGCACCGGCCATCCAGCATTCGTGCCCTGTCATCCCTTTGGTGGAGCTGACGGGCGTGCGGCATTCGCCGAACACGGCATGGATGGCTTTGGCCTCGCTGGCGTCTCCCGCGGGGGTCGACGTGGCGTGGGCGTTGATGTAGCCGATGTCTTTGGGCGACAGGCCCGCATCGCGCAGGGCCATTTCCAGGCTGCGCGTGGGCCCTTCCACGCTGGGGTTGCTGATATGCGCCCCGTTGCTGGAGAAACCGTATCCCAGCACTTCTCCCAGGATGGGCGCGCCGCGGCGCTGTGCCGATTCCAGGCTTTCCAGGATCACCGTGGCCGCCCCGCCGGAAGGCACGAGGCCGTCGCGGTCGCGGTCGAACGGGCGGGAAGCGCGCGTGGGGTCGTTTTCACGGACGGAAAATGCGGCGATGGCGTCGAAATTGCCCATGGCGTACAGGTTGATCTCCTGTGCGCCGCCGCAGATCACCGCGTCCTGCATGCCCGAGCGGATGAAGCTATACCCCACCCCGATGGCATGCGAGCCGCTGGCACAAGCCGCGCTGATGCTGAAATTCACGCCCTTGAGCCGGAAAATGGTGGCCAGGTTCATGTTGACCGTGGAGTTCATGGTCTGGAACACCGACCCCGAGCCCACGAGCATGGTATCTTTCTTTTCGCGGATAATATCGGTAGCTTCCACGACGGGCTTGGCGGAACTGTCGTTCCCGAACAGCAGCCCTACTTCCTTCGAATCCAGGTAATCGGGGTCCATTTTAGCCACGGCCAGGGCTTCCCGGGTGCTCATATAGGCATATTCCGCCTGTTCGGGCATCATGAGCCGGGAGCGCCGGTCCAGCAAGCCTTTCAGCTCCGGACGGTCTACCCAGCCGGTCAGCCCCGAGCGGTAACCGAACGCTTTGCGATCGGCGTCCAGCACGATGCCGGAACGCCCCTGGAAAAGGGATTCCTTCACCGTCTCCAGGTCTTTCCCGAGACAGGAATATATGCCTATGCCTGTGATCACTACTCTGTTCATGCGCTGTGTTAATTATCATCGCGGGGCCATGGCCCCGTATTTTTCGTTACTGTTTTGATATGCTGCGGAAATGGCTGCCGGGTCAGGAATAAAGACCGCCGTTGATGTTGAGCACTTCTCCGGTGATGTAGGACGCGCCTCTGGACGACAGGAAGGCCACGGCTTCTGCCACTTCTTCGGCCGTTCCGAAGCGTTGCATGGGCACCATGGCGGAGAGCTCTTTTTCTGGCAGTCCGTCCGTCATGTCCGTCCGGATGAAACCCGGGGCCACGGCGTTGACGGTCACGTTGCGCTTGGCGACTTCCTGGGCGAGGGCTTTGGTGGCGCCGATGAGGCCGGCCTTGGCGGCGCTGTAGTTCACCTGGCCGGGGGTCCCCTTCAATCCGGAAAGCGACACCATGTTCACGATCCGGCCGTAGCGTTTGAGCAGCATGCCGGTAAGCACGAGCTTGGTAACGTAGAAAAACCCGTCGAGGCTCGCGTCCAGCACGCTTTTCCATTTTTCGGTCGACATCTGGAAAAGCATCATGTCTTCCCGGATGCCGGCGTTGTTGACCAGCACTTCGATCTGTTTGTCTTTATTGGCTTCGAGCCAGGCGCCGAGCACTTCGTTCACCTCGCTTTCGTTCCCTACGTCGAATTTGAGCAGGGTGCCATCGGAGCCTTTCTGGCGCACGGCTTCCAGGGTTGCTTCCGCCGCGGCCGTATTGCCTTTATAATTGATCAGGATATGGTAGCCCTGTTCCGCCAGTTTGATGCAAACCGCCCTGCCGATGCCGCGGGAACCTCCTGTTATCAATGCGCATTTCATCCGTGTAATTGTTTCTTATGCTGTTGTTTCGTTAAAATATTGCTACTGAACGGAAGATTTCTTCCGCTTCTCCACGGTCGGCTCCGCCACCACGGGCTCGTGCCGCATGAGGTAAGCCTTGATGCGCTGCACGTCTGCATAACGGGGCGCGTCGTCGATAAATTTAGGGAAAATAGCCCTGATGTCCTGATAGATCTTGTGGGTAAATGCGCCCAGGCGGTCCTGGCAGTTGAGGAAATCCACCGCCTGGAGGAGCGTCATCACCTGAACGGTCAGCACTTCGAAGGTATTTTCGATCACTTTGTACGTCAGCTGTGCCGCGTTGCAGCCCATGCTCACGATATCCTGGTTGTCGTTGTTGTTCGGGATGCTGTGCAGGTACATCGGGTAGCTGAGGGTCTGGTTTTCCGCTACGGTGGAGGTGGCGGTGAACTGCACACCCTGCATGCCGAAGTTGAAGCCCAGCTTGCCGAGGTTCATGAACGGCGGGAACTTGTGGTTCAGCTTGTCGTTCATGAGATAGTTGAGCTGGCGCTCGCTGAGCATGGAAAGCTTCGTCATGGCGATTTTCAGCTTGTCCATCTCCAGGGAGATATAATCGCCGTGGAAGTTGCCGCCGTGGAACACGTTCTGTTGCCGGTGGTCTACCACGGGGTTATCGCTCACGGAATTGAGCTCGCCGACGATGATCGTTTCGGCCTGCACGAGGATGTCGTAAATGGGGCCGAGTATCTGCGGAACGCAGCGCAGGGAGTAATATTCCTGCACTTTGTCCTTGAAAATCTCTTCTTCCAGTTCTTTGTAGAAGTGATCGGGCCGGTGGCGGATCATTTTTGACCCGGCGAGCATGCCGCGCATCATTTCCGCGACTTTATTCTGGCCGGTATGGCGTTTCACGACGTTGAGCTCGTAGCTGAGGTGATCGTCGAACGCTTCCACCACTTCGTTGATCATGGCGCTGAGGGCGCAGCTCCAGAGGAGCAGCTTGCGCGCTTCGATGAGGTTCACCAGGGCGATGCCCGTCATGGCCGAAGTGCCGTTGATGAGGGCGAGCCCTTCGCGGACGCGCACCGTGAGCGGCTGGAGGCCCAGCTGCTCGAAAACTTCCGCCGCGGGGCGGATTTCGTCCTCATACAACACGTTCCCCTCCCCGATCAGCGCATGGGCCAGGTGGGCCAGCTGAACGAGGTCGCCGCTGGCGCCAACGCCGCCGTGCTCGTAAATGCAGGGATATACGTTAAGGTTGATGAGGTCGCGGAGGAGGTACACCAAGTCGGTGTGAACGCCGGAATAGCCCTGCATGAAACTGCTGAGCCTGGCGATCATCAAAGCTTTGGTGTGGATGGGCGCCAGGCATTTGCCGGCTCCCGAACTGTGGCTGCGGATGAGGTTATACTGCAGCTGCAGCGTATCTTTTTCCGGGATCCGGTACTGCGCCATGGGGCCGAAGCCGGTGTTGATCCCGTAAATAAGCTTTTTAGCGGAAAATATCTTGAGAAACTCGAAGTTGTCATTCACTTGCTGTACGGCTGTTTCATCGAGTACCAACTCTTCCCCTTCAAACAATACCCTGTGTACTTCTTCCAAAGAAAGCACCTTACTTCCTAGTACAACCATTATTTTAAATTAAATTATTTGTTTATGTAAAAAAGCGCTCAAAATTAGTATAAAGATGTTTTTTTCCTAATATCCTTGCTTCCTATTTTTAACGGACGGTCAGGGGTTACCATACTCCTTTGGCATTCAACTAGTTACAAATTGCAGTGATAGTAGGTGGCTTCCTGTCGCGTTCAATTCCGGTCTGGCAATACATCCCGAAGTGCCGTTTTGCCGGTCATTTCGGGATGTAAATTTATTACTCTTCTTCAATATTCGCAGGGGGCGTTACCAGAATTTTGTCGATCCGGTGCGCGTCCATGTCCACGATCTCGAAGGTAAAGCGGCGCCATTCCAGCTTTTCGCCGGTTTGGGGGATATGTTCCAGGTGGTGCAGAATGAATCCGGCCAGGGTGTCGAACTCCTGTTCGAACTCGGCCATCTGGTCTTCCATATCGAATTCGGAGAGAAAATCGTAGAAAGGTATCTGTGCGTCAACGAGATAGCTTCCATCCTCCCGTTTAACCATGTTGTAATCATCCTGACCGGTTTCCGGCATATCGCCCACGATCGCTTCGAGAATATCGTTCAGGGTGATCATCCCAAGAAAAGTGCCATATTCGTCAACGATGAACGCGGCATGGATCTGCGTTTCCTTGAACTTTTCAAGCACCTGGTAAGCGGAGTTGTTTTCGGGGATGAAGAGGGGCTTCTTCATGATATCTTTCAGCACGGCCACGTTGCCGGCGGTATAGAGGTCCTTGATGGTAAGGATGCCCCGGATATTGTCGATCTGCCCTTCGCAGACGGGGTATACGGAGTGGGGTGCCTGTTTGATCTTGCGCTTGTAGCTTTCCACTTCCTCGTTCACGTCCAGCCAAACGATGTCTGTCCGGTGGGTCATGAGGGAAGTGATATTACGGTCGCCCAGGTGGAATACCCGTTCGATGATTTCCTGTTCGGTTTCCTCGATGGCGCCGGAAGAGGTGCCCTCGGAAATGATCGCCTTGATCTCTTCCTCCGTCACATTGTTATCCGACGAGCGTTTCAGCCCGAAAAGGCTCACCAGGGCCGCGGTGGAGCGGCTCAGCAGCCAAACGAAGGGGAATGTGAGGCGGGAAATGAAGTACATGGGCTTGGCCACGTTCTTCGCAATAAGCTCCGGGTTGGCCAGGCCGATCCTTTTGGGGAACAGTTCGCCGAGCACGAGGGTGAAATACGTCACGCAGATGACGATGATGGCGGTGGCGATGGCATTGGCGTAAGGCACCAGGGCCGGCATTTGCATCACGAAGCCCTTTACGTCTTCCTTCAATTGTTCGCCGGAATATAAACCGGTCAAAATGCCGATCAGCGTAATGCCGATCTGGACGGTGGACAAAAACGTGTCCGGGTTGTTGGACAGCTTCAGGGCTGCCCTGGCTTTTTCGTCCCCCTGCTTGGCTGCGCTTTCGAGGCGCGCTTTCCTTGCGGAAACCAGGGCAATCTCCGCCATAGAGAAGATGCCGTTGAGCAAAATGAGGACGAGGATAATGACGACTTCCATAATATATAAAGCCTAAAAATAATTAATTATTCAAATATCAGGGTAACAAAAGCCATTCCCAGGCCAATCGCGATGGCCAGCACCTTTCTGCCGCTCAGTTCATGATGCCTGGTGCCGGACTCGTAGAAAATGGTGGTCGAGATATGGAGGAAAGCGCCGATCACCAGCGCCACGATGTAGATCAGCGAATGGGTGACGGCTTCGGACTTGTCTCCCAGCCACCCTGCCAGCAGCGCCGAAAAAGGCGTGACGAGGGAGAAGATGACGAGGATCCTCCAGAGCCTGGCGCGGGATTGCCCGGCGTGGACCATCACGGTAATGAGCGTGAGGGATTCCGGGATCTTGTGGGCCATCACGCCCAGCATGAGCGACGGCAATGCGGATTTGTCTTCATAATGGAACCCCAGCGGGATGCCTTCCATGAACGCGTGGATGGAAAGCCCCACCAGCAGCGGTGTTACCGCGATGTGATGGTGGTGCCCGTCGGCAGCCGGCAGGTGGGTATGCCCATGCTCCATGCCGTGGCTCAGCTGCTGGAGGAACACCTGCAGGAAAAACCCGATCACGATGTAAATCCCGGCGGAATGCCCCAGCTCGTGGTACACTTCCGGCAGCAGGTGCATGATCGTGACGCCGAACAGGAACGCCCCGGTGAACGCCAGCAGGTAAATGGGCAGGCCGGGACTGATCCGCTTGAATATCATGGGGATCATGCCGCCAAAGATCGTGGCGGCCAGGATGAGTATGAGGTAAGCTATGTTCATGTTGTTTTTTCAGGTAATGGCTCCAGCCCGATACGCCTGGTAAAGAACCCTCCGCTCAGCGAGCCCGCCAGGCAGCCCAGCAGCGCCCCGCCCAGGATATCGGTCGGGTAATGCACGCCCACATACACCTGTGCGTAGCAAATAACCGCCGCCCATACGAAAAAGAGCCAGGCCCAGCCGCGGATGTACCGCCGCAGGGTTATAAATGAAAACATGGCCAGTCCGAAATGGTTGGCCGCGTGAGAAGATGTGAAACTGCCGCTTTGGGGGTAATATCCCACCATGATGCGCACATACGGGGCAATATTGGGATCGTTGCCCGGGCGCAGCCTGCCTACGGCGCCTTTGAGGAAACTGCTGGCCTGGTCGCACAGGGCAAAGGTCAGGATGAAGAAAACGATCCACCAGAAACCTTTCCAGCCCCAGTTCCAGGTCACGAAAACCATGAGGAACAGGTACAGGGGCGCCCAGAGATAGGGTTCCCGCATCCAGGGCAGCCAGCTGTCCAGGAAAGGGGTCGCCCATTTACTGTTGATGTTGAAAAACAGGACCAGGTCCCAGGTGAGCAAGGTTCCCATCAGGATGTCGGTTTTTGGGCGATAAGGATCAACCGCGGGGAATGCGCCTCATCGAAAGTGTTAAAATGATAATCCCCGAACACATCGGTGATCTCGAGCTTCTGCAACGCGAACATCTCCCGGAAATCGGCCAGGCCGAAGGCAGACACCCGCTCGGCGAAGCTCGTCCTGAACAGCTTCTTCCTGTCGAGGATACGGATCTCCTTCATAAACTTCCCCCCTTCCACCTCGCGGTGGATGTCGAACACCACATCGTCGATCTCCTTGATCTCGTTCGGCACCAGGTGCGCCGCCGCAAAAGGACTGTTCAGGTAATCCAGCACCAGCCTTCCGCCCGGCTTCAGGCTGTTGGTCAGCGTGCGCAGGGCGTTATCGTTCTCGTGCCGCGTTTCGAAATACCCGAAACTGGTGAAAAAATTGAATACGATATCGAAATAGTTGATGCGGAATGGCAGCCGCATATCGTGCTGGAAAAAGCTCAGGCGCTCGTTCTCCAGCTTCCGCGCAGCGGCGATGCTTTCTTCCGACAGGTCGATGCCGGTAACGTTGAACCCCTTGTCTGCCAGGTACCGGGCATGCCTCCCGCGGCCGCAGGCCACGTCGAGCATCAGGGCGCCGGCGTCCGGGCGCAGGTAATCTACCAGCTTGTCGATGAAGGCAGACGCTTCCCGCTCATCCCTGTTGTTGTACAGCAGGTGATAATACGGTGAATTGAACCAGTCTTTGAACCATTGTTTCGGCACTTCCATTTCGTGTCGGTCGAAAATTATTTCGGTTTTTTATTGTTAAACATCAAATATCGGGATGATTCGTAAAATCCGCGGGTTAATTTCTCCAGTTCCCCGGCAATTTGCGGCTGCGCGGCGCTCACGTCTTTCATGGGATCGCCCTCCAGGTCGTACAACCGCATCTTCCCGCTGTCCATCCCGATCTCGCAAAAATATTTTTTCCCCATGAGACCGTAATAGTTTTCGCCGCGGTTGTACACCACGAAAGCGTAGCGCTCCCCGGCGAAGGTGGTATCGAGCATATCCACGCCCATCGTGTAGTTCGTAAAGTCTACCCCGGCCATTTTCGCCACGGTGGGGTACACGTCCAGCAAACTGCTCATCCGGCTGATCCGTTGCGGCTTCGCCATTTTCGGCGCCCAGATGATGCAGGGCACGTGGTCTACGAACGTTCCCATCTCGTATTCGGGCAGGGGCATATGCTTGAACGGGTTCAACCGGGCGGAATGATCGCCGAAAAATACGAAAATCGTATTGTCGAGATACCCGGATTTTCCCGCCAGCTCCATGAGGTAGCCCACGTTGTAGTCGAGGTAGCGCATGGCGTTGAACTGGTCGATCGACAGCCAGCCGGCGGATTTGAAAGCCTGCATGTCCACCTCTTTTTCGGTCACTTTCTTAAAATCGCCCTTTCCGGAAGTGGTGGTGTAAGGTTCGTGGTTGTCGGCCGTTTGCAGGAATGCCACGAAGGGGTTGCCGGCCTGGTGGGCCCTGCGGAAGATCTCGTCCGACTCCGTGATGAGGTCGAAGTCCGAAACGCCCCACACATCGGCCTTTGGCGCTTTGAAGTAGCCTTCCTCGAAAATCTGTATGCTGTCCACGTTATTGGTAAAAACGGCGCGGATGTTGGCCCAGTTGGTGTTTCCGCCAAGGAGGTAATATTTTTCGTATCCGTTGAACTGGTCCATCACGACCCGCTGGTCCACGATGCCGGGGTGGCGGGAGGCGGTTTTGAACTTACAGATATCGGGGAGGCCGGTGGTAACGCCGAAAACGGTCCTGGCGGTGCTCATGGCCGGTACGTAGAAATGGTCGAAAAACAGGCCTTCATCTGCGAGCTTTTGCAGGTTGGGCGTGGCTTTCATGGGGTTGTTGAACATGGACGTCATGGCCGCGCCGCCCGATTCGAGCATCACGATGATGACGTTGGGCCTGCCGGCGAGGGAGTCGCCTTTCACGAAGCGGGCGTAGTTCAGGGCCGACGCGTCGGGCTTGTCGACCCCGAGATATTCCGCCACGGGCGCGTAATATTTGCGGGTGAGCGCAATATCGTAGGTATCGTCTTTCACCGAAAAGTTCGACACGAAATACAGTACGGGGTTGAGGGCGAGGGACGTGATCCCGTTGTCGCGCGTGAACATGGCCTGGCTCCACCTGAGCGGGAAATAGGCGACGTTTCCGTAAATCCCGGCGCCGAACAGCAGTACGAGGGCAACCACCCATGCCGCGAGGCCTTTGGGGCGTACGGGAACGCCTTCCTGGTTGGCGAAGTGGCGGAAGATGGAGCGGTACGACCAGATCACGAAGGCCATGAGCAAAACGAGGCCGATGGCGCCTTTGACGACGGGGTAGCTTTCCCAGAGCATCCGGGCGTTGGTGCCCCGCTCGCCGTGCGCGAGGAAGCGGGTGACGGAGGGCTCTATGCGGATACCGAGGTAGCTGTAATGCCCCAGGTCGGTCACGTAAAATAAAGTAAGGAATGCGTACAGGATGAAAAGATAGGCGAAATGCAGCCTGCGGAGCCACCCGGGGCCGAAGAGGCGGTCGCGCGTGAGCAGCGCCAGCAGGGCGATGGGGGCCATGCAGATGAGGGCCAGGCGCATGTCGAACCTCAGGCCGAGATGCCAGGCTTTGGCGATGGCACCGCTATCTTGAATGGTGGTGGTGAAAAAGAAAAAATAGAAGATCAGGCGCCACGCTACCAGGAAACCGAACAGGTACAAGGTTTGGGTGAAAATATACCGGATGTATCTGGGTATCCGTGACCAAAGCTGAATCATCTTAATAATTGGTTATTCGCTAAACTTATATTCCCGTAAAATTTTATACGTAGCGGCAAATATACACTAATTGCGCCAACATACCGGTCGGCGATTCGGCGACCTGACAAAATAGCGGGTCGGATAAATACGGAATCGATTATCTTTGCCATCCTAAAAAAATCCAATAAAGTGGCACTGATTAAATCAATTTCGGGAATTCGCGGCACCATCGGCGGCAAGCCCGGCGAAGGACTTTCCCCCCTCGATGTGGTGAAGTTCACCGCGGCTTACGGCACCTGGCTGCTGAAGCAGAACGCGGAGAACAGGAAAGTGGTGATCGGAAGAGATGGCCGGATTTCCGGGGAAATGGTCAAGCAACTGGTCATTTCCACCCTCAACGGCCTGGGCATTGACGTAGTGGACCTGGACCTCAGCACCACACCTACCGTGGAAATCGCCGTTCCCCTCGAACAGGCAGCGGGCGGCATCATTCTGACCGCCAGCCACAACCCCCGCGAATGGAACGCCCTGAAGCTCCTGAATTCCAAAGGCGAGTTCATCTCCGGCGCAGACGGCGCCGAAGTGCTCGATATCGCCGGGCGGGAAGACTTCACCTTCGCAGACGTGAACAAACTCGGATCGTACAAAAAAGACGATTCCTACCTCCAGAAGCACATCGACCTGGTGTTGAATTACCCCCTCGTAGATAAGGCAGCCATCGAAGCCGCCGGATTCAAAGTGGTGGTAGACGCCGTGAATTCTACCGGCGCCATCTTCGTGCCCGCCCTGCTGAAGGCGCTGGGCGTGAAGGAAGTGACCACCCTGTTCGACGATGTTTCCGGCAAATTCGCCCACAATCCCGAGCCCCTGCCCGAAAACCTCACCGCGCTCAGCAACGAGGTAGATAAAAGCCAGGCGGATTTCGGTATCGCCGTAGACCCGGACGTAGACCGCCTTTGCTTCGTTTGCGAAGACGGCAGCATGTTCGGCGAGGAATATACCCTGGTGGCCGTGTCCGACTACGTGCTGAAGCACCGGAAAGGCAATTCCGTGTCCAACATGAGCTCCACCCAGGCGCTGAAGGATATTACCATCAAAAATGGCGGGGAATACCATCCTTCCGCCGTTGGCGAGGTGAACGTCGTGAACAAGATGAAAGCCGTTAACGCCGTGATCGGCGGCGAAGGCAACGGCGGCATCATCGTTCCCGATTTCCATTACGGCCGCGACGCCCTCATCGGCATCGGCCTGTTCCTGAGCCACCTGGCGCAGAGCAAAAAAACGATGAAAGCGCTCCGGAACTCGTACCCGGACTATTTCATCAGCAAAAACAAGATCGAGCTGGACAAAGGCATCGACGTGAAGGAAATCTTCGAAAAGATCAAAGGAAAGTACAAAAACCAGCCTTTGAACACCGAAGACGGGCTGAAAATCGAGTTCGATAAGGACTGGGTGCACCTGCGGACGTCCAACACGGAGCCCATTATCCGGATCTATGCGGAAAGCCAGAATGAGACCACGGCAGACAATATCGCCCGTAAGATCATGCAGGATATCAAGGAATTCATATAATTCCTATAGACTTATAGATGGATGAACGGATGGCGGAATTAACTGCCATCCGTTTTTCTTTGTCGGCAATTCCTTAATTTTGTGGCACTTTTTTAATCAAAAACCACCAAACCCGCACGACCTTGGAAAGAATTTATTTCGACAATGCCGCCACCACGGCACTCGACCCGGCAGTTCTTGACACCATGCTGCCGTATATGACAGAAAAGTTCGGCAATCCGTCCTCCATTTATTCATACGGCCGCGAATCGCGGCTGGGCATCGAAAATGCGCGGAAATCCGTCGCAAAGATCCTCAACGCCCATCCCGGTGAGATCTTCTTTACCTCGGGCGGTACCGAAAGCACCAATACGGCCGTTAATGCGGCCATCCGCGACCTGGGATGCCGACATATCATCAGCTCCCCCATCGAACACCACGCCACCCTCCACACCGTTGAGCATGTCTATTGCCGCGACGAGGTGCGCCTTTCCTGGGTGAAACTGTTGCCGAACGGGCATGTGGACCTGGAAGACCTGCGCCGTCTCCTGGCCGAAAGCAAGGAACGGACGCTGGTGAGCCTCATGCATGCCAACAACGAGATCGGCAATCTGCTCGATATCCATGCCGTGGGCAACCTCTGCAAGGAATTCGACGCCATTTTCCATTCCGATACGGTGCAGACCGTGGGCCATTATCCCTTCGACCTGCGCAATACGCCGGTACATTTCATCAATGGCGCCGGCCACAAGTTCCATGGCCCCAAAGGCGTGGGCATCCTGTACATCAATGAGAACGTGAAGATCCAGCCCTACCTCATGGGCGGCTCGCAGGAGCGCAACATGCGCGCCGGCACCGAGAACCTTTACGGCATCGTAGGCTTCGCCAAAGCACTGGAAATAGCGACGGCCAATCACGAAGCGCACAGCGGTTACATCAACGATCTCCGGATGTATATGGCCCAACAGCTGGAGCAACACATCCCGGATGTGAGCTTCAACGGCGATCTGTATGGCCGCAGCCTCTACACCGTACTGAACGTTTCCTTCCCGAAAACGGAAAAAAGCGAGATGCTTCTCTTCAACCTCGACATCAACGGCATCTGCGCCTCCGGTGGCAGCGCCTGCACTTCCGGTGCAGATGCGGGCTCGCATGTGATCCGCTCCCTCAGCAGCGATCCCAACCGCATCGCCGTACGCTTCTCCTTCGCGCATACCAATACGAAAGCAGAAGTAGACGCCGTAGTAGCGAAGCTGAAAGAACTCATCTAAGACTTCAACATTTTGATATCGTGAAAAAATCCGGCGGAATTTTCCTGCCGGATTTTTTTGTGCAATGAGTGTGAGAATTTTCATTTCAATATTTTGAGTGAAATAATTTTGATGTTGATTATTGATTTATTTTTGAATGAATCTAGGAAAGTAGTTCAACTTGTATAACTCATCACGTATGGGGGTTACCTGAAAAAGGCACGGGGGTTGAGAGATTTTCCTGGCACATTGAAGCAGTTAGAAGGCCCTTCACTTGCATAACTCTTCTCATGAAGGGGGTTGCCTGAAATAGGTACGGGGGTTGAATGCGAGTCTTCTAGCTTGGTCGGCGAAGATTTTGTTCTTCGGATTAGCTAAGAATTTCAACTTGCATAACTCTTCTCATGAAGGGGGCTGTCTAAAAAACGACACGGGGGTTGAATGTTCTTAGCTATTTTTTTTATCCTAAATTCCTTCTATTACTTTGAATTTATCCCGAAGTGCATTAAAAAAGCGGGATTCGCCCTTCAACAACTTACGTTGCACCATCCACAACAAATAATCTACAATACTTAACTCAGGCATCAATCTGCTATTAACCACACTTAATTTGATTTGAATTCCGCCGGCCCTTAGCGGAGCTAACGCTTCCTCGAAAAAAGGAGCCTGAAAACTTCCATATTGAGACAAATAAATGCAATGCTCAATATCTTTTTCAAACTGCTTGTTCATGAGCAATCGCCGCAGACAATCTATATAGAACGAAGAGCGCTTGTTATCATGCTTTTCCCTAAATGCATTCAATTCTTTTCGAATAACCGAAACGTGCGCATCTATTCCGGTCAGGCTCCGCATTAGTTCGATAAAGTTAATCCTTACTTCGGGATGGTCTTGTCTTGCATGCACAAACCAGTCTTTATTATCTGCAATTGACGGAATAGAATTATACAGTACATCACTCTTCATCCTGCTAGTAAATTGCATTACAACGTCGCGCAGTGCTTTACGATCAAAAGTTTCTACCATTCCCAAAATGAAGTATGGCTGATAATCTTTTGAGTGCTCTAACGGAAGCCCCCTTTTATCATAAAAATTCGGGTCGCCAGTTTCATCAATAAAATAAAACTTCTTCCGCAACTTAACTCCTGCTGTTTCCATATTTGGTTTTCCAATTAGGGAAATAAAGTAGGCATTAAACTGACGCGATTGCTTGTTCAGTTTATCTATTCTTGAGTGCGGGTATTAATACCTTTTACATTTATGAATGCCGTGTAATCACGTCGTAAAATTTGTCGCGGTAGCCTTCGCTGATGGGGATGGACTGATTGGCGATCATCACCGTGTTGCGCTCCACGGAATTGATTTTGTTCATCGCCACGAGGTAGGAACGGTGCACGCGCATAAACTTGTCTTTCGGCAAACGCGACTCGAAAGATTTCAGGCTTTTCAGCGTGAGAATGGGCTGGCTGCCCGTGTATATTTTGATGTAATCTTTAAGGGCTTCGATGTAGAGGATGTCTTCGAGGTTCACTTTGATGATGCGGTACTCCGTTTTCACGAAAATGTAGTCCGTTTCCGGCGGGCGGGGCGATGCGATGGAACGGTACTCCTGCGCCTTGGTGACCGCTTTGATAAAACGCTCGAAAGGAATGGGCTTAAGCAGATAATCCACCACATCCAGGTTGTACCCGTCCAGCGCATATTCCTCGTAAGCGGTGGTAAAAATTACCATAGGCGGCCGTTTCAGCGATTTAATGAACTGGATCCCCGTGATGTCGGGCATCTTGATGTCCAGGAAAATCAGGTCCACCGGCTCCTGCTGCAAAAAAACCAGCGCCCGGGAGGCATTCGTAAACGCCGTCAACTCCATCTGGAAAGGCGCCTTGGCCGCGAAATCCGCGATGATCTCCAAAGCCAGCGGCTCGTCATCCAACGCAATGCACTTCATCATGTTTCAAAGCGATTTTTAAGTCTGCAATAAATTCGTCTCCCTGCTCTCTGATTGTGATCTCGTGTGCATCTTTGTACATCAGTTCGAGGCGCTTGAGCGTATTCCCCAATCCCACGCCCCCCTTTTCCGCCATGCGCCGCTCCAGCAACCGGTTCCGCACCGTCAGCCGCAACTGCCCCCCTTCCGAAATATCCAGCCCCACGCTGATCCATGCGGGCTCTTCATAACTCACGCCATGCTTGAACGCATTCTCCACGAACGGGATCAGCAGCATCGGCGCAATGCGCAGTCCCGCCGGATCGCCGGAAACGCTCATTTCGACGGGAATGCTTTTCGCCAGGCGAAGGCGCTGCATGTCGATAAAATCTTCCAGGTAGCGGATCTCGTTGGCCAGGAGCACCTGGTCTTCGTTACTCTGGTAAATCATGTAACGCAATATATTCGACAGCTTCACCAGCGCATGCTCCGTTTCCGGGCTTTGCCGGTGCGCGAGGGAATATACCGTATTCAGACTATTGAACAGAAAATGCGGATTGATCTGCGATCGCAGGAAACGTAATTCTGCATTGAGGTTCGCCACTTTCAGGGCTTCCTTCTGCTGCTCGCTCTTGAACCATTCCATCGCCACTTTGATGAACCCGCCGATAAACAGCACCAGCAAGGTAAACGTGGCCGATTTGCGGAAGATGTCGGGGAAAAGGAACATCCCGGAAATCCCCCGGTCGCGCAATCCCCTGCGGAAAACAGGCGCCGGCGGCATCGAATTGCCGCCCACGAAAACCGTTTTAGAAAACGCCGCGGCCGAATCATGCCCGAACTGCACCGTATGCCCCGGCCCCGCAGCATCCGCCCAGGCCACCGCAGGCCGCGCCTGCACCGCAAACACGCCTCCCCCGCCAAACCTTCCGGATATAACGAACGGCCGCCCGTCGCGCAAACCCAGCTGCCGGAGGAACGTATATTCCACCAGCACCTGCTGCAACCCGATCCCCGCCAGCGCCAGCAACACCAGTCCGATGTAAATGCCGATGCGCCTGCGCGTGAAGAAACGGGGGATCAATACGTAATAATTCAGATAGAACAGTCCAACGATGAACAGCGTGTTCACCCCTTCCTTCCAATAAAACAAATGATCGTCTACACGGATCCGATATACAAAAAACGGGAAGAGGAACAGCAACACCCAAACCGCGATATGCAAACTAATTACGACGAGCCGGTTACCGAATATTTTCCTCCAGAATACCATAGGTGTGATGCGGCGTAAACTTACGGCACAATAGTCTTAACCAAGTGTTAAAACAGGTTCCCGGGTTCTTAACCAAGTGTTAAAATTACCTTGTGATCTGTAAACTGTCGATCTCCTCCACGCTGAGTGCGGGCATGGCGCCGCTTTCGAGTTTGCGCAGCACGAGGGTGCCTGTCCGGCGTGCGTCTGCCTGTGAGCGGAACGGGTGAAAACCCGGTACCGCGGGAATATGCGCCTGGTAGATCATGGGGCGGCCGCGATAGGTAATGCGGTATGCCCACCCTTCTTTCGATGGCTCCGTCACCAACCGGTACGGCCGCTCCCTGCACGAAAACAGGGAGCCGGCCGCGGCCAGTGCGAGCAGTGTTGCGATGGACTGCCTAGTCATTTTCGTTGTAGGTAGCGTTCGGTTCGAAGAGATAGATATCGTCGAGCTGGAGACTGCCCGTTCTGCCGGAAGCCACGTGGCCCTTGCCTCCCAGTACGAAAGACACGGCACCGTAACGGGCGGCGCCTTCGAAATCGCGCACCTGCGTCCAACGGTCGGACACGCCGTCGTATTCCCAGGTGGCTTTGCTGACGCCGTTACCGGTACCGGTTACCACATAGGCTTTGTTGTTGACGGTGAAGGCCACGGCCTGGGTGGTCACGATGTTGTAATCGTCGTCGAACGAGTCGTCGGAAACATTGGCGATTTTATTCTTCTGTGTCCAGTTGTCGGAATCGGCGTCGTACATCCACAGGTCGTTTTTCAGTTCGCTGTTGTTGGTCCCGGTTACGATGTAGGCGTTTTTGCCGAGCACGAAAGCCACGGCTTCGGTGCGTTTGCTGCCGCCGAAACTTTGCCGTGCCGTCCATTTATCGGCCAGCGGATCGTACATCCAGACGTCTTTCGTACCGCTGCCATCGCTCCCCGTGGCCACGTACCCTTTTCCGTTGATGGTGAAGCTGACCGCGTCGCGGCGGGCGAGGTTGATGGAAGGGTCTGGCCCAACGAGCGGCGCTTTCTTTTCCCAGTAGCCTTTGTCGGGATGGTAGCTCCAGAAATCGTTGAGGCGCACTTTGCCGTCGAACCCCGTGCCCACAAACGCGTTCTTATCTATGACGAAAGCAGTGGCGCTGCTGCGTGCGGCCGCTGCTGCCGGAAGGCTCGCCGACTGGCTCCAGCCGTTGGCGGGATTGTATTTCCAGAAATCACGCAATTGCTTTTCGCCGTCGAACCCCGTGCCCACGTACGCCGTATCGCCGATAACGAATGCCACGGCTTCGGAACGGGGCGAGGCCGACATCTCCGGGAGCTCCTTCCAGTTACCGTTGTTCTCGTCTTCCGTATCGTCACTTTTTTTACATGCCGACAAAAGTACCGCCGCCAGCATCCATCCTAATAATTTTCCTTTCTGCATAGAAATAGTGTTTTAACCCGGTCAAAATTATCCGGCGAACTGTTACAGGTACTTTAAAATAGACGGAACCGCCGTGGGGCATGACCAATCCCGTGTTTTCATCTGCCAGTCAGCCGCTTTTGTCGTTCAGCCCCAAAACGCCCTTTCCCGGCTGGTTTCAGGCGTTGGACGGATAATTCCGGGGAATGATCGACAAAAAACCCCGGGCCGCATATTCCCGTCTTCCGCGTGCGCCTCCGTCTTTTATCATTGCGGCGATATGAAATGGAAACTTCTGGCGATGGCCGCGCTCACCGGTCTGGCGGCTTGTGACAAAAACGGGTTCGAATACGAGGATGCAGCCCCCGGCGGCAACGTCCATTACTCGCTCATAGATACGATCGGCATCGGGATGCGCACCATCCAGCTCGATTCCGTCCCCTCTTCCGGCACGGGATACCTGGTGGTAGGCGGATATTCCGATCCCGAAACAGGCCGTATCGATGTAGCAGCCAACTTCCGCGTGGCACGGCCCTATTCATTTCCGGAGCTGGACGAACGGGCTGTTTACGATTCCATCGAAATCATCTTCCGGCCCGACGCTTATTCCTATGGCGATACCCTGCCCGACCAGGAATGGAGCGTTTACCAATTGGCGCGGCCGCTGGAGCTGGACGATGATCAGACCCGATTCTACACACATAATATATTCCCCCATGCCGCCACGCCGCTCACCCGGGAGAGTTTTCCCATCCTTCCCCGCCGCGGCGATTCCATCCAGCTGCGCCTCCGCGATGATTTCGGGCGGGCGTTGATGGAAAAGGTCCGCACCAAATCAGAAGACGTTTCCACCGACGTGCTTTTCCTCGATTACATGAAAGGCCTACAATTGCGCGCTTCGCGCGGCTCGGCGGTGTTCCGCGTTCCCGCGGCAGACAGTGCGGTGGTGATGCGGCTGCATTATCACATCTCCACGACCGAAATCGAAAAGTATATCATTGATTTTCCGATCGGCAATCCGGAACTGCAATTCAACGAAGTGCATGTTGACAGGAGCAACACCCCGCTGGCCAGTTTGATTCCCGGGCCGGCGGGCCTCCTGAGCAGCGACGCCGGGAACCGCACCTGGGTGCAATCGCTGTCGGGCCTGGTGACGCGGCTCGATTTCCCATCGCTCACGGGGCTACCGTTGTTAGGCAAATATGGGAAGGTCATGCAGGCGACGCTGGAGCTGCGGCCCATCAGCGGCACTTATCCGCAGTACGCCCTCCCGCCGCGGATCACGCTGTGTACCGTCACCAAAGACCAGGTGGTGACCGATACGCTGTCGACCGTTTCGGGTTATCAATACGGCAACCTGGTGACCGACCTGCTGTATCCCGAAAACACGAAATACACCTACGATGTGACCACGTATTGCGCGGCCATTGCAACCGGCGGAGACGCCAACTACCAGGGGCTCCTGGCGATCCCCTCTTCCGGCGATTATTACTCGCAGCTGAACCGCCTGGTGCTGGGAGATGCCAAACATGAAGGATACCGGGCTTATTTGAAGATTTATTATCTCTTGTACAAATGATGCGTTTTTATATCACCGCCGGTTTTGTATTGTTCTTGAGTGGCAGCGCCGTTGCACAGAAGGGCGTCAATTCCCTGTATTCCGCATTCGGCATCGGCGACCTGGACGAGCGCGACTACAGCCGTAACTTCGGCGTAGGAAGCGCCGGCATCGCGCGGCCGTCCGGCCAGTTCCTCAACGAGCAGAATCCCGCGTCGTACAGTGCTTTGCCCATGCAGATGTTTTATTTCGAAGCGAGCATGGCGGGTAAATCCGTCAGCTATCAAACCGCCGGCAATACGCAATCGGCCGGCGACATTGGGTTCAAGCGTTTCGCCATCGGATTCAAGGCGCACGAACGCTGGGGGATCAGCGCGGGGCTGATGCCTTACAGCCGGATCGATTACAAACTGCTCAATACCACGCCTATCGAAGGAACTTCCGAAAACGTGCGGAACGCGATCGACGGCAGCGGCGGATTGAACCGGTTTTATATCAGTAACTCCGTGCGGATCACGAAAAACTTCAGCGCGGGGGGTTCTTCCGCCGTCATATTCGGTCCCGTCAAGACCATAGACAGTCTGGCGAACGACGAAGTGCATACTTCGCAGGACGTGTACTACCGCAACCTGAACTTCACTGCCGGATTGCAATACCAGGGCCGCATCGGCGAATGGACGATCGGGGCGGGCGCCACCTATCGCTTCGGCACCACGCTCAACGGCAGCGGAACGCTTTCCATCCGCGCGGCAGACGAAACCATTCTGTACCAGGACAAAAGCGTGGCGGCATCCTACAAACTGCCCGAGCAGCTCGGGTTCGGGCTCACGGCAACCAGCGGGAACATCACCTGGCTGGCGGATTACAAACGGCAAAACTGGGAAGGCCTGAATAAAAGCACTACCAATTTCCAATACAAAAATTCGGAGCGGTATGCCGGCGGATTGGAGTATACCTTCAAGCGGCTGGATTTTTACGGGCGGGAAGCGGAAGGCGCCGTGATCCAGCTCGGTGCGGCGTTCCATAAAAACTATATTTCCGTGAAGAACCAGCCGCTGGAGGATTTCAGCGTTTCCGCAGGGCTTTCGCTGCCCAGCAGAACGGGGCACCTGCGATATTATCTGGGCCTCGAAGGCGGCCAGCGCGGGGTTTCGGCCAAAGGGCTGGTGCAGGAAAATTATCTGAACGTTGTGTTGCATCTTTCTTTGCGCGACAACTGGTTCTATAAACGAAAAGAAATGTAATCGGTCCCGGCGGGTAATCAGTCAAACCACTCTTTAAACCTTTATACGGCGAACCCCAAAAAACCGGTTTGCTATTGCCCGCCGGGGGACCGTTCCCCATTCCCCAACAGCTCCGCGAACCACCGGCCGGAAGATTTGATCGTCCGCCGCTGGGTTTCGAAATCCACATGAACGAGCCCGAACCGGGCATTGTACCCTTCCGCCCATTCGAAATTATCGGTCAGCGTCCACGCGAAATACCCTGTGAGCGGTACGCCCGACTGCTTGGCCAGCAGTGCCGCGCGCAGGTACTCTTTATAATAAGCGATGCGTTCCGGATCGTGGACCTTCCCGTTTTCGGCAACATCGGCGAATGCGGCGCCGCCTTCGGTGATCATGATCTCTTTTACGCCGGGATAGGCGGCGAACTGCTGCAGGATGCTGTACAGGCCGTTTCCGCTGATTTCCCATCCCAGCGCCGTGGTCGGCACTTTCCGGTAACGGGCTTTTACTTCCGACGCGTTGAGGTAGGGCATGAAGGGATTGTAGCGGACTACGAGCGGGAAATAATTTTGTATGCCGATGAAATCGAAATCGAAGGGCAGCTGGTCCCAATCGCGCCAAAGTGCGTAGCGCCTTGCGATACGCGCCAGCAGTGGGAAATCGCCGTCGGGATACCCCATTCCCAGTGCGGGCTCTATAAAAAGCCGGTTGAAGAGCGCGTTGATGCGGAAGGCGGCGGCGCGATCGTTTTCGTTTTCGGTGAAGGGGATGATCTGCGAGCAGGAATAGGCGACGCCGATGCGCGCGCCGGGCACCTCCGCGCGGAGGGCCCTCCCGCCTACCGCCTGGGCCATCGCCACATGGTGAACGGCCGGCAGGAAATACGACAATCCGAACTTTCCCGGCGCGTGCACGCCCAGCATATAACCCAGCGAGGTGAAGCCGAAGGGCTCGTTGAGCACGATCCAGTTGCGCACCTTGCTCCCGAACTCCCGGCCGCAGGCGGTAGCGTACGATTCGAACGCGTGGACCGTCCCCCGGTGGCACCATCCGCCTTTTTTCTCGAGGGCGAGCGGCAAATCCCAATGGTAGAGCGTTACGTAAGGTTCCATGCCGGCGGCCAGCACGGCGTCGATGACACGATGGTAGAAAGCGATGCCCGCGGGATTGAGGGCGCCGGTGCCTTCGGGCATGATGCGGGGCCAGGAAAGGGAAAAGCGGAAAACCCCGAAGCCGAGGCTCCGGGCCAGCAGGATATCGTCGAGATAGCGGTTGTAAAAATCGGCCGTAGTGCGGGCGTGGCTGCGGTCTTTGATCTTGCCGCGCCTTTCCGTAAAAGCGTCCCAGATGCTGGGGCCCTTGCCGTCGGCATCATGAGCACCCTCGTTCTGGAAGGCCGAGATCACGACGCCCCACCGGAAATCCGGCCCGAAATCAGCGCGCGTAATAGCCATATCGGATACAAGTTACGGATAAACACCCTTCGGATCGGCCGGCAAAGGAAATTAACAATTTAACAATGCAGATGCCTAATTTTGTAGCCATTATGATCCGGAATCAATCATCAACCATCATTGTTCTGTGCGCCATGCTGGCCGCCTGCCAGCAGCCCGTGGCCAAACAGCCGGGCCGGGCCGCAGTGCCACCTGCCGTAGACAAACTCAATCCCATGGTACTGATCCCCGGTGGAACGTTCCGGATGGGGGCCGACGACGACAGCGGCATGCCCGACGAATATCCCGCGCACACCGTTACGCTCGATTCCTTTTACCTGGACGCCCACGAAGTCACCAATGCGGAATTCGCGGCATTCGTGGCAGCCACCGGGTATGTGACCGTCGCCGAGCGACCAATTTCCAAAGAGGAGCTCATGGCTTCGCTGCCTCCCGGCGCCGAAGAGCCGGACAGTACCATGCTGCTCCCCGGCTCGCTCGTTTTCGTGCCCACGAAAGGGCCCGTAGACCTCCGCGACGTGACGCAATGGTGGAGCTTTGAGCATTATGCAGATTGGAAGCATCCCAAGGGACCAGGTAGTGACATCAAGGGACTGGAGAACCATCCGGTGGTACATGTCTCGTGGGACGATGCGCAGGCATACGCCAAATGGGCGGGCAAGCGGCTCCCGACGGAGGCCGAATGGGAATATGCGGCACGCGGCGGCAAGAGCGGGGCTCCTTATCCCTGGGGGACGGAAGCTCCCCAGACCGGCAAACCCAAAGCCAACATCTGGAACGGACATTTTCCGTACGAGAACACCGAAACCGATGGATTCTACGGGACTTCTCCCGTCAAATCGTTTCAGGCCAATGGCTATCAGCTGTTTGACATGTCCGGCAACGTTTGGGAATGGACGGCCGACTGGTACGATGCGCGCCATTACGCGTCCGAGCCTGCCGAAACGCACAATCCAATGGGCGCCAATGCTCCCCATGATCCCGACGATCCGGCCAACCCGAAGCGCGTGATCCGCGGAGGGTCTTTCATGTGCAGCGATGAATATTGCCGCGGTTACCGGGTTACCGCCCGAATGAAAACCACGCCATCGTCGGGCCTCGAGAATTTGGGGTTCCGTTGTGCACGGAGTATCAGGTGAAGTAGCGTTGATATTGGGATAAAGGCATTAACGTAAACCTGCATCCATAAAGGCGTTGGAGAATACACGACTTCAGATTCCATGAAGGCGTTTGGGAATGTATTACTTCAGTATCCATGAAGGCGTTTGGGAATACACGACTTCAGATTCCATGAAGGCGTTTGGGAATGTACTACTTCAGAATCCATGAAGACGTTTGGGAATACACGACTTCAATAAAAAAAGCAGCCCGCAGGCTGCCTTCTGTCAGATATGCAAAAGCAGGCTTCCGGCTAACCGGAAGCTTGCTTTTTTTATTGTTTCACGATACGGGATGTCATGGTAGCGCGATCGTGTGTCAGCGTTATGATGTAGGTACCAGCGGGTTTGCCTGAAAGGTTGATCTGTTCTTTCTGACTGCCGCTCAAACCGTCGATGGATTTGCGGTAGATTTCGCGGCCGTTGATGTCGGTCACCCGGATATTACCTTTGCCTGGCTTGCTGAGGCTGTAGGCGAAAGTTACGATACCGTCTGTCGGGTTCGGGTAATGCTCGGTTTGAATGGATGCTGCGGCAGGTACCGCGCTAGTCACCCCCTTTGAATACGTGTCTAAGACAAGCCTATAAACACTGTCTTTGACGTTGCCGCTGCGGATCCGATTATTCGGGTCATTCTTTTGTTCCAACGCCCGCATGGCTGCTACGGTCCGCCTGCGGCGGTCGCTGCTGTCTGGAGAAACGGCAAGTAAATAGCCGTTAACTGTTATTTCCGGAACTTCTTTTACCGTCTGCGCAGCATCTGTTTTCGATACCATGGCTTGTGGGCGGCGGGTGCCCGTTACCGTAATGACGGTATTCCTTTTTCCGGTTACGGAGTCGACCCACACTCTTTCTTCACGCACTTCGTCAAATTCACTTTTAGGAACGGTGGTAGACAAAGGCCTGCCTTTAATGCTACGGGGTTGCTTGGTGGTGATGATAATTACGCCTTCTTTGCCGGCGGGTCCATAAATAGCCGATGCTGCGGCATCTTTGAGCACGGTGACAGATTCGATATTATTAGCATCGATACTTTTCAGCGGATTCCCGGACGCATCGGATTTTTGGGGCACACCGTCCACTACGATGAGCGGCTCTTTCCCATCGCCCGGAGGGCCGATGATCAGTACTCCATTAACGTTCTTACCGGATGCGGGCTTGCCTTCCAGGACGTTTGGCCGCACTTGTACACCGGTTTCGGTGCCTGCAAGTTTAGGCCGCTCAACTACCCGGCCCGTGCGGGGAGCAACCGTGTCTTTTATGGATTTGCCTTTCACGGTGATGCTATTATCGGCCGCAGTCCCGAAATTGCCATTAATAGTTTTATACGTGTCTCCTGCACTAACAGCCGAAACTACATCGTCTTTCTCTGCCGCGCCGGGAACAAGCGCCGTTTTCACTTCCTGGAAGGCATCATGCACTACGGCGCCGGCTTTGGTATAGTTAAGCGTCAGCAGCGCTCCGCACACGATGCAGCCCAACACGCCGTAGCGGTAAAGCTGGATGCCGGAGGTACGGGATTTGTTCATCATAAAAATGCGGTTTTTAATGTGGGATAAATTGAAACTGTTGGTGATACCGGCCGCGTACTGCGATGCGTTCACCTGTATAAGACTATACTGATACTCTTTCCGGTTGATACCGCTGCGGAGGATCGCCCTGTCTGCCAGGAACTCCAGGTTCTCGCGGATCGCGCTCTTCATCAGCCAGGCGCCCGGATTGAACCAGTAAAAAACATTATTGACCTCGCCCATCAAGATATCGGCTGTATGCCACTCCTTCACATGCACCTGTTCATGCTTTACGATCGAGAACAATTCGGTTTCCGTATGCAATTCGGGATTCACGTAGATCTTGCGGAAGAAGGAAAACGGCGTCACTGAGCCCTTCATCCTGCGCACTTCCTGGCCGAACAACCGGTCCGGCTCCGTACGAAGGTGCAACACCAGCAACGACCCCATCTGCACCAGGAGCCTGAAAGCCATCACGGCCACGCCCGCCCAGAAAGTATATTCCAGCAAAGTCCACACCGTGAAGGATTCCACCTTTTGCAGGGTAGTCCAGTCGGGCACATGATAAGTCACCTGCGCCGCGAGGGTCACATTCCGCGAAAAGAAATCGTTGACGTCTACCAGCGGGAACATCGACGAAAAGGCGATACCTCCCAGGAGGAAAAAGCGGTTCAGCGTGTAAAACGTCATCCTCCGCAACCCCAGCCGGTACGCCAGGTAGAACAAACAAAGCGCGATATTGGCTTTGAGCAGATAAATAAATAGAGCCGACATGCTAGCGGTTTATAGGTACTGCAATTATTTCGATTCGATCATGCGGATGATCTCCTTCAGATCGTCCGGACTGATCTTTTTATCTTTCGCGAAAAACGTTACGAGATCTTTATAGGAATTCTCGAAATAGTCTTTCACGAAACTGTTCATAAATTTCTTCGCGTATTCGTCTTCCGCGATGGCGGGAGCATATTCATACACGTTACCGATCTTCTTCGCCTCCACGAACCCTTTCTTTTCCAGGTTCTTGATCGTGGATGCCAGCGTGGTGTAAGGCGGAATGGGATCCGCATGCGATTCCAGGAAATCCTTCACGAAACCCTTCCCCGCTTTCCAGATCGCCTGCATCGCGGCTTCTTCCTGTTTAGTCAGTTTATCCATACATTTTCCATTTGGCGCGACGCTCATTTGCTTCTTTGACTTCGGCGTCGCTATGATGAGATTTCAAAGCCGGTAATCCAGCGGCAGCATCACCGCCAGTTTTTCCCAGGCCCAATAATTTTCGAATATCACGTCCATGGGCGCTTCCAGGTTGCCGTTCCCGTCCATCCGCACTTCCGGCGCCAGCAATTTCATGATGGACACCTGCGGCCCGGGCTTATCGTTACTGCGGAGGTACTTTTCGATATATAGCCTTTCTTCCTTTTCCTTCCCGTAAACAACATACAAATGATCGCTGAACCGCAGCACATAATCCCGCCCGCTTTTCTGCAACACACTGTCTACCGGCAACTCCTTCCTCCCCAGGTAACTCACAGACCGCGAGAACATCGGGCTTCGCATGATCCCCGCCACCGAATCCGGCGGCGCCTGTACCACCTGCCCCTGCTCCTTCTGCCTGCGCACCAGCTTCCGCATCGTAAAACCCTCGTCCCGGTAACTCCCCGCGATCAGGCTACGGCAAAAATGCAGCGCCGACCCACGGTATGCCTTTTCCCGGTTCTTCTCCCACCGCTTCTGCTGCGCCTTGCTGCGCGGCTTCATTGGCTCGAACAACGGATTACCATAATACATCGAATAACCCGTACCTGGACTATGCTCAAAATGGATCAACAAAAAACGGATGTGATATCCTAACGAGGGGTTCGATACTTCCAGGAAATCATCGGCCTTCGCCTTCAGTTCCATCGTGCCCCGGTCATATTCAAACTCCACCCGGTCCGGGTTGAGCAGTTTACATTGCTGCGCTGCCGCCCCTTCACCGATAAATACCTTTTTGAACAGCTGCATATAGTACTCCCGGTCCTTGTCCGGCCGCACCACCAACTCTTTCAACACGCCCGGCTTCTCCTTCAGCACAATGTCCAGCGTCCTGTTCTCCACCAGCTCCAGGGGCAAGATCTGCGGCTCATACCCTAAATACGATGCGATCACTTCATATCGCCCCGATGGTACCCCGCCGATCTCGTAATTGCCCGACTCCGTCGTTCTCGCTCCCATCGTTGTCTGGTTCAGGAACACACTGGCGAATGGAAGCGGCTTCCCACCGGCGTCTTTCACCGTCCCCCGCAACGTCACCACCGTTTGCGCATATACGTTGGCAATCAGTAAGAAAAAGGCGGTCAGCAGGAAATACAACTTCATAACTACGATACTATCGTAAATCTACGAATTATTCGTAGAACGCCAAATTTATTTTGAGGAAAGGCATAAAAAAAGGGCGGCCGTTCACCGGTCACCCTTTCATATCCTTTAATATCTATTTTATTCCTTAGGCAGCAACTCTTCCAGCTTCCGGCCCAGCTCTTCCGCCCGGAGGTTCCGCGCGATGATCTTGCCCTGCGGGTCGATCAGCAGGTTCTGCGGAATGGCGCGGATGCCATACAGCTTACCCACTTCGTTCTTCCAGCCCTTGAGGTCGGAAACATGCGTCCAGGTCAGGTTATCGGTACGGATGGCCTGCTTCCAGCGGTCCTGCTTCTCGTCGAACGAAACGCCGAGGATCGTGAAACCTTTGTCCTTATACTGCTGGAAAGCCTTCACCACATTGGGATTCTCCGCCCGGCAAGGCCCGCACCAGCTGGCCCAGAAGTCCACCAGCACGTATTTTCCCCGGAAAGATGCCAGGGTCACCGGCGCGCCGGTAGTGTCGTTCTGCGTGAACTCGATGGCCGGCTGGCCGATCGCGATCTTTTTCGCCAATTCTATCCGGTAAGCAAATTCCTTGGCGGAAGGATAACGGCGAACGGTTTTGGACAACGATTTAAACAACGGCTCCGCCACGTCCACATCCAGCTCATACCCCACCACCTGGTTGAGCACGAACATCCCGATCGGGCTGGAGGGATTATCTTTCAAATACTTCTGCATAATAGCCGTTTTTGATGCGTCGATCTGCTCGATGCGCGTTTCGGCCTTTTGCTTCCTGGCATCGTTCTTCGATTCCCAGGCTTTACGGTATTCTTTCTCCGCCGCTTCCATGTCTTTATCCACGGCGCGGGTGAGGTCGTTGAGCTGATTGAACGCATCCTGGACGGCCGTCCCGTCTGCCGACGCTTTCTGGTCGGGAGCAGGAACATGCACGCGGGTGGTGCCTTTCCCGATGAAAAGCAACGCCACTTCCTTCCGGCCGCCCGGCGCTTCCTTCGAAACGGGGATCACGGAAAAAAGCTGTGCCTGCTGCGGCTCGGGGATTTTTCCCTTAAAGGAAAATTTGCCATCGTTGGCCACGGCGCTGTCGATCACGAACTGACCGCCAATGCGCATCCGGAGGTAAAATTTGGTGGGGGAAGACTGCTCTCCCACTGTGCCTGAAACGGTAAACGGAATTAGTTTGATCTTTTCGTCGGGCTTATCCTGTGCAAACAACATTGCCGCCGGGCTGAAAAGCATGGCTGCAAGTATCCAATTCTTCATGATGTGACTGTTTAGATTCTACCGCAAATTTCTCCAATCCGGGCCCGAAAAGCAAGCCCAATTTGATAAGCGGTCACTTGAGGACTTCCGCCAGCTTCTGTTCCAAAGCCGGTCCGCGCAGGTTGGCGGCGATGATGTTGCCCTGCGGGTCGAGGAGGAAGTTCTGGGGGATGCCGCGTACGCCGTACATGGCGGCCGCTTCGTTGCCCCAGCCTTTCAGATCGGAAACCTGCGTCCAGCTGAGGTTATCCTGTTTGATCGCACGCAGCCAGTCGGATTTCTCCTTGTCCAGGCTCACGCCGAAAACGGTGAAGTTCTTGTTCTTGAATTTGTTGTACGCCGCCACCACATTCGGGTTCTCCTGGCGGCAAGGCCCGCACCAGCTGGCCCAGAAATCGATCAGCACATATTTCCCGCGGAAGGAGGAAAGGCTGACCATTTTACCTTCCGGATCGGCCTGCGAAAAATCGGGCGCCGCCACCGGGCCGGACGTTTTCCCTTCAGACGCGAGGCTCATGGCTACGGTTTTGCCCAGTTTGGACATTTTCACTTTCGGATCGAGCGACTCGAAAATGCCGGCGAATTCGGATTTGGGAAGCCGGCTCTGTAGATCGCCGTACAGGAGGAACAGGCTGGCCATCGCCTGCGGGCGTTCCTTGATGAACTGCCTGGCCGTATTTTGCAGTTTTTTATCGAAAGCATCGGCCTTCGCGCGGAAAGCTGCCTGTTTTTCGGATTCGTCCTGCCCGATGGAACGGGCTTCGTTGTTCAGCGCGATCGCCTCGTTCTGGAGGGGCCGCATGGTTTTATGGTAGTCCTGCATCCAGCGGGTTTGCTGGCCGGCTTTGACGGACTGCGCAACAGGAAAATCCTTCGCGTCCAGATCGATCGTAATTTCCGGCTGATCGCTCACGAGGAGCGACGGAAAGTCGACCCCGGCCAGGAACAACGCGTACATGGCGTCTGCAGCGGGTTTCACGTTCGTCACGAATGCGAATTTACCATCCGCCTTCAACTCGGTAGAATCGGCCCAGTTGCCGTCTTCGCTGACGAAGTAGAGCTTCTGTCCCGGTGCGCCTTTCAGCGTCCCGTTCACTTTCATTTGCGCCTGTGCCGCCGTTGCCGCCGTTACCGACAGCAGGAATACGATCTTTTTCATTTTTTATGTCTTTCTTTCAATATCGAAGTTACGTCTTCGAGGGTAAAACCTTTGGCCTGCAGCAGGATCATGTAGTGGAAAAGCAGGTCAGCCGCTTCGCCGAGGAACAGCTCCCGGTTATCGTCTTTCGCCTCGATCACCAGTTCCACCGCTTCTTCCCCTACTTTCTGTGCTACTTTATTGATGCCTTTGGCGAACAGCGAAGCCGTGTAGGATTTCTCCGTGGGATTTTCCTTCCGGTCGCGGATCACCTGTTCCAGCCGGTTGAGGAAATGGCCGTCGTCTTCATTGGCTTCGTTCCAGCAGGTATCGGCGCCGGTGTGGCAAACGGGCCCGACGGGATTGGCTTTGACGAGGACCGTGTCCTGGTCGCAATCCACCGCCACGCTCACCAGGTGCAGGAAATTCCCGCTTTCCTCGCCTTTCGTCCACAACCGGTTTTTGGAACGGCTGAAAAAGGTCACTTTCTTGTCGGCCAGCGTTTTATCCAGCGCCTCGCGGTTCATGTACCCGAGCATCAACACCTTCCGGGTGATGGCGTCCTGCACGATGGCGGGAACCAGTCCGTCGGGAGATTTCGAAAAATTCACCTCCATGGGTAAATCGTGTTTAAAAATAATAAAAATTTATAATACTAAAACCGGATCTGCACGCCTCTTTGATAGAGGTAATTTTTCAGATCGGGGATTTCCATTTCCTTGTAGTGGAAGATGCTGGCGGCGAGCGCGGCGTCTGCCCCGGCTTTTTCGAACACATCGGCGAAATGCTCCATGGTCCCCGCGCCGCCGGAAGCGATCACGGGCACGTTGAGATCCCGGGAGAGGCGGCCGGTGATATCCAGCGCAAATCCCTGTTTGGTGCCGTCGTTGTTCATGGACGTGAGCAGGATCTCCCCCGCCCCGCGCTCCACGGCTTCGCGCGCCCAGTCTTCGGTGCGGACGTCGGTTTTCACGCGGCCTCCGTTGAGGTACACGAACCAGTCGCCGTCTTCGAAACGGGTGTCGATGGCCAGTACCACGCACTGGGAACCGAATTCCTTCGACAGGTCGTTGAGCAGTTGGGGGTTGCGGAACGCCGCGGTGTTGACGGACACTTTATCTGCCCCGGCGCCCAGCAGCACGCTCACGTCGTCTACGGCTGCGATGCCGCCGCCTACGGTGAACGGGATGTTGATGTGCCGCGCGATGTCGGTCACGAGGGCGTGGAGGGTTTTGCGGCGCTCGTTGGTGGCGGTGATGTCGAGGAACACGAGCTCATCGGCGCTCTGGGCGGCGTAGAGGGCGCCCAGTTCAACGGGGTCGCCCGCGTCGCGGATGTTTTCGAAATTAACGCCCTTCACGGTGCGCCCGTCCTTGATGTCGAGACAGGGTATGATTCTTTTCGTGAGCATAGCTACAGCAGTTTCTTCAGTTCAGACATTTGAATGCGGCCTTCGTAAATGGCCTTGCCGATGATGACGCCGGCGAGCCCCGCGGCGCGGAGCTCTTCCACATCGCCCATATGGCTCACACCGCCGCTGGCCGTGAGGCGGATGCCCGGCAACTCAGCGATGATCTTTTTATACAGTTCGGTGCTGGGGCCTTGCAGCAGCCCGTCTTTGGCGATATCGGTACAGAAAATTTCCTTCACGCCCTTTTCCATGTTGCCGCGGAGGAAGTCGAATACGCTGACGCCCGTGGTTTCCAGCCATCCGCCCACGGCAATTTTCTCATCCTTCACATCGGCCCCGAGAAAAATTTTCTCCGCGCCGTATTGCTCCACCCAGCCGAAAAACAGTTCCGGCTGCTTCACGGCCACACTGCCGATGGTCGCCAGTTTCGCGCCGGCTTCGAACACCACGCGGATATCTTCGTCCCGCTTGATGCCGCCTCCAAAATCCACGACCAGTCCCGTTTTCCCGGCAACGGCCTCCAATACTTTCCAGTTCACGACCTGGCCTTTTTTCGCCCCGTCGAGATCTACCAGGTGCAGGCGCTTCACGCCCGCGTCTTCGAATTCCTTCGCTACTTCGAGCGGATTTTCGTTGTAGATTTTCTTTTGATCGTAATCGCCCTGAGTCAGCCTTACGCATTTCCCGTCGATGATATCGATAGCCGGAATGATGGTAAAAGTGTCTACGGATGCGGATTTCAGTTCTATTTCCATTTTGTAGAATGCGATATTGTCTTTATAAAACAGGCCACCGGAGATATGGTACCCCAATGCTTCGTAAAACCCGGTGGCGGATGCGCGTGCATTGCACCAGAGGCGGGAAACGCCATGATCGCGGCATACTTTTTCGAGATGCGCCATCATGATCTTCCCGAATCCTTTCCCCTGCTGGTCATTGGCGGTGGCGAGCTTGCGGAACTGCGCGCTGCGGCCGTCGATGAAAAGGGAAACGACGGTCACCTGCCGGGCGCCGTCGTACAAGCCGAAATGCAGGCCGTCCGCGTCGTGCGGAAGCGTCACCCGGTCCAGCGGCCAATCCGGGTACATCACGTCGCGCCGCAGCTGCAGCGTGTCTTCCGTGGTGATATTCCTGATCGTTACGCTCACAGTTTCAGGAAGCTTTCGATGAGGCTTTGGCCTGCGTCGGCCGACTTTTCCGGGTGAAACTGCACGGCGTAGAAATTATCTTTCTGCAACGCGGCGCTGTAATTGATCACGTAATTGGCGATGGCGGTCGTATCCGGCCCCAGTTCCACGAAATAACTGTGCACGAAATACATATAAGCGTTCTGCGGCACATGTTCGAAAATCACGGAGTGCAGGCCGGTGATATTGTTCCAGCCGATTTGCGGGATTTTCAGCAGGTTGCCCGCCGGCGATTCGAATTTCTTCACATCGAGGTCGAACACCCCGATGCAATCCGTATCGTTTTCTTCCGAATGGCGGCACAGCAGCTGCATGCCCAGGCAAATACCCAGCACGGGCTGCCTGAGGTCTTTGAGCACCTGGTCCAGCTGCCGGTCGCGCAGGTACTTCATGGCGGTGCTGGCTTCGCCCACGCCGGGGAAGATCACTTTATCGGCCGAGCGGAGCGTTTCCGGATCGTCTGTCACCACGGCTTCCGCGCCCAGCCTTTCGAGGGCGAAGAGGACGGACTGCGTATTGCCGGCGTTATATTTCAGGATGGCAGTTTTCATGGCTATTGTTTGATGTTGCGGACGAACGTCTGAACGGTTTCCTGCAAGTTAGCACTGTTTTCGATGGCTTTCACGAATGCGCTGCCGATAATGGCGCCGTTGCTGTATTGGCAAGCCGTCAGGAAAGTGGCTTTGTCGCGGATGCCGAAGCCCACCAGCACGGGGTTCTGCAGTTTCATCGACTGCAACTTCTCGAAATAAGATGCCTGCAGTTTCATGTCTTTGTCTTTCCCCGTGGTGGAGGAAGACGATACGGCGTAGACGAATCCCCGGCTCAGGGAGTCGATCTTGCGGATGCGGGCTTCGCTGGTTTCGGGCGTTACGAGGAAAATGAGGTGCTGGCCGTATTTTTCGAAAAGCGGTTTGTATTCGGTTTCGTATTCATCCATGGGCAGATCGGGAAGGATAAGCCCGTCCACGCCTGCTTCCTGGCAACTGCGCAGGAAATTCTCCACGCCGTATTGCAACACGGGATTGATGTATCCCATGAGCACCACGGGTATCCGGATTGTGTCGCGGAAGCCTTTGAGCTGTTGGAAAAGGACGGCGAGCTTCATCCCGTTCGCGATGGCGCGGGTGCTGCTGTCCTGGATAACGGGCCCGTCTGCCAGGGGGTCGGAGAAGGGCATGCCGATCTCCGCCATGTCTGCCCCCCCGTCTTGCAGCGCCTGCAGCACGGTGAGCGTATCGCCGATCTGCGGGAAACCGGCGGTGAAATATATGTTGAGCACTTCTTTGGGCTTTTGCTGGAAGAGCTGGTCGATGCGGTTCATGTTGCCGTTATTTCAGGTGTTTGATATAAGTTTCGAGGTCCTTGTCGCCGCGGCCGCTGAGGCACACTACGGTTACATCGTTGGGCTGAAGGCCGAGATCCTTCAACTTGGCGAGGGCGTGGGCCGATTCGAGGGCGGGGATGATGCCTTCGAGGAGACTGAGCTCATAAGCGGCAGCCAGGGCCTCGTCGTCGGTGGCGTTGAGGAATTTCCCCCGGCCGGAGGCGTACAGGTGCGCATGCATAGGGCCAACGCCCGGGTAGTCGAGCCCGGCGGAGATGGAATGCGGTTCCACGATCTGGCCGTCGTCTGTCTGCATCAGCAATGTTTTGCTGGCGTGGATGACGCCGGGCTTGCCCAGTTGGGAGGTAGCCGCGGAAAATCCGCTGTCCACCCCTTTCCCGGCCGCTTCCACGGCTACGAGCTGCACGCTTTCGTCGTCGGTGAAGTGGAAGAAAGCCCCCGCTGCGTTAGAGCCTCCGCCCACGCAGGCGATCACGTAATCGGGCAATTCCTTGCCGGTCTTTTCTTTCAGCTGCTTTTTGATCTCTTCGCTGATGACCGACTGGAACCGCGCAACCATATCCGGGTACGGGTGCGGCCCTACCACGGAACCGATGATATAATGGGTGTCTACCGGGTTATTGATCCAGTCGCGGATAGCTTCGTTCGTGGCGTCTTTGAGGGTTTTCGAGCCGCTTGTGGCGGGCACTACCGTGGCGCCGAGCATTTTCATGCGGGCCACGTTGGGGGCCTGGCGCTGGATGTCTACACTGCCCATGTAAACGATGCATTCCAGGCCCATGAGGGCGCACACGGTGGCGGTGGCCACGCCGTGCTGGCCGGCGCCGGTTTCGGCGATGATGCGCTTTTTGCCGAGGCGTTTGGCGAGCAATATCTGGCCGATGGTATTGTTAACCTTGTGGGCGCCCGTGTGGTTGAGGTCTTCCCGTTTCAGGTAAATCTTCGTGTTGTATTTTTCGGAAAGCCGGCTGGCGAAATAGAGCGGCGACGGCCGGCCCACGTAATCCTTCAGCAGTTGTTCGAACTCTTGCTGAAAAGCAGGCTCCTGCATGATCTTCAGGTAGTTCTCCCGCAGCTCTTCCACGTTGGGATAAAGCATTTCAGGAATATATGCGCCCCCGAATTCGCCGTAGTAGCCTTTTTCGTTGACGTGATATTTGGAATGGGAAGTATTGACGGCAATATCCATAATTCGGTTATTTTTTGATCTGTTTGATGAATGCCTCCACGAGGCGCATATCTTTTATTCCGGGAGCGGATTCAAATTTACTGTTCACATCCGCAGCAAACAAGTGCGGCTCCCGCCATCGGAGGAGCGCATCCGCATCGCCCGGCCCGATCCCTCCGGCCAAAAAGTACGGCTGCTCCGAAGCGTACCCTTCAAAAAGGCTCCAGTCGAATTGCTTCCCCGTGCCGCCATGCCCTTTCCCCGCGGTATCGAACAGCAGGAAATCGAACGCTTCCGTTCCGGCAACCGGCAATTCCGCCGCGCCTTCAGGAATGGATACGGCTTTCATCACTTTGACGGATTTCTTCACTTCCAGGATGAATTCACCCGGAAAATCCCCGTACAACTGCACCATGTCCAGCCCGTAATCTGCGATCGTCCGTTGCAGCGTGGGCAAATCGGGCTGCACGAACACGCCCACCTTCTCCAGTTTCCCATTCCCCGTTTCCCGCACCGTTCTGCCGGAAAGCTTGTCGCCGGCGAAGCGGGGAGATTTGGGATAGAAGATGAAACCCGCGTAGTCCGCACCGATCTCTGCCAGCGCCGCGAGGTCTTCCGCCCGGGTGATGCCGCATACTTTTACTTTCATAGCGCCGCGAGTTGACGGGTGAAGTTTTCGAACGCCTGCGCAGGGTGCTCCGCTTTCATGAAATGCTCCCCGATGAGGAACCCGCTGAAGCCCGCGTTGCGCAGTTCTACAATGGTTTTCGGATCGTCCATCCCGCTTTCGGCCACTTTCGGGTAGCTGCCGGGTATCTGTTTGAGGAGCTCCATCGAGCGGTAAATATCCACCTGGAAGGTTTTCAGGTCGCGGTTGTTGATGCCCACGAGATGGGTATGCGGCGTGATCTTTTCCAGCTGGTCTGCCGTATGCACTTCCAGCAACACTTCCAGGCCCAGGTTGTGGGCGAATTCCGCGAGGTGCTTCACTTCCGCTTTCGTAAGGCATTCGGCGATGAGCAGGACCACATCCGCCCCGATCGCTTTGGCTTCCACGATCTGGTATTCGCCGATCACGAAATCTTTCCGCAAGATGGGAATATTGTTGGCGGCGCGCGCCTGCTGCAGATCGTCCATCGAGCCACCGAAAAACTCGGTATCGGTCAGCACGCTCAGTCCGGACGCACCGTTGCGGGCGTACGCCGTGGTCACTTCCGCCACAGTAGCGCTGGCATTGATCACGCCCTTCGAGGGCGATTTCCGCTTGAACTCGGCGATGATCCCGTTGCGGCCGGGCTGCGTGAGGAAACTTTTCAGGGAAAGCGCCTCCCGCCCGAACATGGGCGAGCGCTCCAGCTCCTGCACGCTCCTGCCTTTCTCGCGTTCCGCTACTTCTCCGTGCTTGTGGGCGACGATCTTGTCGAGGATATTTTTCATTGGAGGGAAACGAGTTTTTGGAATGATTTGTAAGCTGCACCCGATTCCAGCGACTCCACCGCCGCCAGGAAACATTCGTCGTAAGTCGGGTATTTTTCGAGGCAGAACAGGCCCATGGCGGCGTTGGCCATTACCACGGAATGTTGCGCCCAGCTGCCTTCGCCTTTAAGTATCTTCACGAACAGCTTCGCCGCTTCTTCGGTGGAATTGCCGCCGTAAATATCGGCCGCGCTCACTTTCCGCTTGCCAAGCGCCTCCGGCGTCCAGTCCTGTTCGCCTTTGTTGGTGATGATCCGGGTATCGCCCGTCAGTGAAATTTCGTCGTAGCCGTCCATGCTGTGGAGGATGGCGAATTTCTTGTCGGTTTGCTGGAACAGGTAATTGTACACCCGCGCCATTTCCAGGCTATACACGCCGATCAGCTGGTGTTGCGCGAACGCGGGGTTCACGAGCGGCCCGAGCATGTTGAAGAACGTCCGCACGCCGAGCTGCCTTCTCACGCCCGCCACGTTTTTCAGGGCCGGGTGGAACAGGGGCGCATGCAGGAAGCAAATCCCCGCTTCGTCCACTTCCTGTTTCAGCTTCGACGCGTCGCTCTTGAATTTGTACCCGAGGTTCTCCATCACGTTGGAGGCCCCGCTGATGGAAGACACGCCATAGTTGCCGTGCTTGGCCACCTTCCCGCCCGCGCCGGCCACGATGAAGCAGCTGAGGGTCGAAATGTTGAAGGTGTTTTTACCGTCGCCGCCGGTACCCACGATGTCGAGCACATCGTGCTCCAGCTGAACGGGCACGCACATTTCGAGCAAGGCGTCGCGGAAACCGAGCAGCTCGTCGATGGTGATGCTGCGCATGAGGAACACGGTCATGAAGGCCGCCAGTTCGCTTTCGTTGTACACGCCCTTGCCGATACTGGTGAGGATCTCGCGGGCGCCTTCGCGGGTGAAGGTTTTATGTTCGAATAAGTAGTTGAGTATTTTTTTCATCGGGATGATTTTTAAACGTTGAGCAATGCGGTTGTTGGTGGATCAAAGCCCCAGCCAGTTCCGCAAAATCTGCTCCCCTTGCGGCGTAAGCACGCTTTCGGGGTGGAATTGCACACCGCTGACGTCGAACTTTTTATGCTGCAGCGCCATGATGTACCCATGCTCGTCGCGCGCCGTGATCTCCAGTTCGGCCGGCAACGTTTTTTCATCCACCACCCAGGAATGATAACGGCCTACTTCCAGCTCGTCGGGCAGGTTTTGAAAGATGCGCCCGTTGCGCGAAGTCACCTTCACCGGCGTAGCCACGCCATGATACACTTCGGTCAGATTGGTGAGCTTTGCGCCGAAAGCCTCGCCGATGGCCTGTTGGCCAAGGCAAACACCGAAGATGGATTTGGTGGGCGCGTACTGCCGGATGAGCGGCAGCAGCAATCCCGCTTCTTCGGGGATTCCCGGGCCGGGCGACAAAATAATACGGTCGAATTCGTTCACCTTTTCCAGCGCGATCTCGTCGTTGCGGACAACGGTCACTTTCCCGCCGATGATCTTTTCCACGAGGTGGACGAGGTTATACGTGAATGAATCGTAATTATCGAAAACCAGGATGTTCATGTCAAATATTTTGCGCCTTGATGATGGCCTGTTTTAATGCGTTGAGTTTGTTGTTCACTTCCTGCAGTTCGGAGCTGGCGACGGATTTCGCCACCACGCCGGCGCCTGCCTGGTAGTAGAGGGTGTTATTGCGGCTGAGCATGGAGCGGATCATGATGGCGTGGTTAAAATCGCCGTTGAAGCCGACGAACCCGACGCAGCCGCCGTAGAAGCCCCGTGCCGTGGGCTCGTAACTATCGATCAGTTCCATGGCCTTGTATTTCGGCGCGCCAGACAATGTGCCTGCCGGGAACGTGGCGGCCAGGATATCGAAGGGCACTGCTTCTTTGGGCAACTGACCCGTCACTTCGCTCACGAGATGGATTACGTGGGAGTAATATTTGATCTGGCGATAGGTTTCCACTTCCACATCTGTGGCGTGGCGGCTCAGGTCGTTGCGGGCGAGGTCTACCAGCATCACGTGCTCGGCGTTTTCCTTGGGGTCTTCGAGGAGCTCGGCGGCCAGTTTGGCGTCTTGCTCGTCGTTGCCCGTGCGGCGGAAAGTGCCGGCGATGGGATGGATCACCGCTTTGCGGTCTTTGATGATAAGCTGCGCCTCGGGAGAGGAGCCCATCAGTTTATAATCGCCGTAATCGAAGTAAAAGAGGTAAGGGGAAGGATTGATGGAGCGGAGCGCGCGGTACACATTGAACTCGTCCCCGGTAAAGCTCCGCTGGAACCCGCGCGACAATACGATCTGGAAAACGTCTCCGCGGAAGCAGTGCTGGCGGCCTTTTTCGACCATTTCCATATACTGC
Source organism: Chitinophaga sp. NPDC101104 (assembly GCF_050277495.1). NCBI lineage: Bacteria > Pseudomonadati > Bacteroidota > Chitinophagia > Chitinophagales > Chitinophagaceae > Chitinophaga > Chitinophaga sp. NPDC101104. The sequence continues at coordinate 152,114 of NZ_JBNNSF010000002.1, read as the reverse complement.
TCGTCTGTCTGGTTGGAGGTTTCCTCGCCTTTTGCCGCAAACGAATAAGCAGGAACGTCTTTGTTGCGGATAATGGATTCCACGAAATCGATCTCGGAATCCTGCCCGTCCACCAGGTTTTCGATCAGCGTCATTTCGTCTTTGAAATGGTTGATGGCGATCACATACTGGTAGAAGCGGTACCGCATGAGGGGAATGGTGTTGCCGGCGGCGGGGCGTTTCCGGAAGGCGATCTTTTCGAAAAACTGGACGGAATCATAGGTACTGTATCCGTACAGCCCTTTTCCGAAGGCGACGCCGTTGGCATCTTCCGGGAACTCGAAGCTTTTCAGGAACGCATCCATTTCGCGCAGCACTTCGCTGCGGCCACTGAGCTTTTTCCGCTCTACGGGCTGGCCGGGGTATTTGAACTCGAACACGTCGGTGGACGTAACTTCAATACCCGCAATGGGCTTGATGCCGATAAAGGAATAGCTGTTGTCTCCGGCGTTGGAATCGGTGCTCTCAAGGAGGATGGAGCCGGGGAACTTGTCGCGGATGCGGAGGTAAATGCCGACGGGGGTGAATACGTCTGCCAGCATTTGCCTGGATCGTGTTTTTACCTGGATTTTTTTCATTCGAGTTTATTTATTCGGATGCGGCCAAAAACGAAGAAGGCCCGCTGTGTACAGCGAGCCTTCTTTAAAGTATTTGAAATACAAACATGGCACTGCTACACAGCGGAGATATCCATTGCGTGCCACCAAAGTTTGTATGTGTTGTTCATTTTCATGATGAAAGCAAAGATGGAACGTTTTCCCGAAAAATGCAAATTTTATTTTGACCATTTTTAAAGGACGCCTTTTGTGCTGGGAAGCTGCATATTATCCGGGTTCCGCTTTACCGCCATCTTGATGGCCTTGGCGAACGCCTTGAAGATCGCCTCGATCTTGTGGTGCTCGTTTTCCCCTTCCGCCTTGATGTTCAGGTTGGCGCGCGCGCCGTCCGTAAAGGATTTGAAGAAGTGGAAGAACATTTCCGTGGGCATCTCCCCTATCTTCTCCCGCTTGAATGCCGCATCCCATACGAGCCAGTTGCGCCCCCCGAAGTCGATGGCGGCCTGGGCCAGGCAATCGTCCATCGGCAGGCAGAAACCATATCTTTCCATGCCTTTCTTGTCGGCCAGCGCCATGGCGAAAGCCTCGCCCAGCGCGATGCCGGTATCTTCGATGGTATGGTGCTCGTCGATGTGGAGATCGCCCTTCGCCACGATTTTCATGTCGATACTGCCGTGCCGCGCGATCTGGTCGAGCATATGGTCGAAAAAGCCAAGCCCCGTCTGGATATCCGCCTTCCCGGTGCCGTCGAGGTTCAGCTCGATGCGGATGTCGGTTTCCTTGGTGGCACGTACATGGCTCACCGTCCGCAGCCCGATTTTCAGGAATTCATAAATCTTCGCCCAGTCGGTGGTTTCGAGGGCAATCACGTCTTTCAGGTCGGCCCCGTCCACTTCCGCGGCGCCGAGGTTGGCGTCCTGCTTCAGCCAGATGGCCTTCGCGCCGAGGTTTTGCGCCAGCTTCACGTCGGTAATGCGGTCGCCGATCACAAACGAGTTTGCGAGGTCGTATTCCCCGTTGAAATATTGCTGCAGCATCCCGATGCCCGGTTTGCGGGTGGGGAGATTGTCGGCCGGGAAGCTCCTGTCGATATGTTCCCGCACAAACACGATGCCTTCGCCGGCGAAGGTTTGCATGATATGGTTGTGCGCGGGATGGAAGGTTGCCTCCGGGAAGCTGTCCGTCCCCATCCCGTCCTGGTTAGACACGAGCACCAGCTCGTAATCCAGCTCGGCGGCGATCTTGCCCAGATATTTAAACACTTTCGGATAGAACACCACTTTCTCCAGGCTGTCGATCTGGTAGGTGGGCGGCTGCTCCAGGATCATGGTGCCGTCGCGGTCGATAAAAAGTACGCGTTTCATTTAACTGGCGATATTTTGAAGGGCCTGCAATAAGGTTACGTTTTCTTCGGGCGTGCCGATGGTGATGCGCAGGCATCCGGCGCAAAGTTCCACTTTGGAACGGTCGCGGACGATGATGCCCTGGTTGGTGAGGATGCTGTAAATCCCTTTGGCGTCGATCGTTTTCACGAGCAGGAAATTCGCGTCGCTGGGGTATACTTTCTCTACGATAGACAACTTCGCCAGTTCCCCCGTCAGCTTTTCCCTTTCTTCCACCGTTTCCTTGATCCACGCATTTACCTGCTCCACGTTGCCGAGCGCTTCCAGCGCCAGCTCCTGCGAAGCCTGGTTGATGTTGTACGGCGGTTTGATTTTATTGAAGATGTTGATGATATCCTCGCTGGCGAACGCCATGCCCATGCGCAGCGCGGCCAGGCCCCAGGCCTTCGACAGCGTTTGCAGCACCACCAGGTTCGGATATTCGGTCAGTTCCTGGATGAAGGATTTGTGCCGGCTGAAATTGATGTACGCCTCATCCACCACCACGATCCCTTCGAAATTATTCAAAATCATCTCAATGGCTTCCTTATCGATCGCATTGGCCGTAGGGTTGTTGGGCGAGCAGATGAAAATGAGCTTCGTGTTTTCGTCGATAGCCGATTCGATCGCTTCCAGGTCCAGCTGAAATTCTTCCGTGAGCGGGGCTTTGCGGATCTCGATATCGTTGATGTTGGCAGACACTTCGTACATGCCGTACGTGGGCGGGCACAGCACCACGTTGTCTACGCCCGGCCGGCAGAACGCGCGGTACAGGATATCGATCGCTTCATCGGAGCCATTGCCGAGGAAAATGTTCTGCGGCGGCACGCCTTTGATATCGGCGAGGCGGTATTTCACCTTCCATTGCAGCGGATCGGGATAGCGGTGATAATTGGTGGGAAGCGGGGACCCGAAACTGTTCTCGTTGGCATCGAGAAACACGGAAGCTTCGCCTTTGAATTCGTCGCGGGCGGAGGAGTACGGCGTGAGCCGTTTGATATTGTCTCTTAAAAGTGAATTCAGGTCGAACATGGTCGTATTACTTGAAAGATGAATCGTTTTGAATATACCGCACCCGGATGGAAACGGCCTGTTTGTGCGCATCGAGCCCTTCCGCTTCGGCCATGGCTTCGATGGCCGGGGCGATGGTTTGTAAACCTGATGCGGTAAGCCGCTGGAAGGTAATTTTTTTCACGAAGCTGTCTACGCTTACGCCGCTGTACGCCGTGGCATAGCCGTTGGTGGGCAGGGTGTGATTGGTGCCCGAGGCATAATCGCCCGCGGATTCGGGGGAATAGTTGCCCAGGAACACGGAGCCGGCGTTCACGACCCTCGTGGCAAGGGCTTCGTCGTTTTCGCAGGCCATGATCAGGTGCTCGGGCGCATAATCGTTCAACATGTCCATGGCTTCGTCGCGGTCGCGCACCAGTACCAGCTTGCTGTTGTCCAGCGCTTTTGCGGCGAGATCGCGGCGCGGGAGCTTTTCCAGCTGTGCTTTTACTTCCGCTTCCACGGCCGCGATCACCGCTTCGGAAGTAGTCACCAGCAACACCTGGCTATCTGCCCCGTGCTCTGCCTGCGACAGCAGATCCGCCGCCACAAAGGCCGGCACGCAGGCGTCGTCTGCAAAAACCGCCACTTCCGAAGGCCCTGCCGGCATATCGATGGCCGTGCCCGCGGCGTTGACGAGCTGTTTGGCGCAGGTCACGTACTGGTTGCCCGGCCCGAAGATCTTATAGACTTTCGGTACGGTTTCCGTGCCGTAGGCCATGGCGCCGATGGCCTGAACGCCGCCCACGGAAAACACCTGCTTGATGCCCGTGAACCTTGCGGCCCAGAGCACTGCGGGGTGGATAACGCCGTCTTTACCCGGGGGCGTGCAAAGCACGATCTCGCTGCAACCCGCCAGCCGAGCTGGAATGGCGAGCATAAGGATGGTGGAGAACAAGGGCGCGGTGCCGCCGGGGATATACAGCCCTACCTTCTCGATGCCGACCGGTTTGCGCCAGCACTGCACGCCGGGCATGGTTTCGATGACGGTTACGTCTTCGATCTGCGCGCGGTGGAATGCTTCGATGTTGGCGGCGGCGGTGCGGATGGCGTTTTTCAGGTCTTCGCCGAGGAGCTTGTCGGCGATCTCGAACGCTTCCGCCGGCACGGCGATGCTGGTGAGGGGAACTTTATCGAATTGAAGGGTGTATCGGCGAAGGGCTTCGTCGCCATACTTTTTTACGTCTGCCAGCACGGCGGAAACGGTGGCTTCCAGCCGGGAATTATCGAGCACGGGCCTTTGCAGGAGCGCGTTCCAGGTATTTTTTTCCGGGTAGCGGATGATTTGCATGACAGGCGTTTTTTAGATGACCATTTTCTCGATGGGAACTACAAGGATGCCTTGTGCGCCGGCGGCTTTGAGGCTTTCGATGATATCCCAGAAATCGTTTTCGTTCAGTACGGAGTGAACGCTGCTCCATCCGGCTTCGGCGAGCGGCAGCACGGTGGGGCTCTTCATGCCCGGGAGCAGGCCGATGATCTCGGGCAGCTTGTCGTTGGGCGCGTTCAGCAGTACGTATTTGGTATTCTTGGCCTTCTTCACCGCCTGGATGCGGAACACCAGCTTGGCGAGCAGCGTTTTCTGCTCGGCGGTCAGCTTACTGTTGGCTACCAGTACGGCTTCCGAGCGAAGCACGGTTTCCACTTCCTTGAGGCCGTTCATGAACAGGGTGGAGCCGCTGGACACGAGGTCACAGATGGCTTCGGCCAGCCCGATGCCCGGGGCGATTTCCACGGAGCCGCTGATCTCGTGGATCTCGGCCTGGATGCCTGCTTTCTTCAGAAAATCATTCACGATCACGGGGTAGCTGGTAGCGATGCGCTTGCCATGCAAATCCTGCACGGTAGCATATTCCATCGATTTGGGCACGGCCATCGCCAGCCGGCACTTCCCGAAACCGAGTTTCTCTACGGTTTCGAGGGGATAACCCTTTTCCAGCACCACATTCTCTCCCACGATCCCCAGGTCGGCCACGCCGTCTTCCACGTACTGCGGAATATCGTCGTCGCGGAGGAAGAACACTTCCAGCGGGAAATTCGTGGCCTCTGTCTTGAGTTTGTTCACGCCGTTATTGATGTCTATCCCGCATTCTTTCAGCAGTTTGATAGAGTCTTCGTGGAGGCGTCCTGATTTCTGAATGGCAATTCGCAGTTTCATGATGATTCCTGTTTGAAACAAAAAAGGCTTACCGGGAATCGGTAAGCCTTTCATGGTGAATATCTGTTTGCGTACAATTACAGCATCCCCTGCTTACCGGTTTGGCAAGTATGATGATGATGCGTATGTACGTTAATGTTCATGAGTGTTTCTAAGTCGAGTGCAAAGGTAGGAAGTAATTCCAGATTTCAAACCATTCCGTCATTTTTTTGATAAAATCTCTTCCACATACATGTTTGATGAAAATTTTCTAACAACTGGACTGTTTTACGACAGGTCTACCGAATAGAGGATTTTGAGCTGCCGGCGGAAAACGGCCGCCGGAGTGCACCTGAAAACGGCATTCCGCAGCCCGATGAGCACCGGGTTTTGGAGCTGGGCCATAATGCCGAGGGTGCGTGAGCGGCGGATGATCATGCGCGTCCGGGCCAGCCGCCTGTTTTCATATGCCCGGAACGCGTCTTGCGGGTCGGTATGGCGGGACAGTTCGGCCGCCAGGACCACCGCGTCTTCGATCGCCTGGCAGGCGCCCTGGCCCATGTTTGGCGTGGTGGCGTGGGCGGCGTCTCCGGTGAGGACGATATTACCATGATGGAAACGGTGCGTGGTGGGCAGGTCTGCGATATCGCCCCAGATGAGCGGCAGGCCTTCGCTGGCTTTCAGGAGCGTTTGCACCCGCTGCGGGTATCCTGCGAAAATTTCGCTCAATCCCGCCGTGGTCATGGCTTTCATGCGGGCGTCCTGTGCGGGGGCGTTGATGCAGGCGAACCAGTATACCCGGCCGTTGGGCAGCGGAATGATGCCGAAACGGCCCGCCCGGCCCAGGATCTCCTCCACTTCCCGGGCGATGGTGGCCCCCTCCGGCACCACGCACCGCCAGCAGGTATAACCGGCGTAACGCGGCACCACTTCTGGCAGAATGGCGCGGCGCACGGCAGAATGGATACCGTCGGCCGCAATGAGGTAATCGGTTTCGTGCTCGCTGCCGTCGCGGAAATGCAGGCGGATGGGGGATTGGAGGGGATTGGCGGCTTCGCCGGCTGCCGGCGCATTGGCTGTGATCCCCTGCGGCGAACCGGGGAACCCCGGGGTGGCGGCAGGGGATATTTCGAGCGACTCGAGGGCTTTGCCTGTGAAAATCATCGAAGGATCGAGGTGGGACAGCAGTTGTTCGTGAAGATCGGCCCGATGGATAACGAAGTTGTCCTGCCCGTAAGCCCTGCTGACGCGGGTAGTGTCTGCATGCGTGAGCAGGGAATCCTTGTCGGTGCGGAACGACAGTCCATCGAGAAACTGCCCTTTCGCCACGATCCCCTTTTCGATCCCCAGCGCGGCCAAAGCGCGGATGGCGTTGGCGCCCAGCCCGATCCCCGCGCCAACGGGCCTCAGTTCCGGCGCCGCTTCGAAGATGACGGGGTCTATCCCCCGCTGCCGCAGGGCGATGGCGGCCGTGAGCCCGGCGATGCCGCCGCCTATGATCGTGAATCGTTTTTGCATGTGGTAAGAGATAGGATTTCTTGAAGGCCGTCCATGCCGCTTCCAGCATGACCATGAAAGTACCGTCTTCCGGCCCGTGAAGATCACTCATTTCCGCATTCCCCGGCATGATGGATGTCAGGGCCCTGAAAAAAAACAGGGCCGGCGTGGCCGCTTCTTCAGCTGCCGGGCCGGCCCGTTTACGTTACGATCAACAAACAAATAGTCAGGTTTACATGGCGGAAACAATGACGATGCAAAGGTGCGGCAAGGCCGGGACACGGGCAAGCGCCGATTGATCAACCCTGCTGGGGAAATGACGAACGCCGGATATCAGAAAACCGGTACGGAATACCGCAGGTTCGTCTTAAATTGCCCCCTGTTATGGCATTCAGAAATTTTTTCCAGAACGGGCTTGTGGTAAACCTGCTGTTCCTCATCGTGTTAATGGTGGTGAATACGCTGGTGAACCTGCAGAACCCTGGGAATAACATGCAACTGTTCATCTACCAGAACGTGTCGCTGGCGTTCATTTACATCATGTGCGTGGTGCACAACAAGTTCATTTTGCGGTTGCTGATCCTGAAAAACCAGTATTGGCAGTATATCTGGACGGTGGTGGGATGGCTGGCGCTGGTGACGGCGGTGACCTACACCCTGCGCGTATATGTTTTCAGGACGGATATAGAAGTGATGTGGCTGGGCGACCTCGGTTTCGCGGCCTCCTGCCTGCTTATCGGTGTGGGGATGTGGTTTTTGTACCGGGGGGCAACCCTTCAAACGATGGAACTGCGCAACTCCCTGTTGCTCAAAGAAAAAGAATTGCAATACCTGCAAAGCCAGCTCAATCCGCATTTCTTTTTCAACACCCTCAACAACCTCTACGGCGTGAGCCTCCGCTATCCGAATAAAACGCCGGAACTGATCCTGAGCATCAGCGAACTGATGCGCTACCAGCTGGAAAGCTCCCGCAAACAGCTGGTGCCGCTGGAAGACGAGCTCCAGTTCATCCGCAACTACGTTCACCTCGAACGTGCCCGCGTGCGGCAGCGATGCCAGGTTACGTTCAAGAAAAAAGGGCATGAAAAGGACCTCCTCATCACACCGCTCATTCTCATCGCTTTCGTGGAAAACGCCTTTAAGTACGCACCTTCCAGCATGTCGGCCTCGTACATAAAAGTGGAACTGGAAATAAAGGGAGAAACCCTCCTGCTCAAAATCCGCAACACCGTTCCGTCCAACAAACAATCCGTATCTTCGACCGGGGTTGGACTGAACAACGTGCGGCAGCGGCTGGCCCTGGCCTACGCCAAGCGCCACACGCTGATCTCGTACGAGGAAAACAACATTTATTATACTGAACTTCAATTAACGCTCGACCGCCATGCAAACACTCCGTTGCCTGATCGTAGATGACGAACCCGGAGCGCACTACGTGCTGGAAGCCCACATCGAAAAAGTACAGGCCCTGCAGGTGGTAGGCCACTGCTACAATGCCATGGAAACCGCCAACTTCCTCCACCGGGAGAAGGTGGACGTCGTTTTCCTGGACATCAACATGCCCGAACTGAGCGGGCTCGATCTGCTCAAAACCCTCGGCCCCACGCGCCCGAAGATCATCCTCACCACCGCCTACAGCGAATTTGCGCTGGAAAGCTATGAATACGACGTGGTCGATTATATCCTCAAACCCATCTCCTTCCCGCGCTTCCTCAAAGCCGTGAACAAGATCCTCCAGCAGGAAGCTCCCGTCGAGAAACCTGCCGTGGAACCCCTCGTCCTCAAAACAGGCTCCACCCAAACCACGGTTGACCCGGCAGACATTTACTACGTCCAGTCCATGGGCAACTACGTAAAAGTGTACCTGGAAAACAAGTGCCTTATCGTGAACGCAACTACCGCAGAAATGGAGAAACTCCTTCCCGCCAGCTGCTTCGTACGTATCCACAAATCCTATATCATCGCTACCGATAAGGTCGAAGAATGGGGCCCGCGGCATGTGGTGATCCTCGACGAAAGCCTCCCTGTCGGACAAACCTTCAAAATCAACCTGAACAAACTGAAGGAAAAGTAATCAGGATTTCACACGGGTTTCAGTGACTTTAACGTTCTTTCCGTCTACCTCTTCATTATACCTGAATTTCAGCTCCGTAGCCGAAATGCTGAGGATTTCCGCTTCGAAGGAGCCGTCTTCGTCCGTAACGCGCAATGACTTGTCGTTGTTGAAGAGCACCCATGTGCCCGGCGCCTCCTGCGCATCGGAGCATTTCTTCTGTCCTTCGAACAGCTGATATACGCCACCGGTGCTGAATATCACGTAATCATCTTTCGCACATTCAGGCATAAACGCGAACATATCGGAATCGGGAACGCCGTCGCCGGTGACATCCACTGCCGGATTGATGGTTTGCGCGGTCAGGCGCCATTTGGTGCCCACAAGCATTTGAGTGACGCTTCCCGAAGGCCCCGCTTCGTCTTTTTTCTTTTTGCTGCAAGACACGGCGCCTGTCAACATAATAGCACAACTGAAGAGAATGGTGATCTTTTTCATCGTAATTTTTCTTTTCCTGAGGTTAAATAATGTTTGAATTACGACCGCAAAACTAGCTTGCGCCGCCGGTCGGGCGCAGCGGGATAAAACGTAATTCGGCAGCTACGTGAAACACGTAGGCCGCAGGGTCAACCGTTGTCCGGATAAAAAAAAGCCCGGGCGAAACCATCGCCCGGACTTTCAAAATTTATATTCCCGTCAGATCACTTCCCTTTCGGTACCATGATCTGCGTAGCGCCTATTTTCTTTCCGGCGTTTACTTTTTGCAGGAAGTCGTGGATCTTGCCGGCCTCCCGGTTCATGTAACCGCTCACTTCGTGCCCGCGGCCTACATACGTATATAAAATGGCGTCTTTCTGCATTTTTCTGCCGGTGTCATAAATCGTTTTATCGCCGAACATGATCATCCATCCCGGCTGGTCGGCATGGCAGAAGCGATGCGCCGCCGTTCCGAAAGGCACCAGTTCATCCGCCGTTCCGTGCATGAACAACGTCGGCACCCAGTTCGCCGGCTGCACGGGATTGATATCGACCAGCCCGCCGGCAAATACCAGCGCGCCCCTGAACCGCTGCCGCTTCGTGAAGTAATCGTACCGCGCGGGGTCCGATGCCGCGAAGGGATTGTACAGCAAATGCAGGATCGCTTCGGCGCCCGCGCTGCTGCCGGAAAGATAGAGCTTCGACGTATCGACTTTCAATTCTCTCCCCTTCTCCAGCAGGAACTTTGCGGCGTCCGCCACATCTTCTACGGCAGTGGAAATGGCCTTCAGCTTCACCGGCGTCGTCGTTCCACAGCCGAAATCGCTGCCTTTGAGGAAAAGCCGGTAGGAAATGGAGAAAACGTTGTAGCCCCGCTCCTGCATGCTGGAGGCGAAGGCTTTGTCGCCCTCCGGCGAACCGCCGGAAAACCCGCCGCCGTGCACGTGCATGATGGTCATGCCATTTGGTGTTCCCTGCGGTTCATAATGCAGCATGTAGAGCGTGTCCTGGTCTTTGACCGCGTAGTCGATCCGGTCTTGTGCGGAAGCGGCGGTGGCACAGCCGAGCAGTAGCGTCAGTAATCTCATGTTCCAAATGTAAGGATTAGCGGAACGTTTCGCAAACGGGGTCATTTACGGGCTTTTTCCAGATCGGCGATGCGTTGTTCCAGGGCTTCCTGGCGCTTGTGCTGGTCGAGAATATAGAGGGTCAGTTCTTCGATCTTTTTCAGCAGCACGGCCTGGTTTTCGCCCAGTTCAACGCCTTCTTTTCTCACGGTTGCTGCGGAAGGGACATCCGGCAGGTGCTTATGGCGCGCGATGTAAGTGCCTAGTTCCGGCAACGACATCAGCGGGTATTGCTTTTCGAAAACATAGTCAGGCCAATCGGTCACCGTAACTTTTACTTTCCGGGCTTTGATATTGCCGTTGACATTCAGGTCTTTCTGCGCGGCGGTGGTGCCGATGTTGAGGTTCCCGGTCATTTGTCCACCGGCGAGGGTGAGGTAATCGGAGGGTTTGAAGTTGCTGGAATCCCAGATTTTTTTCCATGAGGTTTCCCAATTACCGGCAACCTTCCGGATCGTGTAAAGCGTGCCGTTATTTGCACCCATGGCGATCATGCCTTTTTAATCAGCGTTGCCGGGAACCATATCGCCGAGATACATATAAACACCGTAATTGTTCTCGGGGATACCGTTGGTGGGCGTTATTTTGGTATGCCAGTACATGCCGGGGGCGGGGTATTCATAAGCAAGCGGGTCGGGCGTGTAGGGAGAACCATACCGCGATAGCGAACCGGCGTGAAGCCCGTCCAGCATATCCGCATCGAGGCCGGAAGTGTGACCCATGTTGCCGCCATGCCAGACGTTATGCAATGTGCCATTGTTGTAAAACTGTAAAGTCCCCGCGCCGAGGTTCAACGCATAACTGGTGGTGATAGTGGCCAGATCGGGCCGCCAGATGAACTGTCCGAACGTTTTGTTATTCGCGAGGGCCACCTCCGTTGTCAGCCCCCCGTTTGCGCGGCGTACATTGAACGACCGGAACGCATCTCCCGCCGGATCGATAATAATCTGCTGGTTTGTGGTGTTACCGTTTGTGGTAACGGTTTGCAGGTTTTGGGAAAACGCGGGTGTAACGGCCCCGCATACCATGGTCAACAACCAAAATTTAAGTTTCATATGACAAGGGAATTTTTTGTATTTGCGCAATATAAAAAAATTCCCTTGCCGATCAGATGGGTTTACAGTACTTTTTGCGACTGCAGCCAGGCTACCCAAGCCGCATAAGCCGGCGGTGTGAGATGGATACCGTCTCCGGTGTATTCCGACTTCAGTTCGCCCTGCCCGTCTGCCGCCCATTCGTGGAGGGTGAGGAACGGCAGGCCGAATTCCTTTGCCAGCGCGGCGATCCCTACGTTCAGGGATTTCACTTTTTCCGCTTTGTTCTTCAAATAGTCGGGCAATTTGCTTTCATGCATGGGGAGCACGCTCTGGACGTAGATCTTCGTTTTCGGCGCGCCGCTGCGCAACCGCTCCAGGATGCTGCGGTAATTGGAAAGGACCACGGTTTCGGGGAGACCGCGGCCGAGGTCGTTGATGCCGATGAGCAGGAACAATTTCGCGGGCTTGGAAGCGATGACATCGTCCAGCCGTGCGAGTACCCCGAAGGTGTTGTCTCCCCCGATGCCGCGGTTCACGATCTTTTTGCCCGGCAGCAATTCGTGCCAGGCGCCGCGCTCCGTGATACTGTTGCCCAGGAACACGATAGCGCCGCGCTGCTGGGGGAATGTAGCGAAAAGGGCCATCCGGCCTTTGTAATAGTCGTTGGCATAGGAACTGTCGATCTGCTGCGCGCTCGCGCCCAGTGCCAGCAACAGGCCGGTGGCCATCAAGGTGCTATATTTCATGTGGAATTATTATCGGGTCTGACCGCTGAAATCAACGGGAATGTTAAACGGTTGCAGGAAATGGTCTACCAGTACCGCCGCGCTTCCGCGATCGAGGACGGTTTCCGGGGAAGGCGAGCCGGCAAGCGCCAGCTGGCGCCAGTTATCTGCCAGGATCTGCTGCGTCACGGAAACGCCGGCTTTGCTGAAAATCTCCAGCAGCGTGGCTACGGTAAGCGGGTCTCCCGAGGCGCCCCAATACGTGCGCAGTTGGGGGAACAGGGGGCGCAAACCTTCCACCAGCTCGAATGCCGACACGTCGCGGGCGGGATAGAACCAGGTCTGGTTGGCCCAGTTGAACGGTACCCCGCTGCCCCGGAGCACGCCCGCCGCGCCGATGCGCTGAATGGCGGCGAAATGCGGGCTTTCGGCGGGAACGTCGAGGAAGGGCATGATGTAGGCTTTACTGTCGAGCAGCGACTGCTGGACCGCACGTATATCCGTTACCGATGGGTCGGTCCCGTTACGGAGCGCCACGGCCGCAAGGGCCCCGGCGGCCTGCCCGATGCCCATGACAACGGGTTGCAGGCGGGTGGCGCCGTTCACGATATTGGTGACGCCGATGCTTTTTTCAGCAACGATGAGCCCTCCCACGCCTTCGGGCACCAGCGCGCCGATGGGCACATTGTAAGAGGGCACGCGCATCTTCACGAAATCGATCTGCGGTGCGTCTGGATTTTTATCGTGGTGATGATCGATGGTATAATCTCCGACGGCGATGCCCGTGCGGTAGAGCGGGAGCGCCTGGTCGTAGGGTTTGGAAACGTGGTCCACGGTAAAGAGGGCTTTGCCTTTCACCCGGCGGGATTCGCGGTGGTAGGGGATCATGGGCAGTTTGTCGGCCGTGGGGAATTCATCGTCGGCGATGCCGAGGTGCTTCATGCCCAGTTCCGTTTGCAGGTAATAGACGAACCGCAGGGTGTGGAGTTTCGCGGCTTTGAGGGCTTCCGTCCTTTCCTCGGGTGACTTTTCGATGATGTTCAGGTAATAATCATTGCCGTGTTTGGGCCAGTTGATCATGTATTTTCCATTGGGCAGGCGGCCGTATTGCATCATCATGTCGCAATTGTTCTTCGGCGCGTCGTACGAAGCGGGGTCCGCGATGCCGCAGCAGCGGCGGAAGGGCGCGGGGTCGTAGCCGGCGGGTTTGGGGATGGTTTTGTCGGCGCCTTTCCCGTAATCTTTCAGCACCACTACATAAGTGAGGTCCTGGATGATGTTGTTGGCGGCCGGCGGCGCGAGGGCTTCGCCGGTGGCATCGCGGCTATCCATCCCGATGCTGTACTTCGCTCCTGCCGCGGCCATCACATCGCCGAGCTCGGTCGCGTCTATGACGATGCGCGCCGAAATCTCGCGGGATTTTTTTCCCTGCCGGACGGTGACGGTCCACCGGCCGTTGGCGCGCCGGATGGCCGTGAAGCTCGCCTGGAACTCGATCCGGAGGTTTTTCTCCGCTGCGGCCAGCTGGCGGAGCAGGGCGTTCCCGACGTGGGGCTCGAAGAGCGTGTTGCTGACCCAACCCGTCGCTACTTTGCCTGGCCCGCCGTAATAATCGTAAAGCTTTTTGCGGAATTCGCCCCAAAGCCCGGACGGCATGCGGTGATTGCCGTCTATCGCCGCTACGCCCGCGCTGGTGAGCATGCCGCCGAGCCAGGCAGTTTCTTCGACGATGAGGGTTTGCACGCCCATGCGCGCGGCCTGGATGCCGGCCATGGTGCCGCTGGCGCCGCCGCCTACGATGAGGAGGTCGGTCTGCTGCTGTGCCTGGAGGAATAAGGGAAAAAGCAAGGCCCAGCCGGAAAGGCGGGCTATCTTGCGGAATCTGTTCATCATGTCGTGGATCTGGCGCCTAAATAACAATATTTTTTACCTTCTTGCAATACCTTATTAATATTTTTTCAAAACAATATCTGATTATCCTTCCCCATTTTTATTTTTTTTTAAAAACAATAGCTTTGTATCTTGATAGTTTATTGAGGTTAAACTGAGGACCACTCCCAAATCGCATATATGGGTCAACCGACATTTTTTGAAGAACTGAACGATGAGAACATCGGCGGGGTAGCATATAAGAATCTAAATCTGAAAAAGAAAATCCTGGCGTATTTCACCCAGCACAACGATGCCACGATCGCCGACCTGGCGCGGGAGCTGAACGCTTCCACGCCCAAGGTGACCCATTTGCTGAACGATCTGCTGCAGGAAGGGCTGGTGAATGATTACGGAAAGATCGACAGCACCGGCGGGCGCAAACCCAACATTTACGGTATGGCGCCCGACGCGGGATTTTTTGTGGGGGTGGAAGTGAAGAAATTCCATATCAACATCGGCCTGCTCGATTTCAAGCGCAACCTCGTCAAAAGCGTGGAAAAGATACCGTACGAACTGCAGAATACGGCCGCATCGCTCGACGAGCTTTGCAGCATCATTTCCCGGTTCATCGGCGAGCTGTCGGTCCCCCGCGAAAAAATCATGGGCATGGGCGTGAACCTCACCGGCCGGATCAATTACGCCACCGGTTACAGTTACAGCTTCTTCCATTTCAACGAAGAGCCGCTCAGCAAAGTGATCGAGTCGAAAGTCGGCATCCGCACTTTCCTGGAAAACGACTCCCGCGCCATGGCCTACGGCGAATTCAGCAGCGGCACCGTCAACCAGGAAAAGAACGTCCTGTTCATTAACCTCGACCACGGTATCGGGCTCGGCATTCTCATCAACGGACAGCTTTACTACGGCAAATCCGGCTTTGCGGGAGAGTTCGGGCACATCCCTTTTTTCAATAACGAACTGATCTGCCATTGCGGGAAGAAGGGTTGCCTGGAGACGGAAGCCTCCGGGCAGGCACTCGTCCGGAATTTCCAGGCCAAACTGCGCGAAGGCTTCTCCACCGTTGTGATGCGCAAGCACAAGCAGCCCGACCAGGTAACGCTGGACGACATCATCCAGGCCGCCAACAGCGACGATACCCTCGCCATCGAGCTCGTAGCCGAGATCGGGGAAAAGCTGGGCAAAGGCATCGCCGTTCTCATCAACCTGTTCAACCCCGAGCTCGTGATCCTCGGCGGCAGCCTGAGCACCACGGGCGACATCATCCGGCTTCCCATCAAATCGGCCATCAACAAATATTCCCTCAGCCTCGTCAACAACGATACGCAGCTCATGCTGTCGCGCCTCGGCGAAAAAGCGGGCGTCATCGGCGCTTGCCTGCTGGTGCGCAACAAGTTATTATCCCTCGCCTGATCCGATTTTTCATCGCGCTATTCATAAAACGTTGTACATTTAACGGCCAACTTTTTGATTGAATATCTAGTGAGAATGCTATGAAATCCGAACAGAACACCATGCCCTATTATGTTCTCGATGTTTTTACCAATGAACGTTTTAAAGGCAATCCCTTACCTGTGGTGGTAACCGGCAAACCGCTGGAAACCTCGCTCTACCAACAAATCTCCCGCGAATTCGGCTACCTCGAAACTTCTTTCATGCACTATTCGAAAGAAGACAAAGCCCTCCGCGTCCGCTCCTTCACCCGCAACGGCCGCGAAATTTCCGGCGCGGGGCATAACCTGCTGGGCGCCGTTTGCCTCGCCGTGCTCAAAGACATGAACGTTTTCCGCGTGCAGGAAGGCGTTCCGTCGGTGATCATGAAAGACCGGCGCATCCAGCTCAACATCGAAAACAACAGTAACGACCTCCCCTTCATCGGCATGCTGCAACAGGCGCCCCGCTACGGCAACACCGTGCCCGCGGAAGACATCGCCGCCGCGCTGCACCTGGAGCCGGAAGATGTGAAGCTGTTCGACTGGCAGCCCACCGTTGTGACCACCGAAGTATCGCACCTCATGGTGCCCCTCCGCAATATCGACGCGCTCAACCGCGCCGCGCCTAAAGCCGGCGCGCTGCACAACATCGCCACTGGATACGGGTTCCAGGGCTGTTACTGCTTCGTGATCACGGATAAGGACACTCCACAGATCGCGCAGGCGCGATTTTTCCACCCCGCCGGCGGGGAAGACGCGGCCACGGGATCGGCCGCCGGGCCGCTGGGCGGGTTTCTTTTCCAGAAAGGGTACATCCACAAAGACAAGGAATACGCCATTTTACAGGGCGTGAAGCTCCAGCAGCCCTCCATACTGCGGTTCCGCTTCACCGGAGCGGGGATCTGGGTGAGCGGGGCGTCGACCATTGTAATGGAAGGTATTTTACACGTGTAGCTTTCTGCGTATCTTGCGCAGACATACATGAGCATCCCTACCATGGAAATGGAACTGTCAACCAAGATCGCACAACTGGAGCTGGTCAGCGAAGATCTCCCGGCCGTCGTTATCATACATAATATCCTCACGCAAACGGTGGAGTACATGTCTCCCTGGGGCCAGCGGATCCTCCGCACCAACCTGCAGGAGCTCAAAGACATGGGCATCGCCTATTTCCACCGGTTCTTCAACCCTGCGGAGATGGACGATTACGTACCCCGCATCATGCAGATGATCCAGGAAAACAAAGCGCGTGAATTCGTCTCGTTCTTCCACCAGGTGCGGCCTTCCGCAGACGACGAATGGCAATGGTACCTCGGCGCCACGCGCATTTTCTTCCGCGACGCCGACGGATTGCCTACGCATTGCATCACTTTTGCCCTGCCCGTAGAAC
This sequence comes from Chitinophaga sp. NPDC101104, assembly GCF_050277495.1. NCBI lineage: Bacteria > Pseudomonadati > Bacteroidota > Chitinophagia > Chitinophagales > Chitinophagaceae > Chitinophaga > Chitinophaga sp. NPDC101104. The sequence goes on along the minus strand of NZ_JBNNSF010000002.1, from coordinate 135,323 downwards.
AGGCGCATTACATCAACGCGAAAGTGAACCGGCTGCTGGAAGAAAATACTTTCCTGCGCGCCAACAAGCACATCTTCGCCGGCCTCACGCACCGTGAAAAGGAAGTGCTGACGCTCATGGGCCTGGGCCGCAATACCGCAGAAATGGCCTCCCAGCTGAACATTTCCGAGAAAACGGTGTCTACCCACCGCCGCAACATCAAAAACAAGCTGCACGCACAATCCAGCTACGACGTAACGCGGTTCGCGCAGGCGTTCGACCTCATTTAGGGTTTCCCCGGGAGCGGAGAATGTTTATATTGTGGAATGACTGCTTCCTTCATCCAGGTACTGCTGTCTTTGGCGGCAGGTATCGGCCTGATCGTACTGCTGACGGTAAAATTCCGCGTTCATGCGTTCTTCGCGCTTTTCCTCGCCTGCTTCGCCGTAGGGCTCGGCGTGCAACTGCCGTTCCCGAAAATCATTTCCGTCATGAAAGAGGGATTCGGGCACATCATGCAAAGCCTGGGCTTCATCATCGTGCTCGGTACCATGCTCGGCGTGATCCTCGAGCACACCGGCGCCACCCGCGTAATGGCTGCCGCCATCCTGAAGCTCGTTGGCAAGAAAAGGGCCGCCACGGCCATGGGGATCACCGGTTTCATCGTGGGGCTGCCCATTTTCTGCGATAGCGGGTACATCGTGCTGAGCGGGCTGAACCGTTCCGTAGCCGGGCGAAGCGGCGTGCCGTTGCTGGTAATGTCCGTTTCCCTCGCGTCTGGCCTTTACGCCGTGCATTGCCTCATTCCCCCGCACCCGGGCGCTACCGCCGCCGCGGGAACGATCGGGGCAGACATTGGCCGGCTGATGCTGATCGGGTCTGCCGTCGCCATTCCGGCTGCCATTGCCGGTTGCTGGTGGGCTTCCTGGATGGGGAAACGCGTAGCGGGAAACGTTCCGCACGATGCGCATGAAGACGAGCCGCTTCCCGCAACGCCCGCCTGGAAAGCGTTTTTGCCCATCGCCGTGCCCATCTTGCTCATTGCGTTGGGCGCGTTCATGAAAATGGAACATGGATCGGATGTGCTGCAGATATTGGGTGATCCGGTAGTGGCCCTGTCTGTAGGGGTTTTGCTGGCATTGTACACGGGAACGGGATGGAAGAAGGCGGAAGTGAGCCGCCTCATGCTGGAAGCTTCCGAAAAAGCAGGCGGCATCCTCGTGATCATCGGTGCCGGCGGCGCTTTCGGGGCCATTCTCGCCACCACCGACCTCGGCACGCACCTTTCCGGCGCACTGCCGCTCGGCCAGCTCGGGCTTTTCTTCCCGTTCTTACTGGCCGTGCTCCTGAAAACGGCCCAGGGATCGTCTACCGTCGCCATCATCACCGCCGCGGCCATCGTAGGGCAACTGTTGCCCAAACTGGGGCTCGACAGCGATACCGGCCGCCTCCTTTGCATGCTGGCCCTCGGTGCGGGCAGCATGGCGATCTCGCATGCGAACGACGCCTATTTCTGGGTGATCAGCAAATTCTCCGGGCTCGACATGCAGCCCATGCTCAAAGTCTATTCCGTGGCCACCCTGCTGATGGGGATCACCGCTTTCCTCGCCGTGCTGGCGCTTTCCGCGGTGATGATGTAACCGGGAAAACCCTACCTTTGACTTCCCCATTCTTAAAACGGAAATCATGATAACGAACATCACAACGATCGCTTTCGACGCCGACGATACACTCTGGGTCAACGAGCCCTATTTCCAGGAAACCGAACAGAAATGTTGCGCCCTCCTCGAAGATTACCTCCCCCATCACACCGTTTCCCAGGAACTGTTCCGCACCGAAATGCAGAACCTCCCCCTGTATGGTTACGGCGTGAAAGCCTTTATGCTCTGCATGGTAGAAACCATCCTCCGCGTCAGCAACAACACCGCCAACCCGGAAATACTCAACAAAGCCATCGAATTCGGGAAGGAGCTCCTCGCCAAGCCCGTAGAACTGCTGGAAGGCGTGGAAGACGTCCTCAAAGCCCTCAAAGGCAAATACCGCCTCGTGGTAGCCACGAAAGGCGACCTGCTCGACCAGGAGCGCAAACTCCTCAAATCCGGACTGGAACATTATTTCCATCATATCGAGATCATGAGCGAAAAAGGCGAGAAAGACTATAAAAAGCTCCTCCGTCATCTCGACTGCAAGCCCGAAAATTTCCTCATGATCGGGAATTCCCTCAAGTCGGACGTACTGCCCGTGCTGGCGCTCGGCGGCCACGCCATCCACATCCCCTATCACACCACCTGGGCGTATGAAAAGATCGATCACAATGTGGAACACGAGAACCTCCGGCAAGTGATCGCCATTCCTGAAATCTTACCGCTTTTACTATCATGAAAAAACAGTTAGACATCGCAACATGGGCGCGCAAAGACCAGTTTGCGTTCTTCCGCCGGTTCGAAGAACCGTTCTTCGGCGTAACCGTGGAAGTGGATTGTACGGCTGCATATAACAGAGCCAAAGCGGGCGGGCATTCCTTCTTCCTGGAATACCTCCATTGCTCGCTGGTGGCGGCCAACGAAACGGAGCCTTTCCGGTACCGCATTTCCGGGGACGATGTCTGGATCTTCGGCCAGGTGAACGCCTCCCCTACCATCAACCGCCCCGACGGCACTTTCGGCTTCGCGTATATGGATTTCCATCCCGCCATGGCCGATTTCCTGCCCGCCGCCAACGCGGAAATCGCGCGGGTGCAGGCTTCCACCGGGCTAGTGCCGGCCGTTTCCGGCGAAAACGTCATCCACTATTCCTCCCTTCCCTGGATCAATTTTACCGGCATTTCCCACGCACGCAGTTTTTCCTTCCCTGATTCCTGCCCGAAGATCTCTTTCGGCAAAATGACGGAAAAGGCCGGCCGGCGGGTGATGCCGACGTCCGTTCACGTGCATCACGCGCTGATGGACGGTTTCCACGTAGCCCAATACCTGGACCGTTTCCAGGAGCTGCTGAACGCGTAGCGAAATCATTTCTTCCCATAAAAAAAGCCTGTCCGCAAAGACAGGCTTTTTGATTTCCACATAAGCATAATTAAATTTTGCCGAAGATTTTTTCGTTGGCGATGTTGATTTCGTCCCCGGAAATGGTATGCCCCATGTTCGGGTATATTTTGACGGTGATGGCGGCATTGAGGTCTTGATAGACGTTTTCCGTTTCGCGCACGCGCTTCACGGGAACGTGCATGTCGGGATCGCTGCTGCCGATGAAAACCGGCGTTCCGGCAAAATCTCCCGCATAATTGGATCGGTGCACATGATCGCCGATGAGCCCGCCGGTAAACGCCGCGATGCCGCCATATTTCACTGCGTGGCGCGCCGTGAATTCGAGCGTGAGGCAGGCACCTTGCGAGAAACCCGTAAAAAAGATGCCGCTGTGCGGAATGCCGGCGTCCAGGATATCCTGCACCGTGGCGGAAAGCACGTCTATGGCGGATGAGAGCCAGGGCTCATTATCTTCCTGCGGCATGAGGAACGAATGCGGGTACCAGGAATTTCCGTTGGCCTGCGGCGCCAGCAACGCGTAATCTCCCACGGCCAGCAGTGGTGCCAGCGTGAGAATGTCATCGGCTGAGCCGCCGCGCCCGTGTACCAGGACCAGCGCCCGCGATGCCTGTTTGAGCGGGATCCCTGATGTGATGATTCGCTTGGTATGCATAGCAGGACCGGTTTAGCGGAATTGATCGGGGTTGACGGAAACTTCGGGCAGCGACGCCAAAAGCTCCGCGCGCATGGGCTCGTATTGCGGCGGCAGCTTGAGCGCCTCGCCCAGGTGCGCTAGCGGTTCGTCGATCGCGAAGCCCGGTCCGGCCGTAGCGATCTCGAACAATACGCCGCCCGGTTCGCGGAAATATATCGAAGTGAAATAGTTGCGGTCGAGGATAGGCGTGGGATTGAAGGACCGTTCCATGAGCTTCGCGCGAACGGCCGTTTGCGCCTCCCGGTCGGGCGTTGCGAAAGCGATGTGATGTACGGTGCCGCCTCCGCTGAGGGCGCGCAGGCTGTCGGGCGTACATAGCACGTCGACGTAGCTCCCCGGTGCGTCGTTGGCTGCGAAGCGGAAGCGGTTCTCGTGTTCGGAGATGAGCGTATGGTCGAGGAGGCCCGTGAGCAATTCGGCCGTTTTCTCGTAGCCTTCTTCCCAGATTTCCGCGGAAAAGAAGCCCCTGATCGCGTGTTCCAGGGGAATGTGGCCGTAGGAGAACGGCGGACGGGGATCGGCGTCGACGAAAACGAGCTCGAGGCCGAGGCCGTCGTGGTCTTCGAAATAGATGAAAGTTTCGCCGAAGCGTTCCTGCGGCGGTTTTGCGTTTACGTTAAAGCGTTGGAGTCGTTGCTGCCAGTAGTCCAGCGACGCAGTCGGAACGGAAAAAGTGGTGGTATTGAGCATTCCCTTTCCCCTTCTGCCTTTGGCGATGCCGGCGAAGGGAAAGAAGGTGAGGATGCTGCCGGGGGCGCCGGCTTCGTCGCCGTAATAGAAATGATATACGTCGGGTGCGTCGAAGTTCACTGTTTTTTTCACGAGGCGGAGGCCAAGGATGCCGCAATAGAAATCGATGTTGCGCTGGGAGCTGTCGCACATGGCGGTGATGTGATGGATGCCGGTGACGAGTTGTTGCATGACAATGGTTTTGAGCCTCAAATGTAGTGTAGCCTGTGGCCCTGGCGATGTATGGATCGTGGGATGTGGTGGTCCCATTTCTCCTGGTGCCGGGGGCTCGGGCTTATATGGTTAACACGGGGATGGGGGATTTGTTGATGGGAAGGTGGTGTTAAGGGTTGGTGAAGGTAAAAATTTTGTTTAAGTTTTACTTAAACAATCAAACTTACTCCTACATTTGTAAAAATGATTTTATTATGCGCCGAGATATGGAATACACAAAGCTAAACATACCGAGAATTAATATTAATGTCCCCAAGTATTATCAGAACGTAGGTCGTGGATGGAGAAGACATACGATTGGTTTATTTAAATTCAAAGAGTTCGTAACCCGAAGCATTTCGGAAAAGGTTCAATATATCATCAATATGGGGACGGATTCTTTTGTTGTTGAAAATTCAGACTTAAATGACAAAATCATCATCTTCGAAAGGATAAGAACACAAAGCAAATGGGCACCTGATTTTTATAACGAAAGATATATATATCACACCATTACTCCTCATATCTATCAACCTGCTTCCATTTCAAAACCAATAGCAAAAAAACTTTCAGAAAAATTCCCTTTAAGCGAATTAATTAATCGGGAATTCTATGACCCTTATGCATATTACTCACATCATTATTGGAATAAAATAATGGAATTGCTGGAGATCGCTTACTCGTTGAATAAACGTTATAAGCCATCTTTTCATGAAATTGTGCAGGCAGTTCAAATCCTCATTAAAAAATTCATTAAAAATATAAGGCGGGGATTACATCGCCTTACATACATGGATTTGCGCTTTCTGCTGAGAACCATCGTCCGAACAATGCGGCTAACACCATTTGACGGAAAAAGTGACGATAACGCTTTTTTTCACCTGTTCAACATGAAGAAAATATGCGTCAATAACTTTTTCAACTCTTTCAAATGTTCACTAAAACCAAATTATTGCAATATATCGAGCGTATAATCTCGAAGTTGGAAACACGCAACCCAATGTCTGACGAAGACCGGGAAATTTATAAAGAAGCACTCATCCTCCGGGAACTCATTCAGAAGTCGACGAACTTCAACCTGAGAGATTTTATTAATTTCTTCGGTGGATTTCTCCCGGACGATTTCGATTCATAAAAACCTAAAGAACAGATCCTAATGGAAGTTGGAAAAGCCATTGTAGCCATCCGCGCGAAACTGAACATGAAAGCCACCGAACTGGCCAATAAAATCGGCATATCGAAAACTGCCCTTTCCCAGATCGAAACCGGGAAAGCCCGTCCAAATGCGGCAACGCTGAAAAAAATCGCAGAGGCTTTCGGAACGGACGTATCATTCATTTACCTGGCTGCCATCGATCCCGATAAAGATATCAGCCAGGAAAAGCGCAAATTGTTCAATGAACTTTTCCCCGACTTTCATGCCACCATGCTATCTTTTATCGATAAGGACCAGCAATAAATAATCCATTTTACTAAAAACCCCGGGGCGCAGGCGCCCCGGGGTTTTCTTTTGCGGCTTTCCATACCGGATGATTTGTTAACCAGTTACTTATCTTTAGGGAATGGAAACGGCCCACAACATCCGGCGAACCGCCGATAGCGCCCTGCTCGCCAGCCTCCGTGAAATCGACGGAACGGCCGACTGGCATCGCGCTCCGCTGTACGCGGTGGTCCACCTGCGGACCGGTTCCGCCGTTTGCGAAACCGGAAATGCCCGGTTCATCCTGCATGCCCCCGTTCTCCTGTTCTTCACGCCCTACCAGGAATACACTTTCTATGGAGAATTTTCCGGCAGCCATCTCAGTTTCCATGGCGATTTTTATTGTATCGAGAAACACCGGCACGAAGTAGCCTGCAACGGCGTCCTGTTCAACAACATTTACACGCCGCCGTTCGTGCCGCTAGACGGTGAACAGGCGGCTTCGGCCGACAATTACCTCCGCCTGCTCCGCGATGCCATGTCTGGCACCGACGATCTCGCGCGGAAAGATCTCGTCATCGCCCATCTGAAAATCCTCCTCATTATCGCCACCCGCGTTAAAAGCCGCCAGATCGAGGAAACCCTCACACACCTCCCGCCAGACGCCGGTCCCCGGCTCCAACAGTTCCACCAGCTGCTCGAAGCGCATTTCACCCAATGGAAAAAACCGTCGGATTATGCTGCAGCGATGCACATCACCGGCAAAGCCCTTTCCCGCCTCACCGCAAAATACCTTTCCAAAACCCCGTCTGACCTCATCGCCGAGCGCGTGGTGCAGGAAGCCAAGCGGGCGTTGCATTTCTCGCACCAGAGCGTAAAAGAGATCGCCACCGCACTGGGGTACAACGATCCCCTCTACCTGAGCCGCCTCTTCCGCAGGCAGACGGGTGTTTCGCCGCGGGAATTCCGGCAGCAGGTGGGTGTTTCGATCCTTGTCTGATCCGTCCATGTTTTGGCGACTTCCCGCTATTTTTACAGGGAGGCAACAGCCGTACCTTCGGTTCATGAAATTCCTTGCTTCTTTTCTCGCTTTCGCCGCCCGCCTTGACAAAAGCGGCGTCCGCATGTTGCGTATAGCTGTTTCCGTTATATTGATCTGGATCGGCGCGTTGAAATTCGTACCGTATGAAGCGGAGGGCATCACTCCCTTTGTGGCCAACAGTCCGTTTATGCGTTTTTTCTATCAACATCCCGATGAATACGGGCAGCACCGCAACAAGGAAGGGGAAGTTCACCCGGCGAACATCGCCTGGCACGAAGCGAACAATACTTACGGCTATGCTTATGGATTAGGGATACTGCTGATGGCCATGGGTGCACTGCTGCTCCTGAACCGCGCAAACCCGCTGTTCGGGACGGCGGGCGCACTCCTCACGATCATCATGGGCGTGGGCACGTTGTCGTTTCTCGTAACGACGCCCGAGACCTGGGTCCCCGATCTCGGCGGTGCCCATCATGGGTTCCCGTACCTTTCTGCGGCGGGGAGGCTGGTGCTGAAAGATCTTATTATGCTCGCGGGGGCCGTGGTTTTGCTGGCAGATTCCGCGAAGGCGGCGCTTTTGCGCCTGCGCAACAGGTAGCAGGGTCAGTCGAATTCGAAGGTAAACGGTTACATATTGCGAATAGCTGCTTTCTTTTAGCGGCTGCCGGGGAACGATTTTGCGGGGGGATTTGCGTATATTAGTTAACTAAAATTATCCCTTTTACCGCCATGCACGTGCTTACCTATCAAACCGAAAGCGACAAGAAAAGACTGAATCGCCAATTTTTAAACAGGAAGAAAGAGTTCCGGTTTGAGCTGATCATCTTTGGCGGCATCTGGCTTATTGCACCTTTTCTCATTAATCGCCCCAACCAGCAACCCCTGATTGAAAGCATGGGCTACGGTATGGCCTTATTGTATTTTGGGCTTGCCTTTCTCATTGTGCTGGCCTGGTCATATTTCAAAAACTTGCATAACGCCGTAACCGCTTGCCAGACCGATATGAAAAGAATGATCATAACGGAAGTAACCGGCATCGTTTCAAAACCTATGTTCCGGAAAGACCATTTCCGGCTGAAACTGGCAGATAAATACCTCCGGAAACTCTATCTACCCAAAAAAGACATCGACAATTTCAATACCGGAGACCGGCTCCGTATCGAAATCAGCGAATTCGGGAAACAGGTTATCCGGATTACGCCCGCCACAGAAAGAATTGTCAGCATTATTTCCCGGAAAAAGGAAGAATTACCGAGCGCCAGCAAACGCCCCTATTTGCAGGCATTGTTCAACGGCGAGCCGGCCAGGGCATCGGTTTTGCAAGTAATCAAATCTTTATTTATCCCAACGAAAGACCGCATAGTTTCTATGCTGATCATCGATATCAATATACTTGTTTTCGTCCTGATGTTGTTAGGTGGTGTAAGCATACATGCACCACAGGGCATAGACATTGTGAACTGGGGTGGCAATTACGGCCCGCTGACGATCGGTGAAGGCCAATACTGGCGTATGTTCACCTGCAACTTTGTCCATATCGGCATCGTGCATTTGCTGATGAATCTCATCGGGTTTGTGCTGGTGGCATATTTCCTGGAATCGGTGTTGGGATGGAAATTGTTTCTGTTCACTTATATTTTCACGGGTTTGTTATCCAGCGTTGCCAGCCTCTGGTGGCACAGCGATGTAGTGAGCGCCGGGGCCTCCGGGGCTATTTTCGGCATGTACGGCATGTTGCTGATGCTGTTATTGACCGCCAACAAAAGGACCCGCACCGCTTTCAGCGGATTAACCAAAACCACGCTCCTTTTCGTTGGGTACAACTTGCTGATGGGGATTGCCGGCAGTACAGACAATGCGGCGCATATCGGCGGCCTGCTTTCCGGGTTCCTGCTGGGCGGGATTCTGCTCATGACGGGAATTTTGAAGAAGTTAGTCGCCAGCAAGACGGCACTGCAAAATAGTCCTGTCATGTAAATGTATGTAGCGATATCGACCGGTCATGTACGTCCCAAACATCCGTATAATTTGAAAAAAGGGGGGATAATGGGCCGGAAGCATCAAAAATCAATTAAAACTGTTGTAATTCAAATAGAAAAAGGGGAAAACTATCACATGATAATTTTCCCCTTTTTGTGTTGCCCAACATGGATTCGAACCACGACACTCAGAACCAGAACCTGATGTACTACCCTTATACTATTGGGCAAGAATTCTTCTGAAAGAGGGTGCAATATTACAAAACATTTTGGTAATCTCCAAAATTTTAGTCGCAAGTTTCTTTTGGGGCGAACCCTCCGCCCGGGGGAATTGTTGTTATTCGCAAAGCCTCCACATGCTGCCGACCCACCGCTCTTTTTCCCGCAATACCGTGGAAACCGTTATCGTACTGCTGTTGCTGCTGGCGCTGTTCGTTGCCGTTTACGACGTGCTTCGCGTGTTTTTCGGTGTTTTCACCTTCGCCATCATCTTCGCCGTTTCCCTCGCACAACCGTTCGAACGGCTTTGCAGGCGCACCGGGCAGCGGCGCACCCTCGCCGCCATTATCTACAGCATCCTGTTGCTGGCCATTGTGGCATTGCCTTTCATCCTGATCATCAGCGCCCTCGGCAAACACGCCTCGCAGTTGCTGTCGTTCGCCGGCGAAGTGCGCGAGCATGGCCTCCCGCCCCTCCCCGGCAACATTTCTTCCCTGCCTGTCGTAGGCAACGGCATCGCGGAGTTCTGGCAGCACCTGCGCGACAATCCCCGCGAAGCGCTCGTAGGGCACGATCGCCAGATCAACCTCCTCCTGCACCGGCTGCTCACCGGCGGCGCGGGGATCGCCGGGGCCACGCTTCAGTGTGTACTAGGCATCCTCGTGTCTGCCATGCTCCTGGCGGCGGGGCCCAAAACCCTGCTGCCGCTTAAAAATATCCTGCGCCACCTGCTGGGCCGCAGCGATGCGCAAACCCTCATCCAGGCAAGCCTGAGCGCCATCCGCGGCGTTTCCATCGGCGTCATGGGCACCGCATTCATCGCCAGCGCATTGTCGTACATCGGGTTCGCCATCGCCGGCCTGCATTTCAAAATGCTCTTTACCGCCATCGTCTTTTTCCTCGTGCTCATCCAGGTTGGCCCCCTGCTCGTTTGGCTGCCGCTGGTGATCTGGGCGGCCATGCAGGGACATACCGGCCTGGCCGTGTTCCTCGCGGTTTACGGCGGCTTCGTGCTGGCGGCGGATGCCATATTGAAACCGATCCTCATCGCCAAAAGCGGCGGACGGCTGCCTTTTCTCGTGTTGTTCACCGGCGTAGTAGGCGGTCTTGCGGCCTGGGGATTCACCGGTATGTTCAAAGGCGCCATCATCCTATCGGTTGCGTATACACTGTACGATTCGTGGCTGGAGCGGAAACGGCAGCACAACGGGCCGGGGAGGCTTCCGTCAACCGGCACCTGAACTATCGCCACCAGTCCCCTGTTATTTCCTTCGATATCCTTTCACCCTAAAGCCCGTTTTGCGCATGTACCGCTCCGCCATATCCATTTTTTCTGCCATCTTCATACTGCTGAACACCGCCGCCAGCGCGCAATCCATGAAAGTACTCGACAGCGCGGCCTACATCCACCGGTTCTGGGATGCCAAGGCGGTCCGCATCGGCACCGTGCCGCTGGTGCTCTTCGCCGGCAGCGCCGCCTTGTGGGGAGAACGTCAAAACGTGCGCGAATTGCGGAACCGGTACATCCCAACGTTCCGCCATCATTTCGACGATTACATGCAATATGTGCCCGCGCTCGCCGTGATCGGGCTGAATGCCGCCGGCGTGAAAGGGAAGAACAAACCCGGAAGGGCGTTCGTTTCATATGCGTTTTCGGCTGTTATTATGGGCGCCGTCGTCAACGGGATCAAATACACGGCGAAAGTGGAACGGCCCGATGGATCGGAGCGGAACTCCTTCCCTTCCGGCCATACCGCCAATTCTTTCATGAATGCGACTTTCCTGCACAAGGAATACGGTCAGTACCGACACCCGCTCTACAGCGTGGCGGGATACACCCTGGCCACGGGAACGGCCATCGGCCGGCAGCTCAACAACCGCCACTGGGTGTCTGATGTGGTGGCAGGCGCAGGCATCGGCATCCTTTCCACCGAACTGGGATATTTGATCGCCGACAGGATTTACAGGGAAAAGGGCGAAAGGCCGGTTATTCATAAAGACCCGATCCCGGTAGACGGCAAGCCCAGCTTCCTGGAAATCCGCATGGGTTATGCGGTAGCCACTACGAAAGACCTCACGGGAAACGTCAATGGCATATCCGCCAAACGCGGATTTAACATGGGGGCCGAAGGCGCGTGGTTCTTCCACCGCAACGTGGGCGCCGGCGCGGAATTCGCGTTCACGTCTTTTCCTATCAACGACGATGGCCTGCTCATCACCGATCCCGACGTAACCATCATCAGCGATGGGCATTATACGCAACCCATGGGCATCCGGTACCTGCATGCCGGCCCCTTTTTCAGCATCCCCCTTCCCCGCAACTGGTTCATAACGGCGAAAATACTGGGCGGCACCTCCCTGGGATCCGACGGTAACGTGATGCTGCGGCTGAACAGCGACTGGCAAGACCTCCTCCAGCGAAGCGATTTCCCTTACCTGCGCTACAAACCCGAAGGAACTTTCAGCTGGTCGACGGGGATGGGCATCCAGAAAAGGATTTCGCGGAACATCGGCATCAAGGCGTACGGCGCTTATTTTGATTCGGATCATGATTTCGGGATCGACGTCGTGGACGACGTGACCGACGACGGGAAATTCCTCTTCAAACATCTCGGCACGGAAAAAGTGCGCTTCAATCATTTTACTTTCGGATTGGGCCTTACGGCTTTTTTGTGGTGATTCCGCGGATGGGCGGCCTGTACCTCACGTCTCCGCCTACACTTCATGCGCCTGGATTTCACTTTAAACCCGTCATCCATCCTTTCAACCCATCCAACCTTCATATCACATTCCCCCACCCCGGGTGATCCGTTGGCGAAGATAATTTTGCGCCAAATCATCATCATGAAACGGATCACTTCACTCGCGTTCGCCGCGCTGGCATGCTGCATGGCTTGTTCGAAAAGCGGCGACAAAAACCCCGACAACCCCAATCCCGGCAATCCCGCAAACGAAGGCGTGCCCACGATCGTATCGGTGCCCGTGCTACGCGGAGACACCACCATCTCCATGGGCCCCACCACCAATTACGCCATCGTCATGAAAGGACTGCCCACCATCCGCCCCGTATTTCCCAAACTGGCGCTCAAACCGAAAAAAGTACGCGGATACGTGACAGACGCGTCCGGCAACCCTATCGAAGGCGCAGAACTAGGTTTGTTGAAAAAAGTATCGGGTTTCCAGCAACTGGTAACTACAACTACCAACGACAAAGGATATTATGAGATCGAGTTCGAAGGCGCCGCGGAATTCAAGCACGCGTTCGCCGTTATCAATTATGTCGGGAAACCCGTGCCCATCAGCCTTTTCACGGCAGACAGCGTAGCCAGCGTCTACACCTACGACAAAGGCGGCGTGGAACACTGGATGGCCCTCGGCCACGGTACCGCCAATGCCGCCGATGCCGCCCATCGCCCATGGTATTCCAACAACTACTTCGGCGGATCGATCTACCTGAACTGGGATGTTTACGACGGACCGTTCAGTACCGATGGCGCGCTGCCCAAGAATGCCGAAATCATCCTGAAACTGACGCCCGCCGGCGGTATGCTCTACGACGCCAGCCGGACTTTCACCATCCGCCAGAAATTGGGCAACAACTTCCTGAGCTGCAATATCAACAATATTCCTATCGGTATTTACAAGATAGAAGCGAAACTGGCCGATGGCCGTCCGCTGAAAATGGAGGTACATGGCCCTTACAGATCAGACACTTATGGCCTGCAATACGATACGGATACCAAAGCCTGGTATGTTTCCTTCGTACCGGGTTTCAACGCCACTTCCAAGCCGATGCCCAACCGCGGCGAGTGGGACCAGGCCAATGTGTATGTAAGATTATAGCAAGGAGATACTATAAACGCCGACCGGCATCCTGCTGCAGTGAATACTGTTTCGGGATGCCGGTCGGGTATTTTTAACGCAGCGGTTGTGTTAGATCTTCTGTTTGTTCTGCTGCGGACGGCCGTGCCATTTCCGCTTTTGCTGCTGCTTGCGGTTGTTCGCCTGCTGGGAAGAAGACTGGCGCAGCTGTACGGCGGGAGCCGGGGCCGCGGGCGCTTCCTGGGCCGGGAAAGGATGATCGCTGACAACGGGGATCTGCTGCTTGATGAGCTTTACGATATCCTTCACATATGCCCTTTCTTCATCGTCGCAGAAAGAAAGCGCGATACCGCTGGCGCCACCGCGACCGGTACGGCCGATACGGTGAACATACGTTTCGGGCACGTTGGGGATCTCGAAGTTGATCACATGCGACAGGTTGTCTACGTCGATACCGCGCGCGGCGATGTCTGTAGCTACCAGGCAACGGATGCGGCCCGCCTTGAAATCGGTGAGGGCGCGCTGGCGCGAGTTCTGGGACTTGTCGCCGTGAATGGCGCTGGCGGTGATGCCGGACTTGCTCAGTTCTTTGGCGACGCGGTCTGCGCCGTGCTTGGTACGGGTGAAGACGAGCGCGCTCACGATCGAGGCGTCTTTCAACACATGTACGAGCAGTTTGCGTTTGCTTGCTTTATCGGTGTAATACAGCTGCTGCTCCACTTTCTCCGCTGTGCTGGAAACGGGCGTTACGGCCACTTTTTCAGGGTTGGAGAGGATGGAGTTCGCCAGGCCGGCGATTTCGTCGGGCATGGTGGCGGAAAAGAACAGGGTTTGTCTTTTCTGCGGCAACTTGGTGATCACGCGCTTTACGTCGTGAATGAAACCCATGTCGAGCATGCGGTCGGCTTCGTCGAGCACGAACTGGCGGATGTAATGCAGGTTGATATGCCCCTGCTGCCAGAGGTCGAGCAGCCGGCCGGGCGTGGCGATGAGGATATCCGTTCCGCGTTTCAGTCCTTCGATCTGCCCTTGCGCGGAAACGCCCCCGAAAATAACGAGGTGGCGGATGCCGGTGTGCGCGCCATAATCCCGGATATTCTCCGCGATCTGGATCGCCAGTTCACGCGTGGGCGTAAGGATGAGCGTTTTGATATGACGGTCGGGCGCCTGGGCTGCCTCCTTTTCCTTATAAAGCAATTGCAGGATCGGAATAGCGAACGCTGCGGTTTTGCCGGTACCGGTCTGGGCGCACGCCAGCAGGTCCCGTTTCTCCAGCACTACAGGTATCGCCTGTTCCTGGATGGGTGTTGGTGTTGTATAGCCTTGTGTTTCCAGTGCGCGAAGTATGGGTGTAATGAGGCCTAATTTCTCGAATGACAATTGATATGATTTTATGTAACGTTGATAACTGCCTGGATGTCAAATTAAAGGGAAGGAAAAACTCGAATTGTATCTCCAGGAGCATAAAAAAACTGTACAAAGATACGGAAAATCCCCCAATGCGCCGGTTTCGCATTAGGATTGTTTATTATACCTCTCAGGCAGCCAATCATTCGCTTCATCGGAAAAGCCTTTCCCGCGCGGGTTTTAATCGGTAGCTTACCTATATTCAAAACCATGCTTTTTTATGAAAACCAGGCTTTTGCTCACCGCGCTGGCCGCCTTGTCCCTGGCCGCCTGCTCGAAGAAAAACGACCCTCCGCCCCAGGAGCCCGATTCCCCCCAACCCGTTCCCGTACTCACCAAAGTCGTGAAAGGGCATCTCCTCAAATCGTGCGACATCGCCCTCGTTCCCGGCGCCAACTTCCGGATAGAATATACCTGGAACACCGATAATTCCCTGAAAAAGTACAAATCCATCAATCCCGCCACCCAGCAATCCGCCGATGTGGATTTCCATTACGAAAACGGCATGCTGGCCCGCATCACCACCCAAAATTCCCTGTCAGAAGGCGTGTACGTCTTCAAAAACGGTAAAATAGACCGGATCTCCAGCCGCCATCTCATCAACCCCACCGGTAGAAATTACTACTTCACCTACAACGCCGCCGACAACACGCCCGCCCGCATCCGGTACTATAACTTCAACGAAGCCGGCGAACAGCTCGTTACCGAAGTCAACTATACGTACGACGCGCAAAAGCGCCCGGTGGAAATCACCAGCACGCAACCCAACGGCAACAAACGCATCATCCGATTCCAGGAATGGAGCGCGCCGTTCCTATTCAGCCCCTGGATATTTTCCGAATCGGAAATGGACCTCGAAAACTATGAACTCTACAATGTTCCGCTGATGTTCGTCCTCGACCGGATGCCCGCCAAATTCTCCGAGCACCAGCAAGCCGCGGGCGCTGCGGAAACCATGACGCGCCGGTGGGAAATCAGCTATACGGTCCAGCAGGAGAAACTGACCTTCCGCCGCGCAAAGGTTTTTTATCCCAACAATCCGCAACTCGACCGGACGGTAGAGCATACTTTCCATTACTGATGCATCACGCTATATAACACGAAGGCCCGCCGGAACCGGCGGGCCTTTGTGTATATTCAATGTGTTTTATCCGTTTTTCAGCAGGATCCCACGGTCTTTCCGCATGCGCTGCAGCAGATTTTCTACCGTATTGCGGATGGGTGCCGGCAGTTTGTCGAACCCCGGCGCGTAGCGCAGCGACCGGCCATTATCGAACTCATTTTCCACGGCGCGGACGGCGAATTTTTCGTTTTTGTACACCACGAACACTTTCACGCGGCGGATACCGTTGCCATCTTTGGTCATGTACACGATGATGGGATCGATGCGGCCGTCGGCGTCGAGATCGCGGAAGGAGCAGTAACTCGTGGTGAACCAGATATGGGTTTCCTCCATCTCTTTTTCGATGAAATCGTTCAGGGTCCATTTCTCGAGGTAGCCGCCATGGTCTTCGAGGAGGCAGACGGCCTGGAGCGCGGTGTTGACGGTATCTTTGGCGGTTATTTTCGCCTGGTTTTCGCAGAGGAGGATTTTCCAGCTGCCGGAATTATCCATGTAACTGAAACCCTTGTACACGGGGATTTTTGTTTCGTATTCCGCGTCGATCTCCTCGCGGGGGATAATTTTCACTTCCTGCGCGAAGGCGAATGCAGGGAAAAACAGTAAGATGGATGTAATGAAGCGACGCATCCGGCGAAAATAAGAAATCCCCTCCATTCCCTCCCACGATCATCCATTCTGATGATTACGGTCATTGAACCAGGCAAAGCTGCCGTTTACTTTTGTATCGAAATGTGAGAATAGCCTTTTTAACGAGATGATCCGCCCAACCGGGCAACCGAACCTTCACTGACAGTCTTTCCCCACCAGCCTTTTCCATTACCAATTTCCTTATTCACTGCTTTGGGCAGCCATACCGGCGTCTGCGCTATCGACACCACGGCCGTATTCTTTTGGCCTGGCGCTTATTGTTTGCCTTTCGCACAAAAAAAGCCGCTATGAAAAATTCAATTCTCGCCTGCGCCGCAGGCCTGCTATTGCTTTGTGCTTGTACCAAAGAGCCCCTGGAAGAATGGATCCTGCCCGAAAACGGGAAAGCATCGTTGCCTTTTGAATATAAAGACACGAGCTTTGTGATGACCCAGCGGGTAGACAGTGCCAACATGCTGCGCCTCGTCAATGCCTTTCGCGCCAAAGGCTGCAACTGCGGCGAGGTATACATGCCGCCGGCACCTCCCCTCACCTGGAACATCCGGCTGGAAAAGGCTTCCTGGCTTCACAGCAAAGAGATGAAAGACAGTGTCTACATGAGCCATACCGGCCGAAACGGCAGTACCGGCGGCGACAGGATACGTAAGATGGGATTCAACTGGCATCGATATGCAGAAAATATTGCGCTGGGCATTCTGACGGAAAAGACGGTCGTGGAAGGTTGGATGGGCAGTAAAACGCACTGTATGGCGATGATGGACCCCATGCTGAAGGAAACCGGCATCGCGCGATCGGGCAACTACTGGACGCAGGAGCTCGCGCTGAGCTATTAACGATAATAGCCGGAACCGTCAGCCGCATAAAAAAAGTCCGGCGCCGCAGCAGCCGGACCTCCACTATATCACCTAAAAAAATCATTTTCGCTTCCGTAACATCGATGCCGTCATCATTTTGGCCATCATCGGTTGCAGGGCGCCGAAATCATTGAAATTATACCGGATCGCCACCTTGAACTCGATGGAAAAATTCCCCACGCGGATGGCTTCGCAGCTACCGGCTTCGCGCCACACCGACCCCGTTGCCGTTCCCCTCACATACTTGCGGCCAAACACCGTCGTCACCTCCGTGATATTCACCGATCCCGGGGAAGGGATCCATTTCAGCCCGTCCGGCGGACATTCGACGTAAAAGGTAGCCGCGTTCTGGGGCAGTTTCATCCCCAGTACCTTTCCCGCATTTTCAACGTCATGGTCCATGCTGTAATAAGGATGGGAGCCGGCAGAATATCCTTTCCCGAAAACCTGCAGCGTATAACCGTCTACCGGCTCTACATCGTCGATAATTCCGTTGATGATCAAATCGCCTTCGTGGACCATCACGTTATTGCGCAGGGGAATCCCTTCCGACAGCACGTTGTTGTACGTGGAAAGCCAATACGTCCCATCGTCGATCGTGATGTCCTGCACAAGCGTCAGCACGGGGGCCGATCTGCCTGGCCGCAGCTCCGGCGGCACCCAGTCGTGGATTTCCACGGAAACGCTGGCGATATTGTCGAACTGCAGGGTTTCCGGGGCTTTGAAGAGGGCTTTCAGTCCGCGGGGCTCCAGCGTCCCGCCTGCTTCTCCGGTAACTTTCCAGTTTTTCACGTTGTTGGGATTTTCCAGCGCTTTCGCGGCGGTGATCGCGATTTCCGGATGTTCGCCGATGGGGCGGCCGGGCTCGTTCATCATCGAGAGCACCTGCAATTCGGTCGTTTTCCCGATACTGAGATAATCGAGGTCGGCATGCAGCCAGAACAGCGCGTAGAGCGCCCAGTCGGAGAAATGGTCTGTTTCCACTTTCACCACTTTGTTCGCTTTGTCTACCCGCGATTTAGCCATGAACCGCCAGCCGCCGGCTTTGTCCTGGTAAGCGAGGAACAGCGCGTCCGGGTGAATGGAATCCGCCAGCAGCGCGTCGGTATATGGAATGGTCAGCGTGATGGGTTTGGCGAATTTGATGCTTTCCGGCCCGAGGCGGAACGATTTGCCGGGGCTCCCCGGCAGCGTGTTCGTCACTTCCTGCAACGTGAGCTCCGTATTGGCAGCCAACGCGCCGGCAGGAATATCTACCGTGATCCGGCCGCCTGTAGCGACGATGGTACCGCCTGCCGCCCCGACCGTCTTTTTGATCGCAGTGCCGACGGGTGTTCCGTGCGGACGAATATCCGGTTGCTGGGGTTGCGGCTGGGGCTGCGGACCGGGCTGTCCGCCCGGCGGGCCGGACTTCCTGCAGGCAGCGAATGCGGATGCCAGGAAAAGTACCCAAATGAGGTGCTTCATATGCTTGTAATTGATGATTTCCGATGGATGGGGTTTGGGGGTAATCTGGCACGAAACTCCGCAATCATCGGAAGCGAGTCAACCCATTTCCGTTGAAATGTCGGTTGATGGATGTAAAATGCGGCCGGCCGGCTTAAGGCAACGCATGTTGTACGATCCTCCGGAAATTCCTTATTTTTACGGCCCGATACCTATACACGAAACGAAAAAAGATTTTTATTAACCCGACCGGCCCCCACATAAATCAATCTATGCAGTTCGATCCTACATTCGATTATAGCTCAACCGATCTTTACGTAGAAGAAAACGTGGTACGCCTGCGGTTTTCCGGTTTGATCAAATGCATTTTTACCATCGCTGCCGATGCGGCGCTTCAACGCGATATCGTTGGCATGGGCGCCATATGCGATGAATTGGCCGAAGAGCTGGATTTCTATTTGGGACTTACCTGCGATCAATACTTCCGACTTCAGCTGTTGACAATTGAGCAAGCCGACATGATGAAAAACCTGCTGGCGTTTTTCTCCGACCGCTCTGGGGAGGGTTTCCCCGACTTCCGGGACGACCGCCAGCTGGATTCCCATCCCGATTGGGCGATCGCACGGCGAATGGCAGCTGCAATCATTCAAGCCATGCGGCTGGATCATCTTGCCATCAAATTCGAACGGGACGAAACGTATGAAACTGCGCCAAACGGACAGCAGCGATTGATGCAATCCACCCAAACTTTTCTTGTTCCGAAAGCATGAGTGCCTTACATCCCGACCAGAGGTTTTCTAAAAATTCGGTAAATTGAGAAGCAGCCAATTCCTGAGCGGGATGGCTTTCTTTCAAGCAAAACAACCGTATCTTTTATGGGATTCTTCAAAAAACTTTTCGGCAAAGCCGAGCCTGATAACCCGTCCGCAACCATCGAAAAAGACCGAGTGCCGGTGTTCCCCATGATCAAAGACGCCCGCTGGCAAGGGGTTCCGCACGCCGTTCATCATCCCTTCGTAAAAATCGGCGATCAACTTGAGCTCGTTATCGTTTTTGCCCAGGACGCGGGCGACAAATTCCAGTACCTCACACCAAAAGACCTGGAAGATCCATCCATAAAATCCAATTTCGAAAAATGGCAGCAAAACATCGATGACTATCCACATGAATTCGATCTGCCGGAAAGCATGGCCGGCCGGATCATTTTCGATTCCGGCGAAGACCATTCCGCTGAAAAAATCCTCTCACCTGCATTTCTCGCCGAAGCCTGCAAAGCGTTAAACACCGACCAGCTCATTATTTCCACGCCCCGCAGGCGATGCCTCATGATCACCAGCTATCACGAAACTTTCCTCATGCTGGAAAATTTCTTCTGGTTCCATTTCCTGGCCTGGCGCGAAGAAGAATACGGCAACGAAGTCATCACTGAAATGGTTTTCACCGCCGACGCTGAAAAAGTACGATATGCGGTGCCACTGGGCTTCCGCATGAACCTGTACGAAAAAGACGGGCAGCGAAAACTGACTTATTCCACGATGGACGATCTTTTCGACGAAAACGGGCAGATCAATTTCCAGTGGATAATCGAGAAGAATAAAGTACCGGTGTTGTATTAGACTTCAAATCCATTCAAAGCTGCTTCGCGATGCTCCCCAGCGCCGTGAAGTTTGCGCGGATGTTGATGAACCCGAGGAAATTCCCGTTTTCCGGATCATACCTGAACTCCAGCGGCACCCATACTTCCGGGAACACCCGGAGGCGCACCGTAGCATTGAGCGAGAGGCGGTCGCGTTCCTCCTCCGGGTACAGCTGCGCGAAATTGCGATAATAAGATCCCGAAAACTTGATCTCCAGGTAACTCCGCTTGGTCGTTTTCGCTTTGAAAACCACGTTCATGCCCGTTTCCAGGTTAAACAGCATGCGCTTGAGGTCTCTGCCCGACTTGAGCGTATCGTCTACGAACTGAAGGCCTGATTTGATATCCAGCTCCCAGTCGTGCGTCGTTTCCGGCGATTGCGTGAGGCCTTTGAGGAATTGGGTATGCAGCACCAGGTTGGAAAACACGAATTGATCTTTGTAGGTAGTATCCGTTACACCGACGGTCCAGAGCACTTTCTTCTGGAGATCGTCCTTCAGTTGGCTGTAAATCGCTTTGGCCGTATCCGTGAAATTGTAATCGCCTTTTTCGTTAAGCTCCTGGCGGAGAGGCTCGTCGGCCGCTTTCAAAATAATTTCCTTCAGTTCGGGGCTCAGTGATTTGAAAGGTGTACCCTGGTTGACGAATGCATCCAGTTCCAGCAGCAACGCTCCTTTCACATTCATGTCCTGAATTTTGCTGATTTCCTTTCCAGCGGCAGTGTTGGCGGCATACAACTGCTGCACGCGCTCGTTGTTTTCCACTGTTTTCAGGAATGCTTTGCTGACGGTTTCATCGCGCTTGTTGACGATGGCGAAAGTGATGCCGGATGTAAAACCATTGAACCGGAACGAACTGTCTAACCGGAGCCCTACCGCATAGTTGAGGTTCCTGAGGGTGGTGTAGTTGCGGTAGTTTTTATCGATCAGCAGCGTGGTGTCCAGTTTGGCCATAACGGCGAAGGGCGTGCCTTTGATGCGGATTTCCTTGTCGGGGCTGGTCAATCTTTCCAAACCCAGCTGGAAGAAGCTGTTCAGCACGTCCTTATAATTCCCGGAAGCCAGCGAATCGGCCGTGAATATGGGGTTGGGCGATTTTTGCTGGGCCATGAGCTGTACGGACAAGCAAAGCATCAGCAAAAGAACGAGTCCGGCGCGTTGCGTTTTCATATGAATATTCGTCGGTTATTTGATCAAGAAGTTGGCCATCATGAGGCCTGTCGGGAAATTTTTCGGATTCGCGGGGATGGTGGCCGTGCTGAGCTTGACGGCAGCGGCGCCCGTGCAAACGCCGTTGATGGTGACCACATCGCCCGACTGCACATCCGAAAAAACGATGCTGCCGGTTTCGCTGATGCTTTGCATGTTGATGAGCACGCCGTTGCGGAACAGGATGGCCGTAGCCTGGCCGATGCCGCCAGTAAAAGTAAAATCGATGGACACGTTCTGCGAAACGGCCGTCTTAACGGCAACCAACGCTTCGGTGCTCAAATTTCCGGCCGGTGCTGCTGCGGGTACCGACCTGGAGACTGGCGCTTTCCCGGGGATGGATTTGGCCTTTGCTCCTTTTTTAGGGCTGGCTTTGGCGGATGCTGCTTTTTTGCTATTTGCCATGGCTTATAGGATTGAAAACGTAAAATTAAATGGAATACAGGCTGGAAAAAATGGTTATGCTGTTGAATTGGATTTGGGGCAGACGATTCAGTTGATACCGTATCAGTACGACAGTTTCATGCTTTCGACACATTACAATGTTATGCAATGATAGCACAACTTTATGCAATCCTGGCTTCACCGGAGAAAATAATCCGGATGGCGTAGATTTTTGGATGGGATGGTCCGGATAACGAAAGATCCCGCGGGGCAAGACCGGCCGCTGCAAAAACGGCCAGGAAGCAGGATGGTGGCGGGCGGGGGGATGGGTGTAAAAACGAAAAAGCCGCTTCGTAAAGCGGCTTTTTTCTTTGTTGCCCGACCAGGATTCGAACCTAGACAAACAGAACCAAAATCTGTCGTACTACCATTATACTATCGGGCACCGTTCGTTGGGATTGCAAAAGTATCAATTTTTTTATTTCCGCAAAAAAAATGTTCGGAATTTTCTCATTTTTTTACTGAAACACCCTCCTGCCAAGGCTTTCACGCTACAACAACCGCGTCACCGCCGCCACGATCCTTTCCGGCGCCAGCTCTTCCATACACGCATGGTCCCCACGGAAACAGGGCTTGCTGCCAAACACCGAGCACGGCCGGCAATACAGGTCCAGCTGCACCGCGTTCGCTTCCTGCTGCCCGAATCCCATGAACCCTGCAAATGGATGCGTAGCGCCCCATACAGACACCACCGGCACGCCGTACAGCGATGCCAGGTGCATGTTGGCAGAATCCATGCTCACCATCACGGTAAGACTGCTGATAATGTGCAATTCCTCCTCAAGGGAATGTTTCCCTGCTACCACTTCCACTCCCGGGACCCGCGCAGCCAGGGCTTCCAGTTTCGCGGTTTCTTCCTTGCCGCCGCCGAACAGCAGGATGTCTGCGTCCGTTTTCCCGCGTAGCGTGCGGATGGCCATTTCCATCTTTTCGATGGGATACGTTTTTTCGCGGTAAGTGGCGAACGGCGCGATGCCGATCCGCGGTTTGGCGGAAGGCTTGCGCGGCAATGTGCCGGGCGCGTCCGCATCTACCGGGTACCCCAGTTCCGCGAATACGGCGCGGTAGCGGTCGAGGGTGGAAGTCAGCGGCTGGAGGATTTTGTTTTCTTTCCGCGTCAGCGCCTTTTTCCCCGCCCTTCCCTTGTCGATCACCGCTATTTTGACGGCCGTCATCCGGAAAAAGGAACGGAGTATCTGGCTGCGCAAAACCTGGTGAAGGTCAGCCATGGCGCGGATGCCGGGGAATTGCGCGCGGATGGAGCGGAACAGGCGGAAAAGGCCGTTTACACCTTTGTGCTCGCCTTTTACATCGGCCGGTACGAATATGAGCCGCGGGATGCCCTGGCACAGGGCTCCCCAATTCTTATTGGTGACGAAAACGATGGTAAGGTCCGGATAAGCATCCAGCACCTGTTTCATAACGGGAATGGTCATGGCCACGTCGCCCATGGCGCTCAGCCGCACGGCCAACAGCGTCGTGGGCTTATTGCCCGGATTTTTGCCCATACAGAACGGGGTTGAGCGAAGGATCGTTGTACATTTTCATCTGCTTGTACACTTTCATGTACTTGCGGCCTTTGGAAATATCTTCCAGCAGGGCTTCGATGGCGGTAGACAGGTCGCGCTGCTGTTCCAGCAACACTTCCAGCTTGCGGGCGCAGGCCAGGCGGTGCTCTTCGGTAGCATCGGGCCGTGTAGCCTCTTCCCGCATGTGATAAATTTTCAGCGCGAGGATAGACAGCCGGTCGATCGCCCAGGCGGGGCTTTCGGTGTTAATCGTCGCATCCGGCACGGGGATCACGTCTTTATATTTTTCGAGGAAAAAACTGTCGATATATTCTACCATGTCTGTCCGTTCCTGGTTCGACTTATCGATCCAGCGTTTCATACCGAGGGCTTTCACGGGGTCGATGGCCGGGTCTCGGATCACGTCTTCCAGGTGCCATTGCACGGTATCGATCCAGTTTTTGGCGTACAGCAGGTGTTCTACGGAGGTGTTTTCATAAGGGTTCCGGATCGCCTGGTGGATATCGTTGGCCACATGGTAATCGCGGATACTCTGGTCAAAAATTTCGATGCAAAGTGCGGTAAACATGCAGCAAATGTAAATAAAAAAGCACGCTGTGGAAACAGTGTGCCGGGCATAAAATCATGTGAATGTTCGAGAATGCAATTGTGTAGGCTTTCAATGGTTCTCTAAAGAGGGCTTCGAGTTATTTTCAGACAACGAAACCATCCGCTGACCATATGGTGCCGGCATGTTGGAGACGCCCGCAACACGGCCGGCAACAATAGTCAGATATTATTGATAGGAAAACCCGGTAAGTGGAGATTTTCCGTGCCTTTCTGGTTAATACATATGTTTTCAGGAGAATGCGGTCAGGGGGTACTGTGTCGTTATGCGGTCTAAGCTAAATTGGCATTTCCTGGACATCTGGTACTAAATTACGTCGAACGCCTGTATTATTCTTGCAGTGGTGAAAAATCTATGTTACCACATACAAATGATTGTGAACTAACGCCTTCCTATACGAAAAAGCCGTGCAGAACGGGTGTCTGCACGGCTTTCCGGATATTTCGAAAGTCTTATTTCATTTCTTTCCTGGCGGCGTAATACAGCGGAATGCCGAGCAGGATGATGCCCAGGCCGGGAACGGCGTACTCCGGTTCGTAAATAAGCAGCAACACGGCCAGCGAAAGGGCCACCAGCACGTAAAGCGCCGGTAACACCGGATATCCGAAGGCTTTGTGGCTCCGGGGTATTTCCGGGCGGGTCTTCCGCAGCACGAAAATCCCGATAATGGTGATCACATAAAACAGCAGCACACCGAAAATCACCATGGTGAGCAGATCGCCGTACTTGCCGCTGAGGCAGAGCAGCGAAGCCCACAGGCACTGGATCCACAGGCCCGTACCGGGAACGTCGTATTGATTGAGCTCGCCCGCCTTGCGGAAGAAAAGCCCGTCTTTGGCCATGGTATAGTAAATCCGGGCGCCGGAAAGGATCAAACCGTTATTGCAGCCGAACGTGGAGATGATGATCATCACCGCAATGGCCATAGCACCCACTCCGGGGCCGAAAATCCGCTCCGCGGCGGCTACCCCTACCCTTTCCTGCGGCGCGAATGCGATCTCGTTAAAGGGCAGCACGGCCAGGTACATGAGGTTGGCGGAAACGTAGATGATGGTCACGATGAAAGTTCCCAGGAACAGGGCGCGGCCGATGTTCTTCTCCGGGCTCTTGATCTCCCCGGCAATGAACGTCACGTTGTTCCACGCGTCGCTGGAAAACAGCGTGCCTTTCATGGAAACGGCGATCGCGCCCAGGAAGGCCATGCCGCTGAGCGCCGTGGTCACCAGCTGGCCGTCCACCATCTTCAGGTTGGCCGTTTGCCAGGCGTTTTCCCAGTTGGCGTTCCAGATTTCCGCCTTGGCGCCGATCATCAGGCCAAAAACGATCAGCCCGAAAAGGGAGAACAGCTTGGTGAAAGTGAATACGGTCTGGATGATCTTCCCGTTTTTCACCCCTTTGGTATTGATCCAGGTCAGCAGCACGATGGAAAGGATGGCGATAATTTGCGCCATGTTGACGGAAAACGCCCAACTGCCCAGGGGTATTTTCAGCAGAACGTTGGTTTCCCCCAGACCTGGGGCCAGATAGCCGAGGTATTTGGCAAACGCCATGGCAACGGCTGCGATGGTCCCGGTCTGGATGACGCCGAACTGCGTCCACCCGAAAAGGAAAGCGATGAATGGATTGTAAGCTTCGCGGAGGTAAACGTATTGGCCGCCGGCTTTGGGGAACATCCCCGATAATTCGCCGTAACTGAGGGCGGCGATCAGGGTTACGACCCCGGCCAGCACCCACATGGCCATCATCCAGCCCGAAGAGCCCATGGAGCGTGCCACTTCGGCCGAAACGATAAAGATGCCGGAACCGATCATGGACCCCGCCACGATCATCGTAGCGTCTACAAGGCTCAGTGTGGGCTTGAAGGAGTGTGTCTGGTTGGACATAGCGGTTGATAAAATGGTTGATAAAAGAAAATCCCGGTTGTTATACCGGGATCAAACGTAGCAATCGTTTAATTATTTGGTCGGAGTCGCATCATTGAGCGCCTTGATCACTTCTGCTGTAATGTCGTACGCTTCATCTTTGTACAGGATGTTGGAGGCACCTGCGCGGTAAGAGAAGATGAATGCGTAACGGTTGCCGTTCACGGCCTTGATGGTTTCTTCCAGCCGCTTCTGCAGATCTTCGGAGAACTGCGCTTCCTGGGTTTGCAACTGCGCGATGAGGCTTTGGCGGTTCTGCTCGTGCTGCTGCGCCTTACGCTGGAGGCTGGCTTCCGCCGCCTGGCCTTCTGCCTGCGTCATGGAAGGGGCCCTTTGCTGAAGTACCTGCAATTCGTTCTGCAATGCACGCTCGCGACCGGCAATGTCGTTCTGCGCGGCTTCTTTCTTACGGTCCAGCTCCGCTTTTTTGTCCTTGAAATAAACGTAGTGAGCTTCCAGCGAATCAATATCTACATAGGCAAGCCTTTGCGCGCCGCCAGCCGCCTGAACGGAAGAATCAGCACCGGCTTTGGGGGCAGATTTACCGTTGTTTTGCTGACAGGCTGCAAATACGCCGGCGATCGCCATCAGGAATAAACCATTTTTCACAATAAGTTGACGGGTGTGCATGTTGATCGATAGATTTTAATACGCTTGGATATAATTAGATTGTTGCGGCGGCTAAAATAAGATTTTTGGGATATAAAAAAACGTTAAAAACAAAATAGTGGAAAGATAGGTTCGGTAAGGGTTTGAGGTCGATTCTCCCCTGAAAAACGAAAAAGGGGGACATCGTCCCCCTTTTTTATCATTACTTTTTAGACTTTTCCAGTGCGATTTCCGGCTCGTCCGTCGTCAGGAAATCGGCCCCGGCCTTGAGATACGTCTCCATTTGCGCCGGGTCGTTGACGGTCCAGATGTTGACGGTCACGTTGTTCTTTCTGGCTTGCTGGAAGATGGTCATGTCCTTGTCGATGGTCTTCCAGTTGTAATCGAAGCCCCAGATCCCGTCGGCCTTCAGTTCCGCGGGCGATTTATCGCCGTTGAGATAAGCCACCTTGGCGTGGGGGTCGAGCGCCACGATCTTCTTGCAGATACTGTAATCGAAGCTGATATACAGCATCCAGGCCTGCGATTTGTGCTGGCGGATGAGGTCGTAGCATTTTTGGGCCAACTCTTCACCGCGGCCGGTTTTCGAAGGTTTCAGCTCCAGCACCAGGCGGGTTACGTTCTGCTTTTTGCCTTCTTCGAGGTATTGCTCGAACGTGGGCACTTTGTCGCCGTTTTTGAGGTCGATGGAAACGAGGTCCGCGATGTTCGTCTCTTCCACGACTTTACCGCCGATATGGGGGTCGTGGGACAGTACCGGGATGCCGTCTTTCGACAGCCACACGTCGAACTCGGAGCCTTCACATCCCAGGCGCGATGCTTCGCGCAGCGATGTAATGGAATTCTGGCTGCCCTCGGTATGTTTCCAGGCGCCGCGGTGTGCAACGATCTTGTTCCGTGCGAAATCGTCCTTCACGAAAATGAACGATTCCTGCTGGCCACCCAGTTCCAGGGTTACCGCGTATTGTACGGCGGACGATTCGCCGATGCTTTTCTTCTTCTTTAACCGCACTTCACCTTTCTTCCCGATCATGAAAAGCCCGGAAGTGTCTTCCGCAACCTTTACGCCCGTTGCAGGCCCCTGCGGCGTGAACACCTGCCCGATCACCGCGCCGGACTTGCCTTTCGGAATGGTATAATTGTCCAGATGGAATGCGGGCGCTTGCCCGTTCACCGCTGCTGCGGCCAGTAATGCCGGAATCATGAATCGATAACGTAGACGCATGGTAATGTGTTTTCTATGCTTGTTTAATATTTCGTCAACTTACGGATTATTATGTTCTGCTTTCAAATCAGTTACATAAGCTTACAAAATACGATGGCGTATCCGTAATTCAAAACCTCCGCAAGGTAAATATTCAACTTCCTGTTATCAAGTTAATTTAGTATTAAGATCCATATGGCTTGTCAGGGAAACTGGTGTGAAATGATTCAGTGACTTTTTCGCCTTCAATCAATCTGACATAGAATTTATTCATGTCTGGTTCTATCGGACCGAAAGTCTTAGTTGGATCGTATGCATATGCATGGACTTCGACCCGGTGTCCATCTGTACCAATTTTTGTAAATAAATCATTGGGAGCTCTTCCTGATAATTTCTCGTTCTCATTCAAATCCTTCTTATCAAATCCTAAACTGATAAGGTTATCCACATTTGGATCGTCAGCTATTTGTGCTTGCTTTATCACTCCAACTGCTGCTTCGAAAATTTCTTTAGACGTCATTTTGCAAATTATTTGATGTGATTTACTGATACAAATAAGTTTGAAAAGGGTGAAACAACTCACTATAAATCAGTGCGAACAAAAAAAAAGGCCGCCCCTCGCGGGACGGCCTTGAATTATAATCGGTTGTGAGACCTATTCTTCTTCGTCGAACTGGAACACTTCTTTCGAAGATGCGAGTATGTCGTATTCTTCTTTCGAACCTACGATCATGTTCTCGAATTCTCTCAGACCGGTACCAGCCGGGATCAGGTGACCCGTGATAACGTTCTCCTTCAGACCGAGCATGTCGTCGGTTTTGCCGTTGATGGCTGCGGAAGACAGTACCTTGGTCGTTTCCTGGAAGGACGCTGCGGAGATCCAGCTGTGCGTACCCAGAGAAGCCTTGGTGATACCGAGGAGGAGCGGGCTGGAAGTAGCCGTTTCCGCATCGCGGTATTCCACCAGTTTCTTGTCGGAGCGGCGCAGTACGGAGTTTTCTTCACGTACCTGGCGGAGCGTAACGATCTGACCAGCCTTCATGTTGGTGGATTCACCGGCTTCGGTTACCACTTTCTTGTCGAAGATCTGATCGTTCTCTTCAAAGAATTCGAATTTGTCGGTAGTGTCGCCTTCGAGGAAGCGGGTATCTCCCGGATCTTCGATGGTTACCTTGCGCATCATCTGGCGTACGATCACCTCGATGTGTTTGTCGTTGATCTTCACACCCTGCAGGCGGTATACCTCCTGGATCTCGTTCACCAGGTATTCCTGTACGGCGAACGGACCTTTGATGGAGAGGATATCGGCCGGGGTGATGGAACCGTCGGACAGTGCGGTACCTGCTTTCACGAAGTCGCCGTCCTGTACCAGGATGTGGCGGGTCAGCGGAACGAGGTACTTTTTCACATGGCTTTCGCGGCTTTCGATGATGATCTCGCGGTTACCACGCTTGATATTACCGAATGCTACTACACCGTCGATCTCGGATACGATGGCCGGATTGCTCGGGTTACGCGCTTCGAAAAGCTCGGTAACACGGGGCAGACCACCGGTGATGTCGCGGAGCTTGCCGATCACGCGGGGGATCTTCACGATCACCTGGCCCGATTTAACGGATACGCCCTCTTCCACGATGATGTGGGAGCCCACCGGCAAGTTGTAGGATTTCACTTCCTTATTACCGTCTACAAGGAGAGACGGGATCTTGTTCTTGTCTTTCGTTTCAATAACCACTTTCTCGCGGTGACCAGTCTGCTCGTCAGCTTCTTCACGGAAGGTAATACCCTCGATGATGCTGTCGAAACGAACCTTACCGGCGATTTCGGATACGATAACGGCGTTGAAGGGGTCCCATGTGCAGATCACGTCGCCTTTCACCACTTTCTGGCCATCTTTCACGTTCAGGGTAGAACCGTAAGGGATGTTGTTGGTGATGAGCAAGCGGTCGTTCTTCACGTCCATGATCCTCAATTCACCCGTACGGCCGATAACCACCTGCAGTTTCTCGCCTTCGTTGTTCTCGAAGGTAGTGGTGCGGAGGCCGTCGAACTGTACGGTACCGTCGAATTTCGCAGTCAGCGTGGATTCTACCGATGCGGAACCGGCCACACCACCTACGTGGAACGTACGCAGTGTCAGCTGTGTACCAGGCTCACCGATAGACTGTGCAGCGATGATGCCCACGGCGTCGCCACGCTGCGCCGTGTAACCGGTCGCCAGGTTCTTGCCATAGCATCTTACGCACACGCCGCGTTTGCTTTCGCAGGTCAGCACGGAACGGATTTCTACCGTTTCGATCGTGCTTTCCTCGATCTTCCGGGCGATCTCTTCCGTGATCTGCTCACCGGCAGCAACGAAGAGCTCTTCGTCGTTGGCGGGGTTGAATACGTCGTGGAGCGACGTACGGCCGAGGATACGGTCGTACAGCGGTTCTACCACCTCTTCGTTGTCTTTCAGCGCAGAAGTCGCGATACCACGGAGGGTGCCGCAATCTTCTTCGGTGATCACCACGTCCTGCGCAACGTCTACGAGACGGCGGGTCAGGTAACCCGCATCCGCCGTTTTCAGTGCCGTATCCGCAAGACCCTTACGGGCACCGTGCGTGGAGATGAAGTATTCCAATACGTTCAGGCCGTCCTTGAAGTTGGAGAGGATCGGGTTCTCGATGATCTCCGAACCGGTGGAACCGGATTTACGCGGTTTCGCCATCAGACCCCTGAGGCCGGCCAGCTGTTTGATCTGCTGTTTGGAACCACGGGCGCCGGAATCAAGCATCATGTATACAGAGTTGAAGCCCTGTTTGTCGGATGCCAGCTCACGGATCAGCGTTTCGGTCACTTTCGTGTCCACACGGCTCCAGATGTCGATGATCTGGTTGTAACGCTCGTTGTTCGTGATAAGACCCATGTTGTAGTTATCCCAAACCTCGTCCACCTCGCCGGCTGCGCCGTCGATCATGATCTGTTTAACGTCGGGGATGATCAGGTCGTTGATATTGAAGGACAGACCACCACGGAATGCCGTACGGAAACCAAGCTGCTTGATATCGTCCAGGAATTTCGCGGTTTTCGGAATGTCGGTCGCTTTGATGATGTCACCGATGATCTCACGCAGCGATTTCTTCGTCAGCAGGGCGTTTACGAAACCTGCTTCCTTCGGAACGTATACGTTGAAGATCACGCGGCCCACCGTGGTTTCGATCAGCTTGCGCTCCAGGGTACCGTCTTCCTTACGCACATCCGCTTTTACGCGGATGTGAGCGTGCAGGTCAACGCGGCCTTCGTTATGCGCAATGATCACTTCTTCCGCGGAGTAGAAGGCCATGCCCTCTCCTTTCACGATTTCGGTGGCGGTGGTTTTCTTACCCTTGGAAATGTAGTACAGACCGAGTACCATGTCCTGCGAAGGCAGGGTGATCGGCGTACCGTTCTGCGGGTTGAGGATGTTGTGCGAAGACAGCATCAGCAGCTGTGCTTCCAGGATCGCGGCGTTGCTCAGGGGCACGTGTACCGCCATCTGGTCACCGTCGAAGTCGGCGTTGAACGCAGAACACACGAGCGGGTGCAACTGGATCGCTTTACCTTCCACCAGTTTCGGCTGGAATGCCTGGATAGACAGGCGGTGAAGGGTCGGAGCACGGTTGAGCATCACAGGGTGACCTTTCAACACGTTTTCCAGGATGTCCCAAACCACCGCTTCCTTCCGGTCAACGAGCTTCTTCGCTGATTTCACGGTTTTAACGATGCCTCTTTCGATGAGCTTGCGGATAATGAACGGTTTGAACAGTTCCGCAGCCATATCTTTCGGAAGGCCGCACTCGTGCAGTTTCAGTTCGGGGCCTACCACGATAACGGAACGACCGGAGTAGTCCACACGTTTACCGAGGAGGTTCTGACGGAAACGGCCTTGCTTGCCTTTCAGTACGTCGGAGAGCGACTTCAGCGCGCGTCCGCCTTCCGCTTTCACGGCGTTGGATTTACGGCTGTTGTCGAACAGGGAGTCTACCGCTTCCTGGAGCATACGCTTTTCGTTACGCAAGATCACCTCGGGCGCCTTGATCTCGATGAGACGCTTCAGACGGTTGTTACGGATGATCACGCGGCGATAAAGGTCGTTCAGGTCGGAAGACGCGAAACGGCCACCGTCCAGGGGAACGAGCGGGCGCAGTTCCGGCGGAACAACGGGGATGTATTGCATCACCATCCATTCCGGGCGGTTGTCTACACGGCCATTGGCATCGCGGAAGGCTTCCACCACGCTGAGGCGTTTGAGGGCCTCTGCCTTACGCTGCTGGGAAGTTTCCGTGGCAGCCTGGTTGCGGAGCTGGTAGGAAAGGCCGTCCAGATCGATCCGGGCCAGCATCATTTCCACCGCTTCGGCACCCATCTTCGCGATGAATTTATTCGGGTCCTCGTCGGGCAGCAGCTGGTTGTCTTTCGGAAGGGTATCCAGGATGTCCAGGTACTCTTCTTCTGTCAGCAGATCTGCATAGTTGAGGCCTTTCTCTTGCTTCACGCCAGACTGGATCACCACATAACGTTCGTAATAAACGATGGTTTCCAGTTTCTTGGAGCTCATGCCGAGCAGGTAACCGATTTTATTGGGTAAAGATTTGAAATACCAGATATGAACAACGGGCACTACCAGGCGGATGTGCCCCATTCTTTCACGACGCACTTTCTTCTCGGTCACTTCCACACCACAGCGGTCGCACACAATGCCTTTATAACGGATACGCTTATACTTTCCGCAATAGCACTCGTAATCCTTTACAGGACCGAAGATCCTTTCGCAGAACAAACCATCGCGCTCCGGCTTGTAAGTCCGGTAGTTGATGGTTTCGGGTTTCAGCACCTCTCCATAAGAACGCTCCAGGATCGTGTCCGGCGAAGCGAGGCTGATGGTAATGCTGTTAAAATTTGATTTGGGACGATTTTCTTTCTTGATGGCCATTGTATGTTGTTTAAAGAAAACTCATTGTCTTGCGTGAAGCCGGTTGGTCAGGTTTCCTTTCCTTTTCTCTTGAACATTCACGCTATTACTCCTGCATTCTGCTACGACGGTATCGGAAGGAGGCCCGGGCGGTTTGTCAACCGTCCAGGCCTCTCCTTTAATACAGTTATCAGTCGAATTTCAGGTCCAGACCCAGGCCTCTCAGCTCATGGATCAATACGTTGAAGGACTCGGGCACACCGGCTTTCGGTATGTTGTCGCCCTTAACGATCGATTCGTAAGCTTTCGCGCGGCCCACGATGTCGTCAGACTTGATGGTGAGCAGTTCCTGCAGGATGTTGGCGGCACCGTACGCTTCCAGGGCCCACACCTCCATCTCACCGAAACGCTGGCCACCGAACTGGGCTTTACCACCCAACGGCTGCTGCGTAATGAGGGAGTAGGGTCCGATCGAACGGGCGTGCATCTTGTCGTCCACCATGTGGCTCAGCTTCAGCATGTAGATGATACCTACCGTTGCTTTCTGGTGGAAGCGCTCCCCGGTTTCGCCATCGTACAGGTACGTGTGGCCGAAGCTCGGCAGTTTCGCTTCGGAAATGTATTCCGCGATCTCTTCGGTGCTCGCACCGTCGAAGATCGGCGTCGCGAAACGCAGGCCCAGTTTCTGGCCAGCCCAACCGAGTACGGTTTCGTAGATCTGGCCAAGGTTCATACGGGAAGGTACGCCCAGCGGGTTCAGCACGATATCCACAGGAGTTCCGTCTTCCAGGAACGGCATGTCTTCGTCACGCACGATCTTGGCTACGATACCCTTGTTACCGTGGCGGCCCGCCATCTTATCACCCACTTTCAGCTTACGTTTGCTGGCCAGGTAAACCTTCGCCAGTTTCAGTACGCCTGCAGGCAGTTCGTCACCGATGGAGATGTTGAATTTCTCGCGTTTATAACGGCCCAGCTCCTCGTTGTACTTGATGTTGTAGTTGTGGAGCAGGGTATTGATCTGGTCGTTGGTGTCCTGATCGGTCGTCCAGCCCAGGGGGTTCACGTTCTGGAAATCCACGTTCGCCAGGTTCTTCGCGGAGAACTTGGACCCTTTGGAAATCAGCACTTCGCCGTAGGTGTTGGTGATGCCCGCGGAAGTTTTTTCCTTCAGCAGGGTCAGCAGTTTGCCCATCAGTACTTCCAGCAGATCTTCCTCGTTTTTCTGGTGGATTTTCTCCAGTTTCTCGAGGGCTGCTTTCTCGCGGGTTTTGGAATTTTTATCCTTCTTCGCGCGGGAGAACAGTTTTTTGTCGATCACCACACCTTCGGTAGACGGGGGCGCTTTCAGGGATGCGTCTTTCGCGTCCGAAGCCTTGTCGCCGAAGATCGCGCGGAGCAGTTTCTCTTCCGGAGAAGGATCGCTTTCGCCGCGGGGAGTGATCTTGCCGATGAGGATGTCGCCTTCCTTGATGTGAGCGCCCACGCGGATGATACCGTTCTGGTCCAGGTCCTTCGTAGCTTCTTCGCTCACGTTCGGGATATCCGGCGTCAGTTCTTCTTCACCCAGCTTGGTGTCGCGCACTTCCAGCTCATACTCGTCGATATGGATGGAAGTAAACCAGTCTTCCTTGGCTACGCGCTCGGAGATTACGATAGCATCCTCGAAGTTGTAACCTTTCCAGGGCATGAACGCAACTTTCAGGTTGC
Source organism: Chitinophaga sp. NPDC101104 (assembly GCF_050277495.1). Taxonomy (NCBI): domain Bacteria; kingdom Pseudomonadati; phylum Bacteroidota; class Chitinophagia; order Chitinophagales; family Chitinophagaceae; genus Chitinophaga; species Chitinophaga sp. NPDC101104. The sequence goes on along the minus strand of NZ_JBNNSF010000002.1, from coordinate 100,902 downwards.
GGCCCAGTGCCAGCTCGCCGGCGCGGGTTGCGTAACCTTCCGTGAGGAAGTCCCCTTCTTCCACCTTCTGGCCTTTCTTAACGGCAGGACGAAGGTTGATACAGGTGCTCTGGTTGGTTTTTACGAATTTGGTCAGTTGATAAACGATCAGGTCGTCTTCGAAGCTCACCAGTTTCTGCATTTCGTCGCGCTCGTAACGTACATGGATCTCGTTGGCGTCAACGAATTCCACAACGCCCTTGCCTTTCGAAGTGATCTGCAGACGGGAGTCGCGCGCTGCCTTACCCTCGAGGCCGGTTCCCACGATGGGGACCTGCGGAGCGATCAGCGGAACAGCCTGGCGTTGCATGTTCGAGCCCATGAGCGCACGGTTGGCGTCATCATGCTCAAGGAACGGGATCAGGGAGGCGCTCAGACCAACGATCTGGTTCGGCGCAACGTCCATGAACTCCACTTCCTGCGGGTCCAGGATGGGGAAATCGCCCGTCTCGCGGGATTTAACTTTATCACCGGTAAACGCGCCTTTCTCGTCGAGCGGGGCGTTCGCCTGTGCGATTTTAACGGAGTCTTCTTCTTCTGCGCTCAGGTACTCGATCTTGTTCATATCTACTTTACCGTCTTTCACCTTGCGGTACGGCGTTTCGATAAAGCCCATCTCGTTCACCATGGCGTGTACGCACAGGGTGGAGATCAGACCGATGTTCGGACCTTCAGGGGTCTCGATGGTGCAAAGACGGCCATAGTGGCTATAGTGTACGTCACGCACCTCGAAGCCTGCGCGCTCGCGCGACAGACCGCCGGGCCCGAGCGCGGAGATACGACGCTTGTGCGTGATCTCTGACAGCGGGTTCGTCTGGTCCAGGAACTGCGACAGCTGGCTGGTACCGAAGAAAGAGTTGATCACGGAAGACAGCGTCCTCGCGTTGATCAGGTCTACAGGCGTAAACACCTCGTTGTCACGAACGTTCATACGCTCGCGGATGGTACGGGCCATACGCGCCAGGCCTACGCCGAACTGCGCGTACAATTGCTCGCCCACGGTGCGTACGCGGCGGTTGGACAGGTGATCGATATCGTCGATCTCCGCCTTGCCGTTGGTCAGCTGCACGAGGTATTTAATGATCGAAATGATGTCTGCCTTGGTCAGCACCTTCATATCGAGCGGTGTGGCCAGGCCGAGTTTGCGATTGATCTTGTAACGGCCTACGTCGCCCAGATCATAACGCTTATCGGAGAAGAATAATTTATCGATAATGCCCCTTGCTGTTTCGTCATCCGGCGCATCGGCACCGCGCAGTTGGCGGTAGATGTGCTGAACGGCTTCCAGCTCGGAGTTGGAGGTGTCTTTGTTGAGGGTATTGTAGATGATGGCAAAGTCGCCGCTCACTTCTTCCTTCTGCACGAATACGGACTTCACGCCCATATCGGTGATCAGTTCGATGTTCGCTTCGTCCAGGATGGAATCGCGCTCGAGCACGATCTCGTTCCTTTCGATGCTCACCACCTCGCCCGTGTCTTCATCCACGAAATCTTCCACCCAGCTGCGTAAAACGCGGGCAGCCAGCTTTTTGCCGGCATATTTCTCGAGGTTCTTGCGGTCTGCTTTCACTTCGTCAGCCATGCCGAACAGCTCCAGGATGTCCTTGTCCGTTTCATAGCCGATCGCCCTTAACAGGGTAGTAACCGGGAACTTCTTCTTACGGTCGATGTAAGCATACATCACGTTGTTGATGTCTGTCGCAAACTCCATCCAGGCACCTTTGAAGGGGATCACCCTTGCAGAGTAGATCTTGGTGCCGTTCGGATGCACGGACTGTCCAAAGAACACACCGGGCGAACGGTGAAGCTGGGATACAACTACACGCTCGGCGCCGTTGATAACGAAAGTACCTCTGGGGGTCATGTAGGGGATGTTCCCAAGGAACACGTCCTGCACAATAGTTTGGAAATCAACGTGTTCCTCGTCGTTACAGCTGAGGCGGAGTTTCGCTTTCAGCGGAACGGAATACGTCAAACCCCGCTCAATACATTCTTCGATGGTATAACGCGGAGGGTCTACGAAATAGTCCAGGAACTCCAGATTGAAGATATTTCTGGTATCCGTGATCGGGAAGTTTTCCTTGAATACTTTAAAAAGGCCTTCGTTGTTACGCTTGTCTGGTGTGGTTTCTAATTGGAAGAAATCCTTGAAAGATTGGATTTGGATAGCCAACAGATCCGGTGTCTCAGCAACTTGTTTGATCTTTCCAAAATTTACTCTTTCGTTAGTTTGGGCTTTTTTTAGAGACATATTCGAAGTTAGCAGTTAATATGACTTGTATTGAATAAGGGAAATTAACGATTCTTTGCCAAAAACATCCAAATTATTGTAACTCAACCATCACGACCGGTAATTTCCCGTTTGCCGGGCCATCAGGAAAAGATACGTTCCCAAAGGGAATAAGGCCAAAAAGTACCGGAGCACTTTTTGACCTTAAAAAGAATGTATATTATGCAAAGAATTACTGAATTTCTACGTCAGCGCCTGCTTCAGTCAGCTTCGCTTTCAGATCTTCTGCTTCAGCCTTGCTAACGCCTTCTTTCACTGATTTCGGAGCACCGTCAACCAGTTCTTTGGCTTCTTTCAGACCGAGGCCAGTCAGGTCTTTTACAACCTTAACTACGTTCAGTTTGCTGGCACCTGCAGATTTCAGAACTACGTTGAAAGCAGTTTTTTCTTCAGCAGCAGCAGCTCCGCCACCACCGTCAGCAGCTACAACAACTGCAGCAGCAGCAGGTTCGATACCGTATTCGTTCTTCAGAACGTCTGCCAGTTCCTGTACTTCCTTAACAGTAAGACCTACTAATTGTTCAGCTAATGCTTTTACGTCTGCCATTGTATGATATTTTTTGTGTTGTTTTAAAATGTTGAATTAGAATATATTGTGACTTGGAAGCCAATTTGTAACCGATTACTCGGCGGCGGGTGCGGCTACTTCTGCAGCGGCTTCTCCACCTTCTTTCTTGCCTTTCTCGAGCAGGGCAGCGATTACGCGCTTTGCAGGAGATTGCAGCAGACCGATAACTTCGCCGATAAGCTCGTTCTTGGTCTTGATCTTCGTCAGGTTCGCCAGCTGGTTGTCGCCCAGGTAGATTTCGTCAGCCACGAAAGCAGCTTTCAGAACGGGTTTTTCCAGTTTAGCGTTCGCCTTGCGGAAAGTGCTGATGATCACAGCAGGCTCTTTCGGGCTGTCGGAGAACATCAGGGCTGTAACACCGTTCAGTGCTTCGTAGATACCTGCATATTTCTCGCTGTCCAGGCTTTCCAGTGCCTTTTTGATCAGGGTGTTCTTCGCCACTTTCATTTCCACGTTCTTGTCGAAACAAACCCTTCTCAGGTGGTTCACCTGCGCTACCGTCAGTGACTCGGTATTGGTAATATAGAAGTTGCTGTACTGAGAGAACTTGCTTTTCAGCACCTCAATCACTTCATTCTTTTGGTCTTTGTTCATTGCTTAATGTTTAACATTGACTGCTTACTGCCTTCACTGCCTCGCGGCTCCGGCACCAACGGCCGTCAATTAGTTTTGAACAGATTTAGTGTCGATTACGATGCCCGGGCTCATGGTCGCTGCCATGCTCAGACCTTTCAGGTAAGTACCTTTGGCGGTAGAAGGCTTCAGCTTGATGATCGCATTGATCAGCTCCTGGCTGTTCTGCTCGATCTTCTCGGGAGCGAAGGATACACGGCCGATAGACGCGTGGATGATACCAGCTTTGTCTACCTTAAAGGTAATTTTACCACCTTTCACCTCGGTAACGGCTGCTGCCACGTCGTTGGTAACAGTACCGGTCTTCGGGTTCGGCATCAGGTTACGGGGGCCCAGGATCTTACCCAGCTTACCGATCTTCGGCATCGTTGCGGGCGTCGCAATGATTACGTCTACATCGGTCCAGCCAGCTTCGATCTGCGCGATGAAATCATCCAGACCTACGAAGTCAGCACCGGCTTCTTTCGCAGCAGCCTCTTTGTCGGGCGTGCAAAGTACCAGCACTTTCTTGGTTTTACCAGTACCGTGAGGAAGCGTAACGGAACCACGGATCGCCTGGTCGGCTTTCTTCGGGTCTACGCCCAGACGGATATGCAGATCGACAGAAGAGTCGAATTTCGTGCAGTTAATATCTTTTACAAGGGCAGACGCTTCTTTCAGGCTGTAAGACTTGTTCTTGTCCACCTTCGCGTCAGCTACTTTTCTTTTTTTCGTTGCCATTTTCAGAATGTTTTACTTAATTCCTGCTTTCACAGGGTGAACAATTTAGTTTTCCCAGGGCGCTTTACCGTCTACGGTGATACCCATGCTGCGCGCAGTACCAGCCACCATTCTCATGGCGCTTTCCAGCGTGAAGCAGTTCAGGTCAGGCATCTTGTCTTTGGCGATTGCCTCAACCTGATCCCAGGATACTTTACCCACCTTGTTACGGTTAGGCTCTTTGGAACCACTCTGAACTTTCGCAGCTTCCAGCAGTTGAACCGGAGCCGGAGGAGTTTTGATAACGAAATCAAAGGATTTGTCAGTGTAAACAGTCAGTAACACCGGTAATACCTTACCCATCTTGTCCTGGGTACGGGCATTGAACTGTTTGCAGAACTCCATGATGTTCACACCTTTCGAACCCAGTGCAGGGCCAATCGGAGGAGCAGGGTTGGCTTGGCCACCTTTCACCTGGAGTTTCACGTACGTTGCGATCTCTTTTGCCATTGTGTTGTTTTTAATTTGGTTAAACGTTTCCCCTCCCGTCGCCGGAAGCAGAAACTCCCAAAACTCAAAAGTCGTTCGTTAAAAGACATTTTAAGGGGGATGCAAAGGTAGGTAATATTTAATTGATTCGCAAAAAATATTTGGACTTCGGCATTTTTTTTGCTACTATACGGGAATAGGAATTTTACTGCATGACTAACTGCCTGTAAACGAATGTGATACATCCGGGTTGCCGAACCTTGCAAAGATACGGATTTTCCCCCTCTTCCCTCCCCCGTCCACCCCTGCTGCCATTATTTTCTCCCCATCCCTTCCCGCTTTTTTATAAATTTATCCCCCATAAGCTTTTCCACATGCTATTTCTCCTCTTTTCGCTCTTGTTCAACTCACCAGAAAACCTATCGACCGGCATGAAAAACACCGTACTCTTTATCGGCTCCTACTCCGAAGCGTCCAAAGATGGCATCCGCGCACTCATCCTCACCGACAAAGCTCCCTGGTTCGGGGCCGACCGGAAAGGCATCAGCGGCATCGCCAACCCCTCCTTCCTTAAACTGTCCCCAAACCGCAAAATGCTCTACGCCGTCTCCGAAGTCGGTGAAGGCACCGTTCAGGCATACGCCATCCAACCCGCCGGCGGCCAGGCCCCTCCCGGCCTCACGCCCGCAGGCACTCCGCAACCCGCCGGAAACGGCCCCTGCCACATCTCCGTAGACCCGCAAAACCGGCATATCATCGTCTCCAACTATAATGGCGGCAGTCTTTCCGTTTTCCCGCTCGACGAAAACGGCATCCCCCGCACCGCCGTACAACGCCTCCACTTCAGCGGCAAGGGGCCCAACCCCTCCCGCCAGGAAGCCCCGCACGCCCATTCGACCCTCTTCTCGCCCGACGGCAAGCAGGTCTTCGCCGCCGACCTGGGCACCGACCGCATCTACATATATGATTACGACCCGAAGCACGATAAACGCCCGCTGACCCCAGCCCAACAGCCTTTCACCACCACCACGCCCGGCGGCGGCCCCCGGCACATGGCTTTCTCTGCCGATGGAAAACTCCTCTTCGCCGTGCTGGAGCTCAATGGCCAGGTCCAGACCTTCCGCTATCAAAACGGCGGCCTCACACCCCTGCAAACCGTTTCCGCCGCGCCCGCCGATTATAAGGGCGACAATTTCAGCGGAGCAGACATCCATCTTTCCCCCGACGGTAAATTCCTCTATACTTCCCTCCGCGGCGATATCCACCAGATCGCTATATTCAAAGTACAGGCAGATGGGTTACAACTCGTTAAAAACCAGCCGCTTCCCGGAAAAGAGCCCCGTAATTTCTGCCTGTCGCACGATGGAAGCCTCCTGTACTGCGCCCTACAGAAAAGCGGGACGATCGTCGTTTTCAAGCGCGATCCGGAAACGGGACTGTTGACCGACACCGGCATGTCCATGGAAACGCCTGCTCCCGTATGCCTGGAAATCCTGTGATAATTGCATGTGGCAACAGGCAAAAAGTTGCTGATGCATGTATTTCGTAATTTCATGGCCTTAAACCCCTTAGTTATGAAACGAATGTGTTTGTTCATCGCAATCGTCTGCAGTACCGTTATTTCCGCCCGCGCGCAGGACGAAGCCGCCCAGAAAGCCTGGATGGATTACATGACGCCCGGCCCCATGCACAAAATGATGGCTATGGCCAACGGCACCTGGAATACGGACCTCACTTTCTGGATGTCGCCCGGCGGGCCTTCTTCCAAATCCACCGGCAGCTGTACCAATCGCATGATCCTTGGCGACCGTTACCAGGAAACCGTTCACACGGGAGACATGGGCGGCATGCAATTCGAAGGGCATGGGATCCTGGCGTACGATAACGCCAAGAAGGTGTTCCAGTCTGTTTGGTACGACAATATGGGAACCGGTATCATGATGCTCGAAGGCAAGTACGACGATGCTACCCGCAGCATGACGCTGACGGGCTCGTCTGTCGACCCAACGGGCAAGCCCATGGGCATCCGCGAGGTGTTCAAATGGATAGACGACAATACCCAGTTCATGGAAATGTACATGATGCAGGACGGTAAGGAATTCAAGAGTATGGAAATGAAGCTGACCCGCAAATAGGCGGTTGGCCAACTTTCAGGATTCTTAGCGGCTGCGCGAATGGCGTGGCCGCTTTTTTATTGGAGGTATTCCATTGAAACCAGGGGATAGGGCGATCGCAGCGATGGATGATAACACTTCCGGAAGCGTGTATACGTTGCGTATAGGGCCGGAAAGGCTTGTCTATCAAGCATTCTGGCGTAAGGGGCAAATAATTCTCCATGCTGGATGCAGTTGGGGCTGCTTATCGCGCATTCTGGCAATGGCGGGTAAAAATGCTTTCCATGCGGGATGCAGATGGGGCAAAAAAAAGAGGCTGCCGGATGGCAACCTCTCGAGTATGGTGGAAAACCAGGGTTAGCTGATTTTTTCTACCTGCATAAAGTTGAGCTCTACCGGTGTGGCGCGGCCGAAGATCTTTACGGTTACTTTCAGTTTCTTCTTGTCTTCGAGTACTTCTTCGATGACGCCGTTGAAGTCGTTGAAAGGGCCGTCGATGATCTTGATGGTTTCGCCAACGATGAACGGTTCGCTCATGGTAAGGCCCTGGTCGGAAATCTCGTCTACTTTTCCGAGCATTTTATTGACTTCGGATTTGCGGAGAGCGATGGGTTTTTCCTTACCGAGGAAGTGGATAACGCCAGACACGTTTCGGATGGCCTGGATCACTTCGTCGTTCATTTTCCCTTCGATGGCTTCGATCATCACATAACCGGGATAGAAGTTTTTTTCGCGCATTACTTTTTTACCGGCTTGCACTTTATAAACTTTCTCCACGGGAAGGAAAACCTGGGTGATAACGTTGGCCCAATCACTGCGGCGGATCTCGATATCCAGGTATTCTTTGACTTTCTTCTCTTTGCCACTTACCACGCGCAGCACGTACCATTTGGTTTCCTGAGCGGGCTGAGTGGGGATTTGGGCTTCATCCATTATTGAAACAGTTTATAGTATTGCGATAAAACCAGGTGGGAAGCGGTGTCCATACCCCAAACCATCAGGGTGATAATGATGGTGGCGATCAGTACGATCATGGTAGAGGACTGCAGTTCCTTCCAGGTAGGCCAGGATACTTTATGTACCAGTTCGTGGTAGGATTCTCTGAAGTAGTTGGTGACTTTGTTCATGTGATAATTTCTTGGGACTGAAGTTAAAAAACAATCCTGTTATGAACGATAAAAATTGCCTTCAAGGGAAATTGCGGATTTGTCGAGGAAATCTGCAATTTAACTTTCCGGCAATTTACATTTTAATCAGCACGGGCACTAGGATTCGAACCCAGATCAAAGGTTTTGGAGACCCGTATGCTACCGTTGCACCATGCCCGTGTGTAAGCCATCAGCACCTTTCGTTTTCACCGTCTGCAAAGATAATCTTTGGGAGATTACTTACGCAAGAACTGATGGCTTTTTTTTATTTTCTCAGTAGTAGACTACTGATTATTTCAGGATTTCAGTCACCTGACCAGCACCTACGGTACGGCCACCTTCGCGGATAGCGAATTTCAGACCTTTCTCCATAGCGATCGGTTGGATCAGTTTAACAGTCAGGCTGATGTTATCACCAGGCATAACCATTTCAACACCTGCCGGCAGTTCAACCTCACCAGTTACGTCCGTGGTACGGAAGTAGAACTGAGGACGGTATTTCTGGAAGAACGGCGTGTGACGGCCACCTTCTTCTTTGCTCAGTACGTAAACTTCGCATTTGAAGTCGGTGTGCGGAGTGATAGAACCGGGCTGGCAGATAACCATACCGCGACGGATCTGAGTTTTCTCAATACCGCGGAGGAGCAGACCGGCGTTGTCACCAGCTTCACCTTCGTCCAGCAGTTTTTTGAACATCTCAACGCCGGTGCAGGTAGATTTCATAGATTCTGCTTGCAGACCTACGATCTCAACGTTCTCACCAACTTTGATACGACCGCGCTCGATACGACCGGTAGCAACAGTACCACGACCGGTGATGGAGAACACGTCTTCTACCGACATCAGGAAGGGTTGGTCAACCGGGCGGGGAGGCAGGGGAATGTAAGTATCAACTGCTTCCATCAGTTCCTCGATCTTAGCGATCCACTGGGGATCACCTGCGAGAGCGCCGGTAGCGGAGCCTTGGATGATGGGCACATTATCGCCGTCGAAACCATAGGAAGACAGCAGTTCGCGCAGCTCGATCTCAACGAGTTCCAGCAGCTCGGCGTCGTCTACCAGGTCTACTTTGTTCATGAATACAACCATACGGGGAACACCTACCTGGCGAGCGAGCAGAACGTGCTCTTTCGTCTGGGGCATCGGACCGTCGGTAGCAGCTACTACCAGGATAGCACCGTCCATCTGGGCGGCACCGGTGATCATGTTTTTCACATAGTCAGCGTGGCCAGGGCAGTCAACGTGAGCATAGTGACGGTTTGTAGTCTGATACTCTACGTGTGCTGTATTGATGGTGATACCTCTTTCTTTTTCTTCAGGAGCCGCGTCGATCTCGTCATATCCTTTCTTCTCAGCCAAGCCCTTGTTTGCCAGAATTGTAGTAATGGCAGCAGTCAAGGTAGTTTTACCGTGGTCAACGTGACCAATGGTACCAATGTTAACGTGGGGTTTATCCCGCTTAAAGGTTTCTTTTGCCATTGTATTTTTTTTTAAGATGGTTTGTAAAGTTTATTGCTTTATAGTTGTTTTAAAACGTACTTAACAAACTGGAGCCCGCCGCAGGAATTGAACCCGCTCCTTCTCGCTTACTGGCGAAACGCTCATCCATTGAGCTTACCGGCTTCGTTAAACTTCGAATTTCGGATACCGGCCACAGAAATTTCCCAGAAGGACTTTCCGGTTACCCAGCATCCGAATTCTTTTGAGCTGTTGATGAGAATTGAACTCACGACCTCTTCCTTACCAAGGAAGTGCTCTACCCCTGAGCTACAACAGCGTTGAAGGTGCTTTAGAGCGGGAGACGAGGTTCGAACCCGCGACCTACAGCTTGGAAGGCTGTCGCTCTACCAACTGAGCTACTCCCGCACATCGCTTTGCCTCATCTACATTTCTACCAAAACACACTACGCAAAGCTTGCATTTTTGGTGGGCAGGACAGGATTCGAACCTGTGAAGTCGAAAGACAGCGGATTTACAGTCCGCCCCATTTGGCCGCTCTGGAACCTGCCCGACTTACTTAATAACCTTTTGAGCCAGCAGAGGGATTCGAACCCCCGACCCACTGATTACAAATCAGTAGCTCTGGCCAACTGAGCTATGCTGGCATTCTTTTGTCAAGAAAAAGATTAACATTCTTGCTTAAAGGGAGTGCAAAATAAGGGTGAAAATTTTATTAAAACAAATATTTTTTTTCACTTTCCCAAGATTTTTCAAAACTCACTTGTTTCGGCTAAAATGCCCTACAGCAAAGAACTTTACTACCTTCACCGATCCCTTTTTGAATCGGGATGGCAAAGGTAGTAAAGAGAATATTAATTCCAAAATATTTTTGAGATTTTAATGTAAATTCTTCTCTTTCTTACGCTTGATCTGGTTAACAAGGCTGTCAAACGCAAGATCGAAGGACTCTTCGAAGGATTTGCTCTCATGCTTTACAAAGAAGCTGTGGCGGGGTACATTTACGCGGATCTCCGCTATTTTGTCTTTTACCTGGTGGGCTAACTGATCTAATTTCAGGAAAATCTCGACTTGTACAATCTTGTCGTAAAAGGTGGAAAGTTTCTGGACTCTTTTATTCACATGATCAATTAATTTGGCGTCAGCATCAAAACGCACAGTTTGAATTTGAACATTCATAGCACTAAAATTTTACATTTAACAATCTGATTTCAAATTAGTAGTCATACATCATAGGCGCATTTTTTATATAAAGAACTGTATTACTAATATACTAATTCTTCCCACTCAAATCAATGTGTCTGCCCCTAAAAATTTTGTTAAAATGACCATATCCAATATTAACGCTTCCTCCGCCCCTAACGGATGACGCGCATCATTCGCCAGCCTGTTTTTGATTAGTGCATTTTCCTGTCAATAAAAATTTTGATACTACCCCCGCGGATGCGCCTGCTTATGCACCCGGCGCAGCTTCTCGATCGTATTATGGGTATACACCTGGGTAGATGCCAGGCTCGCATGGCCCAATAACTCCTTCACCGCATTGATATCCGCCCCGTTGTTCACCAGGTGCGTCGCGAACGTATGCCGCAACACGTGCGGGCTCCGCTTTTTCAACGTAGTCACCCGCTCCAGCACCCGGCGCACGGTACGGTACACGTCCCAGGCCTGAACAGGCTTGCCATTGGGCAGGCAGAGCATCGCCCTCCCGGCATAACCCGGAACGGCTTCCCGGCGCTTATCGAAGTAATCCCGGATGTCTTTCAGCAACACGGTCCCCACCGGGATGATCCGCTCCTTATTGCCCTTACCGAGCACTTTGATCTGTCCGTTGGAAATATCGACGCTCTTGTCTTCCAGACCGACCAGCTCCGCGCGCCGGATGCCGGCATGGTACAGCAACCGCATGATAAGGCGTTGGGTAACCCCGGCGAAGTCGTCGCCGAATAGCGGCTCCTCCTCCCCTGCAGGCGGCTGCGCGAGCTTTTCCATGGCCATTTCGTCTACGAACACGGGCAACCTTTCCGGCAGTTTGGGGCCGGTGACACGCGCCATGGGACTTTGCTGGATCACGCCTTTTCGCAGGGCGAACTTAAAGAAAGACCTGAGGGCCGACATCTTCCGGCGGATGGTAACGGCGGAGGCGGGCGCTGGCGCACCCTTACGGGCGTCTTCCGCTTTTTTACGGCCTTCCAGGCCGAGGGCGAGCCACGACTTGATATGGGAAGCCTTCACGCTCTCGAGCGGGATGCCGTCGTACTGACTTTGCAGGTATTGAAAAAACTGGTGAAGATCAAGGGAATAGGATTGCACCGTATGCGGCGAGTACCGCTTTTCGAGGGAGAGCCAGGCGAGGAAATCCTGCGCCAGAGGAGGAAGGTGCACTTGATCCAACACAAAAAAATTGATGATTGTAAAGATACATTAATCCTTTACAATCATCAATTTCGTGTATAAAAAGATGTTACTATCTAATTATTGATCGAACTTGCCGGTTGCTACCTGCTGCTTGTATACAGCCTTCAGCACCTGGGTGCGACGGCGGATAGAAGGCTTGGTAAACGACTGACGCTCTCTCAGTTGCAGCAGAATTTTCGCTTTCTCAAATTTCTTTTTATACTTTTTGAGCGCTTTGTCGATGTTTTCGCAATCTTTGGAATCGATGATTAACATATTTCTCCTTTATTCTGTTTTACAGTATATTTTTACGGACAGCAAAGGTAATCATAACTTTTTTATTCGCAAAATATATTCGTCATTTCTTCTGCCGGCAATTCTCCATTAAATTTGTGTATTATGTTTACCGGCATTATTGAAACGACAGGCATCGTGGCCACCGCCACCACAGCGGGCGGCAACCTGGAACTCACCATCAGCACGCCCCTGGCGCAGGAATTGAAAATCGACCAGAGCGTATCCCACAACGGCGTTTGCCTGACCGTCACGGCAGTGGAGGCAGACCGTTACACCACCGTAGCGGTAGCGGAAACGCTGCAAAAGACCAATATCGGCGACCTCCAACCCGGCCATGCCGTGAACCTGGAAAGGGCCATGATCTTTAACAGCCGGATCGACGGGCACATCGTGCAGGGGCATGTAGACGGCACGGGGACGTGCCTGTCCGTTGACCCGCAAGACGGCAGCTGGCTTTTCCGGTTCGGTTTCGACCCTTCCTTTGCGCCGCTGATCGTCGAAAAGGGGTCTATCTGCCTGAACGGCGTCAGCCTCACGGTGTTCGACATTTCCGACGATGCGTTTTCCGTGGCGATCATACCATATACATACGATCACACCAATATCCGGCACCTGAAACCCGGCAGCACCGTGAACCTGGAGTTCGACATCCTGGGCAAATACGTGGCGCGCCAATTACAAACCCGAGCGAAACCATCCCTCACAACATGAACCATCCCATCACCGACCTGTTGGGCGTCCGGCATCCTGTGATCATGGCCCCCATGTTCCTCGTCAGCAACGAGGCCATGGTCAGCGCCGCGATCCGGAGCGGCATCGCAGGCACATTCCCTTCCCTGAACTACCGGAAGGAAGGTGAGCTGCACGCCGTGCTGGAAAGGCTCAACGCCGTCCGTACCGCCCATCCCGGCGGCAACTACGGTGTCAACCTCATCGTACAAAAAACGAACCCGCTCTATAAAAAGCACCTGGAAGCCTGCGTGGCAGCCAAAGTTCCGTTTTACATCACCTCCCTCGGCAATCCCCGCGAAGTGATCGACGCCGCCCATTCCTATGGCGCGAAGGTCTTTTGTGACGTCACCAACCTCGAGCACGCCCATAAAGCGGCGCAGGCGGGCGCAGACGGATTCATCGCCGTATGCTCGGGCGCGGGCGGCCACGCCGGCCCCTATCCCATGCACATCCTCGTTCCCGCACTGCGGAAAGCCTTCCCGGACATGCCGGTTGTAGCCGCCGGCGGCATCGCTTCCGGCCAGCAAATGGCCAGCGCCATGGTGCTCGGCGCAGACGGCGTTTCCATCGGCACGCGCTTCATCGCCAGCCCGGAAGCCAATGTGAGCGACGAATACAAGCAAGCCATCGTGGACCATGGCATGGAAGACATCGTGCTCACCGAACGCCTTTCCGGCACGCCCTGCAATATCATCAATACCCCCGCCGCCCAGAAGCTCGGTTACAAGCAAAGCAGCTGGGAGAAATGGCTGTCGCGCAACCCGCGCACCAAGAAATACTTCAAGATGATGGTGCAGCTCAAAGGCATGAAAATGCTGGAAAAAGCGACCAAACCCAATTACTATAACCAACTGTGGAGCGCAGGTCAGAGCGTGGAAATGGTAGACGGCATCGAGCCCGTGGCAACCATCGTTTCCAACCTGACGGAGGAGTACCGGCAAAGTTTTCAGCCCTTCTGCAAATGACTGTAATCGATAAACAAAAGGCCCGGCTGTCTGTCGCGGCCTTTTTCTTTCTCAATGGAATTTGTTTCGCCTCCTGGGCTTCCCGGATTCCGGCCATCCAGGAGCATTTGAACCTGAGCGAAGCGGCGCTGGGAAGTTTGCTGCTTTGCATTCCCGTTGGCGCGCTCATTTCGCTGCCGATAGCTGGGTGGCTCGTGACGAGGTCGGGCAGCCGCCACGTGATGATCCTGGCGGCGGTTTTGTATGCCGTTTTCCTTTTCTGCATCGGCCAGGCGGGCAATCCCTGGATATTGGGCTTCGTCCTTTTCCTCTTCGGGTTTGCCGGCAACCTGGGCAATATTTCGGTGAATACGCAGGCCGTGAGCGTGGAAGCGTTGTACGGCAAATCGATCATGTCGTCGTTCCACGCCGTGTGGAGCCTCGCGGGGCTCGCGGGCGCGGGGATCGGCACGCTGATGGTAAACCTCAAAACGCCGCCATCCCAGCACTTCATGATGGTAGCGGGTTTCGCCATGCTGATGATCATCCTGTCTTTCCGCAACTCCCTTCCCCACACCAAAACCGCGGGCGAGCGCCAGCCGATTTTCGTGAAACCCGACCAAGCCCTCGTCAGCCTGGGCATCATCGCCTTCTGCTGCATGATCTGCGAAGGCACGATGTACGACTGGAGCGGGGTTTACTTCGCGAAAGTGGTGGAAGCCGATCCCGGGAAAGTGACCATCGGGTACACGGCTTTTACCGCAGCAACGACATCAGGAAGGTTCGTGGGCGACTGGCTGACCAAACGGTTCGGTATTTCGGGCATGCTGAAAGGCAGCGGCGTGCTGGCGGCATCAGGATTATTGCTGGCCGTGGCTTTCCCGACGGTATGGATGTCTGCACTGGGATTTTTCCTGGTGGGACTGGGCGTTTCCACCGTTATTCCCCTGGTGTACAGCCAGGCGGGGCGCACCAAAACCATGAGCCAGAGCATGGCGCTCGCCGCCGTGAGCACGTTCGGGTTTTTCGGGTTCCTGCTGGGGCCGCCGCTGATCGGGTTCATCGCCCAGGCGTCGGGCCTGCGGATATCTTTCATCTTCATTGCGCTCATGGCTTCCATGATCACGGTGATGGCGATGAGACGGCCGGCAGGCGGGGAAGGCAAGTAAAACTTATTATCTTTGCGCCATGTCAGAAACACCGAATTTTCAGGAAGGCGCCGTGCTGTTGATCAACAAACCCTTGACCTGGACGTCGTTCGACGTTGTCCGCAAGATCCGCAATACCACCAAAGCCAAGATAGGCCATGCCGGCACGCTGGACCCCTTAGCCACGGGGCTTCTCATCTGCTGCACGGGCAAAATGACGAAGAAAATCAACGAATACCAGGCCAAAGAAAAGGAATACACCGGCACCTTCACCCTCGGCGCCGTAACCCCTACGTTCGACCTGGAATCCGAACCGCAAGACCATCAACCCGTCCCGGAACTGGACCTCGCCGCATTGCAGGCCATCGCCGATACCTTCACCGGCCCCCTGCAGCAGCTGCCGCCCATCCACTCCGCCATCAAACAGAACGGAAAACCCATTTACCACCTTGCCCGCAAAGGCGTGGAAGTGAAAGTAGAGCCCCGCGCCATCACGATCCATGCTTTCGAGATCACGAAAGTGGAACTGCCCGTCGTTCATTTCCGCGTGGAATGCAGCACCGGCACCTACATCCGCTCCCTCGCCAACGATTTCGGCGCAGCCGCGGGATGTGGCGGCTATCTCAGCAGCCTGTGCCGCACCCGCATCGGCGACTTCAAACTGGAAGACGCGATGGATGTGGTCCAATTCATCGATGAATACAAGAAAAAACAGGAAACTCAGAACGGATAGCCGATCGCTACGTTCCAGATTATATTGTCGCGGCGCCAGCGGCCATCGCCCAGCGCCCATTCGCTGACGAACCATTTCTTGCCGCCTTCGGCAGGATATGGTTTCTTGAGCGGGATGCCCCAATCGAGGCGGATGACGAAATAACTAAAATCCAGCCGCGCACCGGCACCGGTACCGATCGCCAGGTCGTTGTACAGGTTCTTGAGCTTGAACGCCGCACCAGGCCTGCTGGAATCTTCCTTCAACATCCAGATATTACCGAAATCCAGGAAGGTAGCGCCTTTCAGCATCATCGTCCCGCCAAACAGGCGGAGGATGTTGAACCGGTATTCCACATTCCCTTCGAAACGCATATCGCCCGTTTGATCGGGGAAGATGGCGGATTGCGCCAGCGTATCGCTGCGGAACGAGCCCGGGCCCAGCGTGCGCAACCGCCAAGCGCGGATGCTGTTGGGGCCTCCGGAAGTGAATTGCCTGACGTAAGGCAGCACGTCGCTCTGCCCGTAAGGCAGGCCCAGGCCGAGATAGGCGCGGGTGGCCACACTGCTGCTGTTGTAATTCCAGTAGTGGCGATAATCGAGGTCCAGCCGCACGAAACGCGAAATATTCACGTTGGCGGCCGATTCCAGGTCGTCGCGCTTATTGGTCAGCACATTCAGCAAACTGTTCACCCCTTCCAGCCATGCGCCCGATTCCTCGATGGCGGCGCGGAAATAGGTGTTCTGTCTTTTATGGAAAATATCGTCGTTACTGAAGATGAACGCCGCCGCTTCGCCGCCGATGAATGCCGGCTCGAAGCTGCGCTGCAAATAAGGGTTCTTGCTCACCACCGTATCCCTGAAACCCTGCACCAGCGTAACGCCCACGTAATTCAGGTTAAACGGTTTCACGCTCCAGCGCTTGTAGATCGATTCGTTCCACTCATATCCCAAAGCGCCCGTCACCGTCCGGATATTGAAACGGTCGATACGGCGGAGATTGTTGTACCCCGCGGAAATGCGCGTTTTAGCCGTAGAGCGGTAATTCTGCCGCACTCGGAAAGGCAGCATGAACCGCGGCAGCACGTAATCGGCATTGATGCCGTATTCCTGCGACTGCAGCGAAAGCCCCGCGCGCGACTGGTTCCGCAGTTCCAGGCCGCCTTTCACGGTAATATGCAATTCGTTGGCCGCCCGGTTGAGGTTGAAGTGACGGTACCCCACCGAAACGGCGCTACCCACGGCATAGTCGTTGGAAGTGGTTACATCGAAGTTGGTGCTCATTTCCTGCTTCTTGCGCGGCGATAGCTGGATGTAGGCGTCCAGTTTCTGGACGGTATCTTTCACGTCTTTATACTGCAAGCTCACGAACTGCCAGAGGTTGAGATCGTACAGCCGGCTGATGGTATTGCTGTAGTTGGACGTGGAATATCTTTCTCCCGGCCGCAGCTGGATGGCGCGTGTGAGCACGCGCGGGCGAACGATGTTCTGATGGTATTTGATAGTGAGGTTGCGCGTGGTAGTGGTATGGAAAGTACTGTCTTCGGTGCTTTCCTGCAGCGTCATGTCGGGATAAACGAAAATTTTGTTGAGGTAGAAAAGCTTCGTCTGATCGCTGGCGGAGTCTTCCGGCGGAAGGATCGCCACTTCCACGTCGAGCGTCGGCTTCTGATCCGCGCGCAGCACGCCGGGCATCACCTCGAAAGGGTTGAGCGGGTCAACGAAGAGGGACTTATTGAGGGTGTCGACGGTGAAAACGACCAGGTCGCGGTTGAATTTATAATACCCCGCGTCGCGGATGAGGCGGGTGAGGCGCTCGCGCTCGCTGCTCAGGTTGGACGCTTTGTAGGGGACGTCGGTTTTGAGGAGCGACAGCTTCTCCCCTTCCTTCACGACCTGCGCGATGGCGGTGTCGGGGATATCGTAAATGATCTTGCGGACGATGAAATTCTTGCCGGTGTTGACCTGGTAGGTGACGGCCGCTTTCTGACCGTGATCGCTCTGGCGGGATTGGACGGTGGCGTAGAAATAGCCCTGATTGTTGAGATAGGCGACCATCCGGTCCATCGACTCTTTGGTTTTCACCGAGTCGTAGATAACGGGGGCTTCGAGGTTCCGTTCGCTCAGCATGAGGTTCCAGAACCAGTTGCTTTTCTTTTCGTAGTTCTTTTGATTGTAAAGCCAGACTTTGATGCGGGACCCGAGGAATTTGCGGTTAGGCTGCTGCAGCATGAGCGAGCGGCTGGACAGGTCATTTTTCAGGTCCGTTTTTTCGTTGGACGACAGCGCGCCGTTGATCTCGACTTTCGTGCTTACCAGCAGGCTTTGATTTTCCTGGAGGTAGCGGGTGTTGGAGCAGGCAGCCAGGAACAGGCATACCATCAGCCAGAGCGCACGCTGCAGGGGCTGTCCGAAAGGGGATGGGTATGTCGGTTTCTTCACTGTCAGACTGAATTAACGGGTAAGTGCCGGGCCCGCCGTGGCGGGACATGTTGGCTGAATGCCGGAATTCACGTAGGTTTGACCCTATGTTATCAAAGGCGCAAATTAAATATATTACCGGATTACAGCACAAAAAATACCGTCAAAAATTTGGCCAGTTTGTGGCCGAAGGCGATAAGATCGTCCAGGAATTACTGGGATCGGGTGTTGGCGTCAAGGCAGTGTATGCCACGCAGGAGTGGCTGCTCGATAACCGGGAACTGGCCGAAAAGGCCACTGGCGTGGAAGTGCTGGAAGTGAGCCCGGAGGTCCTGAAGCAGCTGTCGTCCCTTTCCGCCCCCAACCGCGCCGTGGCTTTGGCAGACATGCCGCCCGCGCGCGACTTCGTTCCCGAAGGCGTTTCCCTCGCGCTGGAAACCATCCAGGACCCCGGGAACCTGGGCACCATCATTCGTATAGCCGACTGGTTTGGCATCCGGCAGGTGGTGTGCTCGCCCGATTGTGTAGACGCTTTCAACGCCAAAACCATCCAGGCCACCATGGGCAGCTTTTTGCGCGTGAGCGTCATCATCCGCGACATCCCGCAGTTCCTGGAAAAACACGCGTCCCTCCCCTCCTACGCCGCCACCCTTCACGGTAACGATATTACCCTTACACCAAAAATCGATTCGGGAATTATCCTCATCGGCAATGAATCCCGCGGACTGAGCGACGAAACCCTCCGCCGCAGCAGCCATCACATCACCATCCCGCGCATCGGCCAGGCCGAATCCTTGAATGCCGCCGTGGCGGCAGGGATCATTTGCGGAAGGCTCCTTATTTGAACTGAATGGCCCGCACCGGCAGTATCCGCCGGATGAGCAAAGACGGGATAATGAGCACCAGCACGCATATCACCAATGTTCCCACATTGATCAGCGCTACTTTCCACCACTGAATGGCGATGGGCGCCACAGACATGTAATACGCTTCTTCCGGCAGCCGGATGAAGCCCGTGTATTGTTGCAGGAACGCCAGGCCCAGGCCCAGCACGTTCCCGATCACGATCCCGGCGATCACGATGTAGCCAGCCTGGTACAGGAATATCCGCTGGATGGAGGAATTGCGCATGCCCAGGGCTTTGAGAATGCCGACCATGTTCGTTCTTTCCAGAATGAGGATCAGCATCGCCGTGATCATGTTGAACACCGCCACGATGGTCATGATGATAAGAATGATCTGTTCGGATTTATTCTGTAACCCAAGCCAGTCGAAGATATTGGGATAAATCTCCTGCATGCTGCGCATCCCCAGCTCGGCCGTGGTCAGTTCGTCGCCGATGCGCTCGGCCGCCGTAGCCATATCGCCGAACTGGTTGAGGTGCACTTCGTAGCCGCCGATTTCGTCGGGGTCCCAGTCGTTGAGGCGGCGGATGAGATTGATATCGCCCACCACGTAGGTTTTATCGTATTCTTCGATGCCGGTTTTGTAGATGCCGCAAACGGTGAGCTTCCGGGCGCGCGGCGAAAGGCCGTCGCCCCGCATGAAATACATCACCAGCGCGTCTCCCGGTTTCAGGTGGAGGGATTTGGCGGTGCTGGCCGAAATGATGACCTCGGATGCGTAACCGCTGTCCTGCGCCTTTGTGGTGCGGCCTTCGATGATGAAAGGAAGGGCTTGCCCGGCCGGGGAGCCTTTGAAGATCATCCCTTCGGTTTCGCGGCCTTTTTTAACGATGACGGATTTGGTGGCGAAGGGACTGATGAATTTGACCTGCGGAAGGGCGGCGATGCGCTTTTCGAGGTCGGGATCCTCGGCGAAGGGGGCCTGCTCGGTGAGCGGGCCGCCGGGTGCGCGGTAGTCGGTGATATGATAATGGCCCCAGAAGCTGAAGATCTTCTCGGAGATCACGTGCTGAAACCCGTTGATCATTGCCGTGGCGATGATCATCACCGCAACGCTGAAGCCCGTGGCCGCCATGGCGATGTTGATGATGAACCGCGAAAAGGACGAAGACCGGTTGAAAGCGATCCTTCCGGCAATAAACATGGAGATGCGCATGGCGCGAATTTATACATTTTAGAAATTCATTGTAAATTACAGCTATGAGGATAGTTGCTTTCGTTTGCTGCTCCCTGGCGGCACTATTGTTTTTCCCCGGCGCCCACGGTCAGGTAAACTCCATCACGCCCGACCATATCTACCACCAGAACATCGCCACGGTTAAACTGACGCCCCCAGGCGAAATGCTCGGCCTGCCCATCATCGCGCTCAATTCCGGCGACCAGCTGGAACTGCAGTTCGACGATCTGCAGAACGTCATCAAATCCTACTACTACACCCTGCAGCTCTGCAATTCCGACTGGACGCCCGCCCAGGTCAACACCATCGATTACCTCCGCGGCTTCTCCGAAGTACAGATCCGCGATTACCGGTTCTCCAGCGTTGCGTTGCAAAAATACGTGCATTACAAAGCCCGCATCCCCGGCAACAACTCCACGCCTACACGGGCCGGCAATTACCTGCTGAAAGTGTACCTGGACGGAGATACCAACCGCCTGGCCTTCACCCGCCGGCTCATGGTCATCAACAACAAAGCCGGCGTGGCGGGATGGATTTCCCAGCCCACCAATCCCAAATTCTTCCGCAACTCACAGAAGATCAACGTTTCCGTCAATACGAAAGGCCTCAACCTCCAGAATCCGTTCGACCAGCTGAAGATCGTCATCCAGCAGAATTTCCGTTGGGATAACGCCATCACCGGCATCAAACCGATGTTCATCAAGGGTGATGTGATCGAGTACAATGCGGAGCAGGACTGTATCTTCCCCGCCATGAAAGAATGGAGATGGGTGGATTTAAGGAGCTTCCGGCTGCAAACCGAGCGCGTCCGCAATACGGAATACCTCCGCAACGGCACCGTCGTGAACGTGATGCCCGATGTACCGCGGGATAATACCGTATATCAGTACCTCCGCGATATCAACGGCATGTACGATCCTTCCACTATCGAGGATTACAACATCCAGTTCGAGGGCGACTACGCCCGCGTCAACTTCAATTTCCCCATGAAAGAGCCTTTCGCCGGTTACGATATGTACATTTTCGGGGAACTGACGCAATATGAGCTGAACGATCGCAACAAAATGACCTGGAACGGCGAAAAAGGCGCTTACGAAGGCGCGCTTTTCCTCAAACAGGGCTACTATAACTACGTGTATGGCCTGGTAGACCGCACCCGGCGCGATGCCGCCATGAGCACCGACCTCACGGAAGGGAACTGGTGGGAGACAGAAAATGCCTACACGGTCCTCGTTTATTACCGCACGCTCGGCGGCCGCCACGATGAACTGGTAGGCATGCTCCGGATGAATTCCCTCACTAACAGGCAACGCTAACTCACTGAATCGATCTGATCCTGGAAACAGAAAATGCCTACACGGTCCTCGTTTATTACCGCACGCTCGGCGGCCGCCACGATGAACTGGTAGGCATGCTCCGGATGAATTCACTCACCAACAGGCAACGCTAGGGCGTTTGCGTGATCTGCGGCACCTGCGGATCTGTCTGGTAAATCGACTGTCTTAATTTCACGATGTTGGCTGCGCCACGCTTGATGATGATGCGCGTACCGCGGTCGTACGTGAAATAGCGGTACACCCAGTTGATCATCACCACCAGCTTGTTCCTGAAACCCAGCAGGTTGAGCAGATGCACGACCATCCACGCGATCCAGGCGATGTACCCGCTCAGCCGGATGCCGGCGAACTCCGTTACGGCGCGGTTGCGGCCGATGGTGGCCATGGAGCCGAGATCCTTGTACTTAAAGGGTTTCAGCGTATCGCCCTTCAGCATTTTCGAGATGTTTTTGCCCAGTTGCTTGCCCTGCTGCATCGCTACCTGTGCTACCATGGGATAACCTTTGGGGAAGCGCTCGTCGTTCACCATCATGGCGATGTCGCCGATGGCGTAAATATTTTTCGTGTCTTTGATGAGGTTCAGGTCGTTGACATGGACGCGGCCGTTCGGCAGCATGGCTGTTTCCGGCAAACCGGGGACCGACATGCCTTTCACGCCCGCGGCCCAGATGAGGGATTGTGTTTCCAGCGTGTCTCCGTTGCCCAGTGTGAGGTGCAGGCCGTCGTAATCCTTCACGGCTACGTTGGTGAGCACTTTCACGCCGATATGCTCCAGGGCGGCTTTGGTTTTCCGGCTGGTTTCTTCGGACATGCCCGCCAGTACGCGAGGCCCCGCTTCGATGAGGTACACGTCCATAAGGTGGATGGGCAGTTCGGGATAATCTTTCGGAAGGATGTATTTCCGCAGCTCAGCGAAAGCACCTGCCAGCTCAACGCCCGTAGGCCCGGCGCCCACCATCACGAAGTTCAGTTTGGGACGGATGGCCGCTTCGTCGGAGATCAGCAACGATTCTTCGAACTGTTTGAGCACGTAATTCCTGATTTGCACCGCCTCGATGAGGGATTTCATCCCAATGGCGTGCTCCTCGATCATTTTATTGCCGAAAAAGTTGGTGTTGGAGCCGGTGGCAAGCACGAGATAGTCGTAACGGATATCGCCGATATTGGTTTCCAGGACGTTATTGGCCGTGTCCACTCCTTTCACTTCGGCCATTCGGAAATGGAAATTCTTTTGCTTTTTGAAGATGCCGCGGAGCGGGAACGCGATGCTGTCCGGCTCCAGGCCTGCCGTTGCTACCTGGTACAGCAACGGTTGAAAAAGATGATAGTTGTTCCTGTCCAGCAGTACCACCTGAACGGCAGTCCCTTTCAGCGATTTGGCCAGATTGATCCCGGCAAATCCGCCGCCAACGATCACCACCCTGGGAAGCTTTGAATCCGGTATGTTCGGTTGTATCATGGTATTTGCGTTTAAGATGGTACAACATCGTGGCCACAAATGCCATACCACCAAAAGTTTCTCAAAATTACAAAACTTTCAGGATAAAATGAAAGATTTGAAAATAATGAATAAATATTCCGGTGGATGGAAGACCGTTGGGGGTTGTGCTATATAGGTAAAACAGCCATGGTGGCGGAATTGTTGGTAAAAAGAGTGCGTATTGGACGAACGTTTGCGGGTATAGAACGTCGTAATCAGCTGCTGCGGAAACGGTTAGCGGGGAAAGCCCATTTTGTACGATCGTTTGCAGGATTAGAACGGTTTAACCAGCCGCAGTAGATGGTTGGCGGGAAAGCCCGTTTTCTACGATCGTTTGCAGGATTGGAACGGTTTAACTTGCCGCAGCAGACGGTTAGCGGGGAAAGCCCGCTTTCTACGATCGTTTGCAGGATTGGAACATTGTAATCCGCCGATGCGGACGATTGGCGGGAAAAGCCCGTTTTCTACGATCGTTGGCAGGATTGGAACGTTTTAATCAGCCGCTGCAGACGGTTGGCGGGAAAGCCGGTTTTGGACGAACGTTTGCAGTCCTGCAACGTCGTAACCAGCCGCTGCAGGACCAGTTGGCGGAAAAAAGAAGGCGCCCCCCGAAAGGGATGCGCCGTTTTTAGTTGTGTGTATGTTTATGAAAGATCGGACTATTTCAGTGCCAGGTACAGGGCCGTCGCGAGCAAAGCGCCGATGATGGGCCCCGCAACGGGGATCCAGGCGTACCCCCAGTCACTGTCGCGCTTGCCCTTGATGGGCAAAATGGCGTGCGCGATGCGGGGACCGAGGTCGCGCGCGGGGTTGATGGCGTAACCTGTGGGCCCGCCCAGTGAAAGACCGATGGCCAGTACCAGCAGTGCCACGGGCAGCGCGTCTACCGCACCGAGCCCCACATCCCCTTTCGAAATGTAAAACACCCCGAAAATGAGGACGAACGTTCCGATGATCTCAGTCACGAGATTGGGAATGGTGCTGCGGATGGCCGGAGCGGTGCAGAAAATACCCAGTTTGGCGTCTGGATCGTCCGTAATGTCGAAATGTTGTTTATAAGCGGCGTACACTCCACATGCGCCGAGAAATGCCCCCAGCATTTGTGCGCCGATGTACATGGGCACCTGTTCCCAGGTGATATTGCCGGCAACGGCCATGGCGATGGTTACCGCCGAATTGAGGTGCGCGCCGCTGTAGCTGCCTACGGCGAATACGCCCACGAAAACGGCCATGGCCCAGCCCATGGTGATCACGATCCAGCCGCCGTTCTGGCCTTTGCTTTTATTGAGCAGACAGTTTGCCACCACCCCGTCGCCGAGGATAATGAGGAGCGCCGTGCCGATCAGCTCTGCGAGGAAAATTGACATAGAAGGGTTTGTTTTTTGATCAGTTCAGGATTATGGAATTATTGTTCAGCCCATACTTTGGCGGCTTTCACGGCACGCGCCCATCCTTTCGTCAGCTCCGCCCGCTCGGTTTCCGGCATATCGGGCTTGAAGCAGGCGTCTTCCTGCCATTGCTGGCGGATGGTATCGATACTATCCCAGAACCCGGTGGCGAGGCCCGCCATGTACGCAGCCCCCAGTGCCGTGGTTTCCGTCACTTTCGGGCGTACCACATCCGTTCCGAGGATATCGGCCTGGAACTGCATGAGCAGGTTATTGGCCGTAGCACCGCCGTCTACCCGCAACTCACGGATCGGCATACCGGCATCGGCTTCCATGGCCTTCAGTACGTCCATCGTCTGGTATGCGATACTATCGAGCGCAGCCCGGGCGATGTGCGCGTCTTTGGTACCACGGGTCATCCCCACGATCGTGCCGCGCGCATACTGGTTCCAGTGCGGAGCGCCCAGCCCGGCGAACGCGGGCACGAGGTACACTCCGTCGGTATGTTCCACTTTGGCAGCCAGGGCTTCCACATCGGCGCTGTGGCGGATGATGCCCAGCCCGTCGCGGAGCCATTGTACCACGGCGCCGCCGATGAAGATGCTGCCCTCGAGGGCATAAACTGTCTTCTCCCCTATTTTCCAGCCGATGGTGGTGAGGAGGTTATTGCCGGACGAGATGGCCTTTTCACCGGTATTCAGCATCATGAAGCAACCCGTACCGTAAGTATTTTTAACCATGCCCGGTTCGATGCACATCTGTCCGAAAAGCGCGGCCTGCTGGTCTCCCGCGATGCCGGCGATGGGGATGTTGAACGGCGTGAGCGTGGCTTCCGTTTGCCCGTACACTTCGCTGGACGCGCGCACTTCCGGCAGCATAGATGCAGGAATGCCCATCAGTTCCAGCAGCGACGTATCCCATTTCAGGTCGTGGATATTGAACAGCATCGTGCGCGATGCGTTGCTCACGTCAGTGATATGCAGTTTTCCTTTGGTGAAGTTCCAGACGAGCCAGGAATCCACCGTCCCGAAGGCCAGTTCGCCAGCCTCGGCTTTCGCACGGGCGCCTTCCACATTGTCGAGGATCCATTTCACCTTGGTGCCGGAGAAATAAGCGTCCACGATGAGGCCGGTGCGGGAACGGATGTCTTCCGCCAGCCCTTTGGCGCGCAGCTCGTCGCAATACGCCGCGGTGCGCCGGTCTTGCCAAACAATGGCGTTATACAGCGGTTTGCCGGTTTTCCGGTCCCACACGATGGTGGTTTCCCGCTGGTTGGTGATGCCCATGGCGCCGATCTGGTCGCCCGTGGCGCCGGCTTTCACGATCACTTCCGCGGCAACGCCAGCCTGGGTAGACCAGATCTCGTTCGGGTCGTGCTCCACCCATCCCGGCTGGGGATAAATCTGTTTGAATTCCTTCTGTGCAACGGCTACGATATTCCCTCCGCGGTCGAAGAGGATGGCGCGGGAACTGGTGGTTCCCTGGTCCAGGGCCATGATGAATTTTGCTTCCATGCGAAAGTGTTCTGGCTATTGTTTAATATGATGAAATGTATTGCCTAACGTGGTACCTAGTTTTACGAGGTAGTAAGATACTAGGAATATTCTAAAAGTAAAAAAAATTTCAGGGGCACGAAAAAAGGCCGCTTCGGACGGGTGTCCGGAACGGCCTTTATAACAATTATTTAAAGATTACATTTTCTTGGCGTCTTCCAGGAACTTGGCCAGACCGATGTCGGTAAGGGGGTGTTTCAGGAGACCGAGGATGGAATCGAGCGGGCAGGTGCATACGTCGGCGCCGTTCTCTGCACATTTTACGATGTGGAGGGCGTTGCGGATGGATGCGGCGAGCACTTCGGTCTTAAAGCCCTGGATGCTGTATATCTGCGCGATCTGGGCGATCAGTTCGATACCGTCCCAGCTGCTGTCGTCGATACGGCCGATGAAGGGAGACACGTAAGCCGCGCCAGCTTTCGCGGCGAGGATAGCCTGGCCTGCGGAGAAAACGAGCGTACAGTTGGTACGGATACCGTTTTCGGTGAACCAGCGGATGGCTTTCACACCGTCTTTGATCATCGGTACTTTCACCACGATATTGGGATGGATGGCGGCGAGCTTCTTGCCTTCTTCAACGATGCCGGCAAAGTCGGTCGACAATACTTCAGCGCTCACGTCACCATCTACCATTTCACAAATGGTTTCGTAATGTTTCAGGATGGCTGCTTCGCCTTTGATACCTTCCTTGGCCATGAGGGAGGGGTTCGTGGTTACACCGTCCAGGATGCCGAGGTCGTGCGCCTCCTGGATCTGCGCCAGGTTAGCTGTATCAATAAAGAATTTCATAAAGAAAGATTTAGTATTTCAGTTTTTGCGATCTGCAAAACAACGAACTAATTTCGGAAAATAAAAGGAGAATAAAAGGTGCGGATGCTTGCCTGAGGGGAAAAAAAAGTGGCAAGTTACTTATATCGCACCGCTTCAACCGCCTACCCTTGCTACATTCCTGTCCTGGGGGAGTTCAGCAGGAGCTGGTCGTATAAGACTTGCCGTTGCAAAGGTAACGGAAAGCCACATTACTTGCAAATATTTTCGCCGGCAATCTTCGATCGATCTTGTCAAACCCGCTACCCTGCTCCATTTCAGCGCGTTATTTTTTATACGGCACCGTTGTTATTGCCGCTTTTTCTTCTTTTTTGCGGGCCTGAAAACGTCGTCGGGGTTTTGGATGATGAGCGATTCGTCGTCCGGCAAAATCTTCACCGGAATGTCTGATTCCGCGCGGATGGCGGCATCGCCACGGTATACCGCGGTAACATGTATAATTTGCGTGGTGGAATCGGTCAGGGGGATGAGGAGGTCTTGCCCCAGGATCTTTCCCTGGTCTGCGTTAAAGCGGATCCGCGTCGTATCCAGCGGATAGATTTTCCCGCTGTTGTAAATCCCTTCCACGTTCAGGTAAAAATGAATGCCGCGTTTCAGGCTGTCGGCGTAATGCCGGAAGCGGATACCCGTGAGATAAGGGAGCTGGAGATCGGTTTCGAATGGCTTTCCCGGCCGGTCGGAAAACGTGACCTGGAGCCGGAGCTTGTAATTATCCGGCCGCGCCGCGTTGCGGGAGAATTGCAGCACGCCGTTGCGGACATCGCCGTGCGGGGTTTGCACCTGCACCTGGTTCCAGCGGATGTCTCCGCCGAGAAGCCCTGCCGTCCTGCGTTCCGAGCTGTCGGCATACTTCACTGTCAGCCCGATACGGGTACTGCTGTAAAGTTCCGCCACGGAGGAAGAATCGTAGGTCGCCCAAATCCGGGCGATTTCCTTTTGCTGCGCCAGGGAAGGTATGGCCCAAAGCAGGGCGATCATCATCATTCTGAACATGCTGAAATCAGACTAAAATCATTCCAAATGTAATGAAACCGGATCAAGCGCATCGTCACTTGAAAAAAAATTATATTTTCACGGCATTTTTCAGCTATCACACCTTCATGGCACTAAAACAGCACAGCGACGCAACGCTCAGATATCAACAGCAAGTGGATAATTCCAGGAATTATGTACTGCCGTTCATCGCCCAGGAATTCCCCGAAATGAAAGGGCTCCGGGTCATGGAAATCGGCTGCGGCGAAGGCGGCGTGCTCACCCCTTTTCTCGAACAGGGAAGCTTTTGCGTGGGTGTCGACCTATGGCCCCAGCGCATCGAGCTGGCGAAGGAGTTCCTCGGCGATTACGTGGCCAGCGGCCAGTTACAGCTGATCGCCAAAAATATCTACGACGTGGATTTCGCCGGCGAGTTCCGGCATTCGTTCGATCTCATCATTCTCAAAGACGCAATCGAGCACATTCCCGACCAGGACAAACTCATCGCTTACCTGAAAGAACTGCTCACGCCCAATGGCCAGGTGTACTTCGGATTTCCGCCATGGTACATGCCGCACGGCGGGCACCAGCAGATCTGCGCCAGCAAGGTATTGAGCTTCCTCCCCTACATTCATCTGCTGCCGCGCCCGCTGTACCGCGGTTTGCTGAAATCCGCCGGAGAAAGCGAAGGCACGATCACCGAACTGATGGAGCTCGTGGATACGGGCATTTCCATCGAACGGTTCGAGAAAATCGCGGCGCGTACGGGTTATGACATCACCCGCCGGAAATATTACCTCATCAATCCTATCTACAAATACAAATTCAACCTGCAACCGCGCGAGCAGTTCGGCTGGATGAAAAAGCTGCCGTTCGTGCGCAACTTCTTCACCACCTGCATGTATTACATGATCAAGCCGAAAGCCTAGTTATTTCTTATCCATCCACACCACTTTCTGCTCCGGACGATGCGGCTGCGCGATGATGCTGCCGTACAGATCCGGGCGGCGCGCGCGGATGTAGCGGTACCCGCCTGCCTGGGTGAGCTTTTCACGCGTAAGAGCCGCAACTACGAAGTCGTCATCGAGCTTGCGGCATTCTGCGAGCACATCGCCGAAGGGGTCCACGATCATGGAACAGCCATTCTTCAACTGGTCGTCGTCCATACCGATCGGATTGGAAAAAACACAGTACATCCCGTTGTCGTAAGCACGCGCAGGCAACCATTTCATTAACCACGCACGGCCTTTCATGCCATCGAATTCCAAGCGCAACGACGTGGGATCGTTTTCGCGGTTATGCCATAATGCAGGGTCCACGAAACCCGCGCCGGGCCGGGTAGACGGCGTGCACATGGTAACGTGCGGCATAAACAGCACCTCTGCGCCCAGGAGCCTCGTGGCACGGACGTTCTCCACCACATTGTTGTCGTAACAAATCAGGATACCGCACTTCCACCCATACAGATCGAACACGCAATATTCACTGCCCGGCGTCAGGTACGGATTGATGAAAGGATGCAGCTTCCGGAATTTCGCCAGGAGCCCCGTTTTGTCTACGCACACATATGCCTTGAACAGATTTCCCTCCGCATCTTTCTCGAAAAGTCCCGCCAGGATGGCCACACCATGTTTGGCGGCGATCTCCTGCAGCCTTTTAATACTCGGCCCGTCGGGAATGAATTCCGCGATGTCCGTCAACTGTTCGCGGTCGAGATGCCGGGCGAAGGTATACCCGGTGATGGAACATTCGTGGAACGCAACCGCCTGCGCGCCTTCACTGGCGGCCTTTCCGGCGATTTCGTCGATCATGTTGAGATTATATGGCTTGTCGCCGCTGCGGTTCTCGAATTGTGCCGTGGCGATCCTGAGCTTTTCCATGCTTTTCGTTTGAGAGGTGAACTTCGAAATTAGTGGTTTTCCGTTAGCAGCATCTATCCTCCGCCGAATATTTTAACTTTTCGTCAACACGCCGCATCCGCCGTCAACGCGTACCTTTATCGCTCCGATCATCAAACCCGAAAATTGCTCCAACATGCAACAACAAATGATATTGGTAGCCGGCCCTTACCGCAGCGGTACCAACGACGATCCGGCGCTCATCGAAGCCAATGTGAAACAAATGACGAAAGCCTCGCTGGCCGTGTACCGCCGCGGCCACATCCCGATGATGGGCGAATGGGTGGCTTTGCCGCTCATCGAAGAAGCGGGTTCCCGCGAAATGGGCGATGATATTTTCAACGAGATCTTCCACCCCATCGCCGCGAACCTCATTAATTTTTGCGACGCAGTGGTGCGGATCGGAGGGCCATCTTCCGGGGCAGATTACATGTTGCAGGTAGCGAAGGAAAAAGGGAAATCCGTGTATATGGGCCTGGACGAAATCCCCGCATTCAAAAGTCTCTGAACATCAGCATGCAACAGCGGGCGATATTGAAAAACGGGTTACAACTCCTCCGGAAACACGGGTTTACCTTATTAATGGGCATTGCCGCAGTGGTGCTTTTCGTAAGCCCCGGTGCCAAATCCTGGACGCTGCGGCAACTCATGCGCACCGGCCTTTTCAATGCCAGCATGGAAAAGGAAGCACCGGCCGCGCCGGCCGTCGATTTCGCGTTCGAAGACGGGAATGGGAATTTGCAACACACTTCATCATTGCGGGGGAAAGTCGTTTTCATCAACTTCTGGGCATCGTGGTGCCCGCCTTGCAGGGCGGAATTCCCGTCGATCGAGTCGCTGTACGGTCAATTCAAAAACGATCCCGGGATTTTCTTTTTGACGATCAACGAAGACGACAACGCTTCCGCCGCGTTCGATTACCTGCAAAAAGAGCAATTCACGGTACCATTCTACAAAGCCAGCGGCCGCGTGCCCGCCGAAGTCTACAGCGGAACGCTGCCCACCACGGTGGTGCTGGACAAACAAGGCCGCATCCGCTTTCACCATACGGGTTTTGCGAATTATGATTCAGAAAAGTTCGTGCAACAGGTGGAAGCGCTCATCAGGGAAAATTAATCATTCCATATCTCCCAGGACGCTTCTGCCTGGAGGATCAGCATTTCATGCCCGTTTTTGGCGGCAGCCCCGCGTTCCAGGCCTTTTTTCATGAAAAGCGTTTCGGCGGGGTTGTAGACCAGGTCGTAGAACAGATGCTCCGGTCCCGCGAACGTGTACGGCAGCGGCGGAGCCGCGTCCACATTGGGATACATGCCCAGCGGCGTGGTGTTCACGATCAGTTTGTGCGACCGCATCATTTCTTCCGTCACCGCTTCATACGTAACGGGCCCGCTGCGGCTCACTTCGGTGTATGGGATGTTCAGCGAAGTCAAAGCATATTTTACCGCCTGTGCCGCACCGCCGGTACCGAGTACCAACGCTTGCGTATGATGGGCCGCCAGCAAGGGTTGCAGCGATCTGCCAAACCCCAGCACGTCGGTGTTATGGCCGATGAGGCGTTTCCCGTTCCGGCGGATGCAGTTGACGGCGCCGATGGCTTTGGCGGCATCGGTCAGTTCGTCGAGATAGGGCATGACGGCCTGTTTGTACGGAATGGTGACGTTGAGGCCTTCGAGTGCGGGGTTGTTTTCCCAGAGGGATGGAAATGCGGAAATATCGGGGATGGGAAAGTTTTCGTAGGCGCAGCCGGGGATGTTTTCGCGGGAGAATTTCTCCGTGAAGAATCCTTTGGAGAAGGAATGGCTGAGCGGGAAGCCGATGAGGCCGAATAATCGCACGTTGGAGGGTTTACGGTCATTGAAAAAGGCCAGGGCGCCGGGCCCTGGCCTTCCGTTCGGTATGAAAACTATTCTTTGTCGAGGAAAAGGTGGAAAGTATCTCCACGAAGCCCGACGCGCATGGCTTCCAGGGGAATTACCTCGTTGGGCGCCAGGTTGCCGAGGTTGGCGTTGCAGCCCACGAGCTCCAGGAAGTACAGCTGCTGGTCTTTCTGCGGCGCTTCCCAGATGATTTTTTCAGCGGGGATCTGGGTGAGGATTTCCTGTACCAGCCCTTCGCGCACTTCGCCGCTGCCGCGGTAAATGCCTACGTTGCCGCCTTCGCGCGCTTCCGCGATCACGTAGCTGGAACCGGCTTCCAGTTCGGCGCGCATCAGTTCGATCCATTTGTAGGGTGGAATGATATGCTCGGCGTCTTTACTGCCCACTTCGCTCAAAACGAGACCGTGCTTGGTCAGTTTTTCGATATACCCGCATTTTTCTGCGTGCGGGATGGTGATCGAACCGTCAGACACTTCCATGTAGCTGATCCCATAATCCTTGATCACGCGAACGTATTCGTCGAACTGGTTACGGATGAGGAAAGCCTCGAACAGGGTGCCGCCGAAATAAACGGGTATATTGGCGGCCTGGTACATTTCAATCTTGGTGCGCAGGTTGGGCGTGACGAAAGAAGTGCCGAAACCGAGTTTCACGATATCCACATGCGGGCCCGCGGCGGACAGGAAATTCTTTGCCTCTTCTACGCTCAGGCCTTTGTCCATCACCATGGTAAGGCCATGGCTGCGCGGCTTGCTGGTTCTCTCCGGAATTTGCGTCAGATTAAAATTCATTTTTCACGGTTTATATTCTTCTGAAAGGTCATCACCACTCTTCTAAGTATCGGACAATGTGTTGTTTACAATCCTCCGTACAGAGCGATGCCTGCTCTAAAATGGATTGGTCAGTTGGCTTTTAAAGTCGTAACAAAATAAAAAACCGCGGCAAAAATAAGAAGTAATACCGATAGGTGGGGAAAAAATGACGACGATCAGCGTTTCCGCCTGTACCTGGCGATCAATTCCACGATAACGGGATGTTGCAGGATCGATGGGTCCAGTTCCAGGAACCGCTTCACCTGCCGCGGGAAGAGCTGCAGGGCGGTTTCCAGGTGGAGGAGCCCGTCTTTGGTGCGGCCCATGGCAATGAGGATGGCGGCCTTGTAATAGGCGAACACGGGCTTGCGGCCCACTTTGGCTTCGGCATCGTCCAGCTGGCGCATGGCTTCGTCCAGATGGCCGCCGAGGAACAGGCCGCGGATCAGCTCCTTCCAGGCGGAAGTGCTGGAGGGCCTCAGGCGTACCGCGTTCAGGAAATGGACGAGTGCTTCCTTGTCCATCCCGATCTCGAGGTAACACTGGCCGAGGGTAATATTGTATTCGGCGCTTTGCTTGTTGATCCGGAGGGCCGACTGGATGGCGCGCACGGCGTGTTCCCAGTTTTCCTCCGTCATGTAGCATTTGGCGATCTTGAAATACAGCTTATCGTCGCTCGGGCTTAAATGCACGGCTTTCCGGTAATAATAACGCGCCTGTGTGTATTTGCGCATTTTCTCGTAACAATGGCCGATGGCTTCGTAGATAACGTCTTCCGGTTTGGCGATCTCCAGGTGTTTCTGGAGCACCTCGATAGCGTCGTTGTACTTACGGAGACGGATATATGCGTCGCCCATGTTCCGGTAAGCGTAATCGAACTTTTCGTCGATCACGACGGCGTACTGGTAGGCGTCGATGGATTTTTCGTACAACTTGAGCCCCTGGTAAGCGGTGCCGAGGTTGAACCAGGCGAGCTGGTTGTAAGGGTGCTCGTTGATGATGTTGGTATGAAGGCGGATGCTTTCTTCGTTACGGCCCGTAAACTCTGTCCAGAAGCAGATTTTGTGGAGTGCTTCCTCGTTGTTGGGATCGTATTCCAGGAGCATTTTCAGGCAGTCGAACACTTTTTCGAATTCCTCCCAATCGTCGTACACGTCTGCCAGTTCGAGGAGGAGATCGGTGCGGTCTTCGCCTTCGAAGTGCTGAATCTGTTCTTCCAGCAGGGCAGCGGCTTTCTCGTGCTGGTTCATGGCGAGATAGACGTCTGTCTTGAGGATGTACAGGTTGATATCGTTGGAATCGAGGAGTGCGGCTTTTTCGAGCAGGTCGAGGGCTTCCCGGTATTTCTTGGTCTCGATCAGCAGTGCGGATTTTTTCAGGAGCAGTGCGGAAGAAAAGGGGAACTGCTCGATGGCGAACTCTACGGCCTGGAGGGCGTTGTTCAGTTCGTCGTGCTCATCATAGTAGTCAATGATCTGTTCAAAGGAATCTTCGTCCAGAAAGGCGTGGGAGCGCCCTTCCTTAAGATTTTCAAATTGCTGAAGCAAGTCCCTCAAATCTTCAAAATCCTCGTTAAACTCGTTAAATGATGGGAAATCGTGATTCATTAATGTAAATATATGGGATTTTCACACCGCCACCAAACCAGTTGGTGTGTACCGTTCGTGTATTTTTTAACATTTTTTTAAGATAAGTGCTTATCTTGCGTTAGGATTATCTTATGATAGATAAATAATTCGTATATTTGCAGTACCATGACAACGATCAAAATCATAATGCGCACAGTTTCAATGTCTTGCCTTTTGGTGAGCGCGTTGTTCCTTGTTGGCATCCGGGTGCACGCCCATGATCTTGGCGTAGCAGAACCGGAATACTTCGACAACAACGACAAAACGAAGAGGACCGAAGGCGAAGGCACGTATCGCTTTACGGCGATGCCGAAAACCAGCCTCAGCCTGGACGCCGGCTCCCGCGCGAGCGGCTTCCTGAAACAAACTTTCAACCTGAGCTCTGACAATGCCGTGAATGTGAAGTCTACCATGACGATCAGGAAAGGCAACGTTACCTATATCCTCCCTTACGCTGGCAAGGTGGCGCCGCAGGTTACTCCGGCACCGGACATGCAGTATCATCATCTGCAGGTGAAGCTTCCGTTCAGAAAAGGGTAAGGTTCCTTTTGAAAAGAGATTTTATGGAAAGGCTGCCGCAAGGCGGCCTTTTTCATGTCCGGGAGGAATCCCGGCCCTTGCCCTGCTCTGGTTTTACACCTTACGTTGGAGAACCTCAAACCACATTGACTTACAGCGGAGGCCCCCAGGTTAAATCGGCGGAAGTAGAAGAACAGGCTTCAGGCTGGCAGGGAACGACTATTTCTCGCCCAAAAACCTGATCATGGCGGCTGCGGCGGCCACCTTTCTTTGATAGTTGCATTGGTTTTAGTTGCTGCTCGCAGCAATCTGCCGTTTCACGGCATAAAAAAACCGCGGAACGGTCCGCGGTTTCGATAAGTTGACGTTTTCTTTATCCCCTGATCCGTTTCAGTTCGTCGGCCGTGATCTCGCGGTAGCCGCGGGGCACGTCGAACGTGGAGGCCGGAACGGGGCTGAGGTCTACCCGCGTGGCGATTGCGCGCATTTTAGCGCCTGTTTTCGTCACGATCTCGTATTCCAGCGGTATACCCTTCAGGTTCTGGAAACGGCGATTGTAATAGGGGTTCTCGGGGATAATGTCTGTTGTGTAGTACACTTCGAAAGTGGCCCCGTCAGGCATCGTCCCGATCGCCTTCCGGCATTTGTAGCCCGCGATCTCGCGGGTTTCTGCCTGGTCGGCGAAGGTAATGGCCGAGAATTTCTTCACATCCGCTTCATAAGTCTTTTTATCGGTACGGATGAGGTACTTGTCGCCGTGGTTGTCCATCAGCGTAATGACGTCTTCCTTCTCGGAATTGATGAGGTAGATGTAGTTCACCACGTTGAAGTTCATGTCTACCCGGCTGAGATTGCCGCGGATATATTGTGTCATGGAACTTCCGGCGAACATGGCCTCCATCTGCAATTGTTCGGGCGGCATTTCCACCTTATAGGCGATCCTGGCGTCCGAAATGGTCCGCTGCGCCGAAGCCGGCAACGATGCGGCCAGGATCATGGCCAACACCAGCAGGCGGAGAGGTGACATTTTTCGCATATGAGTTGATTGTTAAGGATGGTAAATGAAAAATCTATGCCAAACGGCTGTTTTCCCTTACCATTCGGGTTTCTTTTTGTCCAGGAAAGCGGCGATCCCCTTCTGGCAATCGGGATGGCGCCGGGTTTCGGCATTGGTACGGGCCGCTGCTTCGAGCCCGTCTTCGAGCGATGTATCGAAAACGTTGGCAATCAATTGTTTGGTAACTGTCAGGGAATTTGCCGAAGCCTCATTGCAGAGGCGCTCCGCCATTTCCTGCACATGTCCTGCGATCCGGTCTGCCGGCACCACGGCTGTAATGAGCCCATATCTTTCCGCCGTTTCCGCCGGCACCAGGGCGCCAGTCAGCATGAGCTCCCGGGCCCTGCCCTCCCCGATCTTGCGGACGAGGAAAACGCTTACCAGCGCCGGCACGAACCCGATCTTCACCTCCGTATACCCAAACCGGGCTTCCGGAACGGCATAACTGAGATCGGCCACCGTAGCGAGACCGCAGCCTCCGGCCAGGGCATCCCCTTCTATCTGCGCGATCACGGGCTTCTTAAGTTCGTACATTTCACGGAATAACTGCATCAGTTCCCGGGAATCGGCATAGTTTTCCTCGAAATCGAACTGCTGGAGCTGCCGGAGATAATCCAGGTCGGCCCCGGCGCAGAATGCCTTTCCGCTGGCGGCCAGCACCACTACTTTCACCTGTCCGTCTGCCTCCGCCTGCGCAAAAGCCTTGCGCAGCGCATGCACCACCTCCCCGTTGAGCGCGTTGCGCTTTTCCGGCCGGTTGAGCGTGATGGTGGCGATCCGGCCCGCCACCGCATAGGTAATACCTGACATGCGCCAAATGTACAGGAATTATTTTTAACGTTTTATACCCATGTATAACTAGATGAAAAACAAAGCGCCCCAACTGTTTTACAGCCGGGGCGCCCTGATTTTGCTTTATCTTTTTTCCTTAGTGGGAAACCTCTGTGATCGGGTGCCCAACATTACCGCTCGGCATCTGGATCCGGAGCATGGCGGCCACGGTAGGCGCGATGTCGGTCATATGCGTGGTTCGGTTGGTTTTGCCCGGTTTCACGCCCCAGCCCATCCATACGAGGGGAATGTGCGCGTCGTAAGGGTTCCATTGGCCGTGGGTGGTCCCGGTCTTGCCGCCGTCGAACCAACCCGGTTGCAGCATCACCATGATATCGCCGGAGCGCAGCACGTTGTAGCCGTTGGTCAGCATCCCGTGTTGCGGATCGGGCAGCGCGGTGGAGCCCAGCGCGTGATGGTCCACGATGTTGGACACACCGGGGTATTTCAGTCCTTCGCGGAGGATGAACGCCTTTACGTCGGCCAGTTTCCCGGCTTTGATGAGGCCTTCGTTATCCAGCCAGAACTGGTAGTTATACGAGGAAATGATCGCTTTTTTGAACCCGAATTCCTTTTCGATCGCGGCGTTCATCGCTTTTACCATGGCACCGTCGTCCCACAGGCCGGCGTGCATCCTGTTTTCTTGCATGAAGCCGGGAACGTGCGCCACGCCGTGGTCTGCCGTGATGAAGAACAGCCACTGGCCTTTGCCGACTTTCTGGTCGAGGTACTTGAAGAATGCGCCGAGGTCTTTATCGAGGCGGAGGTATGCGTCTTCGGTTTCAACCGAGTTGGGGCCGTGCTGGTGGCCGATGTAGTCGGTAGACGAGAGGCTTACGGCGAGGAAGTCGGTGATGGGGCCTTTTCCGAGCCCATGGCCTTCGAGCGCGGCTTTGGCGAACTCGAGGGTGTAGGTGTTCCCGAAGGGTGAAGAGGCGAGGATGCCGAAAGCGTTGCCTGCGGTGCCGGCCAGTTCATGCGGGAAGCTGGTGTTGTCCTGGCCTTTGAACTTGCCTTCGTAGGGCTTTTCATCGGCGGTGGACTGCACGTAGGTATCTACAGGATACAGGGTGGTCCAGGGTTTGGAGATATATTCACGGGGAAGCTGGCGGCGGTTGAAGGCGTTGGCCCAGGCCGGCAGTTCGTTCATGTAGAAATTGGAAGTGATCATGTTGCCGGTCACCCCGTCGAACCAGTATGCCGCGTTGGCGGTGTGGCCTGCGGGGAGGATGGCGCCGCGGTCTTTGATGGCCACGCCAACGGTTTTGCTGCGGAAGTTGGTAGCGATGCGCAGTTCGTCGGTGATGGTGGTGGTCAGCATGTTTTTGGGGCTCATGCGGCCGGCGGCGTCGCTGCCGCCGACGGAGGTGGCGGCGGAGTCTTCGGTGCAGTACATAGACCGGCCGGTGTTGCGATCGTACCAGTTATTGCCGATGATGCCGTGTATGGCGGGAACGGAGCCGGTGTAGGCGCAGGTGTGGCCGCAGGCGGTGATGGTCGGCGTATAGGGGATCAGCGTGTTTTCGCAGGAGAAGCCTTCGCTGATGAGGCGTTTAAAACCGTCATTGGTATAGCGGTCATAATACCGGTAGAGGAAATCCCATCTCATTTGATCCACTACCATGCCCACCACTAATTTGGGTCGGGCCACATGATTTTCTGCTTTTTTCCCGTAATTGGGCGGAAAGCCCTTGGTGGGCGAGGTGGCTTTTTGTCCAAAAGCAACCGGGGCCGCCATTAACAGGAATACGGCTAACATTTTAATACGGCTCATATTACGCTTTGAATTAGTTCCTTTTTACGAATGGGTCCGTTCTGACGTGGAAAAAATAGGGTGTAAAAGTAACCTAAGTTTACAAAAAATAATATTTTAATACCTTTGTGGTCAAATTTTAATTTCATTTTAATCATCACATGGACATATTCGAGAAACTGCTGAAGCATATGGGTCCGATCGGGGAGCACTCCGAGCGCGCCCATGGATACTTTGCTTTCCCCAAACTGGAAGGCGAGATCGGCCCCCGCATGCAATTCCGGGGCAATGAAAAGATCGTATGGAGCCTCAACAACTACCTGGGCCTGGCCAACCACCCCGAGGTAAGGGCTACGGATGCCAAAGCGGCGGCGGACTATGGCCTCGCCTCGCCCATGGGCGCCCGTATGATGAGCGGTAATACCAATTACCATGAGCAGCTCGAAAAAGAACTGAGCGATTACATGGGCAAGGAAGACACTACCCTTCTCAACTACGGCTACCAGGGCATCATGAGCGCCATCGACGCCATCTGCAACCGCAGGGACGTGATCGTGTACGACGCGGAATGCCATGCTTCCATTATCGACGGCCTGCGCCTCCACCAGGGCCACCGCTACGTGTTCAAGCATAACGATATCGAAGACTGTGAGAAACAACTCCGCCGTGCCACCGAATATATCAAGACCAGCGGCGGCGGCATCCTCGTTGTGACCGAAGGCGTATTCGGCATGGCGGGCGACCAGGGCAAACTGAAAGAAATCGCAGCACTGAAAGATAGTTTCGAATTCCGCCTCCTGGTAGACGACGCCCACGGCTTCGGCACCATGGGCAAAACCGGTGCCGGCACCGGCGAAGAACAGGGCGTTCAGGACAAGATCGACCTGCTGTTCAACACCTTCGCGAAAAGCGGCGCATCCATCGGGGCGTTCATGAGCGGCGACAAAGCCATCATCAACTACCTGCGCTACAACATGCGCTCGCAGATCTTCGCCAAATCCATCCCCCTGCCCATCGTGATCGGGCACCTGAAACGCGTGCAGCTCATGCGTACGCACCCCGAAATGAAAGCCAAACTCTGGAGCAACGTGAATAAGCTGCAGCAAGGCCTGCGCGACAGGGGTTTCAACATCGGCAGCACCAACTCACCCGTTACGCCGATCTACCTCCAGGGCGATATCCCCGAAGCAACGGCCATGTGCCTGGACCTTCGCGAGAATTACAACATCTTCTGCTCCATCGTGGTATATCCCGTTATCCCGAAAGGGCAGATCATCTACCGCCTCATCCCCACCGCGGCGCATAACGATGAAGACATCGAGCTGACGCTCAAAGCCTTCACCGAAACCAAAGCCAAGCTGGACGCGAAAGCTTATGCCGTAGCGGAAATCCCGGTAGTTTAATAAAATATTCGAGACATATCGAAGGCAGAGAGGCGTTCCCGCAGGGAGCGCCTTTCTTTTTTCCGCGCGGCTTTACATGAAAAGCTGAAGGGGAGTGACACAACGGCGGCCGGGCCCTGCACAGCTGCCGGCTTAACAATAATTGATTAACAATTCGGGAAAGGTCCGGGCAAAAAAAGGGGGCTGATGGTTAGTCAGCCCCAAGCAAACAAATCGTTCTTTCACTAGGTGTAATACATGATCTTAAGAATCGATCGTTCAGTAGGACATGGTAATAAAAAATTCAAATAAGTTTACGGGCTGTCATAGAACAGGGACGGCGTGCGCCCTATCTAAAATGAATATGATAAGTCAGTTTGTTCAAAGAGTTGAAAACCTTGTGTTTGCATGCACTTTTGCATGGGTATTGAGAACATTCACAAGCTTACCAAAAATAGCATTCCTGCCGGTATGCAGCCATAACACGAACGTTGTATTTCGTTAAGGAGCTGTTAAAATGACAATTGCTACATGATTGTCGCTCAAAGCCTTGCTGCCGCTGTATTTCCGCATACGATCGATATTTTTCCCGATTGCGTAAACAGCGGCGGAACGGATGAAACTACCTTTGCGAAGCTTTTTTCCGTAACCAACATCTGCATGAGATCTGTAATCTTCACTGTTTTGCTGGCGGCCGGCGCTTCGGGCGCTTTTGCGCAGCAGGGCGTCCTCAAAGGCACGGTCCGCAACGACCAGGGCCAGCCCGTTCCATTCGTCAACATCAGCATCCCGCAACTTAAAAAAGGCACCGTAGCCAATGCCAGCGGGGCTTTCATACTTTCAGCGCCCCAGGGCGGACATACCATCCGCATTTCCGGCGTAGGCCAGAAAAGCCTCGAACAGGTAGCACAATTTTCGATAGATACGACCATCACCGATATTACGCTGCAATCCAGCGGCGATCTGAATGAAGTGGTCGTGTCTGCCAGCCGCAGAAAAGAAACGCTCGACGAAGTGCCTTCCTCGATCACCATCGTGGGCCCCAGGGAACTGGAGACCCAGAAAGGCATCAGCAACAATATCATGGACATCCTCGCCGCCACCGTTCCCGGCCTCGGGTTCAGCGGCAACCAGACCGGCAATACCGGGCAAACGCTGCGTGGCCGTAACCTCCTCGTGATGGTGGACGGTATCCCGCAATCCACGCCCCTGCGCGCCGGCGGCCGCGACATGCGCACCATCGACCCCTCGGCCATCGAGCGTGTGGAAGTCATCAAAGGCGCGACGTCGATTTACGGCAACGGGTCAGACGGCGGGCTGATCAACTACATCACCAAAAAAGGCGAGCCCGGCAAGCCCCTCAGCGGCAAAACCACCGTGGGCGTTACGACCCAGCTGAAAGACGCGCAACATACCGGCGGCCTCCAGCTCGGCCAGCTGCTTTCCGGCGCCGCGGGCAAATTCGATTTCGTCGTATCCGGGCATTACGAACAGACCGGCGTGTACAAAGACGCGAAAGGCGGCATCATCTCGCCGGAATATGGACTGGGCGAAACCCAGCTCTGGAACGGCTTTGCGAAGATCGGGTACACCATAAACCCAAAAAACCGCGTGGAAGTGATGTACAACTTTTTCGGCAGCCAGCAGAAAAGCGATTACGTCCTCAAAACCGGCCGTTACCTCGACACACCGTCTATCGGCGTTCCCGGCGTGCGCCCCGGATCGCCCGAAGGCACGCCCTACAACCATAACGCCAGCGTGCACTGGAGCAGCCAGGGCATCGTGGGCGGAACGGACCTCGACGTGAACCTTTACATGCAGCGCTTCCGGACGATCTACAGCTTCGTGGATTCCTGGAAAGGCGGCGGGCAATCGCAGATCAACAGCAAGAAAAGCGGCCTGCGCATCAACCTTAGCAGCCCCGTCCATGCAGGAAAGAACGTGGACATCCAGGCGGTGTACGGACTGGATTTCATGAACGATATCACGAACCAGGACCTGGTAGACGGCCGCGTTTGGGTGCCAGAAATGGACATGCGCAACTACGCGCCCTATGCTCAACTGAAAACGACCTTTTTCCGCCATTGGGTACTGAAAGCCGGCGCGCGTTTCGAGAACATCAACATCGACGTTCCCGATTTCACGACCATCGTCAGCAAAAACAATTCCACCGGCGAATACAATGTGGGCGGCGTGCCCGTGAAAGGCGGGTCCCTCAGCTACAACGCCCTGGTATACAATGCAGGCCTGCGTTACAACGAATGGACGTACTTCAGGCCCTTCGTGAGCTATTCGCAGAGCTTTTCCATCGCCGACCTGGGCCGCACCCTGCGCTCCGCGAAGGAAAACACGCTTTCGCTGCTGAAAACAAAAGCGGTGATCGCGCATAACTACGAAGTGGGCGCCAGCAGCACCCTCGGCCCGGTGAGCCTCGAAGCCAGCTACTACATCAGCAGGTCCGCTCTCGGTTCCGCCTACACGGAGATCGACGGCAGGTTCGAGATCGAGCGCAATCCCGAAAAAGTATACGGTTTCGAATTCGCGGCAGACGCACGCATCCTGAAAAACCTCTCCGCCGGCGGTTCCTACTCCTTCGTGGAAGGCAAGATCGACAAAGACGGCAACGGCAATTACAAAGATGAAAAAGACGCCTGGATCGGCGGCGACCGCATCTCTCCCCAAAAAGTGACGGCCTACGTGAAATACAGTCCGGTAGAAAGCTGGAGCCTCCGCCTCCAGATGCTCCAGGCCCTGAAGCGCGACCGTTTCAAGCCCGGCGCCAACGGCAAATACGCGTATGCACAGGGGCCGGTGAACAGCTTCGCGATCTTCAGCCTGTATTCCAACCTGAAGCTCGACAACCACAGCGGACTTTCCCTCGGCGTAGACAACCTGTTCAACAAAGATTACTATACCGTAACTTCGCAGTGGAACGCCCGCAACGAAAATTATATCAAAGGCAACGGTGTGCGGCTTAACTTACAGTACACGTACGACTTTTAATGAAATTATCGCAACAGATATTCAAGTGGCACCGGGTCACAGGTTTAATAGCAGGGGGCTTCCTCCTGCTATTGAGTTTTACGGGCAGTTTGCTCGTGTTCAGCGACGAGATCGATCACGCGCTGAACGAGCGGTATTTCCACGTGGAGCCGCAGGGCCGGCGCCAATCGCTCAACACGTTGTATGAAGCCGGTTCCAAAGCCCTTCCCGGCAACCCTTACCTTACTTTCCAGCGCATGCCGCAGGCGCCGGAAGAGGCGCTCGTGATGCGCGCGGAATACAGCGCGGAGAACAAGGTATACGTGTATGTGAACCCCTACACCGCCGAAATACTGCATACGCGCGGCAATAAAGACTATTTCACAGGGTTTCTCCTCTACCTGCACTTCACGCTCATGAGCGGGCGCAACGGGTCCATCATTATCCTATTCATGGCGGCGGTGATGCTGGTGGCCATTGCCACGGGGCTGTACGTGTACCGGAAGCATCTATGGAAAGTGCTCACTTTCCGCGATAAGATCGAATGGAAATTCCGCCGCCGGCGATGGAGGAACCTCCACCGCATCGTGGGCGTATGGTCGCTGGTGTTCAACCTGCTGATCGTCATCACCGGTATCCTTATCCAATGGAAGGTGGTAGGTGCGAGGGTCGGCAAGAAAGCCCCGTCTGTAGCGGTTTCCACCACCATCGACTTCGAATCTTTAACTGCGAAAGCCCATTCCGCGATCCCCGCTTATACCATCATGGCCATCCGGCCGCCGCGAACGGAAGGCGGGCCTGTCCTTTTCCTCGGGAACGCGGGCGAGCCGCTGATCTTCGGGGAATACGGCACCACCGTTTCCCTTTCTTCCGACAGCGGGAAAGTGGTGAAGAAAACCATTTTCAGCGACGCTCCCTTGTCCGTAAAATGGGACGCCGCCGTGAAGCCGCTTCATTTCGGCAACTACGGCGGCATTCCGCTGAAAGTCCTCTATAGTTTACTGGGATTAACGCCTGGAGCGCTTGCGCTGTCCGGCATCCTCATCTGGTACCGCCGGAAATGGATGACAGGCCGGGGCCGGATAACCAAACGTTTACGGCCTGCCGCTTAACGCCAGTTCTACGGCAACGGGGTCCTGGGTATTCACCCCGGATGCTTTCATTTTGTCTGTCATCACGCCGGAAGCCACCACGTACCGGAAGTTATAGAACGGCATGAGCGTGGTTTCCAGTCCGTCGGGCACCTGTTTCCCGGTAGTATTGGCGGTCCAGTAGTAATGAATGGTGAGGGTACCCTGCCTATATTCATATGCGAAATTATGCACCACGTCCGACGGCGATGCGGCCTGGAAAGACAGTGGCAGCGGCATCCAGTTGTGCACGCCTTTCGGGATCATGTACACAAGCACCAAACCGTTGTCTATCACGTCTTTCGTGATCTCGGGGGCTTCCACGGTGATGTACTTGCTGAAATGCAGTTTCACCTGGTTGTTGCCGTAATCGAGGGCGTAATGGCCGGGGTATTTCCAGGTAGACGCCATGGTGGTGAATTTCTTTGCCGTGATGTTGGCA
The DNA here is from genome assembly GCF_050277495.1 of Chitinophaga sp. NPDC101104. Lineage (NCBI taxonomy): Bacteria > Pseudomonadati > Bacteroidota > Chitinophagia > Chitinophagales > Chitinophagaceae > Chitinophaga > Chitinophaga sp. NPDC101104. Next base: position 56,863 of record NZ_JBNNSF010000002.1, on the reverse strand, counting down.
TTGCCGTTTTCCCCGTCTTTCCCCGCAGGCCCGGCGGGGCCTTCCTTTCTGCATGCGCATAGGGTGAAAAGGACGGTCGTCAAAAGCATTACAAAAATGTTTTTCATAAATGTTGAAGGTTGATGGGGTGATTTTTCTGAACGCAAGCTAAAACGCGGAGTGCAGGCTGTGGTAGGGAATTAACGGATGGAGGGATTGGGTTTACGGAATGCCGGAACGGCTGAAAACAGGAAGGGCCGGTCAATCGACCAGCCCTCCTTATAAAAATGACTTGATGAATTACAGGTGGCTTTCGAGGGCCGTATCGTACTTCACTTTCCAGTCTGCGGTGTTGCCCCAGTTTTCGCCGTCGATGATCATGCTGTCGCCCTTAACGGTACCGAGCAGTTCGAAGCGAACGGAAGTGGCGGAGGTGTCTACCAGGCCGTGGAGCAGCGATTCGAATTTCTCCTTGTCTGCCGGGTTTACGGACACTACCACGCGGGATTGCGCTTCGCCGAAGAGGAAGGCATCTTTGCGGAATTTTTTATTGGTGTGAACGTCGAAGCCGGATTTACCTGCCATGGCGCTTTCCAGGAGGGTGATGAAGAGGCCGCCTTCGCTCACGTCGTGCGCGGACTGGATCAGGCCGGCGGCGTTGAGCTTGGTGATGGCTTGCTGGAGGCGGTGTTCTTCTTCCAGGTTAAAGTGCGGAGCCGGGCTGAATTCCACGCCGATGAGCTTGTGGAGGTATTCGGAGCTGCTGATATCGTTGTAGCTGCGGCCTACGAGGTAGATGAGGTCGCCGTTGTTTTTGAAATCGAGGGTAATGCGCTGGTCCATGGAGTCGAGCACGCCGAGCATACCGATGGTGGGCGTGGGGTACACGGGGCCGTCGGGGCTTTGGTTGTAGAAGCTCACGTTACCGCCGGTAACGGGGGTGTTGAACTTGCGGCAGGCTTCGCCCATACCCTGGATGGCGTGTACGAACTGGTAGTATACTTCCGGATCGTAAGGATTACCGAAGTTGAGGCAGTTGGTGATGGCTACGGGCTCACCGCCGGAGCAAACGATGTTGCGGGCAGCTTCGGCCACTGCGATCTGGCCACCGGTGTGGGGATCGGCGTGTACGTAGCGGGAGTTACAGTCGGTGGTAACGGCGAGCGCTTTCTTCGACCCTTTCACGGCAACGATAGACGCGTCTGAAGGGGCGTTGGTGCTGGCGTTGGCGGTACCTACCATGCTGTCGTACTGCGTATATACCCAACGTTTGGACGCGATGTTGGGAAGCTGCGCGATCTTCTCGCCCACTTTCTTCGCATCGGCGATATCGGGAACGTTCTGGATATCGAACTGTTTAACTTTCTCGAAGTATTTGGGCTCTACGTAGGCGCGGTGGTACTGGGGAGCGCCGCCGCCGAGCACGAGGCTTTCTGCGGGCACTTCGGCTTCAAGCTCACCGTTCATATAGAAACGGAGGATGGGCTCTTTGGTTACTTCACCGATCTGCACGCAGTGGAGGTCCCATTTTTCGAAGATATCGAGGACTTCTTTCTCACGGCCTTTATGGACCACGATGAGCATGCGTTCCTGGCTTTCGGACAGGAGCATTTCCCAGCCTTTCATGTTAGCCTGGCGGGTGGGCACCTTGTCGAGGTGGATGATCATACCGTGTTCTCCTTTGGCAGACATTTCGGCGGTGGAGCAGGTGATGCCTGCTGCGCCCATGTCCTGCATACCAACGAGTGCGCCGGTGGGAACGAGCTCGAGGCAGGCTTCGAGGAGTTTCTTTTCCTGGAAGGGGTCTCCTACCTGAACGGCCGGGAGATCTTTGGCGGATTCTTCGGTGATGTCTGCCGAAGCGAAGGAAGCGCCGCCGATGCCGTCTTTACCGGTGGCGGAGCCTACGATGAATACGGGGTTACCGGCGCCGTGGGAGGTGGCGGAAACCATGGTGCCTACTTTCAGTACGCCCACGCTCATGGCGTTCACGAGGGGGTTGGTGCCGTAGCAGTCTTCGAAATATACTTCACCGCCCACGGTGGGTACGCCGAAGCAGTTGCCGTAATGGCCGATGCCGTGTACCACCCCTTTGAGGAGGTGCTGGTTCTTTTTATCGTTGATGTTGCCGAAGCGCAGGGAGTTGAGGGCCGCGATGGGGCGGGCGCCCATGGTGAAAATATCGCGGTGGATACCTCCTACCCCGGTGGCTGCGCCCTGGAAGGGCTCGAGGGCCGAGGGGTGGTTGTGCGATTCAATTTTGAATACGCAGGCCCAGCCGTCGCCGATATCTACCAGACCGGCGTTTTCCTCACCAGCTTTCACGAGCAGCCTACCGCCTTCCCGGGGCAGACTTTTCAGCCATACGATGGAGTTCTTATAGCTGCAGTGCTCGCTCCACATCACCGAGTACATGCTCAGTTCGGTGAAATTGGGGGTACGGCCCAGGATGGATTTTATGCGTTCAAATTCGTCTGCTGTCAGTCCTAACTGTTCGGCGGTTTCAACTGTGGTCGTTTGCATGAATTGAGAAGGTTTATAAAAGAAGATGCAAAACTACATAGATTTCTATCAATTGACAAGACGGAACACGAAAGCCCTTCATACGAATTATAAATTTTTTAATATATCAGTTTGAAGGGTTCCGGCCTTCGAATATTTGGCCGAATTTTAAAAAACACCTGTTTTTTCCGGCGAAATGCAATTTTTTGGTAACATTCTGCCGATTTGCTTGCATTTTAAACCAAACTGGCGTTTTTTTGTATAAAATTTTTCACATCATGCAATCGTTACGCTTTCAAGCGCTGGAAAATCTGACCGGCGTTGACTTCAAAGTAAAGCCTGAGCTGAATGGCAAAATTACCGACGTATTCGGCAGCAACGTGTTCACAGGCAAAGCCATGCGCGAACACCTCAGCGACGAGGCTTATAAAAGCCTGATGAATTCCATCAAGGGCGGAAATAAGATCGAACGCAAAATGGCAGAACAGATCGCTTCCGGCCTGAAATCCTGGGCTATGAAGAAAGGCGTAACCCACTATACGCACTGGTTCCAGCCGCTGACCGGTACTACCGCCGAAAAACACGACTCCTTCTTTACTATTAAAGGCGACGGTTCTTCCATCGAAACTTTCGACGGAGACGCCCTCGTTCAACAGGAGCCCGACGCTTCCAGCTTCCCCAACGGCGGCATCCGCGCTACTTTCGAAGCACGTGGCTACACCGCATGGGACCCCTCTTCACCCGCCTTCATCATCGAGCAAGGCACCGGCAAGACCCTCTGCATCCCCACCATCTTCGTAGCCTACACCGGCGAATCCCTGGACTACAAAGCGCCCCTCCTGAAAGCGCTCTCCGGCCTGGACAAAGCTGCGGTGGACGTATGCAACTACTTCGATAAAAACGTTACCAAAGTTACCGCCACCCTCGGCTGGGAACAGGAATATTTCATGATCGACGAAGGTCTGGCCAACGCCCGTCCCGACCTGCTGCTCACCGGCCGCACCGTAGTAGGCCACGCGCCCGCTAAAGGCCAGCAGCTGGAAGACCACTACTTCGGCGCCATCCCCGAGCGTGTATACGCTTACATGCGCGATTTCGAAGAAGAATCATACAAGCTGGGCATCCCCCTGCGCACCCGTCACAACGAAGTGGCTCCCGCTCAGTTCGAGTGCGCTCCCATCTTCGAAGAAGTGAACATCGCGGTGGACCACAACTCCCTGCTGATGGACGTGATGAGCAAAGTGGCCAAACGCCATAAACTGAAAGTGCTCCTCCACGAGAAACCTTTCGCTGGCATCAACGGTTCCGGCAAGCACAACAACTGGTCGCTCGCTACCGACACCGGCGTGAACCTGCTCGCCCCCGGCAAAACGCCGAAAACCAACCTGATGTTCCTCACCTTCTTCGTGAACACCATCAAGGCGGTACATGACTACGCTGACCTGCTGCGCGCTTCCATCGCTACTCCGAGCAACGACTTCCGTCTCGGCGCCAACGAAGCTCCCCCGGCCATCATCTCCGTATTCACCGGCAAATACCTCTACGAAGTTCTGCAGGAAGTTAAATCCCGCGTAAACAATAAGTTCGACGAACAAGACGAAGCGATCCTGAAACTGGACCTCCACCGTCACATCCCCGAACTGATGCTCGACAACACCGACCGTAACCGTACCTCTCCGTTCGCGTTCACCGGTAACAAATTCGAGTTCCGCGCCGTAGGTTCTTCCGCCAACTGCGCCTCCGCTATGACCGTTCTGAACACCATCATGGCTAAAACCCTCGTTGAGTTCAAGAAAGAAGTAGACGGCCTCATCGAAAAAGGCGAGAAGAAAGAAATCGCTATCATGCAGACCCTCCGCAAATACATCGTTGAATCCGAGAAGATCCTCTTCGAAGGCGACGGTTACAGCGAAGAATGGGCGAAAGAAGCGGAAAAACGTGGCCTTCCCAACGTGAAAACCACCCCGAAAGCCCTCGACGCTTTCGTTACGCCGAAATCTACCAAACTGTTCACCGAAATGGGCGTTTACAACGAGAAAGAACTCCACGCACGTCACGAAATCCTCCTGGAAGACTACGTGAAGAAAGTTCAGATCGAAGCCCGCGTGATCGGCGACCTGGCTACCAACCACATCCTGCCCGCAGCTGTGAAGTACCAGAATGAACTGCTCACCAACATCAAAGGACTGAAAGATGCCGGTTTCGGCGACGACGCTTCCAAAGCGCAACGCCAGATCGCAACCAAGATATCTGAACACATCAATGTCATCAGCGAAAACGTGCAGGCAATGATCGAAGCCCGCAAAGTAGCCAACAAGCTCGAAGACAGCCGTCAGAAAGCCATCGACTACTGCGAAAAGATCAAGCAACCGTTCTTCGACACCATCCGTTACCACTCCGACAAACTGGAGTTCCTGGTGGATGACAAAATTTGGGGTCTTCCCAAATACAGAGAGCTGCTTTTCTTGCGATAAAAACCGTAAGATTGTTTTGGTGTATGATGGCCCCCGGTATTCACCGGGGGTTTATCTTTTTCAGGGGACGCCCTGTGAACGATCCGTACGATTTTTTTTATATTGGGATAAATTCCCAAGCCCGTATGATAAGAACCCTGAAACTCCCGCTGTTCCTTTGCCTCCCGTTGCCCCTCTTCTCCCAGCAGTCAGACAAATCGATAAACATCCAATCCCGCAAAGAACCGCCGCCCTTCGGGCCGCTCCGTTTCCGTGAAGATTCCGTCACCATCATCGGTGAATTTAAGAACTCCGTTTCCAGCCCTCCCTTTATGGTTATTTTCACGAATTGGGTTACCCGGGAGCAGGTCAATTACGCCGCTGCTGTCGACGCTTCCGGGAAATTCAGGATGAAGTTTCCCTTGCCGGCGGAGAGCTCCATTATCATGAAATGGGGAAATGCCTATTTCGGAAACGTGGCTGTGCCCGGCGAAACGATTTACCTGCACGCCGATGCCAACGCGATAGTGGAACAAGTGCCGCAGGATTCCGCGGGCATTGTGGCGCATGCCGAAAGGCAGGCGGTCCGATATGCAGGAAAAAATGCGCGGCTGCATAATGAAATCCACCGGTACATGGAAGTATCCCAATCGCTGAAACTGCCCAGATACGCGGATTTCGACTGGGGCAGACAGTTTAAAACCATGCAGCAATATTCGGATACGATGGCCAGTCTGTTCCGTATTAAAATGCGGTATTTCGAAGACTATAATAAAAAGCACCGGCTGGAGGCGCGCAGCCGCCAGTTCATCGAAGCCCGCATACGGTACGATATTGGTTCGCGGCTTACCCAGCAATATTTTGTTATGCCCGGCAAGGATAAATATGCAGGCGACGATATTTTCTTCCAAACCGTGGATACCATCGCCAGCCAGCGTTTCGGAACGGGCTACCTGTCTGACGAGTACCTGGTCGTGATCGACAATATCCGCGACCACAGCGAAATGAAAGCCTTGGCGCTCCGGCTCAACGCAGATTCTATTTATGAACAACGCTACCGCCACCCCATAGAAAAAATCCTGACCGATACCTGGAAAACCTCTGAAAAGTACAGCCAGGGCTTCGTTTACAGCGATTCCATGCTGAAGGAAGTGCGCAGGAAAGTAACCGATACCTTCCTGTTGAACCGGCTCTACCGGCAAAACGACTCTCTCAAAGCGCTTGATGCAGATGATGCGATATTGGCTGAAACACACTTCATCACGGAGTTTCCCGTTATGAAGTCGGCGGATGAGATCTTTGCGCACATCGTTGCCCCGTTCAAAGGGAAAGTGATCTATCTGGATATCTGGGGTACCTGGTGCCCGCCCTGCCGTAAGATGATGGAATATATGCCCGCTATCAAAAAACAATATGCAGGAAAGGATGTGGTTTTCCTGTACCTGGCCCAAAACTCGCCCGAAGCCGCCTGGAAAAACACCATCAAACAACTCCGGATCACCGGCCCGAACGTTGTCCATTACCGTATGCCGGCAATGATGCAACAGGTATTTGAAAGACAATATCTTACAGGCGGCTACCCCAGCTACCTGCTCATCGATAAAGAAGGTAAGCTGGTCACCAAACAGGCGCCCTGGCCCTGGGCCCCGGATGCACTGTACGAAGCCATCGATAAGCTTTTATAAGGCTGTATATTCCTCCGGAAAACAAATCTACGAAAATTTCGTAATAATCTACGAAAGTTTCGTAGAAAGATGTAAATTGGATAAAATTCCACCTGTATGAATAAAATCCTTTTTACGATTTGGCTGATGGGATGCGGGTTTCAGGGTGATGCGCAGCCTGCCGGAACGGACACCGCGGCTTTCGGGCCTTTACGGTTCCGGGACGACTCCGTCACCATCATCGGCACATATAAAAACTTCCGGTTTTCGCCGGGGGCGTATTTCAAAGTTTCTTACCGGGACTGGGTCACCGCCCGGGAGGTCACCTTTTCCGCCCCTATCGACGAGGCAGGCAAATTCCGTATCCGGTTCCCTTTGCCGGTGGAGTCGCAGTTGTATATCGATTATGACCGGTTGTATGAAGTCAATCTTGGCATTCCGGGCGAAACGATGTACCTCCAGGCCGATATGAATAACTACCAGGTGCCCGACAGCATCGGCGGCGCTAACCGGAAAATTGTGGCCTGGCTCGGAAAATGGCCCGGCGCGCAATACAATGGCACACACGCGAAAATGCACAACGAGATCCGCGACTGGCACAGGCACCAGGCCAGGCTTGCATTGCCCGACTATCAGGATGAAACCTGGGAGCCGCAATTCCCTTCCACACAAGCTTACCTGGATACCATTGCCGGGATTTTCCGGCGAAATATGAATGATTTCAGCAGTTACGCAAAGTCCCGCAAGCTGGGAACCCGCACCCGGCAATATATTGAAGCGAACATCCGGTATGATGCCGGGTGTGCGCTTACGCAAAGTTATTATTTGAACGCACGGACAGACAAACAGGCGATCTTTCCCGAATATTTCACGACCGCCGACACGATCGCCTCGCTTCGCTACGGAGCCCCTTACCTGACCCGCAACTACATCGTTGTGCTGCGCGATATCCGCGGCCACAGCCAATCGCACGCCAGGAAGCTGAAACTGGACCCCGATTCCGCGTACCGCGTGTGGGTCCGCCATCCCATCGAATACGATTTAACCGCCACATGGCTCGCCTCGCAAGCTTTCAAGGCAGGAAAAACGCTGGACGAAACCGCACTTTCAAAACTGCGATCGCAGGTAAAAGATACGTTCCTTTTTCAGAATGTCATGGATCGGAACGAAGCGCAGAAGGCTATCCAGGTCAATGATAAGCTGCTTGCCGGCACCCGGCTTATCACTGAATTCCCCCATCTCAAATCGGCCGAAGAGATTTTCCAGCACATCACTTCGCCCTATCGCGGCAAAGTGATCTATCTCGATGTATGGGGCACCTGGTGCGGCCCATGCGTCGAAATGTTCCAGTATATGCCCGCCATAAAAAAGCAGTATGCCGATAAGGACGTCGTATTCATCTACCTCGCCAACCATACGCCCGAAACGGCCTGGAAGAATGCCATCAAAGTGCATGGGATCACAGGCGCCAACGTGGTGCATTACCGGATGCCGGAAACCATGCAGGCGATGTTCGAGAAAGGATACCAGTTACGGTCTTTCCCCAGTTTTCTGCTCATCGACCGGGAGGGCAAACTGGTGACCGGCCGCGCACCCTGGCCCCGCCATACGGAAGACCTCCACGCAGCCATTAACAAACTTTTATGAGCGCGCGGTTAAACCTGGGTCCCTTACAACGGTCTATGTAAGAAATTAATCGCCATGATGAAACAAATTGTATGGATGGTGCTACTGACCGGAAGCGTTTCCCTGGCCAATGCCCAGGAGAAGCCTGCTGCCAAGGCAGACCTGAACCTTACCGAACAGCAGACCACAAAAATCCGTGATATCAACAAATCGTATATGGACGGGTTGAGGGATCTGCGAAACAATCAATCCCTCAGCAAGGAAGACCGTAAATCACAGTTCGACGCCCTGCGCACTACCCGCCAGGACCAGATCAAAACCGTACTTGACAAAGACCAGTTCGCCAAATGGGAGAATAACCAAAAACTCCTTGCCGACCGTAAAGGCCGCCATCATGGCAAATTCGGAAGGGACGGGAGGTCCGGCCAGGAAGGCAAAGACGGTAAAATGGCCCGCCGCCATCACGATCGCAGCCAGGAAGCCGTAACAGCCCTGGGTCTCAGCGAAAAACAAGGCGCCGATCTGAAAGCGATCAATAAGGAATACATGGAAAAAGCCATGGCCCTTAAAGATGCCGGCAAAACCGAGCGCCGGGACAAGATCAAATCCTTCCACAACGAACGCCTCGAAAAAGTGAAACTCGCCCTCGGCGACGAAAAATTCACCCAATACAAAGCATGGCGTGAGCAAGAAAGAATGCAACACAAATCCGGTATGCGCAAGGAAGGCATGATGAAAAGGAAAGCAGCCACTCCCGCAGCCGAAAAATTATAAACTGCCTGTCCACGGTTCAGGACAGCAACTTTTGTGTCAATCAATTCGTCTAAGAACGTTTTAAGGTTTAATGCGACAGGCCGTCCGAAAGGATGGCCTTGTTGTTTTATAGGCTTACTTTTGCCGGGCATCAAACTTTCCGGCATGCAAACGAAAGTAATACCCGTTCTTCGCATCTTCGACCTCGCCAAAATGCGGGAGTTTTATATCGACTGGCTGGGGTTTACGGTAGACTGGGAACACCGCTTCGAAGCGGATGCGCCTGTCTATATGCAGGTTACGCGGGGCGATGTAACCCTGCATCTTTCGGAACATCATGGCGATGCGTGTCCCGGCGCAAAGGTGTTCATCGAAACGCAGGGCGTGCGGGAACTGCATGCCGAACTGACGGAGAAGCGGTATAAATACAACCGTCCCGGGCTGGAAGAGGCGTTCTACGGCGCCTGGGAAGTAACCCTGCACGACCCTTTCGGCAACCGGCTCGTGTATGTAGAGCGGTTCCGGTGAACTGGGCAACGCCATCAACTTTCCAGGTAACGAACTTTTAAGGCCTGAATTTGCGATCCTACGAACGGACGAATCCGTGAAAGCGACCGAAGCCTTGTTTTGATCCAGGCAAGCGCTTTCAATTAGCCAGGCCATAACAGGTGATTGATTCGTAACGGATTCCCGGTGGTTCATCCCATTTCGGAAAACTGCGTTGCCTGGCGGAGTAAATTCGTTCCATTACCGATCGAACGAATTATGGCGGCCGCCAGTTCCCTGGCGGGCCCAAGCAATTTCACCGGCAACGATAGTGTTGCGTGTTAATCAAACTGTCATTACAAATAATGCTGGCGGACTGCTTTTGCGGTCCGCTTTTTTATTGCCGGGGCCTGCAGAAAGGAAACGGCTCCCGCAGGTAAAACGGCCCAAAGCCAGGCAACGACGATCATGCAAATGGGAAACACAGGCGGGGCAAGGGATGTTAAAAAAGCAGGGCCGCTCCGGAAGAGCGGCCCTGGGCAATATTTACAAGTAAAACTATTGCAGTTTGAAGGTTTCGGTGAACTTGGTGGTAAAGTTGCCTTTACGGAAGTTCTCGTCCTGCATGAGTTGCTGATGGAAGGGGATGGTGGTTTTCACACCTTCGATCACGAATTCGGACAGGGCGCGCTCCATGGTGTTGATGGCTTCTTCGCGGGTTTGCGCAACGGCGATCACCTTCGCTACCATGGAATCGTAGTACGGAGGGATCACATAACCGGCGTAGATGTGAGAATCCACGCGTACGCCGTGGCCTCCGGGGGTGTGGAGGACGGTGATTTTGCCCGGCGAAGGACGGAAATCGTTATGCGGATCTTCCGCGTTGATGCGGCACTCTATGGCGTGCATCTGCGGCGTGTAGTTTTTCCCGGAAATGGGGATACCGGCAGCGATCTTGATCTGTTCCTTGATGAGGTCGAAATTGATCACTTCTTCGGTTACGCCGTGCTCCACCTGGATACGGGTGTTCATTTCCATGAAATAGAAATTACGGTGCTTGTCTACCAGGAACTCGATGGTGCCTACGCTTTCGTAATTGATGGCGGAAGCGGCTTTGATGGCGGCTTCACCCATTTTCTCACGAAGCTCGGGCGTCATGAATGGAGAGGGAGACTCTTCTACCAGTTTCTGGTGACGGCGCTGGATGGAGCAGTCGCGCTCGGAGAGGTGGCATACTTTGCCGTATTGGTCGCCGGCAACCTGGATTTCGATGTGACGGGGCTCTTCCACGAATTTCTCCATGTAGATGCCATCGTTACTGAAGGCGGCGCGGGCTTCGTTTTTGGCCATTTCGTAGGCATTGGCGAGCTCACTTTCGTCCCAAACCACGCGCATACCTTTACCACCACCGCCTGCGGTGGCTTTGAGGATGACGGGGAGGCCCATTTCCTTCGCCAGTTTCTGGGCTTCTTCCACGCTTTCGAGGAGGCCTTCCGAACCGGGGATTACCGGAACGCCGGCGGCGATCATGGTTTCCTTGGCCGTCATTTTGTCGCCCATTCTGCGGATCATTTCCGGAGTGGGCCCGATGAACTTGATGCCGTGCTCACCGCAGATCTCTGCAAAGCGGGCGTTTTCGGCGAGGAATCCGTAACCGGGATGGATGGCGTCTGCGTTGGTGATCTCGGCAGCAGCCATCAGGTGAGGGATATTCAGGTAAGAATCGCTGCTTTGCGGCTTTCCGATACACACGGCTTCGTCGGCGAAACGGACATGAAGGCTGTCTTTATCCGCCGTTGAATAAACTGCCACTGTCCTGATCCCCATTTCCTTACAGGTACGGATGATGCGCAGGGCAATCTCGCCACGGTTGGCGATCAATATCTTTTTGAACATGTTACGCAAATAGTGTTATAAAAAACGGCAAAAGGAAAAGGTTGCAAGCAAACTTACAACCTTCAACCGTTATGGAATGATTTACGGTTCTACAAGGAACAGCGGCTGGTCGTACTCAACCGGGGAAGCATCCTCCACCAGTACTTTCACGATCTTGCCGCTCACTTCGCTTTCGATTTCATTGAACAGTTTCATGGCTTCGATGATGCAAACTACCTTGCCGGGTGCCACTTCGTCGCCGACGTTCACGAAAGACGGTTTGCCCGGTCCTGCGCTGCGGTAGAAAGTACCGATCATGGGAGATTTGATGGTGATGAGGTTGCTGGCGGCGGGAGCTGCTGCGGGGGCGGCAGGTGCGGCGGCAGCGGGCGCAGCGGCGGCAGCTACGGGCTGGGGAGCCGCTACTACCGGTTGGACCGCCGTTACGGCCGGTACGGTAACGATCTGCTGTACTTCTTGCTCTTTCTGCTTTATCGTAATCTTAAACTGGTCCTGCTCAATGCTCAGTTCGCTGATATTTGATTTGTTGATCATTTTAATCAGCTCCTGAATCTGTTTAAAGTCCATGTAGACAGTTTTTGGTTTTAGTAATTTTGCTGTTCGCGAAAATGATGAATATGAGATGGTATATGGCTATTCTTTTACGCGCTCGATGTATTCACCGGTTTTGGTGTTAATGCGGATCAGCTCGCCTTCGTTCACGAACAGGGGCACCATGATGGTAGCGCCGCCTTCAACGGTAGCAGGCTTCAGGGTGCGGGTAGCGGTATCGCCCTTCATGCCGGGCTCGGAATAGGTCACTTTCAGGACGATCTTGTCGGGCAGTTCCACGGCCATGGGCAGTTCGGTCTCCGTGTTAATGGCGATCGCCACCTCGTCTCCGTCTTTAAGGAACTGGGGCGCGTCGATCATCTGCTCATTCACTACGATCTGCTCAAAAGTTTCTTTATCCATGAAATTGTACCCGCTTTCATCCTGGTACAGAAACTGGTATGCTTTTTTCTCCACACGTACCGGATAGATGGTATCGCCGGAGTTCCAGGTGTGCTCGATAGAACGGCTATTGTCAACCCCCTTCAATTTGGCCCATACCTTGGCGGCTGCACGGGCGGTTTTATTCTGACCAAACTCTACAACAGAATATAAGCTGTTATCCAGCTTAATGATTAATCCTGTTCTGATATCTGCGGTGGTAGCCATAAAAGGTCAAAGATTTAAAGTTAAAAATTTACATTAAGGATTGCAAAAGTAAAAATTTTAGAATATGAACAAACAATTCTTGCCGGATTTCCCACAAAAGCGGTATAGATTTGACGGCGAACCGCTTGTGCGGATGATTACTTTAACAATAAAACAAATATAAAGATGCGTACATGGTTATTCGTGCTTTTATGCCTCCCGACCCTGCTGAAGGCCCAATCCGGGCATAATCATGCTCATGAAAAACAACCGGGCACCCCGCTCCCCCCTTTCAAACAGTACAATTTCATCGCGCCTTTCCAGCTGACGGCCTATACCGGCCAGGTTTTCACCAAGAACGACATCCCCAAAGGGAGGCCGACCATGGTTTTCCTCTTCAGCGTGGAATGCGACCATTGTGCGCATATGACGGAAGACATTCTAAAGAACATCGACAAATTCAAAAAATCGAACATCCTCATGGTAACACCTTTCAAACTCGAAAGGATGAAGGCCTGGTACGACCAATACAAGATCGGGAATTACCCCAATATCATCATGGCGGCCGAGCCTACCCGGCAGATCGTATATTACTATGACCTGCACAACTTTCCCGGTATTTACCTCTACAACAGGAAAGGCCAGCTGGAAGCGGATTACGAAGGTACGGTTAAACTGGACACCGTGTTAAAGCATTTGTAAATTTTCCGGAAGGGCCGCCGAAAGGGGAAATTTTAGCAGTTTCCTCCGAAATTACGGTTCCGATATCCTATTTTTGTTACCCAATTAATTCTTCACCTTTTTAAAATATTCAGATACGATGAAAGTAACTGTTGTAGGAGCTGGAAATGTGGGCGCAACATGCGCTAACGTGCTGGCCCACAGAGATTTCCTGCAGGAAGTAGTTTTGCTGGACATCAAGGAAGGAACCGCAGAAGGCAAGGCACTCGACACCTGGCAGCAAGCGCCGATCGATTACTACAGCACCAAAGTGACCGGCGTTACCAACGACTATGCTAAAACCGCCAACAGCGACGTGGTAGTGATCACTTCCGGCCTCCCGCGCAAACCGGGCATGAGCCGCGACGACCTGATTTCCACCAACGCCAATATCGTTAAATCTGTTACCGAGAATATCGCCAAACATTCTCCCGACGCCATCATCGTAGTGGTTTCCAACCCGCTGGACGTAATGACGTACTGCGCGTTCCTCACCGCGAAGAAAGACAGCTCCAAAGTGTTCGGCATGGCAGGTATCCTCGATACCGCCCGCTACCGCGCTTTCCTGGCAGACGAGCTCGGCTGCTCCCCGAAAGACATCCAGGCCATCCTCATGGGCGGCCATGGAGACACTATGGTGCCCCTCCCCCGCTACACCACCGTTGCCGGCATCCCCGTAACTGAACTGATCGCCAACGATAAACTGGAAGCGATCATCCAACGCACCAAAGTGGGCGGCGGCGAAATCGTGAACCTGCTCGGCACCTCCGCCTGGTACGCTCCCGGCGCGGCTGCAGCTCAAATGGTTGAAGCCATCCTCAAAGATGAAAAACGCATCTTCCCCGTTTGCGCATGGCTCACCGGCGAATACGGCCTGAAAGACATCTACCTCGGCGTACCCGTGGTACTCGGCAAGAAAGGTATCGAGAAAATCATCGAACTGGACCTGAACGAGGGCGAAAAAGAACTCCTCAACACTTCCGCCAAACACGTGAAAGAAGTGATGGACGTGCTCGACAACATGAAAACTCCCGCCTAACCAAGGCCCAATATCTTCCGGAAAGCACCTGTTACCAGGTGCTTTCCTTTTTCCATACAGCCCCGCCCGTTCATATCATTGATTATCGTACCTTTGGCCCGGGCTATATCAACTAAAATCATCACCGGCCCCCAAAACCATATCATGAGCAGGCTCCTGTTTGCCATACTGTTATGCTCTTCGTTGGCCTCGATTGCACAAAGCCCGGTCTGGAAAGCGGACCGCGAAAGATCGTCTGTGTCCTTTTCCGTCACCCATCTCATGATCTCCAAAGTGGAAGGCCGCTTCCGGGAATTCGACGGCGAAATCTCCGCCGCAAAACCCGACTTCACCGACGCCTCCATCAAATTCGATGTAGACGCTTTCAGCATCACAACGGGAGACGATAAGCGCGACAACCATCTCAAATCGAGCGATTTCCTCCATGCGGAACAATTCCCCAAACTGTCTTTCCGCAGCACCGCCTTCCGCCGCATCACCGAAGGCAGATACCAGCTGGAAGGAGACCTCACCATCCGCGACGTCACCCGCCGCGTCAAATTCAACGTTGCCTATGGCGGCACCACCACCGAAGGCAACCGGCAAAGGGCCACTTTCAAAGCCACAACGTATATCAACCGGTTCGATTATAATTTACAGTGGGACAAACTGACCGAGGCAGGGGGCATGGTCGTCGATAAAATGGTCAGCATCATACTCAAGCTCGAGTTCGTAAAATAATAAAGGGCCGCCACAGGGTCGAGGAAATCCCTGTTTGCCGCCAATCCGTTAATTTGCAAGATATTATTGCCGCATATGTCCAATATCGAAAAATTGATCTCTATCAGGAATTTCACCAGTGAACACCATAAAGGTCTGGTCAGCCTCATCTTCGTAGGCAACTGGATCATCTCCAAACACCAGAACTTTTTCAAGGAGTACGACATCACCATGCAGCAGTTCAACATCCTGCGCATCCTCCGCGGTCAACACCCCAAATCCGCCAGCATCAACACGCTCAAAGAAAGAATGCTCGATAAAATGAGCGACGTTTCCCGCCTCGTGGAACGGCTCCGCAAAGCCGACCTCGTGGAAAGAAAAAGCTGCGAGGCAGACCGCCGCGCCGTAGATGTGAAAATCACCCAGAAAGGCCTGCAACTATTGAAAGAAATCGACGAGAAAATTTTCGTATTGGAAGAAACCCTTAAAACCACGTTGACAGACAAGGAAGTAGCACAACTCAACAAACTGCTCGACAAGCTTCTTGGCGCCTACGAATAGCCTTTACTCCTCCACGTAATCCAGGTCTTTACCGAACGTTTCCTCCATGGAATACGCGAACCCGAACGCCAGCACAATGCAGATCACACCCGTGGCCAGGCCGCTTTGGAGGTAACTGAGCCCTGCCGTCTGCAAGCCGCCGAACACCAGCGAGATCACCGGCAGCATGCCCCGCGCGTAATTGGGCACCGTAGTGGCCGCCGTGGCGCGAAGGTTGGTACCGAACTGCTCGGCCGCCACCGTTACGAAAATCGCCCAGAAGCCCACGCTGAAGCCCATGACGCCGCAAACCGTGTAGAACAGTTGCACGCTGGCGCCGTACAGGTTGAAATACAGCACCACGCTGATCAATACGAGGGTATAAAAAATATACAGCACCTTTTTCCGGCTGCGCATGATTTGACTGAGGTACCCGCTGGCCAGATCGCCGAACGTCAGCGCGGCGTAACAGATCATAATGGCCTTCCCGGGGTTGATGGGGCCCTGCACGCCCATTTTCTCCGCAAACGCGTTGGAAAACGTCATGAGAATGCCCACCACGTACCAGGTCGGCAGCCCGATCATGATACATTTCAGGTAACGGAAGAACCGCTCCTTATTGGTGAAGAACTTGAAATAATTGCCGCGGCTGACGCTGCTTTGCTTGATATTGTTGAACATCCCGGACTCTACCACGCTGATGCGCAGAATGAGGAGCGCCAGGCCCAGGCCACCGCCGATGTAATAGCAGATCCGCCAGTTATCGCCGAAATATTCCGACACGAAATAGGCCGCCACGGCCCCGGAAATGCCCACACTCGCCACGATCATCGTGCCGATGCCCCGCTTTTCCTTCGGCAGCACTTCCGACACGAGCGTGATCCCCGCGCCCAGCTCGCCCGCCAGCCCAAGCCCCGCTATAAACCGCCAAACCATATACCAGAAAATGGCATTTTCTCCCCCTATCATCCCGTTGGCGACATTCGCCACGGAATAAAGCAGGATCGATCCGAACAGCACGGAAAGCCGGCCGCGCTTATCCCCCAGCACGCCCCAGATAATACCGCCGATCAGCATCCCGATCATCTGGATATTGATCAGCCACATGCCCACGGAATCGATTTTGTCGGCCGAAACGCCCAGCGATGTTAGACTTTTGATACGGATGATGCCAAAAAGCAGCAGATCGTAAATATCGACGAAGTAACCCAGGGAAGCCACGATCACGGCGGCGTTCAATAATTTGACGGGTTTGCTGGCGGAATTCATAAAGGACAAGATTTTCGGTTGATACGTGGACTTTCTGTAAAAAAGAAAGAGACGCAAATTTATTGCGTCTCTCTAAATATCAAAATTTATTATGATTTTATTTCTTCCCGCTTTTCCGGCGTTTCGATCGGATGGCCTTCTTCATCGAAATTGGCGTGGATGCCCGATTTGCCGAAAATCAGCTTGATCGCCACCGGCAGCGTCGTGATCACCACGATGATGACGATGATCCATTCCAGGTGGTCTTTCAGGGTCGGGAAAGCCTTATCCAGGAAGTGGCCGGCCAGCATGAGCGAAAATACCCAGGTAAACGAGCCGATGATGTTCCAGAACATGAATTTTTTCCTTTCCATCCCTACGATCCCTGCGATGATCGGGGCGAACGTACGGACGATGGGCAGGAAACGGGCCACGAAAATAGCCCCGCCACCATATTTGTCATATACTTCCTTCGCCTGCCAGAGGTGTTTTTTCTTGAACAGGAAGGTATCTTTCCTTTTGAACAGGATGGGCCCGGTTTTGCGGCCGAACCAATACCCCACGATATTTCCGAGCACGCCCATGATCGCGATGAGGGTCATCATCACCAGGAGCGGCATATTGAAAAAGCTTTCGGCCAACAGCTCGGCATAAATACCGGCAACAAAAAGCAGGGAATCCCCCGGGAGGAAAAATCCAATAAACAAGCCCGTTTCCGCGAAAATGATCGCGAGAATCAGGTAATATCCTCCGTTTGCAATAATCCACTCAGGGTTAAGAATGTGCTTGAAAAAATCTATGATCTGGTCCATGCTAATGTTTAAAAACTATAGTTAAGCGGCTAAAAATAATCTTTTATATGTCAAGAGGAAGTTAATATTTCCTGAAATAGGCCTTAGGCTTTGGTTTCAGGCGGAAGTTCCTTGAAATCGACCTCTCCTTCCCACTTTCCGATCACGGCGGTGGCCAAACAGTTGCCGATCACGTTTACCGAGGTACGGGCCATGTCCATCAGCTCGTCGATCCCCAAAATGAGGAAAACCGGCCAGGTGGGCAGGTGGAACGAGGCCACGGTGCCGAGGATGATCACCAGGGTGGCGCGGGGAACGCCGGCTACGCCCTTGCTCGTGAGCATGAGCGTAAACACCATGAGGATCTGCTGGGGCCAGGTCAGCGGGGTGCCGGCCGCCTGGGCCACGAACACCGACGCCAGGGCCAGGTACAGGGTGGAACCGTCGAGGTTGAAGCTGTAACCGGTCGGCATCACGAACGCGATGATCTTCCGCGGAACGCCCATCCTTTCCATGGCTTCCATGGCTTTCGGCAGGGCGGATTCCGAGCTGGTGGTGGCAAAGGCGATGGAAACGGGCTCGGAAATTTCCTTGATGAACCGTTTGATGGGCAGGCCGATGATCAGCGCCACCGGTACAAAAACCAGCAGCACGAACGCAATGAGCGCCACATACAGGGTAAGGAGCAGTTTCAAGAGGTTCCCCAGCACATCGAGCCCGCCATGGCCCACGGTATAGGCGATGGCCGCACCCACGCCCACCGGCGCGAAGTACATGACGATGTTCGTGAATTTGAACATGGTCTCGGAAAGACTGCCGCAGAAATCCAGCATGGGCTGGCGCATTTTGTCTTTCACCATGAGCAGCGCGATCCCGAAGATGACGCTGAACACCACGATGGGGAGGATTTCGCCATGATAGATCGATTTGGCGATGTTTTCGGGGAAGATGTGAAGGATGATATCCTGCCAGTTCTGCGGTTTGGTGGCCGGCAGCACTTCATGGCCTGCGGGAGGCTGCGGAACGCCGACGCCCGCCTGCGAAATGTTAATGGCGGCCAGGCCGATGAACAGGGCGATGGTGGTAACGATCTCGAAATAAACGAGTGATTTCCAACCCATACGGCCCACCTGTTTAATATCGGAGTGCCCGGCGATGCCCACCACCAGCGTGGCGAAAAGCAGCGGGGCGATGATGGTTTTGATCAGTTGCAGGAAGACTTTACTGAGCACCTGGAAGTTCACGGCGATGGCCGGCCAGTCGTGCCCCAGCTCTCCGCCCACCAGCATGCTCACGAGGATCCAGGTGGTGAGGGATTTTTTAGCGATAGCAAACCACACGAATGCCGCAACCACGATCCAGCGGGTGATCACAAGGATATCCTGCGGAATGGATACCGCAGTGTAAATATCAATGACATGCAAGATGGCAACGATCGTTAAAACGATAAATGCGGTGATGCCTGCCTTCCGTTTATTCATCATGAAATAGAGGTGATTTAGGTTTAGATGCGACAAAAATTGCCCAAAAATAAGGTTCTCGGTCGAAAATTCCCGCAGATGGGCGTTACCGCTCGTACATAAAATAAAATATGGCATTTATCATTAAGACACTATATTTGGCGATCTATAAAACAAATCTAACCGCTAATATCAACCACAACCCTCTATTTGTATGAGTAGACTCTTTGTCAAAAAGCCGCTTGCACAGTTATTCTCGGAAGCTTCCGATTCTGAAAAAGGGCTTAAAAGGTCTTTAACTGCCACCAGCCTCGTTGCACTCGGTATCGGCGCCATCATCGGCGCGGGCCTCTTTTCCCTTACCGGGCTGGCCGCCGCCAACAACGCCGGCCCCGCCGTAACGCTTTCCTTCGTGATCGGCGCCATCGGATGCGCATTCGCCGGGCTTTGCTACGCCGAATTCGCTTCCATGATCCCCATCGCGGGCAGCGCCTACACTTACAGCTACGCCACCATGGGCGAATTCCTCGCCTGGATCATCGGGTGGGACCTCGTGCTCGAATACGCACTCGGTGCCGCCACCGTTTCCATCAGTTGGTCGCAATACCTCGTCAAATTCCTCCATCACTACAATATTCATTTGCCGGCACAGCTCACCGCCTCGCCGTTCGAAACCATCACTATGCTCGATGGTTCCACGGTAACCGGCATCATGAACCTCCCCGCCGTCCTGATCATCATCGCGCTGTCGCTCCTGCTGATCCGCGGCACCCGTGAATCCGCGCTGCTGAATGGTTTGCTCGTTGCCCTGAAAGTTGCGGTGGTACTGGTATTCATCGCAGTGGGCTGGAGCCACGTAAACCCTGCCAACTACGATCCCTACATTCCCGCCAACACCGGCGAATTCGGCCACTTCGGCGTTTCCGGCCTGTTCCGCGGCGCTGCCGTGGTATTCTTCGCCTTCATCGGGTTCGATGCGGTGTCCACCGCCGCCCAGGAAGCCAAGAACCCCAAGCGCGACATGCCCATCGGCATCCTCGGTTCCCTCGCCATCTGCACCGTTTTATATGTGCTTTTCGCGCACGTGATGACCGGCCTGGCCAACTATACCGAGTTCAAGGATAGCGCCGCCCCCGTAGCCATCGCCATCGCCAAAACGCCCTACGGCTGGCTGCAGCAGGCTATCATCCTGGCCATCCTCGCAGGCTACACTTCCGTGATCCTCGTGATGCTCCTGGGCCAAAGCCGGGTGTTCTATTCCATGTCGCTCGACGGCCTCCTGCCCAAAACCTTCTCGCAGGTTCACAAAAAATACCGCACACCGTATAAAGCCAACATCCTGTTCATGGTGTTTACCAGCCTTTTCGGCGCCTTCGTTCCGGTTCACATCGTGGGCGAAATGGTGAGCATCGGTACCCTGTTCGCTTTCGTGCTGGTTTGCGTGGGCGTGATCGTGATGCGCAAAACCGACCCCGATGTACCGCGCGCTTTCAAAGTGCCCCTGGTACCGGTGGTACCCATCATCGGCATCATCATCTGCCTGGCCCTCATGGCCTCCCTCCCGCTCGATACCTGGCTGCGCCTCGCCGCCTGGATGGGCCTGGGCCTCGTGATCTACTTCGCCTACAGCAAGCATCACAGCAAACTCGGCAACAAACTGTAACCAAACACCCATCATACAAAATCCCGCCAGCCATGGCGGGATTTTTATTTCCGGTAATCCCGGATTTGACGGGAATTTAATATTTTTGCAGCCTCCTTATCACCGGCCCCCCGGAGCATAAGGCAAACTCTTTCAAACATTATGGGACGTATTTTTGAAGTAAGAAAAGCGACCATGTTCGCCCGCTGGGACCGCATGGCCAAACAATTTACCCGTATCGGCAAGGAAATCGCCATGGCGGTGAAACAAGGCGGTATGGACCCCGATAACAACCCAGCTCTCCGTCGATGCATCCAGAACGCCAAAGGCGTGAACATGCCGAAAGACCGTGTAGACGCCGCCATCAAGCGCGCGATGGGGAAAGACAAGACTGATTACGAAGAAGTTGTATACGAAGGATATGCCCCTCACGGCGTCGCCGTTATGGTAGACACCGCCACCGACAATACCACCCGTACCGTTGCCAACGTGCGCATGCACTTCAACAAATGCGGCGGCAGCCTTGGGAACAGCGGTTCCGTAGGCTTCATGTTCAACCGCCTCGGTGAATTCAAGATCAAAAACGCCGGCCAGAACCTCGAGGACCTCGAACTCGAACTGATCGACTTCGGCCTGGAAGAAATCGGGGAAGACAGCGAAGGCAACATCATCGTTCGCGCCACCTTCACCGAATTCGGCAACATGTCGAAAGCGCTGGAAGAAAAAGGCCTGGAAGTGATCGCCGCCGAACTGAAGCGCATCCCCGCTACCACGGTGGAACTGAACGAGGAACAAGCCAAGGAAGTACTGGAGCTGATCGACCGCCTGGAACAGGACGACGACGTACAGCAGGTATTCCACAACCTGAGATAATCGTACCCACGAAATAACAAAAAGGCCCGCCGGTTGGCGGGCCTTTTTTATTATCTGAAACGCCTTCGCGAGGCGCTAATAGTTTGTTTCAAACGTATCACGGCTGCAGGGCCGCTACTCGCAAATGCTCAGGAAACCTTAAGACAGCTCCCGCTACCCGCCGATCACATTTTGCGGCACCCCATCCAGGAAAGCTTTCACATTCTCCACTACCTTGTTCATGAGGCGGGAACGCGCTTCGCGGGTGGCCCAGGCGGTTACCCGCCGATCACATTTTGCGGCGCCCCGTCCAGGAAAGCTTTCACATTCTCCACCACCTTGTTCATGAGGCGGGAACGCGCTTCGCGGGTGGCCCAGGCGGTTACCCGCCGATCACATTTTGCGGCACCCCGTCCAGGAAAGCTTTCACATTCTCCACCACCTTGTTCATGAGGCGGGAACGCGCTTCACGGGTGGCCCAGGCGATGTGCGGCGTAACGTAGCAGTTGCGGGCCGTCAGCAGCGGATTGTCTGCGGAAGGGGGCTCCACTGATAAAACATCCAGTCCTGCCCCGGCAATCACCCCATTATTGAGCGCATCGGCAAGATCCTGCTCGTTGATGAGCGGACCGCGGCTGGTATTGATCAGCATGGCCGAAGGGCGCATCGTAGCCAGCAGCACGGCATTCACGAAGCCTTTATTGGCCTCGTTGAGCGGACAATGCAGGGAAACGATGTCCGCTTCGCGGAAACAGGTGGCCTGGTCCGTGAAGGTGACGCCTTCCATCCGGTCGCGCTCCGGATGTTTGTGGCTCACGATCACGCGCATCCCGAACGCCAGGGCGATACGCGCCACCGCCTGCCCGATCTGTCCGAAACCGATGATAGCCAGCGTTTTCCCGGATAATTCGGTGAGCGGCATCTTCCAATAGCTGAAATCGGGACAGGCCGCCCAGTCGCCGTTCCGGACGCTGTCTGCATGCAAACCCACGCCCTGGCAAAGTTCCAGGATGAGGGAAAAAGTGAGCTGGGCCACGGAAGCCGTGCTGTATGCGGGAACGTTGGAGACAATAATGCCTTTGGCGCGCGCTGCGGCAACGTCTACCACGTTGTAGCCGGTGGCCATGACGCCGATGTAGCGAAGGGCTGGCAGCTGGTGGATGACGGACGCGGGGATGAGGGATTTATTGGTGAGGAGGATTTCTGCTCCGAGGGCGCGGGCCGCCACATCGGCGGGGGCCGTTCTGTCGTGGACGGTTAAGGTGCCGAGGGAGCCTAATGCATCCCACGACAGATCTCCGGGCTGTAAAGCATATCCATCCAGTACTACGATTTTCATATGTGCCGGCTTTTTGATGAAGGACTAAAAATAGACAATTCCGCCGTCGATCAAAAGCCTGCACGGCAATATCGTACCCTTCAAAAAATCCCGTTGCGACCAGGCATAGGAAGGGAATCCCACACCCAACCCCGAAAGACCGGTCTCCCACCGTTCAACGGAAGAAAACCGGCCCTTCAGTGAAAAAAACCAACATGGAAAGGATGATCGATCTGCGCGGATAACTGCAGGTACATCAACAAAACCAGGCAATTAAAAAATCTGCACAAATCAAGAAGTTGGTTAACAAACAACATCACCCTTATATATTACTCATGGGAAACCCATAAAAATTCCTTGGTACAGGAATATTCCGGATGATCTGGCGTGACAAAAGGCTT
The DNA here is from genome assembly GCF_050277495.1 of Chitinophaga sp. NPDC101104. Lineage (NCBI taxonomy): Bacteria > Pseudomonadati > Bacteroidota > Chitinophagia > Chitinophagales > Chitinophagaceae > Chitinophaga > Chitinophaga sp. NPDC101104. The sequence goes on along the minus strand of NZ_JBNNSF010000002.1, from coordinate 33,615 downwards.
CAGGAGAGCATTCGCGCTGGTAATTCCCGTTGTAACATTATCAACGGCAGCAACCATCAATATCAGCACCATACTGCTCCGGATCATTTAATAGCCGGATCACCAGGTACCATCGCTCCATCGACCCGGCAAAAAAATCCAGCTCCCGGCGCACCTGGCCCCGCGGCTTACCTCATGCGAAATCTATACTTAACAGGAAAAAAGATTCGCATGGGAAGCGAAGCCTCATGTCAACCGGTCGATCATCCAAATGAAAAAAACGTGTTCGTACATCTGTAGCGGAATGCATGCCTCATCGCAACAGCGTCACTTTATGGAACTGGTTGTTCAACTTGTCGACCACGAAATTTCCATAGATCGACCGGTAAGTACCATAACAAAGTTTCCCCCCTACTTCCATATTATGTTCCTTACCCAGCGGGTGAAGCCCCTCTATCAGCCCCACGAACCGCATTCTTTGCAATTGGCCGCCACAGCGGCATTTGATTTCAGAAAGCCTCTTGTGAGAGTGTACGATCGTACTGCATCTGATACATCTTGCTTCCATAATTCAGTTACGTTTTAATAAATTTTGGTTGTTGTCCCCTAACGCATGGATAGATGTTCTTTTGATATAAAGCGGTTAACAAAGCGCACACGCGTTTGTATAGACTAAAGAGGAGAAAAATGTAGCAGAGGGTTAAAAAAAAAGAGAAAACCTGTACCTGTTTTTTCCGGGTGGTTAATCCGGCGATCATAGGAAATGGTTAAAAATCTTTTAAAAAAACCAGGCCAGGTCCGCACAGAAAAATTCAGAGGATATGGGTAAACAATCTTTTCGATCTGGCGCCCGGGTAACCCCACTGTAATGAAAACTGAAAGAAGGCCGCCCTTTTCAGAACGGCCCCCGTTTTCAGCCTATTTGAACCGTCTAAGCAATTTTCATTTTGATTATGCCTGCAATTTATCTCATTCCATTAACCAACGAATAGCAATGGGAGAATGAACAGACAATGAACATTACGAAAGACAATGAACAAACAATTGGCTGATAATGAATACGATATAGATTAAATTGAATAACTTTTCTTGAAGAGCAGCCACTGCGCCTGCGCCACCGCAGGGTTCCTGGGATCACTGTTAACAATCAATAAATAACCCGCCAGCCGGCTCAACTGCCAGTCTTCCGACATCTCCCCGCCCTGCCAGCAGTAAATCCGCCGGAAATTCAACGTCACGGGCATCCGCAGCGCCGCACAGGCCTGCATCGCACGGTCCAGCGCCATCCGCAGCCCCTCCCGCGTATACCCCAGCATCTCCAGCAACTCGCTTGCATAAAAATCAGGCGCCGCCTCCGATTCCGCCCGGTGCTGCTGCTCGAGGATTTCTTCCAGGTAATCGATCGTTTGTAACATAAGCTTCCATTTTTTGTGGTTTACTGATCCCTGTTCGCCAATTTCCGGAACATCGCCTTCTCTTCATCCGTAAGGTTTTGCGGCACGGTGATCCTGATCCGCACATAAAAATCCCCCGGCTCCCCACTCCCTCCTTCCGCAACAGGCAACCCCTTTCCTTTCAACCTGAACATCCGCCCGCTATCCGTCCCCTCCGGGATCGTCAATTGCAACGCACTCCCCGGCACCGGCACCTGCACCTTCCCGCCTAAAATCGCCGTATACACGTCAATCGGCACTTCCAGGTACACATCCTTCCCCTTCAACTCAAATCCCGATCCCGGTACAATACTCACCTCTATCAACAAATCTCCCGCTTCGCCGCCGTTCAAACCCGGACTGCCCTTACCTTTCAGCCGCAACACCTGTCCATCCGCCGTACCCTTCTTTATCTTCAGATTCAACTTCTGTCCGTTCACATTGATCTGCCGCGTAGCGCCCGTGTAGACGTCTTCGATACTCACGTCCATCGTAGCATGCAAATCCCCGCCACGCCGCGTGCGCGAACGCCCCTGCTGTGCGCGGCTGCGGAACCCGCCGCCGAACAGGTGCTCGAAGAAATCGGAAAACTGCCCGCCTTCCCCGAACATGTCCTCGGCGTCGTACTGCTGTCTGCCGCCCTGCTGTTGCTGCGCCCGCCAGCGGTTCCAGTCGAAATCGCCCTGCTGCGCGCCGGCCTGCTCATAATACTTCCAGTTCTCGCCGAACTCGTCGTACTTTTTCCGCTTCTCCGCATCGCCCAATACTTCATATGCCTCGTTCAATTCCTTGAACTTCTCTTCCGCGAGCTTGTCGTCGGGATTTTTGTCCGGATGATACTTGACCGCCAGTTTGCGATAAGCCTTCTTGATCTCGTCGGCACTCGCCTTTTTATCTACGCCCAGTATCTTGTAATAATCTTTATAGTCCATATTTCCAGTATAACAATTTGTGCGCCGGCCTTGTTTGGCCCCGCTGTCCATAAAAAATGCCCCCTGCGCATACAGGGGGCACGTACCTTCACGGCATATCGTTGCAGGTCCGTTATTCCCTGATCATTTCCATAACTACTTTCACCACATCCTCCACGTTGGGCTTGGAGAAGTAATCGCCGTCGGAACCGTAAGCCGGGCGGTGCGCCTGGGCAGACAGGGTGCGGGGCGCCACGTCGAGCCAACGGTAACCGCCCTGCAGTTCCATCACTTGCTGGAACATGTAAGCGGTGCCGCCGCCGGGCACGTCTTCGTCCACGAAAAGGATGCGGTTGGTCTTTTTCAGCGAATCCAGGATGGAATGGCTGGTATCGAAAGGCAGGAGCGTTTGCACATCGATCAGTTCGCAGGAAACGCCAAGCCCGGAAAGGGTTTGAATGGCTTCCTCGATGATGCGCAGCGTACTGCCGTAAGAAACGATGGTAATGTCGGTACCCTCATGCAGGATTTCCGGAACGCCCATGGGCACCGTGAATTCGTTGAGGTTCTCCGGCATGCGCTCTTTGAGGCGGTAACCGTTGAGCGATTCGATGACGATCCCCGGTTCGTGGGCGCGCAGGAGGGTGTTGTACATCCCTGCCGCCTGCACCATGTTGCGGGGCACGCAAACGTAGAAGCCGCGCAGGGAATTGATGATCATTCCCATGGGGCTGCCGGAGTGCCAGATCCCTTCCAGCCGGTGGCCGCGGGTGCGGACGATGATGGGACAGAACTGCGTGCCGCGGGTGCGGTACTGCAGGGAAGCCACATCGTCGCTCAGGGGCTGCAGGCCGTACAGCAGGTAATCCAGGTACTGGATTTCCGCGATGGGCCGCAGGCCGCGAAGCGCCATCCCGATCCCCTGGCCCATGATGGTCAGTTCGCGGATGCCGGTATCGGAAATGCGGACTTTGCCGTGTTTGGCCTGGAGGCCGGCGAAGCCCTGGTTCACGTCGCCGATCTTGCCCACATCTTCGCCGAAAGCGAATACCAGCGGGTTGTCGGTGAACAGTTGATCGAAGTATTTATTCAGCACTTCGTAGCCGTTGAGCACGGGAGCGTCTGCCGCATATTCGGCCGGCACTTCCGGCACGTTGAGCGCCGAATTGGCACCCGTGGCGTACAGGAGGCTGTTGTAATTTTCTTTTTCGGTGACGAGCTGGTTGTCGTAAAACAGTTGCAGATCGTTCAAAACCGGGGAAAAATCGCGCGGGTAGCGGAACAGGATATGCGCGGCGGATTTGAGGATATCGCGGCGGAGGGGCTCACGGTTGGCGGCCAGCTCCTGGATGGTATGCTGTACCAGTTCCGTTTCCACCCGGCCTTCCTCGACGAGGTTTTTGAGGATGGCGGTCAGCCCCTGCACCTGGCCCCTGATGGGCGCGATGTATTTTTCCCAGGCGCGTTTGCGGCCTTCGTGGGCGAGCACTTTGGCTTCGGCTTCCACTTCCTGGAGGGCGCCTTCGTCGGCCAGTGCGTTCACGAGGATCCACTGGCGCATTTTGCTGTTGCAGTCGAATTCCTTTTCCCAGGCCAGGCGTTCCTTGCTTTTGTACCGCTCGTGCGAGCCGGAAGTGGAGTGCCCCTGTGGCTGGGTGATCTCTTCTACGTGGAAGAGCACGGGCACGTGGGTTTCACGGGCTTTGCGGATCCCTTCCTCGAACACTTCGCAAAGGCCGGCGTAATCCCATCCCTTTACATTATATATCTCCAGCCCGTTGGTCTGCTCCCCTTTCCGGAAGCCTTCCAGCGCGGCGCTGATAGAACCTTTGGTTGTCTGATACTTGCGGGGAACGGAAATACCGTATCCATCGTCCCACACAAAAATGCAAAGCGGCACCTGCAGCACGCCGGCGGCGTTCACGGTTTCCCAGAAATGGCCCTCGCTCGTAGATGCGTCGCCGATAGTGGCGAAGCAAACTTCGTTGCCCTGGTGGGAAAGGTGCGTCATCCCCTCCAGCTCCGGCACTTCGCGGAACAGCTTGGAAGCATAGGCCAGGCCCAGCGCCCGAGGCATCTGTGCGGCAGTGGGCGCCATATCCGCAGCGGTGTTCTTCTGCGCGGTGAGCGGCAGCCAGTTACCGTCCATATCGATATTAGGAGTGGCGAAATGCGAATTCATCTGGCGGCCGGCGGAAAAAGGATCGTTCGCCAGGTCCGGATCTGCATACAGCTGTGAGAAAAACTGCTCTACATTGGCCACACCCGTTGCGAAAGCCCACGTCTGATCGCGGTAATAGCCCGAACGGAAATCGCCCGGCTTGAAATATTTGGACATCGCGATCTGCGCCACTTCCTTGCCATCGCCAAATATCCCGAATTTGGCCTTGCCGGTCAAAACTTCCCGGCGGCCCAGCAGGCTTACTTCCCTGCTGATACAGGCCAGCCTGTAATCATTCAAAACTTCCCTGCGGAACTCCTCAAATGACAACTGGCTTTGCATATTCATAGCTAATTCGTTGTTTTCGATCATGCCATCCTTGTTAAAGCACAAATGTAGGGGAAATTGATGAATGGGTAAATGCCCGCGCTCATCGCGTAAAAATTAAATTTTTAAGAAATTTTTAATATCTTGATATGCACGGTTCAGTTTTTGGCCGTAAATTTGAATTGGAAACTGGTAGAAACGTAAATGTTTAACCAATCGACTAAAAAACCAATATTATCATGAAAAAATTCGTTGTATCCCTATTTGCAACTTTACTGGTTACCACTTCACTGTGGGCGCAGGCACAGAACGGCGGCGGAACGACTAATGCAGTAGACGCCAAGCTCAAATTCAAGAAAGAAACAGTTGATTTCGGTAAAACCAAGCTCAACAAACCCGTAACCGTTACTTTCGAATTCACCAACGTCTCCAAAGAGCCCGTGCTGATCGAAGCTGCCAAACCCAGCTGCGGCTGCACCACCCCGAAATGGACGGCAGAGCCCATCCTTCCCGGAAAGGCAGGTACCATCACGGCCACCTACAGCGCGAATGCGGTAGGCAAACCGATGAAAACCATCTACCTGAAGTTAAAGGGAGTTGACCAGGAGAAGGAACTATTCCTCACAGGAACGGTTGAAAACTAAAAAAAGCAACAGCAAATAGCAATGCCTCCCGGACAACCGGGGGGCATTTTTGTTTAATATCGTCCATAACATAGCGAGTTGCCTTACCTTTGCCTCGCTAAAAACCAACACCAAATGCCGAACATCAGTCAGCGCGGCCAGATCATGCCGCCCTCTCCGATCCGAAAACTGGTACCCTTCGCGGAAGCAGCTAAAAAGAAAGGAGTTACGGTTTATCATCTCAACATCGGGCAACCCGATATCGAAACGCCGCAACCCGTGCTCGACGCGGTGCGCAATTCCCATTTCAAAGTCCTGGAATACAGCCACAGCGCAGGCAACGAATCTTACCGCCGCAAACTCACCACGTATTACGACCGTTTCGGCATCCAGGTGGATTACAACCAGATCATCGTGACCACCGGCGGCTCCGAAGCCATTATCTTCGGTTTCATGGCCTGCCTCGACCCGGGCGATGAAGTGATCATCCCCGAGCCCTTCTACGCCAATTACAACGGCTTCGCCGTGGAAGCGGAAGTGAAAGTGGTGCCCGTGACCTCCGGCATCGAATCCGGCTTCGCCCTGCCACCCATTGCCGACTTCGAAAAGAAGATCACGCCCAAAACCAAAGCCATCCTCATCTGCAATCCCAACAACCCGACCGGTTACCTCTACAGTCCCGAGGAACTGAACGTGCTGCGGGATATCTGCAAAAAACATAACCTCTTCCTCTTCTCCGACGAAGCGTACCGCGAGTTCGCGTATGACGGCACCACCCTGTCTGCCCTGCAGCTGGAAGGCCTGGAAGACAACGTGGTGGTGTTCGACACCATTTCCAAGCGCTATAGCGCCTGTGGCGGCCGTATCGGCGCCCTGGTGACCCGCAATAAAACACTGCTGGATTCGGTGATGAAGTTCGCCCAGGCCCGCCTGAGCCCGCCGAGCTTCGCGCAGATCGCTGCGGAAGCTGCCGTAGACCTGCCGGAAGATTATTTCGACGGCATCAAGGCGGAATACAAGAGCCGCCGCGACCTGCTCGTGAAGCGCCTCAACGGCATCCCCGGGGTGTTCTGCCCCAATCCGGGCGGTGCGTTTTACGCCATGGCGAAGCTCCCGATCGACGATGCTGACAAATTCTGCCAATGGCTGCTGGAAGATTTCAGCTACGACCAGCAAACGGTGATGCTGTCTCCCGGCACCGGCTTTTACGCCACTCCGGGCCTTGGCAAGCAGGAAGTGCGCCTGGCGTACGTCTTGAACCTGGAAGCGATCGATAAGGCCATGACGGCACTGACAAAAGCGTTGGAGGTGTATCCCGGCCGCCGCTAAACTGTCAGCGTTTCCTGTCAGTATGAGTTAAAAAAGTATTAAATCTGAAAAACTGACAAAAATCATGTTTTTGCGATCGATGGCCTGGAAAGCCTGGCAGCAGCAAGATTTTACATTATAAATAATTCTATATGATGTTTTTCAGATAAAAACTATAAATTTTAATGACTTACTGTTTTGAAATTTGATTTTTATGCCTACATTTACTGTGTAATCAGGACGCAAAGGTGCAGATTAATCAAATAACAAAATATAAAATACATGTTAGGCAAATTTCTAAACCTGCTTTGCAAAAAATTAACTTGTATAATTTTGACAAATGGGAAAATGGCCCGACCTTTGCATTATCAACATTATGTAAAAAATCGGCGACTAACTAAAACGTTTTAGCCAAACAACATATTTTTGTATCAGTTTTTCATAACGTGGAATTTATAAAGGCAAACGGCTCTGTTCACAGAGCCGTATTTTTTTTCCCATACAATTTCAGCCCTCTCCAACCGATTGCATTTTGAAATCCTCTATTTCAAGAAAACTTAGCCCCTTTTTAAATCCTCATCTCGCCGAATTTTTCCTATTATTGTCATGTAATGAAAAGACAAGGTAGGTATCGTGCTTTACCGCATGGTACCTTTCGCTAGTTTTCATAACGTGGAATTTTAAAATGCAACGGTCCTGACTCCTCAGGACCGTCCATTTTTCCCCTATCCCACATTTCAGGGCATAAAAAAAGGCCCCCTGTGCGGAGGCCTCTTCCCTATCTTGTCGCATTCACACCTTATTTGGTATGATTGCGGATCATTGTAAAGAAATCATCGAACAGGTAACGCGAATCGTGCGGACCAGGCGTGCTTTCCGGGTGATATTGCACCGAAAACGCCGGTTTGTTCTTGATCCGGATACCTTCTACGGAATTGTCGTTCAGGTTGATATGGGTCACTTCCACGTTCTCGGAAGCTTCCACCGCCTGCTTGTCGATCGCGAAACCGTGGTTCTGCGTAGTGATCTCGCATTTGCCGGTCTGCAGGTTCTTCACCGGGTGGTTCAGGCCGCGGTGGCCATGGTGCATTTTATAGGTCGGGATCCCGTTGGCCATAGCCAGCAGCTGATGCCCGAGGCAGATGCCGAAGAGCGGGCGCTCGGCGGCCAGTACTTTCTTGATGGTTTCCACGGCGTAAGTCAGCGGAGCAGGGTCGCCAGGGCCGTTGGAAATGAAATAAGCGTGCGGTTTGAACTCCTCGCAGGTTTCGAAAGACGTTTGCGTGGGGTGCACTTTCAGGTAGGCACCTTTTTCGGAGAGGCATTTCAGCATGTTGCGCTTCACCCCGTTGTCCAGCACCGCGATGCGGATCTCGGCGTTGGGGTCACCTACGAAATAAGGTTCTTTGGTAGATACTTCGGCGCAAAGCGCGAGGCCTTCCATGGAGGGAACTTCTTTCAGGCGCTTGGCCAGCTCCTGTTCGTCCAGGATTTCGGAGGAGATGATGCAGTTCATGGCGCCCTTGTTGCGGATATGGGCCACCAGCGCACGGGTATCCACTTCGTGAATCGCGACCAGGTTGTTCTCTTCCAGGAAAGTGGCGAGGCTCTGGTCGGCCATTTTACGGGAGTAGTTGGAAGCGATGTTCTTGCAGATCAGACCGCTGATCTTTACGGAACTGGATTCCACGTCTTCCTTTTTGGTGCCGTAGTTGCCTACGTAGCAGTTGTTCATGATCAGCACCTGACCTTTGTAGGAAGGGTCTGTGAACACCTCCTGGTAGCCGGTCATCCCGGTATTAAAACAAAGTTCCCCGGACGCGGTACCTACTTTACCGAACGCTTTTCCGTGGAAAACGGTGCCATCTTCGAGCAACAGCATGGCAGGCTGTGTGGATCTGATAGTCTGCGGCATTTCTTCTTACCCTTACTTTTTTTATGTCCCGAAAAGGACGATTAAAACTGCGCAAAGTTAGGGCATGATTTTGAATTTCGTGCAGGTTTTTCCGATCAATTCATATGAATGGATGTCATGATTTTGTCAGCAGTCTGTTTACCGGCAGGATCATCGGCCGAATGGGTCACTAACAACTGTACCTGGCTGCCGCCTTTTACGAAAACGAGGCTTTGAAAAGCAACGGGCGAAGTTTCCTGCAACACGTACGTCCCCTGTTGTAACAGCGCCGGCTGGCCGTCCACTTGCAGTTCGCGGGAAGTATAGCTGAACCGGGATACGCCGGGTTTGATCTCCATTTCGCGGGCCGTCCGTTGCGCCGCCTCCTCCAGGACCACGCTGGCCTGCGCCAGGAATACCGATTCTTCCATCCTGATCATGATCCCTTCTGCCCTTCCGCCGGCCTGGAAGGCCTTTCTGCGCATATTGGGACGGTCGTCGGGGGATTCGGGCCGCAGAGACAATGGTGTTTGGATCCGGATGAGATGCCCTTTAAAAGTCCGCCATTGATCGGCCTGCAGCAGCGTGGGTGACACCCTGGGCTCCCTGAAAAACGCCATCAGGTAGGGCCCGTACAGGAAGCTCAGTCCCAGGACCGCCACAAAGCAAACGATCCCGAAAGCCAGCGTCGCTTTTTTCCGCAGCGTAAAATGGGCCTTCCGCTCCTTCCGGCGCTCCAGTGCGGCAAATTCCTCCCCGGAAATACCGTTCTCCAGCCCGAATGCGTCGAGGTTGCCATCCGGATGATGTGCCAGCCAATCTTTATAAATGACGGGAAATTTCTTGCCGCAATGGTCGCAGAACGTGAGGTATTCGGATTTCAATGCGCTGTATTCGGTACAGTGCTGGCATTTCATGTAGTTCATAGGGAGGATATTAGGTGCCGGTGACGCTAAATTACGTTTTTTCTATATGTATTCAAAATCTGGCGGCCGTGAACCACGAAGCGGTCAAGGTTTTTCATGATCAATTCGTCTTTAAATTCCAGCTTTCCTGCTTTGCATTCGGGGCAGCAGATCTCAGCCCCTGGCGTTTCACGTAAAACCCGGGCAACCTCCATCCACCTTTTCCATTTATCGTTCATAACAAAGTGGTGATGATGCGATCAAAAAACGTGATTTTGCAGCAGCTCCGGAATCCCTCTTTTCAAAAATCCATTTCTTCCTTTCCTGCATAAAAAAAGGGATAAGGTATGAACCTTATCCCTTCTGTATAGCTTTCTCGAAAAACTACTCAGCAGCTTTTTCTTCAGCAGCGGGTGCTTCAGCGCCTTCAGCTTCAGCCTTTTTCTTACCGCCGGCACGACGGGTTTTCTTGGCGGGAGCTTTATCAGCAGCGGCAGTTTTACCGTAGATTTCGTTGAAGTCAACCAGTTCGATCAGCGCAGTTTCGGCGTTGTCACCGATACGTTTGCCAAGCTTGATGATACGGGTGTATCCACCGGGACGGCTGGCGATTTTCTCGCTGATGGGGCCGAACAGTTCCTGGATAGCTTCTTTGTCCTGCAGGTAGCTGAACACGATACGACGGTTGTGGGTGTCGTCGGTTTTACCACGGGTCAGCAGGGGCTCTACGTAAACGCGGAGTGCTTTGGCTTTAGCCAGGGTGGTGGTGATACGTTTGTGAGCAATGAGTTCGCAAGCCAGGTTGCTCATGAGGCTTTTGCGGTGAGCGGACGTGCGGCTCAGTTTGTTCAATTTCTTTCCGTGACGCATGACTTTTTGTTGTTTGGTTTCCCTCGCACCGTGTCAGGAATTGCAAGGTACTTGTTATAAAATGCAAATCACGCCCATCCTAACGGCGGCGTGATTTACGAAATGAATACTATTCTTCGTCGAGTTTCAGTTTGGACAGGTCCATACCGAAATGCAGGCCTCTTTCGCCCAGCACTTGTTCGATCTCGCTGAGGGATTTCTGACCGAAGTTGCGGAATTTCATCAGCTCTTCCTGTTCGTACTGTACCAGTTCGCTCAGGGAGTTGATTTTGGCCGCTTTCAGGCAGTTGAATGCGCGTACGCTCAGGTCCAGATCTTCCAAGGGAGTTTTCAGGATCTTGCGCAGCTGCAGGGTTTGTTCGTCTACCACATCTTCTTTCTCAGCGTCTTTGGTATCAAAGCTGATGTTTTCATCGGTGATGATCATCAGGTGCTGGATGAGGATACGGGAAGCTTGTTTTACCGCTTCTTCCGGATGGATGGTACCGTCTGTCACTACTTCCATGATCAGTTTCTCGTAGTCGGTCTTCTGCTCCACACGGGTGTTCTCGATGCTGTATTTCACGTTTTTGATGGGCGTGAACACGGAATCGATCGCGATATAACCAAACACTGCATCTTTGGGTCTGTTTTCCTCTGCCGGAACGTAACCGCGGCCTTTGCCGATGGTCAGCTCGATGTCCAGCTTGGCGGAAGGATCCAGGGTGCAGATCAGCAGTTCGGGGTTCATGATCTGGAAAGAGTTGGTCGCTTTCTCGATCATATCTGCCCGGAACTCGGTTTTGCCCTTGATAGAGATCTGGATTTTCTCGCTGCTTACTTCATTCTCAACGATTTTCTTGAAACGAACCTGTTTCAGGTTGAGGATGATCTCAGTAACGTCTTCCGTGATCCCTTTCAGGGTGCCAAACTCGTGATCAGCGCCTTCGATCTTGATACCCACAATGGCATAGCCCTCCAAAGACGACAACAGCACGCGGCGGAGCGCGTTACCAATTGTCACACCATAACCCGGTTCTAACGGACGGAATTCGAATTGAGCTTCAAAGTCGGTAGACTTCTGCAAAACGATCTTGTCAGGCTTTTGGAAATTAAGAATTGCCATTGATATGCTTGATTTATGTTTTTAAGGTATGTTTTACGGATATAGCCATCCCGGGTTACGGGATGGCTATAACGTTATTACTTGCTGTACAATTCCACGATCAGCTGCTCCTTAATGTTTTCGGGAACAGATTCTCTTTCGGGGTAAGCGATGAAAGTACCTCTCAGTTCTTTCTCGTTGAAGTCTACCCAGTTGTACTTGGGGTTCTTGCCGCGAACCTGGCTGGTCACCGCGGTGTTGCCTGCGGATTTAGCTTCGAGGCCTACGATGTCGCCGGGTTTCAGCTGGTAGGAAGGAACGTTCACCACCACGCCGTTAACGGTAATGTGTTTGTGGGAAACGAGCTGACGGGCAGCCGGGCGGGAAGGAGCGATGCCCATGCGGAACACGGTGTTGTCCAGACGTGCTTCCAGCAATTTGATCAATACTTCACCAGTAACGCCTTTACGACGGTTCGCTTCTTCGAAGAGGTTACGGAACTGTTTTTCCAGTACGCCGTAAGTGTACTTCGCTTTTTGTTTCTCTCTCAGCTGCAGCGCGTACTCGCCCAGTTGTTTACGCTTGCGCTGTGCGCCGTGCTGACCGGGAGGGTTGCTGTTCTTGCCTAAATACTTGCCATTGCCTAAGATAGGCTCTCCAAAAATCCTGGAGATCTTGGTCTTTGGTCCTGTGTACCTTGCCATGTTCTGTGTTGCAGATTTTTAGTTCCGATGCACGCTCATTTAAAAATCTTAAAATCCGATCGTGCACCCACTGGTGAATAATAAATGTAATAAAATATTAATTACGAATACGAATTAACCGGTACAAAAGTTCAATTGTACCGGATAATTCGTATCGGAATATCTCGAGACTATACCCTTCTCTTTTTCGGAGGACGGCAACCGTTGTGCGGCAGCGGAGTAACGTCTTTGATGAGGGTTACCTCGATACCGGAATTCGCGATGGCGCGGATTGCGCTTTCACGGCCGGCGCCGGGTCCTTTCACAAATACGTCAGCTCTTTTCAGGCCAGCGTCGATTGCAGTTTTGGCGGCATCGCTAGCAGCCAGCTGAGCAGCATAAGGAGTGTTCTTTTTAGAACCCTTGAAGCCCATCTTACCAGCAGAAGACCAGGAGATAACCTGACCCTGCTTGTTGGTGATGCTCACGATGATGTTGTTGAAACTTGCAGAGATATGTACATCTCCGAAGTTATCCACTTTTACTACCCTCTTTTTAGCGGCAGCTTTAGTATTTGATGCTTTTGCCATAATACGTTAAAATTCCAACTATGAAACTCCAAATCCGCTTGTCTATAAAAACCCCTTATGCCGCCGCCTCCCGGATTTGGACGGAGGACCAGCAGACCAGGGAATTTATCACTATTTCTTCGGTGCCTTCTTTTTACCTGCAACCGTCTTACGCTTACCTTTACGGGTACGGCTGTTGGTACGGGTACGCTGGCCTCTAACCGGCAGACCTTTACGGTGACGCAGACCACGGTAGCAGGCGATATCCAGCAGACGCTTGATGTTCATCTGAACCTCGGAACGCAGTTGACCTTCAACTTTCAGCTCGCCATTGATAATGTTACGAATCGCAGCTTGCTCATCGTCATTCCAATCCTTCACTTTCTTGTTCAAGTCAATTTCCGCCTTATTCAGGATATACACTGCGGTGGAGTGACCGATTCCGAAGATGTAAGTCAGTCCAATTTCACCCCTTTTGTTTTTAGGAAGATCAATACCGGCTATACGTGCCATATTAATTGTTTAGTTTATTATTCTTTATAATGAGTAACAGATGCGATTATCCCTGACGTTGCTTAAAACGGGGATTCTTTTTGTTGATCACCAGCAATTTACCCTTGCGGCGAACGATCTTGCAGTCTGCACTTCTTTTCTTGATGGAAGCTCTTACTTTCATGAGTCAATAGTTATAAATCTACTAGTGTATTTTATTATTTATACCTGAAAATTATACGACCCCTGCTCAAATCATAAGGGCTCATCTCAACCCCAACCTTGTCGCCCGGCAGGATGCGAATATAGTGCATCCGCATTTTCCCAGAAATGGTGGCCAGAATCTCATGCCCGTTTTCCAGTTTCACCCGGAACATCGCATTTGATAAGGCTTCGAGAATAATACCATCCTGTTTAATCAGTGCCTGTTTCGCCATAAAAATTTTTAGGAATGCAAAGATACCATAAAAGTTTCTGAAAGAGAAAAATTTAGGGCAAATAATATTTTTAAATATCCGGATTGTGGATAAAGTCCCCCCACTTGTTGTGAATAATTCTACAACTATCTACAAAGCAAGATGATATGTATATAGGATTACTTATAGGCATGGGGCATTTTATTGCGCCACCGCCGCCGCCAACACCGGGTTTTGCTGCTCAGCCGCCTCGATTTCCACAAAAGTGGACAGCACGTCGGCCTTCCCCTTCTGCACCGAAACCGTATGTTCGTAGTGCACCGACACCTTCCGGTCTCTCGTCACAACCGTCCAACCATCTTCCAGGTACTCCACGTCCCGGGTACCCAGGTTCACCATCGGCTCGATCGCGATCACCAATCCATCCTTCAGCACGGCACCGCTGCCCCTGCGGCCATAATTCGGCACCTGGGGGTCTTCATGGAGGTTACGGCCCAATCCGTGGCCTACCAGCTCACGCACCACGCCATATCCCCGCTCCTTCTCCAGGTAGTCCTGGATGGCATAGGCGATATCGCCTACCCGGTTGCCCACAATGGCCTTTTCAATGCCCTTGTTGAGCGCCACCTTCGTAGCGGTCATCAGCTTCCGTACATGCGCCGGGACCTCCCCTATCGCGAAGGTATAGGCACTGTCGCCATGGAATCCGTTCTTGAACACCCCTACGTCTACAGAAACGAGGTCGCCCTCCTTGATCACATATGCATTGGGAATGCCATGCACCACCGCTTCGTTCACGGAAATGCAGCAGGTATTGGGAAACCCTTTATAATTTTTGAAGGAGGGCACCGCACCGTGGTCGCGGATGAATTGCTCCGCGATGGCGTCGACGTCCAGCGTGCTCATGCCTGGCTTCAGCCGGCGGGCCACCTCTGCGAGCGTGGCGCTTACCAGCTGGGCACTTTCCCGCATCAGCTCAATTTCTTCTTTTGTCTTATAATGAATCATAACATGCAAAATTAACTAAAAATGCCGAGACGGCATTGCCGTAAACAAAACAGCCATCCTGCTCATTAGTTCAGGATGGCTGCCAATATATTTGCCTGGTGCGGTTATGCGTTGGCGGGTGAAGTTCTGCCTTTGATGCGGCCGGAGCTCATGAGACCGTCGTAGTGACGCATGAGCAGCTGGCTTTCGATCTGCTGCAGGGTATCGAGGATTACACCTACCATGATCAGCAGCGAGGTACCACCGAAGAAGGTAGCGAACTGGCTGTTCACGTTGAGTGCGGCAGCGATACCGGGCAGTACGCCTACGAGCGCCAGGAACACCGAGCCCGGGAGGGTGATGCGGTCCATAACGGCGCCGATGTAGTCGGCAGTAGCTTTACCGGGTTTCACACCGGGGATGAACCCGTTGTTGCGTTTCATTTCGTCCGCCATTTGGGTGGGGTTGAAAATGAGCGCGGTGTAGAAGAAGGTGAAGACGATCACCAGTACCGCATAGATCACATTGTACCAGGGGTTGGTGTGATCGCTGAAGATACGGATGAAGCCGGACGCGCCTTCGCTCTGGGTGGCAAAACCGATCGCCGTGGCCGGGATGAACATGATGGCCTGGGCGAAGATGATGGGCATAACGCCTGCAGCATTCACTTTGAGGGGAATGAACTGGCGAACGCCACCGTATTGTTTATTGCCTACGATTCTCTTGGCGTAATTCACCGGGATTTTGCGTGTTCCCTGTACCAGCAGGATGAGCCCGATGGTGATCACGATGAACATGGCAATTTCCACGAGGAAGATGAGGAGACCGCCGCCGGCGCCTGTTGTTTTCAGGGAGAATTCCTGCAGGAGGGATTCGGGGAGGCGGGCGAGGATGCCCATCATGATGATGATGGAGGTACCGTTACCAATGCCCTTATCCGTGATTTTTTCACCCAGCCACATAACGAACAGCGTTCCGGCGGTCAGCACCACGGTGGTGGAGAGCCAGAACATGAAGCCGCCGTATGCGGGGATGAGCGCCGCACCGGATTGCGTTCTGAGGTACGCAACGTAGGCACTGGCCTGGAAAGCCGTCACGATAACTGTGAGCAGGCGGGTGTATTGGTTGATCTTCTTCCGGCCGCTGTCACCTTCTTTCTGTAATTTCTGGAAATAGGGAACGGCGATCGTGAGGAGCTGAATGGCGATAGACGCCGAGATATAGGGCATGATGCCGAGGGCGAAGATGGATGCGCGGGAGAAAGACCCACCGGCAAACATGTTGAACAGCCCCAGGATACCTTGCTGGGAAGTCTCGGAGAATTTGGCCAGCTCGTTGGGATCGAGACCGGGAAGGGTGATATAGGAACCAACACGGTATACCAGTACCAGGAGCAGCGTTGTGAGGATGCGTTTACGCAGGTCCTCGATACTCCAGATGTTCTTTATGGTTTCGATAAATTTCTTCACAGGAAGATAAGAGTTTAATAACGCGTGTAAAATTCGAAAAGACGCACTACTCCGTAGGCGCCTTCTCTATCGTAATTTCTTAAACCAGTTCCACAGAACCACCAGCTGCTTCGATGGCTGCTTTGGCTTTCTCGCTGATCGCGTTCACTTTCAGCGTTACTTTGCTCTTCAGTTCACCGTGGCCCAGTACTTTCACCTGGTCGGTTTTGCTGATGAGGCCGTTCATGTAGAGGTTCTCGAGGCTGAATTCCTGGATACCGTATTTTTCAACGATAGTGTCCAGCTGACCGATGTTGAAGACTTTGTAGTCTACACGGCTGATCGGATGGAAACCACGTTTGGGCAGACGGCGCTGGATCGGCATCTGGCCACCTTCGTGACCACGTTTGCTGGAGTAACCGGTGTTGGATTGGGCACCTTTGTTACCTTTCGTAGAGGTACCACCTTTACCGGAGGCCTCACCGCGACCCAGGCGTTTTTCTTTATGTACTGCGCCTTGTGCAGGACGGAGTTGATGTAAGCTCATTTGTGTAATTGTTTTACTTGCGCGGAAATCAACCGCTCGCTTTTACAATGATAATTCAAAAAAACAGAAAGCCAAATGTAAAAATGAAAATTTTACATTATGCATTCACTTGTTCCACTTTCACCAGGTGGTGAACGGTGCGAACCATGCCCAGGATCTGGGGAGTAGCTTCCACCTCAACGGAATTGTTCATCTTTTTCAGACCGAGCGCCTTCAGCGTCAGCTTCTGACGTTCAGGACGGTCGATTCCGCTCTTTACCTGGGTGATCTTGATCTTTGCCATTTTACTTTGATATATTTCCAATGAAAAATTCCGGTAACTGAAGCCTGGCCGCAGCACCGGGATTATATCGGCCCGGTGATTATCCGTTGAAGACTTTCTTCAGGGACACGTTGCGGGTTTTGGCTACCTGAATAGGTTCACGCAGCAGGCCCAGCGCCTTGAAAGTAGCTTTCACCACGTTGTGGGGGTTTGCGGAGCCGAGGGATTTGGCGAGTACGTCGGTGATACCAGCGCTTTCCAGAACGGCGCGCATGGAACCTCCGGCGATTACACCGGTACCGTGAGCAGCAGGTTTGATAAGCACTTTGGCAGCGCCTTCCTTAGCCAGCTGGTCGTGAGGAATAGTACCGTGGTGAACGGGGATCTTGATCAGGTTCTTCTTTGCATCGTCGATACCTTTGGTGATCGCTTCCTGCACTTCCTTGGCTTTACCCAGACCGTGACCTACCACGCCGTTTTCGTTACCCACTACCACCAGCGCGGAGAAGGAGAAAGTACGACCACCCTTGGTAGTCTTGGTAACCCTGTTGATAACTACAACCTTCTCTTTCAGTTCCAGATCGCCGGCTTTTACTTTATTGAATGAATTCTTTGCCATTTTTATTTAATAAGAATTACGATATCAGTTTGATTAGAATTGCAGACCGCCTTCGCGCGCGCCTTCGGCAGTTGCCTTAACGCGGCCATGGTAGAGATAACCGGAACGGTCGAACACGCAGGTAGTGATACCCAGTGCGGTCGCTTTAGCGGCCAGGGCAGCACCTACTTGCTTCGCCTTTTCGGATTTGTTGCCAGTCACACCTGCCAGCGCTTTATCGCGGGAAGATGCAGATGCCAGGGTAGTGCCGGTCGTATCGTCGATCAACTGGAGGTAAATCTCCGCGTTGCTGCGAAATACGGACAGTCTGGGCTTCTGTGCAGTTCCGCTGATCTTCTTACGGATACGAAAGCGGATATTCTGTCTTCTGTTTGCTTTTGTAATCATTACTTTAAGTATTTGATCTCCCGATGCTGCCGGGATTTTATTGGTAAAGTAAACATCGGGCACTGCTGTCCAATGTTTACTTTCATGTTTTAAAATGGTCCTGTCCCCTATCCTTACAGCCTTATGCCGCGCAGCGAAGGGACCGGAAATTATTTACCGGCGGATTTACCAGCTTTCTTACGTACCACTTCGTCGCTGTAGCGCACACCTTTACCTTTGTACGGCTCGGGTTTGCGGAGGCTGCGGATTTTAGCGGCAACCTGGCCCAGGAGCTGGTTGTCGATACCTTCCAGCTGGATCAGCGGGTTTTTACCTTTTTCGGTAACGGTGTTCACCTTCAGTTCCTTCGGAATTTCGAAGATGATGTTGTGGGAGTAACCGAGGGACAGGTCGAGCAGCTGACCGTTGTGAGCAGCTTTGTAACCTACACCTACCAGTTCCAGTTGTTTCTTGAAACCTTCGGTTACGCCGGTCACCATGTTGGCGAGGAGGGCGCGGTACAGACCATGCAGGGCGCGGTGACGGATCTGGTCGGTCGGACGGGTAACCAACAGTTCGCCGTCTTTCGTTTCCACTTTGATATCGCGATCGATCGCTTGTTTCAGTTCGCCTTTGGGGCCTTTTACGGTCACCTCGTTAGTAGCGTTCACGGTAACCGTTACGCCGCTGGCCAATTTAATCGGGCTTCTGCCTATACGTGACATGATGTGTCAGTTTATTTGTTGTGAACCGGCATCCCGGGTTCAGCCCGTATAGAAGGCTTAATAATCGAAAATGCCGTTAATCCCGCCCTGGTAAAGGACGGGATCAAAATATGATTAATATACGTAGCAAACTACTTCGCCACCTACGTTTTGCGCTTTGGCTTCCTTGTCGGTCATAACACCTTTGGAAGTGGAGATGATCGCTACACCCAGACCGTTCTTGATTCGCTTGAAATCTTCGGGTTTGGAGTATTGACGCAGACCGGGACGGGAAATCCGCTGCAGGTCGGTGATAGCCGGAACCTTGGTCTGGGGATCGTATTTCAGAGCGATCTTGATGATGCCCTGTTTGTTGTCTTCCTCGAATTTGTACTTCAGGATATAACCTTTGTCGTACAGGATCTCGGTAATGCGTTTCTTCAGTTTGGAAGCTGGAATTTCCACGATCCGGTGGTTTGCCATTTGGGCATTGCGGACGCGTGTCAGAAAATCTGCTATTGGATCAGTAACCATTGTTAGTTAAAGTTGTAAATGTGTACAATGCGATATCCAATCGATATAGATAGGAATCAAAAAAACTTGTCGGAGCTGCCGGTAAAAATTACCAGGAAGCTTTTCTTACGCCAGGGATTTTGCCTGCCAGTGCCATGTCGCGGAACATGTTACGGCAAATGCCGAACTGACGCATGTAACCTTTCGGACGACCGGTCAGCTGGCAACGGTTGTGCAGGCGAACGGGAGAAGCGTTTTTAGGCAGTTTGTCGAGCGCTGCGTAATCACCTTCAGCTTTCAGCTGGGCGCGTTTTTCAGCGAACTTAGCCACCATGGCTTCTCTCTTTCTTTGTCTGGCTTTTACGGATTCTTTTGCCATGTGTTATTATTGTTGATCTTTTTTGATGTTCTTGAACGGCATACCCATTTCTTTCAGGAGCTCGTAAGCTTCTTCGTTGGTTTGGGCGGTAGTAACGAACGTGATGTCCATACCAGTGATTTTGGTCACCTTGTCGATGTCGATTTCCGGGAAGATGATCTGCTCGGTAATACCCATGGTATAGTTACCGCGGCCGTCGAAAGCCTTCTCGTTCACACCCTTGAAGTCGCGTACGCGGGGGAGGGAAACGGCGATCAGGCGATCGAGGAATTCGTACATGTTCACGCCGCGCAGGGTTACACGCGCACCGATGGGCATGTGCTTACGCAGTTTGAAGTTGGAGATGTCTTTCTTAGACAGGGTAGCGATGGCTTTCTGACCTGCGATGCGGGTCATTTCGTCTACCGCAACATCTACCAGTTTCTTGTCACCCACAGCACCGTTGATACCCTGGTTCAGGCAGATCTTGGTCAGGCGGGGAACCTGCATCACGCTTTTATAGTTGAATTTCTTTTGCAGCGTAGCTACCACTTCGTTGCGGTATTTAGCCTGCAGTCTGGGTTGATATGATGTGTTTGCCATTATTTGATTACCTCCCCTGATTTTTTAGCGATACGAACTACTTTACCATTTTCTCTCTGGCGGTTTACGCGCGTAGCTTTACCAGCCTTAGCATCCCACAACATTACGTTGGAAAGGGAAATGGGAGCCTCCTGCTTAACGATACCACCCTTGGTGTTCTGCGCAGTCGGTTTCGTGTGCTTGGTGATGATGTTCACGCCTTCTACCAGCACTTTAGGATTGGTGGCATCTACGATGACTTCCAACACCTTGCGCGCTTTGGTACGGTCCTTGTCCTCACCGGAAATTACCACAACCAGGTCGCCTTTCTTAATGTTGAACTTAGGCTTAAATCTAGTTTTCATCTGTTTGTTTGTTTATACGCCAAGCAAAACTTGGGTCTCGCTTGATTAAAATATATGTCGTTTTATGAAACGGGCTGCAAAGATATGCAAAGATTTCGGATACTGAATCCAGTTATTCACATAAAGCGCGTCACTATATATAACCCACTTATGCCCAACAACTTTGATCCTGTATCCGAAATCCTATGTCGACTCCTTAAAGCACTTCAGGTGCCAGGGAGATGATCTTCATGTATCCTTTATCGCGAAGCTCACGGGCAACCGGACCGAATATACGGGTACCGCGCGGCTCGTCAGAGTTATTCAGCAATACTACGGCGTTGTCGTCGAAGCGGATGTAAGAACCGTCGCGGCGACGGAGTTTCTTCTTCGTTCTTACAATAACAGCTTTGGTTACGGTACCTTTTTTCATACCGCCACCGGGGATGGCGTCCTTCACGGTCACCACAATCTTGTCGCCCACACCTGCGTAGTCCTGGCCGGAGTTGCCGAGTACGCGGATGCAGAGCACTTCTTTGGCGCCACTGTTATCTGCTACGTTCAGCCTTGATTCTTGTTGTATCATCGTAATGCGTTTGTAATTGTTTTAGCAGCGGCTGCAGGGCCATGATCGGTTTCCGGCAGCTTGAAACAAATAATAATTATTTTACTTTTTCGATCACTTCCACCATGCGCCAGCATTTGTTTTTGGACATCGGGCGGGTTTCCATGATACGAACAGTGTCACCAATGCTGCACTCGTTTTTATCGTCGTGCGCCATGAATTTGGTGGTTTTCTTTACGAACTTACCGTAGATCGGGTGTTTTACCTTACGTTCAACGTTCACGGTAATGGTTTTATCCATTTTGTTGCTGGATACAACCCCGATCCTGGTTTTTCTTAATTTTCTTTCGGTCGTCATTGTTGAAAGTTTATTTACTTCCTTACCGCCTTCCGGCGGAAATGGTGAATGCTAATGTTTAGAATCCCAGTTGTCTTCTACGCAGTTCAGTTTGAATGCGGGCGAGCTCTCTTCTCATGAAGCGGATCTGCATGGGATTTTCGATCGGCGTTACCGCGTGGCTGAACGTGATCTTTTTCAGGCGCAGGGCTTCTTCAGACAGTTTGTCTTTCAAATCCTGATCGCTCAGGCCTTTAAGATCCAGTTTTGCTTTAGGCATCGTTATTTATTTTGTTTCTGGTTATCAGGTTTAATTATACTCGGTGGAGTCCTCTCCTATTACGCAACGTAGTCGCGACGGATAACGAATTTCACCTTGATCGGAAGCTTCTGTGCTGCCAGTTCCATCGCTTCTTTGGCTACCTGTAAGGGTACACCGTCAGCTTCGAACAGGATGCGACCGGGCTTCACAACGGCCGCCCAATGGTCGGGCGCACCTTTACCTTTACCCATCCTCACTTCCAGCGGTTTTGCCGTGATCGGCTTGTCGGGGAAAATACGGATCCACACGTTACCTTCACGTTTCATGTGACGGGTCAAAGCCACACGGGCAGCTTCGATCTGACGGTCAGTGATCCATTTAGGTTCCAATGCTTTAAGGCCGAATGAACCGAAAGAAAGCAGCGCACCGCGTTTCGCGTTCCCTTTGATGCGGCCTTTTTGCATCTTCCTGTGTTTCGTTCTCTTGGGCTGTAACATCGTTTATGTTGTTAAAAAGTTGTTGTTAATGAAATATCCAAAGTTCAGCTTACTTGCGAGGGCCACGGTCACCACCTCTTCTTTCGCCGCCACGACCACCACGGTCGCCACGATCACCGCCACGGCCGCCGCGATCACCACGGTCACCGCCCGGACGTCCGCCTTCAGCCTTATCGGAGATGGCGTTCGGGTTGAGGTCGCGCTTACCCAGCACTTCACCTTTACAAATCCAAACTTTGATACCGATCTTACCGTAAACGGTCAGCGCGAAGAGGGAAGCGTAGTCGATGTCCATGCGGTAAGTGTGCAGGGGAACGCGGCCTTGCTTCATTTCTTCGGAACGTGCGATTTCAGCACCACCGAGGCGGCCGCCTACTTTCACCTTGATACCTTCTGCACCCATGCGCAGTGCGGTAGCAATCGCCATTTTGATGGCGCGTTTATAGTTGATACGGCTTTCGATCTGTTTGGCGATAGTTTCAGCTACGATAGTGGCGTCGATCTCGGGGCGACGGATCTCCAGGATGTTGATCTGTACGTCTTCCTTACCGGTCAGCTTTTTCAGCTCTTCCTTGATGCGATCCACTTCGTTACCGCCTTTACCTATGATGATACCAGGTTTGGAGGTATGAATGGTAATGATAAGCTTACCCAGGGTACGCTCGATCACTACGCGGGAGATACCACCCTTGTTGATACGTGCGTTGAGGTAAGTTCTGATCTTGTTATCTTCGATCAGTTTAACAGCATAATCTTTTTTGCTGCCATACCAATTAGAGTCCCATCCTCTGATGATACCTAACCTGTTACCAATAGGATTTGTTTTCTGACCCATGTTCTGGTTTTATTTGTCTATGAGTTTAAATATATTTTTCCTACAGTTTGCTTAACCTTGTTGAACCGGACGGCTATCAACAGCCAGTGTTACGTGGTTGCTGCGTTTGCGGATACGGTACCCTCTTCCCTGGGGAGCGGGGCGCATTCTTTTCAGCATACGGCCGCCGTCAACGAAGATCGTTTTAACGTACAGGTTAGCATCTTCTACCCGTGCTCCTTCATTCTTCACTTTCCAGTTAGCCACAGCGGAGAGCAACAGTTTCTCCAGCGGAGTGCTCGGGTGTTTGGGATGGAATTTCAAAATATTCAAAGCTTTCTCTACATCCAGGCCGCGGATCAGGTCTGCAAGCAAACGCATTTTGCGGGTGGAGGTAGGATTATTGTTCAGCTTAGCTACTGCTTCCATTGTTATTTGTTTCTGAGTGATGTTAAGTTTCTTGTTTCAGCGTCCGGTCCTGTCTGTTTCCTTCGTCCTTTCGAGAATCTCCTTTAGCCGGAACCGAAAACGGGAAACCTTAAAACCGATGACTACATTTTCTTGTTAGCGTGCCCTTTGAAGTTGCGGGTAGGGGCGAATTCGCCCAGTTTATGACCTACCATGAACTCAGTTACGTAAACCGGGATGAACTTGTTACCGTTGTGAACGGCAAAAGTGTGACCCACGAAGTCAGGCGTAATCGTAGAACGGCGGCTCCAGGTTTTGATCACCGTGCGTTTGGTGCCTTCGTTCTGCTTGAGAACCTTGTTTTCTAATTTAATGTCTACGTAAGGACCTTTTTTAATGGAACGACCCATGTTGTTAGTTTATTTACCATCCCCGTTCCGCTGTTACGCGGAACGGGAACGCGTTAGACGTTATTAAAGTTTTTTACCGTTTTTGCGGCTGATGATCAGCTTGTCGGAGCTCTTATGCGGCTTCCTCGTTTTCAGGCCTTTGGCGTATTTACCAGTTCTGGAACGGGGGTGACCACCGGAGGACTTACCTTCACCACCACCCATCGGGTGATCTACGGGGTTCATCGCTACACCACGGTTGCGGGGCTTGATACCTCTCCAACGGTTGGCACCAGCCTTACCGATGGATTGCAGACCGTGATCGGAGTTCGAAACGGTACCCACGGTAGCCATGCAGGTGTTCAGTACCTTGCGCAGCTCGCCGGAGGGCATTTTCAATACGGCATATTTTTCTTCCTTGTTGCTCAGCTGGGCGTATGCACCTGCGGAACGCGCGATGGCTCCACCTTTACCGGGCTGCAGTTCGATGTTGTGAACTACGGTACCCAGGGGCATATTCTTCAGCGGCAGTGCGTTCCCTACTTCAGGAGCGGAATCAGCGCCGCTTACTACGGTAGCGCCAACCTGCAGGCCCTGGGGAGCGATGATGTAACGTTTTTCGCCGTCTGCATAGTTCAGCAGCGCGATGAACGCGGTACGGTTCGGATCGTACTCGATCGTTTTTACAGTTGCGGGAATACCGGTCTTGTCGCGTTTGAAGTCAACAACACGGTATTGTTTCTTGTGCCCGCCGCCGATGTAACGCATGGATCTACGGCCTTGTGCGTTTCTACCGCCGGTCCTTTTTGCCGGAGCCAGGAGGCTCTTTTCAGGCGTGTCGGAGGTCAGCTCTGCGTAGGCATTACCAATTTTCCAACGGGTACCGGCTGTAATCGGTTTGTATTTTTTCAGTGCCATTTCTACTTAATTCTAAGATTTAATAGACTATTGTTTAATTGATCTGTATATACATCCAGGTTAACGGCTTACGCCGCTAACGGCACTGGTATATTATATGTTAGCATACAGATCGATGGATTCTCCTTCTGCCAGCGTGATTACCGCTTTCTTGTAGGAAGGCTTGCGGCCGGAGATAAAACCGGCTTTGGTAAAACGGGTTTTGTTTTTGCCCGGCATTACCATGGTGTTCACTTCTGCTACCGTCACACCGTAAAAATCTTCCACAGCTTTCTTGATCTCCAGTTTGTTGGCTTTCTTGTCAACAATGAAGTAGAAGCGGTTGAACTTTTCGGTTGCTTTGTTCACCTTCTCAGTGATCACCGGTTTAATTAAAACATCAGACAGTTTCATCTGTTAGTTATTTTATAGTTCGCCGGACTGAAACCGGCCTTGTTGATTGAATTGATTAAGCTTCTACTACAGTCTCGTCTTCAGCGAAGATTTTGGCTGCGCTCTCCGTCAACACCAGGAAGTTGGAGTTCATGATTTCGTAAGTGTTCACGTCGCTCAGCACGGTGGAATCCACAGTGGGGATGTTGCGCAGTGACAGGTATACGTTATCGTTGTACTCGGGCAGCACCACGAGGGTTTTCTTGCCGTCAACGTTGATGTTCAGGTTGGAGAGAATGCTCTTGAACTGTTTGGTTTTAGGAGCGTCCAGCTGCAGGTCTTCCACGATAATGATGGAGCCGGCTTTCGCTTTCACGGACAGGGCGGAGATTTTCGCCAGGTCCTTCACCTTACGGTTCAGTTTGATGTCGTAGCCGTGGGGCTTGGGACCGAAGATGGTACCACCGCCTTTATACAGCGGGTTACGGATGTTACCTTTACGGGAACCGCCGGTACCTTTTTGCTTGTGCAGCTTGCGGGAAGCACCTTTCACCTCGGCACGGGTTTTTACCTTGTGGGTACCCTGACGCTGAGCGGCGAGGTACTGTTTAACCGCGAGGTAAATCACGTGATTGTTCGGCTCCACGCCAAAGATCTCCTCAGGGAGTTCGATGGTACGGCCGGTTTTCTTACCTTCTATATTTAAAATATCGAGTTGCATGTTACTTCTGGATTAAAACGATTGAACCATTGTGGCCGGGAACGGAACCACTTACCAGGATATAATTTTTCTCAGGGAAAATCTTAACGATTTTCAGACCTTTCACTTTCACGCGTTCAGCACCCATCTGACCTGCCATGCGCATGCCTTTGAATACACGGGAAGGATAGGAAGAACCACCTACGGAACCCGGAGCACGCTGACGGTCGTGCTGACCGTGGGTCTTTTCACCCACACCGGAGAACCCGTGACGTTTAACAACGCCCTGGAAACCTTTACCTTTGGAAGTACCTACAACGTCAATTTTCTCACCTTCAGCGAAAATATCGCAGGTGAGCGTCTCTCCGAGGGCTTTAGCCACGGCAGCATCCGGATTGCGGAACTCGGTAACGTAACGTTTAGGGGAGGTTTGTGCTTTCGCGAAGTGATTTTGTTCAGCTTTGGGAGTGTTTTTGGCTTTCTTTTCGCCAAATGCAACCTGAACAGCGTTGTACCCATCAGTTTCCTGGGATTTCACCTGGGTAACCACGCAGGGACCGGCTTCGATGATGGTAACGGCGGTCTGTTTGCCGTTGGCCTCGAAGATGCTGGTCATGCCAATCTTTTTACCAATAATACCTTTCATTTGTTATATAATTTAGCCCAGCGCCTGAGGGATCTCTAGCTATCCTCAGGATGAGCGGTTTAAATGCTATTGGGCGGCTACCCGGAAGGCGTAGCCTGTATTTAATGATGTCGTCATAAAATACCTCAGGCGGGCGTAAAGCCCACCCTTGCTGAGGTCCCTTCTATTCCTACGCTTTGATCTCCACTTCAACACCAGACGGCAGATCGAGCTTGCTCAGCGCATCTACGGTTCTGGAAGAAGATGTGTAAATATCCAACAGGCGCTTGTGGGTGCACAGTTGGAATTGCTCACGCGCCTTTTTGTTCACGTGCGGAGAACGCAGCACCGTAAAGATTTTCTTCTCGGTCGGTAAAGGAATTGGACCTGTTACCACGGCGCCCGTATTGCGAACGGTTTTAACGATCTTCTCGGCAGATTTATCTACCAGGTTGTGATCGTAGGACTTCAGCTTGATTCTAATTCTCTGAGACATATGCAATGAACTTCTTCTATTATTACCCCTCAATTTGGGAGGGCAAAGGTAATCAAGTTTTTTATCCCCACAAATAATTTTTCAGGATATTTTCCCCCAATCATTGACTTTTTCGACGCCATTCCCTAGTTTTAGTCGGCCGGCTCCTTTTGCCCAGCCTCCCACCATCCAAATAATACGCTTATACCCAATCCATTACACCCGTCAATTCTACTTTCATATGCACCTCCGCCTCCTCATAGCTTTTTTTCTCCTCTCCCTCCCGATTTTTGCCCAATCCCACCTCCCCGACTCCACTTACGACCGCGAAAAAGAACTCGACGCCCTCCAGGCCGACGAACTCCCCGAATTCCCCGGTGGCCCCGAAAAAATGGGACTGTGGATCAACTATCACCTGAAAATCCCCTACATCCCCCTCCGGAACGACACCACCGTTACCGTCAACGTTCATTTCACCGTACAACCCGACGGCAAACTCTCCGATATCACCATCCAGCAACCCGGGTTCCGGAACCTCGACAAAGCCGTCATTGACGCCTTCACCGCCATGCCCACCTGGAAACCCGGCTACCTCGGCGAACGCGCCGTTCCCGTCCGGTTCTCCCTCCCCCTCGCCCTCCATCTCGGCAACACCCTCCGCAAACCCTACGACGTTCCCACTCCGGATGTAACCACCATGCCGCAGTTCAACGGCGGCGGCAAAGCACTCGCCTACTTCATCCGGAAAAACCTCAAATACCCCGATGAAGCCCGCGCCGCAGGAATCGAAGGAGTTGTCACCGTAGAATTTACCGTATTATATAATGGCGTAGTAGCCAATGCATTCACAGCAGGGAACGCCCTGGGGTACGGACTGGAAGAAGAAGCGATACGCATCGTGGAGAAAATGCCCCGCTGGAAGCCCGCCGTACTCGACGGCAAGCCCACCACCGCCAAACACAAAATCCTCGTCCGCTTCGAGCTCCCGAAATAAGGAGGATAAAAAAGACAAAAGGGCCAGCTGCAGGGCTTCTGCCGCCGGCCCCTTGCAATGGGGTTGGATTATATCGACTTTCAGGGGGTGTATTCCTGCTATTTCGCCATTTTCGTCTCCCGGATCGTTTGGCGCGCCTTTGCACTGGGCAGATAAATCTGGAATCCCAGGTTCAGCCCTACGTTATGCGCCGTCACCGAACTACCGAAGCCTACCGTCAGGTTGTATTTCAGCAAGGCTTCCAGCGCGATGTTGGGCGTGATGAAATAAGCCAGACCAGGCCCGAAACCAAGGCCAAGACCATTGGTATTTGTGCTCGCCACATTGCTCGCTTTGGTATTTACACCATTAAAGCCTGCGTTGGCTTCCAGGAACCAGCGGGTTTTATTCAATAATTCGATCCGTTTGTCTTTAATGTAATAACGCCCGAACGCCCCGATCCCGTAATTGAAACGGGTAGATCCGTTGCCGGTCAACAAACCGAGGTTCACTTCGGGGCCGATCGCGATATCGTCTTTAATGAACCATCCTGCCTTGGGCGTCAGATTCAGGCTGAACGTGCTCCCTCCGTCCTGAAACGTGCCGCCGATGTTGGCGAGGTTGGCGCCCACAAGGATGTTTCCTTTCTGTGTTTGCGCATTTGCATTGATACTCAGGAACATGCCGGCGAGGGCAACTGCCAGGTAGCCAATTTTCTTCATATGGGATGTGTTTTGATGAAATGCTTGCTTGCCTATATGATTTCGCGGTGGGGATAAACAGGATATGGTTGATTATGAATACAATAAACATAAACTTAACATCCCGATTAAGAAAAGGTTGAAATGTGTCGGGATTTTTTTTGACTGGCAGACAATTTGCACCCCTTTCTCCAGTTCTTCTAAAAAACCAGGTCTATGAAAACTTCCTTCCCGGCCCTGCTGCTATTACTTTTAATTACCGCTTCGGGCGGATGCGGTAAAAAGAGCACCCCCAATCCCGCAGACCCGCCCGAAGATCCGGACTGGCCGGCCGATAAAGTCCGCGTAGTCGTCGCTTCCGGCATCGGGCGCCCATGGGAAATTCTCTGGGGACCAGATAATTTCATCTGGATGACCGAACGCGGCGGCCGTATTTGCCGCGTAAACCCCAAAACGGGACAGGTGCTGCCGCTCCTCACCCTGCCCGACATCGTAGCCAACGGCGAAGGAGGGCTCCTGGGCATGGCGCTCCATCCCTATTTCAACAATTCCCCTTTCGTTTACCTGTCTTATAACTATGGATCGCCCTATCGTGAAAAGGTAGTGCGATACGAATACCGCAACAACACCCTTGCTTCGCCCCTCGTCCTGCTCGACAATATACCTGCGGCCGGCATCCACAATGGTTCCCGGGTACGGTTCGGGCCAGACGGCATGCTGTATGTCACTACCGGCGATGCCGCCAACGGAAGCGCGGCACAAAACACGGCTTCCCTCAGCGGCAAGGTGCTCCGCCTGCGGCCCGACGGATCGGTCCCGGCGGATAACCCGGTACCGAACAGCCCGTTGTGGAGCCTGGGACACCGCAATCCACAAGGCCTGGTATTCGCCGGCACCACCCTGTACACCTCCGAACATGGCGCCAATACGGAAGATGAGGTCAATATCATCGAAAAAAACCGGAATTACGGGTGGCCCGATGTGCAGGGCCCCTGCAACGGCGGCGAACTGGACTTCTGCAATGCCAACAACGTCAAACCGCCAATCTGGTCTACCGGCAACAGTACTTACGCCGTCAGTGGCATGGATTTCTACAACCACGACCGCATTCCCGCCTGGAAAAATTCCCTGCTCCTCGTCAGCCTCAAAAACGCGACGCTTTACCAGCTGAAACTTTCGTCCAACGGGCAAAGCGTCACATCAACAACAAACTGGTTCGCCAACCGGTACGGCCGGCTCCGCGACATCTGCGTGTCGCCGAACGGGCGGGTCTACATCTGTACCGATGCCGATCCGGGGCGCATCATCGAGATCAGCGATCCCGGTTAGGAAGCGGGCATGGTACCGGCGGGAAGATCGCCCTCGCTGATCCGGCGCCAGGCGCAACCGTGGAGGATGAGGGCAAGGTGGGTACGGTCCATCGAGACGCAAATCCACCCCATGTAGGGGATGTTGTCGCGGGTGAACTGGAAACCGATGTATTTCCGGTTGGCGCTTAGCCAATCGCCCGTCCAAACGGTATCGTTAGGTCTGGCGGCGGGGATGTGGGCTTCCACGAGGTAGGATTCCATCCCTTTCCAGTCGCGCGGGTGCGGCGCGATGGATTTGATGACTTCGTTCTGTTGCAGGCAAATCGTCGAATCCACTTTCACCAACAACTTTGTGCTATTGATCCCGGCGGCGAAGAATTTGCCGGTTGTGCCGGTGGCATCTCCGGTGACGCCGAGGGCGAGATAGACGTTGTGGGTACCGTCGAGGTCGATGTCGAGATGATAGGATTGGAGGTTTTTCACCTGAACGTCGCCGAGGGAGCGGTACTTGATGGAATTGGACGGGGCGGGGTCGCAGTTTTTCTTTTTCGAGCAGGCAAAAAGCATGGTCATGGCCACAAAAGCTGTGGCCAGCAGGGGTTTTGAATGCATAATCAGTGGTTTGAAGGGGTTTAATTAAGCCGGCATGTTGAGCGAACAACAGTCCGGATATATGACGGGGGATGGGCGTGATATGTTACAGCGGCGGCTGATCCGGCGTTTGGGGCGGCTCAGGTGGGAAAAAAGATGGATGAAATGGACGAGGTAGTGGATGAAAAAAGCCCCCCGGAATACCGGAGGGCGTTTTTTTCTTATTTCTATCTATCAACTTGTGGCTGATTAGGCATTCACTTTACCTTTTACCTTCGCGATCACCTCTTCGGCGATGTTGTTCGGTGCGGGGTTGTAGTGAGAGAACTCCATGATGGAAGTTGCGCGGCCGGAAGACAGGGAGCGGAGTTGGGTTACATAACCGAACATTTCGCTCAGGGGCACTTTCGCCTTGATAACCTGTGCACCATTGCGGGATTCCATACCTTCCAGCATACCACGACGGCGGTTGAGGTCACCGGTTACATCGCCCATGTACTGGTCGGGGGTGGTAACTTCCACTTTCATGATGGGTTCGAGCAGAACCGGTTTCGCTTTACGGCCGGCTTCACGGAAGGCGGATTTGGCGCAAAGCTCGAAGGACATTGCGTCGGAGTCCACTGCGTGGAAGGAGCCGTCGAACAGGCGAACTTTCAGGGAAGTCAGGGGGAAGTTAGCGAGAACGCCATTGTTCATGGATTGCTCGAAACCTTTCTGAATTGCCGGAATGAACTCTTTCGGAACGGAACCACCGAAGATATCGTTGATGAACTGGAAGGACTTACCGTCGTTTTCTTTCAGCCATTCTGCGTCTGCGGGTCCGATTTCCACCTGGATGTCGGCGAATTTACCACGACCACCGGTTTGTTTCTTGTACACTTCGCG
Organism: Chitinophaga sp. NPDC101104; assembly: GCF_050277495.1. Classification (NCBI taxonomy): domain Bacteria; kingdom Pseudomonadati; phylum Bacteroidota; class Chitinophagia; order Chitinophagales; family Chitinophagaceae; genus Chitinophaga; species Chitinophaga sp. NPDC101104. Next base: position 2,408 of record NZ_JBNNSF010000002.1, on the reverse strand, counting down.
GTGTTCAACCTTGTTGGTGAACGCTTCTTTGTAAGCTACCTGGGGAGCGCCCTGGTTAACTTCCACTTTGAATTCGCGGCGCATACGGTCTACGATGATCTCCAGGTGGAGCTCACCCATACCGCTCAGTACGGTTTGGCCGGTTTCTTCGTCGGTTTTAGCTCTCAGCGTGGGATCTTCTTCCACGAGCTTGGCGATAGCCATACCCATTTTATCGACGTCTGCCTGTGTTTTAGGCTCGATGGCGATGTGGATTACGGGCTCGGGGAAAGACATCGATTCGAGAACGATCGGATGGTTTTCCGCGCAGAGGGTGTCACCGGTTTTGATATCTTTAAAACCTACAGCAGCGCCGATATCGCCGGCTTCGATGAAGTCGATCGGGTTCTGCTTGTTGGCGTGCATCTGCATGATACGGCTGATACGCTCGTTTTTGCCGGTGCGGGTGTTCAGCACATAGGAACCTGCGTCCAGATGGCCGGAATATACCCGGAAGAATGCCAGGCGGCCTACGAACGGATCGGTAGCGATCTTGAACGCGAGGGCAGCGAAGGGTTCTTTAGCGGAGGGAGCGCGCTTGATTTCCTCACCATTTTCGGGGTCGGTACCGGTTACGGCTTCAACGTCCATGGGAGAAGGAAGGTAGCGGCAAACGCCGTCGAGCATTTTCTGAACACCTTTGTTTTTGAAGGAAGAACCGCACATCATGGGGATGATAGCCATGTCGATAGTGGCTTTGCGGATCGCTTCGTGGATTTCGGCTTCGGAGATGGAGTTAGGATCTTCGAAGAATTTTTCCATGAGGGTGTCATCGTATTCAGCAACAGCTTCTACGAGTTTAGCTCTCCATTCTTCGGCTTCTTCCTTCATATCTGCCGGGATTTCGATTTCCTGGTAGGTAGCGCCTTTACCGGCTTCGTCCCAGATGATGCCTTTCATGGTGATCAGGTCAACCACGCCTTTGAAGTTATCTTCAGCGCCGATGGGCAGGGTCAGGGGAACGGGGTTTGCGCCGAGCATTTCCTTCACCTGTTTAACCACGTTCAGGAAGTCTGCACCGGAGCGGTCCATTTTGTTAACGAAACCGATACGGGGTACGCGGTATTTGTTTGCCTGGCGCCAAACCGTTTCGGATTGGGGCTCAACACCGGATACGGCGCAGAACAGGGCAACCAGACCGTCGAGTACGCGCAGGGAGCGTTCTACTTCCACGGTGAAGTCCACGTGGCCCGGGGTATCGATGATATTAAATTTATACTGTTTGGTATCCGGCAGGTTCTGGCCCTGATTGGTAGGGAAGTTCCAGAAACAGGTGGTAGCAGCAGATGTAATGGTAATACCTCTCTCCTGCTCCTGGGCCATCCAGTCCATGGTAGCGGCTCCTTCGTGAACCTCACCGATTTTGTGAGTCTTACCTGTGTAATACAGGATACGCTCTGTGGTAGTGGTCTTACCGGCATCGATGTGCGCCGCAATACCAAAGTTTCTTTGAAATCTTAAGTCTGCCATAAAAGTAAAATGACTATAAGTAATGCAATTTGGGGGGCAAAGGTAATCTTTTTCTATCAATAAATAAAGCGGTCTGATTTTGTCAAATTGTTAAAAACGTCCTTCCCGTCCAATCCCGCCGCTTATCCGGCCAAAACCGCCAAAAATGAAACGGATTCCGCTAGTCCGTTCACCGGGACAATTTTTTTCTAGTTTTACGTTGTCGAAAGCTGAAGAGACCCCATTGTCCTCTAAAAATGAACCGTTTATACAGTAACCGTTTCCCCGGGCCCCAAAGCCGGGGGGATAGCAGCATGGCATCACAGACCGCAAAATGAAGGGCCCTCGTCAACCAGATCGCTCAATGCTCCGTTACCGGTATTTCCTGTAACCATTTTACCCCGTTTTCCAGAACCATCATATAACCATTGTTTTATGAAGCATATTTCTACCAAGCACCTATTGCTTGCCATGTTCCTGGCCATTTCCTGGCTGCCTGCCCGTTCGCAGCTGGTACTGGTCAGACAGGTGGCCGCCTCCTCGGGAGGGTCCGGCATCATCGGCGGTATACAGTTCGATTACACCATCGGGGAAGCCGTTATTACCCCGCTGGCCGCGGGGCCCATCCTGCTCACACAGGGTTTCCAGCAGCCGGAAATCGTACCGCCCCTGGCTCCGGGAAGCAATCCCATCCTGGATTTCTCCCTCTACCCCAACCCGGCCCTCACCACCTTCAAGGTACAGTTCAGCCTCCTGAACAATGCCACCGTCACTTTCCTGCTCATGAACACCGCCGGACAGGTCATGTACCAGGACGTGCGCAATTACGCACCGGGTAAGGTCGTCATTCCCACTTCCGTTGACAAGCTGGCATCCGGTATTTATACCGTCATCCTGAAGGTCAACCAGTTCGTATTCAC